>CAWCPB010000001.1:0-59372 GCA_963797415.1 uncultured Acidobacteriaceae bacterium
ATATGCTGCCCTGCCTGATCGGCTTCTACTTTGCGTCCCGCCTATGCATCACGTATTTGTTCTTTCAGTCCGTCCCACAGACCGGTGCTGCGGCAAGCGTCATGCTAAATATTGTGCTTTTTGTAGTAGTTGCCTTTCACTCCTTTGGTCCTGCTCCATCGTGTTCTCTGCCATGTTGCGCATTCCCTGTTTTCGTTGGGTCACTGTCTTCCTCGGGCTCTGCTGCTGCAGGTTAATGTGGAGTGCTAGTGTCTCCCTATCTGTCGCTTTCGCATATTGGTGCGGGGTGGCAGCCGATGTCGCAATGGTTGTTCTGTTGCTTCGCACGGGTTCTGTGAACACCATGTCTTCTGCACTTATGAGGGGCTACATCTGTGGCGCGTGCTTCATTGCGCTGATTGCGTGGCTTTCGCCCACAATGCAGGATCTTCGGCCGGGTGACGATGAATTCTTCAGTCCAAACGCCATCGGCTTTACATGCGCTTTCGGAGTTTTCCTTGCACAATATCTGAACAGATCCGGAATGTATTGGAAGGTCCCCGCAGCATTTTTGGCGATCACATTGTTGCGTAGCCTCAGCAAGACTACGATTGCAGCATTTGTAGTAGGTCAGACGCTTATCCTTTTACGTGACACATCCATTAGCCGCAAGCGCAAGATGGTCCTCGCCGGTATCTCAATGGTTGTTGTTCTTGCGTTCTGGAGCCTTCTCTCAGCCTATTACGAGATATATATCAATGCGGGTAATCAGGCTGAAACGCTCACCGGCCGGTTGGGCATCTGGGCTTTCGTGCTGGAGCGATGTCTTGAGCAGCCCTGGATTGGACATGGATTTAACTCTTTCCATAATGTCATTCCACCCTTCGGAACCTTTGTGGCCTGGCATGCTCACAACGAAGTTCTTCAACAGTTCTATGCCTACGGCGTACTAGGAATTGTTCTCTGGATTACGCTGTACGGCAGCTTTTATCGACAAATCCGACATCTATCTTCCCCCCCGTTGAAAACGCTTTTTCTTGGGTTGCTGCTTTTCATACTTGTGCGCGGCTTGGGGGATACAGAACGGTTCGACCTTTCTTTTCCGTTATGGTCGATTGCGCTCATAAGTTTGACGATGGCGTTTGTGCCCTACCTCAATCCATCGAGAAAGGCTGGCCGCCCTTGAACATTGTTATAGCGCTTGTTGCTTCTTCTACAGAACTGTCAGGCGTTTCTCGTCATGCTGCGAATATGGCGCGAAGTCTGCTCACGCGTCATGAAATATCCTCTGTTCATCTTGTTTTAGCCAAATGGCAATACCAGCCCTTCAGCGTTGCACTACCGCAGAACGATGCCCGACTACATATTCATAGGGTGGATATCGGTACAAGTAATATAAGCAGAAATCTATGGTATTACTCCAAACTTCCCGCGGCTTGCGGCGAAGCTAGGGGCCGATGTCGTTCATCTTGCTTATCCGGTTCCGCTCCTGCGGCGTGCATATTCGTGTCCAGTCGTTGTCACGCTTCATGATCTCTATCCCTACGACATACCTGCGAACTTTGGCTACCCGAAGGTGTTATTCAATCGGCTTATTTTGCAACAATGTCTGAATGCGGCCGATGCGATTGCTTGCGTTTCGGACAGCACATTGCGGCAACTGGACATGTACTCACCAAAGACTGCACTAGAAAAGGCAGTTACTATCCATAACTGCGTCGAACCTGGTCCCCCGATGTCCGCAATAAGTCCTTGCCGGATTGGGACAAAGAACCATTTATTCTCTGTGTCGCGCAACATCGGCGTAATAAAAACATATTACTTGCATTGCGGGTGTTTTATCGACTGCTTCATCGAAGGGGAGATAGATCAGATGACAAAGCTTGTAATAGTAGGTATTCAGGGGCCAGAGACCGAGAGTATCAAGCGATTTATTCATGTAGCTGGACTGACCAGAAACGTCTACTTCTTCAGGGAATCTCCGATGCCGAGTTGCAGTGGTGTTATAGGCATTGCGAATTGTTTCTCGCCCCTTCCATCGTTGAGGGCTTCGGGCTGCCAGTTGCGGAAGCAATTCTGAATGACTGTCGCGTAGTCTGCTCCGATATCTCAGCTTTTCGCGAAGTTGGTGGAAATCACTGTCATTATGTGCAGTTGCAGCCATTTGCCGAGGAGGCTTTTGTCCGGGCCATCCGTTTTGCTAGAAAGAATCGAAAGGCTCGCCCGCCAGCCGCTAACCGTTTCTCGGCAGAGCTTATCGCCAAATCTTATCTGCAGCTTTATCTCGGTCTGCACAAGCACAACTCCTCAATGAGGAATTGCAGTAACCGGAATGCATTATTTGTTAGAAAGTGAGAATCGTATTGAGTACTTCACGTAATCCTCAACGAGCAAATGTACTTGGTGTAGGTATCGATGCCTCAATATGGAACAGGCTCTAGCGTGTGTCGAAAATGCTTTGTACTCACGAAAAAAAGGTTATGTGTGCTTTGCAAATGTACATGGAATTATGGAAGCTCAGCGTGACTCCAACTTGGCAAGCATCTACGCAGACGCGGTGCTCGTCGCCCCCGATGGCATGCCCACTGTATGGGTCGGACGCCACCAAGGTCACAAGTATATGGAACGCGTGGCTGGTCCAGATTTTATGCTTGAAGTAATCAGACGAAAGGAATTTTACGGTTATTCTCACTTTCTCTGTGGCGGCAAAGATGGTATAGCTCAGGAATTGCATGACGAATTAATCGCCCGCTGTCCAGAGGTTCAAATAGTAGGTGTCTACACTCCGCCGTTTGGACCCATGTCGCAAAAGCAAGAGAAGGAATTTGTGGCCATGATTGACCAGCTAAAGCCGGACATAATTTGGGTCGGAATCAGTACGCCAAAACAGGAGCGATTCATGGCCCACTATCTTCCGATGCTAAATAGCACGCTAATGTTCGGAGTAGGTGCGGCATTTGACTTTCATACCGGCCGTATTACGGACTGTGCCGATTGGGTCAAAAGGGCTGGTCTGCAATGGCTGCACCGTTTGATTCAGGATCCAGGACACCTATGGAAGCGCTATCTACGAAATAACCCTGCATTTTTCTTCTATAGCGTTTTGCAGCTGATCGGCCTCAAATCTTACTTGCTTCAGGAACCAACCCAGGTCACCAGCGCGCCTGCGTCGGTATGTACGGAGTCGTACTCCCTCAATCAGTGAGAGCTTCCACCCGATGTAGTTGTTGGACCACTTAATATTGCCACTGTTTTCGCCTGTCGCGCTGTTGAAAGCATGGCATTCGGGCTAATCCTAATTTTTTATAAATATTTGTTTCTAGACTATCGAGGTCCTGTCTTTGTCACGCGTTGATATCAGTTTTAATTAATCTTTTTATTGCGGCGAAATCTTCTCATTGCGCATTGTCGGTACATGCTTCTATGCATTCTTGTCATGACATTTGAGCATGTATTTGCCCGCGTCAGGCCTGAGCCAGGGCGGGCTATTGACAGAACGAAGAGACTGGGGCCTCTTAACACCGCTCAAAGCAATTGTGTTTTGTGATAGTTGCTCTTAGAAGTTTTCCCTGTGGAAACGTTTGAGCTCACTTGTGCGCAGCCTCCAGCGGACTGACTCGCCCAAGTATCGAAAGCCCTCCACGACATGGAAGCGCAGACGAAATAGTACGAAGTGAACTTGTCTGCGATAACGACGGAGGCGCTGTGGCAATGTTTCGCCTGGTACTCCGTGCGCGATGGCTGGAGGCAATCGGATGGGTAGCAGGGCTTGGCGAAGTGACCGCTTTGCGGGCAGACCGGCCTGTTGCAATTCCCGCTGGAGCAGCAGATATAGTTTGCTACCAGGAAAGCCTGCGAATACCGTGCGATGTCCATACAGTTCCACCCAAAGCCAAGCTGTTACAGGCAAACGACCCACTGTCCAAGAAGTAAGCGCTTCAGGTGCGAAGTCCCCTGTCACGTGCGTGATTAATAATGTCACTAGCCCTAATCCGACAAGAACTTTTGTGTCATTGTTTGAAAACTCTCGCAGCTCCTGCCAAAATGCGTCGTTGTCGTAGCGTGCGATGACATGACGCCGAAACTCGATTAAGTGCGCTACGCGGAAGGATTCGCTACAGACGTGCTTGTATAAATGCAGACCTTGACCCAGAAACTGCTCGACGCAGGAAAGGACTGGCATGCAGACTCCGTGAAAGGAGAGTTGTTCGCTGCAGGGCAGCAGCGTCCGAAACCCTGCACTGCCTGATTCAATGTGTAGTTCCACGGTGCGTTGCTGCGTTGGCTTATAGAGGTCTTTTAGCGTGGGTGCCTTATTTTGACTTATCTTGAATTCCCAGCTTGTGCCGCTGGTTGCATGGAGATAATATCCTCTTGCTTCGAGTATTTGCTTAGCTTCGGCCGCATTCGTCTCTGCTATTAGGAAGTCCAGGTCTAGTTGCGATCGCAACTCAAGCTTCGGGACCGAGACAGGCCATAGGGAAAAGCCTTTTAGCAACGCGTATGAAAACCCTGCTTGTTGAAAGCTGTGTTGGATTGCAGACGACTCATTGATCATTGACTGTGTGCGCGCCCTGTTGTCCGCCAGGTTCTCCTGCAGGCGAGAGAGCACTGCTGGCGGAAGTATCTCGCACAATTCGAGCTGAGTCAGACGGTCCAGGAAATATAGCGCCAGCCCGCTAGTATCCAGCCAGTAAAGCAGACGTTGCCACTCTCTGCTTGAAACAGTTCGCAGCCGATCGAACTCTGCGGGCACCGGCTCGCAGAAGGACAACAATATAGCTTGACGGAGTTGCAGTGTCCGGCTAAGAGATTTTGTTGCAGCGTTGGCCGGGAGTGTTTGCGTAAGCGAGAGAGCTTCCATTCTGTTTCTAACTTTAGTTTGCTGGGAGTGTGGAGTTGTCATATCGCTGTAAGCCGATTGTCACGGCTTTGTCGTAGGCACAAGGCTTTATGGCCGTTCTACGAAGCGACAATCAATTGACAAAGAGAAGACGATCTGGCGACACATTGACCGACGAGAGCAATTAGCTTGATGCTATGTCGCGTTTAATTCTGAACCATCATCTCTCCGGAGTAGCACGGTCAGTGAGGCTGATCGCTCTGGTGCTGACCGTGCTTGTGACTGCCCGATATGGGGAGGCACAGGACACCCCGCTTTTATCTGGCGGCGTGGGCTTTTTGACCAACACCAACTCTGGAAGAACAACCTATACCCCTATCATCGAGCCGCTATTGGCCGCTCCCATCGGGCAGCACTTTCTTGTTGAGTCGCGCGCGGCGTTGCTCGAGACTTTCGCGCCCAAAACTGGAGGCCAATCCGGCTACAATCACACTCACTTTATCGGTCTCACCTATCTTCAGGGAGATTACCTTGCTTTGCCGCATATGACCGTCGTCGGTGGCTATTTTCTGCTTCCATTTGGGACTTACAACGAGCGTCTTTCGCCTATCTGGATCGGCAACTTCCAAGACGGCCCGCTCATCCAAGTCCTCGGCCTTATGTCGACCGGTACTGGGCTGGGAGGCCAGTTGCGCGGTTCAGCCATCTCGCGTCCTAAGTACTCCATCGACTACGCTGCTTACTTTTCCAGTAATTCAAACGTTGAACAGTTCAAAGCCAAGAGATCCTCCGGAGTTCGATCCAGTCTCTACCTGCCCGAACAGCGCCTCGAGATCGGGTTTTCCTATGCCCGTTTGCTGCAGGATACACATGAGAACTTCTACGGCGCGCATGTCTGGTGGGAGCCAAAGGACACAGGACTCCGTCTCCGTTCGGAGTATGCCCGCGGCCACCACGCGCAGGGCTACTGGATTGAAGCTGATTATCGTCTTCAGGCGTTCGGCGGCTATGACAGCATCATCGGCCGGCTCGAACCCCTCTTCCGTATGCAGCAGACCTTCCGCCGCGACACGATTGTCAGTGACGGTCTGCCGCTTGTAAACACGCAGCGCGCTGACTTCGGTCTCGACTACAACTTTCCGCACAACATCAGACTTCTTACCAGTTACGCGCGACAGTTCTCCTCCGGGGGTGATCACAACATCTGGGAGACAGGAATTGTCTACCGCTTTCTGTTCCCAGCCTGGAAAGGGAAATGACCATGAACCCGAAGTATCTCGTATTCAGTTTCCTCTTCCTCGTCTCAGTCTCCGGGTTGCCGCAGGCCACTCAACCGGCTCATCCGCAGGCAGCGGAGGCGGCGAAGCCCGCTGTGACGACCAAGACCGCGCAACGGCCTGTAACCGAAGGCGAACGCATCTTTCAGCAGAACTGCACTCGTTGTCACAATACTCCGAACGGCTTTTCACCACGTATCTCCGGCACTATATTGCGGCACATGCGTGTCCGCGCCTCGCTTAGCCAGCACGATGAACAAGAGCTGTTCCGCTTTTTCAATCCCTAACACCTATGTACCCCCACCCCTCTGTAGAGGGTATTTTGGAGCTAAGATATTGATTCGGATTGGGTTAGCGACCATATGTTCTTGTAAAATATTGATTCCAGATGGTTTGCGTCCAAAATATTGAGCCAGCGTGAGTTACGGGTGGTTTCGATTGTAATGTTTGAACAAATGCTGTTCTAAAGGAAAAGCCCGGCTGGTAGCCGGGCTCTTTTTTCTATCTGTACTTCTAGTTTAGCTGAATGGAGGGAACTAGTACGCCAGCACCATTGTGCGTGTTTTCAATAAGTTAGGTTGTTTTGGGGCTTGACAGCTTTGGGATGATTCTCTGCAGGGCAACAACAAGCAAGAGCGACGGCGGCTTTCGGTAGAGCGGGAGCGCCTCGGCGTGGCTGTTTTTGGCCCGGCTGAAGGTGGGGCCTTCCGGTTGTGATCCTAAGGTGTGAGTCCGAGTCGATGGACGGAAGGCGAAGATAAACGGATTTTTGCTGGATGACAAACGAAGTGAATTTCCTTGTCTCAGAGGTTCGGATGAAGGCTCTCGATCTTGTCGATCGCCCACGCAGCCAGGATCGCATTCGCTGCGTCCTTCAGCTGAATCGCTCTCAGGGTCTCCAGCGACTTGATATCTCCCTGCCATGCCACTATCCGGATTGCTCGTTCGCGGACCGAGACATCCTCGCTTGATAGCGCCTTCCGGACGTCGGGTAGAACAACTGGTCCTCCCTGGACCAGCGTCCACTCCGCGCGGTCCGCCACCTGGATGTCTTTTGCTCCGAGCGCCTGTACGGCGGGCAGTGGATCTGCTCCAATCCGATCCCACAACTGGAAGGCGGCCATGGTGCTGTTTGACCACGAAAAGTCCTCACCTGGACGGAACGCCTGTTCCTCCAGCGCCTGCAGGGCACCCGGACCTTTCAACATGGAGATGGCCTGCACCATCTTCACCTGGCAGCGGTAGTATTCGGTAATCTTCTCGCCTTCCGCCTGCGTCAGTTGCGGTTTTCCGCGGCGCACGTAGTCGTCCCATAGCTTTCCGACGGCTGTCATCTCCAGCCGGAGCTGTGCCGGCACAGCCTTTACAGCCACGTCAGGCTGGTGCTTCGCCAACGCGAATGCTGCCGCTGCGCGCACTGCCGGGGTTGGATTGCTGAACAATGGCAGCAACGTCTGTGCACTAACGTCGCCTGGCATGTGCCCCAGTGCAATCAGCGTCTCCTGCAGGACCCGCGGATCGTTGTCCTGCAGCAACGGCAGCAACGCACTGGAGGGAGCACCCAAGGCCCCGAGTGCCCAGGCTGCATTTGCGCGTGCATTGGCACGATCTGATCGAAGGGCCTCTCCGAAGACTGCGGCTTGAGTCTGCGGCCGCGCAGTCACCAACGCTACTGCTGCCGCCCGCGAGACGCGGTCATCGGCGTCCAGCAGCCAGTGTGCGAATTCTGCTTCGAGAGGGAATCCACGGTATTGCGACAGCTCCAGAATCGCCTGTGACCGCGCATGGCTGTCGCCTGTATTCGCCTGAATCGCTAGCGCGTTCAGCTTGCGCTCTACGGGGCGGCCAACTGCATCTGCGCCAAGTCGCGGAAAGTCCGTATTGATACCATCCGCACCTGCGGCTACGGCAGCTTTCATGGCACCCAAATCCATCTCATGTTCGTTGGCAGAGAAGTTCACCACCACCGCTTTGCCCTGTTGGTGATATGCCTTTATCTTGTCAGGTGTTATCCCTGGTTGAACCCATACGATCATGTCGTCGCCCGCATTCGCGCCTGGATAAAGCCGCTTCACGTCTTCCCACTCGCCACCGAATTGAACGCGTTCGAGCATCCCTTCGCGTTGCAGCAGCTCCAGTACCTGAACCCCAATACCCTTTGTTTTTATATCGAGGTACAGGCGGATGTCGCGCTCTCTTGCGATTCGCAGCATGTCCTCAAAGAGCGCTATATGCATTCCGGTGAAGCGCTCGCCCATCCACCCGCCTACATCGCGCAGCCGTAGATCGTCGTAGTAACTCTTATCGGCCTCGCCTACACCATCCGTCAGCCGCTCCAGAACACCATCGTGGTTCATCACGATCTTTCCATCCAATGTTCGCCGCAGATCCATCTCCACAACATTGCATCCCAGCAGCGCCGCCTGCTCGAGCGACTCCAATGTGTTCTCCGGCACATCCTCATTTGCGGTGCGATGACATAGAAGCGTCACCCTTCCTGGCTGCAGCGGTCCGGCCTGTGCAACGGTCACGACGAACATGAGCAGCAGTATCGCAAAGGTCTGCTTCATTAGGGTTGTCTCCTGTTACCACTCGAAATCTGTGCGATGTGCGCCTACGACTGCGCCGGGAGCGGAAGCGGCCTGGGTGCATTCGTAAGGCGGAATAGGATCGCTACTGTTAGCGCAAGGAGCGCAATTCCAACCAACACCGGCGGATACCCGAATCGTGTGAATAGAATTCCTGCCCCGGCTGTGGCGGCCGATCCCGCGAGGGCGTTGCAGAACATTGTCATCGCCGCGGCTGTACTGCGTTCGTTGTCGGGTGTTTCATTCATGAGCAAGTTGTATAGCCCGGGAGCACTCATCCACTGTGCAGCGGAGAAACATAGATAGAGCGCTACGGCCAGTCTTCCATCCGTGGCGCCGGCCATGCAGGCCAAAGCGGCTGCCGTTGCAATCTGTGTCGCGACAATACCGTTCACGAGTCCGAGCGCACGAAAGACTATTGGCGTCACAATCCCCAGACAAAACTGCACTACCTGAGTCGTGGAAAATATCAGGCCAATCCGCGTCAGGGGAATGTGCAGACTGCGGGATAAATAGACATTTGCGAATGGATTGAAGGAGGCTGAAACCGCCGCCCAAAGCGCCATCGATGGTAAGAAACGTAAGAGAAATGGATTGAGCTTCAACCTGCGGAGCCAGCCTTCACGCGATATCGGAATAGGTACAGGCATCTCTTCTTCTTGCTGCTGCGGCATGCGCAGACGCAGCACAGGAATCAGACCGAGCAAAGCGATGCCGCATGCTACGAGCAAAATTAGCCGCTTTACTCCAGCGGGCTGCATAACAATTCCTGACGTCTTTAACCACTGCGGCAGATATCCGCACACGACGCCTCCGAGGGCGCTGGTAACGATACTCGCGGAAAAGATCAAGCTAAACCCTGCTGTGCGACTCTTCTCTGTTGTAAGCCGTGCCACACCTGGAAGAAAGCAGACTCCCCAGCTGCAGGTCGCGAGCCCTGCGAGAAATGCCAAGACAAGCTGCGCGGGTAGCCACATCCATATCACACGCAGGGCCTGCAGTAACGAAGCAGCAACAAAGCAGAAGATCAGCAGAGGTCGCAGACCGATTTTCCGAGCCAACACGCCTGCGGGTAAGGTTCCGACGAGAGAGCCTAGCGTCATTGAGCCGCCGATCAATCCCATCGCCCGTTCGTTGAAATGGAGATCGAGCAAATACAGATTGAACAAAAAGAAATAGATTGCAAATCCAGCATCGAAGAAGAATGCCGCCATGAAAAATATCCAATAACCTTTGCCCAAGTTTTTCTCCTGCAGCCACGCAGAGGGATTTTGCCAGAAGGAGATTTGTTTCCCTGGGCTTGGCTCGGACTGCGTGAGGAGCAGTTCCACTATCGCCCCTCCCTCACCAGCTTCTCCAATCGCTCGATTGCCCAATCGAGATCGGTATAGCGAAGCTCTAACACATCAAGCTCGAGTAGCCGCTCGATCATCGCATACTGTACCGCCAGCGTCTCGGGCAATCCATAGAGTGTCTGCCGCATGGCATTCCGCGCCACGTTTTTGCAGTAGGGAAGCAGAGCCGGCGGACCTCCGCAGTGTCGATTTATAAATATGATGAAGTTAACTTGTGCCGTCTGCGCGCATTTGATGTGCGGCGTTGCATTGATGGTGGGTAACTCGATAGAGGGTTTACCCTCAAATCGTGGTGTAAGCTCAAGACCCTGAATTTCGGGGAATAGATCCGCTGCTGTGGGGCGAAAGCGTACTTTGTAATACTCGCCTGTAACTTGAAAGGCATTCTGGTAATTGGTCAAGTAGCTTCCGTCGTCTGAGGTGAAAGTCCATCCTGCCCGCGCGCAGGCATACGAAAGCGTAGATTTGCCCGCACCTGAATCGCCGCATAATAATACTCCGCGACCGTCGAGAGAGACGCATCCTCCATGAATCGGCGTTGAGTATCGCGTCGCAATACAACACCCTGGATTACCTAGAAAAACATGTTTTGCATAAAGCGGGTAGCGCAATGTCGTACGCGAAATGGAAGTGTAGGCCCTATTTCTCTCAAAATCCACGACGGTGTAGTTATTGCTGTCTGCAACGGCGACGATAAAAGGGAGCATGATGCGATGTGTCGGTTTTGGCGGGCACTCCGTTGAACCATCCTCGACCACGTGCACCTCTGAGATAATTGGCGGCGTATCGTGGTGTTGATCGAATGCTCCCCAAGCCTCCTGCTCTAGTTCCAACACTTCGGAGGAGTTCGTTCTTACCTCCACAGGAAAGCCGAGGGGATAGAAGGTTTTTTTCAATGGAAGGTCATAGACCTCCATGCTATGTCTTGAAAAGTCCAGCTGCTGGGACGCACCACACGCAGCCTCAATCTCTTGAATTGTCATCATCGGTCTACTCCGCCAATCGAACTGTCGAAATGGATGGCGGCGGCGGGGAACACATTCCGTGCCGCCATTCCACTTAGAACTGGTACTTAATCGCGAATTGGATAATGCGCGGGTTGGTGGATGTCGACGTGATCTGTCCGAACGAAGAGCTCGCCGTAGGATTTGGAAGCGTTGGATCTCCATAGCCAAGGTTGTTATTCGGGTTGGCGAACTGCGGAGTATTCGTCAGGTTGAAGAACTCCGTCCGGAATCGGAAACTGCTGTTCTCCGTCACAGGGAAGAGCCGTTCGATCGCGAGGTCGAGGTTGTGTTGACCTGGCCCACGTACGATGCCGACACTACTTTGGCCGAAGTCCTGGTCTGCAAGACTCGTTCCATTCGGCGCTTCGGAAGCACGCGTAAATGCGCTGGCGTTGAGGTAGCGTCCGCTTCCTGTCACGCGCGAGAACAGCGATCCCGTCGTTGAAGGATTCACGCCCTTTATGCTCTGCGCTCGGTTATTGAAGTTTCCATAGACCGAACCGGCGTTGCTGTCGAATACGCTCATTGCAGCACCCGACTGAATGATGCCAATGCCCGAAAACTGCCAATCGGTAAGCACATGACGCGGCAGCGATGGGACCGAGGTAAACTTCGGCGCCGACCATGTGAAGGCCAGCACCGCTCGCTGGTCCCGGTCGTCACCGGCCAGGCCGTAGGAAGACTGCCGCAGATTGAATTGGTCGTTGCTCGGTAACTGAAGCTCGAAGGTGTCGTTTCCGCCTTCACCATTGACCTCATCGAGGTTCTTTGACCACACATAACTTCCTTGAAATTGGAACCCACGCTGCATCCGTTTCGTGAAGCTGATTTGTAGTGAGTTGTAATTCGCGATGAAGATCGATTTTGTGAACAACGATCCTTGAGGCACCCCCTGGTAGAACTGCCGGGCGGCTACATTGTTGATCGAGTTTGTCGTCTCCCCATTCACTGGATTCTGCGGACTGGCCAGTAGCGATTGATTGAATTCGATCTGCCCTGGCCGGTGTAGCGAACGAGTTCCGACGTATCCTACCTCAAGCAGATAATCATTGGCTGGGGCGTACTGCACGTTCAGGTTGTACTCCTCGGTTTTGCCGTCCTTAACATTCGGATCGACTCCCTGGGTGAAGGGAAGCGGCGAGGATGCGCTGCGCGGTACGAAGATCGGATAACTTGATGCCGGCAACACCAGAGGAACAAATGGGCTCTGCAAGGTTGCCGGTCCATTAGCGGCTCCCTGCACAATATTCAATGTCGCATAGGGTGGTTGTGACAATCCTGTTTCCGCAAGGTTGGCCGAGTGCCGATCAAAGTACCAGCCATATCCACCTCGCAGCACCAATACGGGCTTTTCCATCATCTGCCATACAAATCCAAGCCGCGGCGACACGTCTCCATGCGGTGTTCTCCACAATCCGGCATAGGAATTCATTATCACCCCGGGGGGCACTGCGGCCTGAAAGTTGGACGGCACTGTGAAGCCGCTGAGTGATCCCGTCGCTGGAACCTGGCCCTCCGCAATCAGTGCATTGAAGTTCGCCAGACGCCCATTGGTCTCCGTAGGAGCGCCGAAGATTTCGTACCTGACGCCAGCATTTAGCGTCAGCCGCCTCGTCAGTTTAATGTCGTCCTGCGCGAAGGTGGCAAAGTCCGTGTATCGCTCGTTCCTGCGGAAGATGCCTCCTCCTGATTGACTCGTCCCTACATTGCTTGTTCCTGTTGGGCTGCCGTTCTGCGATGCACTCTGCCCCACCAGAAAGTCTTCGAAGGTTGAAATCTGCAGCAATCCATCGACTTCCGTTGGATTGTCTACATCTACCTGGTGCCGCTTGAACTCAACTCCGAAGCGAGCGTTGTGCCGTCCCTTGCTCATTGCGACTGTGTCCTGCCAGATGAAAGAGTTCGTGACTCCCCACTGCGCTGGGTTGCCCGCATCGCCGATCGTGAATCCCCCTACGTTTATCGACGGAGCGTTCGATGTTGGGCCCGCTGCGCCTGTTGGCGTGCCTATACCGAGTTGCTGGGCCGTAAGCGGGTTTTGTACTGTCGAAACGCCATCAAACCGCATGTAGCCAAACCGCGCAACGTTGACCACGGTCGAGCTAAATGCATGCGTGTCCGTCAGGACAAACATTGTGTTGCGGTCCAGCTCATTTGTTCCCCACCCCGGAACATTCGCGGCGCCGTTCGGTGAGAACGGCAGCGTCGACGGCGCTCGCGAATAGAAGAACCGTCCTGCGAGCGTGTTCTTCGGACTCAGCGTCTGGTCGATGTTGACCGAGAACTGATCCTCACGGTAGTGTGCCGGGAGCGCATACGTCGACTGTCCCTGCGGGAACTGGTTCGTGGGGTCGGAGCCGCTGTTCGGTATCACCACTTGCGGGCTCGGCACCGCAAACTGTCCATTCGGCAGCTTCGCGTTCAGGACCGCCAGAGCTACCGGGTTGATGTTCGATCCATCGCACGCCACCTGCGTTCCGCCGGCTTGCGTCAAATACCCTGTCGCCGGTTGGCCTGCGGAGTTGAGGTTTCCCGCCGGGCAGAACTGTGCTCCCAGAGTCTTCGCGGACCGGTCAGACGTTAGCAGTGGCAACGTTGCCTGCGACTTTCCACCCAGGCCATTCACTTCGACCAGTCCCTGATAGGCGACGAAGAAGAACGTCCTGTCTTTCAGAATCGGGCCGCCTACGGATGCACCGAACTGGTTTTGCTTAAGATCAGGTCGCGGCTGCCCCGCGCCCTTCAGAAAGAAGTCATTTGCGTTGAAGATGTTGTTGCGGACAAACTCCCATGCGCTTCCGTGGAACCTGTTCGTCCCGTTCTTGCTCACCAGGTCGACGTTTGCTCCAGTGCCGCGTCCGTAGGCTGCATCGAAGTTCGCGGTCTGCACGCGGAACTCCTGGATCGAGTCCGGCGCCGGAATGGCGGTGCCTACCTGAGAGCTTTCGGAGTTGTTGGCCGAGTTCTGTATCAGGTTGTTTGCGTCAATACCGTTGAACTGAATATTGTTCGCGGTTGGCGTCGCGCCATTGGAGGCCACGTTCTGTGTTCCGCGTCCCAATTGCGCTGCGTTCGGCAGGTCTACTACTACTCCGGGCGCGAGGCCCAGGATCTGCGTGTAGTTTCGGCTCGCCAGCGGGAGAGCCAGAATTGCCGTTTCGTCCACTACGCCGCCCAGCGTCGAACTTTCTAACTGAGCGACCTCCGCATCCGACTTCACCTGTATGCTTGCGCTCGCTCCGGCGACGGCGAGTGTCACGTTCAGCGAACTTGTCTCGCTTCCCGTCACATTGATCGAACGCGACGTGTTCTCGGCGAACCCCGCCGCTTTTACTGTGACCGTGTAGGATCCCGGCAACAGCAGGGGTACGCGAAACACTCCTTCCGACGTCGTCAGCACCGATCGCGAAGCATGGGTCGCTTCGTTGACCGCGAGCACCTCGGCGTTCGATACCACACGATTTGATGGGTCGTACACGACCCCGGAGATAGCGCCGGTGCCAGGCGTCTGGCCGAAGGTTGTGCGCACTAGCAACAGAAAGAACACTGCGAGCATAGCAAAGTTTATTTGCTTGGAAACGGTGTTCTTAGCGTCACGTCGTAGGTCTCTATTCAAACTATTCGGTTGCATTTGAGACCGAGTATGAAGGAATCGCCGTGGCGACTTGTTAGCGATTTGTCATTCGTTTGTCACGATGTATGCAAGTGCGTCAGGGATCGGACTGGGTAGCAATTTGTAACGGATTCCGGAGCAATTAGCCTTGGGTCGGAACGGCAGTAGCGTCGGTGAAATAAAATGGTTGCTTCTACCCGTGTTACGGACCTGTCTCCCAGAGAGATTCTGGGGTTCCCCCCCACCCCTATGTAGAGGGTATTTTGGAGCTAACATATTGAGCAAGCTTGAGTTACGGGCAGTCCTTTCTTCTAAAATATTGATTCCAAATGGTTTGCGTCCAAAATATTGAGCCAGAGCGAGTTAGAGGCAGTTAGAGTCAGTAGGGAACAGCTAAGAACAGCGAAAGGCAGCGAAGTGAAGTGCTGTTTGCCCTGCTTCAGGATTGTTCCTGGCTACTCCCTGAGACTTTTTCTCCTCTACTTCGATTTTAAAACGTTGAGGGTAACTGCTACGCCAAGTGTATTGGTATTGGTTTCAGGTGTTTAGGTGGTTCCGGGGGTTGACACGGTTTGAAAGATGGCGGGAAGATGGCGTCGCGGGCTGTGGGACAAGTTTCGCTTCTTGCGTGGCGATACACAGCCGTTCGAGGAAAGCGAGAGATCATCGTTGCCGGCAGGGTAAACCAACGCAGCAAAGCCTGCTGAACGTTGGTCATTCTTTCTCGTGGGGCCTGTAAGTTCTATTAGTTCCCGAACGACCTAACGGAGACTAGGCTCACTGAGGAAGTCTAGTTCTTCCCCCTGGCCCAAATACTGTGCCGGTCAACGGAAGCAATTCCGGGTGGCGCCCGGAGGTTCGGCGGAACTGTCAGTCACAAAGCTGGCGGCGCGCTCAAATTTGAAAGGGAACGATCATGAAAACGAAACTAATGTTGTGCGCGATGCTGGTATGCTTCGCGTCCGTATTTGCCGTGGGACAACAGGTCTCGGTGAACTACAACCATAGCCAGAGTTTTTCCGGGTTTCACACGTATGCCTGGGGATCGAATAACAGTAACCAGATTCAAAACTCGATTCTGGCACAGGTGGCCCAGCAGGACATCGAAAGCGCAATGCAAGCTAAGGGTTTTCAAAAGGTGCCGGAGTCTCAACATCCTGATCTGATCGTGCTTGCAAGCGGGGGCCTGAGACAGCAGACCTCCTATAGCGCGTGGGGTATGCGCGGAATCGGCGGAGGGATGGGTGGAATCACCCCTGAGCAGAACGTGGAAGGAACGCTGGTTGTCGACCTGCACGATGCGAAGAGTCAGGCACTGATATGGCGAGGAATTAGCCAAGGAACGCTGAGCAATAACGGCGACAAGAATCAGAAGATGGTCCAGAATGCCATCAATAAGATGTTCAAACAGTGGCCGAAGTAATGGTTGTCGAACTAGCGGTTGAGGGTTGTGCCGCAGCGAGGATTAGCTAGATACCATTGGCAGACGCTTGCTATGAAGGAGTTCCTATAAAGGTCTTTGACATTGTTCCGTCAGCCTCTTATAAAGGTCCTCCGAATGAGAGCTTGCAAAGGTGAGTATCTACTATGAGTTTTGATCTATCGAGGCGAAGTCTGATGGTCGGGTTGGGCTCGACTGCGGTTGTATCTGCTGCTTTACCGGGTTTAGTGAAGGCGCAGGCTGGGGGGAAAAAGAAAGCTCTTTCTGTGGGGATGCCTAAAGAAGGGCCAGGCACCCCGAAGCTGGCTGCGCCGTTGAATGTCAGTGCGATCACGGATCAATCGATGCGTGAGGTGAAGCAGCTTGGGGTGGACCATGTGCTGATGGGTGGGCCGCCGATGCCGTGGACCGAGCAGCAACTGCGCGCCATCGTAGACAAGTGCAAGAGCGGCGGCCTGGTGGTCGGGAACATGATGATCGGCGGGTTTCCAAATACGATCTACGGCCGCCCGGGCCGGGACAAGGAGATCGAACTCTTCAAGGACTCGATTCGTGCGGCGGGTAAGGTTGGGATGCCAGTAATTGAGTACAACTTCTATGCGCATCGAGCGATTGAAGGCTACTACGAGGTCAATGGCCGGGGTGGAGCGGGACTGACGGGATTCGATGTCGATAGAGTAAAGGACCTACCTCCTTTGCCGCAGGAAGGAGTGCATACGCTGGAGGAGATGTGGAGTAACATCACCTACTTTTTGAAGGCGGTGATTCCCGTTGCGGAGGAGTCTGGCGTGCGTCTGGCACAACATCCGAATGATCCTCCGATAGCGCTGAGCCGCGGATCCGGACAGATCATGGGTACGGTCGAAGGATGGAAGCATCTGATCAGCATTGTGGATAGCCCGTCAAATGGGATCACCTTCGACTGCGGCGTGACACGGGAGACGGGCAACGATCCGGTTGAGGTATGCCGATATTTCGGTACGCGAGATCGCATCAACCATGTTCACTATCGCAATCCGACGATCACTGTGCCGTATAACAAATACATTGAAGGGTTTATCGATACGGGCGACATCAACATGCTTGCGGTGATGCAGGAGTTGGTGAAGGTGAAGTACAAGCGTCTGATCTATCCGGAACACGAAAGGGCGCTGGACTACGACCGCACAGTAGGTATCCACAACTCATATCCCGGCGGCGGTGGATATGCTGGGATGGTATTCGACATCGCTTATGCGAGGGCCATGCTGCAGGCATCGCTTATCTTGAGTCGTAAAAGCGGCCGTCCTAAAAGCAGCGCATCGTAAGGCAGCGGCACTTTGCGCCTCAGACGTTTACTTCGAAGCGGTCAAGCTGGCGCCACCTGTAGACCGCGATGGAGATGATCCAACTGACGGCGAAGAGTCCGACGATTAAGTAGCCTAGCGTGCCAAAGTTATCGTTCAGCCTGCCTACAAAGCTCCAGAATGGGCCGGTGAGGTGGAACTGTTCTGCCATCAGCCCGAGTGCTTCTATGCCGCCGACTGCGAGTGCGACTACAACCGAAACCAGGGTGATGGTGATGTTGTAGTAGAGCTTGCGAATGGGTTTGACGAAGGCCCAGCCGTATGCGCCCAGCATCAGGATGGAATCGGTGGTGTCGATGAGGGACATGCCGGCGGCGAAGAGGGCAGGGAATACGAGGATCGACCATAGCGACAGGCCTTTTGACGCCTCGGCAGCGGAGATGCCAAGGACGCCGATCTCGGTGGCGGTGTCGAATCCAAGGCCAAACAGGATGCCCAGGGGATACATGTGCCAGCTGCGGGTGATCATGCTGAACATCGGGCGGAAGAGGCGGGCGAGCAGGCCTCGATTGCCGAGCAGCAGGTCGAAGTCTTCTTCTACATAAGGCTCTCCACGCCGGACGCGCACGAAGGCGCTGCAGGACCGAGCGAAGAACGACGATATTTACGATTGCGATTGCGAACAGAAAGAGGGCGGAGACGAGCGTGCCGATCACTCCCCCGATATTTCTGACTGCGTCGATGCGGTGGTGCAGGGCGAGCGCTGTGGCAGCAATGGCGGCGGACCCCAGCACGACTATCGTGGAATGCCCGAGCGAGAACATGAGGCCGACGGCGACGGGGCGTTTGCCCTCGTGCATCAGCTTGCGGGTGACGTTGTCGATTGCGGCGATGTGGTCAGCATCGACTGCGTGGCGGAGGCCAAGGCTATAGGCAAGGAGTGCGGTGCCCAAGAGCAAGGGATAGGGATGAAAGGCGACGATTGCCCAGAGCCAGACGGCGAGATTGAATGCCAGCAAGATGCCATAGATGCCGATTATTTTGGCTCGGGTGTTGCCTGCTTCGTCGTTGAGCAATATCCGTGGGAGAGAGGGCATCGTTTGCTTTCACCTGGCGACGTTTTTAGATGCGTGGCCGGCTTCGGGCGTTTACTGGATGTTTCGGCAGCTCTCCGTAGAGAGACGGCAGAAGGAGTAATGTATCACGGAGCAAAGAATTCCGGATAGACGCGATGATCGTTATCGCGAAGATGGATCTCGCTGCGGCAGTTGAATTTGACGAGGAATCCGTGAAGGCGAACATTCAAGCCGTACGGCCGGGAATGCGCTACTTCGCGGTTTCAGCAAAAACCGGCGCGGGACTGCAAGAATATCTGCAATTTCTGCAATTCCCGACTCGCTGAGCTCGGGCAATAGACGCCGGTCTAAAGGGAAACCGAGATAGCTTGGTTCAATGCGCTGGAGCATAGTAGCCGGAGCGGATCATGATGCTATCCACACGCTCTGAGGCCTTCAACTCGATGCGGTGAAATGAGCCGTCGCGCTTCAACTCTGCCGGTTTGTAAACAAGGCGATATTGATTACGGAGGTCTGCCTCGATGGTGCGCAGGTCGATGAATATTCCCGATTCAGAGCCGTTATCGTGGAAGACGTGGCCGCCTGTCTCCGAAGCCAGTTCCGTCAATGTTGTAGGCCCAGAAGACCCGAAGCTGGATTTCGCATCGGTGCGAAACGAGTAGATCGGCAGTATGCGTGCGCTGACACATATCGACGGCTTCCCTAAGAGATACATGGCTGGCATTATCCTGACCATCCGAGAAGAGCAGGATAAAGTTTCCGCTGGCCGCATGATCAATCTTGCCGAACTGGTAAAGGCATGCTCCAAAGACAGCATCGAAGATGGCGGTGCCCCCCAAGCTACTTCCGCCAGTTCCAGTGATCTTGCGAATGCCTGCGGTCAGTGCTCTCGCATCGCTGCTCCAGGGCTGCATAACTATCCATTGCCTGCCAAAATCCATGACGAAGGCCCGATCGGTCCGTTGCCGTAACAGCGATTGAACGTATTTGCTCGCGATTGCACCGTTGCTGGGCAGAGATTCATCCATGGATTCGCTTGTGTCCATCAGTATGCCGGCGCGGATGGGAAAGTCCTGCAACAACTGAAAGGCCAGAATTCTGCGCGGAGGTTTGCCATTGTCGAGAAGACTTAGCTCATCAAGGTTCAGGTCGTAGATGGGCAGGCCATGGACATCGGCTGCGTGAAAGGTAAGGCTGACCTCATCGACAGCCACATTGAGTCCATACGTTGGCGCGCCTGGAACCGCAGCAGCGTTCGTCTGCGGACCTGCGCGACGCGCGTGTGACGAAGAGCGTAAGGATGACCAGGCTGCAGACAATCGAGGGCTGACGCATGGCGCGGATATCCCTGAAGTATAGTCACACGCGCTTAAGTCGCGATACCGTTCGAAATTAGCGGCCTGCGCAACCAGCCCGTTTCACCTTGGGCTTCTTCCACTCTTCATCCGTAGCGAAGATAATGCAGGTCTGACCGGTATCGGTATTCAACCGCCACGTCAGATTCCCCTGCCGGTAGAGCTGATACTTACCCGTTCCCGCAAACACCTCTCCGTTCGGAGGATTTGGGCTGACGGAGTCCGTTGCGGGCATCGTCGCCCCTGAAGATGCCGGAGATGCCGCTGCCGACGTCATCGCCGGATCGCGCCGCCTGCTCAGCTGCCGGCGGATACGTCACAGGCTTGGTCGCCTCTGTTGTCGTACTGGTTGACAGACCGCGCACTGGAGGTGTCGGACGAATTCGAATCCGTAGAAGGCTTCAATCGCCCGCTCGTGGAGTCGTTCGAATAGACGTCGCCACTTGCTCCCGCTCGTTTCGCACTGTAGCTGCCATACCCGAAGTAAAGTACCGTCAGGACCAGCACCACCAGCAACCCGATAAAGAGCACGCCTCTTGTCATATTCGAATTCCTGCCCAACAATCGATGCAGCTTCGCAGCGCAACCCACATCATAGCAACGGAGTTGCCTCTCTATCTTACGGATGCAGCTACGTTTCTCCTATCATCTTCTTCGCACGGTCACTTCCGGCCACAGAATCCAGGAAGTTCCGTTTACTATCTTGCTACCAGGTGCGACTTAGCCCGCCGGTCAATTGCAGCTCAATTCATCGAAATCCGATGGCTTCGTACTCTATAGATGCACGATGAAGGCGTATCATCGAAGTCGTGCCGAAATACTCCATCGTCGTGCCCGTTTCACAACGAAGAAGACAACGTCACTACGCTCTATGACCGCCTCAAGGCCGTCATGGAGCAGGTCGGTGATAACTTCGAGCTGGTCTTCGTCGACGATGGCTCCCGCGACCGCACCTACCGCCTGCTCGAAGAGATCGCCGCCGTCGATTCCCGCGTGCTGGTCGTCAAGCTCCGCCGCAACTTCGGCCAGACCTCCGCTCTCGCCGCCGGCTTCGATCACTCGCAGGGCGAGTTCGTCATCGCCATGGACGGAGACCTCCAGCACGATCCTGAGGAGATTCCCAACTTCATCGCCCGCCTCGAAGAGGGCTACGACGTAGTCAGCGGCTGGCGCAGCCAACGCGGAGACAACTTCCTTCTGCGCCGCATTCCTTCCAGCGTCGCGAACTGGCTCATGGCCTTGCTCTCAGGCGTCAACATCCACGACTTCGGCACCACCTTCAAGGCTTACCGCCGCGAGCTCATCCACAACATCCCCCTCTACGGCGAGATGCACCGCTTCATCCCCGCGCTGGCCTCCTGGTACGGCGCCAGCATCTGCGAGATTCCCATCTCCAACCCCGCCCGCGAGTACGGCAGGAGCCACTACGGAATCTCCCGCACCTTCCGCGTCTTCTTCGATCTCCTCACCATTCGCTTCCTGCTCCGCTACATGACTCGTCCGCTGCACTTCTTCGGCTCATCGGCGCGCTCGGCATGCTCAGCGGCTTCGGTCTGGCGGTCTGGCTGCTCGTATTGAAGGTCCTCACCGGACAGCACATCATGCAGTTGCACGGTCCCATATTCCTCATCGCCGGAGTCCTCATCCTCGCCGGCATCCAGATGATGGGCATCGGTCTCCTCGGCGAGTTGCAGGTGCGCCACTTCCACACTGCCTCCCACCGTGCTCCCTATGCGATCGATCGCATCCTGCGCCTGCGTTCGGAAGAGAACCTTCTCCAATAATCATCTCGTAAGCGCGAAATGGCTTGAAGAACCGTTCGTGTCGTCCCGTCTATTTCTCTGACCTCATTTGTGGTGAACATTCCTGCGTGTGCCTGGATCTTTTCCCCTCAATGCAAACTCTTCTGTCAAAATAGGATTTACCTGCTGCACGTTTTCCAAGGCATCCAAACGCATGCAAGCCATTCAGATACTCACCCCCGGCGGCGCAGACGCGCTCACCCTTGTCGATATCCCCAAGCCAACCCCCGGCTCCGGCGAAGCGCTCATCCGTATCGAGGCTGCCGGAGTGAACTTCATTGACGTCTATCTCCGCGAGGGCCGATATCCCGCGCCGCTCCCATACACCCTCGGCCAGGAAGCCGCTGGCGTCGTTGAATCCGTAGGCGATGGCGTCACGCTCGTACGGCCTGGAGATCGCGTCGCCTGGTGTAGCGTTCCCGGAACCTACGCGCAGTTTGCCGTCGCTCCTGCCAGCCGCCTGGTGCATATCCCCGACGGTGTCACCTCGCAGCAAGCCGCCGCCGCCATGCTGCAGGGAATGACCGCGCACTATCTCGCCGACTCCACCTACCCCGATTCATAAAGGCGATCAGGTTCTCATCCACGCCGGAGCAGGCGGCGTCGGTCTGCTCCTCACGCAGATCGCGAAGTCCCTCGGCGCACGCGTCTTCACCACCGTCTCGACCGAGGAGAAAGCCCAGCTCTCCCGTGCCGCCGGAGCCGACGAGGTCATCCTATATACAAAAGAAGACTTTGCGGAGAAAGTCAAAGCGTTGGTTGAAGGTCCAGGCCTGAACGTCGTCTACGATTCAGTTGGCAAAGCCACCTTCGAGCAGTCCCTCACCTGTCTGCGCCCACGCGGAACTATGGTGCTCTTCGGAGGCTCCAGCGGCGCAGTCCCACCCTTCGACCTCATCCGCCTCTCGACCTGGGTTCGCTCTATCATAACCCGCCCCACGCTCAGGGACTACATCGCCACCCGCGAAGAACTCGAGTCCCGCGCCGGCGACATCCTCAATGCCGTCGCCAATGGCACCCTCAAGCTTCGCTGCGAACATACCTATCCATTAGCTGCGGCGGCCTTCGCTCATCGACGATCTCGAAGCTCGCAAGACCACCGGCAAGCTTCTCCTCATCCCCTGAACTCAGTAGCCAGACGGCCAGCCTACATCTTGGCCCGCAGCGGTTGGACAGACTCCGTCGGTGCCACAAGCACGCCACCCAACTCCTGCGGATACTTCTTCAGCAACTCATGGTGGAGACAATACAGCGCCAGCTCCAGACGGTCGGAGACACCCAGCTTGTCGTATACCTTGCGCAGATAGTTCTTGATGACCTGCTCGGTCGTCCCGATCTGGTAGGCAATCTCTTTATTCCGCATACCGCGCGTGATGCAGCTGATGATCGCCAGCTCTTTCTTCGAGAGCTTCGGCTGCACCCGCGGATCCGTCAGCGTCGTCGCCTGCGACCGGTAGGCCTCGATCACCCAGCTGATCGACTGGTTATCGATCCAGGTCTCGCCGTCCGCGATCTTGCGGACGCACTTGACCAGCAGGTCCGGAGAGATCGACCGGGGAACGACGCCGCGCACCCCTCGCCGGTAAAGCTCCACGGTATTCGACTCGTCGGTCTCGACCACCTGCACGATGATCTTCGCCTCAGGCGCCCGCCGGACCAGCTCCGGAATGGCGTCAGTCGTGCCCGCGATCAACTGTCCTTCGAGCACAACGACATCCGTCGGATACCGTTGCAGCGCGGTATACAGGTTGGACAACGTCTCTGCCTGGGCAACGACCCGGATGTCGTCCTCCAGGGCAAAAACCTTGCGCATTCCTACGCGGTAGATAGATTGCGAATCTGCGAGGACAACCCTGATTCCCGGCGTACTAGCCTGTTCTTCAGGGTTCTCGTCGCTGTTTCGAGTTGGATCAAAATTAACAACCGTCATAACTCAGGCCTTTAGAAAGTATTCGTCGATCACTGCGGCCGCTTTCTTCTCGCCACCGAGGTTCTGATGACGTACGATTCTGCCGATGCAATGGATTGTTACGTCCGTCTTTGAGCCCATAACGGAGGAAGGCATCGCTATCGTGAATTCGATCCTGCTGTCGACTGCCGGCAGGTGCTTGCCCACAAACAAAAGACCATTTGCAGATATATTTTCCGTTACCGCTTCCAGCTCTCCTCGTTCGGTTTGCACCCGAAGCGCCAATTTCATAGGGAAGCGTACTGCGTTTCGGACCGGATTATCTGCATCTGGCTTATGCCGCTCTTCCACACTTCCTGCTTTCAGCCGCCTTAAACAGCAGCTCGTATCTTCCACTGCCAGAACAAACTAGAGTCTATACTGATGCCCAAGCCGAATCCTAGAGATTTTTTCACCAACTTCACTTCAGAACATTGCGAAAACCTTAGATATCCGCCATACTTAGGTGTTGGGTGATTTTAGCTGGCGACCAGGTCGATCCCGGCTACGGCTCAACGTTCGTCAAGTCTCCCAAATAACGGTATTTGAAAGGCATTCCAAGTGTTAATGATTCGTTTGGCGCGCGTTGGCGCCCGCAAGCAGCCCCACTATCGCGTCGTTGTTATTGAGAAAGACCGTGCCCGCAACGGCCGTTCAGTCGAAGTCGTCGGAACCTACAATCCGCGGACAAATCCCGCAACCGTAGACCTCAAGCGCGATCGCATCGACTACTGGACCAGCAACGGAGCTCGTCTGTCGGATCGCGTCGGCAAGTTACTGGCCGGTGCGCAGGTTCCCGTTTCAGCTGAAAACGCCGCCTAAGTTACCTGGTGTTGTGACCTTTGGGTCAAACATCAGGTTCCTAAAGTTACGTTATGTTATAGATTCTATTGGTCGCATCGTCGTCAACACTCAAGTAAACTCTTGGTTATTGCAGCGCTCAATTTATTAGGCGTTGTGCTTGGTAACAGTCTGGGCGTCCTCCCAAGTCTGCCATGCAGTGTAGTAGTGTTTGTTTTGAACTTCACCGGGACCCTCTAGTTGGAGATTCAAGACATGAGCACGCACATTGATTCCAGGAGGTCCGTGATATGAACCAGGCCGTCGATCCACCCGTCAACGAAACAGTAAGACATATGACCGCGCTCCTCACGGAGATAGCGCGGGCGCTCGTCGACAGTCCCGAGAAAGTGTCCGTTGAGGCGAAGGGAGATGGCGATGGAACCGTACTTCGCCTCCGTGTCGCGCCTACGGACGTTGGCAAGATCATCGGCAAACAGGGGCGAACGGCCCGCTCCATGCGGACGATCCTCACAGCCGCCAGCATGAAACTGAAACACAGGTTTTCTCTCGATATTCTTGAAGAGCCAACGGAAGCGCTGGACCGTCAACCCCTGGATCATTAGATCGAGACCGTTAAATCCAGATCACGGAATCCAGACCACCGAACCGGACATCCGTCGTTCGCTATCCCACCGATTCCAGCCTCGCCCTCGGGAATCGCATCGAATATCGTCATCGGCCGCAATGGATGGTAGCAATATCAACATGGAAGGCTCACACACCTGGGTTGTTCTCGCCCATCTGCTCCGTCCTCAGGGCAGAAAGGGAGAGATCCTTGCAGATCTCTTCACCGACTTTCCTGAGCGGTTCAACGATCACGCCCGAGTCTATCTTGCGAAGCCCGGCTTCGAGGGCAAACCATCCGAGGCCCACGAGACACAGGTAGTCGCCCACTGGCTTCCGACCGGAAAGAACCAGGGTCGCATCGTACTGCAGTTTGCGGATATCAACTCCATCTCCGAGGCAGAGCTCTGGGCCGGCAGGGAAGTAATCATTCCTTTAGAAGAACGGCTGCCGCTGAATAACGAAGAAAACTACATCAGTGATCTGATCGGATGCACCGTGTACGACGGCGCGGTTGCCGTCGGTCTGATTGAGGATGTTCATTTCCCAACCACTCCCGACGGAAGCCGGCGCCTCGAAGAGGGTGCGCCTCTCCTCGCAGTTTCCTCGCCGGAGGGCAACGAAATTCTGATTCCGTTTGTGAAGGCCTTTCTGGTTCGGCTTGACGTACAGGCAAAACGAGTCGATATGAAGCTTCCCGCAGGGTTACTCGAAGTTAATCGATAGCGGCAGATGTCATACGAACATCCGGATCAAAACCGAAAAGCCAGTCCGGTGGAGACGATTGGGTAGAGTTTAAATCTATTCAGTTCGCTATTCAATTGGTTCTGCTTTAGAAGCGCGTCGCTCTGCGCCTCCGCATTCGTCGCGACATTGGCGCAGCCCTCAGGCTGGCAAGCGGTGCCCTGCAGATTGACACTGACCTGCGCGGCGCCCGGATACGCGACACCGAACTCAAAGGGAGCCGAAAAATGATTTCCGTCGCGTGGCAGGATGTTTTTGAATCCGGTCATCAGCACTGGTGCAATCTTTCTCGCATACGTCGCCGTAGCGCCTCCGTGGATCGGGTCGTTCTGACTGCTGGTTAGCAGGTAATCTTCCAATTCAAACGTCTGTCCTGAAGGAACCTTAATCTGTACGGCGATTTTGTTATTGAAGACCATAATCCCCGGACTAATGTGAAACCCTCCATGAAATGGAAACCAGTCCACACTCATCTGTGCCGAATGAAAGTGTGCTTCCGCGTTATAGTTTCCACCGTGTGAGGTGAATTTATATCCGTAATCGACGTCATTAATAATGGAGCGCAGGTTTACCGATTGCGATAGCGGCGTCGCTATCTCCAGTCCTGCTCCAAGCGTACTGACTCTTAACGCGATTCCAACCGTTGAAAATGGTCGCATCCTGGGATGATCTCCCAGATTTACCCTGGCTTTCGGTTTGTCCGCAGGGGTCAGAATGACTCCGCTGCCGTCACCCGAAGAAGAGCTGAACGAACCGCTGTAGGACGGCTCAGCAGTAATTCCTCCTATTGCCGGCGCACTCTCAACCAATGCGAGACGGGTAGGCGTGCCTTTCGATGAAGCAGCAGCGGCCGAGAAATCGCTCGGCAAACTCTGCGCTTCACACCTAAGGCAGCACGTCGAAACCGTCATAATGACAATTACGGCAATTTTGCTACAAGGCATGTCTGATCCTTTACTCCGATCGACTGCCCGGAAAAACTCACTTCTTTCTATATTCCGGCAGGGTACGCCAATATCTCTGGAAGTATGTCGGCGATAATCACAATCTAGCAGCGGAATTTTTTGTGACAATGCCACAAACTGGTTACTTATGCGCGTTGACATCATTACGATCTTCCCCAACTTCTTCACCGGGCCATTCGACTATGGAATCCTCAGCCGCGCCCGCTCGACCGGCCAGGTCTCCATCGCCACCCACGACCTGCGCGCCTTCACCAAAGACCGGCATCGCACCGTCGACGACCGCCCCTTCGGCGGTGGCGAAGGCATGGTCCTCAAGCCCGAGCCGATCTTCGACGCCATCGCCTCGCTCAACATCACCGCCAAGTCCGAACGCGACCCCCACCGCGAGACCGTAATCCTGCTCTCCGCCCAGGGCAAGCCATTCACCCAGGCTCTCGCGCATGAACTCGCCACGACCGAAAGAATCGTCTTCATCTGCGGCCGTTATGAAGGCGTAGACGAGCGCGTCAACGATCTCCTCTGCGACCGCGAGCTTTCCATCGGCGACTACATCCTCTCCGGTGGCGAACTCGCCGCCGCCGTCATCGTCGACGCCGTCGTTCGCCTGCTGCCCGGCGCGCTCGGCAACCCCGACTCCTCCCGCTACGAAAGCTTCGGCGAAAAAGATGCCGGCCCACACTCTGACCTCAGCGATGGCGTCCCCCGCTCGACCCACGGCACCGGCGGCCTGCTCGACTGCCCCCACTACACCCGCCCCGCCGACTTCCGCGGGGTCTCCATCCCCGACGCGTTGCTCGGAGGCAACCACGTCGCCATCCGCCAATGGCGCCGCCGCATGTCGCTCAAAAAGACCCTCCAGAACCGCCCCGAACTACTCGACAAGGCGACCCTCAGCGACGAAGACCGCAGATATCTAAAGAAAATCTCGGTTGTGGATTAGTTTGAGCAGCGGATGGTAGTTGTCCGATAGACCCGTTACACGGACAAGGGAACGCAGGATTGCTCAATTCGCCGTCGGCTGCTCGACATGGTCGATGATGAGAATATCGACCGGCCCTTCAGCAGGCTCCAGCTTCAGGCCAAGCTGCTCCTTCAGGGCGTTCTGCATGGTCGGTCCCATTGTCAGGGGTGATGCGTTGCTAAAAGCAGGTGACGACCACTCCACGATGAAATCGTACTTGCCTGCAAGACCGGTGCGATCAAGGATAAGGCGGTCCAGATTATTGCGTGGCCCCCGCATGGAGAAGAAGTCAGCGATGAGCTCCATCGACATGCCACGCCCTCCAGCCATGAAGAGACCGGGCATGTTTTCAGAGTCGACTGGTAGGCCCGCTACGACACCGCCGCAGAACGAGGGAAATAAACCAAGCAGGGTCTCAGGCTTTGCCAGATTAGCGTCCTGGGGAGGACTCGAGAAGACCGTGCCCATCTTGGTGATAGTCGGAGAGCCGGAACAATCATCACCGGCAGAATGCGCACGAAGCTGCGGTCCAGGCTTCTCTGGCTTTGCCAGAACCAACGCGAAGTACCGGATCTGCCGAGTCTCTGTATGGACCTGCAGCTTGAACCGTTCTGCGAGCAGCGAGCGCATCATCGCGCGGTACTCGTCCTTAGTGGGGTTCCCGGCTGCACGAGCATCAATGTCGAACACAGCCGTCTGCGCCCACTTGGGCAATTGGTCCCGGAGAGTCGGGAAATTGAGCTGTTTGTAGGCGAATGCGATGTAGCTGCTAAGTGGAAAACCTTTCACCACATAGAGGCCACCAGTAGGGGAAAAAGCATCCTCAGAGTCGAGAGGCACATTCGCAAAACCCGAAAGCGTCTTCTTGTTCTCGCGCACCGAGGCAACTTCAAACTCAAGCGTCGATTTTGCAGTCTGCTGCGCGTAAGCCTTCGGTAGAATTGTCGCTGCGATCACCAGCAATACGATATTGCGATTCCGTCTACCCATGGGCTTGCCTCGACAGTAAGAGAAGTACGCTACATAGTTGAGATAGTTGATTAGAGCAAAGAGGCGTGATCACTACCGGTTGGAGCATTATACCGACGAGGGATATTCCATTTTGCTTGGATGAGTAGTCGGCTATTCGGAGAAGTGTCGCTGCGGTCTCGACTGACCCACAACCTCGGCGATTCTTCTCTGCAAATCATTCAAAATCATGTAAACTAAATCCTGCGACTTCAAGCAAGGAATTCATCATGTCTATCCACCCCATCATGCAGAAACTGGCCGCCAAGTTCGAGCGGACCGACCTACCTCAGTTCGCTCCGGGCGATACTGTACGAGTTCAAGTCAAGATCAAAGAAGGCGAAAAAGAGCGCCTCCAGGCATTTGAGGGCATGGTCATCGCCTGCCGCAAGGGAGCTCAGGGCACCTTCACCGTCCGCAAGATGAGCTTCGGCCAGGGCGTCGAGCGCATCTTCCCCTACAACTCCAAGGTCGTTGACAGGGTCGAGAAGGTTCGCTCCTACGAGGTCCGTCGCTCCAAGCTCTTCTACCTGCGCGGTCTGCGCGGCAAAGCCGCCCGTCTGCGCGAGGTCGAGCGCGCCAAGTAGTTTCCGCATCTGTTTAGCCACAAAACCACGACTCCGGTCGTGGTTTTGTCGTCTTGTTGCTAAGTTGCGTTCATTTCCTTTCCTCGCCCGCTCATAAAAATTGTCATTCCTTGAGTGCAGCGAAGGATCTGCTTCTTCATTTGCGTCTGTATTTGCCGCTGCATTTGCCGTTGCTTGTCCTCTATTTGTCATCCAGTAGGGATCTGCTTTTGCCGTTGCGGTTGCTTCCGCATCCAGGGCCAGAAAAGCCTGTCAACCCCGAAAACCACCCAACTCACTCAAAACAAGCCGGATATACTTGGCATTCCAGTTACTCCAGTTCGCTAAAATAGAAGTAGAGAAGAAATAAAAGGATTCAAACACACAGGAACGAATCGAGCCACCCGTAACTCCATAGGGCTCAATATTTTGGACTCAAACCATTTGGAATCAATATTTTACACGAAATGATGCCCTGTAACTCAAGCTGCATCAATATTTTAGCTCCAAAATACCCACTACATAGGGGGTGGGGGTGCCCCCGGCGAATCCTTTGTGAATAAAGCTATGCCGAACGCAGATAGACTTGTCTGACATATGGCTTCAGCGTCACCCACCCGCCGCACCCGGACATTCAACTCCGCTGCCGAAAAACAGCAGATGCTGAGGCAGTTGGTGTGCAGTGACGCCCCGGAGCAGGCGTTGCGCTATCACGGCTTCCGCATGATCGCCGGCGTGGACGAGGTAGGCCGGGGAGCGCTGTTTGGGCCGGTAGTAGCAGCCGCAGTGATTCTGCCCGAGCAAATGGATAGTCTCTCGGCCGCTGGCCTGAGAGACTCGAAGCAGATGACGCAGGAGCAGCGCGAGTCTCTGGACGTCGAGATCCGCCAGCTAGCCCTGGCCTTCTGCATCGCCGAGATCGACGCCGAGACCATCGATCGGGTGAACATCTACCAGGCGACGAGGATGGCGATGCTGGCAGCCGTCACCGGTCTGTCAATTGCGCCCGACCATCTGCTGATCGATGCAATGCGGCTAGATCATCCCTGCTGCCAGACGCGTCTCTTCTACGGAGACTCGCTCAGCCTCTCGATCGCCGCCGCATCCGTAGTCGCTAAGGTTCACCGCGACGCCCTGATGCGGCAACTGGACCAGCAACACCCGCAATACGGCCTCGCCTCCCACAAGGGCTACGGAACCCCGGAGCACCGCCGGGCGCTGGCCGAACACGGACCGTGCCCTCTGCATCGCAAGACATTCGCCCCGGTCGCTGCCACCGAAGCCGGTGCGACAATCGAAGAGAGCATTGAGAACGTGCTCCTGTTCGAAGACAGTGATCTGGAGGAGATGAGCTTTTGAGCCGAAAGATGATGTTGGTGGCAGCTCACCCGGATGATGAGTGCTTCGGTTTCGGCGGCGCGCTGGCACTGGCCGCTGCGCGGGGCGTGGAGACATACGTAGTCTGCCTGACCGACGGCCAGGCGGCGAAGCACCGCGGAGTGGCCGAATCCGCCGCAGCGCTGGGCAAGATGCGCCGCGCCGAGTTTGAAGCTTCGTGCCGTGTTCTTGGAGTAAGCAGGCAGGAGGTTCTGGACTACCACGACGCCCAACTGGAATTTGTCGACTTCTCAAAGGCCGCCGGCCGGTTGGTGGAGAGAATGCGCCGCTTCCAGCCGCAAGTAGTGCTGACCTTCGGGATGGATGGCGGCCTCAACACCCATCCGGACCACGTGATGGTCTCTGCCCTGACGACGGCTGCGTTTCACTGGGCTGGACAGGCGAAACGCTATCCGGACGCAGGCGCAGTGTATCAGCCACAGCGGCTGTATCACCTGAGCACGAACTTCTTTATCCCAGGGCGACCGAAGCCGAAGCCGATCCCCTGGACTCTGACACTGGACGTGAGCAGCGTGAGGGAGCAGAAGAACGAGGCGTTCCGGCAACACGTCTCCCAGGCGCCGCTGATGGAGCAAACCAAGGATATGTTCAAGCAGCACGGGGCCCAGGAGTTCTATACCCTGATGGCGGACAGCGAACCCCAGGCGGCCCGGCAGGAATCGGACTTCTTCGAAGGTCTGGCCGAATAGAAGGTTCTTGAGAGAAGATGCCACGAAACAGCGATTTCAGGCATCTACTCTGTTTGTTATAGCTTCCAATCCTTTTGGGGGAGTCCTTCCATGGCACGTCCTTACTGGTCCGGACAGATTCAAATCTCTCTCGTGTCGTTTGGAGTGAAGCTATTCCCAGCAACAGAGGCGAAGAGCGAGATTCACTTCCACCAAATGAATCGGAAGACCGGCGAACGCATTAAGCACCAGAATGTATCGGGCGATGAGGAGCCGGTAGAGGGAAGCGATATCGTCAAAGGCTACGAGTACCGCAAGGGCGAGTACGTCATGATCGAGCCGGAAGATATTGAGCACCTGCGGATTCCGTCGCGGCATTCACTGGAGGTGACGCAGTTCGTCGACGAAGCGGAGATAGATCCAGAGTTCTTCGAGAAGCCGTACTTCGTATTGCCGGAGAGCGACGTACAGGCAGAGGCGTTTGCTGTGGTTCGCAAAGCCCTGCAGGTAACGAAGAAGGTGGCGCTGGGCAAGATAGCCTTTGGAGGACGTGAGCATCTGGTAGCGGTATCGTCGCCAAGCGATGACAAGCTTGCCGGCATGATGGCGTACACGATGCGCTATGCAGAGGAGCTTCGAGATCCTGCCGACTATTTCAAGGAGATCAAAAAGGTTGCGGTAGACGACGATCAGCTTTCGCTGGCGAAGGAGTTGATCAAGCGCAAGGCGGCGAAGTTCGCTCCGGCGAAGTTCAAGGACGAGTATGAGACTGCGCTTCGGGAGATGGTGGAAGCCAAAGTGAAGCACGTTCCGCTGCCGAAGGATGAGCCTGAGCCGAAGAAGGGGAAGGTGATCAATCTGATGGATGCGCTGCGAAAGAGCGTGCATGGAGGTCGAGTGGTGGGAGCACCAAAGAAGAAAGTCCACGCGACGAGCAGTGTGAGCGAGCCGAAAAAGGGAATTGCACTGATTAAATCGTCGACGCAGAAGCCGGCGAAGTCCCGGAAGTCGGCGTAACGCGATGGCAGGGAGACGAAAGGCGATACCGAAAGCTTCGGCTAAAGCGTCGGATGCAGTCGATGAGCAGCTGGCGCGGTATCGGTCGATGCGAGACTTTGAGGTCACGGATGAGCCCAGCGGCAAAGTCCGTGGAGCGAGAAGGAAGGCCGGCGATCATCAGCAGCTTCCGTTTGTTATTCAAAAGCATGCCGCATCGCATCTGCACTATGACTTTCGTTTGGGATGGAACGGAGTCTTGAAGAGCTGGGCGGTCGCGAAAGGCCCAAGCTATTTTCCGGGGGACAAACGGCTGGCGGTGCAGGTCGAAGATCATCCGATGGAGTATGGAGGCTTCGAAGGGATTATTCCGCGAGGACAGTATGGCGGCGGTACTGTGATGGTGTGGGATCAAGGTACCTGGGAGCCACAGGCGGGACATACGGATGTCGACGAAGGGCTGCGTGCGGGGTCGCTGAAGTTCACCATGCATGGCACCAAAATGAAAGGTAATTGGGCGCTGGTCCGCATGGGAGGGAAAGCGGCGAATGAACGAAAGCCAAATTGGCTGCTGATCAAAGAGCATGACGAGTTCGAGCGTAAGAGTAGTGATCTTCCCGTCACTGAAGAAGCCCCGGATAGTATTGTGACTGGGCGGACACTGGATGAGATCGCGCACAGCGAAGACCATGTGTGGAATTCGAAGGATACGGCTAAGGGCAAGGCTTGGTATCGGCAGGAAAGTGCGGATCGAACAAAGACGAAGACGGCAAGTCGAGCAGATTTCACCGCTCAACTGAAGGGAACTCCGAAGGAAAGACTGCTAGACTTTATTCCTCCACAGCTTGCGCTGCAGTCAGCTTCGCCTCCCGATGAGAATGGATGGTTGCATGAGTTGAAGCTCGATGGGTATCGGATTCAGGGACGCAAGAAGGGCTCCGAGGTGCAACTGCTGACGCGGACCGGACTTGACTGGACGCATCGCATGAAGACGATCGCTGCGCAGGTTGCGGAGCTTCCGGTCGAGAACGCTATTTTTGACGGCGAGGTGGTGGTGCTTGCGTCTGACGGCACGACAAGTTTTGCGGATCTGCAGGCAGCGTTTCAGGATGGAGTAAGGAAGCCGTTGACTTATTTTGTCTTCGATCTGCTGCATTTGAATGGGTACAATCTGCGCGGATTGCCTCTAGTGGAACGAAAATCGTTGCTCGATGAGGTGTTGCAAAATGCTGGAGAATATCTTCGCTTGAGCGAGCATATTGAAGGCAATGGCGCGGCGCTGTTCCGCAAGGCCTGTGAGTTGCGGACTGAAGGGATTGTTTCGAAGAGAGCGGCCGGACAATATACGAGCGGCCGCAGCGGCGATTGGCTGAAGACGAAGTGCGTTCATGAGCAGGAGTTTGTCATTGGCGGATTTACTTTGCCTACGAATGGCAGTCATGGAGTGGGTGCTTTGCTGCTCGGTTACTACAAGAATAAGAAGCTGATCTATGCGGGGAGAACCGGTACGGGTTTTACTCAGAAGACGCATCGGAAGCTGCGGGATCAGTTAGAGAAACTGCGTTGCATTGCGAAGCCTTTTGATGAGATACCGATGGAGGCGTTGAAGGGAGCGATCTGGGTAAAGCCTCAGCTGGTGGCACAGGTGAACTTTGCTACCTGGACTGCAGATAATTTGCTTCGACAAGCTTCTTTCAAAGGACTGCGAGAGGATAAGCCCGCAAACGAGGTGAGGCTTGAAGAGGAAATTGCTGCGCCGAAACCATTTGGCGGCCGAAGTATGTCTCGGCAGGCGACTCTTGGAGCGGCGAAGACTGTTGCGGCGAAGACGGTTGAGAGCAAGCCGCTCGTGAAACTGAAATCAAAGAAAGCGCCCGTGACTGCAGGTGCGCCCGTGCGGTTGACCCATCCGGAAAAGGTGCTGGATGTCGAATCGAATCTGACGAAGGAGCAGTTGGCCGATTACTACTGGGCCGTTGCACCGCTGATGCTGCCGCATGTTGCGGGTCGTCCGCTGTCGCTGGTGCGCTGCCCTGACGGCAGTGGACACCCGTGCTTCTATCAGAAGCATGTCAACCACATGCTTCCGCCAGGGATTGGTGTGGTCGATGTGCCGGACAAGACCGGTAAATTGGAGCCTTACATTACGCTCTCAACTGCGGAGGCCCTTGCCGGGCTTGCTCAGATTGGGGTGCTGGAGGTTCATCCCTGGGGATCGCGCAACGACGATCTTGAGCATCCGGATAGGATCATTATTGACCTTGATCCCGATGCGAGTATCTCGTGGAATGCGCTGGCGGAGAGTGCCGCGGGCGCGCGCGGGCAGTTGAAAAATCTTGGATTGCAGAGTTTTCTCAAGAGTACGGGTGGCAAGGGACTTCATATCGTTGTGCCGGTCGAGCCGAAGTGCGATTGGGCTGTCATCAAGCAGTTTGCGCATGCGTTCGCGCAACAGATGGAGAAGCGGCAGCCGACTCTTTATTTGACGAAGATGAGCAAAGCTGCGAGGAAGGATCGGATTTATATCGACTACCTACGCAACGAGCGGGGAGCGACTGCGGTGGCTGCTTACTCGCCGCGGGCGCGAGTTGGAGTGAGCGTTTCTGTCCCGTTGCAGTGGAGCGAGTTGAAGCTGGAAGAGCGGCCAGTGTTTCACGTGGCGGACTTTGATACGTGGAAGTCGAGGTTGAGCCGCGATCCGTGGAAGTTGTTGGAGTCTACGCGACAGCAGGTGAGTGCTGAAGTTTTGCGGCAGCTCGGTGTTGTTGCGAAGTAGATTTGCGTGGTTGAGCTGCATTCTTTTTGTGGAGTGAAGATGGAATTTCGTTGGGTGGAGACGGCTTCCGATCCATTGGCGGTGTTCGCCAGCTGGTTTGAGGAGGCAGAGGCGAGTGAGTTGAACGATCCGAACGCTGTGGCGCTGGCTACGGCGACGTTGCGAGGGACGCCGTCGGTGCGGATGGTGTTGGTGAAGCGGGTGGATGAGCGCGGGTTTTGTTTTTATACAAATGTGGAGAGCCAGAAGGGGGTCGAGTTGATGGAGAATCCGCAGGCGGCCATGTGCTTTCACTGGAAGTCGCTCCGGCGGCAGGTTCGGGTGGAGGGGCCGGTCGCTGAGCTTTCGGCGGAGGAGGCGGAGGAGTACTTCCGTAGCCGGTCGCGACGGAGCCAGTTGGGCGCCTCGGTGTCGCGACAGAGCCGGCCGCTAGAGAGCAGGGCGGTGCTGGAGGAGATGGTGAAGGAGCGGGAGGCGGAGTTTCCGGGGGTGATTCCGAGGCCTCAGTATTGGCGGGGCTTTGCGTTGCGGCCGGAGCGGATTGAGTTCTGGCAGGATGGTCCGTATCGACTGCATGACCGGATGCTGTTTACACGAGCCGGAATTGGATGGAGCAAGGAGCGATTGTTTCCGTAGCCAGCTCGTCGAGGTCATCGGAGTTGAAACTCCGGTGAGCCCATGATCAGAGCGGTGATCAGGTTGAGGGTGTCAGTGCTGTTAGTGGTGGGGCTATTGTCGATTTGCTTGTGTATGAGTTGGTTGGTTTGCGCGGATACGTCGCCACCGATAAGGGTGTTCTCAAGGACGTGGAGGGCGACATCCGCCCCGGCTGCGTTGGGCGGGATTTGGTTGGGGAGACTGCTGGATGACTCGGCAGTGAGATAGGCCTCAGTAAACTTAGCTCGATTGCTGCCTTCCGCGGCGCAGGTTTTTGGCTGAGTGGCGAGTAGGGCCATCAGGCCGAATGCTAGGACGTGGGCTGAGTCGAATTTCTGGTTGGCGAATTTGTTGCTGGTGAGCTGGTAGGCGAAGTTGAGACGATCGACTAGCGCGGTGGAGTTCATCCATTTGTCTGCAGTGATGTAGTAGCCGGTAGGGGGCAGGGCGTAGTAGAGGGGCATGCCCATGGTCTTGATGGTGTTGACGAGGGCACCAGGGGTAGTTGGGTCGGTGGCGGTGGTGCGGAAGGCCGAGACGAGGAACTCCATGGGAGTCTTGACCTTGTTGCGGAAGTACTTCTTGGTGTTGAACTCGGGGGACTGGACCAGGATGCGGAGGATGGCCTTGATGTCGCCGTCGGTAGCGAGGAAGGTTTTGGCCATGTTGTCGACGAGGGCTGGCGGAGGCTCATCGGCGACGAAGCGTTGGGCGATCTTATAGCTGATGAAGTGGGCGGTCTTCGGGCTGGTGGACAGGAGGACGAGGGCGGCTAATCCTTGTCTGACTCCTGCGGGCATGTTGACGGGAAGGTTGATCGTTAGGGGCGAGCTCTGGGGCGAGATAGTGGTTACGTTGCCTTGTTCGTCGATGTTGTAGCCGAACCATTGTTTGGTGCCGGGCTCGTGCTTTTTAGGATCGAAGAGGAAGGGGCCGGCCAGGTTGGGGCGATCGACGGACCAGCCGGTGAGGATTGCGGCGAGGGAGGTGACGTCTGCTTGTGAGTAGCCTCCGTTGACTCCGACGGTGTGGAGCTCCATGACTTCACGGCCGTAGTTTTCGTTGAGGCCGCGGGTGCCTTTTTTTGATTTGGGGTTGGCTGGGTCGACTCCGTTGGCGAGGGAGTTTGGGCCGATCGACTGCCAGTTGTCGAGGTAGATCATCATGGCGGGGCTGGTGGCGGTGGCGAGGAGGAGATCGCGGAACTTGCCGAGGGCGTGTTTGCGGATGGCTTCGCGCTCGTAGGTGGTGGTGTACCACTGGTCGGAGTCTTTGGCGATGTAGATGTTGAAGTGATTGAACCAGAAGTCGGTCATGACCTCCTGGAGCTGGCGCTCGGAGAGAATGGCTCGTAGGAACTTGGCCTGGGAGAGCTCGTTGATGATCTGGTAGGTGGAGCCGATGTTGCCGGCCATGGCGGTGAAGATTTCGCGGTCGCGAGCGCTGAAGTCGTTGAGGAGCAGGTTTCTCTGGTCGCCTGCGAGGTAGGTGGTGAAGGCGATGCGGTCGGGGATCGGCAGCTTGATGAGGGTGGGCATGCGCTGGTTTTTGGGGAGGATGAAGAGGTCGCCGGCTATGCGGGCTGCGGTGGCTTGATCCTGTTTCTTCTGGGCGGCTTTTTCTTCGTCGGTTGGGGGCGGGGTGTCGGGGTTGACCTTTCTGGAGGCGACCTCCTTGTTGTGTTTGAAGACCTGGACTTCGATCATGGCGGCGAGGGTGGGGTCGGTGGGGTAGGGGCGATTGCCGTCGGCGAACTGTTGGATCATTCCGCGCTCTGGGAAGAAGGTTAGGGCTTGTTCGGGCTGCATGTTGAGGGTGGAGTAGTCGTTGAGGCGTTTGGCGAGGACTGGGTCGGGGATGGAGTCGGGGTTGAGTTGCTGCTCGAACCACTTGTCGGGGCCCTGGGCGAGGACTTGTTCGAGGTCGCCGGGGCGGGGGCCGAAGGTGAAGCGGTTGAGGAACTGGAGGGCTCTTTCGCGGTCGTTGAGGGGGATTAGAGCGGGTGGTTTGGGTGCCGTTGGGTGGGGTTTAACAGATCTTTTTGTGGGTGGCTTTGCCGGTGTGGTGGTTTGGGCGGTGGTGGTCAGGGAGGAGGCGAGGATCAGGACGGCGAGGATTAGTCTGCGCATGTTAGACCTCGGCTTTGGTGGATTAGACCTCGTCCTGAGAGTGGAAGTTGCGCTGGCTATGCTGGCCCGCTTCTCCCGACTTTGTGAGGTATCCCCTCCCCCCCCAGGGAAAGTCCTAAAGTCTTCGATTTATTGCACTTAGACTGAGACGTCGCTCCTAAAGTATTCGAACTAAATGGGTTACTTGCAAAGTATTGATCCATTTGTAGTTAGTGGCATTTAGGAATACGTTGATACGCAATGAAGGTCGGTTAATGCTGTTCGCTCTTTTTCTGCTAGTTCTATTTTATGGGTTTGGGGGTAACTGGTGCGCCAGCTAATATTTGGCTTTGTTTCATGGAGTTAGGTGGTTTTGGGGATTGACAGGTTTTGTGGCGGCGTTGAGGAGAGGTTGCCGATAAAAAGCGACTCTGACGCTATGATGGCGGCATGGAAATCACCCGTGCGCAGAGAGATGTTCGCGAAACGTTCATGGGGGGCTTTGCCGGTCAGCTCGTCGCGGCCTTGTTGTGGGGCGCGTCCGGAGCGGCGTGCACATGGCACTCACTGCGACTTGGAGAGTTGGTTCTTATCCTGGGTGGGTTCTTCATCTTTCCTCTGACCCAACTCGTGCTCCGTAGCATGGGTCATGCTTACGCGCTGCCCAAGGGGCATCCCATGAACGCACTTGGTATGCAGGTCGCGTTCACTTTGCCGCTGACGCTGCCGCTGGTGATCGGTATCGCAGCACTTCACCCCGCATGGTTCTATCCAGCGCTCATGATTATCCTGGGGGCTCACTATCTTCCGTTCATCTTTATGTATGGCATGTGGCAATTTGGTGTTCTTGCCGCAATGTTGATCGTGAGCGGCGTTGCAATCGCGATGTACCTGCCTGCCCCTGTCAGTTTTGGTGCTTGGCTCACGGCGGCTCTCCTTTTTGTGTTCGCGCTTGTCGGTCGCTGGGTTGTGCGGTCAGATGTTCCCGCTTCCTGGTAGTGCCCTTCGGCGCCACTTAGGGTCGGACGGGGAGCGTTTTACATTCCCACCCATCGCGGAAAAGCTGCGATGGATGGGGCTCCCGTTCGATTTGGGCTGGTTGAAAGAAGACGACAAGGCAATGGCGATCCTTGCTTACGGTCGAAAGCAACGGCAGAATGCAGATTCCCGGTGCGCTGCGGAATGTTACAAACGAACAGGGCAAAGGCAAGCACCAAGAACAAAGGCAGAAGCAGATCCTTCGCTTCGCTCCAGGATGACAATTTCTTGGGGTGTAAGGATGACAACTGGGGACAGCTGGGAATCTAAGCTGGAGATGGTGCCGGTGGGGGTGAGAGTGGGGGGGTTTTGTGGGTTGTTTGCGGTATTTGATGGCTGTGTAGGCGATGCGGGCGAGTAGGAGGATGGTGAGGACGGCGGTGACCTTCCAGGGGGTGCGGACGCCGGCTTTGACCAGCCACCAGAAGTGGATCACGGCGGCGATGGCGGCTACGTAGATGAGGCGGTGGAGGCGCTGCCAGTTTTTGCCGCCCATGGCGCGCATGATGAAGGCTGGCGAGGTGCATGCCAGCGACAACAGGATGAGCCAGGCGAAGAAGCCTACCTGGATGAAGCGGCGCTTGAGGATGTCGTCTTTTACGGTGGGCCAGATTTGTTTCCACTCGGCGAGGATGGCGGAGGGTTGGCCGGCTTTGATGCTGGAGAGGACCGAGGGGAGGTCGTAGCCGGAGAAGAGGAAGATGTACGTGGAGAGGTGAAGTGTCGCGTAGAAGAAGGCGTAGAGGCCGATGAGACGGCGGAAGCGGATGAACCAGGAGAGGGTGGGCGAGAGGCGGCGGATGGGAGTGATGGCCAGGCCGGTGAGGAGGATGTAGATGGCCCAGTCGCCGGTGAAGTGGGTGATGTAGTTGACGGGGTCGGCGTTTAGGGCGAGTGCTCCCGAGGTGTAGAAGTGCAGCAGCCAGGCGAAGGGCGCGAGGCAGAGGAGGTGGACCAGGACCTTCAGGAGGATGATGGCGCGCTTGGACATTTGCCTGGGGTTAGTTTAGCGCGGCGAATGGAGTCGGGGGCGACTGCGGATTTGCACGGATGAGACGGAGTAAAAACAGGCAACGACAAACAAAGCAACGACAAGGGCAACGGCAGATCCTTCGCTTCGCTCAAGGATGACAAACAAAGGAGGCAACAGCAACAACTGAGTAGTGGTTGAAAGGGAGTGATGCCCAGACAGGTTCTAGAGGGGGTGATGAGCGAGGTCGGCGGCTAAGTCGCGGCCGACGCCTTCAAAGTCTCCCTGGAGTTCCTGGGCTCGGGCGAGAGCGGCCTGGACGTGAGGAAGGACGTTTTCCGGCGCCTACGTGTTTCAGGAAATCGGAGCGTGAGATGAGGCGCGAGGGCTGATCTCTTGCTCCGCAGAGCAGGAGGGTTTTGCCTGTCTTGCGCAGGCGGTCGGAGAATTGTTCGAGGGCGTGGATGCCGGTGGCGTCGAGGGCGGTCATGTTGCGGAGGCGCAGGATGACTACTTCGCAAATTGATTGAGGTCCTTGGTTTCTTCGGCGAGCTTTTCGGTGGTGCCGAAGAGGAATGGACCATGGATGCGAAGGATGGTTACGTTTGCGGGGATTTCTTTATCTTGCAGGATGTGAGCCTGACCGTCGGCGAGGTATTCGGGGGTGACTGTCGCTACGGTCGTCGTCTCAGCTATGCGATAGATGTAGAGGAGGGCGGCGAGTGCCATGCCGACTCCTACTGCGACGGTGAGGTCGGCCAGCACGGTGAGGGCGAAGGTCGTGATCCAGACGGCGATGTCGGTCTTTGAGAGGCGAAGGATGGTGGCGATCTCTCGCCACTCGCCCATGTTGTAGGCCACGACGAACAGTACAGCGGCCAATGTTGCCAGTGGAACGAAGCGGGCCAGGGGAGCGGCGACGATGAGGATTGCGAGCAGAGTGAGGGCGTGGACCATTCCGGATACGGGGGTGAGCGCGCCGGAGCGGATGTTGGTCGCTGTACGGGCGATGGCGCCTGTCGCGGGGATGCCTCCGAAGAGAGGCGAGGCGATGTTGGCGACTCCCTGGGCCACTAGTTCCATGTTTGAGTTGTGGTGATCGCCGCTCATGCCGTCGGCGACTACGGCTGAGAGCAGGCTTTCGACCGCTGCGAGGAGGGCGACTGTGAATGCAGAGGGAAGCAGGGGGAGAATGTGCGCCGCGTGAAAGCTGGGCAGGGTGAAGTGGGGAAAGCCCTGCGGAATGCCGCCGAACTTGCTGCCGATGGTTTCGATGGGGAGATGGAAGAGGGCGACGGCGAGCGTCGAGAGCATCAGCGCGACGATGGTGCCGGGAAGTCGTTTGGTCATCCGGGGCCAGAGGAGGATGATTGCGAGCGACGCTGCGGCGACGGCTATGGTCTGCCATCGCGCGGTGACGGCGTAGTGGAGGAGCATCTCGATGCGGGGAAGGAATTCGCTGGGGACGGGCGGGGTGGTTAGGCCGAGGAAGTCTTTGACCTGGGTGGAGGCGATCAGCAGGGCGATGCCGTTGGTGAAGCCGATGGTCACGGGGCGCGGGATGAACTTTACGGCAGTGCCGAGGCCGGTGAAGCCCATGATGAGAAGCAAAACGCCGGCCATGACTCCGACCATGGCTAGTCCGCCGAGACCGAATTTGACGACGATGCCTGCGACGATGACGACGAAGGCACCGGTGGGGCCGCCGATTTGAGTGCGTGATCCGCCAAGTGCGGAGATGAGGAATCCGGCTACTACTGCGGTGTAGAGACCGGCTTGCGGAGGAACGCCGGAGGCGATGGCGAAGGCCATGGCTAAGGGAAGGGCTACGAGTCCGACGGTCAGGCCTGCGATGCCGTCCTGCGTGAATTTATGGAGGGTGTAACTACGCGCGCACTGGATGGAGCGAGGGACCCATTGTTGGGAAGACGTCATCGGGCCGTCTCCAGCGGCTTTTCCATTTCGTCGAGCATCTCTAACGACTCCTTGAGGTGGGCGTGGAAGTAGGTGCGCATGAGCGCGAGCACCTGAATGATGATGGGGTCGCGGACTGAGTAGATGACCTGGTTGCCGACTTTGCGATTGGAGACGAGGTGCTTTGCGCGCAGGACGGCGAGGTGCTGGGAGACGTTGGCCTGCTCGAGGTCTAGTTTTTCGATCAGGGCTCCGGCGGAGAGCTCTCCATCGCTGAGGAGTTCGAGGATGGCGATGCGGGTGGGGTGGGCGAGGGCCTGGAAGATGTCGGCTTTGAATCGGTGGAGGCAGCCTGCGCATGTATGAATATTACGATATTCGAATATAGATTGGAGCGAAATCTTATTTCGGGAGTTGCTGAAAAGAAGTCAGAAGTACTTTTTGAGGTCCATGCCTGCGTACATGCTGGCCACTTCATTGGCGTAGCCGTTGAAGGGTTGGGTGGGGATGGTCTTGGGGAAGACGCTGGAGTCGATGCGGCGCTCGTGGGCCTGGGACCAGCGAGGGTGGTCGACGGTTGGGTTGACGTTGGAGTAGAAGCCGTACTCCTGGGAGGAGATTTCGTTCCAGGTGGTGTGGGGCTGCTTGTCGGTGAAGTGGAATTTGACGATGGATTTGCCGTTTTTGAAGCCGTACTTCCAAGGGGTGACGACGCGGATGGGGGCTCCGTTCTGGTTGGGCAGGACCTGGCCGTAGCAGCCGAAGGTGAGGAGGCAGAGGGGATTCATGGCCTCGTCCATGCGGAGGCCTTCGGAGTAGGGCCAGTCGTAGCCGCCGGGGAGTTCGGGCATCTGCTTGCGGTCGACGAGGGAGATGAATTGGACGAATTTGGCGCTGGGGAGAGGCTCGCAGAAGTTGATGAATTCTAAGAGGGAGTAGCCGTCCCAGGGGATGACCATGGACCAGGCTTCGACGCAGCGGTGGCGGTAGACGCGGCTTTCGAGGGGGCGGTAGCTGAGGAGGTCGTCGATATTGATGGTGAGGGGCTTTTTGACGAGGCCGTCTACCTGGACGGTCCAGGGGCGGGTGTGGAGGGTGTGGGCGTTGTGGGAGGGGTCGGATTTTTCGGTGCCGTACTCGTAGAAGTTGTTGTAGGTGGTGGCTTTGCCGAAGGGGGTTTGATTGTCGCTGACGGTGTATTTGCTGGGGACAGATTTGAGGGCGGTGTCGGCTAGGACTGGCTGGGGGTCAATAAGGGACTTGAGGTGGGTCGCGGCGATGGCGCCTGCTCCGAGGGCGGCGGCTCCGGTGAGGAAGCGGCGGCGGTTCTGACGCTGGTTCTGGAAGGCGGACTCGGGCGTGATCTCGGAGGAGAGAATCTTTGATTCGAGGGTTGAGGATTTGAGGAGCATGGGGGGCGCCTTTCTTGCCAGTCGGACTTGCCAGCCTAAAGATGGGACGCAAAACTCGACTAACAGTTACAGTACGACAACAAAAGGTGTTCTGGATGGGCGAAGTTGGTGGGGACGTCGCGGGGGAGACAGGAGTGATTGATTCAGGCACACTTACAGGATGATGACTGGTGCTCGTGAAGGACAGCTATTGGATGCAGTGAACATGCTGCTGAGTGCTCGGCGAACCGCTACACCGATTGCGGATCTGCCGGTGGAGTTGCAACCGACGTCGCTGGATGAGGCTTACTGGTGTCAGGACCAGATGGCGGCGGTGTTTGGGGCGGTGGGCGGATGGAAGGTGGGGGCTCCGACGCCGGAGGCTACGCCGATCTATGCTCCGATGCCGAAGGCGTGGATTGTGCCGAGTGGAACGACGCTGGCTGGGCCGCACCGTTATCGCGGGCTGGAGGCGGAGATTGCGTTTGTGATTGGAGAGGATCTGCCGCCGCGGGAGAAGCCTTATTCGCGGGAAGAGGTGGTGGCTGCGATTGCGAGCTGTCATCCGGTGATTGAGGAGTTGGAGAGTGGGCTGATTGATCCGAAGGCGGCGGCGAAGATGTCGATGATGGCGGATATGCAGATCCATGGTGGATTCATTTATGGGCCGGCGTATGCGGATTGGAAGAAGCTGGACTTTACGCAGGAGCGGGTGAGTCTGGCGGTGGATGGGTCGGTGCGGGTCGAACGGACCGGATCGAATACGTCGGGAGATTTTTTGCGGCTGCTGCCGTTTCTTGCGAATGAAATTGCTGCGCGTACCGACGGATTGAAGGCGGGGCAGTGGGTGACGACCGGAAGCTGGACGGGGAATATCCAGACGATCGCGGGCGCGGCCGTGGATGTGCATTTTGCGACGGTTGGGGCGGTCGGGTTCCGATTTGCCTGAGTGCGACCGCGGATTGCGCGGATAAGAACGGATCATTTAAAACAATGGAGGATGATATGTCGTTTGGTGCGGGTGTAGAGATTTCGGCTCCGGTGTCGGAGCGGTATGCGGGGATTCTGACCCCGGAGGCGGTTGCTTTTGTGGTTGGGCTGCAGCGGACGTTCAACAAGCGGCGCAAGGATCGGCTGGCGGCTCGGGTGGTGCGTCAAGCTCGGCTGGATGTGGGAGAGAAGCCGGATTTTCTGCCGGAGACGAAGGAGATTCGGGAGAGCGAGTGGACGGTGGCTCCCCTGCCTGCGGATCTGCTGGATCGGCGGGTGGAGATTACGGGGCCGGTGGACCGGAAGATGATTATCAACGCGCTGAACTCGGGCGCGAAGGTTTTCATGGCGGACTTTGAGGACTCGACTACGCCGACGTGGGACAACGTGATTGATGGGCAGATCAATTTGTACGATGCGGTGAGGCGGACGATTACGTTCCAGGATGAAAAGACCGGAAAGAGTTACAAATTGATTGAAAAGCCGGCGGTGCTGTTTGTGCGGGCTCGCGGGTGGCATCTGGAGGAGCGGCATGTGATGGTGGATGGTGAGCCGATGAGCGGCTCGCTGTGGGACTTTGGGCTGTATGCGTTCCATAACGCGAAGGAGTTGCTGGCGCGTGGGTCCGGGCCTTATTTTTATCTGCCGAAGATGGAGAGCCATCTGGAGGCTCGGCTTTGGAACGATGTGTTTGTGAAGGCCGAGGCTGAGCTGGGGATTCCTAAGGGATCGATTAAGGGGACGGTGCTGATTGAGACGATCATGGCGACGTTCGAGATGGATGAGATTCTTTGGGAGTTGAAGGATCATTCGGCCGGGTTGAATTGTGGGCGGTGGGATTATATTTTCAGCTTTATTAAGAAGTTCTCCGGGGATGAGAGCATTTTGCTGCCGGACCGCGGGCTGGTGACGATGACAACGCACTTTATGCGGAGCTACTCGAAGCTGTGCATCAAGACTTGCCACAGGCGCAAGGTGAGCGCGATGGGCGGGATGAGCGCGTTTATTCCGATCAAGAGTGATCCGGTGGCGAATGAGAAGGCGTTGACGCAGGTGCGCGCGGATAAGGAGCGCGAGGCTACGGATGGGCATGACGGGACGTGGGTGGCGCATCCGGGGCTGGTGCCGGTGGCGCTGGAGGTGTTCGACCGGGTGATGCCGCAGCCGAATCAGATCGACAAGCAGTTGCCGGATTATCATGCGACGGCGGCGGATTTGCTGCAGGTTCCGAAGGGTGCGATCACTGAGGCCGGGTTGAAGCAGAATGTTGCTGTCGGTCTCGGCTATGTTGAGGCTTGGCTGCGCGGGATTGGATGCGTGCCGCTGTTCAACCTGATGGAGGATGCGGCTACGGCGGAGATTAGCCGGGCGCAGCTTTGGCAGTGGGTGCATCATCATGCGGTGCTGGAGGATGGGCGGCCAGTGACGGTGGAGCTGGTGGAGTCGACTATCAAGGACGAGCTGGCTCGGGCTAAGGGTGCTGTGGATGCGGTGCGCTATGCGGCGTACGAGCAGGCAGCGGACCTGATGCGGCAGTTGGTGGATTCGAAGAAGTTTACGGACTTTTTGACGCAGCCGGCTTATGACAGGGTGATTGCGGAAGGTTTGTAGAGTTCTGGGCTAAAGATTTCCGGGTGTTCTGTTCTTCGAAGTGGAGACAGAGCACCCGGATTTTTTGTTGCTCGCGGACCCTAGTGAGCGGGTTCTTCTAGGGTCTTTGGTTTTTTGGAGAAGCGGACGAGGATGGTCTTCAGGATGACGTAGAGGACCGGGATGAAGAAGAGGTTAAGGATGGTGGAGAGCACCATGCCTCCTACGATTGCGGTGCCGACGGAGTGACGACCGTAGGCTCCGGCGCCGGTGGCGAAGAAGAGCGGGCCGACGCCGAGGATGAAGGCGATGGAGGTCATGAGGATGGGGCGGAGGCGGAGCTCGGCGGCTTCGATGGCGGCGTCGATGATGGAGCTGCCCTGCTCGAGGAGTTGCTCGGCGAACTCGACGATGAGGATCGAGTTTTTGGCGGAGAGTCCGATGAGCATGACGAGGCCGATCTGGACGTAGACGTCATCGACGAGGCCGCGGAGGGAGACGAGCGAGAGCGCTCCGAGGACGGCCATGGGGACGGCTAGCAGGATGATGAAGGGAAGGGCGAAGCTCTCATACTGGGCCGAGAGGGTGAGATAGACGACGAGCAGGCCGAGGCCGAAGATGATGATGGCCTTGCCGCCGGATTCGACCTCTTCGAGGGCGAGTCCGGTCCAGGAGTAGGTCATGCCCGGGAGTTTGTTCTTCTCGAAGAGCTGTTGCATCGTTGCGAGGCCCTGGCTGGAGCTGAGGCCAGGGGCGGGGGAGCCGTCGATTTCGGCGGAGCGGAAGAGGTTGTAGTGGTTGATGACCTGGGGGCCGGAGGTTTCGTTGAGGGTGGCGAGGTTATCGAGCGGGATCATTTGTCCGGAGTTGGAGCGGACGTAGTACTGGCGCAGATCGTGCGCGGTCCGGCGGAACTGCTGGTCGGCCTGGACGTAGACACGATAGGAACGGTTGTTGAAGTCGAAGTCGTTGATGTAGCTGGAGCCCATGTAGGTGCCGATGGCCGCTGTGATCTGGCTGAGCGGGACGCCCAGAGCCTTAGCCTTCTGGCGGTCGATGGTGACCTGGAGCTGGGGGTCGTTGGAGGTGAACGGGGTGTTCATACCGACCAGGCCGGAGCCGGGGGTGTTGCCTTTGGCGACGAGGGTATGGGCGATGCGATCGATGTCGCCGAAGGTGCTGCGGCCGGCGTCTTGCAGGATGAACTGGAAGCCGCCGACGGTGCCGATGCCGGCGATAGCGGGAGGCTCGGCTGCGAAGGCGATTCCTCCTGGGACGGCGAAGAGTTTGGGGCCTACATCGCGGACGATGTCGATGCGCGGTGAACTTGGGGCCCATCTTGGTGCGCTCGTCGATGGGTTTGAGCGGCGCGAAGATGAGTCCGGAGTTGGGGGAGCTGCCGCCGGCGAGCGAGAAGCCCATGACGGAGAAGGTGCCGAAGACGCCGTTGTTTTGGCGGACCTGAGCGGAGACGCGGTCGGCGAACTCGGAGGTGTAGCTGAGCGAGGCTCCGGGGGGAGTCTGGATGATGATGATGAAGTAGGACTGATCCTCCTGCGGGATGAAGGCCGTGGGGACGTGAACGTACATAAATACAGTAGCGGCGAGGGCGCCGAAGAAGAGAATGAGCACGACATAACGGATCTTGACGACGAAGGTGACGGCGCGCGCATAGAGACGGATGACCAACTGGATGAGGCGCTCGATGGGATTCATCAGCAGGCCGAGCAGGCCAGTCTTCTTCTCTTCGGGCCGGAGCAGGATTGCGGCCAGGGCGGGTGAGAGGGTGAGAGCGTTGAATGCCGAGATCGCGATGGAGAAGGCGATGGTGAGGGAGAACTGCTTGTAGAGGATGCCGGTGGTCCCGGGGAAGAAGCTGACCGGGATGAAGACGGAGATGAGTACGAGGGAGGTGGCGATGACGGCGCTGGTGACTTCGGCCATGGCGATGCTGGTGGCCTTGTGCGGATCGTCGGAGGTGGCCTCGATGCCGCGACTGCCGGCCTCTGCCTTGGGGAGGACGTCGGGTGCGTAGGGATCCTGTTCGACAGCTGGGGCGCGCGGAGGAATGGCGGCATGGCCGGAGAGATGGCGCTGCACGTTTTCGATGACGACGATGGCGTCGTCGACGACGAGGCCGGTTGCCAGGGTGATGCCGAATAGGGTGAGCGAGTTGATGGAGAAGCCGAAGATCTTGATGAATGCGAAGGTGCCGATGAGGGAGACGGGGATGGTTACAGCGGGAATGATGGTGGCTCGCCAGTCCTGCAGGAAGAGGAAGATGACGATGATGACGATGATGATGGCCTGGCCGATGGTGGTGACGACCTCGTGGACCGACTCGCTGATAACGAGTGTGGTGTCGACGGCGACGATGCCTTGCATGCCGGGCGGGTAGGACTTCTCCAACTCAGCAAGAACGGCGCGGCATTTTTTGTCGACGTCAAGTGCATTGGCGGTTGAGAGTTGCTGAACGCCTACGCCGATGGCCTCTCCGCCGGCGAAGCCAGTGCCATTGAACTTGAGGCTGGTGTTGTAGTTTTCTGCGCCTACCTCGGCGCGTCCCACGTCTTTGAGCAGCACGATGCCGTTGGCGGTAGTGCTGTTCTTGATGATGATGTTCTCGAACTCTTTGGGATCGGTGAGACGACCGACGACGCGCACGACCATCTGGTAGTTCTGTTTAGCATCGGAGGGTTGCTGACCGAGCTGGCCGGCGGGGATTTCTATGTTCTGTTCGGCAAGAGCATTGGTGACGTCGAGTGCGGTGAGACCGCGGGCGGCGAGTTTGGAGGGATCGAGCCAAAGGCGCATGGCGTATTTGCGCTCGCCAAAGATGATGACTGCGCCGACGCCGGGGACACGCTTGAGGGCGTCGGCGACGTAGACGTCGATGTAGTTGGAGATGAACTCCTGGGAGAGGGAGTGGTCGGGCGAGATGAAGCCAGCGGCGAGGACGAAGTTGGCGTTGGACTTGGTGATGGTGATGCCGGTGTTGTTGACGGCGGCGGGGAGACGGCCCTGTACGGAGGCGACGCGGTTCTGGACGTCGACTGCGGCGATGTCGAGGTTGTAGCCAGTGTCGAAGGTGATGGTAATGGCGGAGGTGCCGTCGTTGGAGCTGGTGGAGCTCATGTAGCGCATGCCCTCGACGCCGTTGATGGACTGTTCGAGGATGGTGGTGACGGCGGCTTCGACGTCGCGTGAGTTGGCGCCGATGTAGTTGCTGGTGACGGCGACCTGCGGCGGAGCGAGCTGGGGGTAGAGCGAGATGGGCAGCGTCGGGATGCAGACGGCACCGGCGAGCACGATGAGGAGAGCGCAAACTGTAGCGAAGATTGGGCGGCGAATAAAGAAATCGACGAACAAGTTTTACCTCTAGCCGGGGCGGCTGGCCCGGGGGTGAGACGAAGGACAGTGCGGACTGAAGATGTTCGGGTCCGCAGAATGAGGCTCCCGCCTGCGGGCTCTAAGTGCGAGCCCTACCCCAAGGGGTGAACGGGTGCGCCTTCCTGGAGAAACTGCAGACCGGAGAGAATGACTTTGTCGCCCGGCTTGAGACCGCCGAGGACAGGGTAGTTGTTGTTGATGGGTTCGGCGAGGACGACGGCGACCTGATGCGCGACGTATCCGCTGCCCTTGGGGGTTGCGACGAAGACGAATGGCTGGCCGCCGATCCGGGTGACGGCGAGGACCGGGACGACCGGCGCGGGACTGGTGCTCCAGGTGACGCGGGCACGGACGAGTTGCTGATTGCGGAGATTTTTTGCGGAGCGCGGGATTTCGGCCTTGGCGAGGATGCTTTGGAGGCCGTTGTCCACCTGAGGCGACAGGAAGCTGATGTTGGATTTGAGGAGCGATTCGCCGGTGGTGTCGAGGATCTCAACGGGGAGGCCGGTGCGGACCTGGCCGGCGCGCTCGGTGGGGATGTAGATGTAGGCTTCGAGGTCGGTGATCTCGTCGACGGTGGTGAGGAGAGTGGTGGGCGAGACGTAGTCCCCGAGGTGTACGGGAATGTCGCCTACCATGCCGGAGAAGGGAGCGCGGATGTCGTAGTAGGCGAGCTGTTGCTTCTGGCTGTCGGTGAGAGCGATGTTGGCTTCGTAGTCAGCCTTTGAGTTGTGATAGGCCTGAGATGCCTGGTCGTAGGCGTCGCGAGAGACGACACCGGCTTCGAAGAGCTTGCGCTGGCGTTCTTCTTCGATCTGGTTGTAGTCGTAGAGAGCTTTTTTCTGGGCCTGGATACTCTGCTGCGAGGCAACCGTAGCTGCCTGCTTGAGTGGGTCTATCTGCATGAGAACCTGACCTGCTTTGACGATGTCTCCAGACTTGACGAAGATTTTGGTGATGTTGCCGTCGACCTGGGGCTGCATTGTGGAGGAACGGCGGCTCTTGATGGTGGCGACGTAGGTGTCCGACATGGGCACGGGCGAGAGCGTCACCGACGAGACCTGAACGGGCATGGCCTGAGGCGCGCCAGCGGCAGGAGCGGCGGCGGGGGCCTGCTTGCATCCGGTCGAGAGGAATGCGGCGGCGGTGAGGCCAGCGGCGAGGATGAGGTTGCTGCGGAGGGTGCGGATCGAATTGCTATGCAAGAACAAGGTGGTCTCCCCAGGTGTAAAAAAAGTCTGTTGCTTTGCACAAGCGACTTTTTCTGGCCGGATTTTAGCTAATTCTGCTATGAAGCGACGATAGCAGGGTGTTTCCCAATAGGAATTTTGCGGTCTTGGGCAATTGGATGATGCGACGCTTGTGAAGGGTTCGCAATTGATCCCAGAAACGCTATGGGGGGATTCTTTTGGTGAATCTCGTTGGTTACTTTGAGGTTAGAGTATTCGCCGGGGCGGCTAGGAGAAGGAAAAGGGATTGAAATTCTCGTTCCGGTCGAAGACATCGGATTGTTCGGCGATTTTGAGGCGGCGGATGACGAGATATGTGAGGGGGGTGGCCAGGACCTCGTAGGCGACCTTGAGGGCGTAGCCGGTCAGAATAGCATTCAGCAGCGTGGGAATCGGGATGGTGCCGGCAAAGGTGAGGGTGACGACGAGAGCGGTATCGACTGCCTGCCCCACGACTGTGGAACCGATGGTGCGCGTCCAGAGCATGCGGCCTTCGGTGAGGAGTTTAAGGCGGGCCATGGTGTAGGAGTTGGCGAACTCGCCGGCCCAGAATGCGATGAGGCTGGCAGCGAGAATGCGCGGGATGAAGGCGAAGACGGTGGCGAAGGCCTGCTGGTTCTTCCAGCCGGGGGCGGGCGGAAGGGCGATGACGATCGCTCCCATGACATAGAGGAGCGCGGTGCCGAAGAAGCCCAGCCAGATGGCGCGGCGCGAGGCGGCGAAGCCGTATACTTCGGTAAAGACATCTCCAAAGATGTAGGTGATGGGGAAGAGCAGTATCGCGCCGCTGACGTCAAAGGGGCCGATGCGGCAGATCTTCTGGGCGACGAGGTTTGAGACCAATAGAATGACGACAAATGCAGTGATGAGCGCGTCGAGATATTTATAGCGGGGCGCAGTGGGCATAGCCGTCCTAAGGGAATGTCTTCATCATATATACGCGAGTGGCAGAGGCGGCCGGATGCTTTGACAGGGTATGAGGATGTTGTTAGCGTTGTGGAGATGTAAACGTGTCCATGCCGTCCTACTCTGTAGCGTCCCCGTCGTCTAGCCCGGCCCAGGACACCGCCCTTTCACGGCGTTAACATGGGTTCAAATCCCATCGGGGACGCCAAATCAATTCAGTAAGTTAGCGGATGTGCCCCAACCAGAGCGATTTTCTGGTGACGATGTGGTGACTAAGTGAGCCTCACCGGGCAAGGTTTGGGGCATCATCCCACCCATGATTCCGTCCAGCTTGCCGATTGCTCCGGCCACGTAATCGGGTGAGAGGCGCGCGTAGCGTTGCGTCATGCGCGGCGTCTTTGGGCCTAGAATCTGCCCCCCGCGTACAGGTCTACACCTTCCATCACCAGCCAGCTTGCTGCCGTGTGGCGCAAGGTGTGAAAGCTCGCGTCCGGGATGTCGAGACGGGCAAAGACGCGTTTGGTGTAGATAGAGCCGCCGATTGCCCATATTCCACGTCCATCCATCGGAGCGAGAGCATCTCGCCGCGCCGGACGCCCGTGCGAGCAGCGAAGACCATCGCCGCACGCATCCATTCAGGAGCCGCTTCCAGTGCCGATTTCAACTCCCCCGGCGTGAGATATTTCGTCCTGCCCGGTGGTAGTTTCGGGAGTCGCGCTCCGGCAGCGGGGTTTGAGTGCAACAGTTCCCACTCGCACGCCAGCTTGAGGCAATGCTTGAGCACGCTCATCTCCTTCGCCACCGTTCCGGGCTTCACCATCTCCGAACGGGTTTCGATGTATTCGGCGATGGTGCGCTTCGTGATCGCCTTCGCTTGCTCCGGCAGATGCCGCTGGAGCGTCGCCAGGATGCGTCCAAGCCGCTCCAAGGTAGTCGGACTCAGAGCGCGACTTGGATTTGGCAGAAAGATTACGCAAAGAATGGGGCGGAATCCTTCAGTGGATGATTGAGGGTTGTCTCGCTTGGCAGTCCGAAGGTTTGCGCCCTCCAGCGGCCGTGCGCGAGGCGACAGAGGACTATCTCGCTACGGAGGATGCACGGTGGATCGAAGATCGCTGCGTGAGGGGAGTCAGCAATCGGGAGACAACATCGGCACTATGGGCGGATTGGCAACCGTGGGCTTCGACGAATGACGAATTCTGCGGATCTCCGAAACGATTCTCGGAGCAATTGGAAGCGCGCGGTTTCACAAAGGTGCGGACGAACGCAGCCCGTAGTTTTCAAGGAATCGGCCTGCGAAGAGAGACCGTGACAGATGTGACAGATTGAACCCTTATACCCGTTACGCGCGCGCGTACGGTGCTATATGGCAGCACCTGTCACATCTGTCACGCTTTAGCTGGACGATGCTTGAATTAGAATCAGTTCCACTTGGATTCATACGTGGATGAGCAAATAACGGCGACCTGAATTGCGTCTATGGAGCGACGGAGGCAACGTATGTTAGAGGCATCCCCTTGTGGCAGAAGAGCGGCTGGGCCTGGTGTACTTGTCGCAGGCCTGCTACTTGCCATCATCGTGATCAACCCCTTCCGGGAGATGCTCCCGGACGATGATGGCTGGGCCTACGCTCGATCCGTACAGCATCTCCTAGCAACGGGCGAATATCAAGTAGACGCCTGGGCTGCGGCAAATGTGCCGGTTCAGATCTACCTGGCCGCCGGATTATCAAAGCTGGTCGGTTACTCATTGAGGCTTTTGCGCTTCACGACACTGGCCCTTCTGGTTGTAGGCTTAGGTAGCCTCTACGCTTTACTGCGCGAGATTTCTTCTACAAGAAATGTGGCCAGCGTTTAACCCTGGGGCTTTTGGCAAGTCCTCTAGTGTTGATGCTGGCGTTTACCTTCATGTCGGATATTCAGTTCCTCGGTTGGTTGTTACTCTCTCTATGGTTATATGTCCGAGGGATGCGCAACAAAAGCCTTCGAGACATGTTCTTTGGTTCTTTTGCATCGGCGTCCGCTATCGGGACGCGCCAGTTCGGCATCGCTATCATCGTTGGGCTTGTTCTTTCCTGGCTGGTGTCAAGGCGAGAAAGCAGACTGCCGATCCGCTTTATTTTGGCCGGACTCCTAATCCCGGTTTTGGCAGCAGCGGCGCAGTTTTACGTAGGGTTTAGGGCGCCCAGCTTCACACAAGCTTATCGGCTTATAGAGCAACACCACCGCCTTGCTCGTCCGGCTCCGGCTCTGCTCAAAGATTTCTTCTGGCGCTGCTGCGTCATCTTGCAATACGTCGGTATGTCGGTTTTGCCAGTCCTGCCGCTGGCAATGGCGCCCGGCCAGTCGGTCGAGAAGAAGCGTCTTGGTCACCCGCTGATTTTTCCGGCCATCCTGACGGCACTTGCTTCCGCAGCGATCATTGCAGCGCTGTCAATGACCTCCTTTTTCAGCCTCACCGCACGGCCGGAGGCGCTGCACAACGGAGTATGGGAGCCTCTTGCATTGTATTGGGAACTGCCGAGCGAGCTGTGGGGAATGCGCTACGTGATGCGCATTCTTGATTTCTGCGGCATTGTGGGAGCAGCGACTCTGGTGTGGACGGGCTTAAGAAATCTCCAGCGAGTACGAGCATTCAGAGAGCTTTCCTTTGAGATGCTATTTCTGACGGGCACATGTGTGGGACTGCTGGCTTTACATTTGACTTACTCACAGCTAAATGACACGTACATCGTCGCATTCATCCCGTTCGGCTTGTTGGTGATTGCGGTAAAGCTGCGAAGCGAAGAGCCACGCAGAACTGCATTGACGTTATCCGCTGCGTTCTCAATAATACTCATCTTGATAACCGGTCTTTGGTTGCGCGGGGAGTATTCGAGCCAGTTCGCGGCCTGGAAAGCGGCCGAGACGTTGGTGGCTACGGGTGTCGAGCCAAACAATATCTACATCAACGGCCCGCGGGCCTGGGCCCGGGCCTGGGCCCAATATCATGGGGCATATGAAGACTGGGTCGCAGCTGGAGCTCCGGGTTTCGGTACTGTGCCACCGGGCAACCCGCGTATCTATGACCCTTTGCACGATCCCTTCATTTCTTGGTTGCGCACAAGAAACGAGCGAGCAGAGTACCGTATCGCAGACTCGCGGCAAGCCCCACCGCCAGGCAGATGGCAACTTGTCGCATCAAACAGCTTTCGAAGCATTGGATTCAGAAAGCAATTCGTTTGGACATGGAAGCGCGCTCCCAGTCCATGATCGATCAGGCCTTCGAGAGTTTCGATCGCGGCTTTGGGTGCGTGCTGTGTCTTCAGGTAGGTGATTCTGTCGAGGGGCATGCGAAAGCGCGTGGAGATTGGTTCCGGGGACGTGGAGGTCGACTTCTTGGCCTCCGTGATGGACCTTGAGAATCTCGTAGACCATCACAGATTGGTCAGGGCGGACTTTGTCGCCGACCTGGGAATTGGAGGTGGCTCAGGCGCAAGCAGAGTGAACACTCATATATCTCTACAGTCCATTGGATGCATAAGAAGGGGCGATCTGACTGAAAGGCGCGCGAGGTAGATTGAGCCCGTGCAACTGAGATAGCAAGCATCCCAATATGTCGGCCACAGTTGGCAGATCCGGTTCTGCAACAAGAGTGGTAGGAGGTTGTATTTTCTGTTGAGTCACCCCGGGCTATGCTTAAGCGTTGGCAAAAATCCCGTAAGTAAATGGTGAATCTCGTGTCGTCCCTCGGGCAATTCAGAATGATTGATTCTCGCATCAAGGGCCTGGCAAAGAGCTCTGGTTTTCGTTCACATTGGAGGCGCCCTCCAGCTCAAGGCGTCACACCATTGTTCGCAGAGTTGGCAGTGCATTTCTCCTCTCTATGATCGCTTTCTGTCCGACCGTCCAGGGGCAGTCCTCAGTTGCGGGAATCAGCAGCGACGGAAACATGATCACGATCACCGCACCAGGAGGACTACAGGCGCCATCTCTCACCGTGAATGGTGCGGGGGCCGGAGCAATTGTCCTCCAGCAAGGTACTTCCCAGGGCGCTGCACCCAGCAACAGCATTCAAATTACCGCTCCGATGTCGGTATCGGCCTATACTTTGACGCTACCCCAGAGCGGTCCTGATCCGAGCCACCCTTCCTGGCCTTCTCTCCCGATGGCACGGGATACTTTGCGGCGGTCCTGCGGGCACGACGGTCAGTAACGGAGGCGTCACGTTGGGGTCGAACACATTCAACGCGCCTCAAATGGTAAATGGAGGAAATTCGTCTCTTCCGCTGGTGATCACATCGTCTAACCCCAACGGCGCGTCGATCGCTATTGACAACACGCAGTGCGGGCGGAAACTATACGTTGCTTTATTCCAACGCGAGCAAGAACACCGGCCTTTGGGACTACACTCACTTCAGGGATACCTTCACATGCAGCCAGACGGATGGAGCTGTCAGCTGTGGTGCAACCCACATGGTGAGTACATCCGGTCAGCCGACCATCGCTGCAGGTGTGGGAGCAGGGAGTGGCGCGTACACGGCATTTGAGACAAGCGGAAACAACGCCCCGTCCGACCAGTCAGGCGTGATTTCCGTGACAACAGGAGGTTCCCCGAATGCCGGTTCTGTTGTTGCGACAGTAATCTTCAATCAGCCTTGGCTGCGAACAATCGCATCGGGGGTACAGGCCACTGCCTACGCCCCCGCTTGTACGATAGGCCCCGCGAATGCGGCCGCTGCAAGCCTGTACGGAGCAGGAAGCGTCTATGCAAATATTGCAACGCCGAGTTCGTTCTCGATCTTCTCAAACGCCAGCCCTCTCGCACCCAACACCACATACGTCTGGACGTACAAATGTATGTAGATCAACTGGCAAGCACGGTTTTCCTTGTTTTGGGACAGGTGATTGTTTCAGGCCGCACCTCTGGGAGGTTTACCGTGCCGACCCAGAGCAAGCCGGCTATCTCGGGAGTCATGGGAAGCCCATCTTCCAGCACAATCGTTGCCACATGGACGACCTCCGCTGAATCGTCCTCTTCGATGGCGTGCGGCACAACCCCGGGAAATTATGACAAGTCAGCGGTGGACAACAGCACGAATACCACCATGAATCATCAAAATATTGTTGCTGGGCTTCTACCCTCGACGACTTACTATTGCCGGGTAGATTCTGCCAATGGAGCAGGAGGTACCAGCGCAACTTTTTCCGCGACAACACCGGCCGCAGGAGTAAGTACGCCGATTACCGGGTTATCTCTTGGTCCTATAAGCACCTATAACTCCATCAATCCGAACAATCAAATGAATGCAGATACGTTCTATAACTGCAAATCGAACGACGGAATCACCTATCTCACGACGGATGACACTCAGGGTTGGCAGCAGAGCGGATATCCGGCGCGTCACGGTAGCCCAATCTCTCTGGTGAAGTTCACGTCGGAGAGTCCGCTGGCTGGGATCACTGTGAATCCCTTTACCGCATATGGGCCAGACAGCATTGGAACAGGGGACGATTTGCGCAGCCAGAAGAACTCCGGCCTCTTCTGCATGGGCGGAAACATCTACATGACCATCGGACGTCAGTTGAACCAGGCGACCGGTGGGATGGGCACGAACACCGCCTATACCCAAACTGCAGGCCAAATGATCTGGAGCCCTGATAAAGGTGGATCCTGGAACAATTTTCAGAATCCTCTCTCGTTCAATTCCGCGGGCAGTCCCACGAGTCCGGCAAGCGCAAGCATGTTCGGTCTCACTCCAACCAATATGGCTTCTGCAACATTCGTTATGTACTGCGCGGACGACGGCACCCTCGGTTACCTGGCCTCATGCAATCGGCATGATAACGCGGATGCTTACGTCTACCTTATGGCTAATGACGGCTACTGGGACAGTGGCAACGCCCTGTATCTCGCGCGAGTTCCGCGTGCAAAGATGAAGTCTTTGAATGCATCCGATTACCAGTACTACAGGGGTGGCGACGGTTCGCTCGACGGGAGTTGGACTGCTGCCCAGGCGAATGCCAGTCCGGTAATCTCAAACACAGGGAAGCTCGGCGAGCCAAACGTACAATTCATTCCGGCTCTGAACCGCTATCTGCTGCTGACGTTTTCGTACCCGCAAGGTCTTGCCACGACGAACAGACATTCGGAACACACCTTGTGGCTTGCCTATGAGTCGCCCCATCCGTGGGGTCCATGGACGCTCGTGAGTTCTGCTGACTGGCCTACGCAGGGTTACTATAACCCCGTCATTCTTAACGACACTGCATACTCGGGCACTACTCCCACCATCATGTTTACCGCGGATTTCTTCGGGGCCAATACGTACCAGATGTACCTGAGCACCCTGACCATTCTCCATTAGAAGCGAGCCCCCCGTCGGGGAGGAGATGACTTCTCCTGCCGAAAGGCGGAGCCATGAGTCATCCCCATCTTGGGTTGCTTGCCTTAATAGTCGTCCACCCTTAAAACCTTCTATCGTCTGCGATAGCGGGTCGACTCTCATTGACTTGGCGGCCGCTGGAGAACTTCTCTTCAGTATTTCGAATATCCGACAACCCGCCCGAAACCTCAGGCGAACTCCTAAATCTGCGCGAATCGCAGCGCAAGTACGTGAGATCGCCGCGAGCATCAAGAGCCGAAATCGTCAAGTTGGGTTAGCGTGAGGAGAGTCTGTCGCTCCTGTGGTGGACAAGCATGCCAGAAGATCAGTTTGGTTCCCCCTTGATTACTTGATGGCAGAGGTAGATGCAGAACAGCGTTTTGCCTTCATACCCTTCGATTGTTGTCTCTATGCTCTTGCAGCGCTCGTGACCCAACTAACGCAAATATGTGAGGTGTAGACCTCTGGCTCGTCGCCAGGTGCGAACTTATGCCGCACCATCCCATCACCCTACTCATGCTCTCACCCTTGCGCTATTTGAAACTCCCTTCCATGAGTGAGACTATAGGATCGCCCACGAAGGAGGAGCGACCGACTGCGTGGAGACCTCAAGCGTCATCTTCACCGTTGATAGAGATCCACGACCTCGTTTCCTATCAAGAAGGTTTGCTTCTTTCGGCCTTGTGCTGCATAGAGAGAATAAATTGTAAACTCATCTACAAAGGATGAATCGACCACAACCACGTCGAACTGTTCCAATGGATTGCTACTCGTCGTTAGCCATTTTTCTCTACCATCAAAAGGAAGGTACAGCAGGGTAACGGGGCGTTCCTTGTGCTGAAATGCAAGCCACAGCTTAAACGTCACAGCAACCTGTGAGTGTGGAGGGATACTGTCCACAATCGCATCGAAGCGAGTCGCTGAATTCACGCGCGGATCGTTGTCTTTTAGGAGATAGATTACCATCGCCCCGAGTTGAGTAAGAATGAGTATCCCAGCCATGGCGCCAATCCAACGCACGACAAGCTTGTTTGGAGAGATTCCGCGAAGGGATATCACCAGCCCCGCGAGGTAGATCGGGAATATTACCTCGTAGCGAGTCACAGATGCGGCAATAAACCATGTCAGCGGGATAAGACTGAGGATTACCGAAGATGCAAAGATTCCTGTCATGAGCAGCTGGGACACGTTTTCAGCATCGTGAGGCCGCACTTTTTCAGTTCTTTTCAGCATCACCCAGCGCACTAGGATAGACCCCAATATCAGCATGCATAGAAGGAAAAGTGTGGCTCGCGCTCCCTCGTGGTTGATATTGCGATCTGTCTCAAGCGAGAAACCGCGTGCGAAGCTGACGATACCCGCTGGAGGAGAAGCGTACCGATGAATGGCACCCATCTCTATGAGAGCCTGCTTCCAGCGTGCACCATAGGTGCCGAGCCAAATCGCAACTGGTGTGAGTCCGAGCGCAACAAGCAGGAATGCCCGATTCCACCAACTCACAGGCGCAGCCAGCAGAATCAGCAGCGCGATCGGCAGAACAGCCACGAGTGCCTCCGGGTGCGTTACTAGAGACACGCCTGCGAGCACAGCGCCAGGAAGTAGAAAAAGGAGACGTCTACTCTTGTCTCTGTTCGTCCAGGATTGGAACTTGTCGTCAGAGTGGTTTTTGGTTTTTGAGTAGATACCGGCAAGCACACATAGCAGGCTGCCGAGTGTCAGGCATTCGACCATGGATTCCATGCGAGCAATACGATGCAGCAAGAGCA
>CAWCPB010000002.1:0-45782 GCA_963797415.1 uncultured Acidobacteriaceae bacterium
CAAAGTTCGGATCCAACTTCGCCGCCTGCTCGAACAGTTTCTTGGCGGACTCGATTTGCCAGCGATTGGCCTCGCTTCTTCCTTTGAGGTACAGATCAAAGGCCTCGAGGTTCGCGGTGTGTCTTGGCGGCGCAGGCCTGGGATGATCGCTGCGCGCTATATGGGTGGACAGGGCTGCCAGGATGGACTGGGAGATATCGTCCTGCACGGCGAAGATGTCGTCGGCGGGGCGGTCGTAGGTTTGCGACCAAAGATGCAGTCCGTCGGAGATTTGGATCAGTTGCGCGGTGATCCGTAAGCGCTGCCCGGATTTTCTTACGCTGCCCTCGAGCACCGAGTCGACATGCAGCGCAGCGCCTATTTCGCCGACATTCTGGCCTTTCCCCTTGAATGCGAAGGCTGAGGTTCTGGCCGCGACTCGCACAATCCCCGACCGCGCGAGCACATCGGTCAACTCCTCGGTAAGACCATCGCTGAAGTACTCGTTCTCGGCATCGGAGCTGAGATTGATAAACGGGAGCACCGCAATCGAGTTCAAATTGCCTGCGGGCTTTGGTGTCGTCGCTTGTCGTTGCCGAATGTATAAAACCGACCCTATAAGCACGGCCACCAGCACCGCGAACACGATGCCACTCACCAGGCCGAAGCGCCTTGAAGGCGCAGGTTCCGGCTCCGCTGATATTTGGCCCGAGCTATTTGATCGGCACTATTTGGTCCGGAGCTGGAGCTGAGTCGATCGTGGCCGGCTTCATGGCGCGAACGCTGAAGCGCGGTACGTAGGTGCCCTTTGGGATTTCAATCTCGACGCTCGCCTGCGCGCCCTCGCCCTGGTAGTACTGCTCTAAACGCGATCTTAGCTTTGTGGCCTCGACTCGAACGATAGCATCGATACGAGGATCGAAATCGCGAACGCGATCAAATACCTCAGAGCCAAGCACGCTCTCCTTAATCGCTTCCTGCTTCCCGGCCAGCGTCTCTTCGACGACATATTCAAGAAAACGGCTCGAGCGAGTTGCCGAAGAAAAGATGTTACTGGAAAGCAACGACTTGAGATCTGCTCGAATTGCCTCTTCCGAGGGGACCTGCGCTGCCATTCCTGTCGGCGAGGGTTCTGCCTTCCCGCGTTGGTCGCGCATAGTAGCCTCAATGGCGTTCGAAGTAAGGCTACACGATCTGGTTTTTCGATATCGCGAAGTGACGTTTTCAATTCGCCGAAGGATGCTCCACATGGTCAATCACCAGCAACTCCACCGGCCCCTGCTTCGGCTCCAGCTTCAGTCCGAGCTGCTCCTTCAATCCATCCCGAAAGTTCGGCCCTGACGCATCCGCAGGAGCGTTGAACTCCGGAAGCCAATCCAGAGTAAAGTCGAACGTCCCGCTCAGCCCCGTCTCATCGATCACCGGCCGCGATACCGTCGCCATCCCCGTCATCGTCGGCAACGAACTGGCCAGCAGGCTGAGCGCCACACCGCGCCCGCCAAATCGTATATGCCCCGGCTCACTCGTCGGAAGATGCGCAATCACTCCGCAGACCCGCGGCAACTCCCCCAGCGGAGATCGTGGCTCAGCAACCTTCGCCGCGCTCCCCTCAGCTCCCGCGGCATCAGCATCAGCCGCGCACCTATCGCTCGCCGGATGCGGCACAAGCCTCGCGCCCATCTTCCCCGGCTGCACTGCCACCAGGGCGAATACAGGAGCCTGTCGCGTCTCATAATGCGCCGCCAGCTTGAAGCGATCAGCCAGCAACGCCTGCATCATCTGCCTCATCTGGTTCTTGGTGGGATGCCCGTCCGTTCGCGCCAGCACGTCGAATCGGTCAGCCGAGGCATCGAAACTTCCCGACACCCACCCCGGAGTCTTGTTCGAAAGCCCCGAAAAATAGTTGAACCGCAGCGCCAGCTCCTGCGTCCCCGACAGGTTGTAGGCGAACGAAATGTAGTGCCACAGAGGTTGGTTCGTCGCAGAGAAATAACCACCCGCCCGGAGTAAAGACCTCGCCCTTCTTCACAGTCGAATAAACATTCCCGTTATCCAAAGAGAACGTGCTGGTCGGCTTGTCATCCGACTTGTTCTGCCTGACCGAAGCCACATCAAACTCCGGTTTCGCAATCACCGCCGACTGCGCAAGACCCTCACCCGCCATCGCAACCCACAGCCCGACCATAATCCATCGCACCAGTCCACCATGCCCACCCGGCATCCGCTGCCCCATCGCATGACCTCCCGGGCATTACCCTATGTAGCAAACTACTTTTGATGCCCCCGCCCTGTCAAGCCAGCCTCCCACTCAGACAACCTCAATCGCTCAACGCTCAAGATCCAATACGCTTGCGCATGCTTAGCCCCACACCGAACCGGGTCTGCTCTTCCCCCGTCAATTCAAAGTCGCACGCAGCGTAAAAGTCCTGCGCTCTGGGATTAGCCACCACACAAAGCAAACCTGCCCCTTGAGACGCAGCCACACGCCCCGCCTCCCGCACCAGAAGCCGTCCAATTCCCAGTCTCCACATCTCTGGATCAACAAACAATCCGTCCAGGTCAAACTCCCCATCCGGCCTGCGGAGAACAACGAAAAACCCAGCAGCCTTGCCTCCCACCTCCGCGACATAAGCGCATCCCGCTTCAATCTGCTCCAGCGGCAATTCAATCGCATCCGGATTCGCCAGCAGTGCCTCCCGGTATTCCTCCCACATAAACGAGGCCCGGCGCTGAAGGTCTTCTAACGCCTTCTGTTCATCGCATCTCGCCAGCCGAATGACTACTTCAGTCGACATCCTTATCCCCGCGTCATCGCCCGCACAGCATCCTCCACCAAATGACTCGCCGTCCCCAGCGCGTCCTTCGCCGCCTGCGCCGCCGCCTGCGTCCAGTTCTCCGCGCCCGCTTCCATCACCGGCATCAGCAGCGTCACCTTCGTCCCCCGCCCCGGCCGGCTCTCGATCTCCACCGCCGCCAGCTCCCCATACAGCACCTGCCATTCGCTCCCGCACATTCTGCATCCCGATCCCCGTTCCCGACCGCGTCAGCCCACCTCGCCACCGCCGGATCAGTCCCGCTCCGGAGCCATCCCCACCCCGTCGTCCTCCACCTCAATCAGCAGCCGCCCTCCTACGTAATTCTGCTCCGCAGCGTCACCGTTCCGCCGCTGATCCGCGGCTCCAGCCCATGCTTGATGCTGTTCTCGATCAGCGGCTGCAGCAGCATCCCCGGCACCACGATGCTCAGCGTCTCCGGCGCAATCTCCTTCACCACCTGCAGCTTCTGTCCGAACCGCACCACTTCGATCTCCAGATAGTCATCCGTAAACGCCAGCTCCTCGCTGAACGGCACAAAAGCCTCGCGGTTCTTCAGCAGCACCCGCAGAATATTCGCCAGCTTCACAATCATCTCCCGCGCCAGCTCCGGCTGCGACCGCACCAGCGACGTGATCGAGTTCAGCGTATTGAACAGAAAGTGCGGATTGATCTGCCGCTGCAGCGCATCCAGCCTCGCCTCCAGCAGCAGCCTTCCCTGCTCCTCCAGCTTCTGCTGAATGCGGATCGCATTCCATATCTTCAGCGGAATCCCCACCACAATCGGCGCCGTCGCGCAGATCGCCAGCTCCACCCACCAGCTCGTCCGAGTACAGCTCAAAGAAATGCCGCGGATAGAACCGCGCCAGCATGCTCGTTCCAAGCTGCATCGCCGCAATCAGCACCAGCAGCAAGATCTGCCGGTCCAGCTGCGGCCGCCGCAGGTTCCGCGTCACCCAGCGGTAGATGCTCAGGTCGATCATCGGCGAGAACGACCACACATCCTCATCGTTCGCGAACTCGCCGAAACCCACCCGCAACCGCCGCCACATCAGATTCACCGGCAGCGTCCAGTACTCATGGTGCAGCACCGCCGGAATCGCCAGCACCGCGCCGCCCGCCATCGCCGCCAGCGGCCCCACCAGCAGCCCCAGCAGGATCGTCGTCTCAAACGAGAGATCCGCCGCCAGAAAGTTCGGCACCTTCACCCGTATCCAGCACGCCCAGCGTCAGCGGCACGCAGATCCACGCCAGCAGCCCCACCGTCTCCCGCGGCGTCCGATGCTTCATCAGCAGCAGCCGTTTGAACGTGTTCGACCGCGCCAGCCCCGCCGCCACCGCTGCCGCCACGCCCAGCTCCACCAGCAGCGAGATCAGGATCAGCTTGTCGTCAACTGGCCCCATGCCACTACTCTAATCCTCCGCCAAGCCATTCTTCGACTCAAAACTCACCTCACCCAAGCTAAGGCGACGCCAGCGGAGTCCCCTCCCTTGCATCCATCCCGCCGCCCCCGAATCTAATCCCCATGCAGTCCGAACCGTATAATCAGACCATGCCTTTCTCGAGCGTCCACAAGCTGGCCGATGCCGACTTCCCCACCCGCTGGGGACACTTCCGCATCCTCGGCTTCGAGGGCGTCCGCAAGGCCCCGAGCCCTGCAACGACGCCGTCCCCGCCCCCGCCGTCCGCGTCGAATCCGCCGTAGCCCTCATCATGGGCGACATCCACGCCCTCGGCGAAAACGGCGAGCCCATCCGCCCATCCTCCGCATCCACTCCCAGTGCCTCACCGGCGACGTCTTCCACTCTCTCCGCTGCGACTGCCGCCAGCAGCTCGAGCTCGCCCTCGCCACCATCGCCGACGCCCGCACCGGCATCCTCATCTACGAGAACCAGGAAGGCCGCGGCATCGGCCTCATGGCCAAGCTCCAGGCCTACGAGCTCCAGGACCAGGGCCTCGACACCATCGAAGCCAACCTCGAACTAGGCTACAAAGCCGACTGCCGCGCCTACGAGCTCCCCGCCGAAATCCTCAAGATGCTCAACGTCCCCGCCGTCCGCCTCATCACCAACAACCCCGCCAAGGTCGAAGCCCTCGTCTCCGCCGGCATCAAGGTCACCGAGCGCATCTCCGCCGAAGTCCCCGAGTCCACGGAAAACGCCCGCTACCTCGAAACCAAGCGCGAAAAAATGGGCCACCTCGTCAGCTGACGCCGATCACTTCTTCTGCGCCCCCGCGCTGGTCGCCGGAGAGGCCAGCCGCTTCACCCGCCGTATCTTCCAGTCCCCCGACTCCTTCACCCACGTCACCGAGAGCCGGTACAGGCTCTCAGGCTTTCCCCCAGCGTGACAACCGTAGTCGCAGTTGCTGCTCTGCATGCTCGTAGTCTTCGCCGAGACACTCGACACCCAGTCATCCAGATAGTCCTGCGCCTGGATGAAGTAATCCGCATCCAGCCCATCTGGACTCTTCATCCGAACCTCGATCTCATGCAACAGAGGCGCTGAAACGTAGGCTGCTAACGCCTTCCGCTCGCCGCTGACAGGATCATGGTTAGCCTTCATCTCCAGCAGATACCACTTATAGAACTTGATCGCCACAGCATCCGGCTTCGCCACCGCCGTTCCCTGCCCCATAACCAGGCCCGGCCCCAGCAGCACCGCCAGCATGCCCGCAATGGCAATCGTTCTAAGAAAAAACCTCTTCGTCATCCTCTGCTCCGGTTCCCTTGCACCATCTGCGAATGTCGCGATCATGGGAATCGATAGATCGTGAAAGGAGGCTGTGCCACCCGATACGCAGCCCCCGGATAAAGGCCATGCTGCTGCTTGAAATCCGAGACCCATATAGTTCCGTCATACATCGCCATATGTCCATCCGGATGCCCGTCAATCGGCTGCACAATGCCCACGTCCCCAGCCCGAAATACGTCAGGCGGCGCGCTCAGCGCCACAAATCCCACGGCAGTCAGGCTGGTCCCATAGTCCTTTGCCGCGATGTGACGCACCAGCGTCACCCCGCCCGCCTCAATAGCCTTCCGCGTAAACTCCGCGCAACGCCCCAGGCTGATCAACCCTGCATTCGCATCCGAAGCAGCAACCGCCGCCACCTTATCCCACATCGTCATCCTCCCGAGTCGACACACTCATCTACAGCATCGGGGCCCAGTTGGATCTGCTTCGTCAACCATCTTGCATCTGCAATCCTACGCGCCGTCACAAATTCCCGCACAGCTCAATCGGCACTTCCATCGTAAAGCGGGCCTTCCGATCGCTGCTCCGCGAGAACATCTCTAGCCCGCCGCCCGCATCCCCACCACCACCTTCGCCGTAGTCACCGCCTGCCCCACATGCCGCTGCGTATGGTCCGCGCAATGCACCAGCAGCCCGGCAACACTGGTCGGCAGCGCCTTCCTCCCCACACCACGCGAGTCATTCAGGCTCGCCGGCGAAAACGCCAGCACTCTACGCTTCGCCGCCTCAAACCCCTCCTTCAACTCCGCAAACAACGCCGCCCCCGTAGCCCCGCCATCCAGCTCCGCCTTCATCACCACAATCTGCTCAGGAGAGATCTGCCCACCCTCCGCATAAGTCATCAGCCGGTCCAGGCTCCGCGGAATATGCCGCAGATGAAACGCCACCGGAGCCACCTCAAACGGCCGCGCATTCAACTCCTCATCGCTAAGCGGCCCACACCAAAGCTCCAGGTCCTCCGCAGCCATCTCAAAAGCATGCAGCACACCCCGCTGCACCGCATCCACTTCACTCAACGTCCCTCTCAACCAAGGCTCAACCGACATCCAACCCTCCTAATCCCAAATCAACAACTAGCAACTCTACCTCCGGCATTCTCTCAGGCCAGCCCCACTTCAGCAACCCGCATCGCCGCATCCTTCACCTGGCTCCAACCCGCCTCCCCCAACTCCCGCCGCAGACGCCTCTGCGCCACCTGCCAATAGGGCACAACCTGCTTGTACTCCTTCAACCCCTCCGCAGTCAGATACAGCCGAAGCGCCCGCCGATCCTCTCCAGCCTCCGACCGCATCCAGCCCTTCCGTCGCAGCACAGCCAGCGTCCGTGTCAACGTAGTGCTGTCCAACCCCAGCAACTCCGCCAGCCGCTTCTGCGACACCCCCGGCGCCAGCTTCAACGTCTGCAACAGCGTGAACTGCGCCGCCAGCAGACCGCTCGGACGCAGCGCCTCATCGTAAATCTGGGCCACCACCCGAGCCGCCCGGCGCAGCTCCGCGCACATGCATGGCAGCGAAATCACTGCCACTCTCTCAACCTTCGAACCCTCACGTCGCGCCATCGCCATATACCTGTATCTACACCCATATCAGTTCTTTAGCAGATGAGCAAATTTAGTGAGCCCGCAATAGATGTATTTACATCTATTTCACTCAGAAGTCCCTTCGAGGTGAAATGACCATGAACACCCCCGCCCCCAGCTTCCTGTCACCATTCATCCTCTACAGCTCCCTCGCCATCGTGGCCGCCCTCATCTTCGGCCTCAATCGCTCCCTCAAACTTGACAAATGGCCCGCGCACTATCGCCACCGTGCCATCTGGAGCACCATCGGACTCCTCGCCGCCTTCTTCCTCGCAGCCCTCATCCCCGCGCAACGCGGCTTCTACGCCGTCTCCACCAGCAATATCCCAACCATCCAAATCGGCATCCTCACCCCCCTCGCCATCGGTATCCTGCTCTTCCTACGCTGGCCCGCCTTCAGGAGAGTCATCGACGCCATCCCGCAACAATGGCTCGTCGGCCTGCAGTTCTATCGCATAGAAGGCATAATCTTCCTCGCGCTCCTCTCAGCCGGCAGCCTCCCGGCCGCATTCGCCATCCCTGCCGGCGTCGGCGACGCCCTCGTCGGACTCTTCGCCCCGCTGGTCGCCTTCGCATACCTGCGCAAATGGCCCAGCGCCAACACCCTCCTGCGCACATGGAACCTCTTAGGCCTGGCCGACCTCGTCATAGCCATAACCACCGGCTTCCTCTCCTCACCCTCACCCGTCCAACTCCTGGCGCACGACAACCCCAACATGCTCATCAGCCAATATCCACTCGTGATCATCCCCGTGTTCCTCGTCCCGCTGGCCATCCTGCTCCACCTGGCCTCGCTACAAAAGCTCCGCCACACCGAATCCATTCCACAAGCCCAGCGCCCAATCCTCGCCAGCGAACGAGCTGAAGCCACGCACTCTAGAACGATGTTTTCCAGAACTTAGGCGGCTCCATGAATGCGAATGGCGCGACATCTTTCCATGATGCGCCATTGAAAACGGGATCTGCGGCTATTGAGCACTAACAGCCGCGGGCGTCCGCCTGAACGCTGAACGGAGGCGGCGGAATGGCAATTCGATTACGTAATAGCTACCCAGTGTGAGAGCAGCGAATGCAACGATCCGGATTAGTAAATAGTCCCTTTGGTGAGCAAAGTACAGTGCCGGCAATTGCTGCCACAGGTAGGCGCTATAGGATATGTATCCCAGCCATACCAGCGGCGCCCACTCCAGAATTCGATGGACCGCATGGCTGGGCGACAACGTTGAAGTGCGTCCAAGCAGCAGCGCAATCAGGATCGATTCCCAGAGTGGAACGAACAGACGGTAGTGCCAGATGCATCCGCCAAACGCGCAAAGTGCAAGCCAAAGAGGGAGCCTTGCGATCGCGCCGCGTACCCGCGCATCGCGCATCAGGATTGCGAGCGCGCAACCTGCCAGCAGGGCATCTGCACGATATTCGGTTCGCTGAGTCACCCCCCAGTCGGCAAACGTGAATGTGGGCATCATGTGGTGTCGCCATCCGGCAACCGCAGCAGCGCCGGCCAGCGCTACCCAAAGAGCACGCGAAGGACGAAGCAGCGAAAGAAGAAGCGGCCATACCAGGTAGAACTGTTCTTCGATCGACAGTGACCAGAAGTGCGCCGTTAATGCACTTCCATCAACATAGTTGCGATAGAACACCAGGCACGCCGGAAGATCGTGGGCTCCCAGAAAAATCCGGACGACTAGCAGGTAACAGATCGCGGCGGGTGCCAGGCGGAGGAAGCGTCGCATGTAGAAGGCACGGAACGAGATCGCCCCTGATGTTTCCTGCTCGTGGATCAGAATTCTTGTGATAAGAAACCCACTCAGAACGAAGAAGAGTGCGACTCCATGCTGGCCAATGTAATAAAACCAGATGTCTGGTCCATTGACGACATGGAAATGATCGAGCAGCACAAGCAGGATCGCTACACCGCGCCATCCGTCCAGCGTTGGGATTCGTGTCATTGTTCGTTCTCTCTTGCTCTGCGAAATAGTGGGAGTTGGAGAAGTGTAGGGTTAGAGTTGCTAGGCTGCAAGACAAATTCAACGAGGAGATAAGAATATCTTCTGAAGACTGTCACTAACCCTGTGCGCGCTATCGCCGGTGGCGCATGCTCAGATCACTCGCCAGCGAACGCAGCTGAAGCAGCGCAATTGAAGCCATGTACCCTCAGATATACCAAGCCTTCAAAGGTGATGAAATAGTTGTTGTCTTGAAAGGAGCGGCTTCAGCCGCTCCACCAAGGTCGAGCCCGATTAGGGATATAGACTTTGGATCAGGTTCTCCGATCTCGAAAGTCTGCATGCCTTCAGTCATTCAAGTCTCCGGCATCCGCAAGACCTACGGGTCAACCGTAGCCGTTGAGGAAGCGTCTTTCGAGGTCAACGAAGGGGAGATCTTCGGTCTGATCGGCCCCAACGGAGCGGGAAAGACCACCACAATGGAGTGCATCGAAGGACTTCGCAAGCCCGATCGCGGCACCATTTCGGTTCTCGGCCTCGATCCCTTTCGTCAGGTTTACAAACTGCAGGAGCGCATCGGAGTGCAGCTCCAGCAGGCACAGTTACAGAAGCGAATCAAAGTTTGGGAGGCGGTCGACCTGTGGGCATCGCTTTACCGGAAGAAAGCAGTCGATAGTGAACGCCTGCTCGAACAGCTCGGCCTCTCCGATAAGCGGGGCTCCTGGTTCATGAACCTCTCCGGGGGCCAGAAGCAAAGGCTTTTTATTGCCCTTGCGTTGATCAACGATCCCGAAGTGGTATTTCTCGACGAGCTGACCACTGGGCTCGACCCACAAGCACGTCACGCGATCTGGGATTTGGTGCGCGGCATCCGCGAACGCGGCAAGACAGTCTTCCTCACTACACATCTCATGGAGGAGGCCGAGCGGCTATGCGACCGCGTAGCCATCATGGAGCACGGTCGGATCATCGACATCGACACTCCCGAAAGGCTGGTCGCCCGGCATTGCCCGGAGCGAACCGTCGTTCTCGACACGGAGCATGCGACCGCTAAGGAGCTTTTTCAGAAGATTCCAGGAGTTGAGTCGGTGACCTGCATCGACAATCGATTCACTATTCGCGGCCGGGGCGACGACTTCGTCACCGAGGTGATTCATTGCCTGTCGGAAAATCGGATCCGGGTCACGGATTTCCGGACCATTCTACCCAACCTTGAGGATGTTTTTCTCAAGCTGACTGGTCACTCGATTCGCGAGTAGGACAAACAATGATGCTGCGTGGACTCTGGAAGCTGACTTGGATTGAGATCAAGGTCTTTCTGCGCGAGCCGCTCGGCGCAATCGGCACCATCGGGGTTCCCGTGCTGCTCTTCGTTGTGTTGGGTCGCGTCACCAAGCAACAACCTGCGCCATCCTCATTCCCGGGTAGCGGACTTTCCGGTGCCGGTCTCCCGGTTCTTGTGTCGCTTCTGATCGCCGTCAGCGCCGTGCTTTCGCTGGTCACCATCATCTCCATCTACCGCGAAGGCGGCATCCTCAAGCGGCTTCGGGCTACGCCGCTTCGCCCCTATACGATCCTCACCGCCCACGTGATCGTCAAGCTGATACTCACCGCGGCAACGCTGGCCTTGATGTTGATGGCGGGCAGGCGCTACTTCCCGCCCGGCGCCCATGTGCCATGGTTCTCCTTCACCATTGCGCTCATGATCAGCACCTGGAGCATTCTCTCTGTCGGCTTTCTCATCGCCAGCATCGTTCCTACCGCGCGCTTTGCGCAGCCCATCGGCGCCGTCATTCTGTATCCCATGATCGCAGTCTCAGGACTGTTTGTGCCCGTTGAAGCTCTCCCGCCGGTACTGCATGCTGTCGCTCTTGCCCTCCCCCTCACCTACGCCGTAAGCCTGCTCAAGGGGATTTGGAATGGCGACGGTTGGTCGGCCCACATGGGCGATGTCGCGGCGATCGCACTGTCGATTCTCATTTGCACGGTGCTCTCGGCAAAGGTCTTTCGCTGGGAGTAGATGCCCTGCTCGAGTATCCTCCACTCGATGTGCTCCCGTGCTGTGAGGACCATGCCTCAGGTGACGCTAACAGGCCGAGTCACTCATTGAGGGCTCTCGAATCGACTTGAGGAACGAAGTTCCCTGGAAACGGAGTTATCGGAAACTTCGTGACGAACTTGCCGATAACCCGACTTTTCGAGAACTACAGAATCACTTCCGGTTTGCCGGTGATGCGGCAACAACATCACGCTAGTGTTGCGAACCGCTTGCGGCTTTGATGACTTCGATGGCTCCATCGCAGTGCACAATTCCGACTGTGAGCCTGATCCGCAAATACTTCTTCCACCCTGTCGTCTGGTGGGCCAGGATCACGTTGTATTGCCCTGTCGAAAACCCAACGGCAGATGCAGCGATCTCGTAAGACCCCTCCGGCAATGAGACGACGCTGAAATGACCTGTGTCATTGGTAGTCGCAGTTTTGATCGTCTCGCCGTTACGTTTGATCGTCACGGTCGCCGTTGGGATCGGTTGGTTGGAAGGGTCAACGACTACGCCCTGCATCAGACGGACCGTTGGCGGCTTGTACACGCACACGTCCGCATGTACTAGCCTCGGCAGACAAAGAAGCCCTGTCGATATGGCTATAGCGATCTTGGTCCATTTCCGTAGCTTCATCACTCACCTCGGGGCGAGACCCAATACTAATTGAACCAATCGCTAGGGCTTCGATCTGCTGGGTGTATTGTGGGCAATACGGAAGCAGTGATTGTCACCCCGCGTGCCCGTAAAACGGGATTTTGGGAAACTTCAACCGAACTTGCCGATAACCGGACATTTCGGGCATTACGTAAGTCGCCGCAGTCCGAATATTTGGCATCCCGTGATCGACACAGAACCCAATAAGATCAGAACGATTTTAGTCTGCTTCAATTCGCCCCAAATCTGAAATGGAACCTCAATGGGTCGCTGTCTGCCCAAGAACAATGCGGGCGAATCGGTCAATGCTCGTGAGATTGATCCCAAATTCCTGCTGGATCGACGTCATGTTCATTGCGTCCCCAGATGCATAAGCTAACATCAGGGCGGCGAAGCTCTTCTGCATCGAATCCGTTGCTCCCTCAAACTGCGCGCGTAGCGCCTCCTCGGGGATATGCTCGAGCTTGAACGGCTTGCCACCAATCTCTTCGAAACGGGCAACGACCTCGAGTGGGCTCAGCGCGGCGGGGCCGCCAAATTCGATAGTCCTGCGCTCTGCTGCCGGATGCCGCAGAGCAAGAACGCACATTTCGGCGACGTCCAGGAACGAGACCCAACTCACGGGGCTGGTTCCGGGTCCATAGATGCGAGCAGAAGCATTCAAGTAATCGAACCCGAGCTCCGGGCTCAGCCATACTTCCATGAACCAACTGGCCTGGATCGTCGTAAAGTTCAGGTCCGTGATCGCATGTTCGACATGCGCTTTTGCGTCTGCCAGAGGGAAGGAGATACCGGCCGGACGGCGGAAGGAGACAAAAATGAACCGATTGATACCAGCAGATTTTGCCGCTTCCACGAGGTGCAGTTGTCCCGTGTCATCGACCGACTCAATCGAGTCGCCTGCCTGCCGGGAGAGGGTCGAGGACGCAGTCGAGATGACCGCAGTTCACACCGAGACAGGCGCCAGCTAGCGAGTCGGGATCTTTGAGGTCGCCAACGCATACTTCCGCACCGCATTCCCTGAGAAGTGCCACCTTTTCTGCCGAACTTGTCGTGCGAACCAGCGCTCTAACCTTTTCGCCTCGTCTCGATAGTCTTTGGCAAATCTCGCTCCCTACCATGCCGGTGGCACCAACAACGAGAATCATGTCAGTTCTCCCAAGAACACAGCCTACGCCGGTTTCCGCACTCGAGCGTGGAAATATGCGCGGTCGGATGAAATCCAAAAGTTGGGTCCTCTCCCTCTCCCTCTCCCTCTCTCTTTTCTCTCTCTTCACAGAAGTTCCCTGGAAACGGGCTTATAGGAAACTTTGTTTGCGTTGGAGTTTAAACTGGCCCACCCCCGAAAGACTGCTATGCAGTCACAATCCCTTCCCCTTCCGGAACTCCCTAACCACATCCCCCACATCCCGATGCTGTCCATCCACCGCATCATTCATCCCTCGCACCTCATCGGCCGAAACCTTCCCCGCCAGCCGGTCCATAGCCACCTACATCCCTCCATCACACCATCAGCAATTTGCTTAACAGTCAGTCTGCTGTGTCATTTCCATCTATCGCCTGAGATCTTCTTCACCTGTTTTACCTGTCCACTCTGGAGGTTGAAGTACCAAATTCCTTTGTCCCCACACCTATCAGCGTCTTCATCGTCAGGCGGAACGGTAAAGATAGCCTCGCCACCATTTGTCACACCAACGAAGTGTTCGACTTGGTAACACCCAGCCCCTTCTGAATAAGATCGTCCAATGGTCGATACGTTGCCTTACCGGTACTGACGTCATAAATTACCGGTCTATGTGTTTGCCCGTCGCCCTCAGCGAGCCAGAAATCAGCGGCAAGCTTCGTACTGTCAGGCGAGTATCCGATCAGATCGAGACCGGCGATCTCTCCATCTTCCGTGTCCCAGCCAACACTTTGAACCTCTGCGAATTTCCCATCGCGTCTGGCGACAAAGAGCCGGTACTGCACATGACAATGCTTTGCCTTTGCATCCTCTGCATTATGCCGGTACTCCACAAGGCCATACGCTCGCAGCTCTCCGTTTCGACTCATTCGAATCGCAGTCTTCGACGTCGCGACCCGAGCACCGATATCGCCACCACACTCTCCTGTATCGATAGCGAATTTGTTTTGCGCAGGACAGGCCGAAGCAGACAGGATGATGCACGCAATAGCCGTTATCGCTGAACCGATCTTCACAATCCCTTCGCCTTCCGAAACTCCCGCACCACCTCCCCCACATCCCGATGCTGCCCATCCACCGCATCATTCATCCCCTGCACCTCCTCCGCACTCACCTTCCCCGCCAGCCGCTCCAGAGCCACCTGAATCCCCGGATGCCCTCTCAACGAATCCTCCCGAAACAGCGGCACCGCCTCATACGGCGGAAAGTAGTGCTTGTCATCCTCCAGCACCACAAACCCCAGCGCCCGTATCGGCCCATCGGTCGAGTTCCCCGCCACCATATCCACCTGCCCGTTCCCAGCGCCCGATACAGCAACCCCAGATCCATCGTCCGCGGCGGCCCATCAAACCTCAGCCCATAAGTCGCCTCCAATCCCCGCAACCCATCCGGCCGCTCCTCAAACTCATACCCCACTCCCAGCCCGGCACAAGGCTCCGAGCTCCCATTCGACTTCCGCACAGCGAAGCCTGCACCGCATCCGAGATCGTCCTCAACCCCAACCTCCGCGCATCCGCCCCCCGCACCACCATCGCAAACGTATCCTCAAACCCCAGCCCCCGCCCCACCCGCACCCCATACCTCTCCGCATACAGCCGCCGCACCGTAGCCCAAACACCGAAGCCGCATCCCGCTGCCCCACCGGCGGCAGCGGCTGCTTCAGAATCGCCGTCAACGCCGTCCCCGTGTACTCCACATACCCATCGATCCGCCCACTCACCAGAGCCTGCTGACACAGATAACTCCCCGCCAGATAAAACCGCCGCTCCACCCGCTCCCCCGTCACCGCCTCAATCTCCTGCGCCACCAACTCCCCCAGCACCACCTGCTCCGTAAAATTCTTCGCCCCAACCACCACCCGGCTACGACCGAGGAGGCGCACACCCAGCACCATCACAGCCCCGCCAAAGCCACCAGCAACCACCAGAAGCCAACCACTCCAAGATTCCCTCGCCGCGCTTGACTCAAACTTTCGCCGCCTGGAAAACACGCTTTACGCCTGGCATTACTCAGGCTACTCCACCCGCTACCCAATCTTTAACTCGAAGTCCAGCCCTAAGGTACCTCTCTTTCGAACACTTTGCTACGACAAATTGTCTCAGAACCCACCCCGCACCACCCACGCTCGGCCCCTAGAGTCCGGACTTATCCACTGATTCGAGATTCCACAATGCATCCTCACCGCCGCACCGCCAACCTCTTCTCCAGCAAACCCCAGAACCCGCATCCGCCGCCAGCGCCAGCAGCGCCGCCGGAATCGCCCCCGCCAGCACCAGCCCATTATCCACACTGACGCCACCCCCCGAAAGATCAGCTCCCCCAGACCCCCCGCCCCAATCGCCGCCGCAATCGTAGCCACCCCCACACAAGTCACCGTAGCCGTCCGCAGCCCAGCCAGAATCACACTCGCCGCCAGCGGCAAGCTCCACCTTGAACAGCCGCTGCACACGCGTCATCCCCAGCGCATTCGCCACATCCATCAGCGCCGGATCAACACTCCCAATCCCCGCATACGTATTCCGCAAAATCGGCAGCAGCGCATACCCCGTCAGCGCCAGAATCGCCAGCCGAGCCGCATTCTCCCCCAGCCACGGCACCGGCAGCAGCAACCCAAACAGCGCCAGGCTCGGCACCGTCTGCACCACATTCGCAAACCCAATCACCGGCTTCGCCCAGCCCTGCTTCCGCGTCAGCAAAACCCCCAGCGGCAGCCCCACCGCCACCGCCAGCAGCATCGCACTCAGCGTCAGCCAAAGATGCTCAAACGTCAGCCGCCCAATCTCCCACCCATGCGCGCGAAGAAATCCCATCATCCCTTCACCGCCCGATGTACCGCCCCAACATAATCCTTCACCTGCAGCTATTCGCGGACCCCAGCACCTCACCCGGCGCCAGATCCGCCACCACCTCACCCGCCTCCAGAAACACCACCCGCTCCGCCAGATACAGAGCCTCATCCAGATCATGCGTCACCAGCAGCACCGTCTTCTTCACCCGCCCCAGCAGCTCCCGCAGCATCGTCTGCATCTCCGCCCGCGTCATCGGATCCAGCGCCCCAAACGGCTCATCCATCAGCAGCACCTCCGGATCCATCGCCAGCGCCCGCGCCAGTCCCACCCGCTGCCTCTGCCCTCCACTCAAGCTGCCACGGATACCGCCCCCGAAACTCCTCAAACTCCAGCCCCGCCAGCCCCAGCACCTCCTTCACCCGCGCTCGCAATCTCCGGCCTCGAACGCCCCGCCAACTCCAGCGCCATCCCCGCATTCCGCTCCACCGTCATATGCGGAAACAGCCCCGTCTCCTGGATCACATACCCAATCCCCCGCCGCAGCGCCACCGCATCTCGACATCGTCCCCAGCCCATTGCCGCCCACCACGCACCTCACCCGGCAGTCGGCACCACCAACCCATTCACCATCCGCAGCAGCGTCGTCTTGCCCGACCCACTCCGCCCCAGCAGCGCCGTCGTCTTCCCCGCCTCCAGTGCCAGCGAAACGTCGCGCAGTAAGACACATGCCCACCTGCCAGCGCATAGCTCACCTTCGCGAACTCAACGCCAACCTCGGGCATGTCATAATCCTTACCGCAAATCCTCAGACTCGCGACTACTCCGCAGCCTCCGGATCATGCTCCGCATCCGCAGCCGTCCTGCTCGGCCGCTGCCGGCGTATCCCCCGCCGTCACCGGCAAACTCCCCGGCTGTCCCTTCACCCGCACCACCGTAATCTTTTCAAACCCTTCTTTGAAACGTCGGAGGCTTCAGCCGCTCGGCCATCTTCTGCATCACTTCGTCGGTCACGGCGCGATCGCGCTTGCTGTTCCGCTCCATGCAAACAGCCAGCGGCACATCGAAGAACACCGCCTGCACCTCATACCCAAAGCTCTTCGCCATCTTGATCCACTGCTTCCGCTCATGCGGAGACAGGTTCGTCGCATCGACATAGTTCCACGGCATCTTCGCAATCAGTCTCGCCCGCAGCAGACTCCGCAGCGTCGAGAACACCAGCCCCTGGTACCGCTGCTCCGCAATATCGTCGAACAGCAGCGTCCGCAGCAGATCGCTCGACAGCGGCGTAACTCCCCGCCGCTTGTACCATGTCGTCTTCCCGACCCCGGCAGCCCAATCGTCAGCACCACATATCCCCGCGGAGACTTCGCCGCAGTCGGCTCCGGCGGAGGCACGCTCAGCGACTCCGGCTGCGTCTCCACCACCATCTTCTTTCCGGCGCCGCTGGCTCAAACGGCACCGCAACCGGCTCCGGCATACTCGGCTGGGCAATCGGCTCTGCCACCACCACCGCTGCCTGAGGACTCACAGGTCGTGCAGGCAAAGCATCCGGATACGTCGGTCTCAGGGGAGCCGGCTGATTTGAGGGCAGCTCCTGCCCGCTTTTGCCCGTGGACTCCGATTCATTCGGTCCACGTCTAGGGCGTCGTCTCATCTTTTCGCTTATCCAATCAAACATCAGACACTTGTCGCGCAACTCGCGCATAACTCGCTTGTAACACAGCCCGGAAGCCACCCGCAAATCCCCGCACCTCCCGCAGACACTCCCAGCCTGCTCACCGCCGCGCTCAGTTCGCCCGCAAAACCTCTGGTCCGTCCTCTGTTCTACAATGAAAGCAAAGTATTCAATCACACAGGAGTGTAAGTCTCTATGGCAGTAAAGGTAGGCATCAACGGCTTCGGCCGCATCGGACGCAACGTCTTCCGCACCGCTCTCGGCAACCCCGACATCGAATTCGTCGCCGTCAACGACCTCACCACCCCGGCCACCCTCGCCCACCTGCTCAAGTACGATTCCATCCTCGGAAACCTCAAGCAGGAGATCACCCACGGCGCCGACTTCATCGCCGTCGACGGCAAGAAGATCAAGGTCTTCGCCGAGCGCGACCCCGCCAAGCTCGACTGGGCATCCGTCGGCGCACAGATCGTCGTCGAGTCCACCGGCTTCTTCACCGACGCCGAAAAGGCCAAGGCTCCACCTCGGCACCACCGTCAAGAAGGTCATCATCTCCGCCCCCGCCTCCAACGAGGACATCACCATCGTCCTCGGCGTCAACGACGACAAGTACGACGCCGCGAAGCACAACATCATCTCCAACGCCTCCTGCACCACCAACTGCCTCGCGCCCGTCGTCAAGGTGCTCAACGACACCTTCGGCATCACCAGCGGCATCATGACCACGATCCACAGCTACACCAACGATCAGGTCATCCTCGACACCCCGCACAAGGACCTGCGCCGCGCCCGCGCTGCCGCCCTGTCCATGATCCCGGCTCGAGCACCGGCGCCGCCAAGGCCCTCAAGCTCGTCATCCCGCGATGGACGGCAAGCTCGACGGCTTCGCCATCCGCGTCCCGACCCCCAACGTCTCGGTCGTCGACCTCACCTTCGTCTCCGAGAAGCCCATCGACGTCAAGAGCCTCAACGCAGCCCTCAAGGCCGCCGCAGAAGGCCCGCTCAAGGGCATCCTCGGCTACACCGACGAAGAGCTCGTCTCCTCCGACTTCAAGGGCAACCCCCTCTCCTCCATCGTCGACTCCAAGCTGACCAAGGTCATCGGCAACACCGGCAAGGTCATCAGCTGGTACGACAACGAGTGGGGCTACTCCAACCGCGTCAAGGACCTCATCCTCTTCCTCGTGAAGAAGGGCCTGTAAACAACCCACAGTAGTACAAACGTTCGTCATTCTGAGCGAAGCGAAGAACCCCCGCATTTTGATCGAAGCGGCAAGGTTCTTCGCTTCGCCAGTTAAGACTTCATCGTGACATTCTGTCTCGGTATAATAAGCACAGGTGCTCTATGGATAAGACCATCCGCAAGTTCAACAGCTTCGACGAAATGAAGGACGAAGAATACCGCTATTGGGCAAGCGTGACACCAGCTGAGCGCTTTGCGGCTGGCCATCAATTCAGCGTCGAGGGCTATCGATCGTATGGCTATTCCGCCGATGGAACAGAACTTAAAAGAGTTGCTGTTCGCATTGAACAAGCACCACGTTAAGTACGTCATTATTGGCGGCTATGCAGTCTTTGTTCACGCACAGCCACGGATGACCAAAGATCTGGACGTCTTCATCGAATCGAGCCCAACCAACGCTCTTGCCATCTACAAGGCACTTGCAGAGTTCGGCGCTCCACTTGCCGAATTCACCGTTGAAGACTTTCATACCCCAACCATCTGCGCGCGATTCGGCAATCCTCCTTACTGCTTTGACGTCCTTCAGCAAATTGCTGGCATAGACTTCGCCACCGTCTATGCAAACAGTGAAGAGTTGCTGATCGACGGCGACCTTCCCGCCCGCTATATCTCCGCCGCAGACCTGATCACCAATAAGCTAGCCTCAGGCCGCCTGCAAGACTTGGCAGACGTAGAGGCGATCCGTCATCGCCAGCGGGCCGTAAAGAGGAAATGAGCGTTCCTCATCCCCAGATCGCATCAGCATACGGGAATGGCCGCTTCAACCGGCTCTTCCAGAAGTAAGCCAGAATAATCACGCTCGCAACCGCTGCATACGCGCACCAAAGCGAGGTGAACGCATACCGCTTCACCGCCATCACCGCCAGCAGAATAATCAGGTTCGCCGCCCCGAAGATCACCATATCCCGCACCTTCGAGAAGAACAGCGTCCCGCACGTTGAGATCACGTAAAGCACCGCAAGCCAAGTATTGTTCGTCCCGTCGTTGATATAGACGATGCTGTTCCCTTCCACAAAAATCTTCAACGGATACGCAATCAGCGCCCACAACATATACAGAGTCGTCGCCGTCCCAATCGCCAGAAACGGCAGCATCCGCCGACGGCTCTTCGTGTTCGGCTCAAACAACACCACGCTCAGCGGGATCAAAAACGGCAGCAGCCCCTGCGCATAAAGTACAAACGCCGCGCCCATATTGTGAGTCACCGCGGGCGACAGCACCCCATCCAGCCCCAGCCACACAAACCCCTCAATAAACTGGTGCACCGCAAACAACGTCGGCAGCGAAGCAAACAGCAGCTCACGCCGGTGCTTCACCTTCGTCAGGGTCACCACTCCCACAGCCCCCAGTACTCCACTCCCGACAAAGTTCGCCGCCGCTGAAAAGCACACGTGCTCGTCCCCCTCCAGCTCATCTCTCCGATGCCGCGATCATACCCGACTCCGCATCCCCATCGACTATCATTTCTCTCATGAGCAATCCCACCAGCGCACCAACATCCCCGGCACATCTCCCTACGAGCCCATCATCGGCTTCTCCCGCGCCGTCCGCATCGGCAACCACATCCATGTCTCCGGCACCGGCCCCGTCGGCGCGGACGAAGGCGACATCGCCCAGCAGACCGAACAAACCCTCAACATCATCGCCGCCGCGCTCAAGAACGCCGGCAGCTCCATCGAGCACGTCTATCGCACCCGCATCTTCCTCACCCACGCCGAAGACTGGGAGGCCGCAGGCCGCGTTCACGGCAAGTTCTTCTCCGTCGTCCGCCCCGCCGCCACCATGGTCGTCGTCGCCGCGCTGCTCAATCCCTCGTGGCGCATCGAGATCGAAGCCGACGCCTACATCCCCGACTAGTACCCGGAGTAAGGAGCGACATGCCACCGCTCGACGTAATCCTCAAACGCTTCGACACCCCTGACGAAACGCGCGTCTTCCCTAAGGGGCGCTTCGACCTCATCCGCATCGGCTCGATGACCATCGGCCGCGCCTCCTACGATCCCGGCTGGCGATGGTCCATCGACGTCGGCGCCGCACTCGGTCAATCATCATGCCAGGTCGAGCACACCGGCATGGTCGTCTCCGGTTCCTGCACCGCCGCCATGGACGATGGCACCGTCCACGTGATGAAGGCCGGCGATCTCTTTTACATCGCCCCCGGTCACGACTCCTGGGTCGTCGGCGACGAACCCTACGTCTCCCTGCACTTCGAAGGCGCCCAATCTTATGCGGCGAAAAAGTAGCCATCGCGCCATTCGCAGCTAAAATGGCGCATGCAAAAATCTCCTGCCCCATCGCTCCTGAAGGCGATCCTCATCGGCGGCATAATCGCCGCACTGCTCGACATCCTCGACCCCATCCTCTTCTTCTACTTCCGAAACGGCCTCGCCCCCATCCGCATCCCGCAGGCCATCGCCAGCGGCCTCCTCGGCCGCGCAGCCTTTTCAGGAGGCACACGCACCGCTCTCCTCGGCCTCGCGCTACACCTCTGCATCGCGCTCGCCTGGGCCACTCTCTTCGTCCTCGCGGCACGCGCACTGCCCTTTCTCACGCGACATCCCATCCGCTCCGGCCTGCTCTACGGAGCCATCATTTACATCGTCATGAACTATCTCGTGCTGCCCCACACCCACGTCACTCCTGGCCGTTCCACCGGCATCGTCCTCGTTAATGGAATATTCGCAATCCTCTTCCTCGTCGGCCTGCCTATCTCACTCGCCAATTACCGTTTCGCACCGTATCCTCATAAGTGACATGTCCAAGCTGTCTATCCGCGATCTCGATCTCACCAACAAGCGCGTCCTCATCCGCGTCGACTTCAACGTTCCCCTCAAAGGACGGACGTCATCACCGACGACACTCGCATCCGCGAGACCATCCCCACCATCGAGTACGCCCTCCGTCGCAAAGCCACGCGTCATCCTCTGCTCCCACCTCGGCCGCCCCAAGGGCAAGGTCGTGTCGACAGCATGAGCCTTCGCCCCGTCGTCGATCGCCTGCGCCAACTGCTCGATCACGTCATCAGCGAAGACGAAAATGTAGCCTTCTCTCCTGACTGCGTCGGCGACATCGCCACCGAGATGGCAGGCAACCTCGAGCCCGGCCAGCCGCTGCTGCTCGAAAACCTCCGCTTCCACGCCGAGGAAGAGGCCAACGACCCCGCCTTCGCCAGACAGCTCGCCTCGCTCTGCGACATCTACATCAACGACGCCTTCGGCAGCGCCCACCGCGCCCATGCCTCCACCGAAGGCATCACCCACTTCGTCCCCAGTCCGCCGCCGGCCTGCTGATGGAAAAGGAGCTCAACGTACCTCGGCAAGGCTGTCGCCGATCCCATCAAGCCCTTCGTCGCCATCATCGGCGGAGCCAAGGTCTCCGACAAGATCGAGGTCATCGACAACCTCCTCGATCCGCGCCGACGCCATCATCATCGGCGGAGGCATGGCCTACACCTTCCTCAACGCCCAGGGCCAGACCACCGGCAAGTCCCTCGTCGAAACCGACAAGATCGACGTCGCCAAGGCCGCCCTCGCCAAGGCCAAGAAGAAGGGCGTCCGCTTCCTCCTGCCCATCGACCACGTCCTCGCCGACAAGTTCGCCCCCGACGCCAAGACCCAGATCTTCTCCGGCACCGGCGCCTTCCCTGCCGACTCTCATGGCGCTCGACATCGGCCCCGCATCCATCGACCTCTTCTAGAAAGAGATCGCCGACGCCATCACCATCATCTGGAACGGCCCTATGGGCGTCTTCGAGATGCCCGCCTTCGCCAAGGGCACCAACGCCATCGCCAAGGCCGTCGCCGCCAATGCCAGGACGCCACCACCATCGTCGGCGGCGGAGACTCGGTAGCCGCCGTCCAGCAGTCCGGCGTCGCCAGCAAGATCACCCACATCTCCACCGGCGGAGGAGCCTCGCTCGAATTCCTCGAAGGCAAAACCCTCCCCGGCGTCGCCGCGCTCACCGACAAGTAAAATTCGTTACAAACCAAATCTCATTTAGATAGCACCATAGGATTACTACGACCATGCGCAAACCCCTCATCGCCGCCAACTGGAAGATGTACAAGACCCCCGCCGAGTCCACCGCCTTCCTCGATGCTTTTCTTCCTCTCATCGCGCATCATCGACCACGCCGAGATCGTCCTCTGCCCCCCGATGACCTCGCCTCACCCGCACTCGTCGACGCCGCCCGCGACAAGCCCGTCCACATCGGCGCCCAGACCATGCACTGGCTCGACGACGGCGCCTACACCGGCGAGACCTCGCCCACCATGCTCACGGCCATCGGAGCCACTCACGTCCTCATCGGCCACTCCGAGCGCCGCCAGTACTTCAACGAGACCGACACCACCGTCAACCTCAAGCTCAAGTCCGCCCTCGCCCACAAGCTCGTCCCCATCGTCTGCGTCGGCGAGCATCTCACCGAGCGCGAAGCCAACCTCACCGCCGACGTCCTCAACCTCCAGGTCACCGTCGCCCTCGAAGGCATCGACCCCGCTCGCGCCTCACCCATCGTCTTCGCCTACGAGCCCGTCTGGGCCATCGGCACCGGCCGCACCGCCACCCCCGAGATCGCCGAAGAAGCCCACAAGATCATCCGCGCCCAGATCGCCCAAGTCGCTGGCTCCGAGCTCGCAGCCGACTCCATCCGCATCCTCTACGGCGGCTCCGTCAAGCCCGACAACGCCGCCAGCCTCTGCTGCCTCGAAGACATCGACGGCGCGCTCGTCGGCGGAGCCAGCCTCGACCCCGCCAGCTTCGCCCAGATCATCATCAACTCCGCCACCTAGTCGCCAGGCGTCACCACCAAAATAGAGATGCCGCGCAGTCTCACCGCGCGGCATCCTTCGACTAACTGATAACTTGCTACTGCCCTACCGAACCACGCCAGCCTGCTCCATCGGCCAGTACACAAACGCCGCCTTGCCATAGATCAGCTTCTCGTCCACCGGCCCAAAGTCCCGGCTGTCACTTGAGATCGAACGGTGGTCTCCCATCACGAAGTACTCGTCCTGCCGGCATCACCACCGTACCAAGCGAGCGGCTCGTCCTCAAACCGCAGCGGAACATAGTCCTCCACCAGCTCTCTTCCGTTCACATACACTGGCCCTGGTCGATCCGCAGCTCGTCTCCCGGCAGCGCGATCACCCGCTTGATGTAGCTCTTCTGTGGTCATGCGGATACAGAAACACCACCACGTCCCCGCGCTGAATCTCTCCCACCCGGTACGCCAGCTTGTTGATGAACAGCCGGTCCTGATCCTCGAGCATCGGCAGCATGCTCGTCCCTTCCACCCGCACCGGCTGGTACAGAAAGATGATGATGAATGCCGACACCAGCACTGACACCACCATATCCCGCAACCACGACAGCGCCACTGTATTCCCTTGCGCCTTCTTCTCTGTCGTCGGCACGTTCTCTTCCATCATCCCTTTTTCTCGCTCCTCGCCACCTTATATGACGGATCAACTCTCGATTCGCCAACCGGGCAACCGCACCCCTTGTACCGCATCCTATAGCTTACTATCACACGGGTTTTTCCGTATGAACGACCGTTCTTCACATCCCTTCCAGCGCATCACCGGACATTATCCGGTCCCTCCGGTCATACCTCTCTTCCCCATAACCCCAGAAACCTGCCATCCGTCAAGCGGAGCTGACAGATGTACCTGCTTCGCTTCAACGATTCTTAACGCAGAGGCCTTAGTTCGGTCTAGAATTGGATTTGTACCAAAACAGGATTATCTATGGCATCTATAACCATGCTCGAGCCGGCTCCCATCGCAAAACCACCCAGCAGGGGTCTTTCAGACCTCCAGGAGCTCACTACAGAGACCGCAAACGCGGCCTCCGAAGGCTTTGACACCAAGTCAGCTCTCGAAATCGCTCGCATCATCAACCACGAAGACGCAAAGATCGCCGCCGCTGTCAAAAAAGCGCTGCCGGAGATCGCTATCGTCATCGACACCGTCGCCCGATCTCTCCGCGACGGCGGCCGCCTCATCTACGTCGGCGCCGGCTCCAGCGGACGCATCTCTGCCCTCGACGCCTCTGAGTGTCCGCCCACCTTCTCCACCCAGCCCTCACAGGTCCAGTACATCATGGCCGGCGGCCCCAAGGCCCTCGCCTCCGCCTCTGACGTCAACGAAGACTCCCCCGAGCTAGGCCAGCGCGACATCGCCCGCCGCCGCCCCACCCGCAAAGACATCGTCATCGGCGTCTCCGCCTCCGGCCACACCCCTTACGTAGTCGGCGCAGTCGAGTACGCGCGCGCCCGCGGAGCCAAGACCGCCTCCATCACCTGCAATCTCAACACCGCCATCGCCGAGGTCTCCGACACCACCATCATCGCCGAGGTCGGCCCCGAGGTCGTCTCCGGTTCCACCCGCATGAAGGCCTCCACTGCCCAGAAGATGATCTCAACATGATCACCACCGGCGCCATGACCCGTCTCGGTTACGTATACGACAACCTCATGGTCAACGTGCACATGAAGAACGCCAAGCTCGTCGAGCGCGGCATCCGCGTCCTCATGAAGGTCTGCAACATCGACCGCGACACCGCCATTCGCACCATCAAGTCCGCCGGCAAGTCCATCCCCATAGCCGTAGTCATGCTCAAGGCCAACGTAGACAAGATGGAAGCCGTCCGCCGCCTCACCAAATCCGACGGCAACGTCCGTCTCGCCATCGACGACTCCCGCCTCGAACTCTAAAACAACAATGCGGCCACTAAGACGTCCAGAAGATCTCCTCTTCCACCAACCTCTGCGTCTATCAGTCTCGTTGTGCGCATGCGTCGCTGCTGTAATCCTCTGCGCAGCTCTGGATCACGTCCACATCACCCTGTCTGACCCAGGCACCTACCATAATGTCGCAGAGCATCGCTGCGGGTGGGTCTTTCTTCTCACTTTCACCTGGGCTCTCATCGAGACGTCGCTCTCAACCACCCGCCTCCTTCTCGCCGATTAGATGGCCCAGCCCGTCACTGCTCCAATCCTCCGCTCCATCCGTCTCTGGCTCGCCCTCTTCATCCTCGGCCTCGCCCTAAGCGGCCTGACCGCCTTCCCTCTCGACCACGAACTAGCCTGGCTAGCCGCCTTCGCCACTGCTCATCCCTTCCTCCCGCAAGGCATCATCGACTGGGTCACCCGCGTCCACGCAGCCCTCGCCGACACCAACGCCCGCTACCCCTTCCTCGCCTACGGCACCGACTGGCTCGCCTTCGCCCACCTCGTCCTCTCCGTCGCCTTCATCGGTCCCTACCGCGATCCCGTCCGCAACAAGTGGGTGATCCAGTTCGGCCTCATAGCCTGCGCCGCCGTCCCGCTGCTCGCGTTCATCGCCGGCCCTATCCGCGGAATCCCCTTCTACTGGCGCCTCATCGACTCCAGCTTCGGCCTCTTCGGCTGCATCCCGCTCCTCATCGCCCTCCGCAAAACCAACCAGCTTGAGCAAACCCTCCAATCTCCAGAGCCCTCGCCCCTTACAATCTCCAAGTGAACGCGAGCCTCTCCAGACCGGCCCAAATCCTAGTAGCCGCGCTCCTCTTCGCCACAACCGCCGCCGTCGTTCTCTGGCAGAACGCCCACGTCGCCATCCTCTGGGACCTCAGCTATCTCCTCGACAGCGCCTACCGCATCACCCTCGGCCAAATCCCATACCGCGATTTCCCTTTCGCCCACGCCCCGCTCACCTTCCTCATCCAAGCCGCAATCATCCGCTTCACAGGCCGCGTCTACTCCCATCACATCCTCTACGCAGCCATCGCCGGAGCCACCGCAACCCTCCTCACCTGGCGCATCCTCACGGCGCTTCTACGCGACCGCCTCCAGCACCCAACCCTCACCGCCACTCTGCTCAGCGTGCCACTCACAGTCCTCGGCATCTACAGCATCTACCCCCACCCCATCTACGACAGCGACTGCGCCCTCAGCATCCTGATCGCGATCTACCTCCTGCAACGCACCACCACAGCCAGCCCACTCCGCAGCCTCCTAACCGGAGCCGCTCTGGTCCCACCACTCTTCTTCAAGCAAAACATCGGCCTCCTCTTCCTCGCCACCACCATCGCAGCCATCATCGCCATAGCAATCGCAAAACGCCTCCAACGCCAACCCATCCGCTCCGAGCTCTACATCATCCTCGGAGCGCTAATCACCCTCGCACTAGCCCTTCTGACCATCCAACTCACGGCAGGCCTCCACAACTACCTCTACTGGACCATCACCTTCGCCGCCCAGCGCCGCCTCCCCGGCCTCGGCACGATCCTCACCATCTACCACCAGACCTCACTCCTCTGGACCATCCCCGCAGCAATAGCAGCCCTCATCATCCTCCACCGAAACCCCGCCAACCGCTGGATGAAGCCCGCAGCAATCCTCCTCCTCGCCGCCCCCTTCCTCTGGACCATCGCCACCCTCCCCTTCCTCGACGACCCCTCCGACCGCGCCGACCAGCTCCTCTCCCTCTGGCCGCATCTCCTCCTCCTGGCCGCCGCACTCGCTCTCTACAACCTCCGCCGCACCCCCACCATCAACTCACTCCTCCCCCTCATCCTCCTCGCCACCATCCACGGCACCTTCCTCTCCCAGCAACTATGGGGCTCCACCTACTCCACCTGGCCGCTCCTCACCCTCCTCATCGCCAGCCTGCTCACCACCGTCCCAACCATCGCCACCCCACTAGCCGCCATCATCACCGCCACCTTCCTGATCTGCGGCACCCCCTACGCCCTCAGCCACGAGCGCCTAAGCTACACCCAGCTCACCGGCCCGCTCACCCACGCCACCCTCCCACAGCTCCGCGGCCTCGCCACTCCCGGCCCCTGGATCCCCGCCTTCGAAGAGCTCATCCGCTACACCAACAGAACCATCCCCCCGCAGGACGCCATCCTCCTACTCCCCGGCCAGGACCCCTTCTACTACGCCACCGGCCGCACCCCCCGCTTCCCCGTCCTCCTCTTCGACCCCGCCACCAACCCCTACACCCCCCAGCAAACCCTCGAAGCAGCCCGCGCCCACAACGTCCGCTGGCTCATCGTCAACCGCAACCTCCAACTCACCGCCGACCCCGACCCCAATCTGCCCGATACCTCCGCACCCTCCAGCAGGACTTCACCCTCGACCACACCCTCACCAACTACGACATCTACCGCCGCCGTTTAGCCACCCGTACCCCTCCAATCACCCATTTCCACGCCACTCCCCCGTAAACTAATCCAAATGGACAAGTTCGTAGTACGCGGCGGAAACCCCCTTCTCGGCACCATCAAAGTCTCCGGAGCCAAAAACTCCGCGCTCCCCTGCATGGCCGCCGCCATCCTCACCGAAGGCGAGGTCATCCTCGAAAACATCCCCCAGGTCCGCGACATCGAGACCGAGCGCAAGCTCCTCGTCAGCATGGGCGCCGAGGTCGAGCTGGGCTACGGCCGCGCCCAGCATCGCACGTCCATCAAGTGCGCCATCCTCTCCGACCCCGTCGCCAAATACGAGATCGTCAAGACCATGCGCGCCAGCTCGCTCGTCCTCGGCCCGCTCATCGCCCGCACCGGCATCGCCCGCGTCGCCATGCCCGGCGGCTGCGCCATCGGCGGCCGCCCCATCGACCTCCACATCAAAGGTCTCGAAGCCATGGGAGCCACCGTCACCTACGACCACGGCTACCTCGAAGCCCGTCCCCCAATAACGGCGACTCCCCCCTCAAAGGCGCGCACATCGTCTTCGACAAGATCACCGTCACCGGCACCGAAGACCTCCTCATGGCCGCCGCCCTCGCCGAAGGCGAAACCCTCTTCGAGAACTGTGCCCGCGAGCCCGAGGTCACCGACCTCGCCGCCCTCCTCATCGCCATGGGCGCAAAGATCGAAGGCGCCGGCACCTCCACCATCCGCGTGCAGGGCGTCTCCAAACTCCACGGCGCCCGCCACAAGATCAACCCCGACCGCATCGAGGCCGGCACCTTCCTCATCGCCGGAGCCATCACCGGCGGCGACCTCAACGTCGACTGCTGCGACCCCGCCCACCTCGGCGCCCTCATCGCCAAGCTCGAGCAGTGCGGCGTCCAGCTCGACGTCGGCGCCGACCAAGTCCGCGTCCGCTCCGGCGGCGAGCCTCATCAAGCAGCCGACATCTCCACCGAAGAGTACCCCGGCTTCCCCACCGACATGCAGGCCCAGTACATGGCCCTCGCCACCCAGGCCGAAGGCACCACCACCGTCACCGAAAACATCTTCGAAAACCGCTTCATGCACGTCGGCGAACTCAACCGCATGGGCGCCAACATCACCGTCAGGGCCGCACCGCCACCATCCGCGGCAAGACTCCCCTCCAGTCCGCCGCCGTCATGTGCTCCGACCTCCGCGCCTCCGCCTCCCTCGTCCTCGCCGCTCTCGTCGCCGACGGCGAAACCATCCTCGACCGCGTCTACCACCTCGACCGCGGCTACGAACACTTCGAAGACAAGCTCCGCGGAGTAGGCGCCCAGATCCGCCGCATGGGCGACGTCTTCAGCAAAAGCCGCAGCCGAACCGACATCCCCGTCGCCAGCTAACGAAGCCGTGCCACCACCGCATCGCGTGGAGGCACGCTCATCGTCATCTGCCGCCCCGCCACCGCAACCGCCGCCCCACCCCAAACATCCTCCGCAGTCTTATACCCACCCTCACCAGCGATCGTCACACTGACCTTCTTCTCCATGCGAGTAGGATTCGTCACCCAAAGATGCGCCACTCCAACTCCTTCGTGCAGCCGCGCCGTCACCGCCGTATCGTCAACCACCACCTGCTGCCCCACTCCCGCCCACTTCAAAAATCCCGCAAACAATTCCTTAGTCTCCGCCCCATGATGCAAAAAATACCCGCTCCCAGGAAACGACCCCATCAGCAGCGTCTTGCCCTTGCCGTAGCTATTCTCAACTGCTGAAGTATTCCCATTCGAATACTTCCCCGCCGCCTTCCCGCCTCTCACCTCATAATCCTGCCGGAAGTACCGCCCAAAAATCTCCTTCCCATTCACCTCCAGCTTCATGTTCTCCGCAATATCCGGCACAAACTCCACAAACTTCTCGCGCGCGCCAAACACCTCATCCAGCCCGAAGTTCGGCTGCACCGTCCCCACACGCCCATGGTCGCCAAAGTAAGCCGGCAGCCCCTCACAAACCAGCGTCCCACCATCCTGCACATACTTCTTCAACTTCGCCGCTGTCTCCGCCTTCAGCATCACCGGATAAGCCAGATAGATCAGCTTGTACTCCGCAATATCGTCCACCGCCACAAAGTCCGGCTGAATATTCGAATCAAAGAAAGCCTGGTAAGCCCCGCGAATCGACTGCGCATAAAAATCCGTGCTCCCCTGCTGCGCATAGTTGAACAGCTCCGCCTCCGGCACAAACACCAGCCCCACATCCCCCCTCACCGGACGCGACTTCCACACATCGGCATGAGCATTCGCCCACTTCGCCACCTTATCCGTCATCTCCGCCCGCGGAGTCACCGACCCATCCATCCCGTACGCCCCAAACGCCCCAAACAGCGGCCCATCCAGCAACGGCCGCCACCGCGGATACAAAATCCCCCGAGCCCCGCCCGCACACGAAACCAAATTCCAGATCCGCACATCCTCCGCATCCGGCTCGCGTCCATCCTCCCTCGTCCGCCCAATCACCTGCGGCTGCATCCAAAGCGGCCCCGCCTCAGCCTCCGCATGCCAGAACGGCTTCCCCCGCGACCCACCCCTCACCAGATCCATCGCGTGATACTGCAGCCACGGAGCATTTCCCTTCCGCGAAGCAATCCACGTCAGCCCCCAGACATCCATCAGCTTCGCCGACCGCCACTCGTTATGCGCCGACCCCGGCAGCGTCTCCAGCGTCCCCGCCACCCCATGCGCCACCACCAGGTGCTTCGGATCCAGCCGCCTCACCAGATCCACGCGCCACTTCAGCAGCCGAAACGCATCGTCAATCCGAAACTCCAGCCAATCCAGGCACTCCCCATACGTGGCCAGCGACTCCGGCGGATTCAGATCCTCCCACGTCTCATAGCTGTACCGATGCCAGACCTTCCCCAGCGCCTCCAGCGATCCATACTTCGCTTTCACCCACTCCCGAAACCTCTTCTTAGTAGCCTCGCAATAACACCGCATCGCCCGAGGCCCACCACCGTCATACGTATTCTCATTCCAGATGTCATACCCCAGCAGCGCCGGATGACTCCGATACCGCTCCACCAACTTCGTCAGAAAATTCTCCGCCGCCGCCTGGGCATCCGCATTATCCAGGCACAACCCCGGAAACCCACCCACCACCGTACTCACCCCAATGCTGCTGTTCGACGCCGTCCCATCGCTCGCCAGATACCGTGCCCCCGCATACTTCCGAAACGCCCACTCCGGAGCCGTCGTCGTAAACTCCGCAATCACCACCTTGATCCCGTTCTTCGCCGCCAGATCCATCATCCGGTCATAGTCGCTCCAGTCAAACTTCCCCGGAGCCACCTCCACCGCGCTCCACAAAAACCAGTGCCGAAACGTATTCATCCCCATCCGCGCCGCCGTCGCGTGGTCCCGCGCCCAATCCTCCTCCGGCGGATTCGACTTCCTGAAGTACACCGCCCCATAAGGAAACGTCGCCCCCATCGCCACCTCATGCACCGGCATCTCCTCACCCAGCGCCGCACCCTCCGCAAAGCCCGGCAACCCCACCGCACTCCCCGCCGCCACTAAAGCCGCCGTCTGCACAAAGCTCCTGCGCGTAACCTCGAAACCCGCCTCAATCCCCTTCATACCCTTAAGTCCACCTCTCGAAAAATATCCGCCGCAGCGCGAAACCTTTCTAATCTCCCCACCCACGAAAGTCCAGCAAGCTCACTCCACACCGCTTCACAGCTGTTAAATCCCCGGCTGATAGACTGCCCTCAACCCACTCTCCACTGAGGCCCCGGTGCTCCTGCGCCACACCATCGACGGAGTCAGCTACACCTTCCCCACCCTCAAAGACCTCCTCGCGAAGGCCACCCCCCCGCGCTCCGGAGACCAGCTCGCCGGCATCGCCGCCCGCACCGCCGTCGAGCGCGTCGCCGCCCAGATGGCCCTCGCCGACTCCCCCTCACCACCTTCCTCCACGAACCCCTCATCCCCTACGAGACCGACGAAGTCACCCGCCTCATCTTCGACACCCACGACACCTCAGCCTTCGCCCCCATCGCCAGCCTCACCGTAGGCGAGCTCCGCGACGCCCTCCTCTCCACCGACGCCACCACCGAAGCCCTCGCCGCCCTCGCCCCCGGCCTCACGCCCGAGATGGCCGCCGCCGTCTCCAAGCTCATGCGCGTGCAGGACCTCATCACCGTAGCCCGCAAGATCCGCGTCGTCACCCGCTTCCGCACCACCGTCGGCCTCCCCGGCCGCCTCTCCACCCGCCTCCAGCCCAACCACCCCACCGACGATCCCCTCGGCATAGCCGCCTCCATCGTCGACGGCCTCCTGCTCGGCTCCGGAGACGCCGTCATCGGCATCAACCCCGCCGCCGACGACGTAGCCAGCACCACCCGACCTCCTCCGCCTCATCGACACCATCCGCCAGCGCTACGCCATCCCCACCCAAAGCTGCGTCCTAGCCCACATCACCACGCAGCTGGCCGCGCTCCAGCCGGCGCACCCATCGACCTCATCTTCCAATCCATCGCCGGCACCGAGCAGGCCAACACATCCTTCGGCATCAACCTCGCGCTCCTCCGCGAGGCCAACCAGGCCGCCCGCGAGCTCAACCGCGCCGAGCTCACCGGCGACGCACCAGCCAACGTAATGTACTTCGAGACCGGCCAGGGCAGCGCCCTCTCCGCCAACGCCCACCACGGCGTCGACCAGCAAACCTGCGAGGCCCGCGCCTACGCCGTCGCCCGCCACTTCGCACCCATGCTCGTCAACACCGTCGTCGGCTTCATCGGCCCCGAGTACCTCTACGACGGCAAACAGATCCTCCGCGCCGGCCTCGAAGACCATTTCTGCGGCAAGCTCCTCGGCCTGCCCATGGGCTGCGACATCTGCTACACCAACCACGCCGAAGCCGACCAGGACGACATGGACACCCTCCTGACCCTCCTCGGCGCCGCCGGCGTCAACTACATCATGGGCGTCCCCGGCGCCGACGACATCATGCTCCAGTACCAGAGCACCTCCTTCCACGACGCCCTCTACCTGCGCTCCACCCTCAACCTCCGCCCCGCCCCCGAGTTCGAAGCCTGGCTAGCCACCGACAAACCCCACCAACTCCCCCAACTCCTTCAGCTCCAACTCACAGCCAACCAATAACGCGGGACTTCGGCATTGGGAAAAGTACTCCGAAGCGAGGAAGTCGAACGATGGTTTTCGACCGCCGGAAAGATCGCACTTTGTCGATAAACCCACGGAAGTGGAGCTGGTTCTTGTAAATTCCTTCGCGTCCGGCACGCTCTAAAAAGATTCTTGACAGAGCTGTTTTGGAAGCATAGGTTGATCTTCGTTTCGACTAGAAATGTCATATACACACAACATCATCACATATTGATATATACCGAAATCTTGTGATTGCTAATTATGGGCTGGTTGCCGCTACGAAGTTCGGTTACGCGCAGAGCAGCGGAACAATTTGACAAATTGCGTGGGGAGAAAAAAGGAATTATGACTCATAGCGTTGGCTCTTTGATTACTGATGTGAAGTCCGCTGGCCGGTTGGTTGGTGCCGGTGCGCTAGTCCTGCTTGGTCTGGGGATCGCACTAGAACCCGTAGCTCTTTCGCAGGCGACCCGACTACAGAGGCGCCGCTGGCGGGAGGCGCAAGGGGTTCGGGAACACTTCCAGGAACGGGGACGGGCTTTCCCTCTGCTAGTCGCTTTGCCCCTCCGGATCCAATCGCCGCTGCAAATGCCGCAGAGATGCGTAAAGTCCTCGATAAGGTCACGCCGGTTACTGACGCGATGCTGCATAACCCTCCGCCGGGTGACTGGCTGATGTGGCGGCGCACATATGACTCCTACGGCAACAGCCCCCTCACTCAGATCAATCGCGACAACGTAAAAAACCTGACGACGGCGTGGACCTTCGGCCTGAGCAACACCGGCGTTTACGAGTTCACGCCCATAGTGCATGACGGAATCATGTACACCTGGGACCACGGCGAATCGATTCTGGCGCTCGATGCCAGAAATGGAAACCTCCTCTGGAAGTACCACCACGAGATGCGTCCCGGCTTTAACCCCCTGAACGTCTTCGGGAGTAAGCGGTCCATCGCCGTCGCCGGGAACAAGGTCATCTTCCCCACCACGGACATGCATATCATCGCTCTCGATACGAAGACAGGAGCCGTGATATGGGATGCGGCGACCGACGATGACAAAAACCCCAAGGGCGTCCGCACTTACAACGGTGCTCCTTTGATTGTGAACGGGAAAGTGATCATGGGTTCCAGCGGCTGCGCCGCGGGTGGCATGACGTTCTCGCAGACCTGTTTCGTCAGTGCTCGTGACCTGGAAACAGGTAAGGAACTGTGGCGATTCAACACGCTGGCGCAGCCCGGCGAACCCGGCGACGAGACGTGGAATGGAGTGCCAGCAGAAAAGCGTTGGGGCGGTTCAGTGTGGTCGATCCCCGCCTACGATCCCGAGCTCAACCTGCTGTTCGTCGGCGTCGGTACGCCGTATCCGTGGTTGTCCACAGAAAGAGGCACCCATAACCCCACCGGCGGTGGCCACCACGGCGATGGCCTCTATATGAATTCGACGCTCGCGTTCAATCCGGAGACAGGCAAGCTGGTCTGGTACTACCAGCACATGCCGAACGACGATTTCGATCAGGACTATGCCTTCGAGCGGATTATTGTCCCAATCACCTGGCAAGGCACCCAGTACAAGGCGCTGATCACCTTGGGCAAACCGGGCGTCTTCGAGGTATTGGACGCTAAGACCGGCAAGTTCCTCCTCGCGCGTGATCCGGGATTCCAGAATATCTTCTCTATCGATCCGAAAACTGGCGTCAAGACGCAGTTGCTCCCGACGGTCCTACCCGCCGGAACCAAGCGCTGCACGAGCAACAACGGCGCGAGGAACCATATGCCCGGATCGTATGATCCTGCGACGCACCGTTACTACATTTCCCTGAATGACCAATGCCTGAACAAGACGCCGGAGACGCCGGACCACCTGATGGCACTGGACACCAACACCATGGAAATCACCATGGATGTGAAGGGAAGAGCGGTACAGACGGCCGGTAAGTTGACCACGGCCAGCGGACTGCTGTTCACCGCGTCAGGCGACCGGTTCGTTCGTGCTTATGACGAGCGGGATGGGAAAATCCTGTGGCAGACGCGCGTTCAGGACGTACCGAATAGCACTCCGATGACCTACATGGTCGATGGCAAGCAATATGTCGCGATCATTGCCGGCAACCCCGGCATTGCGGGCGGCGGTATGGCACGATCGGCCCCTGAGGCGGTGCGGCCTGACAGCAGCGTCGTACTGTGGGTGTGGCAGCTTCCGTAACCAGCGGTGGCGGCGGTAGATCTGCGCTTGGATCAGCAGGACCAACAGTGGCCAATGGGATGTTTGTATGTCACATCCGGATATACCAATATCCAAAACAGCGTTTCGGGAAATACTCTACTTGCATCTCTGAGTAGTCGGCATATCAGAAGCAATGGAACCTCCCAGCGGCAGCAACGCCCTGAAATTCGGCCTTTCGGAAACTGACCCACCACCCACAATCGATCACGCGCAACCAATGCCCAGCCCCGGGTTCGAAGCCTGGCCAACCACCGACAAGCCCAGGCAACTCCCCCAACTCCTCCAGATCGAGCTCACAGCCAACCAATAACCACCACGCGATACCCACACCTCATATCTGACAATCGGGTAGTGGCCAGTTTGAATTCGTGGGCCACCAAAGTGTCCGAAATGTATGGTCCGCCGTCTGACTGCAAGGGAAAAGTGATTCGCGGAAGAAAGTCTGCGTCAATGTATCCGGCCTGTTGGTGGAGATATGTCTCCTGGCCATGATGAGATACGCCGCGTGCCTGTCCTCAGAAACCCCTCGGCCGTGTGAAGGCCCAAATCGGAAAACAGGTTTCAGGCACGCCGTTGTGACTGTTCTTTCATCTTCACTTGCCCGGTGCAGACCTTGGTGGGAGAACTTGTTGATAGTTATGGTGAGCTTGGCTTATGCGGCCATTGGGTTCGGAACAGCCCGGTAATCCTGACCGCTTGCGAGGACTGCCCAAGCGATCCTTGCCAGCTTGTTCGCCATCGCGACGATCAACACGTTGCGTGGCGCTCTCATCTCCAGCGCCGTTATCCATGTGCCCATCGCGATGCGGTCTCGCTTGGATCGCAGCACAACCGCCCGAGCCCCATGCACAAGAATCTTGCGCAGATAACAGTTGCCGCGCTTGCTGATCCCATACAGCTTCGCCTTGCCACCGGTCGAGTGCTGCTTCGGCACCAGACCTATCCAGGCCGCAAACTCTCGTCCCTTTCTGGAAGGCTGCCCCGTTGCCGATCGAAGCTACGATCGCGGTTGCGACCAGCGGCCCGATCCCGGGATCTGACGCAGCCGGATGCAAAGTGCGCATCGCTTGAAGCGAACCCGCTCGACCTCTTCGTTCATCTCGACAATCTGAAGCTCCAGATCCTTCCCACTCGCTCCAAAGCATCGCGACCAGGTTCCGCATCCTCGGGGTAAGGTTCTCGTTCGCGTTCTCCAGTACCTCGGGATGGCTTCCCTCAACCGGATAGGGCTCTTGGCGAACACCATGCCGCGCTCCAACAGGAAAGCGCGAATCTGGTTGATCAGAGAGGTTCTTCGTATCATCAGCCGGTCTCGCACCCGGTGCAGCGCCTGCAGGTCGAGCTGGTCGTCCGTCTTGATCGGGACGAACCGCATGTTGTGCCGATCGACCGCTTCGGCAATCGCCTCGGCATCGAGGAAGTCGTTCTTGTTCGACTTCACAAAAGGCTTCACGAACTGCGCTGGAATGAGCTTCACGTCATGGCCCTGCGCTCGCAGCGCACGGCCCAGAAAGTGCGCTCCGGAACATGCCTCCATCCCAATGAGGGACGTTCTGCAGGTTAGCTGTGAACGTGATCAGCTGCTTCTGAGTGAACTTCTTCTTCAGCAGCATCTTGCCGTTATCGCCAAGCGCCACGAGGTGAAAGGTTGTCTTGCCAAGATCTATCCCTACCGAACGATAATCTGCATATCGATGATCCTCCTACCTGCCAACAAGATCACCCACACCGTGGTGAGAGATCAACCGGCGGACCATCTCAGAACCCCGTTTTGCGGGACGCGGTGGGCACGGCACCAATGTTGTTCGGATTTCATCCATCCAAGCCTGTTTACGGTTCAATTGTCCACTTTCGGACGAATGCGGTGCATACAAAAATAAAGTCGAGCGAAAAGACGAGTGAGGAGTCTTTGAAGTAGAAGGATGCTATGGCCGAGATCGGGGAAGAAAGCTTGCGTTGGTTTGCCGCAGTCTCAACAAGCGCAGAACCCGATGTCGCGTCACTGGTAAGTGAATATTCCGGTTTGCTATACCGTGTGGCCTTCTCGGTCTTGCGCAATTCGGACGAGGCCGAAGATGTGGTTCAGGACACATTGGTGAGAGTGTTGCAACAGAGACGATTGAGCGATGTGCGGGAGATGCGCCCATGGCTGGTACGGATTACGTGGAATCTGGCGCTCGACCGGCGGCGGCGTGTACCGACAGATCAGATGGACGATGAGTTCGCGGCAGCGCTGGTATCGAGGAGTCTGTCGCCAGACGCTGCTTTTCAGGAAAAGCAGAACATCAAGTTTGCGCTAAGAGAGATAGAACGGTTGCCGAAGGGAGAACGCGATGTTCTGCTGCTCTCCGCGATGGATGAGCTGAGAACGGCGGAGATAGCGAAGGTGGTGGGAAGAAGTGAATCGAGTGTGCGTTCATTGCTGTACCGGGCGCGGACACGGCTGCGTGAGCGGCTGGAGAAGGGGTGAACATGAAGAATTCGGACGAATTGGTGGATCGACTGCTAGCAGCTGTGCGCGATGCCGAGGCCCCAGAGGGGATGAAGCGCCGGGTAGTGACGCGGTTGCAGAATCATAGCCAGGCGACGCCCGTAAGACGCGATTGGTTGCGAGTAATGCCGTCCTGGGCGTGGGGAGCCTGTGTCGCAGGTGTAATTGTATTTTCGATGGTTACAGTAAGGATAAATCACTCGAAAAGCCCTATGGTAGTACCGACGACAGTCAACCCAGCCGCAACTGCGGCGACTGAGGCCGTGAGATCGGAGGGTAGTGCCGTCACAGCGGTTCGGCCACATGAAGCTGTTTTGAGAGTGGGAACGAAGAGTACGACAAGAGAGCCGGCTGTGGCAGGTGACGAGGATTCGCTGGCGGTGAGCGAGATGATGGCTCCCAGCCAGCCCGCACCGGAGATTCCGCTTACGGAACAGGAGAGGCTATTGCTGCAACTGATACGCCGAGGCGACCCGGAGGAGCTGGCGATGTTGGAGCCCGAGAAGAGAGCAGCGCGCAACGAGAAGGAGAAGGCCGACGTGAAACGGTTCTTCCAGGAAGAAGAGCCCTCAGAGGAATCGGGCGCAGCAGATCATGAGTGAAATTGTGGAGCGATGAGAGAGGAAAGATGAATATGACCCTTGGAAGAACGATTTTTGCAATAGCTTTTGCCCTGGCTTTGTCTGGGCCGAGCGGCTGGGCCCAGACCGAGAAGGCTTCGGATGCGAAGCAGAGTTCGACCGCCGGTTTCGTGCAGCAAACCTTCTACCTGAACAATACCAGCCAGGTGAGTGACAGTAACGAGATCGTAAGCGCCCTTCGGAACCTGGTTGCGCCAACGTCGAAGATCTATTTCGTTCCCAGCCAGAATGCGATTGTTGTTAGCACTACCCCCGACCAAGCAGCGCAGATACAGAAGATTTTGAGTGAGTTAGATAGGCCAAAGAAGACCTATCGCTTGACATACACTCTTACCGAGATTGATGGCAGCAAGCGAGTTGGGACGCAGCATTACACGATGATTGTGGTTGCGGGGCAACGGACGGTTTTGAAACAAGGAAGTAGGGTGCCCATTGTGACGGGCACATACGATGCAGGCAAGCCAATGGAACAGACTCAGATCCAGTACATCGATGTGGGGATGAACTTTGACGCGACGTTGGATGACTTTGTGAACGGCGTGAGGTTGAGGACGAGGGTGGAGCAGTTGAGTGTGGCGGACGAAAGATCCGGCGTACTCGCGCAGGATCCGATTATTCGGCAGACCTCGCTTGAGGGCTCGTCATTTCTGACGCCAGGCAAACCGCTGATCCTGGGATCGGTGGACGTCGCGGGGAGCACGCGCCACATTGATATTGATGTGGTGATGGAGTTGGTGCGCTGATTTGCATCCTGGTAATCAACCATTGAGCTACGCAGCTACAGCGTGCCATTCGCGAGGCGTGACGCTCGATAGGCGCATATAAGGGACGGACAGCCTACTCTGTTGAAGATCTTGAAGTCGGTTGACGCCGATGAGGAAAGAGAGGCCCTCACACCTAACGCCTGCAAAGTCGGGTTTCTATGAGCAGGTCACTTTATGTCAAGCGGTTTTGCTTTTGTCTTTTTCCTTGATAGCGTCTTTGCCTTTGCGGTTGTTGGTTCAGGTTGTTGTTGCCTCTCCACCTTGTTTCTATTCGCACTTTGAATGAGCCGTTCGTAGCTCTGTGACGGGTTGGGGTCAGACGGAGAAGTCGATGCTGCCAGTTATCGGACGGCCTTGTGAAGGCCCAAGCCGACACGCAGTCATCGGGACGCGGGGTGGCGACAGTTGAACATGGGAGAGACCTTAAGCTGCTTCTGCGTAGAACGGCACATACGGTTGCTGCGTGACCCAGATGCGGTGGAGCAGGACGGCAAGCTTGCGTGCGACAGCAACGATGGCTCGATTACGCGACTGCTTGCCTCCTCGCGAAGCCAGGTGCAAGCCCCACCGTCGCAGCGTGGAGTCTTTTCCTCGCGGACCCAGGACATGGTTCCCGCACTCGACCAGCAGTGATCGCAGGTAGACGTTGCCCGCCTTGGTGATGCCCAGTTGCGGGTCGCGATCTCCGGACTGACTGCGCCTCGGCCGCAGTCCGAGATAGCATCCCACGTCCCGACTTCGCTTAAAGCGCTGCTTGTTCCCTAGCGTCAGCACATAGGTCAGAGCAGTAAGCTCGCCCACGCCGTAGACCTTGATCAGTGCCTGGGTCTCGACGTACTCGGTCTCGGTGAGTTGCTTGACGAGACGATCGTAGTGCTTGATCTTCACCGTCAACGAGGCGATCTGTTCGAGCACCGGGCCAAGTGCCTGCACGAGTCCAGGCGGCAGTACCTCCATGCACCGCTTCGCAAAACACAGCGTGGAGGAAGCGGGCAGGCGATAGCCGCAGGGCTTCGCGAGACCCCGCACCGCGTTCACCGCAGCTGTCCGAAGACGGACCAGGAGGTTGCGGGCGCGGATCAGCGTAAGTGCTTCTTGTTGAGCGACGGTCCGGTGTGAGATCGGCCGAAGGATCTTCGGGTCAAGTCGCGCATATCGCGCCAGCTTCTCCGCATCCACCTGGTCGCTCTTGCGATCACTATGCGAGATCGCTCGCAGCTCGCGCACGTTGGCCACGAGTACTTCGTGACCAAGCTCCTGCAGCTGTTCGCTGATCCAGATCGAATGCGTCCCCGCCTCCATCGCGACCCGGATCCGTGGTAGATCGGTAAACCACTTGTCGACTCCTGCGGGTGTCGTTCGGAACCGCCCTCGGCCGACTACTTCGCCGTCCTGGTTGAGCGTGCAGTAATGGCTCCAGACATCTCCAAGGTCAATCCCGATCGTCATCTCGACCTTCGAGCTGCTGTGTGGTACTTCAGCAATGAGGTGATGCGCCGTCTTTTTCATGGGAACAGTCTCTCCGATCTCAAGACCTGCTCATCCCATTTATCGGCAACTTCTGCGTTCCCTCCAAACTGACCCACTACCCACATTCGATACACTCACAAAAATGCCCAACCCCACCTCCAACCTGATCAGGCCATCCACTCCCAACCTCCGCGAGCTAACCCCCGCCCGCGTCTCCCTCTCCACCACCGGCAACAGCCTCGCCACCTCCGAAGTCCTCGCCTTCCAGCTAGCCCACGCGCAAGCCCGCGACGCAGTCCACGCCACCCTCCACATCCCGTCCTTCACCCAGCGCCTCCTCGCCGAGCTCCCCATCCTCACCGAAGCCAACATCCCCATCCTCCAGCTACGCAGCAACGCCCCCGACCGCCCCGCCTACCTCCGCCACCCCAACCTCGGTCGCACCCTCCACCCTGACTCAGCCGCGCAACTCCACCCCACCCACAGCGACCTCTCCATCACCATCGCCGACGGCCTCTCCGCCCTCGCCATCGAGCGCAACGCCATCCCCGTCCTCGCCCATCTTCTCCCCAAACTCCTCACTGCCAACTTCACCATCGCCCCCATCACTATCGTCGAGCAAGCCCGCGTAGCTATCGCCGACCCCATCGGCGCCGCCCTCGGCGCACGTTGCAGCCTCATCCTCATCGGCGAACGCCCCGGCCTCTCCTCACCCGACAGCATGGGCGCCTACATCACCTGGTCCCCTCACCCAACCCGCACCGACGCCGACCGCAACTGCCTCTCCAACATCCGCACCGGAGGCCTCTCCCCCGAGGCCGCAGCCGACCGCCTCTTCTGGTACCTGCAAGCCGCACAGGCAAAGCAGCAAACCGGAATCGCTCTCAAAGAGGGCGTCCTCGAACTCCCTGTCAAACTCCCCGATTGACGCGCCGCCAGACCTCTGCGAAACTCCCGCCTATGCAATACACCGGAAAGATGGAGTACGCACAGGCCCGCAAAATCCGCGAACGCAACACCCGCCTCTATCGCCTCGCGCACTGGCCCATCTGGATCTGGGTCTTCTTCCTCGCTCCCGGCCCCCTCGTCTTCTCCCTCTTCGCCCACGGCTTCGGCCGCAGCAACCTCATCTGGCTCATAGCAGTATTCATCGGAACAGGAATCGCCGCACTCCGCGGCGGGCTCCCCGGCGCCGAACCCGCGCCCTACATCCTCCGCTTCGACGAGGACAAGCCCAACCCGCTCTACCGCCGCGTCTGCTACACCTTCGCGTGGAACGCCGTCCTCAGCTTCGCGCTCCTCAACCTCGCCGGCCTCGTCATCGCTGTGGCAACCGGCGTCTGGTACATGCAGCAGATCTACCACTACGCCTACTTCCCGCTCTGCGCGACCATTCTGCTGCTCGGCGCGCCGGCATATTGCCGCGCGTCCGCCGCTCCACCAAAGGCGAAGGCACAGAGCGCCGCTACTTCTACGGCTCCGTCTGGGCCGTAACCGTCGCGCAGATCCTGCTGGCTTGCTCTGGCAGACCCTCCCCGAACCCGCACAGCCAGCCTTGCTCAAGCTCGTCATCTACCTCGGCCCTCGCACTCATGGGCCTGGCCGCATATCGCGGTGTCTTACCTCGCACACGCCCCATCGTCCCCGGCGAAATAATGGTCGCGGACTGAAGCACCGCTGAAAAAGTCTTTGCTTTGAAAGGGCGGGACTTCAGTCCCGCCGCAAGCGTAACTATTCAATGTGGCTTTAGCCACTGAGGGAATCTTTCCCTGACACTATCGACTTTTTCAGCACCCTCGCTAAAGCCCCGCCGGAACGTCTCGCGGATCATTCTCCCCCAAGCAACTTCTCCACCTCTGCCTGCAGCCGAGCCGTAATCGCAACCTCACTCTCGTTCACCGCGAACCGCACCGGCTGCCCCACCCGCACCTCCACCGTCCCCGAACGAAACCAGCCACGCCGCTTCCTCTTCAAATCTCCCAGCCCGACCACCGCCATAGGCAACACCGCAGCAAAAGACTGCTTCACCAACAACCCAATGCCCGGCCGAAACTTCGCCAGCGTTCCATCCGCCGAACGCGTCCCTTCAGGAAACACCATCACGTCGAAACCTCTGTCCAGTGCCGCTCCCGCGTGAGCAAAGCTCCGTTGAAAGTCCCGCCGGCGAGGCAGCGGAAACACATTGAACAGCGCAGTAATCAACAGCCAAGCCAACGGCCCCAGCGGATTCAGCCAGCGCGGCTGCAGATTGCGCCCATGTCGAAAGTCCTCAAGCATTTCGCCCGACATCGCCACCGCACAACGATCGCGCATCGCCCGCGGCAACCCATACAGCAGCAGCGGCCCATCGTAAGCGGTCACATGATTGGCAATAATCAGCATCGGCTCGCCGCCGTCCGACAATAGCGCCCCTTCCGTCTCAACCACACGCGGCGCCACCAGCAGCCAAACCAACGGCCGCATCGCCAACTCTACAAACGCCGCGCGCACCCACCGAAAAACCAACATCCAAGGCCACCGCGGATAAACATAACCCCCTGCCACCACTCGCGCTCGCGCCCGTGCCTCACCCAGCATCGCAGCCGCGCCCCAGTCTCCTGCTCCTCCACTCTCGCCGCAACATCCAAGACCTCTTGACTCCCCGCCTCTACCACCCCTTTAGCAGGCCGCCCGCGCTCAACCTCCAAATCCCCGCAACGCGCCACCAGCCGCCGCAACTCCCCCAACGTCTCCGCCCGGTCATATTCATCCTGGTCCAACCCCACACCCAGCCGAGCCTCCAGCGCATCCATCAACTGCACCCGCCCCAGGCTATCCAGACGCAAATCCTCCGACAGCCGCAAATCTGCCAGCCGAAGATCCTCGCCGCGAACCTCCACCCGCTCCCCCGTCACCCCCGCGATCACCTCCAGCAACCAATCCCCACTCTCCCCCTCACCACCCGTCCCACTCTTCCTCTGCCGCCCCGCAACCCAGGCCGCCACAGCCGCCCGCTTCACCTTACCCGTCGAAGTCCTAGGCAGATCCGGCTCCGGCCACACCTCCCATCGTCGAATCCGCTGAAACTCAGCCAGCCGCGCATTCGCCCTCTGCACAATCTCCGCAGCCCGCCCCGCCCCTCCGCGCAGCGCCAGCACAGCGCAAGCCTCAGGCCCCATCGCCGTCTCCACCCCCACCACCGCACAGGCCGCCACCTCCGGCTCCGCCTCCAGCACCGCCTCCAGATCCTCCGGATGCACATTCACCCCAGCGCCCGTCACGATCGTCTCGCTCTTCCGACCCACAAACCGCAGCTCCCCCGTCGCCTGCGCCTCAGCAAGATCCCCCGTAGCCAGCCACTCCCCTTCGCGCACATGCAGCGAGCCGCCATTCCAAGTCGCCCGCGACACCATCGGACCTCTCACCAGCACCTCGCCATCCGCCCCCAGCTTCACCTCCCTGCCCGGCAGCGGCTTACCCATCGTGCCCCGAGCCACACGAAACGGGTGATTCAGCGTAATCAGCGCCGCCGTCTCCGTCATCCCATATCCCTGCACCAGCACAAACCCCAGCCCGTTCCAGAACTGCTCAATCGCCCCCGGCAGCGCGCCCCCGCCCGTCACAAAGCACCAGAACTTAATCCCGAACGCCCCATGAATATCCCGAAACCTCCACCACCGTTTCGCCGCCCGCAACCCCTGCGCACCAGCCAGCCGACCCGCCAGCCCCGAATACTCCACCTCCAGATGACTCTTCATCATCGCCAGCACCCGAGGCACCGCCGCCAGCACCGAGATCCGCTCCTCACGAATCGTCTCAATCAGCCGCGACGCCGTCAGCCGATCCTCAAAGTGAACCTCCGCCCCAAAGATCGGCGGCACCCACATCCCCATCGTCTGCCCGAACACATGGCTCAGCGGCAGAGTATGCAGAATCCGCAGCGGATGAATCAGCCGCTCATACCGCATATATCCGCGCGCCGCCTCCTCAATCGGCTCCACGCTCGCCAGCACATTCCCATGCGTATGCACCACGCCCTTCGGCTCACCCGTCGTCCCCGAAGTAAACAGAATCTGCAGCGGCGTATCCCGCGACAACCCCTCCACCGCACCAGCCTCTTCCTCCGGAAGCGCCCCGCCCTTCCCCATACAATCCGAAATCCCTCAGCTCGGCCACTCCCCCTCCAGCGTCATCAACAGCGCGGCATCCCCCACCACCAGCGAAGGCCGCACATCCCGCGCCACCCGCCCCGCGAACTCCGCCGTCCCATGCGCATCCAGCGGCACCGCCAGCACTCCGCGCAGCATGCACCCATAGAACGCAGCCATCCACTCCGCGCCATTCTCACCCCACAACACCACCCGCTCGCCCGGCCCAATACCCCGCTCCACCAGCAGCGCCGCAAACCGCCCCGCCAGCCGCGCAATCTCCCCGTAGCTCGTAACCCTCCGCCGATTCCCCACATGTCGCACAACCGCCCGCTCGCGACCCCGCCGCCGCAGGTCCTCAACCAACATACCCAGATGAAGGCGCATCAATCGCTCCACTGAGTAAAGGTAACCTATCGACTCATATCGAAGACCACCCCAGCCGCCCGCACCCAGCCAATCGCATTTCTCCACAGCGAAAAACTCGGTACCCAGAAACGCACTCTACTGTGAACTCAGCGAAATTGTAACGAACTGGATCAGATGCGATTGAAATTGAGGGCCATACCATGCTCCGGTATGGCCCATCTTTGCGAGCATATTGCTGTCAATTGCCTTTGCCATGATCCCCTGAACGGCCCGGGCCAGAGGAGCAGGTTCCGACCTCATCTCCGTGCGCTACATGCGAGCCTGCCGCGTTCTTCGAGACCGAGAGGGTGAGTCCCTTGTGGCACAGGTTGATCTTGTCGGGGATGTTGATGGTCACGACCTCATCATGGCTGGGCAGTTTGCCGTCGCCAACGAACAGGGTCAGCGTGTAGCTGGGAGTTCTGGCGAAGTCGATGGAGGTAGCATCCGCCACGATGACATTGCCGGTGTTCGGGTCGATAGTGAACTTGTAAGCGCCGGTGCCTCCCTTTACCTGCCAGGACTGCAGCGTGTCTCCGGAGTCGGGATCGGTGGCGGTTACAGACATTCCAACGTTGTTGGCCGTGTCTTCGCCCAGCGTGAAGCTCTGGCCGGGAGCGATGACAGGCCGTCCATCGTTGCAGATACCTGGACGCCCACTGGGCAAAAGTCGGCCAATCGGGAAC
>CAWCPB010000003.1:0-380280 GCA_963797415.1 uncultured Acidobacteriaceae bacterium
CGAAAAGTTATTCTGGACGCCAATGTCGATTGGTGCATCGTTCATGTAGTTCTGAATGCCGTGGCCATAGACCAGACTAGTCCCCCGTCGTTTTCTCGCCGAATTTCAGGTTCGAACTCCCATGAATGCCCCAGCCAAACGCTGAACCGCCGAGATTCAGCTTCGACGTGGCGTTGTTGTCCACCCAGGCAATTCTCCGGAACATGCTGCAATCGTAAATATCCCCACTTTCGGTCGAAGTGGCCTTGCATCGAAAGATCGGGAAGAATGAACTGCGGCGTGATGTTCGATAGCTCAATGCGGCCGCCGTAAATTCCCTGATCCCCGCTGGCTCCGGGACGCTCGGCCGCAATCATGAACGTGTTCCTGTCTGTTTTGACAGGGGTCCAGCGAAACTGTACATTCCTGAAAAACACCATCCCGTTCGGGCCCCAGTATTCGATCGAGTTCGGGAACACATTGATATCCATGAACGGGCTCCAATACTGCCCGACGCCGAAGTGGCCCATTTCGCCCCACGCATGACGCAGCCGGAACGTGGTCTGCCCCGCATCTACGCCAGTACCGAAAAGTTCAAACTCGAAGATCGTCTTCAGATCGCCAAACGAGGTTGGGGTGGACGACTTAACCCCAAATCTCGTCTGTCGTACGCTGAAATAAGTCTGTCCGTTTTGCCCGAACTGATTCGCGAAAGCTGGCAACTTCGTCGGCCGCACCACATCAAACCAGTTCGGATCTATCGCCCCGAAGTTATAGCCCGCATCCGTCATGGCAAACCCATAAATATCCAGGGTGCTCTCTGCGCCTGGTTTCTTCTGGTCAGCCTGTTTTCCAGCTGATGGCGCACCCGCCGACGACCCGGACGTGTAGGTTACGGGATAAGCATCGATGGAGTTAACTGCGCTCACGAGCGTATCGCTCGGACCACCTTCGCTTGCTTGAGTCGCGGCGGCCGACTGGCCTTCAAGGGAATTGATCTTGACCTTAACTTCATTCATCATCTGCTCCAATTGCTGGAGCTTCGCTTTTAGCTGTTGAACATCCTGAGCCTGCTGATTTGACGGTGGAAGTGGTTCTTGCAACTGAGCAGCGCCAGGCCTGCTCCAAAGGGCCGAAAACGTAAGCACGGTGAGGCAAACAACCGCTTTTCGAGTGACTCGCAGATCGAATCTCATAAGACTCCAGCCTCCGTTGACCGTCTCGCAAAGGATGTCACTACCAATTTGCCAGAGGTTAAGAGTCTTGTATGCTTCGGAACCAGATCACCACAACTAGGAAATTCCCTAACTAGGAAAACACCTAGTCAGTAACAACCGCGGTTAATCTAGGGAAGTTCCCAGTTGTTTTTTCAAGTTATGTCGTCTTAGCTTTACCTCGGGACTATACGTGCGGGATTCAATTTTGGACCTATAACGATGAAACCTAGAATCCTATTGGCCGATGATCATCCTCCGCTTCTCGAAGCCGCGTCTACCCTCCTGAAACCGTATTTCGATTTGGCTGGAGTTGTGACTAACGGCGCGATGCTGGTGTCTGAAGCACTCCGGCTTCGACCAGACGTGATCGTGACCGACATCACAATGCCTGTTGTGACTGGAATCGATGCTGTCATTCAATTGCACAAGTCGTGGCCTTCCGCGAAGGTAGTCTTCTTGACTGTTCACTCAGAAGACGAGTTCCTGAAGGCGTGTATGGCCGAAGGCGCATCAGGATATGTCCTTAAGTCACGTATGAAGATGCATCTGATCCCTGCCATCGACGCTGCCCTTGAAGGGCGGACCTACGTCTCTCCATTGGTGTCAACATAATATTTACGAAGAAATTATGTTCCTGTCGCAATTTCCGACTTCCACCAGAAGGTAACCGGCCTATAGCAAACCGGTCCGTGCGATCAAAACTCGCTCGGCTCCAGCGCTGGTTGGGAGAGTTCTGATCTCCAGAGTAACTTGGTGTTCTGATGACGTGGAATTGATATCAGCGCCGCAGTACTGAAGGGAGGCGGCAATCTTTGGCGTACAAGATATATGTTACATATAACTGATATATAAGATGATCTCGCATTATAGGGTTTTTTATCAGGCAAAATCAGGGCTCGGAATTTATACTGGTTCCCGACCGCTCGTTTGTTGGTTTGTTCGCAGGAGTTGCTCCACCCGAGCGCTTTGGAGGATTCTGTGATATCGAAGCACAGAACCATCCGCGAGCACATATCCGGCCAGCCTTACTTCGGAACCTTATGGTGCCGCTTGCTCCTATTTGCGGTGGTCATCCTTCTTCTAACGCAAACGATCACTTCACACGGACAAAAGCCTGTACGCCGAGTCCTTGTTATCAATGACTTTGGTTCTACCTCGTCGCCCGGCATTGCGGCACTCGATCAGGCTATTGCTGCCGGCTTGGAAACTACTCCATATCAGATCGAGTTGTACAACGAAAACATCGAATCAACGTTGTTTCCAGATGACGCTTCTCAACAGCGTATCCGTGAGTGGTACCGGGAGAAATATTCAGATCGCAAACCGGATGTGATCATCACGGTTGGACCTGCTTCCCTCAGGTACATGCTCGAAGCGCACTCGCGCTCATTCCCAGATACTCCTATTGTTTTTTGCGGAACTACAGAGGAGATGCTGGGGCATCTGAAACTCGACGCTGACTTCACCGGCGTATTTGCAGTAGCTCAACCTGAAAACACACTTCTCGCAGCGCTGAAATTGCAACCACGCACTTTACATGTGTTCGTGACCGGTGGAGTGGGCAGCTTTGATCGGGACTCGGAAGCCATCGTCAGAGAATCCTTTCGCAAGTACGAATCGAAGCTTGAGTTTACGTATCTTACAGAACTCGAGATGCCATCACTGCTCGATCACCTGAAACACCTGCCTGATAACAGCATCGTGTATCACACTGTAATGACACGAGATGCCGTAGGATCTCGATTTGTTGACGCCGCTCAATCAGTGCCGCTAATAGTGAGTGCAGCCAACGCACCGATTTACGTCATGGATGATGTAGACCTCGGTCGGGGAACTGTGGGAGGGTACCTGATCAGCTGGGAAGCAGACGGTCACACCGCCGCCACTCTGGCTGCTAGAGTTCTCAACGGAGCGAAGCCGCAAGACATCCCCATCGTAAAGAACAACAACATCTACATGTTCGATTGGCGCGCAATGCGCCGCTGGGGCCTCAAGGAAAATGACCTCCCTCCGGCCAGCACTCTTCTTTTCCGGACGCTATCGGAATGGGAGCGCACAAAGTGGTATTGGATCAGTGCGCTGCCTATAATTCTAGCCTCTCCGCTCTTGCAATCTACCTACAATTCGAGCGGAAGCAATTAAGAATCGCAAGAGATGCCGAAGTACACCTTAGTGGCTTATTGATCAACTCCCAGGGAAGGAGCGAAGCCGGCTGGCTGCCGAGCTCCACGACGACTTCAGTCAACGCCTGGCACTCCTGACACTCGGATTGGAGAATGCGGCAGATGCATTACAAGATTCTCCATAAGTGCCAGACAGCAAATCAACGAACTTATCAATTCAGCCAGCGAGATTGGAGCAGACATTCACACTGTCTCCCATAGGCTACATTCCGCCACACTAGAGAATTTGGGACTTGTCCCTGGAATTGGCGCTTTATGCGAAGAATTCAGTCACCGACATGGGATTGAGATTGATTTTTCGTCCGAAAACATTCCCAAGGGCGTTCATTCAGAAATTGCTCTGTGTTTATTTCGTATTGTCCAGGAAGCACTTCAGAATCTTAGAAAGCACAGCAGAGCTCTAAAGGGTGAAGTGAGGTTGCGGAGAATAGGAAATAAGATACTTGTCTCCATTCGCGACGAAGGCAAAGGATTTGATTCGAGCGTAATTGGCAAACCAGGTCTGGGTATAAGAAGCATGAGGGAACGCGCACGTTTGGCTGGCGGATACCTCGAGATCCATTCCGAGTCTGGGAAGGGTACAAGAGTTGAAGCGACGGTCCCCCTAAATTGGTAGCTGATCCTCTCAGTAGCTAGGCTTGCCTACTGTCGTTTTCATGCGCCCCTCTGTTACTTTCGCTAGTTGTCAATGCTCCCGCCATGAGTTCAAAATTATCTTCACAGGATAAGAAACGATATTTTTTGCTCCACGAGTAGGCTCTGTGCGACTTTGCTTGGTTGGTGACGAAACACACCAGTCGACAATCCCTTTCAGGTCAATCCTTGATACGACGGGAAGGCCGCACATTTATGGACATTCGTACAGACCCACCTCGGCCGCGTCTATTAATTGCGGACGATCATGCGATCTTTTCCGATGCTTTGCGATCCTTTTTGGAAAAGAACTTTGAGGTAATCGGACAGGTCCCGAACGGCCGTATCCTGCTGGACGAAACGGCAAAACATTAAGCCCGACCTTGTCATCGTCGATGTGGGAATGCCTGTGCTCAATGGGCTTGACGCCGCTCGGAGGATCAAGGAGATTACGCCGAAGGTAAAGTTTATTTTCTTGACCATGCAGGACGACCCATACCTTGCAGCTGCAGCTCTTGAGCTAGGTCCTGTCGCGTTTGTCCTTAAACATTCGGCAGGGACAGAGTTGCTCAAAGCGATCGATGAAGTAATGCGCGGCCATTCCTATATTGCACCCAAGATGCGATCGGCGGACTGGGCAGAAACAAAGACAAGAGCAAGGCAGTTCTCAAAAGACCTTACGCCAAGACAAAGAGATATTGTCCAATTATTCGGCGAGGGGCGTCCGATGAAAGAGATCGCTGGGCTGTTGAATCTCAGTGAAAAAACCGTGGAATTTCACAAGCACCACATCATGATGTCGTTCAACATAAAAAACAACGCTGATCTGGTTTTGTTTGCGTTGAATCACGGTCTTATCATTCCCTCTCCGGCGTACAGTCGAGCCAATCCCTGGGCATGATCAAGCCGAGATTACTTGTACGGATTCGAGCGCTTATTCGCCCGAGACATTACCTGCGACGCCCTTGTTTTGCAGCACACGAACCACAACGCGTCGATTCTCTGCTTGCCCTTCTGCTGTCTTATCGTTTCCCACTTGATTACTTTCGCCCATTGCGCCGGGAGCCAACATTCTTGTAAGTGAGGCATGACCCTCCTGAAGCAGGATCGCAGTGACATTGGCAGCACGGTCCTGACTGAGTTTCTGATTGAGAGAAGTGCTGCCCACCGAGGAAGCGTAGCCTTCGACTTGAATCATGTAGCCCTCGATACTAGCAGCCTTTCGTACTAACGCTATCAGCTGCGGATTGTATTTCGGGTCGACCTTCGTCTTGCCGTTGGCAAAGTACACTGTCAGTTCGTCGAAGATGTAGTAGTCATCCAACTGGCCGAAGCGCGCGATCGCAGCATCGATTGCAACTTTGTTGGCAGCTATTTTCTGTTGCTGTTCGGTCAGCTGTGCCTGCTGTTTTTGCAACTCTTCGTTGTGCGCTCTCAGCGCTTCATTTTGCTGTTCCAATTCAGCCTGTTGTTGTTGATTTTGCACCTTGGTCTCGTGGAGGCCCGCCGGATAGACTGCGCCTGCTCGAGATCGTTTCCCTTAAACCAAACCGAAGTCGCTACCAGTTTATGCGCTTCATCGTAGTTGCCCTCCACTTTGACTTCGAGGCCAGGGATTAAGGCCGCCATCGACATATCCTTCCGTCGAGCCTTAAATACTCCCTGCACCTGCCCCACTCGAGTCGTATCGGTCAGCAGAACAACAATGTCCGATTGACTCGACGTCTGAAGTGTCATCGTGTACCGCTTCGTGCCTTAATAAGGCCCTCCACTTTCACACTGTCGCAAAAGGCCGCTTGTGTAGACACCCCGCCAACGACCAACGCCAGCGCAATGGCAACTGTTCTTATCGACTGATGTCCCTTCATTTTCTTCTCCCAGTGCCGGCTTCCGTATTGCAATGAATCGCTTCCATGAGCGGATTAGGTTTAACCCTTGGGCGATCCCGAATGCTACTGGGAAATCCCCTAGTCCGCAGCGACCGCCAGCGTTCCTCCCGAGGTCTATCGATCGCAAAAAAGGGGTTTGGCGCAGATCGGCTGCAAGTCCGATTCGGACCATCGTTCAAACTGGTTCTGCGCGAGCAAAAGATGCTTGCTTTGCTCCAAAGTCAGTGCCGTCCGTTCGTCACCGCAAAACCAACTGCTACTTCGGTTCGAACAGCTTGAGATCGATGTATTCGCCCATTACTTTATAGCCGGCGTCCTTCGGGTGGAGATGGTCGCCGGAGTCGTTGGTGGGCAGGTAAACAGTGGGGTTTGCAGGGTCCTGCGTCGCCTTGTCGAAGTCGATGAAGCCGTCGAGCTGCTTCGTTGTGCGAATCCAGTTGTTGACCGCCGTGCGCATCGCTTCACCGGCAGGTGAGGCGTATTTGGCGCCGCCATAGGGAGTAAGCGTAGCGCCGTACACCTTGATGTCGTGGGTGTGCGCCCGTTCGACAAGCTGGCCGAGGCCGAAAATAATGTCGTCCGAGGAGACGACATCGTAGGGCTTTACTGGGTCAGCCGCGTGACCGATGTCGTTAATGCTCTCCATAATGATGACGTACTTCACTCCAGCTTGCGCGATGACATCGCGGTCGAAGCGTGCGAGTGCACTGGGACCACTGACATCGTGTAGTATTCGGTTCCCGCCGATGCCCTCATTGATAATGCCGAGGTTGCTGTCTTTTTATTAGCCTGCAGGCGGCGGGCGAGCACGTCCGGCCAGCGCGCGTTGGCGTTGCGCGTGCTCAGTGCGCCATCGGTGATGCTGTCGCCGAAAGTCACGATAGCGCCGTTCTCCGCGCCCCCCTTGATGTCGATGCCCTTTAGGATCGGCCATGAGAAATAAGTCTTCGGGGTATCAAGCTTCTCCGCCCCCACGACGTTTCCGACAGCAGAGTAGTTCGTTTGGTCGGCGAAGCTATGCCCGGACAGCTGCTGGATCGGCTGATCGGGGATGAAGAGGCTAATCGCAACGTCGGCAAAAGCCGGAAGCTTTACCGTCACCGGATCGCTGACAACAATCGCTCCAGGCGGAATGATCGCGGAAGGATGGCCGCCAAAGGTAAGGGTAGCAGTCGAGGAGGGGACGATACTGTCATCGCCTGCGCTAAGCGCGATACCCGCCTCGCCGATAGTGAGTGGGTCAAGGCCGAACTCGTTGCTCAGGATGACCCGCGCCACAGATCCTCCAAGAGAGATGTGAACGATCTCGCGCAGCGTCGTATCGCCGGACACGACCTTCCCGTTGGTGTTGGGAGTGGCCACAGGCGACGCGCCCCAGGTGCCCACCCAGTGGTCCGGCGGCGCGGCAAGGGCTAGAGGAGTCGCGGCAGAGATGCAGAGAAGCAGCAGAAGGCAAGAGGCGCAGGTTCGGATGCGAGTGTTCATGGTCGTCCTTTGGCAATTTACGTTGCGGCACCATATTACCGCTGTTTTTGCAGGCGGGCGATGTTCACGTATAGTGGCGATGGCCTAACTTGCACAGATTCAGAAAAGAATTTCAGGGGGTGTACACGATGAGATGGGCAACGGTTATCCTGCTTAGCATGACAACTGCGATAGCAGCACACGCCACAGTAACGAAAGCCGCCTTTGGGACGATGCCAGATGGCACCGCCGTAGACATCTACACGCTGAAAAGTGATGCCGTCGAAGCACGCATAATGACCTACGGTGCGCGGGTGGTTTCCATCTCAACGGCAGACCGCGACGGCAAGATGGCTGACGTAGTCTTAGGCTACAGCGCTTTGGACTCCTACCTCGCAGACTCAAGCACCTACTTTGGCGCGATCGTCGGACGCTACGGCAACCGCATCGCCAACGGCAGCTTCAAGATCGATGGGCACGAGCACAACGTACCGAAGAACAACAACGGTCAGTCGCTGCACGGTGGCACAATGGGCTTCGACAAGCTGGTGTGGCAGGCGCACCCGATCTCCGGCGGCGTGGAGATGACACTCGTGAGCAAAGATGGCGACCAGGGATATCCGGGCACGTTGACCGCGCATGTCCGGTATTCGTTGCTTCAAGCGCGCTGCGTATCGACTACAGCGTGACGACGGACAAGACTACTGTGGTAAACCTGACGAACCACGCCTACTTCAATCTGGCGGGTAGCGGCACGATATTGAACCATGAGCTCACCCTTCCGGCGGACAAATATACGCCGGTGACGAAGGTCCTGATTCCGACGGGTGAACTGGCTCCGGTGGAAGGAACCCCCTTTGACTTTCGCAAGTCGACGCAGATCGGCGCGCGCATCGCTCAGGACAATGAGCAGTTGAAGATTGCCGGAGGCTACGACCACAACTGGGTCTTGCGTAGCAAAAACGGAGAGGTAAAGACGGCGGCACGTGTCTACGATCCAGCGAGCGGCCGCGTGCTGACTATCACGACCACGGAGCCGGGAGTGCAGTTCTACTCCGGCAACTTCCTTGATGGATCCAAGTTTGGCAAGGCGGGTGAATCTCATGTGAAGAACGCAGGGCTATGCCTGGAGACACAGCACTACCCCGACTCGCCTAACCAGCCCTCTTTCCCTACAACACTGCTGAAGCCGGGTGAAACGTTGCATAGTATGACGACGTTCACCTTCTCGACCCACGCGAAGTAGAGGTCAGCGAGGCTCACAGGAGGGTCGTTCTGAGCGATGCTCGACGGGATGCGCGAGATATCTTTTTTCATGCACTCGATGCGACGCGAGTCCCCGCGGCGATGGAGCTCCGGTTAACGTGCAACGCAGGCACGCTGGTGATCGACGGCCATCGATATGCGTTGGATGGGTACCGTAATCTTCTGCTGGTATCGATTGGTAAGGCCGCGGGTACTATGGCTGGGGCATTTTTGCACATCGTTGGCGATGAGAAACGTCGAATACACGGCATCGTCTCCGGAGTGTGCAACCAGCGACTTCCGGAACAGATACGGGTATTTGAGGGGGGCATCCTCGGCCGAACCAAGCCTCTCTGGATGCTGCGATTGCAATCCTACGACTATTGGAGCAGGCGGGCGAGGGAGACCTGGTCATCTTCCTCGTGAGCGGAGGCGGCTCATCGATGGTGGAGCAGATGTTGCGCGACGACATCTCATTGGAAGACATCGCTGCGACACATAAAACGCTTGTCGAGAGTGGAGCGCCGATTGCGTCGATCAATGCAGTTCGAAAACATCTCTCTGCGGTGAAGGGCGGCCGCTTGGCTGCGGCAGCCGCGCCAGCGGAGCAGCTTACGATCTTTGTGTCGGACGTGCCGGCCGGTGAGTTGGACGCACTCGCCTCAGGCCCCACGCTACCGGATCGCACCACCGTCGCCGACGTGCGCCGGATCGTCGAGGATTATCAGCTTCAGCCCGGGCTGCCCGCCGCAGTGGCAGAGCTGCTCGCGTCGGAGATGGTTGAGACACCAAAGCAGGGCGATGCGATCTTCGCGAAGTCTCGATGGGCAACCCTGCTGGACAGCGCATCTCTTGAAGAGGCGGCCTCGGCACGCGCAACTGAGCTTGGTTGGCAAGTGACGCTCGACAACACCTGTGACGACTGGGACGCAGAGGATGCAGCGAAATACTTGTTGCAGCGGCTTGAGGAATTGCGACGCACGCAGCCACGCGTCTGCCTGCTCTCCGCTGGTGAAGTAACGGTCCGCATGCCGGCGGGCACATCCGGACAGGGCGGCAGAAATCAGCACTTCGCCCTGCTATGCACTCAGCAGATCGCCGGACGAAATTTCGTCGTGCTGAGTGCAGGGAGTGACGGAGTGGATGGCAACAGCCCCGCTGCCGGCGCTATAGCAGACGGTACAACGATCTCGCGAGCCGCGGCAGCAGGTGTACCGGTTCAGAAGACGCTTGAGGACTTCGATTCCCACACGCTGCTATCGATGCTTGGCGATGCAATCGTGACCGGCCCAACGGGCAACAACCTCCGCGACCTTCGGATATTACTCGGGCCTTAGTGTGCGAGGCCATCTGTGCTCGGGGCGAATAATTTCTACGATTTGAGCATCCGGCTTGGACCACGCTGCAGCACCAAAGTGCTGAAGCGTCGCCCTTGCATTTGACCAGTGCAGATAGGTCAACTCCATCTGCACTGCTTGTAGTCGTAAGTCGTGCCGTCATCCTGATAAAGTTCAAAGTCTGCATCCGCACCGGGATAAACACGCAGCTTCGCGATCTTCTGCTTCTCGTTGGTGCTTTCGACCGCCCAGTGACTACACTTCTTACTACAGAGCGGCAAATCTCTTACTACAGAGCGGCAAATCCCCGGGGCTTCGCCAGCCTAAGTTGTTGAAATAGCTGGAGCACCGAATGGGATTTGAACCCATGAATACTGGTTTTGCAGTTCGGAATACTTGTTTATTTACAGTTACTTACATGGACTGCATCGCACTCTAAGGGTACTGAAAACCACTGCATGGAATTCTCTCAATGGTGTGAAAATGGTGTGAACTGACTTTCGCCACGATGAGGGCCACGGGATTTGCCTGCGTATGATCGGTTGACGGTAACAGGCCGAGGCACTCGATGAGTGCATTGGCGATTTATATCGTGGGCAAACCCGTAAGGAGCGCATTGGCACCGCTCACTTGTCCGGATAGCCGGTTATACGGCCACTTGGAATTCCAGGAGCACACACTTTTCTTCTCTCTTCTGACCCACGTTTTGACACCATCATCCTTACAACCTTGCTCTGTGCTGCCCGCTTGTTTGATCGACAAGAATGGCCGTTTCAGACAAACAATGAAACTAGCACAAAAGATGGGGCAGGCGACAAAACCAACGAACGACAGCTGGCTTCGAGCGTCGTTGACGGCCGCCGTAGTCACGGCTACTGTGATGGATTTCCTAAGGATGCATTGAATGAGACCGCTACACGCGGCGTTTCGCCCATATAGGGATGGACCCAGTGGTAGAGCCAGCTGGGGAAGATCACGAGTAGACCGGCTTTGGGCTTGATTCGAACAGGTTCTCCGTATGGATCGCCAGGTGCGCTTACAGCCTCCACACCGGCGCGCGGATCTAAAAATTCCAGAACCCCGCTCAGCGGACGTTCCGGATTGCCGACTCCAGGATCCACGTAATAAACGCCGGACCAGGCACTGTCAGGATGGGAGTGCGGAGCATGGTAAGCACCATCGCGGCAGGTAGCCGCCCATGCCGAAAGCGATATCGTTCCTTTGAACACGCCTGGGCCGGCAGAGGCATCCACCATATGCTTCACCGCCCAGGTAATCCATGTAGTCAGCGCCCCAACGGATGCCTCCGAGCCGTTGAGGAAGTCCGGCCGCGAGTGCCATCCTCCGATATTGCTGCGACCCAGGGTAGCGTGCTTCGTCTCCTCCGCGAGAATCAGCTCGCGGAGTTCCTGGTTCATCGCATCGGAATCCGGCACCTGCAATTGCCCGATGAAGGTGGGGAACGCCGGTGTAACTTCGAGTTCCATCGGAGCCCCGCCTTATTCAACAGAGAACCACCGAGAGGGCAAGGCCTGCCTCACTGGTCTCCTTATACTTACTGTTCATGTCCTTGGCGGTCTGAGCCATCGCGGCGATCGTGGCGTCCAAATTGACCCGATGCCGGCTGGCGATTTCATTGGTGGCGATTACATAAGCGGTCCATGCCTTGACCGCGCCGAATGCGCATCGCTCGATGCATGGAACCTGAACAAAACCGGCCACCGGATCGCAGGTCATTCCCAGGTGATGCTCCAGTGCGGACTCCGCGGCGTTCTCGACGACAAGGGAATCGGCGTCGTGTGCAGTTGCGGCCAATGCCGCCGCCATTGCCGATGCCACACCGATTTCCGCCTGGCAGCCGCCCTCGGCAGCAGATAGCGTGGCATTGTGCTTGCACAGGTAACCAATCGCTGCAGCAGCAAGCATGCCCTGTCGAATCTTCTCTGGTGGAAGTTTGCGACCGCCTTCGCCCAGAGCATAGACCACTGCCGGCATGACTCCGGCGGACCCGCCTGTTGGCGCTGTGATAACAAGGTGGCCCCGCCCGTTCTCTTCAGAGCCCGCCAGAGCGTATGCCGAAACGGCGCCAATTGCGCGTTCCGTCTGGTATTGATCCTCCATGGCGCGCTTGTAGACTGTTGCGGCTTTGCTGTGCAGCTTGATGGGGCCGGGCAACACACTATCTTCCGGTGCGGCAAGTCCTGACTTCACAGTGGCGACCATCGCGTTGGTGATTTTGTCAATGAAGGCATAGACCTCCGCCTCACTTCTTCCGGGGATCGCCATCTCATTGGCGAGCATCACTTGTGCAATCGTCAGCTTGTTTTGATCCGCGTGCTGGCGCAGCTCCTTCATTGTCGAAAACGGATACTTTGGCGGATTCTTCTTCGGAGGCGTGTAACCTTTCCACTCGATGAATCCCCCGCCCACCGAGTAGTATTCCTGCTCAAGCAGCACGGTGTTCCCGGCCATGAGCTTGCACGTCATTGTGTTTGGGTGAGGGAAGTCACCTTTGACGGCATCGAATACAACGTCTTTGAGCGACACATCCACAGTCTTTGCGCCGAGCTTGACTGGGAAAGACTGGTCGGGTTTGTCGCGCAAGCCGTCGAGAAATGCGGGATCGACGGTTGCCGGCTCCATCCCTATCAACCCCGCGAGGGAAGCTCGCTCTGTGCCGTGTCCCTTGCCTGTGGCGCTGAGGCTGCCGAACAAATTAACCTTGAGCGCGGTCGCTTTGGCGAGTTGGTCCGCCGGCAGCTTAGTGCATCGCTGGTAGAAATCGTAGGTAATGCGCATCGGACCGATTGTGTGAGAACTCGATGGCCCGGGCCCAACCTTGTAGAATTCGTCCAGCGTCGTCATCACGGGTCCTTTTTGTTCCTTGACGACGTTTAAGCTGGGAGAAAGCTCCACATTACCTGGCCCTCCTGACACGCCCTTCGGCTCTGCACTTGCTGCTATCGGACCCGGCTTCGCCTGGGCGGCCACGGCGGACACGGAGCGCCCGGTCATCACGGCCGCAGCGCCGACTACAGCGCTCCGCATGAGGAAGGTACGACGATCAACGCCGACTGGACTCTCCTGGGAAAGCACGTCGGTAGAGGTGCCAATTGGATTCTCTCGTTCTGACTCATTAAGCTGACTGATCGCGGACTGACGCTCACTACCGCCTTCTTTGGTAGACATGTTTATCTCCTTCCAGCAGGCTCTGTTAGGAGCCTGAGTTTTGATTTTCACTTCGACCAACTGACTATCTTGATGATTTCAAGTGTCGTCACATTCGATCAGTAAACCCGGAGACCCTCCGAACGAAACTGCGCACAGACCCGTTCAATCGTGTCGACACTCGGTGGCTGGACATCGTCGAGGGTGTAGTTGAGTTTGAGCTCTTTCCACTTAAATCGACCCATTTGATGGAACGGCAGAACGTCGACTCGCTCCACGTTTCCCAAGCCCGCGGAGAATCTGGCAATGTGTGCGACGTTCTCTGCATCGTCGCTTAGTCCGGGGACCAGCACGAATCGCACCCAGATTGGCCTTTTGCGCTCGGCCAGCCGGCGCGCGAAATCCAGAACCGGGGCATTATCCATGCCGGTAAGATGACGATGTCGCTCCGGATCCCACATCTTGATGTCCAGGAGCACCAGGTCGATTTGCTCGAGCTCTGTATCGCTGAGGCGATTACCGAGAAAGCCATTAGTATCCAGCGCGGTATGGATTCCCATCGATTTAGCAGCTGTAAACAGCTTGACGGCAAATCGGTCCTGCATAAGAGGTTCACCGCCGCTCAATGTGAATCCGCCAGACATGATCTTCAGGCCATGACGATACTTGCGAAGCTCCTCTGTTGCGCGAGCTAGCGTAACGGGGATGCCGTTGCTCATATTCCAGGTGTCGGGGTTATGGCAGTATAGGCACCGCCATTGGCAACCTGCCGTCCATCCGACGACTCGCACACCCGGACCATCGACTGTCGAGCCGGTAGTGAAGGAATGAAGGAAGCCCATGTCTCCAGTGGCCAGCGCTGTCCGCACGTCCGTTTCGGGCGTGTCCGCGCCCAGGTTGACACGCAGTTCGAAAGGGCTCTTCGCTTCGAGAGAAATAGTTTGTAGACTTTGGCTCATATCGTCGCCTGGCTGCCGTGGAAAGTCCGGCTGATTACATCCATCTGTTGTTCGCGAGTCAGTCGGACGAAGTTAACGGCATATCCTGAGACGCGGATCGTCAGGTGCGGATACTTCTCCGGATGATCCATCGCATCCAGAAGTGTTTCGCGATTGATCACGTTCACGTTCATGTGATAACCCGTAGCACTGAAAAACGCGTCAAGCATGCTTCGCAAATTGGTGATCCGGTCCTGGGCGATTCTTCCGAGTCCCTCGGGGAGTAACGACGCGGTGAGAGAGATGCCATCGGCAGCATCGCGAAAGGGGATTTTTGCGACCGACGCGGCCGCAGCGTGAATGCCATGCTTGTCGCGCCCGTGCATAGGGTTGGCGCCCGGAGCGAACGGCTCTCCGCGACGCCTTCCATCAGGAGTGTTGCCGGTACTCTTGCCGTACACCACGTTCGATGTGATGGTCAGGATCGACTGAGTGTGAACAGCGTGCCGGTAGGTGGGATACTTTCTCAGTTTGCTCATGAACGTGCTGACCACCCAGGAAGCAAGCTGGTCAACCCGATTGTCGTTATTGCCGAAGACTGGAAAATCGCCTTCAATCGCGTAGTCGATCACGAGCCCGGACTCATCGCGAATCGCCCGAACTCTCGCATACCGTATCGCCGAGAGGCTGTCGGCAACTACAGACATGCCCGCCATGCCGAAGGCCATGGTCCGCAGGGGGGCGTAATCGTGAAGCGCCATTTCCAGGCGCTCGTACGCGTACTTGTCGTGCATGTAGTGGATGATGTTCATGGCGTTGACGTACACACCGGCGAGCCAATCCATCATCTTTTCGTACTTGTCGAGCACGTCATCGAAGTCAAGGTACTCGCCCTTCACGCCGTCGACCGCCGGACCGACCTGCTCGCCTGTAATTTCATCTCTGCCGCCGTTGATGGCATACAGCAGACATTTGGCGAGGTTTGCGCGCGCGCCAAAAAACTGCATCTGTTTGCCCATGAGCATCGGTGACACACAGCAAGCGATGGCTCCGTCATCTCCCAGAGAGCGGCGCATGATTTCGTCACTTTCGAATTGAATGGAGCTGGTGTCTATCGCCACCTTGACGGCGAAATTGCGAAATCCATCAGGCAACTGCGGTGAGTACCAGATGGTGAGATTGGGTTCCGGCGCCGGGCCGAGGTTATACAGCGTCTGAAGAAATCGAAAGCTTGTTTTGGTTGCCAGCGGTCGCCCGTCATCTCCCATGCCGGCAATCGACTCGGTCACCCAGGTCGGATCACCTGCGAAGAGGTCGTCGTATTCTGGCGTACGTAGAAATCGAACAATGCGCAGCTTGATGACGAAGTCATCGATGATCTCCTGCGCCTGCTGCTCGGTGAGCGTACCGGTTGCGAGGTCCCGCTCGAAGTAGATGTCGAGGAACGTCGACGTTCGGCCAAGCGACATGGCCGCTCCGTTTTGTTCCTTCACGGCCGCGAGGTAGCCGAAGTACAACCACTGCACGGCTTCGTGCGCGTTGCGGGCCGGCTCCGAGATATCGAAGCCATAACTGGACGCCATCTGCTTCAGTTCGTTCAGGGAGCGAATCTGTTCGCTGAGTTCCTCGCGGTCGCGGATGATGTCTTCGGTCGACATGGCCGAATCGAGGCTGCGTTTCTCCTCCTGCTTGTGCTTGATGAGCCGGGAAACCCCATAAAGGGCCACACGGCGGTAGTCGCCGATAATTCGTCCGCGCCCGTAGGCATCGGGCAAACCGGTCAGGATATGAGAGCTGCGGCACCGCCTCACGTCCGCAGTGTACGCATCGAAGACTCCCTCATTGTGTGTCTTGCGGTACTTCGAAAAGGTCTCGACGACCTGAGGGTCGGGCTCGTACCCATAAGCCTTGAGAGCGGTCAGAACCATCCGAAGGCCGCCATTCGGCATGATTGCCCGTTTCAACGGCGCCTCGGTCTGAAGACCAACAATCACTTCATTTTCTCGATCGATGTAGCCCGGAGCCGTGCGCCGTGATCGAACTGGGGATCTGAGAGATGTCGAGCACGCCCTTCTTGCGCTCTTCAATAAACAGCTCATTCAACCGATCCCACATTTTCTTGGTCCGTTCCGTCGCTGTGCGCAAGAAAAGAGTCATCTCCCTCGTATGGTTCGTAGTTCTGCTGGATAAAATCGCGAACGTTGATCTCCTTTTGCCAAAGACCCGTTCTGAATCCCGTCCATGGAGAAGTCGCTGCTTCTGGTGCGATCTGCTGTGAGGTGGCAATCGTCATTTGTAGTTCCCCCTGCTTCTGCCGTTATGAAACGGGCTGCATCAGTCCAAGTAATGACCAGGTATGGCGCGCGATCATGAGTTCCTCGTTAGTCGGAACCACCCATGCCGACACTCTGCTTTGCTCAGTCGATATTCGCGAGTTACCGCTAGTGTTCGCCTGGGTATCCAAGTCCAAACCCAGCCATGAAGATGCCTCGCAGATTCGGCGGCGGATTTCCGGCGAATTTTCTCCGATTCCTGCCGTAAAGACGAGTGCATCGACTCCACCGAGCACCGCGGCCAGAGCACCGATTTCTTTCGCCGCGCGATATACGAAGTAATCCACCGCCAGACGAGCTTCGGGTTCGCTTCTGCCGAGCAGATCGCGCATGTCATTGCTGATCCCTGAGATCCCCAGCAAACCCGACCGCTTGTAAAGCATCGTCTCCACCTCTTTGGCGGTGAGCCCGAGGTTTTGAAAAAGATACAAAACGACCCCGGGATCAATCGCGCCCGGCCTCGTTCCCATGCAGAGTCCGTCCAGGGCCGTAAAGCCCATAGTGCTGTCCAGGCTTCTCCCATCCTTTAACGCGCATAGGCTCGCGCCGCTTCCAAGATGCGCGACGATGACCCTGGCCTTGGCAATCGCGGGTGCCACCGTAGGCAAAACGGAGGCAATGTACTCATAGGACAGCCCGTGGAAACCGTATCGCTGCAGGCCCGATTTGCAAATCTCCTTTGGTAGCGGGATGAGCTCTGCGACTTGCGAATGACCGAAATGAAAACCCGTATCAAAACAGGCCACCTGTGGCACATCAGGCAGGCGTGCGAAGACGGCATCGATGGCTGCGAGGTTATATGGCTGGTGCAACGGGGCCAGCGGGACGAGCTCGTAAAGATCGGAAAGTGTCTGCCGCGTCAACAGCACCGGTTGGCTGTATCGTGCCCCGCCGTGAACTACACGATGTCCAACACCCAGCACATGCGCGCCGGGCCACTTTGACCGCAGCCACGACGCAAGCGCCTCGATGGCTGCGTGGCCATCAGCGACGCCGGCATCCAAGCTGTTGTTTACAAGGACTGCACCCTGAGCATCCTTCGCGCGAAGGCGTGGCGAGGTTCCAATCCCCTCAATCTGGCCGCGCGCCGCGATTTCCCAGTCATTGTCATCAGGTCGCTGGTAGACACAAAACTTCAAGCTCGATGAGCCGGCGTTGAGCACAAGTGCGTAGTCGTCCATCTGTAACTCCTACGGTTTCCTTCGGCGGGCATGCGCGGCCAGCATCGCGACTGCACAACTTGCAATTCGCGACCGCACGCTATCGGCCCGGCTGGTCAGGATGATCGGCACTCTAGCGCCAAGCACCAACCCGGCACTGTCGGCTTTGGCCAGGAAGCTTAGTTGCTTGGCAAGGATGTTTCCGGCTTCGAGGTCCGGTGCTAGAAGGATGTCAGGATCACCAGCAACCTCAGAGTGAATACCTTTGGTTCGAGCGGCCTCCTTGCTGATTGCGTTGTCAAATGCCAGTGGGCCGTCGAGGATCGCGCCTGTGATCTGTCCCCGCTCCGCCATCTTGCAAAGCGCCGCCGCGTCGATCGTGGCCGGCATCTTCGAATTCACCGTTTCGACCGCCGCCAGAATTGCGACCTTGGGTTTGTTCAGGCCGAGTGAGATGGCGAGATCGACAGCGTTCTGGCAGATGTCTACCTTGTCTTCCAACGTGGGGGATATATTGATCGCACCGTCTGTAACAATCAGGACCTTGTGATACGTCGGAATATCCATCACAAAGACGTGACTGATGCGACGGCCTGTCCGCAGTCCTCCTTCGCGTGACACGACCGCCGCCATCAATTCGTCGGTGTGCAGGCTGCCCTTCATCAGAAGTTCTGCCTGCGCCGTGCGCACCAGTTCGACGGCCTTCGCCGCGGATGCATTGCTGTGTGGCGTGTCCACGATTTGAAAGCTGTTGAGGTCAATTCCCGCGGACTTGGCTGTGGCAGCTATCTTGTCGCGAGGCCCAACCAGGATGGGAATGATGATTCCCAGGTTCGCGGCTTCGACTGCACCAGACAACGCCGACTCCTCGCATGGATGCGCTACCGCGGTCGGAATCGGCTTCATGTTCTTGCATGTCGCCAATATCTGTTCATATTTTCCGGTTCCAGTTTGGTGAGTCACGCTTTCACCCCCTGCACTAGTCGCGAAGACGATGCTTGGGCTGCGGGGCCGGTTTCCCTCAGGAAGAACGACAGAATAATCGCAACCGCGACCCCCAGGAGCAGCGGCGCAAAAGCCGCTTGATAATGTTCCTTTTCCATACGCTCGGCGCCGCCAGACAAGTGTTGAAGAATCCATGCGAAGACCGGACCAAGCAGAGCGCTGAAGGTAAAGTTCAGAAAATTGACGACTCCGGTCGCCGTCCCGCCAAACTGCGGAGGGTTAGCTTCCTTGATCACGCTGTATGGCAGCATCGCTGCACCGGATGCCACTCCGGCCGTCAGACCGACGGACGTAAGGAGGGAACACTCCTGTGCGACCGAAGAGTATCCAGGCCATGCATGCCATAAGCGCAGCCGCGCCTCCGATGATTACCGGCTTCCGCCGCCCGAGCCGATCGGAGATGAAACCCAGGAGCGGACAACCGATGATCCAACCAAAGGGAACCGCGGACGAGCGCATAACCGCAGATGCGTAGTCAAGGCCATGGGCCTCCTGGAGATAGCGCACCCCCCAGACCATGTCGAAGATCGTGGTCGGGATAAAGAGCAGCCCGGCGATCAAACCGCACAGGATCGACTGCGGATTGCTGAAGACAACGCCGGAAAGACCCGACGGTGCTACTCAACCAGTTGTCGAGCCGCTTTTCCTGTTTTTCTTTCGGTAAGAAAACGGCGAGGAGGAGGCCAATCCCCAGGCCAGCGATGCCCATGCCGATCCAGAAACGGTTCCACGCGAGGCCGCCGCCGATCATGGGTCCAACCACGAACTGCCCAGCCGACCCGCCGGCCATTCCAAACATCTGTGTGGCACCGACCAAAGTAGCTGCATTGGAAGCCGGAAAATTCTTGGTCGCGATGTAGATCGCACCTACAAGGGCAAAGACACCGCCAGCGCCCTGAAGCACTCTGCCCAGGCTCGCGACGTCGCTGCGGCCGGTAGCGAATAACAGCGCCCCTAAGCCAACCACAGCTGCGGCAACCGGCAGAACTCTCCGCGGCCCAAGCTGGTCCATTGCAGCGCCCGCCACCAGGCTGAACGGGGAATACCCGTAATAGAACAGGCCTACGATCGAGGCCACGCCGAGTGCGCTCACCCCGAAGGCTTCCGATAACTGCGGCATCATGACAGAAGGAGCCGAGCGGAGTGAATACTGATAAAAGTAGTAGATTGCGGTCAGCACCCATGCAAGGGCAGCCATTCGCAGGCTCTTCCCAGTCTGCGGCTGGTTTTCTAATTGTGCTCTTACCTCTGACATATACGTCCGTGCGACTGAGGCTGAAGTTCGCGCCGCATGTTGCTGCTCCTAACAGAGCACTGCAGACACCGCTTAACCCGTCTTTGGAAGTCTTTTTGTTACTTGAAGTCCACTTTTTTTCGCTTCATGTGTTGGTATAAGCGGGTGCCAGAAAACCTACAACTGGGGAAACCCTAGTTGACCCTGGTTACATGGTTTAATTCTTTCTTCTAGGATCTCTTTCATTGACCAGTTCGTAGCTTTGAATTTTGCTTAGTGAATGGCGCTATGCCTACTGAGTGCAAATCGGAACTCCGCTCCGCTTATCGACGTCTAGACGCCAGCTCTGCCGTTATGCTCTTGGGCGCGGCGCTGACGCTGACTGGTTGCTCGGTAGGGCCGAACTACAAAAAGCCGGTACTGAAGGTAAACGATACTTGGGGCGTGACCAGCCCACAGATCTCTGCGCAGCCTCCTTCGGACAGCGCATGGTGGAAAACCTTCAACGATCCAACGCTTGAACAATTGATCCAGCTCGCCTACAGTCAGAACCTGACGCTGCAGGTTGCGGGACTTCGGATCATGGAAGCTCGGGCCGCGCTCGGTATCGCGATCGGCAATCAATATCCGCAGACCGAAGTGTCTGCGAGTGTAAGCCGAGTAGGTCTCAGCAACAATACGGTTAACAGACCACCTGATTTCACTCGAGATTACTGGAATCAGCAGGTCGGTTTTGACGCATCCTGGGAAGCGGACTTCTGGGGCAAGTACCGCAGAGCCGTCAAGGAGCAGAAGGCCGTTTATGTGAGCTCCATTGACGACTACCAGAACGCACTCGTCTCGTTGTGCGCCGAAGTCGCGCGGACTTACGTGGCTATTCGCACCTTCGAAGAGCTGATCGAGCAGGGCCGCCAGAACGTGCGCATTCAGGAAGAATCGCTGCGCATCGCGGATGTGCGCTTCCGTAATGGGGCTACGTCCGAATTAGACGTAGCGCAGGCGCGGGAGCTGCTCGAGAGCACACGAGCGTCGATCCCTCAGTTCGAGATCGGCCTCGCTCAATCGCAAAACGCGCTCTCCACGTTGCTCGGTCAGCCCACAGGCTCGCTCCAGAATCTGTTGCAAGGACCGCGGACGATCCCGGCGGCACCGCCCCAAGTGGCGGTGAGTATTCCTGCAGATATGCTGCAGCGCCGTCCGGATATCCGAAGTGCAGAACTCGTCGCAATGGCGCAATCCGAACGCATTGGTATCGCAAAGGCGGAGCTCTATCCGCACTTCGTTCTCTCAGGTGCACTGGGAGTGCACTCGACCGACCCGGTGTATCGCCCTTCAACTTTCTCGATCCTGCCAGCCTGTTCTTTGCGGTGGGTCCGCGTGTCTATTGGCAACCCTTCTCTTTCGGCCGCATCAGGAATCAAGTGCGTGTCGAGGATGCGCGATTTCAACAAGCTCTCACCACATTCCAGAACAGCGTGCTCAAGGCGTCGCAAGAGGTGGATGACAGCATTATAGGATTCACCAAAACACTCGAGGCGACGTCTGCCGAGCAAAACGCGGTGACGGCGGCACGCCGGTCGGTCGAACTGGCCTCCATCCAATATCGGGAAGGTGCAGTCGATTACCAGCGTGTGCTCGATTCCGAACGAACGCTCTTGCAGGAGGAAAACAATCTTGTCAATCTGCGCTCGAACGCCGCGACGAACGTCATCAGTCTGTACAAGGCCCTCGGCGGCGGTTGGGAGATGAGCGTCGGTCAGCCTTTCGTCCCCAACGTAATCAGGATCGAGATGGAGAATCGCACCAATTGGGGCAATTTGTTCTCGACGCAGCCGACGACGGACTCGTCCAAAAAGTAACCGGCACCACTCGTGAGGTAAGAACATCATGGCCAGCAAATTTTCCAAGAAGTGGATCATCATTGCAGTCGTCATCGTGGCCGTTGGCATCCTGGGCTACCAATATTGGAAGTCAAAGCAATCGGCCCTGCCCGAGGGAATCGCGTCTGGCAACGGCCGTATCGAAGCCAAGCTCTCCGACGCCTCTGCGAAGGAGCCGCTCAGGGTCAAGAAAGTTCTGGTAGACGAGGGTGACCTGGTCCAGCCTGGTCAAGTGCTAGTGCAATTGGACACCTCGACGATCGACGAGGAACTGGCAAAGGACGAGGCCGCCGTCGCATCCGCCAGAGAGGATTTCGCCGCGGCTAACTCAGCCATCGCCGAGGCCAAGGCGGATATCGCTGCGGCCAACGCAGACATCGCTGGCACCAAGGCAGACGTCGCCTCGGCCAACGCCGCCATCGAGCAGCAACAGAGCGAGGTCCAACTCGCGCAGACCGAGGCCGACCGCCAGAGCAGGATGCTTGCGGAGAATGCGACGTCAAAGGCCGTGTATGACGTCCGCCAGACTGCCGTGCTTACGACGAAGGCAACGCTTAAGGACGTACAAGCGCGAGAGATCGCCGCGCAGGCGCGGGTGGGCGCCGCACAAGCAAAAGAGGGCGCCGCACAAGCACGGGTGGCCGCCGCACAAGCACGAGCGGACGCTGCACAGCAGCAGATCGGAGTGGCTCAGGGTCAGGTAGAAGTGACCAAAAGCCGCATTCAGGATGCAACTCTGGTCTCGCCTGTGACCGGCCGGGTGCTCTATCGTTTGGTTGAACCGGGCGAAGTCCTCGGTCCTGGCGGTAAGGCATTGACGATCGTGGACCTGAGCGACGTTTATATGGAGATCTACCTCCCGTCCGATCAGGCTGCCCGGTTGAAGACAGGCGCGCCCGCGCGCATTACCGTCGACTACGAACCAAACCAAGCCGCTGCCGCGTATGTTAGCTTCGTGTCGCCTGAAGCACAGTTCACACCCAAACAGGTCGAGACAAAGAGCGAGCGCGAGAAGCTGATGTTTCGCGTCAAGATTCAGATACCTCCCGAGCTTGTCACGCACTACATCGAACGCATCAAGACCGGCGTGCGCGGTGTCGGCTATGTGAAGGTAACCCCGGACGCCACGTTTCCGGACTGGCTGGAAAAGGGCCTCATAAATCCGACGACGAAGACGTCCGCCTTGGAGTCATCCTCATTCTTCGGTGAAGTCCAACTAAGGTGCTCTATGGCAACAGCGGTTGAATACCCGCCCTCGCAGATCAAGCCGGTCGCCTCGATTCGAGATGTCACGCACCACTACGGCAAAGTGCTCGCGCTCGATCGAATTTCGGTCGACATTCCAACCGGGATCATGGTCGGCGTCATCGGTCCGGACGGCGCCGGCAAGTCGACGCTTTTAGGGCTGATGGCGGGATCGAAAAAGATGCAGGAGGGACAGATCGACGTGCTCGGCGGCGACATGAGGCAACTGCGGCACCGGCGCGCCGTGTGCCCCAAGATCGCGTACATGCCGCAGGGTCTCGGCAAGAACCTGTACCTGGAGCTCAGCGTCCACGACAACGTGGACTTCATGGCGCAGCTCTTCGGCCTCTCCCCGAGTGAGCGCCCCGTTAAAGTCAAAGAGCTGCTCGATGCCACCGGGCTTGGGCCCTTTCCCGATCGTCCGGCGGGAAAGCTCTCGGGAGGCATGAAGCAGAAGGTAGGGCTATGCGGAGCCTTGGTCCACGACCCGGATCTCCTCATTCTTGATGAGCCGACCACAGGCGTGGATCCGCTCTCACGGCGCCAGTTCTGGTCGCTCATCAATGATATTCGCAAGACTCAACCGAACATGAGTGTCGTCGTCGCGACGGCCTATATGGACGAGGCGCAGCAATGGGATTGGATCGTCGCGATGGACGAGGGGAAAGTCCTCGCGACCGGGACGCCGGCTGAGCTCATGGAGCGCACAGGCTCCAAGGATCTAGAGCGTTGCTTCGTCGGCCTGCTTCCGGAAGAAAAGCGCAAGGGCCATGTGGAACTCGTGATTCCGCCACGCTCCGTAAGCGACAAACCCGAAATCGCTATCGAGGCGAACGGCCTGACCAAGCGCTTCGGCAGTTTCACAGCCGTCGATCACGTAAGCCTGCAAATCGAGCGCGGCGAGATTTTTGGCTTTCTCGGTTCCAACGGCTGCGGCAAGTCGACGACAATGAAGATGCTCGTCGGACTCATGCCTCCCACTGAAGGTACGGCGAAGATCTTTGGTAAATCGGTTGAAGCAGGCAGCATGGATGTCCGCCGCAACATCGGGTACATGACGCAGGCGTTCTCGCTTTGGGGCGAGCTCACGGTGCGCGAGAACCTCATATTGGACGCGCGTCTCTTTCACATCCCGCCTGACAAAGCTAGGGCACGCATCGAGGAACTGGTCGAGCGATTCGGCTTGGCTCCATATCTCGATGCGCTGGCCGACTCGCTGCCCATGGGCGTGCGGCAACGGCTCTCGCTGGCGGTCGCGGTGCTCCACGACCCCATTTTACTGATCCTTGACGAACCCACCTCGGGAGTCGATCCGGTTGCCCGCGACAGCTTCTGGGAACTGCTGGTCCAGCTCTCTCGTGAACAGGGTGTGACGATCTTCGTTACGACGCACTTCATGAACGAGGGCCTGCGCTGCGATCGCATCTCGCTGATGAATGCCGGCAAGGTGCTCGCCTGCGATGCGCCGCAGAAGTTGATCGAGGCGCGCGGCGCCAAGGATCTCGAGGAGGCGTTCATAGGCTACATGGAAGACGGGATCGCGCAGGAGGCAAAGGGTTCGATACAGGCGAAGATCGCGAGCGAGGTACCTGTGGCCGCAGCGTCCACTGCCGCTCCGGCACACGAGAAGGCGACCGTTCCTCTGCCCCTGCGCCGGCTGTTGGCCTATGCGCGCAACGAGGCGATTCAGATCATGCGCGATCCCATTCGGCTGACATTCGCCTTCCTGGGATCGGCGCTCCTGATGCTGGTCTGCGGCTTCGGCATTACGACGGACGTTGAGCACATTAAAGTGGCCGCCCTGGATCGCGATCAATCACAGGACAGCCGGACGTACCTCGAACAGTTCAGATCGATACCCCGATATTTCAGGTGGCAACCACCAACCTTCTCCGACGAGGATGCTCTCGATCGCATGCAGGCAGACGAAGTCGCGGCCGTGGTTGAGATCCCTCCGAACTTCAGCCGCGACCTGCGCCGCGGCAACACCCCTGACGTCCTCGTCCAAATCGATGGCGCGAACCCCTTCCGTGCCGAGACGATCAGGGGGTACGTGGAGGGGGTTCAGAACAACCTTCTTGCAGATCCCGACAATCGGCTCTATCAAGGGCCGGCCAAGTACACCGCGAACTTCCAGGATCGCTATATTTACAACCCAACGTTCGAGAGCATCTATTCCATCGTGCCCAGCGTCCCGGCGATACTCCTTATCCTGATTCCAGCAGTCCTGATGACGGTCAGCATCGTGCGCGAGAAGGAGTTGGGCTCGATCATCAATTTCTACGTTACCCCGACAGGACGCCTGGAATATTTGCTCGGCAAGCAACTGCCGTATCTCGCGATCGCCATGATCAACTTCTTCATTCTCGTGACGCTTGCCTTGATCGTGTTCGGTGTCCCGATAAAGGGCAGCTTTCTGCTTCTGACGCTTTGCACGCTGATCTACGTCATTGTCACAACAGGGCTTGGAATGGCGACTTCGACCTTCACAAGCACTCAAGTCGCGGCCGTGTTCGTCACGGCTATTCTCACGATTCAGCCATCGATCCAGTTCTCAGGAATGTTGCAGCCGATATCGACACTGGAGGGCAGTGCTCGCGCGGTGGGCTCCATCTGGCCCACGACGTACTACATGCACTCGAGCCTGGGCGCCTACACGAAAGGGCTCGGAGCCAATCTCATGTGGAGCGACATGCTCATTCTCCTCTGCTGGATCCCCGTACTCCTGTTCGTGAGCATGCTCGGGCTGAAGAAGCAGGAGAAGTAGCGATGGACTCCGTCACCAACATCTTCTGGCTTGCGATTAAGGAGCTCCGCAGCGTCCTGAGCGACAAGGTATTGGTGCTGTTCGTGCTCTACGCATTCACGTGGACCATCTACCAGCAGGCGAGCGGTACGTCGAACGAGGTCAACAATGCCTCGATCGCCTTCGCGGACGAGGACCAGTCTGCGCTGTCGGAGGAGCTGATCAATGCATTCTATCCCCCTCGCTTTCAGCATCCAGTGAGGATTCGAACCGACGAAATCGAGCGGGTCCATGGACGAAGGTCGCTTCATGTTCGTCGTCGTGATTCCACCCCAGTTTGAACGGGATTTGCGTGCCGGACGTCAGCCGGACGTCCAGGTGAACATCGACGCGACCGCCATGCAGCAGGCGGGCATCGGCGCCGGCTACATCCACAACATCATCACCCAACGGCTCGCGACCTATCTCAAACGCACGGACGTCGACACAAGCGGCCCCGTGAACCTCGTGCAGCGCAAGATGTTCAACCCAAACGGCATCTCGGCATGGTTCTCGAGCATCGTGGCCATCATCAACCAGTTGTCGCTGCTCACGATCGTGCTCACAGGAGCCGCAGTGATTCGTGAGCGCGAACACGGCACGCTCGAACACCTCTTGGTGATGCCGCTCACCCCCTTCGAGATCGCAATGGCGAAGGTCGTAGCGAATGGTCTCGTGATTCTCGTCGCAACGATGCTTTCGCTGTTCCTCGTTGTCCGAATGGTTCTAAAGGTGCCGATCCAAGGATCGGTGGTACTGTGGTTCGTTGGCGTTCTGTTATATCTGTTCTTTGCGACGGCGCTCGGCGTGTTCCTCGGAACCATCTCGCGATCAATGGCGCAGTTCGCGCTGCTGATCGTCCTGGTGGTTATGGTGTTGCAACTCCTTTCAGGCGGATCGACTCCCGTTGAAAGCCAGCCCGGCTGGCTGCAGGCGATCACGTATTTCCTGCCGTCACGGCACTTCGTCAGTTTCTCGCAGATCATCATCTACCGCGGCGGTGGACTGGCAGCCGTCTGGCGCAACTTCGCAATGGTCGCAGTGATCGGACTTGCGTTCTTCTCATATAGCGTGGCGCTGTTCCGCAAGTCGATCGCAGTGACGAAATAATCAGGGACTCTTCGTTTCCGGAATCCGGAAACGATCTCATCGTCGAACGATGGTTCCAAGAGAGACTAGGCCATCACGATTGCATCCGGATATTCGTCCTTAAATCGATCAACGGATCTCTTGAGATATACCCACAGTTCCCGTCGGCAAGGCGCACGCCCACCATATTCGGCGGGATCGATGGCAAGAATTGGATGTTGAAACAAACCGCTCTTAGCGGGGCTCACTTTATTTTGCCAAAAGTACCTTTCGCACTCAACGCACTTAGCGATGTGAAATCGGTTTTCAACCACGCGATCAAGTCTAAGATCGATGTTGAGAATCCGGTAGGCAAAATGGGAGCCAAAGCTTTTCGTGAAAATAACGAACAGTCCCGTGTCCTCAGCTACGACGAGGAGATGAAGTACCTTGCAGCAGCGTCCTCTATGCTTCACGACGTGGCGGCGACGATTCTTGATACGGGGATGCGGCCTTCGCTACGCCCGCCCAACGCAAGAACACCAGGCGAAGGCAATGAACAAGATGGAACAGTATCTCGCAGAGCAGAGAATTGTGTTCGCAGAACGTAATGCAGCGGCTGTCTCACGGGCTATTCAATGATCGACCCCAATTTCGGGTCGGGCACTACATATCTCACTACATCACTGAAATAACAAAAGCCCAGTGAGGGGCTAAGTTATTGAATATATTGGAGGCGCGGGTCGGGATCGAACCGACGCATAAAGGTTTTGCAGACCTCTCCCTTACCACTTGGGTACCGCGCCTCGGGTGGGCTTTGCCTGATGCCCCCTGCTGGATTGTAGGTGAAGTGTACCGCAGGCTGGACTTTTTTGGAGCGGGAGACCGGGGTCGAACCGGCGACATCTTCCTTGGCAAGGAAGCACTCTACCACTGAGCTACTCCCGCTCTCACATGTTGAAGTATATCGATCCATGAATGGATGGTCAACGCGCTGTCACAGATAGCAGACTGACGATGTGCCGTTCGTTTGTCCGTTCGGGTTAGTCAGGCTCCCGAGGAAGGTCGACGAGGATCATCGGTCCGGCGATCATGTTGTAACGATGGTGAACGAGATGAGGAGTGATCAGCAGAACCATCTCGCTCGTGTCCACGTTCTTGGTAGTGTCGGCGGTCACGCTCTGGAAACCGGGCAGTTCCCCCAGCCCGGGATGCCGCTCAATGCGGCTGACTCGGTCTTGCTGAGACTGCTGGCCAGCAACGCGGTGTCGCCGTCCGTCACAGTTACGTCCGAGACGAACTGACGGTTGGTAAGGATAGGGATATTGTCGATGTTGCCCCCAGCCAGCGACTCGATCTTGAGATCGATATGGATCGTGATGTAGCCGGACTTCTGAACGGTGGGAGTTGCTTTGAGCGTGATGCCAAGGTCTTCATACTGGATCTGCGGGACGGTAGCTAGAGGTGAGACTGTTGAGCAGGGCACTGGCGCTGGTGCCATTGATACCGATGCTGCTGAGAGCCGCGGTGGACCCGGCAGCTGGTACAACGTAGGTGGAAGTAGTAATAGGGTAGCGGGTGCCGACGCGGAAGTTGGCAGACTGGCGATCGCCAACGCGCATCGTGATATCGTCGATCGCGCGGGTATCACTGGAGTTGAGCGCAAGGTTGAAGGCAAGGGTGGAAGGGGTAGTCACCCCGGTAGTGGTAAGGCCGCCGCCGAAGAATCCGATGGTCTTGCTGAGCAGCGTGCTCTGCACAAGGCCGGAGGCGATGAGCGCGAGTGCGATCGTGACGTTGCTCGATCCCGGCGGGATGAGTCCCTGCGCAAGGGCCTGGTTGACCAGCGTCTGATTGGCGTTCACCAGATTGGTAGCGGCGCTCTCGACGTTGTAGATGCCTATTTGCTGGGGAAGCTCAGCTCCGATATTGGTTGTATGAGTCTTATCAATGGCGTAGAGCTTTAGATCGAAGAGCACCTGGTTGCCGCCGTTGATCAGGTCCTCGACGGTGAGGTTGATGGCGGTGATAGCGGAAGACGGAGCTCGGAGAACGATCGTGCCCGGACCGGTCTGAACCGTGACCTGCTTCAGGTCAAAGACGTTGCGGATGACGTTGCCGAGTTCATTCATCTCCTCGTTGGTCATGCCGGGGATATAGAGCGTCTCTTCAATCTGACGTTCCAAGCGCTGGCGGTTCTCGGGCGTATCTTTCGCGATGTAGATGCTGGTGGCATCTAGCGGCACTGCGAACAGGTGTCCCATCTGCATCAGAATCGGCACAGCCTGCTGGTACTCGGCATCGTCTAGGTCGAATCGAACACTTTCGTGGCCGGCGGATTCGTCGAAGGTGGTGCGAATGCCGTATCCGGCTGTGACCTGACGGATGACATCCTGGATGTCGGAGCGAAGATGAAAGCTATGCGGGGTGCGGGCCGGGGCCAGCAGTACGGGGCCTGCGAGATCAGCTGTCTCCGAGTCGCCGGCATCGTACTTAGGACTGAACTTGACTGGAATAGGCCCAGGATCGTAGTGCTGAGCGACGATGGCATTTTTCGGATCAAGCTTGCGGGCCTGTGCGAGCAAAGCATCGGCGCTGGCATTCTGGCCAAGAATGACGTGCTTTGCCGGCCTGTTGGACTAAAGCAGTAACGCGATGCTCACGAGCCAGCGCCAAGGCCTGTGCGTAATCGTTGTTGGTTGGATAAAGTTGAAGCGCCTTGTTGAACTGAGCTTCGGCGCCATCGAGGTCATTGCGATCAAGCAGGCGAGCACCGGCCAGGTAAGCGTCGTCGGCCGCCTGCATCTGATGCTTGCTGGGCAAGGTGTGGGTCGCGCTGGTCGGGGCCGCAGAGGCCGGGGGAGCAGAGGTTTGGGGAACTGGAGCAGCTGCAGCGAGGCTGGCTGGAGATCGGCGTCTGGCCGAAGCAGTTGAAGGAGAGCGCAACGAGTGTGAACGCAGTAGTGCGGCGGGCGATCGCGGCGAGCCGAGGCTGCATGGGAGGAGTCATCTACTGCTGTTTAGACGGACGTGCAAGCTATCGGGCGTTCGAGATGCTTTGCACATTCTGAATTCGAGGACGCTCGCTCGTAGGAGGACGGCGCATGCCGTTGCGAATCTGAGCGGTGTTCATGTCGAGTTCGGCGAGCGTGCGGCTCAGCGTGTTGCGGTGCATGCCCAGTGCCTCCGCGGCCTTGCACTGATTGCCCTTGTGCTGAGTGAGAACTTCGAGGATGTAGCGCCTCTTGAACTGGCGGACAGCATCCGTGTAGCTTATTCCGGCGCTATGCATCTGCATGATCAGACCGTCCAATTCGCGTTTCAAAGGTATCCTCACTCACCGCCCCGGCTGGGCTGCATCTCTTATTTTGACTCATGATCACCGCTTGATCCAGTCGGGTGCGTTGTGCTTGAGCTCTTGCGCGCCATTCAGAATCTGCTTCTGGAGGTCATGCGGTACAACGAAGGATACCGCATGCGCCCCCGCAAGGAAATAGGGAGTTAAGCGGGAATTTGAAATCCATGCAGTTTTTGGAAAAAATGCGGCCGCCGCGACCAGTATGGCAACCCCCAGCAGACAACCCCGGGCGAAGCCGAAAGCAGCCCCCAGGAGCCGGTCGAAGAATCCGAGTCCGACCGCTTGCACGGTGCGGCTGAGGAGCCGTCCGATCAGTCCGCTAGCCAACATTACACCTAAGACAATCAGAAAAAAAGCGATGATTCGAGCGGTGGTCACAGTCGTGATCAAGTGTGCCAGTGACAGCGCTACATGCTCATAGTTCCAGGCAGCCAGAATAATCCCTAGAATCAACCCTCCGAAGAAGAACAGTTCCCGCAGAAAGCCCCGCAAAAAGGCCATGATGGTCGAATAGGCAAGCAGCGCGAAGAGGAACCAGTCGAAAGGATTGAAGGCGTTCAGCATGTGGCAACGGCGGTCAGGAGTCGAGGCTGGACCGGCCAGTGAGGAGCGTGAAGGCTTCAAGGTACTTCTCCCGGGTGCGGACAACCACCTCATCCGGCAGTCCAGGCGCAGGCGCCTGCTTGTTCCAATGGATCGATTCCAGGTAGTCGCGGACATATTGCTTGTCGAAGCTGGGCTGAGGACCTCCTGGAACATAGCTCGCTGCAGGCCAGTACCGGCTGGAGTCGGGGGTCAGGACCTCGTCGGCCAGAGTGATCATGTCGTCGATCAGGCCGAACTCGAATTTAGTATCGGCCAGAATCAGACCCCTGCTGGCCGCGTACTTTGCCGCGGTCTCGTAGATGTCGATGGAGAGGTCATATAGGGCGTCGGCGTACTTTGAGCCGATCATGGACTCCATCACGGTGTAGGTGATGTTCTCATCGTGGCCGCCGGTGTTGATCTTTGCAGCGGGCGTAAAGATTGGCTCTGGCAGGGGATCGGATTCGCGCAGGCCTTTGGGCAGTTGGATGCCGCAGATCGCACCTGTCGCCTGATAGTCCTTCCAGCCCGAACCGGAGAGATAACCGCGAACGACGCACTCGACGGGGAACATCTTCGCCCGTTTGACGAGCATGGTGCGGCCACCTAATTGGTCCAAATACGGGTGCAGGGAACTGGGAAATTCGCGGGGATGCGCGGTCAGAAGATGGTTCGGAACGATCTCGTGTAAAAAGTCGAACCAGAAGAGAGAGAGCTGGGTGAGGATGCGGCCCTTGTCCGGGATGCCCGTAGCAAGAACATGATCGAAGGCAGAGATGCGGTCCGTCGCGACGAATATCAAGTCGGAGTTTGCGTTAGGAGTGGTGGCGTAGATATCGCGGACCTTTCCCCGCGCGAGCAGGGGGATATCTCCGAGGTTGGTCTGGAGCAAAGCTTGGTTCATCAGCATGACGGTAACACTCCGATAAGGGGGAAGGGAATAAACGAAATATCAACGCATCGGCAGGATCAGGTCGTAAGACTGTTCCGTAGGCTGGCCGGGCCACGGAGGACAGTGGACCATAGCGCGAGTATGGTCGGCAGACAGGACGACGGACACCTCTGAGGTATGGCATTGGCCGTTATAGAGGCGGGCGAAATGGATGCCGTGGCGCACAAAGGGGACCCAGGCAGGACGATAATAGAAGTTCAGATCCACACCCGAAGTCCCTCCAAAGATCGCACGCCAGGGGGTTCGCATGACGAATAACGAATCTGCGAGTGGGACGCTGGGGTGAGGTGAGTCATCGAAGATCGCCGCGAGTGGGTACAGTAAGGTCGGGGCAAGGAGCGGCAACACAAGAACGATGGCAGAGAGCGTAGTCAGCCAGCGCGGAGCCATTCGCGTCCAGAGGGCAAGCAGAAATAGATAAGCGGCAACTGCGATCCAGTTCACCAATCGATACATGAGTTGGGAGTTGGGCTCCCAATTGGAGACATGCATGAAGACATGTGCCAGGAGCGCACTGAAGGCCAGGACGATCAAAACCGTACGCCATCGATGAGATAGGAGCGGCCAGCGCATACGCAACAGCACCGCGACCGCCGCGAGGGCAGCGAGCAGGGCGAGCGTGAGGGGAACGTGCATCATCGCAGTTAGAGGGTATACGACTGCGCAAAAATAGCTGGAGCGGTACAGATTCATCCGCTCCAGCTGCGCTACCAGGGGTCAGGCGACGGCGCGGCGATTCTCCGTGGAGTCGCGGCGGCTGAGGTTGACGCTGACGATCTTCGAGACGCCCGGCTCCTGCATGGTGACGCCGTAGATGACGTCCGCCTGCGTCATCGTGCGCTTGCTGTGGGTGATCACGACGAACTGCGTATTGGCGCTCATCTCTGAGATCAGCTTGGCGAAGCGCCCCACATTGGTTTCGTCGAGCGGTGCATCGACTTCGTCCAGAATGCAGAACGGCGCAGGCTGGAACTGGAAGATGCCGACCAGCAGCGAGAGCGCGGTGAGCGCCTTTTCTCCTCCGGAGAGCAGCAGGATATTCTGCAGCTTCTTGCCCGGCGGCGAGGCGACGATCTCGATTCCGCTCTCGTTCGAGTTCTCCGCGTCGGTAAGCTTCATGAAGGCCTGGCCGCCGCCAAAGAGCTTCGAGAAGGTGACCGAGAAGTTCTCGTTGATGATCTTGTAGGCCTCGTCAAACTTCAGCCGGGAGACATCGTCGATCTCCTTGATGGACGACTGGGTGTCGTCGATGGCATCGAGCAGGTCCTTGCGCTGTGCCTCAAGGAAGACATGACGCTGGGTGGTCTCGTTGTACTCCTCGAGCGCCATCATGTTGACCGGCCCCATCGCCTCCAGCCGCTGCTTCAGTGCACGCGCTTCATTCTCTTCAGTGGCGAGAGCTTCGCCTTCGATGCGAACGATCGCCTCGTCCGAACGTAGCGCAACAGCCTCAACTGAAAGGTCATTCACGCAGGTGGCCTCAATGTGCTCGATGTCGGAGGCCAGCTTTGCCGCCCGCGCGGTCAACGCCGCCCGCGTCTCCCGCAGCGCCTCGGTCTCATGCCGCAGGGCGCGGACGCGAGTGTCGAGCTCCGTCATGGCAGCTCGCAGCTCTGCGGCCTCAGCGGTAAGGCGTGCGCCCTGGGCCACTGCGGTGGCACGCATCTCAGACTGCTCGCTGTGCTGAACAGCAAGCGCAGCCGTCTCCTCCTCGCGCCGCAGCTTCTCCGCACTCGCGGACGCAAGCTGCTGATCGAGCTGCTGAATACGCTGGCTCTGACCGTTGTACAACCGGTTGGTCTGATCGAAGTTGGCCGCGGCGTTACGACGTCGCTCTTCCAGACCGGCGAGCGCCGCGGAGGCCTCCGCCGCGGCCTGCTGAAGCTGATCCCGCTGAGCGCGCAACTGCTCCAATTGCTGCTGCAGATCGGCGAGGCCAGCTTCGAGCGTGACGCGCTCACCCTCAAGCGTCGCAGCCTCCTGCTGGCGCCGGCTGATCAACTCCGTCTTCTGGTTGCGAGCATCACGATTCCTCTCCGTGGAGAGAGCCCAATCCTGCAGGCGTCGTTCGATGCGCGCGGTCTCGGACTCCATCTGCCGCAACGCCGCGCCCGAGTTGGCGGACTCGCGCTCCGCATCCCGCCGCTCAACCGTCTTCTCCTCAATCGCGGCATTCACCTCGGATATCTGCCGCTGCAGAGCCTGGCTGTTCAAGTCGGTCTGGGCCAGCTCCGCCTCAGCCTTTTCCACCTTCTGCTGTACTTCGGTTAGCTCACGCTTCAGCGCCAGCGGCCCTTGCGCGCGAGGACGTCCGCCCGTGACGGTTACGTTGTGAAAAGTCTCGCCCGTAGGGGAGAGAAAAAACGCATGCGGATTAGAAAGCGCCAGCGAACGAGCCGTATAGGAGTCCGGTGCGATGAACCCCTCACGAAGCTTGGGCAGTATGACCTCAAGCGACTTCCCAAAGCCATCCAGCACGCGCACGCAGTCCTTCAACGGCACAACGCCTTCAACATTCACCGTATTGATGATGGCCTCGCTGGTCATGCCCTCGGCGAAAGGAAAGTTGACCTGTGCATCATTCGGATGAACGAGAAACGTAGCGCGGCCGGCCACATCCGTCTGGAGCAGGTGCATCCCCGCGTCGGCCGCATCCCAACTCTTCACGACGATGTAGTTCAACTCGTCCCGCAGAAACTCATCGACCATGCTCTCGTACTTCCCGTCGACCTCCAGAAAGTCTGCCAGCGTGCCAATCGGCGCCATGCCATTGAGGTTCTGTCTGTTTGCATCGGACTTGAAGATATTTCGAACCGTCTCGGTCGAGTAGCTGTGATCGCGGATCAACCCTTCAAGAGAGTTGCGCCGCCCATTCAGAGTCGCAACTTCACCGCGAAGCTGGTCGCCGCGCCGCTTGGACTCCGCCTCTTCGTTGCGGCGAGCCTGAACCTGTAGTCGAAGTTCGGCGATCTCGGTCTCGAGCCGCTTGAGCCGCTCAGTGACCGACTCAAACGAGAGCTTCACCTGCCCGCGCTGCAGTCCGAGGCTCTCCAACTCCTGTCGCGCTACCTCAGACTCAGAGAGCAAACGCTGCGACTCCTGCTCCAGGCTGGCCAGTGCGGCCTCGGCTTGAGCCTGCTCGTTCCTTGTCTGTCCGGCACGCTGGATAAGCTGCATGGAAGCACGGCGGTTCTGCTCGGCCTGCTGCTCGGCCGCGCCCACAGCGCGTAACGCAGTCTGAGCCTCAGCCTGCTGCCTCTGTGCAGCATCGCGAGAGCTGGCGGACTCGGTAGTCGCGCTCTCGAGGAAGGCGCGCTGCTGCTCCAGATCTCCGGTCAGCGTGGCAAGCTGTGCCTGCGCCTGCGTCAGCTCCTCGGCCCCCGATGCCAGCCGCTGCGTCAAATCGGCGATGCGATCCGTATTAGCCGCCGTGCGGGCCGTAATCCGCTCCAGTTCCACGGCGGACTGGTTAGCCTGCGAACCGGCCTCGCGAATCTGCTGGTCCAGCGCATAGCCGCTCTGCACGCCTGCGGAGTGCTCCGCATCCATCGTCTCCAGCGTCTCCGCCTGCGCGTCGATCTGCGTGGCCAGGGCGGCGATCTTCTCCGTCGTGACGGCCTGTTCTGCGTCCAGTTGGGCCATGCGGCTAGCCAGCACCACGCGCAGCCTGCTGCGGAGTTCGTCCCGCAGTGCGCCATAGCGCTCAGCCTTGGCGGCCTGGCGCTTCAGCGTGGTCATCTGCTTGGTGACCTCTTCGAAGATGTCGTTGACGCGCGAGAGGTTCTGCTTGGCCGCTTCCAGCCGCAGTTCGGCGAGGCGCTTCTTCGTCTTGAAGCGCGTGATACCCGCCGCCTCTTCGATGATGGCGCGCCGGTCATGCGGCTTGGCCGAGAGCAACTGGCCGATACGCTCCTGCCCGATGATCGCGTAGGACTCGCCACCCAGGCCCGTGCCCATAAAGATGTCCTGAATGTCGCGTAGCCGACATATCTTGCCATTCAGCAGATACTCCGAGTCGCCCGTCCTGAATAGCCGGCGCGTGATCGTCAACTCCCCGGCACGAACCGGCGCACGCCCGAACTTCCGCCGGCGGATCTTCAGCACGACATTATTCTTCGCCGCTGGATCACCCTCGATCTCCGCATCCTCGTCGGAAGTCGCTTGAATCGGCAGCGACGGCTCGTCGCCCTCGATGACCGTCCCGGGCTGGGCCTCTGCCACCGCCTCCTCGGTCTCCTCGGCACGCTGCTTGCGCAGAGCGGTCTCGTCCCAGTCGCTGATATTCGGCTCCCGGTCGTCAATCACGATCTCCGGGCCGCCGCCAAGGCTGGCCGCATCGTAGACCTCGGGATCGACTAGGGTCAGCGATACCTCAGCCATGCCCGTCGGCTTGCGGTCGCGGGTCCCCGCGAATATCACGTCCTCCATCTTCACTCCACGCAGCGACTTGGCGGACTGCTCGCCAAGCACCCAGGTGATCGCGTCGGAGATATTCGACTTGCCGCAGCCGTTCGGCCCGACGATCGCCGCGATACCGCCGCCGGCAAGCTGGACCTCGGTGCGGTCGCAGAAGGATTTGAAGCCGAGGATCTGGACTTTCTTGAGCTTGAGCAAATCGTGCCTCCGAGGCGAGATCGTTGGGGAGCAGGGATCTTGCCTGATAGTTAGGACTCATCTCAACTGTAGCGGGGCGCGAGACCGGAATCAACGGTCACAACACTACTAATTGTGGATAAGAGGGACGTAACCCTTGGGGCTGGGGTCCTATCGCTGGTAGTGTACGTTCTCCCCGTGCCGATCCCGTCGACCGGCGCTACGTCCCACAAATTCGAGCCGAATCTTAGCACGGCTGGGATGGAGATGTTATGCGGTGGAACGTAAGTTCGCGTTGGTACGAAACGACGTACCTCCCATAAGGAGACTCTCACATGGCACACGACGCACACAAGAAGGCAGCGGGGCACCGCGAGCACGTTTGCAAAGGCACACCGCGCAGCAGCAGAACGCCATCCCACCGGCGACCACGAAGCGTCCACGAGCACTCGACCAGGGCACACGAGCACTTCGCCAGGCGCATGAGCGCTCGGCCGACGCGCATCACCAATCGACCGTACACCGATAGGCAGAGTGAAGGGCACATCCCGGCCGGAAGACGGGCTGGGTGCTTTCTTTGCTCTCTGGCAACGTACCGGTCCACGTATTGGTCATAGCCTGATAAAAAATATGGCGCCGAATGCGAAGCCTAGTACTTCAGTGCTATAGCTACTTGCCATAGGAGCAAAAGCGTTTCTATAATTCGCATCATCCTCCTTACACTGCGGAGAAATCGGCCGGTTTGCAGATTCCAGCCCTGCGCAGGCAAAGTGTGGGATTGTAATGGATGCACTATGATCCATGAAGTAACACCATCTGAATTCTGACCCCGGGAACGACCTGTGGCAGCATCTGATACATAAGAATTACGAGGAGTGTGGAATGAATAAGGTTGTCGTTGCGTCTCTCCTAGCGCTCTCCGCTGTCGCTATTGCGCCAGGTTCCCGGGTCGCGTTTGCTCAAAGTCAGGTCAACCTCGGTACAGGCGCTCAAGGCGGCGCGATCGAAATGCCCGCCGCTGAGGCCAATGCCTATAACAACGCCATCACCCAGACCGACCCCAAAGCAAAGGCTGCAGCTTTGGAGGCCTATCTGACGCAGTACCCGCAGTCGGCGGTGAAGGAATCCGTACTCCAGCAGTTGACGCAGGCGTACAGCCAGTTCGATCCCGCCAAGTCTTTGGATGCCGCAGACCGGTTGTTGCAGGTAAACCCCAACAATCTGGCTGCTCTGACCATCGAAGTGTACTTTCGCAAAGCAAGCGCCGATTCGTTGACCGACCCCGCCGCGAAACAGGCTGCTCTCGATGCGGCTGCCGGGTATGCACAGAAAGGTCTGGCGGCGACCAAGCCGAAGGACATGAGCGATGCGGACTTTGCCAAAGTGAAGGCAGGCTCGGCTCCCTATTTCTACAGCGCGATCGCAACTGCTGCCCTGGGCAAGAAGGACACCGCCACAGCGATTACGAACTTCAAGTTGGAACTCGCTGCAGTCCCGGCAGATCAGACGACAAAGCCCGGCCCGATTCTGCAGGACACGTACACGCTAGCCACTGCTTACTATCAGTCGACGCCGCCGGATCTGGTGAATTGCACGTGGTACGCCTCACGCGCCGCGTCATTTGCGCCGGAGCCCTACAAGTCGCAGATGATGCCCCTGGCGAAATACTGCTACCGCAAATATCACGGTGCCGATGACGGTTTTGATACCGTCCTGACCGCATCGCAAGCAAGTTTGGACCCGCCCTCTACCTTCGCTATCAAACCCGCGCCCAAGCCAGCGGACATCGTCAAGCAGGTTATTGCCAGCACGCCGGATCTTGCGACGCTCGCCGTCAGCGACAAGGAGTTCATCCTCCAGAATGGCGCTCCTGACGATGCCGCGAAGGTCTGGGACACCATCAAGGGCAAGTCGGTTCAGCTTCCGGATGTAACTGTGATCGCCGCAACGGACAGCTCAGTTCAGGTTGCCGTCTCGGATGACGCAGTTCAGTCCAAGACCGCTGACTTCACCTTCCAGATCAAGGAGCCTCTGAAGACGCTGCCCGCGGTCGGTGCAAAGATCACCATCTCGGGAACCTATGCATCCTTCACCCCCAACCCGATCATGATCACCATGAGCGATGGCGAGGTTGTGGAGCCGAAGAAGGCTCCCGTGAAGAAGCCTGCTCCGGTGCATCATACGGCTCCCAAAAAATAGTATGGTTTCATAGCAGCTAAAAGAGGCAGCCCTCGGGCTGCCTCTTTTGCGTCTATTGCATCCTTATTCGCCGAGCATGATCCGCTGAATATGATGTGCGCGACCCGTGGCACCATCGCAGGAGATCAGCACGGCACACATCTTCGGATTGCCCTTCGCCGCCTCAAACTTACCCGGCATACCCGTCAGAAAGCGCTGTAGTATCTGCTCTTTTTCTACCCCGATCACTGAGTCGTAGGGCCCGGACATCCCCACGTCCGTCATGTAAGCCGTGCCGTCCGGAAGTATCCGCTCATCGGCGGTAGGGATGTGCGTGTGGGTGCCCAGCAAAGCCGTCACGCGCCCATCCAGATACCAGCCCATGGCCACCTTTTCGCTCGTAGCCTCCGCATGCAGGTCGATCAGAATCACCTTCGCCCCGGACTCGCGCTCGATCTGGCCTAGCAGTTCGTCTGACTTGCGGAACGGGTCGTCACACGACGACATGAACACCCGCCCCTGCAGGTTGATCACCGCGTACGGCTGCCCGTTTCCCAGTTCGCCCTGGAACATGCCAAACCCCGGCGTGCCCTCGGCGTAGTTCGCTGGCCGAATCACCCGCCGGCCGCGGCCATGGGACTCCGCCGGCACCGCCATGTACTCGAAGATCTCTTTCTTGTCCCAGATGTGGTTGCCCGTCGTGATGACGTGCGCACCCATATCAAACAGCTCCTCCGCAATCGAGGGCGTGATGCCGAAGCCTCCGGCGGCGTTCTCGCCGTTGACCACCAGCAGGTCGACAGCATTATTTTCGAGCACATGGGGCAGATGTTCGCGGACGATGTGGCGGCCGGCCGACCCATAGACGTCGCCGACAAAGAGGATATTCACTGGGAGATGCTAGCACGGGCACCTGTGCAGAGTCGTTAGAACCGATCCGCAAGTGCCCCGTTACTAAAACATATGATCCGCTGGCCGCCCTGTGGTAGCTTTTTGTGCATGGCACAAAGCGGAAGATTTCAGTTGAGCGTACGGGTATTGACGGTTCTGGCGGATAAGCCGAATGCGATGCACACCTCGGCGGCGATCGCCGAGACCCTGGGCGAGAGCGCGGTGATGGTCCGGAGAACCTTCCTCATGCTGCACAAAGCCGGCCTCATCGTGCAACGCAAAGGCCCCAACGGTGGAGCGCAACTCAAGCTTCCAGCCAAGCAGATCGGCCTCGGCGACGTCTTCATCGCAACCGAAGCGGACTGGCTCGTCCTCAACGACAAAGCCGTAGCCCCGCACATGAAGAAGGTCCGCGGAGACGCAGTGGCAGCCATGAATGAACACTCGCTCGCCGGCGTAGTAAAGCGGTTGAATAAATCGAAGTAGCCTCTACCCCTTCGAATCCGCTTCCGCCCCTTGCTGCTTCGCCTTGGGCCGCACCAGAGGGAAGAGAATTACGTCCCGGATAGACTTCGCGCCAGTCAACACCATCGTCAGCCGATCGATCCCAATCCCTTCACCCGCCGTAGGCGGCAGCCCATACCCAAGCGCCCGGACATAGTCCTCGTCCATATCATTCGCCTCGGCATCGCCCCCGGCCTTCGCAGCCATCTGCTGCTGAAAACGCTCCCGCTGATCGACCGGATCATTCAACTCCGAGAAAGCATTCCCAACCTCAAACCCGCCAATATAAAACTCAAACCGCTCCACCCAATCCGGCTCATCCGGCTTGATCTTCGATAACGGCGAGACCGCAAGAGGGAAGTCATAGATGATGGTCGGCTGAATAAGGTGTGGTTCTGCCAGAGTCTCAAAGATATCGGCGATTGTCTTGCCGACAGGCTCCGTCGGATCGTGAGCGATCCCCACTCCTGCACCGCGCAACTGTCCGACAAGCTCTGACACTGACTCTAGCGTAGCGAAAGAATCGTGGTTAGGAGCGGCTCCCGCGGCCTCAGGCCAGAAACGCACAATCGCCTCCCGCATCGAGTACTTTTTCCACTTGCCAAGATCAATCTCATGCCCATTGAAGTGAGTGATCGTCGTCCCATTCACTTCGTTAGCAACGAAGATCACAAGCTCCTCCGTAAGCCGCATCAGATCGTGATAGTTCGCATACGCCTGATAAAACTCCAGCATCGTGAACTCAGGATTATGCCGCGTACTCACACCCTCATTGCGAAAATTCCGATTGATCTCATAGACCCGGTCCAGCCCGCCGACCACCAGCCGCTTCAGATAAAGCTCCGGAGCGATCCGCAAAAACAGATCCAGATCCAGCTCATTGTGATGCGTGACAAAAGGCCGAGCAGCCGCTCCGCCCGCGATCGAGTGCATCATCGGCGTCTCCACCTCAAGATACCCGCGGCTATCGAAGAACGTCCGCAGCGCCCGCAGCACCGCAGCGCGCTTCACAAAGACCTCACGAACATTGGGCGTCGCAGTCGCATCGTCCTCACCTTCCGCCGCCTTCACCAACTGCCCCGTATTCACAAACAGATCCACATACCGCTGCCGATACCGCAGCTCCGTATCTTCCAGCCCGTGATACTTATCCGGCAGCGCCAGCATCGCCTTCGACAGAAACGTAATCGCCGGCAGCCCATCTACCGGACCAACATGCACCGTCAGCTCGCCAGTCCGTGTGCGAAACAAATGCCCGCGCACGCCAATGTGGTCGCCCAGATCCAGCAGCTTATACAGCGCAAAAGCATTCTCACCAACATCGTCTTTGCGCACATAAATCTGAAACCTCTGCCCACCCTGCTGCAGCTGCGCGAACCCCGCCTTGCCCTGCACCCGTATCGCCATAATCCGCCCCGCGATGCTGACGTGGATCGGGTCGATCTCCAACTCCTCCGCCGTCAGCCCGTCATAGGCCTTGCGAAGCTCCGGAACGCGTGTGGCTCGCGACATAGCTGTTCGGATAAGTGGCCTGCGCCCAATTCAGGCCCGATTGCTCACCAAGCGCGGCGATCTGCTGCAGCTTCTCCCGGCGCAGGTTGTAAAGATTTTCTTCAAACTCAGATTCGAACACGATATTTCCTTCTTATTAAGGTGACGATTCAGTATAGCGGCGCAGCCGTGTTGTAATGGACGTGCTATGGCGGACGAAGAAACACGAAGTAGCGACAAGGGGACTCGCCACACTCCCGGCGGCAAAGGCCCGCTCGGCGATCTGGTCAAGGCGGAGAGCATGATTCAGCTCGCCATCGCCCTGCCTGCCGGCTGCCTCATCGGCTGGCTGCTCGGCAGTTGGCTCGATCGCCACTTCCACCAGCACTGGATAGGCATTGCAGGCATCGTGCTCGGTGCAGTGGCCGGAGTGATCCAGATCGTTACGACGTCCGCACGCTTTCTGAAACGAAACTGACGGGCTTTTACGATGAAGATGGAAAACCTCAGCGACGCCGACTTCAAACGCACCATGATCAGCGCGCTGCGCCTCCTGGCGATCATCACGGTCATAGCGGCGCCCCTCGTCTGGTGGAAGATGGGCTGGGCCAGCGCCGTGCTCCTTCTTATCGGCTCGCTGATCTCCGGCTCCGGCCTGTACGAGTGGCTGCGCCTCATGACGGCCGTCATGGCCCGTATGGACAGCGGCGCTCAGGCCAAGCCCATGGGCAGAATATTGGTGGCATTCTTCCTGCGCCTGGGGCTTACGGTGGTCCTGCTTTATGTTAGCCTTAAGGTACTGAATGGTTCAGTCTTCGCGCTCGCTGCAGGCCTCGCTCTGGGGATATTTTCCCTCACAGTCGAAGGTTTCAGGCTGATGAAGCTCTGGACGGTTTAGCCGGTCTCCCGAACTCCGGACGCAAGTGCTTTTCCCTCGAACTTTTTATGCAAACACAATTGTTGATTACCAGATGTCTTGAACGCCCACTTCGCTGCGCCCGTCACGGCTCTGCTCAATGCATTGCACGTGCATTCGGCTTATCCTCAGGCCCCCATTACCAACTCCTTCGCGATGGAACTGCTCGTCTTCGTCGTGCTTGTGGCCTACTTCCTGATCGTCCGCATGAGCCTCAGTGTGGAACAACCCAAGGCCACGCAGCACCTCGCTGAGATGACAAACGAGTTCGTCTCCCAGCAAAGCGAGTCGATCATCGGGCACGGCTATGAGCGCTTCACCAGCTATCTCACGGCGCTCTTCCTCTTCATCCTGCTCAGCAACCTGATGGGTCTCGTCCCGGGCCTCGAGTCGCCCACAGCCGACGTCGTCGTGCCGCTGGGCTTCGCGCTCGTCACGTTCCTGTACTACCACTACCACGGCATTCGCTCGAACGGCGTTGGCTACTACAAGCAGTTCGTCGGACCGGTATGGTGGCTCTCCTGGCTGCTGCTTCCCATCGAGATCATCTCGCACTGCGCCCGCGTTCTCTCGCTGACGGTCCGTCTTTACGCGAACATGTTCGCCGGAGACCTCGTCACCCTGGCGTTCTTCTCGCTCATTCCCATCGGCATCCCGCTGGTATTTCTTGGTCTTCACCTTGGCGTCGCTGTGGTGCAGGCGTACGTGTTCTTCCTGCTGGCGGCCATCTATCTGTCGCTGGCCGTAGCGCACGATCATTGATGCTTCGCATCACCCAGGGCTAAAGCCCCGGGCTACCAACTTTGACTTTGCTGCGGTGGGACTCCCTCGCCGCAGCAGTTGTAACGCCGCTAGCGTGAGGGTGCCAGCACGGTGAGCATCAACCACCCACTGGCGGCGAATCTGACGGGAGCTAGGAGCAATACCATGAAGAAGCTGCAATATCTCTTTACGTCGCTGGCAGTCCTGCTGGCAACGCCGGCATTCGCGCAGGGCGCAGGTGCGACCGGTACCCTCAACACCATTCCGCTGGCCGCCTGCCTCGGCATGGCGCTCGCTGCCGGTCTTTGCGGTCTCGGCCAGGGCAAGGCAACCGCCTCCGCCACCGAAGCACTCGCTCGTAACCCCGGCGCACGTCCCGGAATCTTTATCTTCCTGATTCTCGGTCTCGCCTTCATCGAGTCCCTCGCACTGTTCACCTTCGTTATCATCTTCCTGAAGGCCCAGTAAGCTTCATCATTCAGTCCGCATCAAGAAAAAAGCCTCCGCATTGCGGAGGCTTTTTCTGTTGCTGTAGCCGACTGGCAATCACACCCTCGTCTCTATTCCAGGTCCGGTGATCCATCCAAAATCTGTCAAGCGCCCAAATGGCCTAAACTTATGAAACGAATGGAAATAGAGATGGCATTCCAGTTATCTCTCATCCTTTAAAATTGGAGTAGAGATAAAAAGAGTGACAAGGAAGATGGCCCGACTACGACGCGACCAGTAAACGCATCTTCACGCCTCAGCATCCCGTAATTCAATATGGATCAATACTTTACACGTAAAGTATATGGAATCAGTACTTTGCTGGGAAAGTCCGAAACTAAGTACAGCATTATCAGTACTTTAGAGCAAATTCGGAGGGAGGGGGCCATCCGATCAAGAGGGAGGGGAGCGAATGGAAGTTCCGCAAATGCTCTAGTGCGGCTGGAGCTGTACCTGCACATGGCAGTTGTCCGGATGAGCCGCGCACTGCTGACGGGCATCTTCGACGATCGTGCTGGTCCCTGCGTACTGGGCCATCGAGAGCACATTGCCCGGCAGGATGCCCAGCAGCAGCGTAGCCGCAGCAGCAAGGCCAAGCCCCACTGCGGCAGGCGTGCTGACAGGGTGCGCCGGAATCTCCGCAGCCCCGGCGTCCTTCTGCGAGTACACCGCAGACAGCAGTCGCAGGTAGTAGAAGCAGGCAACGCCGCTGTTCAGCAGGCCAATCACCGCCAGCCAGATATGGCCGGAGCCGATCGCCGCCGAGAAGACATAGAACTTGCCGAAGAAGCCGCCGGTGAAGGGAATGCCGATCAGCGAAAGCAGGAAGAAGGCCAGCAGCGCGGCCATTCCCGGACGCCGAGCCGCAAGCCCGGTGTAGTCGTCCTGAGTGCGAACCGTCTCGCCGTAGCCGCTCACCTGCGTGATGACCGCAAAGGCTCCGACATTCATCGCGGAATAAGCCGCAATGTAGAAGCAGGCAGCGGCAATTCCGTCCAGCGGAAACGCCGTAAACGCGACCAGCAGGTAGCCCGCATGGGCGATGCTCGAGTAAGCCAGCATCCGCTTCACATCGCGCTGCAGCAGCGCGCCAAGGTTGCCGATAGTCATCGACAACGCGGCCAGCGCCCACATCAGCACCGACCAGCGATGCTGCATGGAAGGGAAGCCCGAGAACGTGATGCGCAGCAGCACCGCAAACGCCGCAGCCTTGGGCGCAGTGGACATCAGACCGACCACCGGCGCCGGCGCGCCCTGGTAGACATCCGGCGTCCAGACATGGAACGGCGCAGCCGAGACCTTGAAGCCAAGGCCGATCAGAATCATCGCCAGCGCCAGGAACGCAAGCGTCGGAGTAGAGGTGCTGCCAAGCCCGTGGGCAATGGCATAGATGTCGGTCGAACCGGTCGCCCCAAAGGCCAGAGCAACGCCGTAAAGGAAGAACGCAGTCGCAAACGAGCCGAGCAGGAAGTACTTCAAGGAAGATTCAGAGCCAGTCGCCTGACCCTTGCGGAAGCCGCAAAGAATGTAAGTCGAGATCGACGAGATCTCGAGGCCGACGAAGACCATCAGCAGCTCGACCGAGCAGGTCATCAGCATCATGCCGACGGCGCCGAACAGCGTCAACGCAAAGTACTCGCCCGCATGGCTGGCATTGCCTTCAAAGTAATCCAGCGACCCAAGCAGCGTCACCAGCACCACACCGCTGATCAGCAGGTGGAAGAAGATGGAGAACGTATCGACCTGAATGGTCTTCGAGAACGCAAACAGCGCATGATCGGAGGCGAAGAGAGTCTGGTACCAGCTGGCCACGCCGCCCGCCACGGTACCGAGGATGGCAAGCCACCCAAGCGGCTTCCGGCTCTGGCAAGCGGAAGGCAGGGCTCCACCAGCATGATCAGAACAGCAGTCAGCGTAAGGATAATCTCGGGCAGCAGTGCAAGAACATTAGGAGGACATAGCTATTTCTTCGCCTCCTGACTGAACGATAGGAGCGCCAACTGAATTGGCTCAAAACGGAAGCAGTGCGAATGGCTGAACCCGAAGCCGGCAGGCTCTGCGCCGCAAATCCCTTGACCATGCCCGCTCCGGCAGTGTCGATGGCGCGCATCCAGTAAGGCGAAGCAACGCCCATCAGCAGCATCACAGCGACCACGGGCCACAGAGCAAGGTGCTCGCGTGCGTCGAGATCGTGCCCGCTGATAGCGCGCGGCTTGAGGCCCAGGTTGCCGTAGAAGACACGCTGGATCATCTGCAGCATGTAGGCCGCGGTAAAGATGACGCCCGAAGTGCCAAGCACCGTCCAACCGACATGGTTGCTGATGGTGGACTGCATCGAGCCCGAAAGCACCAGGAACTCACCGACGAACCCGTTGAGCATCGGCAGCCCAACGACCGAGAGCGCCGTAATAACAAACATCGTCACCACCCACGGAAGCTGCGCAGCCAGACCACCATACTCCCGCATGTCGTAGGTGCCATATCGCTCGTAGAGCAGGCCCAGCAACATAAACAGCGCTGCTCCGCCGATGCCTTCGTTCAGTGTCTGGTAGATGCCGCCATCCAGGCCGGCAATCGTGAAGGTGAAGATGCCGAGGATCACCACACTGACGTGCCCGAGCGTGCCATACGCGGCAAGCTGTCTTCAAATCTTTCTGAACCAGCGCAATCAGCGCGCCGTAAACAATCCCGATCGCTCCCAGCGCAATCATCAGCGGAGCGATCCGCTGTGACTCGGCAGGGAATATCCCGAAGGAGAATCGCAGAATGGAGTAGAGTCCAAGCTTGCCGGCCAGCACCATCACCACAGCCGTAGGAGCCTCGGCGACCGCATCCGCCAGCCACCCATGCAGCGGGAAGACCGGAACCTTGACGGCAAAGGCGACCAGAAACGAAAGCGAAGCGAGCCAAAGAGCAGCAGAGTTGCTTGAAATCCCGTGACTGGCGGCGAGGGCGGCGAGCTTCGGCATGTCGAACGTGCCGGTGTTGACGTAAAGCCACAGCACGCCGATCAGCAGAATGGCGGAAGGGATAAACGCGTAGAGGAAAAATTTAATGGCGGCCCGACGGCGATTCTCTGTGCGGCCAAAGGTCGCAATCAGGATAGTCATCGGGACCAGCGTCAGCTCCCAGAACGCGTAGTAGAGGAAGAGATCAAGCGAGACGAACACACCCAGCATCGCGACCTGCTGCAGCAGGAACAGGGTATAGAAGATTTTCTTGCGCTCATCAACGACATGCCAGGAGATAAGCACGCCCAGCGGAGCAAGAAATCCAGTCAGCACGATCAGCCACATCGACAGACCGTCGACGCCCAGGTGGTAGTTAATCGCAGGCGACGAGACCCACGGGATCATCTGCTCAAACTGAAAGGTTCCGGTGGCAGCGCCATAGTCGTAGTGGAAGGGCAGGTGCAATGTAAGGCCAAAGGTGATCAGCGTCACGGCAAGCGCGCCCCATTGCATCAGCTTGCCCCGGTCCGGCAGCAGCACCAGCAGGATCGCGCCTGCCAGAGGCGTGAAGGTGATGATGGTCAGGATATTGTGATCTATGTTCATCTGCGGTTCATCAAATCCTTTTGCGAAGCAACAGCACGTTATACGACGGCAATACCGAAACTCTTAATGCATCCAAAGTCCGCGGCCAAAGACCATGACGAGGAGCACAGCTGCGGCGCCCAGCGCCAGCCATCCCGCATAGGAGCGAATATTTCCGGACTGGATGCGGCGGGTAAGGGTGCTCAGGCCGCGGGTGGTCAATCCAGCCAGCGCGCCCGAGCCATTGACGATGCCGCGCGTCAACCAGTCCTGCAAGGATAAGTCGCGTAAACATCAGCAGGGGTGTGACGATGAAAGACGTGATAGATCTCGTCGACGTAAAACTTATTCTCGACCAGGCGGTAGAGAGCCGGAGCTTTCTCGGCGATAGAAGCTGCGGTGCCGGGCTTCTTGTAGTAGAAGACGTAGGCGATAAACACGCCAAGCCCAGCCGTTAGGACGGAGACGGCAGCAAGCGTCAGTTCGAGACTATGGCTCGCGGCGTTAGCGATGCCCGAAGCGAAGACTGGCTCGAGAAAGTGCTCCGCCTCATCACTTCCTCCAAATGCGATCGGAATGCCGACAAACCCGCCAATGGTCGAAAGAACGGCCAGTACAACCAACGGGAACAGCATGATCCATGGCGATTCGTGAACGCCATGCGAGTGAGCGGCGCGGTGCTCTCGTCGTGACTCGGCGACCATCACGGCGTGCGTGCCAGAGTGCGAATGAACTGCGGCGCCGTGGTCGTCGGAGTTCGGTGTGCTCTTCAAAGTGCTCCGGGCCGAAGAACGTCTTGAACCAGAGCCGGAACATATAGAACGACGTCATGCCGGCGGTGACGAGGCCGACAAGCCAGAGCAGTTTGCCGAGCGGATTGTCGCTGGTGAAGGCGCGATAAAGGATCTCGTCCTTGGAGAAGAAGCCCGCCAACGGCGGAATGCCCGCGATGGCAAAGACGCCCATCGTCATCGTCCAGAAGGTGATCGGAATGCGCTTCCGCAGGCCGCCCATCTTGCGCATGTCCTGCTCGCCGGAGAGCGCGTGAATCACAGAGCCAGCCGCAAGGAAGAGCAGCGCCTTGAAGAAGGCATGCGTCATCAGGTGGAAGATGCCGGACTCATAGGCGCCCACTCCGCAGGCCAGGAACATATAGCCAAGCTGCGAGACCGTGGAGTACGCCAGCACCCGCTTGATATCGTGCTGCACCATGCCAATACAGGCGGCAAACATCGCCGTCGCCGCGCCGATGAGCGCGACAACGGTAAGCGCATAGGGCGAGCGGTCAAACAGCGTGTGGCAACGAGCTACCATGTAGATGCCCGCCGTCACCATGGTGGCCGCGTGAATCAGCGCAGAGACCGGCGTCGGTCCTTCCATCGCGTCCGGCAGCCATACATACAGCGGAATCTGCGCGGACTTGCCCACAGCGCCCAACCAACAGCAGCAGCGCAATCGCGGTAAGAAAACCGCCGTGCCACTCAGGATGTTCCGCAATCGCCGCAAAGACCTGGGTAAAGTTCAGATTGCCAAAGTGTGCGATCAGCAGGAACATCGCCAGCAGGAAACCAGCAGTCGCCGATGCGGTTGACGATGAACGCCTTCTTGCCGGCGTTCGCGGCGGAGTCCTTCTTGAAGTAGAAGCCAATCAGCAGGTACGACGCGAGACCGACACCCTCCCAGCCGACAAACATCAGCAGAAAGCTTTCGGCCAGCACCAGCACCGACATAAAGAACATGAAGAGGTTAAGGTAAGCGAAGAAACGCCAGTAGCCTTCTTCGTGCGCCATGTAGCCCACAGAGTAGAGATGGATCAGGAAACCCACGCCGGTCACAACGCCAAGCATGATGAGCGTCAGGTGGTCGACCGTAAACGCGAAGTCAACCTGGAAGCCGCTGATCGCGATCCACGGAACGCCGACGATGCGCATCGACCTCCGGCGCACCGGCAGACTTCATGGTCGCCCAGAGCCACGCCACAAGGGCAGCAGGAATCGCAGTGAAGAGCAGGGCGACGCCAGTAACAGCGGCGCGAGGCAGTTTACGTCCAAGCGTCCCATTGATAAGGAAGCCGGCAAACGGTAGCAGCGGAATCAACCAGAGATAAGAGGCAGGCATAGGGCTCACAGTTTCATCAGGTTGACTTGATCGACGTTCAGCGTCTGGCGAGTGCGGAAGATGGCGATGATGATGGCGAGCCCAACCGCGGCCTCAGCAGCGGCGACCACCATCACGAAGAAGACGAAGATCTGGCCGCCGATCTGGTGCCACATGTGCGCAAAGGCGACGAAGGTCAGGTTGACAGCGTTCAACATAAGCTCGATCGACATAAAGATGGTAATGACGTTGCGCTTGATCAGAAATGCAGCGACGCCGATAGAGAAGAGAACTGCGGCGAGCACCAGGTAATACGCAATCGGCACTTGAGCGGACATCATCGTTATTGCTCCTTCCGCGCGAGCACCACGGCTCCCAGAATAGCGACGAGGATCAAGACAGACGTCACTTCAAAGGGAAGCAGTAGCTTCGTAAAAAGAACGGTGCTGATCTCGGAGATGTTGCTGCTGACGCTATCCAGGTAGCCCCCAACGTTTACCGTGCCCAGCGCCTTGCGTTCGGACAGAAAGACGAAGCTGAGCAGGCAGAAGATCGCCGCCGCACCGGGAAATCCGACGATATATGCCGCACGGCTGCCGCTAGTGTGCTCCTCTTCTCCGGCGTTCAGCAGCATGACGACGAAGACAAACAGCACCATGATTGCGCCCGAGTAGACGATGACCTGAGCAGCAGCGAGGAACTCAGCGCCCAGCGACCAATAGATGACCGCCAGCGACATCATCACCACCACCAGCGACAGCGCGCTGTTGATGGGATGACGTTGCAGCAGGAAGTTGAGAGCCCCTGCTACCGCCAACGCGCCAAAGATGATGAAAAGTGCGAGTTGCATGATGGTCTGCGCAGCCCTTCTTTGAATCCGTATATCTCTTCCAAAAGCAAAAAACGGGGCAATCTGTTGATTGTAAAACAGCCCTGCACTGCTAACTGCGCAGCGCGTAGACGAGACTAGTGACGATAATGTTGAACATGGCGACCGGAAGCAGCACCTTCCATCCGAATCCCATGAGCTGGTCGTAGCGAAAGCGCGGAAGCGTGCCGCGCACCCAGATATAAAGCAGAAGAAAAGCGAGAATCTTGACGACGAACCAGAGGATGGGAAAGATGGCGGTGAGAATAGGGCCGCCGAAATTGTCTGGCAGGAGATGACCGAGAGGGCTGGACGCGCCACCAAAGAAGAGGAGAGTAGCTACGCAGCTCACAGTGATCATGTTGGCGTACTCCGCCATGAAGAACATGGCGAACTTCATGGAGCTGTACTCAGTGTGATAGCCAGCCACCAGCTCGGACTCAGCCTCAGGAAGGTCGAACGGTGAGCGGTTCGTCTCGGCGTAGGCCGCCATCAGGTACACGAAGAACGCGACAAACTGGAAACCCCCGAAGACATTCCACGACAACATACCGTGAGCGGATTGGCTGTTGACGATCGTCCGCAGGCTAAGCGACTGCGCCCGCAACACAACGCCAACTAGTGAAAGGCCTAGCGCTAGCTCGTAACTGACCATCTGCGAGGTCGCCCGCAGCGATCCCAGCAGAGCGAACTTGTTGTTCGAAGACCAGCCAGACAGCGCAATTCCATAAACGCCGATCGAGGTAATGCCCAGGATCACCAGCAGGCCGATGTTGAGGTCGGCGACGTTGAACATATCCACCGAGACTCCGTTGGCTTGGATGTGGTGAACCTGGCCAAAAGGAACGACCGCAATGGAGATGAGTGAGCAGGTAAGCGCAATGATGGGAGCGACGATAAACAAAGGACGTTCCGCCGCGAATGGCAGCAGGTCTTCTTTGAGAAAAAGCTTAATGCCGTCGGCCAGCGGCTGCAGGAGACCGAAGGGTCCGACGCGCGATGGTCCCCAGCGATTCTGCATGCGGCCGAGCACCTTGCGCTCCAGCAGTACCGTATAGGCCACCGCCGTCAGCGTGATCACGAAGACCACGACGATCTTGAGGATGCTGAGCAGCAGAAATGTCTGGAACTGGCTGAGATGGCTCACGGTGATGTCTCTGGCTCCTAAGGTATTCAGTCTGCTGCGGTCTGTATCTGAGTAAGTGCTGTTGGACGAAGGCTCTCGTTCTGCTGCAGGTCGGCAAGCATGGTCGAGTAACGCCCGAGCGTGCCGGAGGTGAACAACGTATCGTTGGCGGGCAGCACCAGATCGCGTCGCGTACCGATCTGACACCAGAGGCGCCGCGTGCAGCGGGCTGCAGATGCTGATCGTTGCCCGAGAGCAGCTGCAGCCGCGAAAGGTTGTAACCGGGGACCAGTCGCTGAATCTCGTCGAGAATCGCAAACGGATCGAACGGGCTTAGCCGCGGCTCCAGGTTATTTGCGGTAAGCCAAACTGCATGGCGATCGGCCTCGCCGGACTGCGCGCCACGCGACTGGCCCATATCGGCGCGAAGCCCTTTGCCGAACGGAACCAGCTTCTTCATGTCCGCGCCCATCTTGTCAGCGATCCGCACAATCATCTCGAAGTCGGTGCGTACACCGGCCCGATCGCCGGCCTTCTTCACCTGCTGCAGATCGCCATAGCTGTTCGTAACCGAGCCGGACTTCTCGTAAAGATTTGCGGCCGGCAGAATGACATCCGCCAGCGCGGCCGTCTCAGTGAGGAACATCTCCTGCATCACGACAAAGGTATTCTGCAACGACGCAGGATCGATCCCATAACGCGCAATCGGATTCGCCCCAACCACATACAGCGCAGAAAGCTCGCCCCGCCCAGCCGCCTCGAATATCTCCAACATGTCGAGGCCGGCTTCGATGGAAGCATCGTACTCGCTGAAGGTACTGCTGCCGACCGGCGTATAACCGGGAAGCATATCCGGCAGCAGGCCCATGTCGGCTGCGCCACGCGAATTGACGTAGTCGGAGAGCAGCGCAAACTTCGCACCCGGCAGCGTCAGTCCAAACTCGATCAGCTTCCTCAAGTCAGCGCCGCGCAGCTCGGAACCAATCAGGATCAGCAGATTCTCTTCACCTTTGACCGCATCACGGAACGCGCCGAGCGCACCGGCATCAACTGCTGCGCCGGCTCCCGAAGCCTCATCGCCAGCCAGGTAACGCGGCCAGCGCACTATATCCGAACGGAGCAAGCTGCACAAACGCTTTGGCCTGCCGGCGAAGCTTGATCTCCGCACTATTGGCGACGTAAAGCTTCGCGCGATTCAACCGGATATTGGTCCGGATATTCCACGCCGTCCCGGGAGCCTGGTTTGTCGGATCGCCGCCGACCAGAAGAATCGCAGATGCACTCAAGGTGTCACGCAGTGAAGCAGTGCGGCCGGTCGTACCGGAGAGCGCCTGTGCAAACGAAACATAGTCCGCAGTCCGGTGGTGGTCGATGTTGTTTGTACCGAGGATCGTGCGTGCAAACTTCTGCAGCAGGTAAGCCTCTTCGTTGGTCAGGCGGTTGCCGCCGATCACGCCGATGCTCTTGCCGCCGCGCGTATCCCGGAGCTCACGCAGCTTCTTACCCACATGATCCAGCGCGACCTCCCAGCTCACCGGCTTCATCTCGCCGTTAGGCTGGCGAACCAGCGGCTGTGTAATACGGCCCTCGTGATTCGCAAAGTCGAAGGCGTAGCGCCCCTTGTTGCAGAGGAAGTCCCCGTTGATTCCAGACTTGTCGCGATTGTCTCCGCGTACAATCTCGCTGCCGTCGGAAGTGCTGCGTACACCCAACGTAGTCTTGCAGCCATCGCCGCAGTGCGTGCAGATGCTCGCAACGTGATTCATCTCCCACGGACGAGTCTTGTATCTGTACGTGCCTGAAGTCAGCGCCCCCACCGGACAGGCATCGATGCACATACCGCACTGCTCGCAGTCCACATGGGCGAGATGATCCGGCGACAACTCCGCCGGAACATTCGGTGCAATCACCGACGAACTCCCGCGATTCTGAATGCCCAGCGCGAACACATCCATGCCCTCGCCGCACATACGCACGCAGCGGTAGCAAAGAATGCAGCGCGGCCGGTCGAAATAAACCACAGGCGACCACTTCTGCTCCTCGCGGTGGTTCTTCGGCTCAGCATAGAAGCTGTCGGCAGCTCCATACTTGAAGGTCATGTCCTGCAGCTCACACTCGCCGCCCGCATCGCACACCGGGCAGTCCAGCGGATGGTTCCCCAGCAGCAACTGCAGCGTAGCCTTTCGCGCCTGCGCAATCTCCGGCGTCTCGGTCGCCACCACCATGCCCTCGGCGACCGGCGTAGTGCATGCGGTCTGCAGCTTCGGCATTTTCTCAATCCGTACCACGCACATCCGGCAGGCGGCCTGCAGCGAAAGACCCGGGTAATAACAGAAGGCAGGAATCTCAATACCCGCCGACTTGCACGCCTCAATCAACAGCGTGCCCGCGGGTGCGGTAAGCTTCTTGCCGTCTACGGTGAAATTTACATCCGCCATCTTGAATCCCTCTACTTCGACTTCTCAATCAAAATCTTCTGATCTGCGCTCCGATGGTTTCGTACGCTTATTACTCTCATCAGTGCGATCAACAGCACGATCGCGACCATGACCCAGACCAACCGGGTCAATAGCCTGTTCAATGTCCTGCACCGACCAGTTGGTCCACAGTGATAATCGGTGTTCCAGCCCGTTTGCCGTCGATGTAGTCTTCAAACTCTTTACGAAACTTCTTCACGAATCCCAGCGTAGGCATCGCAGCCGCATCGCCGAGCGGGCAGAACGTCCGCCCCATCATGTTCTCGGCCAGATACTGCACGTTATCGACGTCCTTCTTCGATCCGCCGCCGGCGTGAACGCGCGTCAGTGTCTTCTTGATCCAATCCGTCCCCTCGCGGCACGGAATACACCATCCGCAGGATTCATGCTGATAAAAGGAGATCGTACGCAGCGCAAACTCGACGATCGACACCGTCTCATCCAGCACCACAATCCCACCCGAACCAAGCATCGTGCCGGCCTTGCCCATCTGGTCGAAGTCCAGACCAACATCGATCTCATCCGCCGTAAGCACCGGGCATGAAGCACCGCCAGGCACCACGGCCTTCAGCTTCTTCCCACCCTTAATTCCGCCCGCAACCTCATAGATCGCCTTGCGCAGGCTGTAACCCATAGGGAGTTCATAAACCCCGGGACGCTCCACATGCCCGGAGATCCCGAACAGCCGCGTCCCACCGTTGCGTTCGGTGCCCAGCTTGGCATAAGCCTCGCCACCCATCAGCAGGATGTGCGGAGCATTGGCAATCGTTTCGGCGTTATTGATCACCGTAGGGCCACCATACAGCCCAACAACAGCAGGGAAGGGCGGCTTGATGCGCGGAACGCCGCGCTTGCCCTCAAGCGACTCCATCAGCGCTGACTCTTCGCCCACTTCATACGCACCGGCACCAGTCTGGGTAATGATGTCGAAGTCCACGCCACTGCCAAAAATATTCTTGCCCAGAAAGCCCTTGGCGTAAGCATCCGCAACAGCCTTCTCGACGATCTTCAGCAGGTAGCGATACTCGCCACGCAGATAGATAAAGCCCAGCTTAGAACCGATGGCCAGTCCCGCGATCATCGTCCCTTCGACCACCGCATGCGGGTCTTCGAGGAAGATCACGTGATCTTTGCAGGTGCCCGGCTCGGACTCGTCGCCATTCACCAGCACATACTTCGGCTTCTCCGACTGCTTCGGCACAAACGACCACTTCATCCCGGTCGGAAATCCAGCCCCGCCGCGCCCACGCAGGCCGCTGGCCTTCATCGTGTTGATGATCCAGTCATCTCGGGCCTTCAGCGATCGCCTGCTGCACTGCCTTATAGCCATCAAGCTCGATGTACTTTTCAATATCGGCTGCGCCTTGGCCGAACCGGCGCGAGAGTACCTTTACTTCATCGGGATGCGAGACGAGCGTAGGCATTACTTCACGTCCTTTCCCTGGCCGTCGCGATACATCTGAAACACCACATCGACCTTCTCCGGCGTCAAGTCGTCGTGGAAGTCGTAGTTAACCTGCATCGCCGGTGCCCAGCAGCAAGCCCCAATGCACTCAACCTCTTCCAGCGAAAAAACACCGTCCGGCGTCACACCCTTATGTCCGATGCCCAGCTTCGACTTGCAATGGTCGAGAATCTCGTACCCGCCGCGCAGCATGCAGCTGATGTTCGTGCACACCTGCACGTTGTACTTGCCCGCCGGCTTAGTCCGCAGCATCGAGTAGTACGAAAGCACGTTCCGCACGTCCAACTCCAGAATGCCGATCCGCTGCGCAACCTCCGCAACCACCGCCTCCGAGACATAGCCAATCTCATCCTGCGCATACAGCAGCATCGGCACCAGCGCCGAGCGCTTCAGCGGATAGATCGTGACGAGCTTGTCGAAGCGCGCGGCCAGCTCTGGAGAAAAGATCGTATTTGCGACTGTACTCACTGCATTAGCTCCCGCGTTACCCGTTCTGCTACCAAGTCCATCTCATCCGTAACTCCGTCCAGCGTCACCGTCCCATCCTCGTTCAGGCGGAACGGCACCGCATGGTCTGTGTCTTCTTTCATCTCGCTGGGGGTGAAGCTGATCCAGCGCTCTCCAACACGAAGCAAAATCAAATCACTGCTGACTTCTACAATCGCCTGGTAGCGGCTGTTCATCCCATGTGCCGCCCCATAGCTTCGAATCATCGACGCGAACGAAGTCCAGAGTTCAACATGAACGCGATCATCTACCAATCCTTACCTCGATCCAATTCTGACAACTAGCGGTCAATCGCCCCCAGCACAATATCAATCGATCCAATCACTGCGACGACATCTGCCAGCAACCGCCCCTTACACATGGTCTCGAGCGCCTGCAGGTTCGAGTAATCCGCGTTGCGCATGTGCACCCGGTAGGGCTTCGAGGTGCCGTCCGAAACGACGTAGTAGTTCATCATGCCGTGCGCCGCCTCGACGGAGCTGGTGGCCTCGCCCGCCGGAACTGCAAAGCCCTCGGTGACGATCTTGAAGTGATGGATCAGCGACTCCATCTGGGTCTTCATCTGTTCGCGGTTCGGCAGAATGATCTTCGGAGCATCGGCGACGATGGGTCCTTCAGGCATGCCGTCCAGCGCCTGCAGACAGATCTTGACCGACTCGCGCATCTCCTGCATGCGCAGGATGTACCGCGCCCAGACGTCGCTCTCGGTCGTGACCGGCACCTTGAACTGAAACTTCTCGTAGCTCGAGTACGGCATGTCGCGCCGCACGTCGAAGTCGATGCCCGGCGCACGCAGCGGAGGCCCGGTGACTCCAAGCGCAATCGCGTCCTCCGGCGAAATATAACCGACGCCCTTCAGCCGCTTGATCCAGATGGGGTTGTTCTGCAGCAGGCCCTCGTACTGATCGATCTTGGAAGGGAAGTCCTCGAGGAAGGCCCGGATGCTGTCGAACAGGCCCAGCGGTGGCTCCATGCTGACGCCGCCGATGCGGATGTAGCTGGTCATCATCCGCTGGCCGCTGACGGCCTCGAAGATGCGCATGCAGCTGTTCGCGCTCGCGGAAGCAGTAGAGAAAGACGGTGAGCGCGCCGATGTCCATGGCGTGCGTGCCCAGCCACACCAGGTGCGAGTTCAGGCGCATCAGCTCGTTGAAGAGCACGCGCAGCCACTGTGCCTTCTCCGGAATCTCCAGCCCCAGCAGCTTTTCGACCGCCAGCGCATACGCCATGTTGTTGGTCATCGGCGAGAGGTAGTCGATGCGATCCGTCAGCGGCACCACCTGCTGATAGAACTTCGCCTCGCACGTCTTCTCGATGCCGGTATGCAGATAGCCAATATCCGGCGCCAGCGAAACCACCGTCTCGCCATCGATCTCCAGCACCAGCCGCAGCACGCCATGGGTCGAAGGATGCTGCGGACCCATGTTGATGACCATCGTGTGGTCGTGCGGGGCCGCGGTATCGTGGTGACGAGCAGCGTCAGCGACGACGTCTTCGACGCCGGGATTCAACTGCTCAGGAGCAGGCACTTTCTCTAGGACGGGAGCCATTAGCGGTAGCCCTCCACCGGATAGTCCTTACGCAGCGGATGTCCAACCCAATCGTCCGGCATCATGATGCGCCGCAGGTGTGGATGACCGCCAAAATGAACGCCGAAGAGGTCAAACACTTCGCGCTCGTAGAAGTTTGCCGAGGGCCAGACCGGAGTAATGCTGTCAATCGCCGCATCGCCGCCATCCAGCCGCACCACCAGACGAACCCGCTCCTTCAGCGAGAACGAAAGAATGTGATACGTAATCTGAAACCGCGGCTCCAGCGGATACCAGTCCACCGCGGTAACGTCCTCGAGAAAGTTATATCCGGCAGCCTTAATCGCCTGACACGCGGCGATAATGTTCTCGCGTGCAACCGTGATCGTCAGTTCGTCGCGATCATACTTCGCGTCCGTCGCAATCGATGCAAGCGCTTTGACCGCAGCATTCTCCGGCAGCGCCGCAAAGACGGCCTCGGTACCCGTAAGGGCTGACGCAGGATCGTGCATGCTTAGAGGTCTCCCTTATCGTTCGCCCAATCAAGGATGCCCTTCTTCCACACATAAAAGAGCCCGACCGCCACAAATCCCAGGTACACCAGCATCTCCCAGAAGCCAAACAGGTGCGACCCCGTAATCCCGGCAGCCGCCGGAAGATCACCGCCCACGGAAGCATAAAGACCGCCTCGACGTCGAACAGAATAAACAGCATCGCGACCATGTAGAAGCGGACCGAGAACCGTCCCCGCGCATCTCCCACAGGGTCCATGCCGCACTCGTAAGTGCCGGGCTTGGTGCGGGAGTTCTTATGTTTGCCAATAAGGAACGAGGCCCCCACCATGCCGCACGCGACTCCCAGTGCAGCAGAACCTGCAGCACCAGCGGAACATAATTCCAGATGTATGGGTAACTTTGCATGGCCATCTTCGACTCTAAGTTTGTGGCTGGCAAGTGTCAAGCCAACCGCCTGTTACAAAAGCCTAACGAAGCAGCGCAGCATACCTGGAAATCACTCTCTCGCCAAACAGCGCCGCGAACAGTCCGCCAAACGACAGAAAGCTCCCAAGCGCCAGCTCGCGACATCCGATTCGCCCGTCCCCGCGCCATCAAAAAAACTCCCCACACACTCGCACTCATCACCCCCACAAACAACGCCAGCAGCGCCGGCCAGAACCCCAGAAACGCCGCAATCATCGCCAGCAGCTTCACATCCCCCAACCCCATCCCATCCTGATTCCGCAGCGCCTTATAAATCCACCGCACCGCCAGCAGAATCAACGCCGCCCCACACACTGCAGCCAGCCGCCCAAACATCAAAGCCTCCGGCCCGGTAAGAAACACATTCCCCCGGCTCATAAAACTCCCCGGACTGCTCAACCGAAGCTGATGCGTACTGTTCAGCACAATCTGATCCTCGCCCGGCCCAAGAAAAATAGCCTGCACACAAACCAGCAGCAACCCAATAACAATCCCCGTCAGCGTAAAAGCATCCGGCAGCCGCATAGTCTGCCAGTCCATCACCATCAAGCCAATAAGAAGGAAGCCGAGGATGGCGATGCCAATCCCTTGCACTGTGCCTGAAGCAATCTGATCGAAGCTGAAGTTGATATCGCTATTGGGGTCCCGGTAAAAAATCCAGGATGTAATGCCGACAACTTTGACGAACCACACCCCCACAGCAAGTTCAACCAGCGGATATTGAATGGAAATGGATTGCCCGCAATCCCTGCATCGTCCGCGCAAAAGCACCCAGCTAAGCACCGGAATATTGTCATACCACCGAATCGCCGCACCGCACCGAGGACAGCGCGATCGCGGTTTCACAATCGACTCATGCTGAGGAAGCCGCGCGATGCAAACATTCAGAAAACTGCCGAAAATCAAGCCCAGAACAAAGCCGATTGCTTCAAAGATGTGAAGGGAAGCCACTCCCGAAGTATACGGCTGCCCTAAAAATCCACATGCATCCGACCGACTCCACAAACACCGGCCCACGATCCTGGTTGTACCCCGGATGCTCAATAAACTGCCCATCCAACGCGTAGTAAATCCCACGCCACGCATGCAGGTTGTAGTACCCCTCCACAATGTCCTCCCGCGCATAGTTCAAATTCCCATCACCCAGCAGAAATCCCAACCCGCCATACCGCAGATAATCCTGGTGGTCCTTCTTGATCGCATTCGACACAAACGTCAGCCCAACCTTGTCGTACGGTCGCGACCACTTCCTGCCCACAAAGTCCCCGCCAAACTCGAACGTCTGGTCCACCTCGGTATAGGCAAACGACTCATGCTGCCCCTCATTCCACCCAAAGCGCCCAAACACCCGAAAGTCCGCGTCAACTCCTGCTCCGCGTTGAACGCAAAGCCATACTTCACCTCGCCATATGTCTCAACCGACACGATGTTCGGCGTCGGTGACTTCCCGGAGAGATACTGATTCACCGCCTCGCGATACAGCCCCATATGCGCATGGTTCACAAAGCTCAGCACCCGTATGACACCCTTGCGGTCCTGCGGCAGCAGCCTCCCCCACAACGGCCGCCGGAACTCCAACTCCCAGTTCTGCCCGCTCGCACGCCGCAGGTTCCATTCCAGATCGATACCATTCGCCACCGTCGGCATCAACGCCAGGGCATACCGCGCCGACCAGTCTTTATCGACGTACTGCGTAATCGCTGCATAGGTGTATCCCCGCGTATCGGCCGCGTAGTCCCACGCGCCGTTGTTGTCCACCGTCCAGTTCATAAACTGCAGATGGCTGTCGCTGCCAATGTTGTTGATATCCAGATAATCCGGCAGGCTCATCTTGCCGACAAAAAACTCCAGCCGCCGCTCCGGAACCCTCGTCTCCAATGAGAATGGCGTTCGTTCAGCATCCACCATCTTGTCGGTGAACCCGATCGACTCATGCAGCTGCACCCGTGCAATGTAAGGCGCAGACCCAAGATTGGGATTCCTCACCACATCCAGATTCGTAAACCCAGCCAACCCCAGCGCCTCGCTGAGACCCCGCCCACCCGCCGACTCCACATCCAGGATCGCATCGGTATTGAACCGCGGAGAGCGCCACAACTGCGCCCCCAGAAAAAGCGTTCCCAGAAGGGAGGTCTTATACTCGCCACGGCCCAGAAAGCTGTTTGTTCCCTCGTAAGGAGAGTGAAACGGCGCATGCGCCTGAAAGATAATGTTCGCCTGCCCGGTGATGAGAAAACGGGAATCTTCAGAATGCGGAAACATCGTTAGCATTGAACCTTCGGACGGCGCATCGGGAAGCGGTTCCGGCCGGGTGGGGCGGGCATCGGACACGTCGAGCTCCTGGGCATGCCCAGCAAGCGGAATCGTCAGCAGAAGGAGAGCTGTCAGAGTGTGGAACGCGTTCTTCAAAGAGTAGGCCAGTTTGATAGATGGTGACGGAGAAATGTGAATGGAGTGCAAATAGCCTGCCCTCTGAGCGAAGAAGGAAAAGGCAGGCTGTGCTAAGTCCGGCTCATCGTCCAGGTCGGCGGACTCGTCGTCGAGAATGCCGAGGCAGGGCAAACCAGGCGCAGGCGAGCGAACAACGCTCATCCGCAGTCTCAACCCACCGTCGGATGATCTCAACGCCACGACGGCCTGTGCGGATCTGCTTGGTTGGATCTCGGTTCAATATCCGATTAATCATTGGCCCGCTTCTCCTTTCTGCGCGCGAAACCCGCGAATTGTGGGACACTTCTTACGCGATCTGATATTTTTTATATCGTACCCCAGTAGGGTATGTAGTTTGGGCATAGGAAGGGCAAAAATATGTCACATAAAGATCGGGAACGGGCGAAGCTGCTAAACCGCGTAAAACGCATTCGCGGACAGATGGACGCGGTAGAGCGCACCATCTCTGGAGATGAAAATTGTGCCGACGTACTGATGCTCCTCGCCGCAGTGCGGGGCGGTGTCAATGGCTTGATGGCAGAGGTGCTGGAGGACCATATCCGGCTCCATCTGCTGAAAGACGGTCACGAGCCCATGACGCCGGATCTCGGCGAAGAACTCATCGACCTCGTTCGGGCCTATCTGAAATGAGCCGCGAATGAAGCCCGCGTCGAACTGTGCCCCGATCTAACTGGATTTGGAACCCACCAGCACCAGCCCAACGCCCGCCACCAGCGCTATGGTACTCAAAATCGGAGAGATCGGTATTGTCTCCTTCTGTTCATGCCCAATCTGCACCGGGCCAATACTCACGTCCTTCTTCTCATGCGTAAAACTCACGCCACCCATCGCAAATCCCACGACTCCAAGAAGGATAAGAACAATTCCGATAATGGTTGCTGGCTTCATCTGAAAATCCCCTTTTTCTCTAAATTCAATTGTCTCTATCAGATGCAGCCACAGTTCACCGAAGATGTACCGCCCACGATCTTGCTTGATTCCTCGGCTCCCTCCGGAGTACATTGCTGCTACACGGGAAAGGAGGATGATCCAGCCTATGAAAATTGACGGTTTATGTATTGAAACACGTGAGGTGACTGAGGCTTAGAGCGTCCTTGCTCTAGTCCTGGCTGTCTTTGTAATCGCAAAGTCTTAGCCGAGGCCATGTCCGAGTGAGGACGCCTCAGGTCAATCTCAACAGTTCACCGCCAAACGGCTCGCATCTCCTCCATGGATGCGGGCCGTCTGCGTCTAGGATCCGGGGGCTGCAGACCCGACCTAGAACTTGACAAAAGACGCGCCAGAACACCACACCGCATTCTCATCGCCCAGCGAAGTCCAGACCAGGTCCAGACCCAAGTCCAGACCTATCTCACATCGTTCGAAGACTTTAGGACATTTAAGGGGAGGAGCCCCCCCGTCTTGTCTTAGAATGGCATCTATGACACCCTTGGTTATCGCTGGCCGGGCCTTTCAGTCCCGCCTCATCGTCGGCACCGGCAAGTACAAAGACGGCCCCCAGACCCAGGCCGCCATCGAGGCCTCCGGCGCCGAGATGGTCACCGTAGCCGTTCGCCGCGTCAACCTCGACCGCTCCACCGAGTCCCTCCTCGACTTCATCGATCCCCGCCGCTACTTCCTCCTGCCCAACACCGCCGGCTGCTACACCGCCGACGAGGCCATCCGTGCCGCCCGCCTCGGCCGCGAGGTCGGTCTCTCCGACTGGGTAAAGATCGAGGTCATCGGCGACCAGCAAACCCTCTATCCCGACATCAAGCCACCCTCGAAGCCACCCGAGTCCTCGCCAAAGAGGGCTTCACCGTCCTCCCCTACACCTCCGACGACATCGTCTTCGCCAAGCGCCTCATCGACGCCGGAGCCGCCGCCGTCATGCCCCTCGGCGCCCCCATCGGCACCGGCCTCGGCCTCTCCAACAGCACAAATCTCCGCATCCTCCGCGAACTCATCACCGAGGTTCCCCTCATCGTCGACGCCGGCCTCGGCACCGCCTCCGACGCAGCCCTCGCCATGGAACTGGGCTTCGACGGAGTGCTCCTGAACACCGCCATAGCCGGAGCAAAAGACCCCATCCTCATGGCCGAAGCCATGCAGCACGCCGTCCTCGCCGGCCGCCAGGCCTTCCTCGCCGGCCGTATGCCCCGCAAACTCTACGCCACCGCCAGCTCCCCCTTCGAGGGCATCTCCCGCTAGCCACACGGCGGACTCAACAAAGCCAGCTTTGATCCGACCCAAAATGCAGTAGACTTCGACTCATGCGGGTCTTCGGGATCGATTGCGGCACGGAGTTCACCGGCTACGGCGTAGTCGAGGTCGACTGCGACGCCCGCCTCCCCAAACTCATCCATCTAGCCGCCGGAACCATCCGCCTCAACAAAAAAGAAAAGACCCCGCAGCGCCTCGCCCAGGTCTACGCCGAGCTCACCGCGCTGATGACCCTGCACGAGCCCGAGATCGTCGCCATCGAAGAGGTCTTCTTCTCCGCCAACGCCAAATCCGCCCTCAAACTAGGCCAGGTCCGCGGAGTAGCCATGCTCGCCGCCGCCACCTGCGGCCTGCCCGTCGCCGAGTACGCCCCGCTCTCCATCAAGAGCGCCGTCGTAGGCTACGGCCTGGCCGCCAAGGAGCAGGTCCAGTTCATGGTCACCCGCCTCCTCTCACTCGACCACGCGCCCGACTCCCCCGATGCCGCCGACGCCCTCGCCATCGCCATCTGCCACATCCACACCGCCCAGACCCAGCAACTCCAAGGCGCAGGCAGATGACACACCTCAAGGCCGCCATCCTCTGCCTATCGCTGACCCTGGCCCCCGCCGCACTTCCGGCCCAGCAGCCTCGCACCCGCCACCCCCGCCACCGTCACCTTCCAGTTCGACCGCCCCGGCCTGCACGTCCCGCGTTACAGCTACGAAGTTCACCAGGATGGCACCGCCATCTACCACGCTGAAGAAGTCATCGCCGCCCCACCGAACGCCCCCGTCGAAACCAAGCCCATCGACCGCCGCCTGACCATCACCCACACCACGGTCGACACCATCTTCAAGACCGCCCGCGCCCTCGATCACTTCAACCTTACCTGCGAATCCACAGCCAAAAACATCGCCAAAACCGGCAACAAAACCCTCATCTACAAAGCAGCCGACGGCACCGGCCAGTGCACCTACAACTACTCCGAAAACAAAGATGTCCAGGTGCTGACCGATCTCTTTCAAAGTCTCGAATTCACCTTGGACGAAGGCCGCAAACTCGATTTCCTCCATCGCTTCGATCGTCTCGGCCTCGACGCCGAGACGAGCACCCTCGTAAAGGCAGTCGCCGACCACCGCGCTATCGAGATCGGCACTATCACCGCATCCCTACAGTCCATCGCCGACGACACCGGCAATCATGCAACGCGTCCGCCAGCGCGTAGCGACATTACTCGAGCAAGCTAAACAGGCAGAGTGACGCGGCACAGTGCCCGGTAAAGCTCCGCCATCGGCTCCAGCGCCACCGACTCCGCTCGCGCCTGTGCCGCAATACTCTCCGGCCACGCCTCCGCCAGCACATCCGCCGCATATCCAGCAGCCCGCAGATTGTTCTGCAGCGTCTTACGCTTCTGCGCGAAGCACTGACGCAAGAACGCATCAAAGCCAGCAGCATCCACACCCAACTCCACAAACCTGGGCGCAAACTCCAGCCGCAGCACCGTCGAATAAACCTCCGGCGGTGGCGAGAAAGCCTCCGGCGGCAGCGTAAATAGATTCGTCACCTGCGCATTCATCTGCGCCGTAGCCGAAAGCAGCCCATAATCCCTCACCCCCGGCGCAGCAGCCACGCGCTCAGCGACCTCCCGCTGCATCATCAGCACCGCCCGCTCCACCACCCCCACACTACCCGCCGCAAACAACTGCAGCAGAATATCCGAAGTAATGTAGTACGGCAGATTCCCCACGACATCCACCGTCTCCCCCTCCGCCGCCAGCGCCCGCAGATCGGTCTTCAACACATCGCGCTCCAGCACCTGAACCTCAGGCTTGTCGCGAAACCGGAACGTCAGCTCCGCAGCCAAAGCCCGATCCAGTTCCAGAGCAATCAACTTGCGGCAGCGCCCCGCCAGAATCTCCGTAATCGCCCCATGCCCCGGCCCAATCTCGATCACCGTCCGCTGACTCACATCCCCCAGCGCATCAACAATTGCATGCCGCGCCGCATCATCCACAAGAAAATTCTGTCCGAGCTTAGGTTTTCGTTTCATCTGCATCCAATGTCAAATCAGCATCTATAGACTATCGTCGAGCACGAATCAGCGATACTTCAGCATCAATCCAAGGAGCGCACCATGGACTGGACACCCGGCGGACTCAGCGACGACGTAGAAGACCGGCGAGGCTCCTCCGGCGGAGGCATGGGCGGCGGCGGACTCGGCATCGTCGGCATCATCGTTCTCGTCGTCATCAGTCTGGTCACCGGACGCAACTACATCGGCAGTTACCTGGCTGGCGGCGGAGCCGTTGCAACTCGCCCCGCAGCGCCCCGAACCGCCTCCCCCACCGAGGACCGCTCCGCCCAACTTGTCTCCTTCGTACTCGACGATGCCCAGCGCACATGGACCAAAGTCCTCGCCGACCAGGGCATCGCCTACCGCCACGCCAAACTCGTCCTCTTCCGCGATCAGACGTACTCCGGCTGCGGAACCGCCGAGGCCGCCACCGGCCCCTTCTATTGCCCGCAGGACGAGAAGGTCTACATCGACCTCGGCTTCTGGGACGAACTCTCTAAACTCGGTGCCTCCGGCGAATTCGCCCAGGCCTACGTCGTCGCCCACGAACTAGGCCACCACGTCCAGAAGATCCTCGGCACCGAGATGCAGGTACGCCGTCTGCAAGGCCAGAATCCCGCCCAGCGCAACCGCCTCTCCGTCGACCTCGAACTCCAGGCCGACTGCTACGCCGGCATCTGGGCCCACAGCACCGAGCAGCGCAACATCGTCCACCCCAACGACATCGCCTCCGGCCTGCAAGCCGCCGCCTCCGTAGGCGACGACCATATCCAGCGCATGTCCCGCGGAACCGTAAGCCCCGAAAGCTTCACCCACGGCTCCTCCGCCCAACGTGTAGGCTGGTTCAAACGCGGCCTCGAATCCGGCAGCATCGCCGCCTGCAACACCTTCAAAACCGGCGGAGCACTACCCACCGCAGGAACTTTCGGCGGCAGACGATTCTCAATAGATCCACAGCCGCTAATTCAAAACCGGCAGAATCTCTTTGCCAGCCGCCTCAGCCTCGCCATCAAAGTAACTCCGAATCTTCTTCGCCGTAGCCGCATTCACCACCGCCGTCAGCGCATCCGGCCCCGCCTGCCTGATCCCCCGCACGCTGCCGAAGTGTTCAATCAGCCGCTGCCGCGTCCGCGGCCCCACTCCCGGAATCGCCAGCAGCTCACTGTCCCGATCACGCATCTGCCGCCGCTTGCGATGGTAGGTCACCGCAAAGCGATGACTCTCATCGCGAATCTTCTGCATCAGGTGTAGCACCGGAGACCGTCGGTCCAGCACCACCGGCTCATTCTCCTGCCCATACACGTAGATAATCTCCTCCCGCTTCGCAATCGAAGCAAGCGGCTGCAGCGTAACCCCAATCTCCTCCAGGGCTGCATAGGCCGCATGCAACTGCCCCAGTCCCCCATCGATCAGGATCAGGGACGGGAACGGCCTCTTATCCTCCTGCAGCCGCTTGTAGCGCCGCTGAATCACCTCACGCATACTCGCAAAATCATCGACGCCAGTCACGGTCTTCACCTGAAACTTCCGGTAGTCCGACTTCTTCATCGCGCCGTCCTCCCACACCACCATCGAAGCCACGGTCTCAGCCCCTTGAATGTGAGAGATATCGAAGCACTCAATCCGGCGCGGCAATTCCTCCAGCGTCAGCGCCTCCTGCAGAGCCTCCTGAATCGCCTTCATCCCCGGTTGCAGCACGCGAAAGCGCTGATCGTAAGACTGCCGCGCATTCTGGCAGACCAGATCCACCAGCGACCGCTTCTCCCCTCGCTGCGGCGCCAGAATCTCAATTCGTTTTCCCGTCCGCTCGCTCAACAACTCCGCCAGCACCGCCCGGTCCGGAAACTCCACCGGCACCAGAATCGACCGCGGAACATAACTCTGGTCAAGATAAAGCTGCTTCAGCAGCGCCGAAAAGAACTCCGGAGCGCTAAACACCCCACCCAACTCCGCAGCAGAAGACCCCTGCACCACATCCAGCCCTTCATCGCCATCCTCAATCTCCGGAGCAGCCACCGCAGGATCAGGCTCCAGCCGAGGCAACACCTCGCTTCGACAGACTCAGCCGCCGCCCTGCTCATTCAAAGTCTCCGCAAGAAACTCCGGCAACTCCTCCCAAAAGAAATCCCGTCGGTCGACGATCTTCCCGCCGCGCATGTGAAACAGATTCACCGCCAGCATGTCGTTTTCGTAGTGATACCCAAACACGTCGGCATCTTCATTGTCCGCCGTTGCGATCCGCTGCTTATCCTGCATCTGGTGGACCGTCACAATCTGGTCCCGCAGCCGCGCCGCCAGCTCAAACTGCTCCGCCCCAGCGGCCTCCTCCATCCGCCGCGTCAGCGACTGCTCCAACTCATTCGGCTCGCCCCTCAAGAAACAGCTGCACATCACGAATCGTCTGCTTATAAGCCTCCGGAGTAGTCAGCCCTTCCACGCAAGGCCCCAGGCATCGCTTGATGTAGTACTGCAGACAGGCCCGCGGATGGTACCGCGACAGATCCACCTTGCAGCTGGGAATCAGAAAGCTTCGATGAATCAAATCCACCAGCCGGTGCGCCAGATTTCCCGGAAAATATGGTCCGAAGTACGCCGCGCCGTCCTTCCGCAGCCGCCGCGTCACAAACACCTTCGGATAGCGGTCGTTCATCGTCAGCTTGATATACGGATACGTCTTGTCGTCCCGCAGCAGAATGTTGAACCGCGGCTTCCGCTGCTTGATCAGATTATTCTCAAGCGCCAGCGCCTCCATCTCGTTCGCGACCGTGATGTACTCCACATCCACGGCCTCCCGCATCAGCGTTCCGGTCTTCGCATTCGCCTGCGACGCCAGCAGAAAATAAGACCGCACCCGCGCCCGCAGATTCTTTGCCTTGCCGACGTAGATCACCTCGCCCTCGGCATTCTTGTACAGATAGCAGCCAGGCTGGGTCGGAATGGTTCGGATTTTTTGCTGGAGATCCATGAAAGGTTGGCAAAGCCGTCAGAACTCAAGTGTAGATGCTCATCCTAAGGGTCAGCCAGCACCGGCAGCGTTGCGTACTTTTGACGCATCCTGCTTTCAAAAGTTCCAGCCACTTCCGGTTGCCACTTCAGATGCTACTCTAAAATAAACGACGTATATCCATAAAAAATAAACCAGTTACCCGATAACATGAGTTTGGCAGTCAGATTGCTCTAATTTTCCATGCAGTGTGTGTAACTACAAGGAGATTCCAAAGATGAACCTCTACTCGTATCAACCTTCAAATCGTGACACGACGATTTCCCTGGCCTGCCGCGCAGCTCTCGCAACCGGTCTCGTTCTGTTCTGCACCGTAGGCTGCTCCACCAAGAACTACGTCCGCTCTCAGACCGCTCCTATCATCCAGCAGACGAACGAACTGGACACCAAGACCGCCGCCGACCACAACAACATCGTCGATACCGATCAGCGTGCCCAGAGCGGCATCGCTAAAGCGCAGGGCGCTGCCGAGACTGCTGACCAACACGCTCTGGCCGCCGGTCAAGCTGCAGACGCCGCAGGTAAATCCGCCCAGGAAGCCTACAACCGCGTCGACAGCCTTTCTGGAGTCGTGGCCAACCTCGACAACTACAAGCAGCTCTCCGACGTCAGCGTGACCTTCGCCTTCGACAAGGCTACCCTCACGGCCGCCGATCGTAAACAGCTCGATGAGATCGCTGCCCATCTTGATACCACCCGCGGTTACATTCTCCAAGTCACCGGCGGTACCGACTCAACCGGCGACGCCAACTACAACTACAAACTCAGCCAGCGCCGCGCCGACGCCGTCGTCAACTACCTCTCCACCACGTTCAACATTCCTCCCCACAAGTTCTATCTGGTAGGAATTGGTAAGGACCAGCAGGTAGCCAGCGATAGCACCGCAGCAGGCCGCGCCCAGAACCGTCGCGTAGAGGTTCAGCTGATGTCGAACATGACCCAGACTGCCACCAACACCCCGCCGGCCAGCAGGCAATAACGTAAGTCAAGTATGTAACCGAAAAAGTTTGCGCCGGAAAATTTCCGGCGCAAACTTTTTAAATCCAAATTTTCTAACTCAACGCTCAATCTTCCGGTACACCACAAACATCAAAATCGATGCAAGAACTACCCACGCAAACTGGTACCAGTAAAAAAAAGGAAATCCCCACAGCGTAGGCGTAGCCCGCGCATACCACTGCGGAAATAGCAGCCCCACATAAGGAAGAATCAGCAGAATCAGCCACCAGCGTCGCCGCGTTTTTGCACTAACCCCACTATTACGCTCCAATGTCATGCAGGAAAGCATAATCCATCTGCCCTAACCCGCAAACCTCCAGCCTCATCTTCGAGTAAAGTGGAATTATGTCTGCTCCGTTACAAACTCCGCCGACGGCTGAATCTTCTACCGATCCCATGGCAGAGTCGATCGGCATCATGGCGCGGCTGCGAGGACCCGATGGCTGTCCCTGGGATCGCGAGCAGACCTTCGACTCCATCAAACGTCACACCCTTGAAGAGACCTACGAGGTCTTCGACGCCATCGAGCGCCGCGCGTGGCCGGATCTCAAGGACGAACTCGGCGATCTGCTCCTTCAGGTCCTCTTTTACGCCCAGATGGCCTCCGAAGACGGCCACTTCACGATCCACGACGTAGCCGCCAGCCTCAACGCCAAACTCATCCGGCGTCATCCCCATATCTTCGGCGACGTACAAGCCAAAGATGCCGACACAGTCCTCCGCAACTGGGAACAGATCAAGCGATCCGAGAAACAAGCTTCCTCAGCCCCAGCCACTTCCATGCTCGACGAAATCCCCCGCACCATGCCTTCCCTCCTGGAAGCCGGCAAACTGGGCTCCCGCGCCGCCAAAGTCGGCTTCGACTGGCCCAACGCTACCGGCCTCTTCGACAAACTGCAGGAAGAGATAGCCGAGCTCCAGGCCGAATTGCCCAACGCCACAACCTCCGCCCCAGCGGCAAACTCGGCAATCGAAGAAGAGTTCGGCGATCTCCTCTTTACCGCCGTCAATCTCGCCCGTCATCTCCGCCTCGATCCGGAGTCCGCCCTTCGCGCGGCCAACGCCAAGTTCCGTCGCCGCTTCTCTCACATGGAAGCAGCTGCGGGCGGTCGGAGCGCCCTCGAGACCCGCTCGCCAGCTGAACTGGAAGAGCTCTGGCGCACTGCCAAGGAAGCTGCCGTCTCCCCAGCAAATCTGGAGGCATCCAGCCGATGACCGTCCCCTCATCGCCCACCGTCCGCATTGCCTCGCTCACTGGCCTGGACCAGTATGAGCGTTGCGTCGAGCTTCAACTCGCCGTTTGGGGCTACAGCGACGGCGACCTCGTCCCGCGTCGTATGTTTCTCCTGGCCCAGCACATAGGCGGTCAGGTCCTCGGCGCTTTTGTCCTTGAACCCGGCGAAATAGACGAAACCATCGTCGGTTTCGCGCTTGCGTGGCCTGGCTACCGCAACAGCAAGCCCTACCTCCACTCCCATATGCTGGCCGTACTCCCCGAGTACCGTAACTTAGGCCTCGGCCGCAAGCTCAAGCTCGCCCAACGCGACGACGCCCTCGCCCGCGGCATTGAGCTCATGGAGTGGACCTACGACCCTCTCGAGATTAAAAATGCTCACCTCAACATCGCCCGGCTCGGAGCCATCTCCCGCCGCTACGAGGCGAATTTCTACGGAGCCTCATCTTCCCCATTGCAGGGAGGCCTCCCTACGGATAGGCTGTATGCGGAGTGGTGGCTGCGATCCCCTCGGGTTATCAGTGTCCTCGATGGGGAACCGCAAGTCATTCAAACGGTAGAACGCGTGGTCGTCCCACATGACATATACCAGTGGAAGCAGGACCCCGAACGGCGGCTACAGGCAAGAACCTTGCAGCAGGAAAATCAGATCACGTTGGAGGCAGCATTCAATCGAGGTTTGGCTGTCATCGGTTATGAGCGTTTCCCTAACGGCGATGGCTGTTTTCTCTTAGGATCTCCCTGCGATATCGAATCCGTACAGCACACCGCAGCAGACAGTCCCGTCGCTACCGCGACCGAGCATTCATCTCACTAAGCACGGTTTTTCGGAGATAGGCACCTATGTTTCAGATCGACACCATCCACATGCGCGAGATCAACATGCCGTTGGCTCACCCGTTTGAGACCAGCTTCGGCGTGACCACTGGCCGACGCATCCTGCTTGTTGAAATCGAATCCGACGGACTCACCGCCTGGGGGGAGTGCGTCGCCGGCGAACACCCCTACTACAGCGACGAGTCCATCGACACCGCCTGGATCATCACCGAGTCCGAACTTATCCCACGCCTGCTCGATGCCGAAATCTCTGGCGGTGGCAGTTGCCCCGCTCTCTTCAGGCAGGTACGAGGCCACCGCATGGCCAAGGCGGCGCTCGAAAGCGCAGTCTGGGACCTGGAGTCCCAGCGCGAGAACCAGCCCCTCTGGGAGTTGCTGGGTGGCGTCCGTCCCACTATCCCGTGCGGCGTCTCCATCGGCATCCAGCCCTCACCCCAGAAGCTCATGGATAAGATCGCCACCGAGCTCGATGCCGGTTACCAACGCATTAAGCTGAAGTGCAAACCCGGCTGGGACATCGACATCTTCGCCCAGGTGCGCAAGCGGTGGCCGGATATTCTGCTCAGCTGCGACGCCAACTCCGCTTACCGGATGAAAGACTTTGACGACATCGCCGTCTGGGACCAGTTCAATCTCCTCATGATCGAGCAGCCCCTCTGGTACGACGACTTCTACTTCCACTCCATGCTGCAGAAGCGTCTCGATACCGCCATCTGTCTCGACGAGTCCATCCGCAACCGCCGTGACGCCCTGGCTGCCATCGATATGGAATCCTGCCGCATCATCAACATCAAGGTAGGCCGCGTCGGCGGCTTCTCTGAGGCCATAGCCGTCCACAACGTCGCCGCCGAGCGTGGCATCCCCGTCTGGTGCGGCGGCATGCTCGAGTCCGGCATCGGCCGCGCCCACAACATCGCCCTCTCGTCCCTGCCTAACTTCTCATTGCCCGGCGACGTCTCTGCCTCCAGCCGTTACTGGAAGGAAGACATCATCGAGCCCGCGGTCACTGTAAGCAACGAAGGCGAGATCACCGTCCCCAACACCCCCGGCTCCGGCTTCCAGGTTCGCCGCGACCGCATCGAGGCCCTCACCGTCCGTCGTCAGACCATCCGCGCGAAAGCCCGTGTCACAGCGTGAGCTCTATTACGACTGAAATCCCACCATCCGGAGCCAATCCGAAGTAGCCCGTGTATTTCGTTTTTGGTGTTGTCGTTCCTGTCGAAGAAATGTCTTTACCGCACTCACTGTGTAGTCAAAGGCGTATTCAGCAGCAGATGAATCGCGTCTTGGTAACTCATCGGCCCAGGCAACGTCTGAAAGTTCGAGCCGTGTACATCCTCATGCACCCTCACCGTCTTCACCATCAGTGCGCGCACGTTCACCTCCTCCACAAAGTGGCTGAAGATCCACCGCCCTCCACCCGCACTTGTCTGTTCCAGCATCAGTTTGCCGCCCGGATAGATGTGGGCCACCATGCCCCACCCGAAGTTCACGCTCTGGAAGATCTCTCCTTCCATCCGGATCAACTGCCGGCTCTGGCTATCAACCCATAGCCGTCCTCGCAAGCCCTGAAGTGCCTGTGAGATCGTGGTCGGGGGAGAAAAATGCGGGTTAGGCTTGTAGTCGATCACAATCTGCGTGTCGCCACCCCCGTTCGGCGTCTGTGGCTGCCCCGGGACGTAGCTATACAGCATCGCATCCGGCATCAGCTTGATCAGTTCCTCTGCTATCTTCCTCTCTTGCGCATCATTCTTCATATGCTTGGCGAAGCTGGCAGGTGAATCCAGCATCGCCTGCAGCCTCTCCCGTTCTGCTTTGTCCTCTTCCGCATGTCAACGGGCGTCCTGATCTCGAAATGAGTCGAGCCACGCTGCCGTCCTTGCTCTCGATCACATCGCGTAACTGGTCGCCCTTCGCATCCACGACATGCATGTGATACCGCAGGTAAGATCCTTTGTGATTCAGAGCATTCAACTCGGTGCTCACTGCCGATACGACCCACGTTCGGGGCGGCTGTGACATGTCGAGGGCCCCATCGAGGCTGCTGGTGGCGGCCGGTCCAGTCTGCGCATCCGCACCTGTGCATCCCAGGATTGCCGCAGAAGACCACGCCAACCCAGATTGCCTTCAAAAACTTCGCGGGCTTATCAGCACGGCATCGTCCGGGCAGAGAGTCCGCTCCAATGGTTCTGGTCTCTACGCCTATTCGTTTCGACAAAAACTATCCCTCGTTTGCAGTGCGCAGCGCATTATATGAGACGCCTGTAGAGACACTTTCGTTTGCCTCCTGGCATCGGCTTGGGTATTGTTAGGCAAGCTATACCTTACGCGAGAAAGCATTCCGGGAGAAGAGTCTATGAATCAAGCAGAGGGTTCCACCGTTATCGGTAAAACCGTCGTTATTCGCGGAGAACTCTCCGGCGAGGAGGACCTTTACATGGATGGCAACATCGAGGGGGCCATCACTCTGTCTGGAAGCCGTCTCACCATCGGTCCTAACGCAAAAGTGGTCGCCGACGTTCGCGTTCGTGACATCATCATCTTCGGCAGCCTCAAGGGCAATATTCATGCCACCGGACACGTCGATCTCCGCCAGTCCGCCCAGGTCAACGGCGATATCCTTGCCAACCGTCTCTCCATCGAAGAAAATGCAACCCTCAAAGGCCGTGTAGAACTCGCCGCGGCTACCGCAACTTCCCCACTCCGTCAGTCACCCCCACGCAGACTCCCGCCCCATCTGCAACGGGCCGGCCAGCTTAACCAGGGACAGGGAATCGAATCATGCGAAGTCTCTTCAAAACCGACAGCACCAGTGGAACACGCGGTGAAAACGCTACTCGTGTGCCACGCCACTCCAGCGGATGGAAAGAGCTATTGCAGCATCTCCGTTCGCCGGAGTCTCTACGCATCCTCGACATCGGGCCCACCTCCTCGACCAATATCAACTACATCACGGGCCTCGGCCACAGCGTCTATATGGCAAACCTTGTCGAAGAGGCGGCCAAGCACGAATGGATGAAGGTGCTCCAGCCAGGTGAGCCGCCGGTCTTCGATGTGGAAGGATTCCTCGCGACCAATCTGAGCTTCGATGGCCGCATCTTCGACGTCGTCATCTTCTGGGACACCGCCGACTACCTGCCTGAAGTTCTGCTGCCGCCACTCTTTGTGCGCATCCACAGCGTGCTCCAACCCGGCGGCAGGATGCTGGCATTCTTCCATTCCAAGCCCACCGGACCCGATACCGAATTCTGCCGCTACCATCTCACCGATAGCGAAATCGTCGAGATGCAGCGCGTAGGAAACTTTCCTCTGCTCCACACCTACAACAATCGGCAGGTAGAAAATCTTATCAGCGCTTTTAGTAACTACCGTTTCTTCCTCGCCAAGGATAATCTCCGCGAAGTAATTGTGACGCGATAGAGCCATCTCGGTAACTTTCTTTCAAAAGAGTGCAGGCTCCCCGGTAAGAGGAGCCTGTTCCATTTTGGACTGCGTTTGGAAAGATGCTTATGCTTTGGCGTTCTGCTTGCGCCGTTCCGCCCACCGCTTCTTCATTGCGTCTGCAATGCGTTTCCGTCCCTCAGGACTCAGCTTACGTTTGCGCGGATTCGCCACAACTACCAGCTTCGTGGAGGCTGCATTCTTGCTCCCTTTGGGACGTCCACGCCCCGTACGAGTCTCGGAATGAGTTGGAGCCAGTAAAGCGCGGGCTTGCTGCAATTTTGCGATCTCAGCATCAATCTCTGCCAGAATACGACTTACTTGCACTTGTTGCCTCCAGTTGGTTTGGCTTGGTTCATTCGATGATGTTGCCAACTATATCCAGAACCTATATTTCCAATAATTGACAATACAGAACCTAACAGCCTCTTGTAAACAATAACGCATTTAATATTTATTAGTTCGCAGTTCACTTTCCCTTTACCTCAGTAACTTCATCATGTGGCTTTGGAATGGAATATCCCGGCCCTGCATCGTCGAGTAGATCGTAATGCAATCTGCCTAACCCCCGACGGTTGTTGATCTCATCGATACATTCCTGCAGCCCCTGCAAAGTACCTTGCTTGTCCCGCGCCACTTCGCTGGACATGCGGGTGAGTGCGTAAGTAAGAATGTCGCTGTGATGCAAATTCTGCATGCCTGGCGCGCGGCGCAGATTCAGCCATAGCCGATGCACCAGCTCAACCTCATCAGCATTGATGGTTGGGGCATGGGGTCCGATATGAAAGCTTAGCGATTCACCCTCAGGCGTAATGACATAGAAAGTGAACTGCCGCTTCGGCTCTGGTAAAGCCTCCCATGCCTGACCCACGTGATAGGCCTGCTCCTGCGCCGTAAGCTTAGTCGATAGGCCCGAAATTACGGCCGCTGCATCCAGCGAGTTAGCCGTCTGCACCAGCGCGGCGAATATATCTCCTGCCGGTACTACCAGCAGTGAAATATGTTTGCCGAAGCTCTCTGCCACCGATACCGCTTTGGTAAATAACATCTGTTCGTGCTCGCTGAACAGTTGCTCCGAAGCATCGAGATACTCCGGGCCACCCGCTCCCATCATCCGAGCGGCAAGAACCACCAGGTCCTGTTCATCGGTATTCGTGTGCGTCAGCGCCCACTTCAGCGCGTAAGGCGCCACCGAGTCACGCATAGTAACTACTACTGCCCCAGGACGTATCTCGAGTGCATCCCGTCCCACCGTATCTTGATGCTCTAACTGGAAATGCTCCTTCATCTGCTGGGTCGCCACGGCATGACGCCGCTTATTATCCCGCTCGGATAAAGTAAAAATAATAAAAAATCGCGGCAGCGAAAATGACTCCGCTTACCGTGGCCACTGACTTTGTGAATAGATTGACTACGGCAGTCGAAAGTAGAACTAGAAATACGCATATCAGGCCAATAGGAATCTCCGTATTCACCTATCCGCAGGTTCAGCGGAACCTTCGACCCGCGTTCGCCGCGAAACTTCCAACGCAGTACCAGCATAGCCAGCGCATTGAAGGTAAAGCTCCAGATCACGCCAAAGGCATATGCCTCACCAATCATCAGCACATTGCCATGCGTGGTCACAATCACGAATAACTGCATGCCGGCGACCAGATTCACGATGCGATAACTCGTCCCGTACTTGCGTTGCGGCTTGCGGAACCAGTCGCTTAGTACTCCATCCTCCGCGATACGCATCAATACGCCGGTTGAACCCACAATCGCGGTATTTACCGCTCCACCCAGAATCAGAAAGCCAACTAATACAACAAAGCCGCGGAAGATAATTCTCATGATCTCCGGACCAACCAGATTCATCGCCATACCTGCGATCAGGTTGTCCCGATAGACATGGACGCGAACGTCATCCGGAATAATCATCACCGCCAGCAGGGAACACAAGCCGGTAAAAAAGAAACTGTAGACGGCAATTACCAAGCGCAGCACGTTTCAGGTTCTTCAGCTTCGGATGTTCTATCTCGCGATTGACCTGCGCCAGAGACTCTTCGCCGCTCATCGCCAGCACCGAATGGCCAAAAGCCATCAGCACGCCAAACAATCCCAGCGACTGCGGCAAACTTCGTTCCCTTTCAGGAAGCCCAGGGCATCCGTGCTGAAGTGAAGGTTCGAAGGAATTGGCAGAGGCGGCAACTGCGCTCCCCGGTGAACAATCGTGATCACTCCCCACACCAGCAGAATCACCACCATTACCGTCGTGATCTTCATAATGTCCAGCGCCTTTTCGCTGGACTCCTCGATGCCCTTGGTATTCTGCCACCAGAAGTAAATCGTAATCAGCGCCGCAATCGCCGCCGAGGAATAATCAGGCCGCAGGTGCGGAACTATCGCCCAATGAAATCTTTCCAGCACTGAATGCCGCCAGATCGTTTAGCATCCCGACAATGTAATGACCGGCGGATACGCCTGAGATCGGTCCCGTCAGCACGTAGTCGAACATCAGCGCAGAGACACTCACCTTGGCGAACGTACCGCCTAATGCCTCCTTGACGATCCGGTACACCCCACCCCGTGTGAACATCGAACAGCTTTCGACATACACAGCCCGTACCGCATACGCAAAGACCACAACCCCCAAAACCAACCACGGAGCAGACTTCCCAACCGCCTCTTCCGCCAGCCCACCCGCGTAGAACGCCGAAGAGCCAAGATCGTTCAACACAATCGCGGCCGCGCGCCAGAAAGAAATGAAGGTAAGCATCACCGAGGACGCCACCACCAGGCGTACACGGTTCGATTGCGGAAGAACGACAGTCTGTTTAGTTGAACCCATTATGGAAAGAACACTCGACCGTTATCGGTGTCCTACATGCCTCTCAAGCTTAGGACGCGTATTTGGCTAGAGTCAATCACGGAATAAGTCAATGCCGTCCGTATCAAAGATCCGTGCCGTCCGAATCTTGATCTTTGGTTAATACCTGCCTCAGGTCACGAACGACTGTAAAAATGACCACCAGAATAGAACCGACCATGCCCACAAAAAAGAGTGGGACGAGCACTTTGGCGAACATCCGAGCCAATGTATCCATACCACACCATTGTAGCCGCGAAACACGACAATGCTAGACTTCTTCTGCAATGCGACTTATACCAGCGCGGCTTTGGGGGTCTGACTCTCCTCTCCGCAGTTCTTCAGATTCTTCCCTTTCCTATCGCCGGCCCAACTCCGTTTTGGCGCACTGCTTTCTGCTGGATCGCGCTTCTTCCTTTATTCGCTGCGCTCGTCAGCAATAGTAAGGCAAGGAAGTCACTTACCCTGCCTCAGGGGGCCTTGCTCGGCTACGCCTGTGGCTTCCTCTGGTATCTGGGGAACTGTTACTGGATCTACCCAACCATGTATCTCTACGGTGGTCTGCAGAAACCCGTCGCCGCCGGCATCCTTGTCCTCTTCTGTCTCTATCTCGGCCTCTACCACGCCCTCTTCGCGACCATCATGGTCGCCTGTCGCCGCTCCCGCCTCGGCAAACAAGGAGCGCTGTTGTTGGCTCCCTTCATCTGGGTCGCCGTGGAACTAGCCCGCGCCCGCATCACCAGCTTCCCCTGGGATCTCCTCGGTATAGCCCAGGTTGACAATCCCCTGCTCACCCGCCTGGCCCCAATCACCGGAGCCTACGGCCTCTCCTTCGTCATTGCTCTCGTCAACGCTCTTTGGCTGGTTCGCATCCGCGTTCGCGACCGCCGTTACACGCGCCCAGTCCTCACCATCGCCGGAGTCATCTTCGTCGTGGTGTACGTCTTTGTTCTCCGCCAAACGCAGAGCTCCCTTCTGCAGCGTCCCACCGCCACCGCTACTCTCGTCCAGGAAAATCTCTCCGTAGGCGCCGCTGCCGAGAACCAACCACTTGAGTCAACCGCGCAACTCATCCAGTCGTTCTCTACTCTTAGCATTCACCCCGCCAACCGCATCTACGCCGGCATCCCCGAGTACCGCGGCACCCCACAAATCATCTTGCAACGTCGCAACCCCGACGCCCCCACCCCCACCGGCCTAATCGTCTGGCCCGAAGCTCCTTCCGGTTTCTTCACCTCGGACCCCAACTTCCACCAGCGCATGAACGAACTCGCCGCTTCTACCAACGCGCTCCTCATCATCGGTAGCATCGGCATCGATCCCAACTCAGACCCTCACGCCCAGCACAACTACCTCCACTACGACTCCGCCGCCATCTTCACTCCCGACGGCCTCTCCCGCGCCCGCTACGACAAAATCCACCTCGTCCCCTGGGGCGAATACATTCCTTTCAAAAGCTTCTTCTTCTTCGCCAGCAAACTTACCGCCGGCGCCGGCGACATGGATCGCGGCTCCCAGCGCACCGTCATCCCCTACAACGGTCACACCTACGGAACCTTCGTCTGTTACGAGTCCATCTTCGGCGACGAGATCCGTCAGTTCGTCAAAAATGGCGCCGAGGTTCTCGTCAACATCTCCGACGACGGCTGGTACGGCGACACCAGCGCCCCTTGGCAGCATCTCAACATGGTCCGCATGCGTGCCATCGAAAACCACCGCTGGATCCTCCGCTCAACCAACACAGGCGTCACCGCCGCTATCAATCCCCACGGCATCGTCACCGCCGCCGCGCCGCGCCACATCCGCACCAGCATCAACGTCGGATACGGCTACGAGCACGACTTTACTTTCTACGCGACGCACGGTGATCTCTTCGCCTACTTCTGCGCGCTCGTCACCATCGCTGCTCTCGTTTTCAGCCTCACACCCAGAAATGCTCTAAACTGAAACAAATGCTGAGCGATCTAGAATTCACCTACAATCCAGTGCGCGACCGGGTCCGCGAACTTCGGGAGTATCTTTGACTCGGCCCGCCTCCGCCGCGAACTAGCCGTCATCGAGGAGAAGACCTCCGATCCCACCATCTGGGCCGACGCCGCGCGCTCACAACCTCTCATGCGCGAACGCAAGCGCCTTGAGAATCTCCTCGCCGATGACGCCGAACTAGCCCGTCGCTGCGAAGACATCGACGCCTACTTCGACCTCGCCCGCGAAGGCGAGCCAGTAGAGCCCGAACTCCAGCGCGAGATCGACTCACTCATCGACTTCTCCGAGAAGCTCGAATCCAAGACCATGCTCTCCGGCGAGACCGACCCCCTCAACGCCATCGTCACCGTCCACCCCGGGGCCGGCGGCACCGAGTCCCAGGACTGGGCCGAGATGCTCATGCGCATGTATATCCGCTGGGGTGAGCGCCAGGGATTCAAAGTAGAAATCAACGAAATCCAGGACGGCGACGAGGCCGGCATCAAGTCCGCAACATTCACCATCACCGGCGAGTTCGCCTTCGGGCTGCTCTCCGGCGAGACCGGCGTCCATCGCCTCGTCCGCATCTCTCCCTTCGACTCCGCCAAGCGCCGCCACACCAGCTTCGCCAGCGTCTTCGTCTCCCCCGAGATCGACGACACCATCGTCATCGACATCAAGCCCGAAGACCTCCGCATCGATACTTACCGTTCCGGAGGCAAGGGCGGCCAGCACGTCAACACAACCGACTCCGCCGTTCGCATCACTCACATTCCCACAGGCCTCGTCACCGGCTGCCAGAACGAGCGCTCGCAGCACAAAAACAAAGAGCGCGCCATGAAGATGATGCGCTCCAAGCTCTACGAGTACGAACTCGACAAGAAGAAGGCCACCGCCCGCAAGCTGGAAGACTCCAAGCTCGACATCAAGTTCGGCTCCCAGATCCGCAGCTACGTCCTCCAGCCCTATCGCATGGCCAAGGATCTCCGTACCCGCGTAGAAGTCGGTGACGTAGACAAAGTCCTCGACGGCGACCTCGAACCCTTTATTCGCGGCTACTTGCGCATGCGCCGCGAAGGCAACTTCCCCGCAGAAATAATTGAGGACGACGACTTATAGCCCTTTCTTGCATCCAATCAGACAACACGGAGATGACGATGGCCTCGAACGTCCCGAAACAAGCAGAGCATGAGACGAATGCACCAAACGAAGAACTCATCAAGCAACTCCTTGCCCTTCTCAAAGGCAGGCAGGCCCACGCGGACTTTGACGCCGCCGTAAAAGACTTTCCCGCGCATCTGCGCGGCGCCGTTTCACACAACCTGCCCTACTCCGCCTGGCAGCTTTTAGAGCACCTCCGCATCACCCAGCGCGACATCCTCAACTTCTGCGCCCCACCCACCGGTGGCTATCAGCCCCTCGAGTGGCCCGCCGACTACTGGCCCGCCGACCCTGAGCCTCCCAACAGCCGCTCCTGGGATAACTCCATCGCCGCCATCCGGAGCGACCTCGCCAAATTCGAAGCCCTCCTCCAGAAACCCGGCGTCGATCTCTACAAGCCCTTTCGCTGGGGCGAAGGCCAGAACCTCCTCCGCGAAGCTCTCCTCATCGCCGACCACACCTCCTACCACCTCGGCGAACTCATCGTCCTCCGTCGCCTGCTCGGCGCCTGGAACAAATAGCCGCATCGAACAAACAACGGAGCCCACGTGAACGAACCCGAAGTCATCCGCACTATGCTCGAAGAAAACAAGACCATCGCCGTCATCGGCCTCTCCGACAACCCCGGCAAGCCCAGCAACTACGTCCCCACCTACATGCAGCAGCACGGCTACAAAATCTACCCCGTCAACCCATCTGTCCCCGAAGTCCTCGGCGAAAAGTCCTACGCCACCCTCACTGACCTCGTAACCGCTGGCCACAAACCCGATATAGTCAACGTCTTCCGCCTGCCCCAATACATCCCCGCCATCGTCGACGAGATGCTCCAGCTCGGCCTCAAAAACATCTGGGTCCAGCAGGGAATCGTCAACCTCGAAGCCGCCAGCCCGCGCCGAGGCAGGCGGCATCCACGTCGTCATGGACCGCTGCATCATGGTCGAGCATCGTCACGGGACAAACTGGTGACAACTTAGCCTCCCGCAGCCTCTACAATTGAACTTGATGAACCTTCGGCGCCTCAGCATTCTCCGGGTCCTGTTTGCCAGCATCTTCTTCGCCCCTGGTCTCGCCCCCCAGCTTGGGCACGCCCAGCTGACCCCGGTCGGCGACGGCGGCCCCGGCCCCGTCAAGGCCACGCACCTCACCGCCGAGCTCGTCTCCGCCGCCCCCACCATCGCGCCCGGCGGAACCCTCCAGCTCGGCCTCGTCCTCACCCTCGAAGAGCACTGGCACGTCTACTGGATCAACGCCGGCGACTCCGGCGAGCCGCCCAAGATCGTCTGGACCCTCCCCACGGGCCTCACCGCCGGCCCCATGCAGTTCCCAACCCCCAGCCGCCTGCCGCTGGGCCCGCTCATGGACTTCGGCTACGAAGACACCGTAGCCTTCCCCGTCCTCCTCAAAGCATCCCCCAAACTCAAGCCCGGCCCCGTCCACCTCGACGCCAAGGTAAGCTGGCTGGTCTGCCGCGAGGTCTGCATTCCCGGCAAAGCCAACCTCGGCCTCAACCTAACCGTCGGCCCGGCAACCGCTCCTCCCGCCGAACCCGCAGGCGCGCTAGGCGAAGCCCTCAACCTCATCCCCAAGCCTCTCCCCGCTGACGCCAAACTCACCATCACCGGCGGTAAGACCGACCTCGTCTTCACCCTCATCACCGGCACGCGCGAGGCCAACGCCGAGTTCTACCCCTTCGATCAGGAGCAAATCGCCAACGCCCCCGACCAGCAGATCGAGCCCCTCCCCGACGGCGTCCGCCTCCGCGTCCAACGCGCCCCCGAACTCACCAAGCTTCCCAGGCAGATGCACGGCGTCCTCAAGCTCTCCGACACCGTAGCCTACGAGGTCACCGCCCCCGTCACACCCGGCGAAATTCCCGTCTACCATCCCCAAAGCCAACACCGGAACCGCCGCCGCCAGCAGCCTCACATCCCTCGGAGCCATCGGCCTCGCCTTCCTCGGCGGCATCATCCTCAACCTGATGCCCTGCGTCTTCCCGGTCCTCTTCCTCAAAGGCCTCGCCCTCGTCCAGTCCTCAGGCGAGAGCGCGCAGCCGCCTCCGCAGCCACGGCCTCGTCTACACCCTCGGCATCCTCGTCTCCTTCTGGGCTATCGTCGCCGTCCTGCTCATCCTCCGAGCAGGCGGCACCCAGGCCGGATGGGGCTTCCAGCTCCAGTCGCCCGTCTTCCTCGCCGTCCTCGCCTCAGGAATCTTCTTCTTCGCCCTCTCGCTCGCCGGACAGTTCGAACTCGGCCTCTCCCTCACCAGCGTCGGCGGCGAACTCGCGAAAAAGCAGGGCTACACCGGCAGCTTCTTCACCGGAGTCCTCGCCACCGTAGTCGCCACTCCCTGCACCGCGCCGCTCATGGGAGCAGCCATCGGCTTCGCCCTCGCCCAACCCGCTCCCATCACCTTCGCCGTCTTCACAGCATTGGGCCTGGGCCTCGCAACACCCTACCTGCTCCTCAGCTTCCAACCCGCCTGGACCCGCATCCTCCCACGCCCCGGCGCATGGATGGAGATCTTCAAGCAGCTCACCGCAGTCATCTTCTTCGCCACCGTCATCTGGCTCACCTACGTCTACGGATCCCTCTACGCCGGCAGCCAAAGCATCTACCGGGTAGCGCTCCTCCTGGCCTGCTTCCTGCTCCTCGCCGTAGCCGGATGGGTCCTCGGCAAATGGCCTGCCCGCTGGTCCAGCGCCATAGCCGCAGTAGTCCTGGCCGCCATAGCCCTCGCCATCCCCCTCTACCAACCCAAAGACACCAACCTCGTCTGGCAGCCCTACTCCCAGCAGACTCTCGACGCCGCCCGCGCCGCCGGCCATCCCGTCTTCATCGACTTCACCGCCGCTTGGTGCCTAAGCTGCCAGGTCAACGAGCGCCTCGTCCTCCGCTCCAAAGACGTCCAGCAGCAAATTCGCCGACGCCAACGTAACTCTCCTCAAAGCCGACTGGACCCAGTACGACGCCGAGATCACCAAAGAACTAGCCTCCCTCAACCGCAGCGGAGTACCCACCTACGTCATCTACCCAACCCCCAACACCGCCCCAGCCGACGTCCTTCCCGAACTCCTCACCAAAGACATCGTCCTCACCGCCCTCACCCAGGACACCAAAAAGTTAGCCAGCAAACAGCCATGACCCAACAAACATCTGAGCAAGAAATAAGAGCCCTCATCAAGACATGGCTTGAGGCCTCCCGCGCCGGAGACCTCGACACCATCCTCAACCTGATGACTGAAGATGTAGTCTTCCTCACCCCCGGCAACCCACCCATGCACCGCCAGGACTTCATCGCCGGCTCAAAATCCATGGCCGGCAAAGTCACCATCGAAGGCCACTCCGAAGTGCAGGAGATCACCGTCACCGGTGATCAAGCCATCTGCTGGACTAATCTCGAAATATCGTCACGCCGCTAGCCGGCAGGCGCACCAGTAAAACGCGCCGGCAACACCCTCTCCGTCCTTCGTCGCGGCCCCGATGGCCAATGGCGCATCTGGCGCGACGCCAACATGCTCGCCATCGTCGCCTAAAACCTGAACCGTCACCTCAGGCCCCAAAAACGCAGATGAAACAAATCGAAACCACAACAGCGCTGCCAATCCAGGCAAGCTCAAAGCAAACCGAAGGCATCGGCGAACGGTCAGTCAGAGCATCACACAATACAAAGACTGAGGTGTGCCGATCGACATAACACCCGGCGGGACTGTGCTTGAACTTCAACCAAAACGAGACCCCCATCATGACCAGCTTAATGCCAGAGTTTTACCCGCACCGACGCAAACTCGATGGATCGCTAGATTCCATCTGTTTCAACTGTCTTGCAACTATAGCCACATCAAGCGATGAAACAGAACTAGTGGCCCGCGAAAAAGAACATGTCTGTTCTAAGATCTTTCCAGAAGATCGCGTGAAGACAGCTCGCCTTGATGTAAACCAGATCGCCTCTCCGTTTCACCATTGAGACACGCCATTACTTAGCCGGATGATTCACCGGCGAAGCTGTACCCCCACTCTTCGTCCCCGGCTCCAGCAGAGCATCGCTGCATCCCGCCGGAGCATTCACCGGATTGCACCGCGCCGGCAACCCTCCCGGCAACCCCACCGTATATCCACTCCACGGAGCAGGCTCCGACAGCGGAAAGTCCGTACTGATCATCTGCGCCCCGCTCGTCAGCAACAAGTCCCGCCGAGTCGTATCGTTATTCCGTCCCGCCTCGGTATTGAAGTCCGACCGTGTCCGCACCAGATATCCACTCTTCACCAGCGGATCGATCACCGCCGGAGTACCATTGTCCCGCTCCACAAAAGCCGCATCCGGCTGCCCCGGATCGGAGTTCGTGAACAGCACCCGCCCCGCGAGCGATGGATGACCCGCCAGATACATCGGCGCAGACTTCTTGATATACAGCAGAAAAATCACCTTCCCCCGCGACTTCGCCAGCGTAGGCCACTGTCCCGCCAGCACCGCAGCCTCCAGCGTCGGATACTTGCCCCGCACCGAGTCCGGCGTAATCAACTCCTTCTTCGGAAACACCGAAAGTATCTCTTTATCCAGCGCATCGAACGTCTCCGCCGTCCACGGCTCTGCCGTCACCGCTCCCGGCAACTGGCTGATCCGTCCCTGCTTGTCCTCAATCAACAGAAAAATCGGAACATGCTTCGGATGCGCCTTCGACCATCCCCGAATATCCTGCAAGCAAGTCACAAAGCGCTGGCAACTGCTCCGCTGATTCAAATCGCCCAGATGAATCACCTTGAACCCCGGCTTATCGAACTCATGCGTCGGATCAAAATCCGGATCGGCCGGCAGCCCCGCCTGCTTCGTCAAATCAACGATCTTCGGATGCGCAAACCGCCCGCCCTTCGGGTCCTGCACAATATCCAACTCCAACTGCCGAGCCCCGCCATCAAGCTGCTGCGGCAGCGACTGATGGTGGTACTCGACCCCGTGGTAGGTCCTCGCATAGTGCTCCGCAACGTACTTCCCCTCGCTCGGAGCAAATCCCATGTTGTAGCTGTTGTGCGTCCCAATCACCTGAATCTGATTCAAGTGAACCAACTTATCCTGCGCACCCTGACTCTGAGTGAAAGCAAACGGCGCAAAGGCAAACGGTGAAGCGACGGCAAAGCAGGCAAGGGAAGCGGCCACACAAAAGCGCATAGTAGATGGAAGTCCTTTTGAACGATCAGCAAAGCGTACGGCAGCACAGCGCGTCACCGCACGACGGTGGAATCGAAGTTGTTCAGATTTCTTCGAAAGAATGGCAGCCACTGGCAGTACAAAACGCCAGCCTCTACCGCATGAAATCCCGGTGCCTCATTCTAGCCAGCGCAACGCCGCCGAAGCAAGAAAGATGTCCTTGACGAGCCTCACCGCACGCAGTCTCACCGGCTACTACAATCAGCCATAAGTCGGCTCCCACAAAAAACTTCAGCGCAGTCCATTGGATGGAAGTCCTTTGGAACGACTGCTATCCATAGATACCTAATCAAATTGCTATAAAATTCTCATTTTTGTGTCGCATACCCGATTGAATTCTGGCAGAAGCTGATCTAATATCCAGTCATAATTTTTCCGTGTGAGGCAGACCATGTGCATCTCAGATTGCTCTATGGGAAAAGCTCTCCTGGCGAAAACGGTTCATGCCAATGCCACTGTAGATCTGCTTAAGAAGCGTCCTGTCGGTAGCGTCCTGGAGCAAACCACTCGCAGCGAACAATTCAACACAAGTAAGCAACTGTGGCGACACGTCCACGGCTGCGACATCTGTCAGGACAGAACACAATACCGGCACTCGGCATAGCTCACAACCAGTTGAATTCCTGCAAGATTTTTGCCACCAGCCCAGTTGCATTTCGTCCTGAAGGAGTAGCAAAATTCCCTCAACAACAGTTGTGGAGGTGCACTCATGTCCCAGCGCAAGCCCTACCGCAAACTCCTATCTTTCACGCTCATCCTCACCGCCCTCACCCTTCCAGCCGCGGCCCTTCCTCCCGGCAGCACGGCCCCCGACTTCACCGGCAAAGACTCCACCGGAGCCCAGCACACCCTCTCTCAGTACCGCGGCAAATACGTCGTACTCGAGTGGGCCAACCAGGGCTGCCCCTACGAGCAGAAGCACTACCGCAGCGGCAACATGGAAGCCCTCCAGAAACAGTGGACCGCCAAAGGCATCGTCTGGCTCTCCATCATCTCCTCCCCTCCCGGCCAGCAGGGCTACGTCACCCCGGCTGAGGAAAACGAATATCTTCAAAAAATGCACGCCGCTCCCACCGCCGCTATCCTTGACCCCACCAGCACCATCGCCCGCCTCTACCAGGCCAAGACCACCCCGCACATGTTCGTCATCGACCCCACCGGCAAGATCATCTACCAGGGAGCAATCGACGACCAGCCAACCCCCGATCCAGCCAGCCTGAAAGGCGCCAACAACTACCTCAACGACGCCCTCAACGCAGCCCTGGCCGGCAAACCCGTCCCCACCGCCGCCACCCGCCCCTACGGCTGCTCCGTCAAGTACGCCAACTAATTGGGTGCCCCATGATCACCGCGCCGCAAGCGCGGTTATCGTGGGCGTACTCACTTCGTAGCGCCACCAAACCGGGTGCCCCATCTTCGCGCAGTTTCATCGCGCTAAGGTGGGGGACATCGTTATGGCGCCTCTATCCTTTTGTAACCTTCTTTTCTGTTTTAATCCGCGCAATCTCATCCATCCGTTGCCCCAGCAACTTCTCCCGCCCCTCACCCGTAGGCACGTAATACCGCCGCCCAGCCAGCGAAGTCGGCAGACACTCCATATCCGCCACGCGCCCCTCCACATCATGCGCGTACTGATAGTCCCTGCCCGTAGTCCAGCTCCTTCATCAGCTTCGTAGGAGCATTCCGCAAATGCAGCGGCACCGGCTCCGCAGCCGTAGCCTCGATATCCGCCTTCACCGCGCCATAAGCCGTATAAACCGCATTCGACTTCGGAGCCAGCGCCAGATAAACCACCGCCTGCGCCAACGCCAGCTCACCCTCCGGATGCCCCAGAAAATGCATCGCATCCTTCGCGCTCAAACAAAGATTCAGCGCCTCCGGAGCCGCCAGCCCAATATCCTCCACCGCCATCCGCACCACCCGCCGCGCAACATACATCGGGTCTTCACCCGCCTCCAGCATCCGCCCCAGCCAATACAGCGCCGCATCCGCATCCGAGTTCCGCACGCTCTTATGCAGCGCCGAAATAATGTCGTAGTGCTGCTCGCCCTTCTTGTCATACAGCAGCACCCGCCGCTGCAGCGCCTCCGCCGCCAGCGCCTTCGTAATCGCCTTCTTCCGCGACACCGCCAGCTTCGCCGCCACCTCCAGCGCATTCAGCGCATTCCGCGCATCGCCGCTCGAATAAGAAGCAATCGTCTCCAGCGCCTCATCCTCCGCCGCAACATGCAGCGCCCCCAACCCCCGCTCCGCATCCGTCAAGCGCCCGCCGCAGCAGCCCAACCACCTGCTCCTCCGTCAGCGCCAGCAGCGTATAAACCCTGCACCGCGACAACAGCGCCGCATTAATCTCAAACGAAGGATTCTCCGTCGTAGCCCCAATCAGCCGAATCGTCCCCCGCTCCACATAAGGCAGAAACGCATCCTGCTGCGCCTTGTTAAACCGGTGAATCTCATCCACAAACAAGAATCGTGCGCGACCCAAACTCCGCCGCCTTCTCCGCCTCCACCATCACCTGCTTGATCTCTTTGATCCCCGAAATCACCGCCGAGAACTCGATAAAACTAGCCTGCGTCACCTGCGCAATAATCTTCGCCAGCGTAGTCTTCCCCGTCCCCGGAGGCCCCCAGAAGATCATCGAAGCCGGATCATCCCCCTCGATCGCCAGCCGCAGCGGCTTACCCGCCCCCAGCAGATGCTCCTGCCCCGTAAACTCCTCCAGCGTGCGCGGCCGCATCCTCTCCGCCAGCGGAGTCTGCCGCACCTGCCACCCGCAGCCGCCGCTCATCGGCGATCCGTCTCGAACAAACTCATCTCGCCTCCGCTGCGCCTTCTTCGCCGAACTCAATATCCCGTCATCTCGACCGGAGCGAAGCGGAGTGGAGAGACCCCCGTATTTCGCCTTTGCTTCTGCTTAGATGACCGCGCCACATCACCGTTCGATGCGTCCATCTCCTGCAATAGAGAGATAGCCACTTCTCTCGAATATTCAGTGATGTGATCCGGATCGATTAGTAGGGCTTGTTTGAGGAGAGCCACAGCTTCTTTCTTCTTGTCTTTTCTTGCCTATATATCTTCGCCAGTTCGATATAGGCTTCTCCATCATCCATTGCGATTGCTTCTTGAACCAGATCATGGTTGCCCCTGTCCTGCCAGCGTTCCTACGATTGATAGCGAGATTTGTTGCAGCTGCCCTCGATCCTGCCTTGTAAACTTTTTTGTACCAGCGGGCAGCCTCCTCAGCATTTTTTCTCACGCCCTTTCCCGCTGCGTAGTAGTTGCCGAGATTGATCTGACAGCCTGTGTCTCCGAATTGTGCGCCTGCTAAGAGACATTTGAAGGCACTTTTGAAATCGCCCGCATTCTCATATTGATCGGCTTTAAGTAAAAAGACATCCGAGGCTGTAGTTTTGTCGTGCTTCAAAGATGTCATATCATTTCCTTGCTAAGTCCCGCTGCCGGCTAGCCTCATACAACAACAAACTCCCAGCCATCGCCGCATTCAAACTCTCCACCGGCCCAGGGCAGGGAATCGTCACCCGCCCATCCGCCATCGCCATCCACTCCGCCCCCAACCCAGCCCCCTCATTCCCAATCATCACCGCACAGGCCCCACCAAAATCTCCATCCTTCACCGCCACCGCATTCCCCGCCCAACCGCCGCCAGCAACCGAACTCCCCGCCGCCTTCAACCCCGCAACCTCAGCTGCAGCAGCCGAAACCACCGGCACCCGAAACAAACTCCCCACACTAGCCCGCAGAGCCTTCTGGTTCCACGCACTCACCGTCCCCGGCGTCGTCACCACCCCCGTAGCCCCAAACGCCTCCGCCGACCGCACCAGCGTCCCCAGGTTCCCCGGATCCTGCAACCCCGCCGCAATCAAAATCAACGGCACCCCCCGCAGCACATCCTCCATCCGACGCACCGGAGGCACCAGCAGCGCCGCCACCCCCTGCGGCGACTGCGTCTCCACCACCGACCCAAACACCTCATCCGTCAGCCGCAGCAACTCCACCCCCCGCGGCACCATCGCCGGCACCTCCCGCCCCTCCGCCACAAACACCGTCTTCAAAACCATCCCACTCCGCAGAGCCTCCTCCAGCAGGTGCTCCCCCTCAATCGCCACCATCCCGCCGCTCAGCCGCGCCTGCCCCCCAAACGCCCCCCGCAACTGCTTCACCCGCGCATTCGCCCGGCTCGAAATCACATCCTCGCCCATCCCAGAATCTTACCTCCCATATTTCTCCGCACCTTCCGCTAGAATGATGCGGGGCTTCAAAACAAAGTGCGTCCCGTGATAGGGTCAACCTCTTTGCCCTGAAGACTTTGCCCGGAATCGGAACCTCAGCAATACCGAAGTCCGGACTTAAGCACCATCGTTTGAAGACTTTGCGCAATAAGTAGGGGGAGGGGGTACCCTCCCACAGCACCGACAGGAGTCAGGATTTGACGGCCGAGATCCTCCGTATCCACCCCGACGAGCCCGAACCCCAGCACATCCGCCGCGTCGTCAACAGCCTCAACGCCGGCAACGTCGTCGCCCTCCCCACCGACACCTTCTACGGCCTCGCCGTCGACCCCGTCAATCTCCGCGCCGTCGACCGCATCTACGACATCAAAACCCGCGCCCGCCACAAGCCCCTCTCGCTCCTCATCGCCGAGGTCGCCCAGGCCTACGAGCTCGCCCGCGAGATCGACACCGCCTTCGACCGCCTCGCCGAAAAGTTCTGGCCCGGCCCCCTCACCATCATCGTCAAAGCCGGCGGCAAGCTCCCCCTCCGCGTCACCGCCAACACCGGCAACGTCGCCCTCCGCGTCCCCGAGGCCCCCATCTCCCGCGCCGTAGTCGCCGCCTCGGCCTGCCCATCACCGCCACCTCCGCCAACCTCAGCGGCCTCCCCGAATGCACCTACGCCAACGACGTCCAGACCAGCTCGGCGACAAGATCCCCCTCATCGTCGACGGAGGCCCCACCGCCGGCTCCCTCGCCACCACCATCGTCGACCTCTCCGGCGGCGGCAACTCCTGGATGATCCTCCGCGAAGGCGCCATCCCCACCCACGAGATAGCCCTGACGCTCCAACGCTCCTAAGCAAACCCACCCCCTACCCCCTATTAATTCAGCAGCTTGTTCCCCCACCGCAGCCGCGATACTGTAAACTCAGCTCTCGGTACGATGACCTCTCCCGCCTCCACTCTCCGGCAGAAACCACGCCCTTCCTTCTGGCGCACCCTGCTCCGCTTCCTCCTGGTGCTTTTTCTGTTAGTAGCGGCCGGCTGGGTCGTCTGGGTCTATCAGCAGATCGATTCCGTAGCCCGCAACGATGAAGCGCAGTCCGCCGACGCCATCGCCGTCTTCGGTGCCGCAGAGTACTCCGGCCACCCGTCTCCCGTACTCCACGCCCGCCTCGATCACGCCGTCGATCTCTACCACAAGCAGATCGCGCCCGCTCATCATCACCCTCGGCGGCGGCACCGACAAAGACTCCGGCAACACCGAAGGCGGCGTCGGCCGCGACTACCTCCTCGCCAACGGAGTTCCCCTCGCCAACATCATCGCCGAAACCCCCTCCACCGACACCGAGCAGCAGGTCCGCCGCCTCGCCCAGATCGCCCGCGAAAACAACCTCCACCACATCGTCGTCGTCTCCGACGGAACCCACCTCTTCCGCATCCGCGAGCTCTGCGAAGACGCCGGCCTCGACGTCTACACCTCACCCCGCCCCGCCCTGGGCCACATCAACAACTACGACCTCGCGATGCGCTACTTCCACGAGATACTCAGCTACACCTCCTACCGCCTCCACCTCAACCTCAACTGAATCTGCCGGAAGCGTGCTGCAATCCACCGGACCGGTGCCCCCACTTCGCATTTAGGTTCGGCTTCGCACCTAGCGAGGCGCTTCGATTTTGACGGTTTCGGCGGACGTGTTGATCCCGTCGGATAGGTCACTCAGGGTCTCATCGGCGTTCTTCTCTTCCTGAAGGATGCTTTCGAGGATGTCGGTATCATCTTCGAGGCCGAGGAGTTCGGCCCAAGTGCGGAGGGTGCCGTAGACGGCGATCTCGTGATGTTCGACCTGCTGGGCTGCTCCGATGATCGCGACGTCGCGGACGGAAGGCTCGGTGACGTCTTTGATCGCGTCGGAGGCTTCGGTGGTGAGCGCGCCGATGACCTTACAGGTGACTGTAGAGGCGTCGCCGGTAGCATTGCGCAGGAGGGTTTCGACTTTCATCACGTGACACTTCGGTCTCCTGCAGATGGTTGCGGAAGGCCTCGGCAAGAGCGGGGTCGTTTGATTTTTCAATCAGATCGGGAAGAGCCTTGATGATCTTCTCCTCCATGTCGAGGGCTTTCTGTAGATTATCGATGTAGAGGCTGCGGAGGTCTTCGATATTCGCGGAAAATAACTTCATGGTGTGGTTCTCCTTTTGATTGAAACGCGATCTCTCGCCACGCGGATTGCGCCGTGTGTGGGCATGCTTGAATTTAGGTAGAGCGGCGAACGTTCCAGCCGGCGATACTCACGGTCTTGCTGCGTTCTAGTTGGTAGGATGCGGGGTCGTGGAGAGGGTTGGCTGCGATATAGTGACCGCAAGGCAAAACTTTTGTTGCCTGACGGATAATCCATTAGAAGATAGTATATAGCTTTCTACATTTTCGAATTTGCTCCGCGCCGGAATTCGTTTAGTCTTACATCCAATCGAGGTTCCGAATGATGATGCGGGCATTTGCGGGCGTTGACGTTTCTCGCCATTTTTTCCGGTCGGTGTTTGCTCAGATCGACCGCTCGCCACGTTGCAACGAGTTCGACCGCTGTCCGGCTGCTCCGCTCTCATTTGAGATCGCGGATGTGCATGTGAGTCCGCCTCGCAAGTTTCCCTTCACAAGTGGAGGTAGTCTGCATGGGGAACGTTATGTGTTTCAGCAGGCGACCATGTTGGACCTGATCTCCACGGCTTATGGTCTTGACAAGGACAATGTGCAGGGAGGACCGAGCTGGCTGGAGACCGACCGGTTTGATATCGCCGCCAAGGCCCCTGCAAAGACGACGCAGACGGCGCTGAAGCTGATGCTGCGATCGTTGCTGAAGGAGCGATTCAACCTGGTGACGCATACGGGGAGCGTGCCGATGCCGGCGTATGTGCTGACGGTGCCACCGGGCAGCAAGCCGAAGATGACGGAGTCGGATGGTGTGGGCGATGCTACGTGTACCCCGCAGACTCAGCCGCAGAACCCTGCTCCCGGTAGTACGTTTTACATCGTTGTTAAGTGCCACAACATGACGATGGAGACGTTTGCGGATGTGCTTCACCGGTTTGCCGGAGGATACCTGACCAAACCCGTGGTGGACTCGACCGGGTTGAAAGGAGGGTGGGACTTCGAATTCAAGTGGAGCCCAGTCGCAACTGCTGCAGAAAGCAGGGTGCCGATGGCATCTCGATCTTCGATGCGATGAACAAGCAGCTGGGGCTGAAGCTGGATCTGCAGACGGCACCGAGACCGGTGATGATTGTGGACAGCGTGAATGAGAAGCCGACTGCGAATCGGCCTGATCTGGAGAAGGTTCTGCCTACGCCGCCACCGGCGCAGTTTGAGGTAGCGACGATCAAGCCGAGCGATCCGAATGCGAAGCCTGGAGGAAGCGGAATCCGTGGTGGCCAGATCGATCTGCGAGGTGTCCCGCTGAAGATACTGATTGGCGTTTGCGTGGGACCTAAATCAGAACGATAGCGAGATGCTGGTGGGCGCGCCGAAGTGGCTGGATTCGGATAAGTTCGACATTCTGGCGAAGGTTTCGAGCGAGGCTTTGACAAATGCAGGGCCAGCCAGGCCGCCGATCGATATTGAAGACCTGCGCGCAGATGCTGCAGGCGCTGCTGATCGAGCGGTTCCAGATGAAGGTGCACATGGAGGACCGGCCTGTGACTGCGTATACGTTGATTGCGGTGAATCCGAAGTTGAAGAAGGCGGACCCGACTGAGCCGTACGAAGTGTGCTGAAGGGCCTGGGCCAGATGGAAAGATCCCAGGATCGCGAGCCCGGTGCTGAATCGGCTGATTACTTGCCAGAACATGACTACGGCACAGATGGGCGAAGAGTTTCAACGGCAGGCAGCGGGGTTTATTTACAGCCCGGTGAAGGATGGGACTGGGCTAAAGGGAGGGTGGGACTTTACGTTGAGTTTTAGTTCCGCCGATCTGGTGAAGGGGTGGCGGCAGTCCTGCGGGTGGCGGAGATGCAGGCGGCGAGCGGTACGGCGTCAGAGCCGAACGGGGCTCTGTCGTTCTTCGACGCTGTGAACAAGCAGCTTGGGTTGAAGCTGGAGAAGGAGAAGCGTCCGGTGCCGGTGCTGGTGATCGATCATATCGAGGAGAAGCCGACGGAGAATTGACGGTTCGGCCGATCGTCGAGACTTATCCGCGTTCGATCAAAAGAGCTATGATCTTCCGGGCTTTGTGCGGAGCCACGGGTGTGGGTGCTTGCATCGTATACTTACTCGATAACATGGCAACAGGCGTGGGAGGCATTATGAGCGGAAACGGAAACGGCGTAGCTTCGAACGGCAACGGGTACAAGGTGCCGGTGGGACGGGCAGAGTGGATCGTCAAGCGCAAGGCTGAGGCAGAGCGGACGGGCGACTGGAACATGTCGCAGATGCACTTTGCGCGCAAGGGTCTGATTACGGAAGAGATGGCGTTCGTGGCGCAGAAGGAGAAGATTTCGGCGGAGCTGGTGCGGAGCGAGATCGCCAAGGGAACGATGATTATTCCGGCGAATATCAACCACCCGGAGCTGGAGCCGATGGCGATTGGAGTGGAGTCGCTGTGCAAGATCAATGCGAATATCGGGAACTCGGCGATCGTGTCCAATGTGGATGAGGAGCTGCGGAAGCTGCATACGGCTGTGCATTTTGGCGCGGATACGGTGATGGATCTTTCGACGGGTGGGGATATTCCGATGATCCGGGAGCAGATTCTGCGGCATTCGCCGGTGCCGATCGGGACGGTGCCTTTGTATGAGGCGCTGAGCCGGGTGAAGCGGGTTGAGGATTTGAATATCGATTTGTATCTCGAGGTGATCGAGGAGCAGGCGCAGCAGGGTGTGGACTACTTTACGATCCATGCGGGCGTGCTGATTCAATATGTGCCGATGGTGGCGAAGCGGATTACAGGGATTGTGAGCCGCGGCGGAGCGATTCTGGCGCAGTGGATGACTTCGAATCATAAGCAGAATTTTCTGTATGAGAATTTCGACCGCATTACGAAGGTGATGGCGAAGTACGATGTGAGCTATTCGCTGGGGGATGGGCTGCGGCCGGGTTGTCTGGCGGACGCGAGCGACGAGGCTCAGTTTGCGGAGTTGAAGACGCTGGGTGAGTTGACGCGCGTGGCGTGGAAGAGCGATGTGCAGGTGATGATCGAAGGGCCGGGGCATATTCCGATGGACCAGATCAAGCTGCAAGTGGATAAGGAAGTGGAGCTGTGCGATGGGGCTCCGTTCTATGTGCTGGGGCCGCTGGTGACGGACATCGCTCCGGGATATGACCACATTACGAGTGCGATTGGCGCGGCAATGATTGGATGGCATGGCGCGGCGATGCTCTGCTATGTGACCCCGAAGGAGCATCTGGGGCTGCCGAACGAGAAGGACGTGAAGGACGGGATTATCGCGTACAAGATTGCTGCGCATGCGGCGGATGTTGCGCGGCATCGTCCGGGCGCGCGGGATCGGGACGATGCGATTTCTTATGCCCGGTACACGTTCGATTGGGACAAGCAGTTTGCGCTGTCGCTCGATCCGGATACAGCGCGGGGGATGCACGATGAGACGCTGCCGGATGACTACTACAAGGAAGCGGCGTTCTGCAGCATGTGCGGGCCGAAGTTCTGCAGCATGAACTGGTCGAGCAAGGTGGACGAGTTCAATGCGAAGGAGCATGGGCTGGTGAAGCCGGATTTGACGCAGATTGTTACGGAGCAGATGGCGCTGAGAAGCTAGAAGCTGTTATGAACTTCTCCCGCATTATCCATCCCTCCTTTGGTGTCGCTGGAGCCCAGCTTTGTTGTCAAGCCCCTTCCGCCGGAACCGATGCGCAACTCACGCGCATGCCAAACAAAAACAACACCTTATCATCCGAAAAAAACCATCCCTCCACTGCGTCTTAGTTTCGTTCACTCGGCTATAATTAATGCAGAGATAAAAAGAACGCCCCGGCCAAAACCGGGGCGTTCCCTATTTAACTTAACCGAATACCTTGTCCGAGCATGCATTCCACTAAATCGTATTGAAATCAAGACTTTGCAACATCCAAATCAGCCAAACCCCTGAATCCAGAGACTTTACCAGGCAGGGTAGAAATGAGGTCCAACCGTAAGTCATCTACATTGAAGACTTTGCACATTTTTTTGGGGGGTACCCTCAAGGCATGCGATCGGATCGAAGTCAAAGGCCGCTTCCTTTTTGGGAGCGGCCTTGGTGTTGGGGGTTACTTGTTTGGATTAGGTGTTGGCCGGGGTTGGCGGCAGAATGCGGATTTGGGAGGGCTGGTTATCCAGAGGGATTGATGGATAGTATCTGGATCCGAGGTTAGCGTGTTTTTCGTTGGGGAGGAGGCTGAAGTTGAAGGTCATGCCGGCGACTCGCACCAAAAGGTGATGCGGATGCGGCATGCAGCAGGAGCTTCCACCGATGGACCAGGGCGACGTCCAGTTTAGGCGTTGTCCTTCTCCTCACGGCCAGAGCGCATTGCGATGAGAGCAGGTGAAATCAACATAGTGAGAAATATTGCAGCGAGAACGAGATCATGGACCATTGGAATCGCTCCTTGAAGAGGCATTGAGCTGCCTTTAGAGCAATCATGCGCCGGGTGTTGTCTGGAGAACATAACACTTGGGCCAAGAGGGGCCGAACGAAAGTTGTATGGCATTGGTCGCGGTGTGGAAATTCGGTCGGAGACTGACTATTTGGCGGCGGATTCGAGGATGGCGGCGGCGCGGTTGAGGGCGGCGGTGAGGGCAGCGAGTTGGGCCTGGGCGCGCGCGGCGTCGGTGAGTTCGATGGCCTCGTTGACGCCCGGGATGACGACGGCGGCGTAGCCGGTGAACTCGCCGGGGGCGTAGATGGGGTGCTTGTACCAGGGACGCTTGGGGAGGCCGTCGGGGTTGAGAAAGGCGTCTTCGGCGGAGCGCAGGGCGTCGTTGAGGGCGGCTGGCGTTGGCGGGAGGATCGATCTGGCGGGCACGGATGGCGGTGCCGGCGGCCGCGAAGCGCTGGGAGGCGGCGGGGCGGGGGAGAAGTCAAGATGAGTTTGGCCGCGGTGGCGCGTGTCGCTGGGCGGCTGGCGATGTAGGAGGCGATCTCGTGGCCGTAGAGCTGGTAGTCGTAGGGGAGGACGTCGGCGTCGGCCATGTGGAGGATCTCGAGACCGAAGACGCGGGCCTGCTGCTGCTCGTAGACGAAGGTGGGGTCGGCGTTGCGGATGAACCAGTTGAAGTTGTCGAAGACGGAGTGGTAGACGCCGTAGGGGCCTTCGGAGCCGATGTCGGTGGAGGGAATGCCGAGGTGCTGGAAGAAGGGAGTGTAGTCGGAGCCGGAGCCGAGGTCGCCGACCTGGAGGTCGTTGTCGACACGGGAGCGATCGCGGCGCGGGGTTTCGCTGGCGGTACGTTTCTGTGGCGGGTGGCGTCGGTGTCCTGGGCGAGTTTCCACTGGTCGTAGACGGTGCCGCCGGCGGGGCTGGGGACCTCGCGGGTGACCTCGCGGACGAACTGCTTGAGCGAGGGAACGGCGGCGGCGGTGAAGTTGGGGCCGGAGACGGCGACGTCGGTGTTGAAGTAGGCGACGGCGTGGGTGAGCATGGCTGGCGTGCTGCTCGGCCCATTCGGTGGAGCCGATGAGGCCTTCTTCTTCGGCGTCCCAACTGGCGATGACGATGGTGCGATGGGGCTGCCAGCCCTGCTTGAGGAGGTCGCCGAGGCCGTGGACGGTCTCGAGCATGGCGGCGGTGCCGCTGGAGGGATCGACGGCGCCGTAGACCCAGGCGTCGCGATGGTTGCCGGCGATGACGAGGTCATTTTTCTGCGCGGGGTCGGTGCCGGGGATGCGTCCGATGACGTCCCAGATGGTGCGGAGGGCGTAGTCCTGCTGGAGTCGCATGTGGACGGTGACTCTGCCGCTGCCGGAGGTGCCGCCGATGTGATAGGCGAAGGGAAGCGCGCCTTGCCAGTCGCGCGGGGCAGTTGGGGCCGGCGAGGGCTCTGAGGATGGGGGCGGCGTCGCCGTAGGAGAGCGGATTGACGGGGATGCTGGGCTGGTCGGCCTGGAGTTTATTGAGCGGGATGCGTTTGGAGTCGGGGAGGTCGGGCGTGGAGGCGATGCCGGGGGTCTCGGGATCGCCGGGATAGATGGGGAGGAACTGCACGGAGCCGCGCTGGACGGCGGAGTCCGGGCGGTAGGGGCCCTTGGGATAGGTGTCGCCGCGGAAGTAGCCGTCGTCGGCGGGGTCGGAGTAGATGAGGACGCCGCTGGCTCCGTACTGCTGGGCGATGTAGACCTTGACGCCGCGGAAGTTCTGCCGTAGCGGACGAGGACGATCTTGCCTTTGACGGAGATGTGTGGCCGGCGAGGTATTTGAAGTCGGCGAGGGTGCCGTAGTTGGCGTAGACGACCTCGGCGGTGACGTCGCCGGAGGGTGAGGAGCCGTTGAAGGCGGGGAGGATGCGAGGGTCGTCCTGGAAGGGGTCGCCGCCGTCGTCGTTGGGATCGACGTGCTCGCGGGTGGGGCCGGACATGAGCTTTTTGCCCTGGGCGTCGAAGGCTTCGATGAGGATGCTGACGGGCTTGTTGAGCAGGACTTTGTAGGGGACGATCTCGGTCTGGAGGCCGGCGGCTTTGAATTTGGCGGCGACGTAGTGGGCGGTTGCGTAGTCCTCGGGGGAACTGGCCCAGTGGGGCGCGGCGGTGAGGATTTTGAGATGCTGGCCGGCGAGGGCGGCGTCGGGCACAGCGAGGAAGGCGGCGTCCCAGCGGGCCTGCTGGGTGAAGTCGCGGTAGCCGAAGACGGCGGTTGGAGGTGCCGGAGACTGCGCGATGAGAGCTGCAGGTGGAGCGACGGAGAAGAGAAATGCGGCGAAGAGGACGCTGCGGTTGTGAGCCAAGGAACTCCTAAGGAGGATTGCGACAGGATAACGGAAACAGGGATTTCAGGGGCCGAGTACGAAGGGTATGGAAGGAGATAAAATGCTGCGGATTCTGGCAGAGTCGCACGGAGTAGTGCCGATAAAGCCGAAATCTGCCACGCTTGGATGGGCGAGGCAAACTTCGGCTGTTTTGGTACCGTGAAGGCTAGACGGGTTGGCCGCAGAACTTGCAGCGGGTGGCGGCGAGGGGAATGTCGCTGAGGCACTGGGGGCAGGCCTTGGTGGCGACGGCTTCGCGGGCCTTGAGCGGGCTCATGAGAGTATTGGTGGGCAGGACGAGGAAGAAGTAGACGACGGCGGCCATCAGGAGGAAAGATGATGACGGCGTTGAGGAAGGTGCCGTAGGTGATGCTCCCGCCGTTGACGTGCAGGACGAGGTAGTCGAAGTTCGGCTTGCCGATGAAGGCAGCGATGCAGCGGATTGATGATGTCCTTGACGACCGAGTTGACGATGGCGGTGAAGGCTGCGCCGATGATGACGGCGACGGCGAGATCCATTACGTTGCCGCGGAGGATGAAGTCGCGAAATCCTTTGAGCATGGAATCTCCAGATGATAGAAAAGTGGTTGTCCGTTGTGGATGGATTATATCGCGGAGCGTGGCTTGAGGACGAGGAGATAGATTAACGGCCAGGTGTGAGCATGTGATATAGGGATAGAGGAGGAAGAAGAGGATCATGCCGAGGGCCATGAGGTCCATGTAGATGCAGAGAATGACGCCGCCGTGGTAGAAATTCCAGCGGCGTTGCATGCAGCGGATGGTGTCGATGGTGCCGAGGCGGCGAGATGGCGGGGAAGAGGAGGAGGGGGGTGGCGCGGTTGTTGGGAAAGCCGGAGAGGAGAAGTGGAGGCGACGAGACTGACAAGACGAGCAGACTTCCGCGAAGAAGAGAATGGCTGCGAAGATCGAGAAGTGCGGTGGTGCGTCAAGGGAGTGCGACCGTCGAATCAGTGTAGGGTGAGAGTGCCGTATTCGGATAGGCGGCTGTGCTTGGCGCTAGGCAGGGTGTCGGCTGACGGGCTGACGGTGCGACGGGGACTTCGATGGCACCGAGGCGATCGCTGGTGAGATCGTGGACGCCGATGCGGAGGAAGTAGGTGCCTTTGGCGGGAACGCTGATCTCCTGCTGGAGCGGAATGCCGCCTTGCGGATACTTTGCGTAGACGGCGGGGGTGAGATCGGTCTGGATGGTGTCGCCACGGTGTTGATGAGTGTGCCGTCCTGGTCGTAGACGAAGGTGACGAGCTCGATCGAGCCGTGGTGGGAGCTGTCGGGGGAGATGGTGAAGGCGATGGAGCGTGGGTCGGCGGCGATGTCGATGATGTAGCGGCGATAGGGGCCGTTGAGGGTTTGTGGATTCGCCTGGTTGCCGGGAGCGAGGGTGTTTTCGGTAGACGAGTGGTCGGCAGGGACGATGCGCGCCTTGAAGATAATTTGCGTGGGGTCGGGCTGCCTCGCATCATGGCGGTGCGCATGGGTCTGGTGGTGGTGAGGCGCGGATGCCTTTGGTGCGGGTTCGCGGAGCTGCTGTGGGTTTGGCGCTTGGCGGGTGCGTCGGGGTCGTTGGCGTAGTAGCCGCGACGGTAAGTGAGGTCGAGACCCTGCTGCTGGAGCTGGACCTGGATCTTGCGGAACGTTGCCGTTCCAGTTGGTTCGGTTGGGGTGTAGGTGATGGTGTAGTAGCTGGAGCCGTCTGCGATGGCAGTGGCGACGGCTTGGGTAAGGCCGTTGGTGTCGATAAAGGCGTGGCCGCCGGTCTGGTAGGCCATCTCGACGCATGGTGGAGTGCTCGTCGGAGGTCTGCTGGATGAAGTTGGTCGTCGGCTGTTGCCTGGGCGTTGGACTTTCCGACGCGTAGATGAGTTGGACTCGGCCGCGTTAGGTGGTGGGCATGACAGTAACGCCGCGAGCGTCGACGGGATAGACGGCGACCTGCTGCGGGAGAGCATGTCCGTCGTCTCGCGAAACTCGTCGTCGGAGGAGGCGACGATGGAGAACGGGGCGAAAGGATTGTGGCCGGTGTAAGCCGGGATCGGGGAGGATGTTGATGGGGAACGAGCCGGAGAACCAGATGAGATTTTTGCGGCCGGGTATGGCCAGACCAGATAGCGGGCGAGAGGTTCATTGCGTCGAGCGTGTATTTGGCGCGACTGGTGGTTGAGATGACGGTGTTCGTGGCCTCGAACTGCTGCAGCGTTTTGCAGCGGCCGTCTGATTGCGGGACCCATGGAATGTGTTCTGCGGCCTCCGAGAATGTCCTCCGACATATTGGATTGACTGCCACCGATGCCGACGGGGTCCTGGAGCAGGGGGAAGACTTTGGTTGTTTTTGCTGATGACGGCTTTGAGAATTTCGGGATCGTCGGTGAAGCCCTGCATGAGAGTGAGACGGGTGGTGAGACCGAAGATGGCGATGCGCGTTCCCGGGCTTCGCATTCTTCAGGAAGTCCAGTAGCTGTAGCCGGAGACGTGACCTGGTCCGTCATTGGGGTGTTGAGTGTATCGAGCAGGAGGATGTTGATAGGTCGCTGTGGCGGGGGTGGGGTGATGTTGGTGAAGACGCCGGGCGGCAGCGCGGGCATGCGGCTTAGGTTTCGCTGCTCTGGATAGGTGACGGGATGTGCTCCTCGAAGGACTTATCGACTGCGAGACGTTGTCTTCGTGCAGGATGAAGTCGCTGTGCTTGAGGTTGTGGACGGGATGGTGTTCTGGTCGGTGACGACGACGTCGACTACGACTAGTTTTGTTGCGGTGCGCAGAGTCGGGCGGTTGCGTGGTTGTTTATCAGGCGCCGATTGGGATAAGAGCGGGAATGGCGAGGGTGAGGATGATCAGTGATGATACGAGACGAGGCATGGGGTCTCCAGCTAGCCGGAATCAGTTTAGATCAACCTAGCTGGAGACACCTGCCCAGAAGATGATCTATGCGGTTGCGAGCTCCTGCTGGCTGGCCATGGCGCGGATGGATTCGGTGAAGGGGGCGCGGAGGACGCCGCGCTCGGTGATGATGGCGGTGATGTACTTGGCGGGGGTGACGTCGAAGGCGGGGTTCTCGATGGCGGCGCCGTTGGGAGTCATCTGCTTGCCGTTGGAGTGGGTGACTTCGGTGGCGGAGCGCTGCTCGATGGGGATGAGCGTCGCCGTCGGGGGTGTCGAGGTCGATGGTGGAGAGCGGGGCGGCGACGTAGAAGGGGATGCCGTGCTCTTTGGCGAGGATGGCGACGCGAGTAGGTGCCGATCTTGTTGGCGGTGTCGCCGTTGGCGGCGATGCGGTCGGCGCCGACGATGACGGCCTGGATCGGCCCTGGGCATGAGGTGGGCCGGCCATGTTGTCGCAGAGGACGGTGGTGGGGATGTTGTCGTTCATGAGCTCCCAGGCGGTGAGGCGGGCGCCCTGCAGGAAGGGGCGGGTCTCGTCGGCGAAGACGTCGATCTTGTGGCCGCGCTTCGACGGCGGCGCGGATGACTCCGAGGGCGGTGCCGTAGCCGCAGGTGGCGAGGGCTCCGGCGTTGCAGTGGGTGAGGACGGTGCCTTCCTGCGGGAGGAGGGCTGCGCCGTGGGCTCCCATCGGCTTGCAGGCGGCGATGTCTTCGTCGTACATGCGGCGGGCTTTGGCTACTACGGCGGCCTTGATCTCGGGGATCGGGGTGTTCTTCGGCGGCGAGGTCGTTGTAGAGGTTGCGCATCTCGTCGATGCCCCAGAAGAGGTTGACGGCGGTGGGGCGGGTCTCGGCGAGGGTCTTGGCGATGACGGCGACTTCGGCGGTGAGGGCGGGGATGGTCGGTGGCGGTGCTGCGGTCGATGCCGATGGCCACGCCCATGGCGGCGGAGACGCCGATGGCGGGGGCGCCGCGGACGATCATGTCGCGGATGACGGTGGCGACTTGCTTGTAGTCGGTGGCGAGGACGTAGGTCTCCTCGAGGGGGAGCTTGGTCTGGTCGAGGAAGTTAACGCCGTTCGGGGAGCCATTCGAGGGTGGGAATCATTTGTATTCAGTTTAGCTGATGTGGGCGGTGGGTCAGCGTGTCGCCCTAGTATGTCCAGCTCGACCCGGGTGACGTAGTAGCGGCTGCTGCAGTGCTGGCAGCGAACCGGGAATATGCCGAAGATCGCCAGGGGATGTCGAAGGTCCTTTGTTTGGAACGGCGTAGTGAGTGCGATTGGCAGAAAGAGCAATTTTTTTCGAATAAGAACATAGTCACCTTAGGAGCTAACCCCCGTTGTTTGATTAGTACATGGGAGTTAACTAAAACGTACCGCTATGGTGCCCTGTTTTCGGTGCGGTTCGACTACCACCTTTGGGGGAGGATCGAGTTAGCTTACTTCAGCATCAGGTGGGCTTTCCGGACGTCGTTGGCGGTGAAGGCGGCGATGAAGGGGGCTCCGGCGGACGACGGCTTCGATGGTGGCTCGGCCGCCTTGTTCGCGGTCGACGAGGCAGAGGACTGCGGCGACGTTCATGCCGGCTTCGCGGGTGGCTTCGATGGCGGTGATGGTGGAGCCGCCGGTGGTGCAGACGTCGTCGACGATGACGACGTGGGCTCCGGGTTTGAGGAAGCCTTCGATGCTGCGGCCGGTGCCGTGGGTCTTTTCGGCTTTGCGGACGAGGAAGCCGTGGATGAGGGTGGGGGCGGGTTCGGGAACTTCGTCGCCGAGTTCGAGCGTCGCGGGAGAGTTCGATGATTTCGGTGTGGTCGGCGAGGGCCCAGGCGCTGGCGCTGGCGGTGTTGGAGACGAGGGGGTCGGCGCCCATGGTGAGGCCGCCTACGGCTTCGGCGTGGGGGACGTGCTCGCGGATGAGGTCGTAGAGGACGAGGCCGGAGAGGCGGCCGCCTTCGGCGTGGAGGGTGGTGATGCGGCAGTCGATGTAGTAGTCGGACTTCTGGCCGCTGGCGAGGGTGAAGTCGCCCAGCTTGAAGGAGAGGGTGGCGATGAGGTTGAGCAGGGCGGTGCGGTTGTCAGTTGGCATGGTCAGCTCCGATTGTAGTTGGGGGCTACCCCCCGGGGGTACTTTTGGTCCAAAGTCTTCATTGCAGATGCGGTTTAGGTCTGGACTTGGTATGTGCCGGACGTGTAAAAGTCTCTGGATTCAAGGGGTCATCTTGCAAAGTATTGATTTCATGTTGGTTATTCTCTCCTTGGGTTGTGGGTTAATGAGAAAAGCCCCGGGTCGAGCCGGGGCTTCTTGTTTTCTTCCTATTTCAATTATAGCGGTTTGGGTGGCGCGGTTACGCCATGCGAAAGTGGTTTGTTTGCAGGTGGTTATGGGATTTATGGTGTTGACAGGGTTGGGGGGCTAGTTCGAGGCCGGCAGATAGGCAAGAACAGGCAACGGCAAGAACAAAACGAAATACAGGGGTTCTTCGCTACGCTCAGAATGACACCGTAAAACTAGCAACTGCAATGACAACAGCAACTGCAACTGCAGCGACAACAGCAACTCCAACCGTAACGACAGTAGCAGATCCCAACGGGATGACAAACAAAAGAACAAGCAACGACAAAGGCGGGCTGGGGGAAGTTTTACATTCCCACTCATGTCGCGGTGAAGCTGCGCCATGAATGGGGCACCGGACGGGTTTGGGTGGGATAGGAGCCCTTTCGCGCTTTCGCGCGATACCCCATCCTTTCGCAAAGTGCGCGAAAGGATGGGGCACCCGGCTTCTGGCTGGTCTTTTGGTTTCGCTCCAACGATGGCCCTCGCAGTTGGCTCGGTCAGTCGTCATTGCGCGGGTTGCGGGTGGCTCGATCAGCCTCGGCCGCGAGTTCGCGCATAACGGCGAAGAACTCCGGCGACTGACCGATAAAAAGCCCCATGGCAGTCAGAAAATTGACCACGTTCATGGCAATTCCTTGTGTTTCTGTGGGCCGAATGATGGAGCATGGCGGGAGTTTGCGGCTCAGAAAGGGGCACGGTTCCGGCATGATGAGGTTGGTTTGGAAGGTCTCGCCGCCAAACGGGGGAGAGTTCAGATCGGGGAACGTAACCGATACTCCTGTCACTGGGTCTTTGGCGGTCAGTGGGGGCGCATTGCCTGCCTTGTCGGCCCAGGTTTGGAAGTGCATGGTTTCAGTGGGGCCGATGCTGATCAAAATGCGTAACACCTCAACACTGCTGGCTCGTTGCGCCATTGCGGGATAGAGGCTGTTGCCACCTTGTTCGATTGTGGGGAAGTGAAAGCCGGCTGTGTTGGCGATGGCCAGGAGGAAGTTCGGATCCATCGTGTCGGCATCGGTCCTGGGGATGGCCGTGTGCTTGCCCACGCGCTAGGGTCGGGATCGCCTGCGGGAAGGTGAAGTTTGGATCGAGGTCGGGGTTATTTTTGCGGCTTCGATAGCGGGTCCACCAACTGGTATCGAGCGTGAGCTGCATCAGGTTTGTGAGTCGTAGTCTTTCCGCTGGAGCCGGTGGCGGTGCTTCCGGGCAGAGTTCGAAAAGGCTCAAGGTTGACCGGCTCTGCGCCCTTGGAGGCGAGATATGCGTTGAGAAAGTTCTGGTGAGTGAACTCATCGTCGGTGTTGTCATGGATGTACTGGGCCATGTCGGCGTCCAGAACCGACGAGGGCGGCGGTGTAAGGCAGGATTTCCGCTTCCACCGGGGACTTCCTTGTCCTGAACGCCGCCGAGTTCGTTGTACTGCACCCAGGGGTCTCTCCACTGCGGCGGCAAAAGCCCCGCCTTCGGTCGAGATGACGGAATTCTGGAGTGGGGTTAGGAGAACAGGCAATGGCAAGGGCAAATGCAACACAGATTCGCTCAGGGTCGAGATGAGGTTTGTTCTTGTGAGTGGTGAGGAGAACAGGCAACGACAAAAGCGGGTATAGGAGGTGTTTACATTCCCACTCATGGCGCGGTGAGGCTGCGCCATGAATGGGGCACCCGATGTTTTGTGGTGGTTAGAGGCTTTCAGTGCTAGCGGGTCATGCGCTCGAGGTGGCGGTAGCCGCCGGTGGCGATGAAGGCGGTGAGGAAGACGGCGAGGTTGTAGCTGGCGTGGACGAGGGTGGAGGCCAGGACGGAGCGCAGGCGGATGCGGACGACGGTGAGGATGAGGGAGACGCAGAAGAGAAGCAGCAGGACGGGCCAGGCGAAGGCGATCTGCTCGCCGTGGAGCGCGGTGAAGAAGATGCTGGAGAGGACGGCGGAGAAGACGTAGGCGGCGGTGGAGAGTTGGTTGGAGGAGTTCCACTGGTCGCGGGCGGCTTCGGTGCGGGGGAGGCAGAGCCAGTCGTAGGCGATGGCGAAGGCGGGGAAGAGGAAGCCGCGGAAGAGGGTCTCTTCGAAGAGCGGGGCGAGGAGGATGCCGAAGGCGGTGACGAGCCAGACGTCGGAGGGGGTGCGGAAGAAGTCGTCCATGGGGATGGACTTGGGCATGGTGATGAGGGAGGAGGCGGCCTGGACGATGAAGGAGAGAGTGATGCCGAGGGGGATGAGGCGGAGGGCGTTGCGGAGGGCGGCGGCGGGGTTGGCCTGGATGCCTTGTGCGAAGGGGCGATGCCAGAGGATGGGAAAGATGAACCAGGAGATGGTGAGAGTGGCGAGGTAGGTGAAGGCTTCGGAGCCGACGAGGAGCTTGTTGGGGATGGTGGTTGCGAGGCGGCCTGGGGTGGTGTGGTAGAGCGAGAGGAGGAGGAGTTGGGAGAGAGCGAGAAGCAGGGCGGTGAAGGCGAGGAAGAGCAGGGCGTGGCCGAGGTGAGGGATGCGGGTGGGGGGCTCGGCGGGAGCTTCGTTGGGGGTGTTGTCCATGGGGGGCTGGAGGATGGCTTCGCCCTCGGGGAGGATGGGCTTGATGGGACGCAGGGCGGGGATGGTGGGTTCTTCGTTGGTGCGGTGGAGATTTGAGGAGGGGGAGAGGAAGACGGTCGCGCTTTGCGCGATGCCCACGTTGCGAGTGAGACTGCGGACGATGGGGCACCCGGGTTGGTGGCGCTCTGAGCGGGGAGTCATTTTGCGGCCTTCTTTTTTGCTGCTTTTTTCGCGGGTTTAACCTTAGCGGGTTTTTCGTTTGCGGTGGTGGGTTTTTCGGTGCTGGCGGTGGCGACGCCGGTTTTCTTTGGGGGAACGATGAATTTGCCGCGGGCGTCTTTGGGGCGGTCGGGTGCGGCGACTATGGTGCGGGGCTGGGGGCCGGCGTTGAGTTGCTGCCTGTTCCGTTTTTCGATAGCTGCCTGTAACCCACCTGTGTAGTGGCGGGCGAGGAAGGCGGCGGTGTGGGAGCCGTGGACGGTGGCGATCTGTTCGGGGGTGCCGTGGGCGATGATGCGGCCGCCGCCTTCGCCGCCTTCGGGGCCGAGGTCGAGGACGTAGTCGGCGTTGCGGATGATGTCGAGGTTGTGCTCGATGATGATGATGGTGTTGCCGAGGTCGGTGAGGCGGTGGAGGACTTCGAGGAGCTTGCGGACGTCGTCGAAGTGGAGGCCGGTGGTGGGCTCGTCGAGCAGGTAGAGGGTGCGGCCGGTTTGGCGCTTGGAGAGCTCGCGGGCGAGCTTCATGCGCTGGGCTTCGCCGCCGGAGAGGGTGGTGGCGGACTGGCCGAGGTGGATGTAGCCGAGGCCTACGTCGACGAGGGTCTGGAGCTTCTGGTTGACGGCGGGGATGTCTTTGAGGATGGGGACGGCGTCTTCGATGGGGAGGTCGAGGAGGTCGGCGATGCAGTAGCCGTTGAATTTTACGGAGAGGGTTTCCTGATTGTAACGGCGTCCGTTACATACTTCGCAGAGGACGTAGACGTCGGGGAGGAAGTTCATCTCGATGCGGCGCTGGCCTTCGCCCTGGCAGGCCTCGCAGCGTCCGCCCTGGACGTTGAAGGAGAAGCGGCCGGGTTTGTAGCCGCGCTCGCGGGATTCGGGGAGCATGGCGAAGAGGTCGCGCATGGCGGTGAAGACGCCGGTGTAGGTGGCGGGGTTCGAGCGTGGGGTGCGGCCGATGGGGGACTGGTCGATCTGGATGACTTTGTCGAGCTGGTCGACGCCGATGACGCGGCCGTGCTGGCCGGGCTCTTCGCGGGAGCCGTAGAGGTTTTTGGCGAGGGCGCGGTAGAGGATGTCGTTGACGAGGGTGGATTTTCCGGAGCCGCTGACGCCGGTGATGACGGTCATGACGCCGAGAGGGAAGTGGGCGGTGACGTTCTGGAGGTTGTGGGAGTGGGCGTCTTCGACGGTGATCCAGTTGCCGGTGAGTTCGCGGGGGTTGGCGCGGGCTACGATTTCGATTTTGCCGGCGAGGTACTGGCCGGTGAGGGAGGCGGGGTTGTCCATGACCTGCTGCGGGGTGCCGTCGGCGATGAGGTGGCCGCCGTTTTTGCCGGCTCCGGGGCCGAGGTCGAGGACGTAGTCGGCTTTGCGGATGGTGTCTTCGTCGTGCTCGACGACGAGGACGGTGTTGCCGAGGTCGCGGAGGTCTTCGAGGGCGTTGATGAGGCGCTGGTTGTCGCGCTGGTGGAGGCCGATGGAGGGCTCGTCGAGGACGTAGAGGACGCCGCGGAGGCGTGAGCCGATCTGGGTGGCGAGGCGGATGCGCTGGCCTTCGCCGCCGGAGAGGGTGGCGGCGGAGCGGTCGAGCGAGAGGTAGCCGAGGCCTACGGCGTTGAGGAATTCGAGGCGCTCGATGATCTCGCGCTGGAGGCGGTCGGCGATGATGCGGTCGCGGCCGGTGAAGAGCATGGTGCGGGCGGCTGGTTAGGGCGCGCTCGAGGGAGAGGGCGGTGAAGTCGGCGATGGATTGGCCGTTGATGGTGACGGCGAGGGATTCGGGGCGGAGGCGGCGGCCTTTGCAGACGGGGCAGGTGGTCGCGGTCATGTACTGCATCATGTAGTCGCGGTAGCCCTCGGATTTGGTGTCTTCGAGGTTGGCGCGGAGGTAGTTGAAGATGCCGTGGAAGCCGGTGCGGCCGGCTTCGTTGCGCGGGGGGCCGTAGAGGAAGAAGTTCTGCTGGTCGGTGGTGAGGGCTTCGAAGGGCTGCTTGATGTCGATCTTGTATTTTTCGGCGGCGAGCTTGATGAGGCGGAGGAGGTAGGCGGAGGCGGAGCCGGGGCCCATGGCGCCGTCGAGGAGGGGCTTTGACCAGTCGGTGATGGTCTTGGCGGGGTCGAAGTCGTAGATGCTGCCGAGGCCGTGGCACTCGGGGCAGGCGCCGTAGTTGGAGTTGAAGGAGAAGCTGCGGGGTTCGAGGCGGGGGACGTTGATGCCGCAGTCGGGGCAGGCCATGGAGGAGGAGTAGAGGGTCTCCTCCTGCTTGCGGGTGACGGGGTCCTGGATGCCGATGAGGACGAGGCCGTTGGCCATCTGGAGGGCTTTGAGGACGGAGGTTTCGAGGCGGCGGGTGTCGTATTTGGGCGTTGTTGCGCCGAGTCATCGCACGTCGCCAGAGGTCGGCGACTGGTGGGGCACCCGGATCTGTAGCGGTTTGAGGATGATGCGGTCGACGATGGCTTCGATGGTGTGGTTCTTGCGCTTTTCGAGGCGCATGCCTTCGGTGAGTTCGACCATCTCGCCGTCGATGCGGGCGCGGAAGCCCTGCTGGTCGAGGGCTTCGAGCTCTTCGCGGAACTCGCCTTTGCGGCCGCGGACGATGGGAGCGAAGACGGTGATGCGTTCGCCGGGGGCGAGGGCGGCGATGCGTTCTACGATCTGCTCGGCGGACTGGCGGGTGATGGGACGGCCGCAGTTGGGGCAGTGGGGCTGGCCTACGGAGGCGTAGAGGAGGCGGAGGTAGTCGTAGATCTCGGTGATGGTGCCGACGGTGGAGCGGGGGGATCGGGAGGTGGTTTTTTGCTCGATGGAGATGGCGGGGGAGAGGCCGTCGATGGCGTCTACGTCGGGGCGCTCCATCTGGTCTAAGAATTGGCTGTGCGTAGGCCGATAAGGTTTCTACGTAGCGGCGCTGGCCTTCGGCGTAGATGGTGTCGAAGGCGAGGGAGGATTTGCCGGAGCCGGAGAGGCCGGTGACCACGGTGAGGGTGTTGCGGGGGATGCTGACGTTGACGTTGCGGAGGTTGTGCTGGCGTGCTCCGCGGACGGTGATGTGGGTGATTGCCATAGGATGTGGGGCCGGGTTCGTTCGCGGAGTGCGCGGCGATGGGGCCAAGTCTCTAGAATACGGCATGGGGGAGAGGGAAAGAAGACTTTGGAGTAAGTGTAGAGGGTCAAAGGATGGGCAACAGCAAAGACAAAATACAGGGGTTCTTCGCTGCGCTAAGAATGAAAGCGTATCAAGTGAAAGGATGGTGGGGAGAGCGGGCAACTGTGGGCGGAGCGAATGTATCCGATGAGACAATAGGCTTTAGTTCTTTCACCTTTGTGGGATGGCATTTTTTCCACGAGGGCTGTAAAAATTGATTCGGAACAGATATACGAGCCGATCTAAAGGGATCGGCGGTGCAAGTTTTGGAGTGTGTGTGGCTTCTATCATGATGATTTCCGCTGTGTTGCTGGCGATGGCCAGTGGCGTTCTGTTTGCTTACGGGCTTTGCGTGGCGATGTTTGGAGTGTTCCGCATCCATGCACGGCAGGTGGCAGGGAGTTCGGCGCGGCGAGTGACGACGAGTTCGGCCCGGGTGGTCTAGGTTCAGGCCTCGGATCACGTTTAGGCCAGGATTTCGCGACTCTGACGGTTGAATGATCAGGACCGCAGGCAGATTTATTTCCTTCACAATTTTGAGTACAGATGGACTGCTACTGGGGAGGGGTAGCGGCCGGGGGTTGAGTGTTGTTTTGGGGCTGACGCATCTTCAGGAGCTCGTCGTAGATTTGCTGCGGGGTTTTGACGCCGTTGGGAGACTGCTGGTTGGTTGTGGCTCCGGGAGTGGCTGGGGGCGCTGCGGCATTGGCGGGTGGGGTGGGGTTGGGCGGAGGCGTAGGCTGGCTTTGGTCGGGAGTGGGGGGAGCGGAGGCTTCGGGACGCTGTTGGTCTTCCTCGCGCTCGCGGGCGGCGTTGGGGTTGGGCGGCGTGGGGTCGCCGTTGCGAGCAGTGAGGATGAGTTGTGAGGGATGACCGTTCTGCTCGCGGATGAAGAGCATGTTGCTGCTGGTTCCCTCGAGCAGGGTGGCGAGGACGGCACCGGGAGCGGCGGGGCCGTAGTGGCCGAAGACGCGCTCGTCGGCGACGCCTCCGGTGATGGTCATGCCGGTCTGGCGGGAGATATCGCGGAGGATCTCGTTGAGGCTGGAGTCATTGGCGGTGATGGTGAGTTGACCCTGCGTGTAAGTGACGAGCTGCGCGGCGAGGTTGTGAACGAGTGGGCGGTGAAGTCGCTGTGGGGATGGGTTGCGGCTGCGGTGTTGCGGGTGGCGGGGTGGTGGGGTGGTTGGGAGGCCGGTCGGAGATGACTTCCGGCGGCATACGATCGGGCGGGCCGGGCTCAGGTTGAGCGGTCAGAGTGGTGCAGAGGAGCAGGCTGGCGGCAAGAAGAGAGAGAGCGGCCAGTTGAGGCGTCAGGCGACGGGTTGGAGCGGAAGACTGCATCTCAGAGAGTAGGACGCGTGTGTGATGGGTTGGTCACTGTGTGCGGCGGTCTGCTGCCGGTGAATTGTGATACCAAGTTTATCGCTTGCGTTGGAACGTGCGGGTTAAGAGTTTTGAAAAGAGTTGTACTAGACTTGCAATTGGTTGCGGGAGTATTGAGTGTATCGAGAGCGAAGAGTTCCGGAGGCTTGGCGGTCACGATGAAGAAGATGCTGGTGCTGGCGTTTGGATTGGCGCTGCTGCTGCCGGGAGTGGCCGGGGCGGAGGTATGTACGACGCAGTCGCAGATGGCGGCGGCCGACCGGGATGCGATGGCGGCTGCGGCGCGCGGTCTTGCGGGGCAGGTGCAGTCGAATGATGCGGCCGGGCTGCGCGCGGCGGCGGTACCGGAGTTGGCGAAGGACTTCAATGGGTCTGGAGTATGTGGTGGGCAATCTGGCGCCGAAGCTGAAGGGTGGGACGCTGCAGGTGGAGCAGGTGTATCTGCTGGATGGCTCGACGCTGAAAGGGGCTGGTCCAGGAAATACGGCGGATGCGCAGTTTTTCTGTTCGCTCAACCAGTCCACGGCAGAGGTGGACTTTACGATCCCGTCGCTGCCGCCGGGCAAGTATGGATTTGCGATTGTTGATGTGCAGGGTTCGAGCGTGCCGTGGCGGCTTTCGTTGCTGATGCGGCAGGAGCAGGGTCGCTGGATGCTGGCCGGGTTCTATCCGAAGGCGATGACAGCGGCTGGGCATGACGGGCTGTGGTACTGGACCCAGGCGCGGCAGATGGTGAAGCGCAAGGAGAACTGGAATGCGTGGTTGTACTACCAGGAGGCCGCAGGGCTGCTGCAGCCGGTGGGGTTTATACAGAGCACACATCTGGAGAAGTTGCAGACGGAGCAGGCGGCGGCGGCGCCTACGGTGTTGTCGGAGGGTGTGAGTGCGGAGACTCCGCTGGTGGTGAAGGGAACGGATGGCGTGGAGTACCGGTTTAGCGGGCTGGGTGTAGATGATTCGCTGGGGGGAGACAAGGTCGATGTCGCGGCGCATCTGCAGGTGACCGAGATAGGAGATCCGGCTGCGGCGCGGAAGCGAAATACGGACGCGATGAGCGCATTGCTGGCGGCTTATCCGGAGTTACGCAAACCTTTCCATGGAGTGTGGATATACGCTGAGGTGAAAGGGCAGAACCCGTTTGCGACGGAGCAGGCAATCAGCGATATTCATTAAGCAGTAATGTTAGTTGGTGTCCCCGGGTCGTGGTGGGGTTTACAGGCGGATGCGGGCTGGTATATGCCGTATTATGTTGCGGTTGTAGCGATGTTGTTACATTCCTTTTGGCAGGATGGCAGGGAAAAGAACGTAACGTGAATGACTTTGATGGCGCAGTGGCCATGCTGCTGCGCAACGACAATTGCTCGACGAAAGAGCATAGTGCAACGATGGAAAAGTCTCTGACGCAAGCAATCCGGGAACGCCGTGCGACGCCAAGCTTCGATGGATCGCCGATTCCGTCAGCGGACCTACGGAAGATTCTGGATGCGGGTCTGCATGCTCCAAGTGGCTACAACATACAGCCGTGGCGGTTTGTGGTGGTGCAGTCGCCGGAGCAGAAGAAGAGGTTGCGAGCCGCGGCGTATAACCAGGGAAAGGTCGAGGAGGCTTCGGCGGTGATCGTGGCCTGCGGTGATGCTGATGGCTGGCGCAAGGATCTGGAGTTGATGCTGCAGCAGGGACTTGCGGGAGGGATGCCGGAGAGTTACGCAGACCAGGCGCGGAGCCAGCGTACCGAAATTTCTTTCCGGCTTCAGCTCGACGCAGATGAAGGGGTGGCTGAACAAGATGGTCATGCTCGCTTTCACGCATATGCTGCTGATGGCGGAGGTGATGGGATACGACACGGCTCCGATGGAAGGGTTTGAGCAGGACAAGGTACACGAGGTGTTGCGGCTGCCGTTGAGCTATCATGTGGTGGCGTTGTTGGGAATAGGGCATTTGAAGGGCGCGGACAAGTATGATGGCGGCCGCTTCGAGATGAGCCATACGGTGTTCGGCGAAGAGTTTGGCAAGCCGTTGAAGTTGAAGTAGCGGCAACGGAGACGGCTAATGAAATCTGCACTGCGGGTTGGGGCTTTTCTGCTGCTGCTGGCGGTTGTTGCAGGACTGGTGTTCTACCGATATCCGCTTTGGGTGGGGGATCAGGAGATTCGATTTCATCTGTGGCGCGAAGGCGTCAAGAGCGAGTACGTCGAGGCGGGTGGTTACAGGCTGCATTATTTTGAAGCGTCGCCTGGGAACGGAGGCGGGGGGACACCGCTGGTTCTGGTACATGGATTGGGGGCGCGGGGCGAGGATTGGGCGGCGATGATTCCGTCTCTGGCGGCGCAGGGTTTTCATGTGTATGTGCCGGACCTGCTGGGGTATGGGCGGTCGCCGAAGCCGGATGTGGACTACTCGATCTCGCTCGAGGAGCAGACTGTCGTCCAGTTCATGCAGGCGATGCATGTGCCGCGTGGCCGACGTCGGTGGCTGGTCGATGGGTGGATGGATTGCGATGAAGCTGACGCTGGATCATCCGGAGATGGTGGACCGGCTGGCGATCTACGACAGCGCCGGAATTTATTTTCCTGCGACGTGGGAGCCGGCGTTATTTATTCCGAGCGATATTGCTGGGGTAAACAGGCTGATAGCGATGCTGACGCCAAAGCCGCGCCCGCTGCCGAACTTTGCGGCTGAGGCTGTGCTGCGAAAGCTGGAAGGAAATGCCTGGGTGGTGCAGCGGAGCATGTCTGCCATGACGAACGGGAAGGATCTGTTGGATTTTCGGTTGCACGGGATCAAGCAGCCGATGCTGATTGTCTGGGGTGCGGAGGATGAGCTGATTCCGTTGTCGGCCGGTGAGAGGATACATAAGAGCGTGCCGCAGTCGGTGCTGGAGATCGTGGATGGTTGCGGGCATCTGGCTCCCGCGGAGTGCGCTCGGCCAGTGATCGCGGGAACGGTGGAGTTTTTGCGGGCTGAACCGCCGATGCAAGGTGGGGAAAAGACTTTTCCGGCTAGGTATTATTAGTGCTGGCTGTTGCCACTGGAATGAGCCGGATGGGGCCAGGGTATCCCGATTGAATTTGCTATCATGCAATTCACTTTGACATTTCGAAGACGATTGGAAGTTTCTGGAGTTTTATTCCTATGAGTGTGTCCCCTTGCGTTGCTAACGGTAAAGCAGATCCTGAAGATACCGTTAGCGTAATCATTACGGTTTACAACAGCGAGAAGTTCATACGTAAGGCTCTCCGGAGTGTCCTGGAGCAGACTCATCCGGCTTACGAGATCGTGGTCGTAAACGATGGGTCGACGGATACGACAACGCAGATCGTGGAATCCGAATTTGGCGACAAGGTCACGCTCGTATCGCAAAAGAACGGCGGCCCGTCGAATGCGCGTAACACAGGGATGCGCGCAGCCACCGGAAAGTATGTGGCTTTTCTGGATGCGGACGATTGGTGGGATCCACGCAAGCTGGAGGTGCAGGTTCGCGAGCTCAAAAAAGCTCCTGATGCAGCCGCTCATTACACCGGGCTCATGTTGGTGCATGATGGAAACGGAAAAATGGAAACGGGGACTACCATTGATGTCGCCACGCTTTGGCCGAAATTGCGATGGGGCAATCCAGGAATTGCACCTTCATCCGTGATGATGAGGCTGAGCTCTTTGAAGGAGTTGGGAGGGTTCCCCGAAGAGATACGGGCGTGTGAGGATTGGGTGCTCTGGTTCAAGGTGGTAAGGCAGAGCCGATTTATTATGACCTCCGAGCCGCTGACATACTACTTCGTCAGTGCGGGAGGGCTGAGTGGAAATGCCGATTTCGTATTCGATAGTTTTTTGAAGATATTAGACGGAATATTGCTGGAGGGTCTGCGGGGCTCGAAGAGGGCTTTGTGGCGACGACGCATTATCAGTTATCAGGAGTTCAATGCTTGCCTGACCGCGCGCGGTGCGGGTGATAAGGCGAAGGAGCAGGCCTATATGAAGAGGTCTGTGATGACCTGGCCGTCGCCCTTCTGGGCACCGGAGCGGTTCAAGTATTTCGCGGTGACGCTGTTGAATCATAGGTTTCGCTAGTCGGCCTGCCACTGGTATGCGCCGGGTTGGGGCAGGTCGACGTGGGCGAGGACGCGGTTGACGAATTCGCGGGCCATCTCGGTGGTGCTCTGCGGGTGGTTGTAGAGGGTGGGGATGACGGGGAAGATGGTGGCGCCGGCGTCGGAGGCGAGCTGCATGTTGCGCAGGTGGATGCGGTTGAATGGGGTCTCGCGGACGCAGAGGATGAGTGGGCGGTTCTCTTTGAGGCAGACGTCGGCGGCGCGCTGGATGAGGTTCGATGCGAGGCCGTTGGCGATGGCGGCGAGAGTGCCCATGGAGCAGGGAAGGACGATCATTCCAGAGGAGGGGTAGCTGCCGCTGGCGATGTTGGCGCCGATGTCGGTCTCGGGGTGTTGGTGGACTTTTTCGGAGGGTGCGCCGAGGAGTTTTTCTGGCGAGGTCGTTGCGACCGCTGAGGTGGAGTTCTTCGGCGAAGACGCGTAGGGCGTTGTCGGAGACGACGAAGTTGATGTTTTCGACACGCGTGTCGGCGACGAGGGCGCGGAGCATCTCGGCGGCGTAGATGGAGCCGCTGGCGCCGGTGACGGCGAGGGTGAGGTTGCGCGTTGATGTGTGTCGTTTGCGGCCACGCTTCGATTATCGCCGATGGAAAATCGGCGGAGGTTGCGCGAACTTTTTTCGAGTTCGATACTTTAAAATCACAGAGGATTGTGAGCATCTAAGGACTTATGAAGTATCGAACTGAGGGCCATGGAGTTTGAAGGACAGACAGGACTGTTTCTGTTTCGTCAGTTGGAGCTGATTGCAATGTTGGTGGCTGCCGGCGCGTTCGCGCGTGCGTCGGTTGCGTTGCTGATGGAGGAGCCGTACGGGACGTTCGGCGCGTTCAACCCGACGGGACATGCGGCGGTGTATCTGAACCACATTTGCGCGGAGACGCCGACGGAACTGCGTTTGTGCCGCGCTGGCGAGTATGGCGTGGTGATCAGCCGATACCACAAGATCGACGGGTATGACTGGATCGCGATTCCGCTGGTTCCTTACCTGTATGCGGTGGACTCGGTGAACGAGGTGCCAGTATCGGTGGATAAGGCGCAGGTGGCGGCGCATGCGGGATAAGTATCGGAGAGAGCACCTGCTCGCGCTGGCTCCGGACAGCAAGAAGGGCGGAATGCCGAAGGGCGAGTGGACGCAGTTAGTGGGGGCGTCGTACGACCGCAAGATTCATGGGTTTGAGGTGACGAGCACGCCGGAGCAGGACGAGCGGTTCATCGCGATCTTCAACGACAAGCGGAATGTGGGACACTTCAACCTGCTGTTTCATAATTGCGCGGATTTTTCGCGCGTGGTGGTGGATACGTATCTGCCGCATGCGATCCATCGGAACTTTATTGCGGATGTGGGCCTGATGACTCCGAAGCAGGCGGCGCGGTCGCTGGTGAAGTATGGGAAGGAGCATCCCGAGGTGGAGATGTCGGCGTTTGTGATTCCGCAGGTGGCGGGAAGTGTGCCGCGCAGCCATGGAGTGGATGGGGTGGCGGAGTCGCTGGTGAAGAGCAAGAAGTATCTGCTGCCGCTGGCGGTGCTGAACCCGGAGGTTACGGGTGGGATGGTGGTGGCGTACCTGGTGGATGGGCGGTTGACGCTGCCGAAGGATGCGACGGTATTCAACGTCAATGATGAGGCGAGTTACGGATGATCGCCGGAGCTGTGGCGACTCCGCTGAAAGAGCCGTTGACAGCGAGACCGGTGCGGATGTGGGGCCCTTGCAGCAGCTAGGCGTGGCTTTCAGGGGAGTTGCGTGCGTAGGGCGTAGGCGATGAGGGTTTCGCCGTGGAGGTTGTGCGCGGCGTTGAAGGCTTCGTTGCTGGCGGCCTCCTGAGCGGGGATGGTGGGGTCGAGTTCGCAGGCGGCGATCTCTTCGGTGGTGGCGTGGATGAAGCAGAGCTCGCAGGTGGCGAGATTTCCCTCGTTCGGTGCGCATGGGTGGGCCGAAGGTGCGGCAGAGGATGGGGCGGTGCTCGTAGAGGTCGCAGGTGCCGTGTTCGAGATCGAGGACGGGACAGGGCTCGTCGTTGGCGAACTCTTCGAAGAGGATGGCTGCTTCGTGGTCTTCGTCGAGGATGCCGGTGGTGATGTCGCCGGGGAACCAGGGGTCGAGGCGGTCTAGGGATTCGTTTGACGCGCTGCTTTGATGCGTTGGATTTTTCTGGGTCGGTTTGTTCGAGGAGGGCGAGGCCTTCGCGGAGGCGGGCTGCGTCCTGGTGGGCGATGGGGAAGACGCCGATGCAGCATTGTGAGCAGCCGGGTTTGCAGACGAGGTGATGGCCGCCGCGTTGGTAGGCGTCGGCTACGGCGGTGTCTACGATTTGGATGAGAGGCGTCATGTGTAAGACAGACTCATACCTGGGATCTGTTAGGGGATGATGCGTTCCTGGCGGAGGCGGGTGAAGAGGTCGAAGAAGCTTTCGTCGGTGGGTTGGTAGTCGAGGAAGCCTAGCTTGCGGCTCTTGCTCATGTCGGTGACGACTTCGATGGGGCGGCCGAGATCGGCGTCGGTGTGCCATGCGGAGGCGAGACGGTTGAGATCGGGTTCGATGAGGGTGTACTTTTGCGCGATGTAGCGCCAGATGGGTGCTGCATCGGCGAGCTGATGCTCAAGCGGAGTGATGGTGCCCGTCGAAGGGAGCGGGCTCGATGCCGAACCAGTCGGCGAGGCGAGACCACATCCAGCTCCAGCGGAAGACGTCGCCGTTGACGATGTTGAAGGCCTGGTTGCGTGCCGCTGGAGTGGTTGCGGCCCATTCGAGATGACGCGCGAGGAGGCGGGCGTCGGTCATATCGGTGAGGCTGTTCCATTGCGCTGGCGAGCCGGGGAAGAGGAATGGGCGGCCGGTCTCGCGGCAGATGGTGGCGTAGGCGGCGAGCGTGACGCCCATGTTCATGGCGTTGCCCAGAGCGTAGCCGATGATGGTGTGCGGGCGATGGATGCTCCAGGTGAAGCCATCGCGGGCTGCGGCGGCGAAGACCTCGTCTTCCTGTGCGTAGTAGAAGTTTTCGACGTTGAGGCGTGGCTGCTCTTCGCGGAATGGTGTGGCTGGCAGGGCGCCTTTGCCGTATGCCTCGAAGGGTCCGAGGTAGTGCTTGAGGCCGGTGACCAGAGCTGCGTGTTGGAGGCTGCAGGCTGGAGCGACGGCCTCGAGGAGGTTGCGCACCATCGCCTGGTTGACGCGGATGTTTTCTTTTTCGGTGGGTTGGCGGAGCCATGTGGTGATGAAGAGGTGAGAGGGGTTGAGGCCGGCAATGGCGGAACGTAAGGCGGTGGGGTCGAGGAGGTCGGCGGAGATGAAGTGTACGCCTTCGATGCCAGCGGATGGCTGGCGGGCGAGTCCGTGAACCTGCCAGCCCTTGGCCAGAAGCTGCTGTGCGAGATTGTTTCCGACGATGCCGGTGACTCCGGCGATGAGTGCGATGGGGACATGGGATTCCTTTTCGGGAAGCTATTTCTGGTCTAAGACGCGGGTGAAGATGGCGTCTACGTTGGCTAGCTGGCGGTTGTAGTCGAAGGCTCGGGCTAGTTTTTCGGGGGAGAGGCGGGCGGTGATCTCGGGGACTTTGGCGATTTCGTCGCGGAAGATGAGGTCGTTCTTCCAGGAGTTCATGGCGTGGGATTGGACGAGGCGATAGGCGTCTTCGCGGGACATGCCGGATTCGGCGAGGTCGAGGAGGAGTTGGCCGGAGAAGATGAGGCCGCCGGTGGACTCGAGGTTTTTGAGCATGCGGGCCGGGTAGACGAGGAGCTTGGCGATGAGGTTTTCGGTTTTGGCGAGCAGGTAGTCGGCGAGGATGGTGGAGTCGGGGAGGATGACGCGCTCGGCGGAGGAGTGGGAGATGTCGCGCTCGTGCCAGAGGGCGATGTTCTCGAAGGCGGTCTGGGCGTTGGCGCGGACGACGCGGGCGAGGCCGCTGATTTGCTCGCTGGTGATGGGGTTGCGCTTGTGGGGCATGGCGCTGGAGCCCTTCTGCTTTTCGGAGAAGAACTCTTCGGCTTCGCGGACCTCGGTGCGCTGGAGGTGGCGGATCTCGGTGGCCATTTTGTCGAGCGTGCTGCAGAGGATGGCGAGGGAGGAGACGTAGGCGGCGTGGCGGTCGCGCTGGACTACCTGTGTCGCGACCGCGACGGGCTTGAGATCCGAGTTGGTTACATATTGCTTCTTCGTGCTCGGGCTTGAGGTGGCCGAAGGTGCCGACGGCTCCGGAGAGCTTGCCTACGCGGAGGTCTTCGGCGGCGGCGTCGAAGCGGGTGAGGTTGCGCTGGATCTCGGAGTACCAGAGGAGGAGCTTGAGGCCGAAGGTGGTGGGTTCGGCGTGGATGCCGTGGGTGCGGCCGATGATGGGTGTGTGTTTGAACTCGAGGGCGCGCTTTTTGAGGGTGTCGGAGAGGGCGACGATGCCGGTGCGGATGATGGCGGAGGCTTCTTTGAGTTGCAGGGACTGGGCGGTGTCGACTACGTCGGTGGAGGTGAGGCCGTAGTGGAGCCAGCGGGTGGATTCGGGATCGGCGATGTGCTCGGCGACGGTGGTGGTGAAGGCGATGACGTCGTGACGGACTTCGGCTTCGATCTCGTTGATGCGAGTCTACGGTGAAGGCGGATTTGTCGCGGATGGCGTCGGCGGCGGACTGGGGGACGAGGCCGAATTTGGCGAGGGCCTGAGAGGCGGCGACTTCTACGGTGAGCCAGCAGCGGTACTTGTTTTCGTCGGACCAGATTTTGCCCATCGCGGGGCGAGTGTAGCGGGGGATCATGAATTGTTCCTTCCTATGGAAGCGTTGGCGGTCGCGCGATGGCGAGTGTAGCGGGGGATCATGAATTGTTCCTTACTGTGGAGGCGTTGGCGGTCGCGCGATGGCGAGTGTAGCGGGGGATCATTTTTCATTCCTTGCTTGACGCGTTGGCGTGAGAATTGGGGCAATTCAATTCTACCGGGATGAGACGTCGGCAGCGGCGGTTCAGCAGAAATGAAATTGCTGGACCAGAAGAGCGTAGGCGAAGGCCGGAGGAAATATCGTGGTACGATATAAATGTGCTAAACTGCTTCTATGACTAAACGGAAGTCGTCAGCGATGAAGAACCTGTATTCTCTGGCAGAATTGCGGTATCACCTGAGGGGATTTCTGAATTTCAGTGAGGGAGTGGCCGAGGCAGCAGGTCTGCACCCGCAGCAGTATCAACTGCTGCAGGTAGTGGCGGCCGTACCGAAGGACGTGATGCCAACGATTGCGTATGTTGCGACGCGATTGTATCTGCGGCACAACAGCACCGTGGAGTTAGTGGATCGTACTGAGCGTCAGGGATTGCTGAAGCGCGAGATCGATGCGGACGATCATCGCAAGGTTTTGTTGCGGCTGACTGCTCTGGGCAAAGAACGATTGACGCTGCTGGTCGAACAGCACTATGTGCAGCTGCAGCTGTGGGCCCCGGAGATGATCGAAGTGTTGCGCAGGGTGACGGATGCGGGCCATGAAGAGACACAAGGGAAACTGCCCCCACGAACTTAGCTGCGAATGTGCAACGCACAGATGCTGGCTGAGGGACTCGAGAAATTGGAGTTGAGATGAACACTGAAACGCAGAAACATCAGGAGACGTTAGGAGACTACTCGGCAGATAGCCGTATGCTGCTGATCGCTGGGCTGGCCGCAGTTGTAGGTGCTGCCGGCGCGGGACTTGCGTGGGTTTTGCTGAAACTTATTTTCATTATGACGAACCTGTTTTACTTCCATCGATTCGCAACATATTTTGTGGATCCGGGAACGAATACGCTGGGATGGAAGGCTGTGTTTGTACCGGTCGTGGGCGGGCTGATTGTGGGTGGGATCGCGCGTTTCGGTTCGGCTAAGATTCGCGGGCATGGGATGCCGGAGGCCATAGAAGCGATTTTGATGAGTGGTGCGAGGGTGGCACCGCGGCTGACTGTGCTGAAACCGCTGGCGTCGGCGATCGCGATCGGGACGGGCGGACCGTTCGGTGCGGAAGGACCGATTATTGTGACGGGTGGCGCGGCCGGCTCGCTTCTGGGGCAACTGCTGCACATGAGCGATGCGGAGCGTACGGTGTTGCTGGTTTCAGGCGCTGCGGCGGGAATGTCGGCGACATTTATTGCGCCACTCTCTGCGATTCTGCTTGCTGTGGAGTTGTTGCTATTTGAGTGGCGACCACGGAGTCTGATACCGGTTGCCGTGGCCAGTGTGACAGCTGCCGCGCTTCGCAGGCTGCTGTTGGGATGCGAGTCCGATCTTTGCCATGCCATTGATGACGAGCCCAATTCATGAAGTCGACATACCGCTAGCGACTTCTGATGGGATTGATTGCAGGGCTGCTGGCGGTGATGTTGAGCAAGTCGATTTATTTTTTTGAGGATTTTTTTGAGAAGATGCCGATTCACTGGGCCTGGTGGCCGGCGATAGGCGGCGTGGTGATCGGGTTAGGTGGGTTGGTGTATCCGCCGGTGCTTGGGGTTGGTTATACGGTCATTCAGCGGTTGATCTCCGGGGAGTTTACGTGGTCGCTGATTCTTGGGCGTCTTGATCGTAAAGACGCTGATCTGGAGTTTCTCTCTTGGGTCGGGAACGTCGGGTGGCATTCTGGCTCCGCTGATTATGATCGGCGGAGGGATCGGGGCTGTGGTGGGTCATGTGTTTCCGGCGATTGCTCCGGGGGCGTGGCCTCTGATTGGTATGGCGGCGGTGCTGGCGGGGGCGATTGGGGCGCCGCTGACGGCGGCGGTCATGGCGGTGGAGTTGACGCGTAATAGCGGCTTGATATTGCCTTTGCTGATGGCTTCGGTGATGTCGTATGCAGTGACGGTGCTGTTGCAGAAGCGGTCAATTCTGACGGAACGGTTGAGTAGCGAGGATTTCATCTGAGCCGGGAGTACGGCGTAGATCCACTGGAGACGATGACGGTTTCGCAAGCGATGCACACGAGCGTGTTTGCACTGCGGGCGATGCGACGCAAAGGATGCGGCGGATTGGTTTCGAAAGATGGAGAGCGCGGAACCGGGGCATGGTCGCACTGGCAGCGGTTGTTCCCGCTGCTGAGACAGCAAGTGGAAGGCTTGACTGGCTTATTGACCCGCGAACACAGATGATCGGACGGCGCGAAGACAAGCGAGGATCTCAGTCAACCACTGGCGAAGGATGGCAGTCGAGAACGCCGAAGATTGATGTTGCGCCCTACAGATACACTGCGCAGGAGGCTGTAGCAGATGGGCAGATTCGAAGCTGACGACGATATCCCGTGCTCGGATGCAGATGGCAAGTTTGATCGGGACTCATTACGATCGACGATTTCTTGCTAGGCGCGAGCAAGGTGGACTGCGGGAGAGTAATCGAGGCGAGAACTGCGGCTGCGCTGGCCGTTTGGCGGCGGCACCCATGGAGGCTTGCGAGCTATCACCGAGATTCTGTGCTTGATCGAGACGTGGATTGTGAGGAGCGAGGAGCGGATTCCGGACAGCGATTTACGTGAGACGGAGATTGAGTCTGACTGACAACACCGAGAAGCGCAGACATCTCTTCGTAGAGGAAGCCTTTGCCGGGTTTGTAGGGCTGGACCCATTTGCCGTCGATGACGAACTGGGGGATGGCGCGCTTGCCGACGTTGGACTCGACGGCGTAGGCGGCGCCGGGGGTGGTTTCGATGTCGATCTCGTTGTAGGGGAGGTTGTGCTTCTCGAGGAAGCGCTTGGCCGCTCGGCAGTCGCGGCACCAGGAGGCAGTGTAAAGGGTGATGTCCATTGGGGATATTTTATCCGGTTACAGGTCGTGGTAGTTGCGGATGAGGCCGCCGTCGAGGATGTAGATTGTCTTGGTTACATCTGCTTTGTAGCGATGGTACGACGGACTCGGAAAAAATTCTGTAAAAGGGAGCTGCACTCTTCGGCGAGGAGGCCGGGGGTGACTTCGACCTGGTGGTTGAGCTGGGGGTGGTTCATGACGGAGAGGACTGAGCCGCAGGCCCGGCCTTGGGGTCGGGGGCGGCGTAGACGAGGCGGTGCGATGCGGGCGTGGAGGATGGCTCCGGCGCACATGGCGCAGGGTTCGAGGGTGACGTAGAGGGTGCAGCCTTCTTCGCTGTCGCGTGGGGTGAGGCGGTAGTTTTGCAGGGCTTGGCCGGCGGCGCGGAGGGCGATGATTTCGGCGTGGGCGGTGGGGTCGTGGTCGCGGAGGACGCGGTTGTTGCCGCGGGCGATGATTTCGTTTTGATAGACGATGACGGCGCCGATGGGGACTTCGCCTGCGGCCTCGGCGGCGTGGGCTTCGGCTATGGCTTGGTGCATCGCAGGTGATGTCGTGATCGGTCACGGTTAATTTTGCGGGGGTGGGTTGGGGACCAGGTGGCCGCGGTGGTAGACGGCGGTGATGCGGCGGGTGTTGGTGATGTCGGCGAGGGGGTCGGCGGCGAGGATGATGAGGTCGGCGGAGTAGCCGGGGGCGATGAGGCCGAGGTTCATGGTGGGGTCGAGGGTGTGGAGGAGCTGGCCGGTGTTGCCGGTGGCCAGGGTGATGGCTTGGAGGGGAGTGAGGCCGGCGGCGACGATGTCTTCGAGCTCGCGGTGTTCGGCGAAGCCAGGGATGCGGCCGGGGGTGGCGCCGGAGTCGGTGCCGAAGGCGATGAGGACGCCAGCGTTGTAGAGGGCCTTGAGGTTGTACTGGTCGTTGGCGAAGTCCTGTTCGGACTGGGCTGTTTGCGGGGCAGGCTTTGGTGGTTGCGGCGTAGTCGGGGGCTCTGGAGTTTGGCTAGGAGTTGCGGGCCGGCGGCTGCGCGGAAGAAGTTGCTCTGCATGATCTGGGGCTGGGTGGCGTAGATGAAGAAGGTCTCGTCGACGCCGAAGGTGGGGATGTACCAGGTGTGGTGCTGGAGCATGGACTGGATGAAGGCGTCGTCGACGTGCTGGTCGCGGACGGAGTGGCCGAGGACGTCGATGCCGTCGTTGACGAGGATGCGGGCGTCGGCGAGGTAGTACTCGTGGGCGGCTACGTGGAGGTGATCGTGGTGGGCCTCTTCGATGATGGTGGAGTAGATGGTGGGGGGCATGGCGGGGACTTTGCCGTGGGAGGGATCGACCCAGACTTTGACGATGTCGGCGTGTTTGGCGGCGAGGTCTTGAACTACGGCGCGGGCTTCTTCGGGGGTGGCGGGGCGGTAGATCTGGTCGGGAGCGGCGGGGAGGCCGGGGTTGCCGTTGGGGACGCCGATGCCGCGGCCGGCGGTGAAGAAGGTGGCTCCGCCGAGGTGGCCGGCGCGTTGCTCGGCGCGGATGTCGTAGCCGAGGTCGCGGCCGACGCCGAGGGCGAGGATGCTGGTGACGCCGTAGCGCTCGAACTGGTTGAGGTTAGCGGTGACGTTCTCGTTGGTGTAGGCGGTGGCGGAGCCCTCGGCGAGGTTGATGAGCATGCCTACGTGGGAGTGGGCGCTGATGAGGCCGGGGATGATGGTCTTGCCGGTGCAGTCTACTGCGCCTTTTGGCGTGGCGAGGCGCTGCGGGTGCACTGAGGTGATGAGGCCGTTGCTGAGGGTGATGTCTACGTGTGGGACGTGCGGGGGCGCCGGTGCCGTCGATTAGGGTGGCGTTGTGGAGGATGGTGGTTTGGGCGGAGGCGGAGGTTGCGATGGCTACGGTGAGGGCAAGAGGTGACGGTAGATAGGTCGCATGGTGTCTCCGATGAATGGTTGTGGAATACTTCAGACCGAGATGCCAGTTTAGATCAGAGTTCTAGTGGAGGTAATTGCCGCCTTCTTGTTCGAGTGAGTTGATGAAGGCCTGCATGATTTTGAGTTTAGGCGGCGCGAGTGTCTTCGAGATTTCAAGTTGGAGTTTAGCGGGGAGAGTTTGGAGTTGTTTTTTGAGAACGTTGAGGGCGTCGGTGAAGGTGTGAAAGCGGCGTGTCGCTGCCTAGTTTGGCCAGGGTGCGGGTGATGCCGATGGCTCCGAGTTGCTCCAGGATGTCGGCGTCGCGGGCTATGTTGGCTTCGATGGTGGTTGGGGTGTCTTGCGGCTGGTGGGTGCGGATGACTTCGAGTACGGCGGGGATCTTTTCGGTGGGGAAGCCGGCTTCAATGAGGATGGCGGGAGCTTTGGCGGTGGCGTAGGCTACATGGTCCCAGCCTTTGAGTGTCGGCGTCGTCTTCGGGGCGGTGGCCTATGAAGACGCCGAGGTCGTGGAGGAAGGCTGCGGCGTAGACTATCGTCGTCGTCGTAGTGGAGGCCTTGGCCGATTTGTTGGGTCAGGCGTAGAGGCGGGGCTGGTGGCCGTATTTGTGTTGTGGGTTGGCGTTGGCCTGGCGATGTAGGTTTCGATGAATGGCACGGAAGTTCGCTCATGCTTGCTCCGACTCGAGCGAATTTGTGGCTGCGCTTCGGGGCCGAAGAAGCGAGCGATCTGTTGAGCTAGGCGTTCGAGTTCGGGGCGAATTTTTTCGAGAACATTGTCATCGTAATCAAAGCTTCTGCGCCAGATGGCTTCGATACTCGGGAGGATGTTGGGAGCGATAAGATCCGCCGTAGCGAAATGCGCGATAGCGGCGTGCAGTTGCTCGGCTTCACCGTCGTATTCGTCACTAGGGCCGCCAATCGCGATAAATTCTTCTGTGTCAGCATCGCGAACGAGTTCCTTTATGGAAGCGAGGTCGGGCCGTGGCGGCCAATTGGCGTTGTGCTCATTATGCGGGCTCCTGTTGGGTCATGCAGTGCAGGGTGCCGAGGCCCCAGACGAGGTCGACGGCGTGGATGCCGATGACTTCGCGGGTGGGGAAGCAGGCGGCGATGATGTTGAGGGCGTGGCGGTCGTTGGCAGTCGTTGAAGGTGGGGACGAGGACGAGCGTCGTTGGCGATGTAGAAGTTGGCGTAGCTGGCGGGGAGGCGCTGGCCTTCGAAGACGACGGGGGCGGGCATGGGGAGTTCGACGATGTTGAAGGGCTTGCCTTGTTCGGAGGTTGCGGGCGGAGCGCAGGCGGTCGAGGTTTTCGGCGAGGGGGAGGTGGTTCTCGTCGTGGGTGTTGGGTTCGACGGCGGTGAGGATGGTGTTTTCGGCGACGAAGCGGGTGATGTCGTCGACGTGGCCGTGGGTGTCGTCGCCGGCGCAGCCGCGGTGGAGCCAGATGGTCTGGTCGATGCCGAGGTAGTCGTGGAAGGCTTGCTCGAGGTGCTTGCGGGTTTCGTTTTCGTTGCCGAGGCCGGGGTTGCGCTGCTGGATTTTGGAGAGGAGGCACTCTTCGGTGGTGAGGAGGATGCCGGCGCCGTTGGTGTCGATGGAGCCGCCTTCGAGGACGAAGCGGTGGGTGCTTGCCGTCGGCGGAGCTGGACCTCGGGTCTGATCTGCGGGATGTCGTAGTGGTTGGCGACGTGGTGGGGGACCTGGTCGTCGCGGCGCCAGTTGTCGTACTTGGCCCAGGCGTTGAACTTCCAGTTGGTGACGGCGAGGTCGCCGTCGGGATTTTTGACGAAGATGGGGCCGGAGTCGCGGAGCCAGACGCGGTCGGTGGGCCAGTGGTGGAAGTGGAGGCGGGCGAGGTTGGCTCCGGCGCGGCGGAGGTGGCCGGTGGCGCGGTTTTCGGCGGCGAGGTCGTTGACGAGGATGTGGACGTCTTCGACCTGGGAGAGGTGGCGGACGATTTCGGCGTAGACCCAGGGGATGGGCTGGAATTTTCCGGGCCAGTCCTCGGCGTTGTGGGGCCAGGCGATCCAGGTGGCGGCGTGGGGGGCCCACTCGGCGGGCATGCGGTAGTTTTGGTCGCGCGGCGTGGTCATTCGGTTCTTTCTTTGTGGGGGTACCCCATCCCCCGGTTAAGTGTGCAAAGTATTCGATTGATGTGACTTAAGCCTGGACTTCGGTATGGAGATAGCTTAGACGATGTGCGGGAGACTTTTTGTGAAAAAGTCTCCCGCTTGATTTAAGTATAGCTGTTGGGTGGTAACTACTACGTCACGTGAATGTGCTGGATTGGCGCGGGTTTTGGGTGGTCTGGGGGTTGACAGGGTATGGGTGGCTGGGAGAGGAAGACGGTCGTTTGCTGCCGCAAACGATACCCCACCCTTTGCGCGATGAAGCTGCGCAAAGGGTGGGGCACCCAGTATGAATGGGGCATCCGGCGGTTATGTATTTTGTTTTCAGGAACGGACTTCGATGTTATAAATGGTCAGCTTGGTCGTGCTCCCCCTCCGCCACTAAGTTTTTCTGAAGACTGCACGGTGTTCTGAAGGAGAATTTAATGGGTAAGAGGATGTTGCATTCAGTGGCCCCCTATCGGCTTTTTGGGGGTCTAGTCGCGGCGGTAGCGCTGTCTTCGCTGGCGGGCTGTTCCGGTTCGTTTAACAGTTTGCCGGTAGCGGGGGCGGCCAGTGTGGCCGGGCTGCAAGGCGGTGTCCATGGCGGACAGCAGCCAATAACTGGCTCACATGTGTACTTGTTCGCGGCAGGAAGCACGGGCTACAAGTCAGCCTCGACCTCTTTGTTGAACACGAGCATGAGCGGTGTGTCTACGGACGGAGCCGGCAATGGGTTCGTTACAACCGACGCGAATGGCGCGTTCACGATTGCGGGCGACTGGAACTGCGTACACGCTACGGACCAGCTGTATATGCTGGCGTCGGGGGGGAATCCCGGTCTTGCGGCGGGCACCAATAACGGGGGAATCTCGTTGATTGCCGCGCTGGGCACGTGCAGCACGATCAGTTCGTCGACCTTTATCATCATCAATGAGGTGAGCACGGCTGCGGCGGTGACGGCGCTGTCCCGCTTTATTCAAGATGGGGGGCACATCGGTACGAGCGCCGGGAACGCTACGGGGCTTGCAAATGCGTTTGCGACGGCGGCGAACATGGTGGACATCGCTACGAACGGGGCGCGCGCCACGACACCTGCGGGCAACGGCACGGTACCTCAGGCTAAGCTGCATACACTGGCCAACATTTTTTCGTCTTGTGTGAACACCGCCAGCAGGACCAGCACACAGTGTGCTTCTCTGTTTTCGCTTACGCCGAACTCCGGCGTTACACCAACCGGCACGCTGGGGGCGATGATTGGTATCGCCCAAAACCAATTATCAGTAAATACGGCAGCTCTCTTGGCTCTATCCCCTCCGTCTCCGCCGTTTCAGCCTTCGCTGGGAAGCGCTCCTACGGATTTCACGATCTCGGTGACTTACACGCTGGGGAGTGGAACCCCGCTGCCGGCCTACGTGGCGATCGATGGCAGCGGCGACGTCTGGATCAGCAACTATGCGTCTGTCAAATCTCCTGCCGGCGCCGATTCCATCATCAAATTGAGTCCAGTGGGGGCGATTCTGTCGGGTACGGGCTTTACCGCCGGCCCGGTGAGTGCACCGCAGGGACTGGCGATCGATGACACCGGGAACGTGTGGGTGGCGGGCCTGGGAGGAAGAATCCTACGGCTGAACAATGCGGGTGCCGTGACGTCGGGCTTCCCGATTTCTGCAGGTAGCCAACCGCAGGCGATTGCGCTCGACACGAACGGCGCTGCGTGGATCAGTAACGCGGGCGACAACACGGTGTGGCAGATATCTTCCTCGGGGACGACTCTGCATTCGGGAATTACGAGTCCAGGATTCTCTGTTCCGGAGGGAATTGCTCTGGACGCCTCGGGGAATGTTTGGGCTGCGGGGATGGGATCAAACAGCATCCTGAAGCTGAACTCAGCGGGAGTGGTGCAGTCGGGTTCAGGTGCAGGCTTTACGGGCGGCGGACTGAATGGGCCGTCGGGAGTGCAGATCGATGGCACAGGTAATGTGTGGCTGGCAAACAGCACCCTGGGGGCCGGGGCCTCGTCGATCAGCAAGTTTACCAATGCAGGAGTGGCGGTGTCTGGCAGCACGGGTTATGGGACAGGCACACCCGGCTATGAGACCCAACTGGCTATCGATGGCGGCGGGCAGGTTTTGAGCGCCAGTTGCGGACCGAAGTGCGTGGGCGCCGGAGTTGATAACGTCATTGCACTGGATCCTTCCGGTAGCGTGAATACCCCCTCGACGGGCTACCAAAACGCTGATTTTAACGCTCCCCAAGGGGCGGCTATCGATGCGTCGGGTAATGCGTGGGTTGCGAACACCGCGGGGCAGGGAAATGCGATAGCAGGCACGGTGACCGAGGTGGTTGGCGCGCTGTCTCCCGTCAAGACTCCACTGCAGGCGGCCGTGAAGGCCGGCTTGCTGGGGCAGCAACCGTAATACTCAGATTTGTGGAGAGGTTCAGTTTGGTTTGGGGGGTGGGGAGGAAGTGATTGTTTTGGCGATGGCTTCGAGGTATTCGGTTTCCAGATGCAGGTTGCTTGGGCGGGATACCTGATCTCCAATGGAGGGCATGATGCCTCGGAATTCTGTTGAGTACCAGGAGAAGATGAACAGCAGGCTTGCGGTGCAGGTTGATTGGGCTTGCCGGAATGAGAGTCTTGCTGCTGCTTCGAGGCCGTTGTGGATGTACCAGGCGCCGGGGACGTCTTTGCTGCTTTTTGCGGGGTCCGTGTAGAGCTTCATCGCGGTCTTGGTGGATACGGCGTGGTCTTCGGAATCGCGGAGATGGCCGGTGGAGCCGATGAAGCAATGGTCGCAGGTGATGTCGGGGAAGAGCGCCAGACCTTTGCGTTGGATGAAGGAGAGGGCTGCGGGCTGGATCGCGGCGCAGGGGTGGTTGAAGGTTCTTGTGGCGTAAGTTTGCTGGGCTAGGGTGGTGGTGGCGAGGAGGGTCGTCGATAGGAGGAGGGCGAGCTTCATGATTGGTCGTCCGGACCATTTTAGGAGATGGATGGGCTGGGCGGGATTGGCCGTGCTGGGCAGGAGGGGTTGTTGCTGGCATGGAAAGAGAGCATACCCCAGGGGCTAAAGCCGCGACTTTGTGGCGGAGTTTGAGAGGGCCAAGCCTGAAGGCTTGGCTCACCTAGAAGCAACTACAACTTCAACTTCAACCGCGACTACAACTACTTCCGATCGCGTCCTTTTTTCCCGTCATCTAATCGATGAAGCGTTTGGTTATGCCTTCGTAGGCGTCTATGCGGCGGTCGCGTAGGAAGGGCCAGTGCTGGCGGGTGATTTCGATGAGTTTGGGGTCGAGGTCGGCGATGAGGATCTCTTCTTTGTCGTGGCTGGCCTGGGCGAGGATGCGGCCGAAGGGGTCGGCGATGAAGCTGCCGCCCCAGAACTCGATGCCGGAACTGGGGGTGTGGTCGCCGGGGCCGTGGAGTTCGACGGTGGCGGGGTTGCCGTCGGCGGCGGGGGCTTTGAATTTTACGTCGCCGTGCTCGTGGCCTACGCGGTTGACGGAGCAGACGAAGACTCCGTTGGCGATGGCGTGGGCGCGCTGGGCGGTCTGCCAGGCTTCGTACTGGGCGGTGCCGAACTCTTCCTTCTCGGAGGGGTGCCAGCCGATGGCGGTGGGGAAGAAGAGGGTCTCGGCGCCGCGGAGGGCGGTGAGGCGGGCGCCTTCGGGGTACCACTGGTCCCAGCAGACGAGAGTGCCGATTTTTCCGGCGGTGGTGGTGGTGGCTTTGAAGCCGAGGTCGCCGGGGGTGAAGTAGAACTTCTCGTAGTAGAGGGGGTCGTCGGGGATGTGCATCTTGCGGTAGATGTCGGCGATGCGGCCGTCCTTTTCGATGGTGACGGCGGTGTTGTGGTAGAGGCCGGGGGCGCGGCGCTCGAAGAGGGTGGCGACGAGGACGACGCCGGTCTCGCGGCAGACGCGGGTGAGGGTGTCGGTGGAGGGGCCGGGGATGGACTCGGCGAGGCCGAAGAGGGCGTGGTCCTCGCGCTGGCAGAAGTACTGGGCGCGGAAGAGCTCGGGGAGGCAGACGAGTGTGGCTCCCTGGCGGGCGGCCTCGTAGACGCGCTCGGCGGCCTTGTCGAGGTTGAGCTGGGTGTCGGGGGCGCAGGACATCTGGATGAGGGCTACGCGAGTGACGCTGGCAGTGGGCATAGTTTTCCTGGTTTCTGCGGGGTTACAGGCCAAAGGGGAGCTTAAAGCTGCGATGTGTAAGAAGGTTAGATTCCCAAGGTACTGGGCCGATGCATCGGGATGACTGTCTATTGGGCTGCTGGATTTTGAGCGAAGCCTTGCGGCTTTGCATGCAGGTTAAGTGTAGGCGAACTGCGGCGACGATTCCATCGAAGGGGCTCGAACTATGGTTGACTGAGTGGCGATGGGCGTAGATGAGGCATTTTCAGGCAAAGATAGCTTAGGTCTCTCTTTTTTCCTTTGTGGATATCTGATAGCTTGAAATTTGTCAGGTTTCGGGCAACCCCGCCTGATACCTCTTCATTTGCCAGCAGACAATTTTCCCCGCAATTTGCGGCAGCCCCGTATAACGCAGAAGGAGCAACGATTGAGCGAATTTCGTGATTTTCTGGAACTTTCCTACTGCCGAACTGGAGGACCTGAACCTGCAGGCGAAGGAGCAGCGCAAGAAGCGCGTTGCCATCGATGTGATTCAGGAAGAGCGGCTGAAGTATCTGACCGACGAGAGGCGGATCAAGGCTGTGACGGTGCTGTTCAGCGACCTGGAAGGCCGGCTGCACATGCTGGACTACGACAAGAAGTTCCTGGTGAAGAGCTACGACAACCTGACATTCGATGGCTCGTCGATTCGCGGGTTTACGGCGCAGCGGGAGAGCGATCTGCGGCTGGGGATCGACTGGAGCGCGTTCTACTGGGCGCCGGCGGATGTGTTTGGCGCGGGCAAGGTGCTGGTGTTCGGCGAGGTGATCGACAAGAACGGCGGCACGTACTCGCGGCGATATTCGCGGCGTGCTGAAGCAGTTCTCGCAGGAGATGTTCGAGAAGAACGGCTACACGCTGAATGCGGCGAACGAGATTGAGGGCTTCCTGTTCGAGGGCATCGATGCAGAGCGGACGCTTCCACGAGACGGGCACGTTCGAGTATGTGAACAAGGGCGGGTACTATCACTCGCTGCCGGGCGATCCGCTGCGTGAGTTTATCGACACGACCGCTGAAGTGCAGCGCGCGATGGGCTTCGAGAATGAGAAGGACCATCCTGAGGTTGCGCCTTCGCAGTTCGAGATCAACTACACGTACGGCGAAGTGGTGGCCGCTGCGGACCAGATTCAGCTGTACAAGCTGATCTGCCGGCAGGTGGCGACGCAGATGGGCATGACGGCGAGCTTCCTGCCGAAGCCGGTGTCGGGCGTGAACGGCAGCGGCATGCACACCAACGTGTCGATCACGAAGGGCGGCAAGAATCTTTTCTGGGATCCGAAGGGCGAGGAGAAGATCTCGAAGATGGCGTGGCAGTTTGTGGACCGCATTCTGACGCATGGCAACGATATTTGCCTGCTGCTGAATGCGAGCGTGAACTGCGTACCGCCGGCTGGATCCGCACTTTGAGGCGCCGAACCAGATCAAGGCTTCGGCGGTGGACCGCGGGTCGATGGTCCGCATTCCGATCGGCAACGAGAAGTCGTCGCGTGTCGAGGTGCGGTCGGTTGGTCCGGATGCGAACCCGTATATGGTGCTGTACTCGATCTTCAAGACCGGCCTGCACGGGGAGACAGCTCGAAGATCAAGAACCTGCGCCAGGCGGAGCGGTATCTGCCGGACAACATCTACACCGCGCTCGAGAACTTCCGCGGGGCGGAGTGGACGACGAAGCTGCTGGGCGAGGATGTGAAGGCGCGCTATGCGGACCTGAAGCAGGCTTCGGCGGATCGTTGCCCGCGGCTGCTGGGCACGATTGTGAAGCCGGCCGAGGTGCAGTTCCACCACGATGTTTACAACCAGCTGCTCTGGAACCAGTTTTAAGAGTTTGCGAGTGGTTGATCTGAGATCGGATGCCCCGGCCATTTGCTGGGGCATCTTTTTGAGAGGCGATGTTGATCTGTAAATATAGGTCTGGGCGATCAGCGTCCGGTTATCTCGATAACCGCACGGTTCGATTGCAACGTCGTACTATTGCGGATGGTAGCCTTCGAACTCCTAAATCCTTTCTCTGGAGTTTACATCCTCATGCAATCCAGCTACAACGGAATTCCAGTGCCCACCGATGGTGAGGCGATTGAGTACAGCAACGGAAAGTTTACGATTCCTGACCATCCGATTATTCCGTTTATCGAAGGCGACGGCACGGGCCGCGACATCTGGAAGGCTTCGCAGCGGGTGTTCGATGCGGCGGTGGAGAAGGCTTATGGCGGGAAGAGGTCGGTGAAGTGGTACGAGGTGCTGGCCGGGGAAAAGAGCTATCGCAAGACGCAGAACTGGCTGCCGGACGATACGGTGAAGGCGACGGTGGACTTTCGCGTGTCGATCAAGGGACCGCTGACGACGCCGGTGGGCGGCGGGATTCGTTCGCTGAATGTGGCGCTGCGGCAGTTGATGGATCTGTACCAGTGCATTCGTCCGGTGAAGTACTACGCGGGCGTGCCCAGCCCGGTGAAGCATCCGGAGAAGCTGGATGTGGTGATCTTCCGCGAGAATACGGAGGACATCTATGCCGGGCATCGAGTTCCGCGAGGGGACGCCTGAGGCGGCGAAGTTGATCTCGTTCATCAACGACGAGATGCTGAAGGGCGACGAAGAAGAAGATTCGGCTGGACTCGGGTGTGGGGATGAAGCCGATCTCGATTACGGGATCGAAGCGGCTGGTGCGGGCGGCGATCCAGTATGCGCTGGACAACAAGCGCAAGACGGTGACGCTGGTGCACAAGGGCAACATCCAGAAGTTTACCGAGGGCGCGTTCCGCGAGTGGGGATATGAGGTTGCTTCGCAGGAGTTCCGCGAGCAGACGGTGACGGAGCGCGAGAGCTGGATTCTGGGCAACGTTGAGGCGAATCCGAAGCTGACGGCGGAGGAGAATGCTGCGCTGATCGAGCCGGGCATTGAGTTTGCGGCGAAGGAGTTTGGTGAAGAGCGTGGTCGCCGAGGTGAAGGCGGTGCTGGCTTCGATCGGCGAGTCGCATGGCAACGGGAAGTGGAAGCAGAAGGTGCTGATCAACGACCGGATTGCGGACTCGATCTTCCAGCAGATTATTCTGCGGCCTGAGGACTACAGCGTGCTGGCTACGACGAACCTGAACGGCGACTATATTTCGGACGCTGCTGCTGCGCAGGTTGGCGGGCTGGGAATCGCTCCGGGCGGGAATATCGGCGATGGGTATGCCGTGTTTGAGGCGACGCACGGTACGGCTCCGAAGTATGCGGACAAGGATGTGATCAATCCGGGCAGCGTGATGCTGTCAGCGGCGTGATGCTGTTCGACTTTCTGGGCTGGACCGAGGCGGCGCGGCTGATCGAGAGCTCGATGGAGAAGACGATCGCGCAGAAGTTTGTGACGTACGACTTCGAGCGCGGGATGCAGGGCGCGACGAAGGCGAAGACGAGCGAGTTTGCTACGCGGATGATTGAGAATATGGCTTAGTTCCGATTGTCAGTTTTGGCTGCTACGACTACGCGGTAGACCTATGGGTCTGCCGCGTAGTCTTTTTGGGGCGCAAAGTTTGTGGAGGCGGACGTATCGGGAGGTGGGTTGCAAGAAGAGATTTTTTTCAAACAAAGGAGTGACAACTTTTCTTGCGTGCTTCGGTACATTTACTAGACCATGAAGAATCCGGTCTTTGCCTTGGCAGCGTGGGTCGTGTTGTGTCTGATGGTTGGGCTTGTTGGTTGCGGAGGCAGTTCAGTGGGTGTGACCCCGCTGGCGACCTCGGAATTGAAGGGGAACTGGTTGATCACTGGGGATATGCCGGCGTTTGTGCCGTCGGTGCAACATTTCAGCGTGGCGGCGACGCTGGACGTGATTGATGACCAGGTGTATGCCTCGGTAACGGACTTCTATCCGTGCACGGCAGGTGGCGCGGGAGGGTCGGGGAATTTTTCACCTGCTCCTATCGCCGCGGACGGCAGTTTCACACTGCAGACTGACCAGATCAGCGGAGTCACGCCGACAATTGTCATTACTATCAATGGATCGGTACCGAAGGGCGCGAATACGGCGTGGTCCGGAACTTACTCGGCGACGAATGCCAATGCCGGATGCACTCCGGTTATGGGTAGTTTCACGGCTGTACCGATCCTGCCGGCTACCGGTACGTTCACGGGGACGGGCAGTATTGGGCCGCAGAATACCAGCCTAAGCAGTTCTGAAACGATAACTGTCACGCTCCAGCAGGGAGGGCCGGCAAGCCTCGACCCACCGCAAGGCCACTCCCAGGTGAACAGTGTGAATGCGTTGGCGGGGGCGATCAGTGTGACTGGATCTCCGTGTTTTTCAAGCGGAACATCAAGCGATGAATCCGGGTTGGTGATCGGTGACATGACGGTACTGAGCTTCAAGATGGACGACGGATCTCAGTTATTTCTGCATGGGACTCTCAAGGATCCGGCGGCGTCGACCATTGTGGTGTCGTCGGTGCTTATCATGGGTGGTCAATGCGATCACTGGGCTGGGTTTTTCCAGAGCAACCTGGTCAAGCAATAATTTCCGTTGTTGGAGCGGCCGTGATGCGTCGGGGGGTGTTGAGCCCTTCTTAGGTGCTGCGACTGTTCGTTGTTCGCACGGCGGGGGGACGGCGGCGGGTGCGGTCGACTATCATAGAAGGCGTCTCGTAATGCCATCTAAGGAAGTCAAGAATGCGTAAAAAGGTCACAATCGTCGGAGCCGGCAACGTCGGCGCCACTGCCGCCCACTGGATTGCTGCCAAGGAACTTGCGGATGTTGTGTTGGTGGACGTTATAGAGGGCGTGCCGCAGGGTAAGGCGCTGGATCTGCTGCAGGCAATGCCGATCGAGAAGCGGGATTGCAGCATTGTCGGCACGAACGACTATGCGGATACGAAGGACTCGGACATCGTAGTGATTACTGCCGGTATTGCGCGTAAGCCGGGGATGAGCCGCGATGACTTGTTGAATACGAACTACAAGATCATGAGCGACGTGGTTTCGAAGGTGGTTGCGGCTTCGCCGAATACGATCATCATCGTGGTGTCGAATCCGCTGGATGCGATGGCGCAGACGGCGTTCAAGCAGGCAGGGCTTCCGCGCGAGCGGGTGATCGGGATGGCCGGCGTGCTGGATTCGGCGCGGTTCCGGACGTTCATTGCGGACGAACTGAAGGTGTCGGTCGAGAATGTAACTGCTTTTGTTCTGGGTGGGCATGGCGACACGATGGTGCCGCTGTCGCGCTACTCGACGATGGCAGGGATTCCGATTACGGAGCTGATCGCTCCGGAGCGGCTGAAGGAGCTTGAGACGCGCACGGCCAATGGCGGCGCGGAGATTGTGAAGCATCTGAAGACGGGGTCGGCTTACTATGCTCCGAGCGCCGCGGCTGTGGAGATGGTCGAGGCGATTCTGAAGGACAAGAAGAAGATTCTGCCTTGCGCGGCTTATCTGCAGGGAGAGTACGGGATCTCGGGGCTGTATGTCGGAGTGCCTTGCAAGCTGGGCGCGAAGGGGCTGGAGCAGATCATTGAGATCAAGCTGACTGCGGAGGAGCAGGCTGCGCTGAATAAGAGCGCGGACTCGGTGAAGGAGCTTTGCACGGTGATTGGCGTGGTCTAGTTGAGCTACGAAAAATAAAACGGGAGAGCGGCCACTGCGGCCGCTTTTCCTGTTTGCGCGCGGGTAGCTGAACTATTTGGCCTTGAAGACAAACTCGAAGGTTGTGACGACGGTGACTGGATAGCCGTTGAAGAGGAAGGGCTTGAAGCGCCAGCCTAGAACTGCCTCAACCGCTGCATTACGCACATCGAAGGTTCCGGTGAGAGCTCGAGCGCTGGCGACTCTGCCGTCTTTGGAGATGGTGGCCTCGACATCGACGGTACTATCCGATTCACTATATCTATTGCTGGGGTAGGTGGGCCGGGGGGCTGAGATGGCGTAGGTCATCATCATCGAGGCGGGTACGGTAACGATGGCGTTTGAGGGCGTAAATGCGGGAGCGTTCGGGGACAGAGACACAACGTAGGTCGGCCTTTCGGTGTGGGCTTGCGGGTTCACCTGACTGACAGAATGGGTATCGGATTTCGATCTTGTCGAGGGATTCGGGGATATCCGGGCAGGATGGGTGTTGCGAGCGTCGGCTGGGAGCGTGGTGGCAGAGGATTTGGCGGGTGCGGGTATGGATATGGGACTGGTGGTGCCCTCTGAGTCCGGTGCTGATGATGGCTCCCCGCCGAGAGGCACGGGGTATCGACTGATGGTGTCGGTGAAGTCGGGGGGCGGATGCAGGTAACGGTAGGCGAGGATCACCGCTGAAACGCCGGTAACGAAGAGGAAGCAAGCCAGAAGGGCATTGACTATGCGGAGTTTGCGGACGCTGGCAGCGTCGAATGCGGGGAGTGGGGTCTCCTGGAACGAAGGAAGATTCGAGACGATGGGCTCCGGGTAGTGGACGACGAGAGGCGGGGGGAGGGGATCGGGTTCTACCTTTGCCGCGGGAATGATGGAAAGTGGGGGGACGGTGACTTCCTGGTATTGGGTGGCAGCGGTTGCCTTCGCCCTCAGCGCTCGCTGCGCGTCCAGAGCCTCAAGCCGCTCGAAGTACTCGGGAGAAAAGTACGGTTGAGGGTTTTTATGTTGAGGGGATAACTTCTCGATTTGTTGAGGCTCGATCTTCTCGATGTGATGAGGCTCGATCCTGGTTACGCGGCTCTCGATTTCCTCGAGGTACATCTTGAGTTCGCTGAGGGTGAGATTTTCGAGTGGGGTGTTCGGAGGAATGGGGCGATGTGAGGGCTCGGTGGTAGTGGAATGTCCGGCTGGCGGAACTTCCTGCGGTCCGTGGGCATCGCTCGAGCGGGCGGCGGCGATGGAATACGGGGTCTGGCGCGGCTGCAAGGTGATTGGTTGCGGCGGGATTGGTTGCGGCGGGGGCGGCGTCTGTTCTATGGGCCAAGATGAGTCTGCGCCATGATCGGGTTCATGTCTTGACCACGACTCATAATTCTGGAGGAAGGCAGAGCTGGCAGCGTGGGGGATGTCAACGTTGGCTTTGCCGAGGGAAATGCCAGGACCGCCGAGTGCCCGGGCGACGAGGACGAGGAGTTGCTCGGGGGAGGGTTCGACTTCGGTCATGTGGCCGATGGCGGTGCACAACGTGAAGAGATCGATCCGGAATTCTTCATTGAACAGGATATCGGAGGCGAGATGGTCTAGATCCTGGGGGTCTCCGCAGCTGATTTGGTGACGCTTGCAGAGGTTGATGAGGTCGCCTATGAACTGTAGGTCTGACCGGCCGTTCCCGAGAGAAATCGAATGAGAAGACATTCCAGCCCCCGAACGTCGGACTGTGATTTTATTTTCATCGTAATAACGTGCCTGGGACCCTGAGACTGTGATTCTAATTCTCCGGGCTTGCCGTTGCAAATGAAGATCATGCAACACTAAGCGACGAATCTGACGATTGGAGGGGCGGTTCGGAGCTCTGCAGTTCGCCTAACTGCTTGTCTCTTCGAGATATTTGGCCCGATAAATGCCCTCCATGATTAGATGGTGATCAGGTCGCCAAATTATTGGCCAGCGAAGAAAAATTTAAAGGTTGTGATGACGGCAACCGGGTTGCCTTTGCGGAGAAAGGGCTTGAAGCGCCAGGCCTGAACTGCCTGTAGCGCTGAAGCACGCACTGCGGGGGTTCCGCTGAGGGCCTTGGCACTAATCACCTCACCGTCCTCAGAGATGGTGGTTTCGACCGCAACGGTACTGTCTACTCCGTATCGTCTCGTGCTGCTGGGGTAGACAGGGCTGGGAGATAAGATCGCGTAGGTCATCATCGTGGCGGCAGGTACTGCGACGGGTCGCAGGTCCGATTGAGTGGGTGATTCCGGAGTGGGTGTGGTGACTGCGGCTTGCTCAGGGTCGTCGCTGCTTTGTTCCTGGCTGGACTTCAATGAGGAGGCTGCAGGCTCGTTCGTGGGTGCCAGGAGCTTTGCGGCGGTGGGCTTGAGAGATGTTTGATCGGGGCGAATGTTGAGAGCCGTGGCGGGAGTTGCGGCGGTGGAGTCTGCGGTAGAGTCGTGGATAGGTTGGGGTGGCTCTGATGGTGGCTGACCAAGATGTGGGGGGAATCGCTGGATGGCGTCAGCAAAGGTAGGGGGCTGGGGTTTCAGGTAATGGTATGCGACCAGTGACACAGGGAATCCGGCGATAAGGAGGAGAGCCAGGATCACCTTGATGGTGCGGAGACGTTGGAAGCGAGCAGTGGCTGACGCTGGGATGAGAGGGGGTTCCAATTTTGCCGCGTGAACGACGAATAGTGGGTAGGATCCGGGTTTGAGCTGTGGTTCGGGGGCTTGGGTGCTGACGGTTGCTTGCGCCCGCTGTGCGTTTTGGGGTTCGGAAGCCTCGGGCTGCTCGACGTACTCGGGGTAGAAGTATGGTCGAGCAGCTATGTGCTCGAGATGTGGGTTGTTGAGGCTTACTCGGCGCTCGATGTCTGCGAGATACGCCTTGAGTTCGCTTAGGGTGAGACTTTCAAGAGGCACGTTGGGGGTGATGGAGGGACGTGGAGGCTCACTGGTCGCGGAGTGACTTTGTGGTGGATCTTCGATCGTTTCGGGGGAGGAGATCCGCTGCGGGAAGCGGCGGTGAAGTAGGGAGTGGGAATCTGATTGCGGTCTTTCCGCAATGGTAAGAGTGCATCACGATCGCATTCCCGGCTTGACCATGTCTTGTAGCTTTTGAGGAAAGCAGAGCTGGCGTCGCGGGGAATTCCGGCGGTGCCCTTGCCGATGGTGGTGCCGGGACCACCATATGCGCGTGCGACGAGGTCGAGTAGTTGCGCGGGGGAGAGCTCGACCTCGGACATGTGGCTGATGGCGGCGCAGAGCGCGAAGAGGTCGGCCCGGAAGGCGTCGTTAAACATCACGTCGTCGCCAAGATGTTCGAGGTCCTGGGGCTGTCCGCAACTGACCTCGTGACGGTTGCAGAGTTTGATCAGGTCGCCGATGAATTGAAGTTCAGATTGATTGTTCCCGAACGAGATCGAATGAGACAGCATTCAAACCCCCAGTTGGCCTGAGATTTCGGAACGAAAATATGTCTGGGCCTGTGGAAAAGCGATTCTACCCGCAAAGATTTGCAGTTTCAAGTGCATTTAGATGCGATTTGCATGCACTGGGATGGAGACGATCGAAGATTCTGGGGATAAAACGGATGAAACAACGAAGGAAACCAGCTCGAAGACCCCGCTCAACGTGAGCGGGGTCTTCTATATCTTGCAACGCAGGCTGCTGCGCCGTGCCTATGCTACGCGTTCGATGGTTACGGATTCGAGGACTACCGGGGTTTTGGGGCGGTCCATGCCGTCGCGCTGGACTTTGCTGATTTTTTCTACGACGTCGTAGCCTTCGACGACTTCACCGAAGATGGTGTGCTTGCCGGTGAGCCAGCTGGTGTCGGTGACGGTGATGAAGAACTGGCTGCCGTTGGTGTTGGGGCCGGAGTTGGCCATGGCGAGCTTGCCGGGCTGCTGGAAGCCGTGTTTGGAGCCGCGGGTCTCGTCGGCGAACTTGTAGCCGGGGCCGCCCATGCCGGTGCCTTCGGGGTCGCCGCCCTGGATCATGAAGTTGGGGATGACGCGGTGGAAGATGGTGCCGTCGTAGAGCTTGGCGCCCTTCTTGGAGCGGCTGTTCCAGTCTTTGGTGCCTTCGGCGAGGCCGATGAAGTTGGCTACGGTCTCGGGGGCGTCTTTTTCGAAGAGCTCGCAGACGACGGTGCCTTCCGAGGTCTTGAATGTGGCGTAGGTGCCGGGTTTGGTTGGCATTGCAGTGTTCTCCTTACAGGTTTGAGATGCGTGGGAAGGGGAACGGCTCCGCAGGGGTCGCGGGGACGTGAGGATTATTTTGCCGGGGCCGTTGGAGTTGGTGCAACTTCGGGGGATGCCGCGGGCGGCATCGGATCGGGTGGCATGGGCTGGCCTTCGCGCACGATGGTGACGTGGTTGATGGTGACGGGCGTGGTTGGTTTATCGTCGTGGTCGCGGTCGACGCGGGCGATTGATGCGACGAGCTGGATGGAGTTGGCGTCGCACTGGCCGAAGATGGTGTGTTTGCCGTTGAGCTCGGGGACGGGGAGTTCGGTGATGAAGAACTGGGAGCCGTTGGTGCCTGGCCGGAGGGACCGGGGCCGCGTTGGCCATGGCGAGGCGGCCGGGCTGGTCGAAGCTGAGGCAGGGGTTGATCTCGTCCTGGAAGAGGTAGCCGGGGTCGCCGGTGCCGGTGCCGAGGCGGTCGCCGCCCTGGATCATGAAGCCGGGGATGACGCGATGGAAGGTGGTGCCGTCGTAGAAGGGCTGGCCGTGGACTTTCTTGAGGGTGGTGGGGTCGGTCCAGTCTTTGGTGCCTTCGGCGAGGCCGATGAAGTTGGCGACGGTGACGGGGGCTTGCTGGTCGTAGAACTTGCAGGTGAGGCGGCCCATGGAGGTGTCGATGACGGCGGTGGGGCCGGTGGGGACGACGGGCCGCTGGCGGTGCTGGTGGCGCTGGGGGCGTCGGGGAGGTCGTTGGCTGGTGCGGCGGGAGGGGGAGTGGTGGATTGAGAGAGGGCGGAGGACGAAGAGCCAGGGCGAATGCGAGGAGACTAGACTTCATGCAGTTGTGTGACTCCACTGACAGGCTAACGCAGAGGAGGGTGGCGCAAAGTGGGGAAGAGCGTTTTCATAACCAGGTGTCAGCTATGAGCTGTCACGGTGAGCCGTGGCCTTGGAGAGTTTGGACAGGTGTGTAACCCGGATGGGGTTTTGGCATCTAAGGGGGAGTAACAACGAATCAAAAGGAGATGCACTATGGCGAAGTTGGCACTGTATGGCCATTTGAAGGCGAAGCCTGGGAAAGAGGCTGAGGTGGAGGCTTTTTTGAAGCAGGGCGCGACGATGGCGGGGCAGGAGAAGGGGACGGTCGACTGGTTTGCGTTCAAGGAAGATGAGAGCGGCGCTTATGGCGTCTTCGATACGTTCAACGATGAGGCAGGGCGCGATGCTCACCTGAATGGCGAGATTGCGAAGGCGCTGATGGCGAAGGCGGATGATCTGTTCTCGCAGGCTCCTGAAGATCCACAAGATTACGCTGGTGGCGAAGAAGTAAGAGTTATTTCTGAAGATGATCGGCGGCAGCCTGTACTGCGGCGAAGTAGCGGAGCAGGTTGCCGCCGAGTATTTTGTGCATGTCCTCGGCGGAGTAGCCGCGTGCCATGAGGGCGGCGGTGATTTTGGGAGGTCGGCGGCGCTGGCGATCTCCTGCGGGAGCATGGCGAAGCCGTCGAAGTCGGTGCCGATGCCGACGTGGTCGATGCCGGCGACTTTGGCGATGTGGTCGAAGTGGGCTATGAGCGAGTCGAGTGGTGGAAGGGGTTGGACTGCTGCGAAGTGCTGCCTGAAGAACTCACGGTCGACTGCTATCGGAACAGCGTAGGGGACGGGTTTTCCGCGCTCGCGGTATGGAGCGGCGGCTTCGGCGTAGAGGGGGTCGCGTTGTGATTGGGTTGCGTTCCATGCAGAGCGCCAGGTCTGGTCGATGAAGGATGGATAGAAGTTGACCATGACGACGCCGTTGTTGTGGGCGATGGCGCGGAGCATGTCGTCGGTGAGGTTGCGGGGGGCGTCGGTGAGGGCGCGGGCGGAGGAGTGCGATGGCGATGATGGGGGCGCGGGTGGTTGGAGGACGTCCCAGAAGGTTTTGTCGGAGGCATGGGAGATGTCGACCATCATGCCGAGGCGGTTCATCTCGGCGACTGACTTGGCGGCCGAAGTCGGTGAGGCCGTTGTGGTGGGGGATGTTGGGGTCGTCGATGTCGCCGGAGGAGTCGGCCCAGTCGTTGGAGTTGGACCAGGTGAGGGTCATGTAGCGGACGCCGAGACGATGGTAGATGCGGAGAAGAGCGAGCGAGTTTTCGATGGAGTGGCCGCCTTCGATGCCGAGGAGGACGGCGAATTTCCGGCTTGATGGGCGGCGAGGATGTCGGCGGGGGTGAGGCAGAGGTGGAGTTGGCTGGGGTGGCGGCGGACTTGCTCGAGGGTGGCGTCGATGAGGGCGAGGGTGCGGATGGCGGAGTGGTTGGCGGGGTACTGGCCGGGGTCGACCCAGGCGGCGAAGAAGTCGGCGGCGAGGTTGCCCTGGCGGGCGGAGTCGAGGTTGATCATGCCGCCGTGAGAGGGGCGAGGTGAAGTCCCAGGCCTCGTCGACGAAGCGCTGGGGGGTGTCGGCGTGGGTGTCGAGGATGAGGGCGGATTGGTGGACTTCGGCGGGGGAAGGGAGAGTGGCCTGAGTGCTCGAATCGGTCATGCGCTTTCTGCAGCTTTCTGGAATCAGGAGTTTGCGTGCAGACCATTATCGCTCGATTTTGGAGGGCAACCTAAGGCGATGTGGAACCGTCTGTTATTGGCAGAGGTGATATATGGCACAAGGAATGGATTCGACGAAGACCCCGGGTCGTCCTTCTCATGAAGCAATCGAAAAAGGTGCGGAGGAGGTGACTGAGGTGGGTAAAAGCGAACAGCACAAGATCGACCGTGCTGCGATGCAGGGTGCGAAGCGTGCGGAGAATCGCATCAAGGCAAATGAGGATAGCGCCGGGGGATTTGATCTTTACGAAATAAGGATTTAGTGTTCGGTTGGAGTGACGGCCCGCCTGGATGGCGGGCCGTCGTTTTTGCTAACTGGCTTTCTTGAGAAGGCCGTGAGGATCGCTCCCGTGAGGTGATTTTGTTTGCAGGAATTTAGAAGGCAGCTGCGCCAGCTTCGGCTACGGCGTGATCCTGCACGCCGGAGCCGCCGCTGACTCCAATGGCTCCTACGACCTTGCCATCTTTCTTGATGGGGATGCCGCCGGCGAAGATCATGACCTTGCCGTTGTTGGAGGCGTGGATGCCGAAGAACTGGTCGCCGGACTGGGAGTTTGCGCCGAGGTCTTTGGTGGTGATATCGAAGGCGCGGGAGGTCCAGGCTTTTTTCTGCGCGATGTCGATGGAGCCGAGCCAGGCGTTGGCCATGCGCTCGAAGGCGATGAGGTTGCCGCCTTCGTCTACTACGGCGACGTTCATGGGCTGACCGATTTCTTCAGCTTTCTTTTCTGCCGCGGCGATGATGCGTCGGGCGTCTGCGAGTTGAATCATTTCTAAATCCTCCAGTTGCGGTGCTTAACTGGATTGGATGTGTGGGAGCTGGAAATCGATATATCTCGCAGTGAATTTCGATCAGGTGAGATCGGGCTGAGGGCGGGGCAGAGGTTGGGCGCGTGGGTGGGGGATGGGGGCGAGGGGGTCGGGAATGGGAGCTACGGAGTGCCAGCCGTAGGTCTCGTAGTGCCAGTGGATGGCTCCGCGGTCGAGCTCGATGGCGGTGAAGCCTTCGGGGGTGCCCCAGCGGGATCCGTTCCACCAGTTGCCGCAGACGGCTCCGCTGGTGATGAAGGGGATGTTGCGCCAGTAGACGGTTTCGTTGATGTGGGTGTGGCCCTGAAGGACGGCGATGATGTTGTGGCCTTCGAAGAGGGTGAGGACGTCGTAGGGGTTGCCGAGCAGGAAGGCGTGGAGGTTGGTGAGCGCCTGGTAGGCGACGGCCTGTGCGGCCTTATCGGTCGCTGGGGAGTACTGCGGGGCGGCGGAGACGATGGGGACGTGGCTGACGACGATGATGGGTGTTCCGGCGGGAGTGGTGGCGAGGTCGGATTTGAGCCAGGCGAGCTGGGTGGGGTCGATGATGGCGTCGAACTCGCGGTGGGGGGTGATGCCGATGGAGTCGAGGATGATGAAGTGGTAGCCCTTCTCATCGAAGGAGCGGTAGGTTTTGGTGTTGAAGCGCTGCTCGAAGGCCTGCTTGCCGTAGAGGGGGTCGGTGATGGTGACGCCGGATTTTGGCTCGCGGCCGAAGATGTCGTGGTTGCCGATGGTGTGGTAGACGGGGATGCCGTCGAGGGCCTGCTCGGTTTTTTGATAGAGATCGAGGAGCATGACGGAGCGGTCGCGGGGGACGAGGGTCATGTCCATGACGTGGTCGCCGCCCTGGATGCAGAAGGAGGGCTTGAGGGACTTGATTTTACGCAGGGCCTGGGCGGTGCCTTGCGCGGCGGAGAGTTCGGGCTGGAGGTGGGTGTCGGTAAAGAAGATGAAATGGAGGGTGCCGGGGGTGGTGGTGGTCGACGGGGTCTGTTGGGCGCGGAGGGGTAGGGCGGAGTAGGCGGCGGTTGCGGCGGCAGAGGGAGAGGAAGCGGCGGCGGTTCATGAGGGAATGGTAATCCACTCGGCCACGAGTTTTGAATGAGAGGAGAAGAACGGCAGATCACCTTAAGGGGTGCGGGCGTAGTCTAAGGTGCATGGACCTGACACATATCGTTTACATCGTGATTGCTATCGTTTTCGTACTCACTATGACGTATATGTTTGTCTACAACATACGTCTCAGAACCCGGCAGCGGACCATGGATTTGAAGGGACGTCAGCCGATGAGCAAGGAGGAAGGGATCGCTGATCGCGACCCTGGAGAAAGAACGGCTCCACAAGACTGGAAGTGTTTGGTAAGTAACGATTAGCGTGAGAAGAAGTGTTTGATCTGCCGGACGAGGTCTTTGGTCTGGCTTTCGGGTAGGCCCTACCCCTCCCCGTTTGTGTGCAAAGTATTCGAACAATGGGACTTAGGGTTGGACTTCGCGTTCGGATGGCTGGAGTTTGGTCGGGGTGAAAGTACAAGTTCAAAAACTACCGCCCCTTTGGAGGCAGTAGTTTGTCAAGTGCGGTCACGGGATTCTACCGCGTGAAGAGGTCTTTTACCTGCTGGACGAAGACGTCGCGGCCCATGTCGCTGATGGCTTCGGTGAGGGGGAGTTGCTTGGGGCAGGCCTGGACGCAGTTCTGGGCGAAGCCGCACTCCTGGATGCCGCCGTCTCCGGCTAGGGCGCGGAGGCGCTCTTCTTTGAGGACCGCGCCGGCGGGGTCCATGTTGAAGAGCTTGGCCTGGGCGATGGTGGCGGCGCCGACGAAGTCGGTGGCGTCGTTGAACTGGGGGCAGACCTCCATGCAGATGGTGCAGGAGATGCAGTTGGAGAGCGGGTAGCGCTGTTCCTGTATCTGAGGGGCTTGCTTCGGGCCGGCGCCTAGGTCGTAGGTGCCGTCGATGGGGACCCAGGCTTTGACCTTCTTGAGGTTTTCGAAGAGGACGGAGCGGTCTACGGCGAGGTCGCGGACTACGGGGAATTTGCGAGAGCGGCGCGAGGGTGATGGCCTGGTCTTTGTTGGGGCCGGTGAGCTTGTCTACGAGCGCGGAGCAGGCCATCATGGCCTTGCCGTTGATGAGCATGGCGCAGGAGCCGCAGATCTCTTCGAGGCAGTTGGAGTCGTAGGTGATGGGCGTGGTGGGCTTGCCGGAGACGTCGACGGGGTTGAGCGCGATCTCGCCGAGGAGCGAGGTGATGTTCATGTTCGGGCGATAGGGGATCTCGAACTTCTCGGTGGTGGCGGGGGCGTCCGGGTTGGACTGGCGCTTGATCTCGACTTTGATGGTGCTTGGCATGGTTTGTTGCCCTCTTTGTTTTGCGCCTCGCTTCGCTCGGCGCAAAACAAAATTATTAGGAGTTCTTTATTGTCCGGGCTAAAGCCCGGACCTATCTCAGAAACAAGTGCAAAAGCAAGTGCAGAAGCAGATCCTTCGCTACGCTCCAGGATGACAATGTGGGGTAGCGACAACGTTGTGGCGCGTAATGCTGTACGTTATCGATGATGCGCTATTCGTTATGGTGCAGATGCTATGCGGTGGCGTCGTAGACGCGCGGGCGCGGTTTGATGTGGCTGATGTCGACTTCTTCGAACTCGAAGGCGGGGGCGTCGTTTACGAAGCCGGCCTTGGTGGTCTTGAGGAATTTTTCGTCGTTGCGGTTCGGGGAAGTCGGGTTTGTAGTGGGCTCCGCGGGACTCGTCGCGGAGGCGTGCGCCCTGGACGATGACGCGGGCGAGCTCGAGCATGTTCCAGAGCTGGCGGGTGAAGGCGAAGCTGGTGTTGGCCCACTGGCTCTTGTCGGAGAGGTTGACGTTGTTGTAGCGGCTCGAGGAGTTCTACGATCTTGGCGTCGGCTTCGTCGAGGCCGGCGTTGTAGCGGACGATGGTGGCGTGCTTGGTCATGGTGTCGCCGAGTTCGCGCCAGATCTTGAAGGGGTTCTCGGTGCCGGGGTTGTTGAGGAGGAGCTTGTTGAACTCGTTCTGGCGCTGAAGCTCGGCGGCGTGGCCTCCGTCGCCTTTCACTGCTTAGGCGGGGAGGGATTTGGCGTAGGCCATGGCCTGCGGGCCGGCTACGAAGCCTCCGTAGATGCAGGAGAGGAGGGAGTTGGCTCCGAGGCGGTTGGCGCCGTGGATGGAGTAGTCGGCTTCGCCTGCGGCATATACGCCGGGAATGTTCGTCTGTTGGTTGAAGTCTACCCAGAGGCCGCCCATGGTGTAGTGCATGCCGGGGAAGATCTTCATGGGGACTTTGCGGGGGTCGTCGCCGACGAACTTCTCGTAGATTTCGAGGATGCCTTCGAGCTTGTGCTGGGCTGCGGGCGGAAGGTGCGAGACGTCGAGGTAGACCATGGGCTGGCCGTCGATGCCCATGTTGTGCTTCGTAGACGACCTTGAAGATCTCGCGAGTGGCGATGTCACGGGGGACGAGGTTGCCGTACTTGGGGTAGCGCTCCTCGAGGAAGTACCAGCGGTCGGATTCGGGGATGGATTGGGCGGCGCGCTTGTCGTTGCGGTCCTTGGGGACCCAGACGCGGCCGCCTTCGCCGCGGGCGGACTCGGACATGAGGCGGAGCTTGTCTTCGCCGGGGATGGCGGTGGGGTGGACCTGGATGAACTCGCCGTTGGCGTAGTAGGCGCCCTGCTGATAGAGGGCGGATTGGGCGGAGCCGGTGCAGACTACGGAGTTGGTGGACTTGCCGAAGATTGCTCCGTTGCCGCCGGTGCAGACGATGATGGCGTCGGCGGGGAAGGTGCGGGTCTCCATGGTGCGGAGGTCCATGGCGGTGATGCCGCGGCAGGCGCCTTTGGAGTCGAGGACGGCGGAGAGGAACTCCCAGCCTTCGTACTTGGTGACTTTGCCTTCGGACTCGTAGCGGCGGACCTGCTCGTCTAGTGCGTAGAGGAGCTGCTGGCCGGTGGTTGCTCCGGCGAAGGCGGTGCGGTGGTAGAGGGTTCCTCCGAAGCGGCGAAAGTCGAGGAGGCCTTCTGGGGTGCGGTTGAAGGGGACGCCCATGCGGTCGAGCAGGTCGATGATGGCCGGGCCCTGCGCGGTCATGTTCTTGACGGGGGTCTGGTTGGCGAGGAAGTCGCCGCCGTAGATGGTGTCGTCGAAGTGCTTGAAGACGTCGTCGCCCTCGCCCTTGAGGTTCTTGGCGGCGTTGATGCCGCCCTGGGCGCAGACGGAGTGCGAGCGCTTGACGGGGACGATGGAGAAGAGGTCGACAGTGCCGCCGGCTTCGGCGATCTTGATGACGGCGGCGAGTCCGGCTAGACCGCCGCCTACTACGATGATTCTGGGTGTTGCTGCCATGAATTACCTTCTTCTATGAACTTAGAGCTATCTGCGCGAAGTCAAAATGCTGGCGAGCACGATTGCTCCGCCAATGCTCACACATCCAATACGCAATCTTCAAATTCCTATACAACGCGGCCATTCTCGTGCGTTTCGCGGTACTGCCTGAATGACTTTTCTGCGAACGACGATCAGCAGCACTGCTGTTTGTAACCAACTTCCCATTGAAATCTGCACAATCTTCGCCATTTTCGCAGACCGCCAAGTTGCGCCAGAATGGCGCCGACCGCAAGTACAGCCATAACCGAACCAATAAATGACCGTGTCGGAGATTTCACCGCACCTCGCCTGGCTGCGCAGGGTTCGTCGTTCCTGGCGGAGCAACGCTGGGCGTCGATTCAGACACATGCCGCGGATTGCTCTGGCATACGTCTTCCGGGGCGGGTGGTGCGGTGACTACGGCGTAGATGCTGGCGAGGCCCATGAGGCAGAGGACGATGCCGACGACGGCGCAGACGTAGCCGAACTTTTTGCGGGCCTTGTCGCCGGGGGTGATGCCCCACTTGGCGGCGAAGAGCCAGATGCCGTAGGCGAAGTGCCAGGTGGTGGCGATCATGGCGATGACGTAGACGGCGAGTATCAGGGGTTGGCGAGTTCGTGCTGGACCTTGGCGAAGGCCGCGCCGGGGTGCTCGGGGAGCGAGACGCCGCTGAAGCGCTGCGTCCAGACGTGATAGCATGATATAGGCGAAGGCGATGAGGCCGGTGATGCGCTGGGAGAGGTACATGCGGTTGCCGGCCCAGGGGTAGACGTTGATGTTGGAGCGGCCGCGGAAGGCGATGAAGACGCCGTAGAGCGCGTGGAAGGCGAGGGGGATGAAGATGAAGGTCCACTCGAGGACGCGGACGAGCGGGAGGGAGTTGAGGAAGAGGACCTGCTTGGCGTAGGCGAGGGGGCCGTTGACGGTCTCGAAGTTGGAGACGATGTGCTCGATGAGGAAGGCGCCGATGGGGACGATGCCGGAGAGGGAGTGGAGCTTGCGCCACAGGAAGGAGTTGCCCTGACCGGCGCGGAGGGGTTGCACTCCGGGCTTGAGTGCATGGGAGTGCGGGGCGGCGGGGGGTGTTGGCGGTGCGACTGTGGCCATGAAGGACTCCTGGAACTCCTGAGGATGAGGCGGCGAATCGGAGTGGATGCGGATTCGGGATTAATGTTCGCAGGCTGATTATTCCGCCGTGCTGTAAGGTGCGTCAAGAAAACTGGCGCGATTTGTGCGTTTATCGATGTGGTTGTGCGAAATTAGATGAATAGTGGTGATTTCAGTGGGGTTGCGAGTTCGGGTAGAAGCTTGTCAAGGAGCGCTCGGAGGGCTCGTCCGCGATGGCTGAGGGAGAGGCGGGTGGCGGGGTCGATCTCGGCCATGGTGAGGTTTTGTTCGGGGATGTAGAAGAGTGGATCGTAGCCGAAGCCGGAGGTTCCGCGGGGGGCGGTGAGGATGGTTCCTTCAACGGTGCCGTCAGCGATGGCGAGGACTTCGCCGTCGCGGGCTGCGGCGAGGACGCAGCGGTAGCGGGCGTTGGCGGCACTTTTCGGGGAATCCGTCCATGGATCGGAGGAGGGTTGCGTTGTTGCGTTCGTCGATTGAAGAGCCGGGAGTGGCGGGGAAGCGCATGTCATCGGCGTAACGTGCGGAGCGGACGCCGGGGGCTCCGTCGAGGGTGTCGACTTCGAGGCCGGAGTCGTCGGCGAGGACGATTTGGTTGGGGGCATGGAGGGAGTAGGCGATGGCTTTGACGCGGGCGTTGCCTTCGAAGGTGGGTTCGTCTTCTGCGGGGGCGGGGATGCTGGCGAGGTTGGGGAGGGGTTCGATGGCGATGCGGTGGGCTGCTGCGGTGGCGAAGTCGCGGAGCTTGCCTGGGTTGGAGGTGGCTACGTAGAGGATCATGGATGGTTGTGCTAAGTATAGGGGCTGCGTGAGTTGAGTGGCAGTAGAGAAGCAGATCCTTCCCCTTCGGCTTCGCTCAGGGTCAGGATGACAATGTCTTTGAAAGGATGGAAATAATTCGGGTGGATGACAATGAAAAGAGGAGATGAACTATGGCGGGGATGAAGGCGCATACGGAGTATCTGACGTTCAAGACGGATGAGCGGTATGAGATGGTGCATATTACGTCGCAGGTGGAGGCGATTGTGCGGCGGAGCGGGGTTGATGATGGGTTTGTTTTGTTTCGCCGATGCATATTACGGCGGCGATTTATGTGAACGACAACGAGGATGGGTTGATCGAGGATATTGGGGTCTGGCTGGAGAAGCTGGCTCCGCGTTGGCCGGGATACAAGCATCATCAGACGGGTGAGGATAATGCGGATGCGCATTTGAAGGCGTTGCTGCTGCATCATGAGACGACGCTGCCGGTGACGAAGGGCGGCTGGATCTGGGGCGATGGCAGCGGGTGTTCTATGCGGAGTTCGATGGGCAGCGGGCGAAGAAGGTCATCGTGAAGGTGCTGGGTGTCGCAAAAGAATGATGTCGACGCGGCGGTTTTGCAGGCGTCCTTCGGGAGTAGCGTTGCTGGCTACGGGGTGGAACTCAGCGTAGCCGGAGGCGGAGAGGTCGGCGGGACTGGTGTTGCCGTATTCGAGGAGCAGGCGGGCGATGCGAGAGGCGCGGGCGGAGGAGAGCTCCCAGTTGGAGGCGAACTGGGTGGTGTGGATGGGGATGTTATCGGTGTGGCCTTCAATGCGGAGCTGACCGGTGGGGAGACTGGCGGCGATGCGCTCCAGTGTGGGGAGAGCTTCGGGACGGACTTCGGCTGATCCGGAGGCGAAGAAGCCGGCGTCGTGGAGAGAGATGACAAGGCCTTGATCGCTGGTGTGCATGGTGACGCTGCCGGTGGGCAGTTGTGTGGCGGTGGGTTGTGTGGCGAGCGCTTTGTTGAGGAGTTCCTGTGTCGCCGCTGCTTCGTCGATTGTGGGTAGAGGTGGCTCGATTGGCACGGGTGTGGTACTGGCGGAGATGCTGCCGCCGTCGGTGAGGGCTGGGGATTTGGAGTGGGCCTGGAAGGCGGCCATAGGGGTGAAGGCGGTCTGCATGGCCTCGGCTAGTTTGATTTGTTTTTTCTTGTCGGATTGGCTGGAGGCGAAGAGGACGACGAAGAAGGCGAAGAGGAGGGTGATGAAGTCGGCGTAGGAGACTAGCCAGCGCTCGTGGTTTACGTGCTCGGGATGTTTCTTTTTACTCATGCTGATGGCTCCTTACTCATACAGTGGCTTCGCGTGCGCTGCTGGATTCGGAAGGTTTGGAGTCGAAGAGGTAGGTGCGGAGCTTGGTCTCGATCATGCGCGGGTTCATGCCCTCGAGGATGGAGATGACGCCCTCGAGGATCATCTCTTTGATCATCTGCTCTTCGCGGTGGCGGAACTTGAGTTTGCCGGCGGCGGGGAGACAGATGAGGTTGGCGACTGCGACTCCGTAGATGGTGGCGACGAAGGCGGTGGCGATGCCGCGGCCGACTTCGTCGATGTTGGCGAGGTTCTTCATGACCTGGATGAGTCCGAGGACGGCTCCGATGATGCCGACGGTAGGGGAGTAGCCACCTGCGGCTTCGAAGACGGCGGGGATCTTTTCTTCGATCTCGGATTTGTTGTCGAGTTCGAGCTGCATGATCTTGCGGACCTCGCTGGGCTCGGTGCCGTCGACGGCGAGCATGAGTGCTTGTTTGAGGAAGGGATCGGTGACGGTGGCGAGGTCGCCATCGAGAGAGACGATGCCGCTCTTGCGGGCCTTGTTGGCGAAGGCGACGAGTTGGGCGAGGACGGCTTCGCCATCGGAACCTTTGTGGAGGAAGACTTTGACGATGTCTTTGAGCGCGGCGAGGAAGATGCTGAGAGGGAACTGGAGCATGACGGCGCCGGCGGTTCCACCGATGACGATCATGGCGGCGGTGGGCTGGGTGATCTGGGCGATGCTGCCGCCTTCGATCATCATGCCGGCGAGAATGCCGATGACGGCGAGAGCGATGCCACCGATGCTGGCGATATCCATAACGAGAGTCCTCTGATGTTGCGGATCAGCTGTGTGATGGCTTGGGTGAAAGGTCGAGCAGATGTTGAGCTATGGAGGCGCTGAGTGAGGCTGCGGCGTCAGGCCATGCGTCGCGCAGGACGGCGGCACGATAGGAGCGGATGCGCAGGGCGACTTCGGCGCATGGTTCGAGGACGACGAGTTTTTCTCCGGTGACCAGCGTGAGCATGGTATCGGGTGCGGCCTCGGCGTACTTGATCAGATCGCAGTTGAGGGTGAAGTGGCCGCCGTTGAGCCGGGTGAGTTCGATCATGTAGAAGGCTCCTTTCAGGTGCTTCATCGGCAGATATGGAGGGCACGATAGTTTGGGAGGGTAACGTGATTACGCTTCGATTGATGCTCATGTTGGTGCAGAGCGGGCCGATGAGTGGGGAGAACGCGGAGCCTTCCGCACAGTGATTCGAACGAGACGTGGCCGCGAGGCAGACGGCGTGGATTGATGAGATCGCTGCCAGGGACGGCGGCGCGGTAACTCAAATCGAGCAGCACAGGAGTGTCATCCGATGTCCTTGGGAATTTTGACAAACGTAGCAGCAACTTACGCGGAGAACAATCTGAACCAGACGCAGAGTAGTCTGCAGACGGTGCTTCAGCAACTCTCCTCCGGTTCGCGCATCAACAGCGGCGCGGACGATGCGGCAGGTCTTTCGGTCGCGGACGGTCTGGCAGCCAACGAAGCGGCGCTGACGCAGTCGGCGCAGAACGCACAGAATGGTGTTGGGCTGTTGCAGACGGCGGATGGCGCGTCTGTCGCAGGTGACGAATCTGCTGAACCGCGCGACTACGCTGGCCACGGAGGCCTCGAACGGCGGTTTGACGACAGCGCAGTCGGCTGCTGCCGATACGGAGTTCCAGAGCATCGTGACGGAGATCGGCAACATCGGCACGTCGACGAACTTCAACAGCACTGCGGTGTTTTCGGCCACAGCGACGAACTTTGTCGTCAGCGACGGAACGACGAGCGGAACGACGACGTTCGCCGATACGGTGGGAGCCTTGACCTCTGCGAGCGTCGGTACGGCGAGCGGCGGCGGAGCTGGACAGAGCTCGCCGCTGATGTTCTGACCAGCCAAGCGGCTGCGAAGACAGCGCTGGCGGATATTACGACGGCTGTTGCCGATGTGGCGAATCAGCGCGGATCGATCGGCGCCAATATCAACCAGTTGAATGCGGCTGCGAATGTGGCGAGTTCGGAGGAGGTGAACCTGTCCGCTGCCCAGAGCAGCATTCCTTCGACCAACTACGGTCAGGCGACCAGCGATCTGGCGAAGTACCAGGTGCTGAGCCAGACGGGTATCAGCGCTCTGGCGCAGGCGAACAGCGTGCAGCAGGAGATTCTGAAGCTGCTGCAGTAGGTTGCATTGAGGTGGCGGCCGGATGTTGCCGGCGGTCGCCGCTTGTTTTTGTTGAGCGAGTTGAGATTTTCCTAATTCGGCGTGGCTGTGCTTTGGCGCGGTAGTTGCTTCAGCTTGAAGAGGATTGTCAGGATTATCGGAAGCATTGAGGAAGAGAAGCGATGGGAACTGTAGGGCTCAGTTTCGGATCGGCGACGAGTGGACAGGGGTTTGATGTGGCGTGCGACGGTGACGCAGATTCAGGCATCCGAGTCGGCGATCGAGACGCCGTGGAAGAACCAGTTGACGGCGCTGCAGGCGCAGGATACGGTGTTCACGTCGCTGGGGAGCGACCTGTCTACGCTTGACGACGAGCTTGCAGGCTTTGACGGACTTCACAGGCGTGATGTCGCAGAAGCAGGGATCGAGCTCGAACGAGAATGTGTTGAGTCTTACGTCGGCCAGCAGCTCGGCGGTGGCGGGGAGCCATACGGTGGTGGTGAACTTCACTGGCCGCAGACGTCGTCGGAGTATCTCGGATCCGATTGCCAATGCGAGTGATACGCTTTCGGGAAGCCTGACGATTCAGGTGGGGTCGGGAGCGAGCCAGACGATTACGGTGGACGGCAGCAGCAATACGCTGAGTTCGTTGGCGGCGGCGATCAATTCGGCCGAGGTGGGGGTGACGGCGAGCGTTATTTCGGACTCTTCGGGGTCGCGGCTTTCGCTGGTGAGCGGGACGAGCGGCGCCGCGGGGCAGTTGAAGGTGTCGAGTGCGTTGACGGATACTTCGGCGACCTCGGTGGATCTGAGGCGTTCCATGCCGGGACAGACGGGGGCGGATGCCAGTATTGAACGGTGGATGGGATTTCGTTGAGCAGCGCGAGCAATACGGTGAGTACGGCGATTCCGGGAGTGACGTTTCAGTTGTTGTCGGCGAGCATGGGAAGCCGGTGCAGGTGGAGATTACCAATGACAACACGGCGATCGAGACGGCGTTTTCGTCGCTGGTGACGGCTTATAACGCGGTGGTGAAGGACGTGTCGACGCAGGAGGGGAAGGACTCGAGCGGGAATGCGGAGCCGCTGTATGGGAGCCCGACGCTGGCGCTGATTCAGATCGCAGCTCTCATCGGCGTTGAACTTCGGTGCGGCGAGCGGGAGTGTTGACGAGTATTGACGCAGCTGGGGATCAGTTTCAATAACGATGGGACGTCTGAGCTTGAATACGGACACGCTGGATTCGGCTTTGAACAACAACTTCTCGGACGTGACGGGCTTTCTGCAGAATCGGGGAGCTTTGGGCAGAACTTTGGCGACGGCCTTGAACAACCTGGGCACGCAGGCTCCGAATGGAGCGATGTTCCTGGCGCAGCAGCAGAACAGCGCGCAGGAGGCATGCCCTGAACCAGAACATTACGAATGAGGATGCGCGTGCTTGCGGCTCAGAAGACGTCGTTGACGAATGAGCTGAATACGGCGAATCAAATATTGCAGTCGATTCCTTCGCAGTTGAATGAGGTCAACGAGATGTACAGCGCTATTACGGGCTACAACCGCGCACAGAATTGAGAAAAATATGACGGGACGAAGCTATCAGGAGGAGTCGCTCGCGGGGGCGACCGGGGTTGAGTTGGTGGTTGCGCTGTATGACGCGGCCATACGGTTTCTGTATCGCGCGGTGGAGTGCGTGGAGGAGGATGACGTCTACGGGCGGCGGCTGGCGGTGAAGAAGGCGCTGGATGTCTTCATGTACCTGCAGGCTCGGTTGCGGCCGGATGTGGGCGGTGCTCCTGCGCAGTCGCTGGACGAGTTTTATACGGCGATGTTTACGCTGACGCTGGAGGCTTCTCATTTTGCCTCGGTGGAGCAGTTGCAGGAGGTGATTGGGTTCGTCCGCAATGTCCGGGCGGCGTGGGTGGTGGCGGCACGCGATCCGGAGGCGGGCAGGGTGCTGCCGCGTGAGCTGCGGACGCGGGAGGAGCGAGCTCTTCCGGTGAGTGCGGTTTCGGCTATGGACTGTGAGGCTCCTGCTGCGCGTTGGTCGGCTTAGTGTTTCCTTTCTGGGGTATCCCCCTGGGGCTGTTTTGGTCAAAGTATTCATTCGATTATGTCTTAGGTCTGGACTTCGACCGTAAAGTTTTGATTCTAAATAGATGGTTTGGCAAAGTCTTCAAAAGACTATAGTTAGGGTGTTTTGACTCCTTTCTTTATTGCTAGCGGAGTAGGCCCGGCTGGTTGACCGGGCCTCTCACTGTTTTTTTCTCTACTTCCAGTTTAGCGGAATAGAGGTAACTCACAGGTCAGCTCTATTTAGATTGTTTTCATGGGCTTAGGTGGTTTGGGGGCTTGACAGGTTTTCTGCCCTGGGATTTAGTCAAGACAAGAGGGTTTATCAGGATTGATCCTTCGGACGGCGAAATTTCACCAGCGGTTAATCACGAGTGATGACAGAAATTTATGGCCTAGAGTCAACTGCTCTTATTCTCAGAAATGTTTCCGCTTATGCAAGCTTCGGATGTCCGCTGTGATCAGAACGGCTATTTGGTGGGGGTAAATTCGCTGGGACACGCGGCGGCTACGGCCGAAGAGGCACAACCATGTTTGAAAGCCGCGACCAAGGACAGCACTGCAAAGCTGCTGAGCGAGTGGACTCGTGGGCGGAGTTAACTATCGAGCTGGTTGTTGCCGGCCTCGGGCGGAGCGGCAAAGGGAAGCCATACTTGAAAGCGAGTATCGCCGGGCTTCGAGTCAACCTGGACGTTGCCACCGTGCTTTCGGACGATTGTTTGCACAGTATTCAAGCCGAGGCCTGTTCCCTCACCAATATCCTTGGTGGTGAAAAAGGGGTCAAAGATGTGGGGCCTTATCTCAGGAGGAATTCCTGAGCCATTGTCGCAAATTTCCACCACAACAAAGTTGTCTTCGCGGAAGGTCCGTACCTGAAGTTCACCATGACCAGGCATCGCGTCGATCGCATTCTCAATAATGTTCGTCCAAACCTGACTCAGCCCGGTTCCCACCGTGTTCACAAGAAGGGGGATCGCCTGATAATCGCGCTTCACGTTGATTTGGGGGTTCAGCCTATGAGTCAAAATATCAAGTGTGGTCTCCAGGCTCCGCACGACATCAACGTTCTGCACCGGCGCCTGATCCATATAGGTATATTCCTTTACCGTCTGGACCAGACTCGATATTCGCGACGTGCCGCTCTCTATCGAGTCCAAAAGGCACGCCACTTGTGCCGTTGCTGCGATCCTTGTGATCGCATCACGAGCAGTGGTTGAGTCAAGCTCTGATAGAAGAGACACGAGTGCGTCTGGAGACATGTTGCATCTTGCCAGTGCTGCCGGTAAATCCCCTGAATTATCCTGGCCATTGCTCCGCAATATTGATTCCAGTCTCTCTTCCAGGTCGCTGAGCGCGAGAGCCTCAAGTCGAGTCACACCGGACCGCAGAAGCGTATCTTCTACTTCTTCGATTCGAGACTTCTCCGGATCATCTAACGACAGCCGCCATAGCGCAGCGTTTGCGTTTCGCATCCTCACCAGCGCGTCGCGCATTTGACCGGCCGCACGCTTTGCGGCAGATGCAGGATTGTTCAACTCGTGCGCGAGTCCTGCCGATAGTTTGCCCAACGAGACCAAGCGGTCGCGTTGCTGCTCTATTCGGGTTCCTTCTCGGATTCTGTCGGACATCATGGCGACGAGTGCCGCCGTCAGTTCCGGCATCTTTTGTGTGAGTTCTGGGAAAAGCGCGGCCGGAAATTTGAGAAGCCGTCCGTCGGTCAGCGCGCGGCCGGTCACAGTAAACTGTTTCATCCGGGAGAAGGGAAACACCCCACTAACCTCACCCGCTTGCGCTGGAATCGACACGGTATCGCCGCCGAACTCTCCTCTCCATTGAAAAAGCCCCTCCAGGAAGATGAACATCCAGTCTGCTGGATCGCCTTGTCGCACGAAGGCCTCTCCTGCTTGGATAGGGACCTCCTGCACATGACTTAGAAACCAGCTCATGTGATCGTCCGGTAAGTTCGAAAACGCCGAGATGCGCCGCAATTCAAGGGAACTGACCATTCATCAAACCTCCATTCTATTATGCAAGGTAAGCATGAACCTCTTCCCATTCGCTATCCCTCCCGAGATGGAAGGGATCCTCTATCGGCCCTTTCTATTCTTAGGTCGTCCGGCGGACCAACGCCAGCGGAGCGGATTTGTCCTCATAAATCGGCTTCTGTTGACCGATCCGGCGTCAAAGGGATTGAGCGCCCCCTCATCTCGGCCTAAGTACTTGATTGGCTTCGATGTTGTGAATCTCGCTTTCGGCATGTCACATTGGCGGCTGCTGTCTCGTCATGGTGGTAGTACGAACAAAAGGAGATTTGCTCATGACTGCCAAACTTAATCCCCTTGACCGCCGCCCCTTCACTGATGAAGGAGTGGCACCGCACATCGGTCCTCATTGCCTCCAGCCTTGAGCCGGGCCTCAGCGAACTTGTGAAGATTCGTGCTTCCCAGATCAACGGGTGCGCCAACTGCCTTAATATGCATACAGTGTTTGCGCGCGAACACGGCGAAACCGAGCAGCGCATCTATCTGTTGTCGGCCTGGCGCGAAGCTCCCTGCTATACCGACCGGGAACGTGCCGCGCTCGGCTGGACCGAGGCCCTGACGCGACTCTCCGAAGGGCATACGCATGAGAGCGCCTACGAAGCACTGAAGGCTCATTTCACAGAGGAAGAGCAGGTCAAGCTCACATTGTTAATCAACATCATCAACGGGTGGAACCGCATCGCGATTGGCTTCGGTGGATGGGCCGATCCGGCAGACATAAAAGCCGCTAGCCAAGGCGGTCGCCGCTTGATCGATCGAACGCGAGATCCGAGGACGCAGCGGTAAGTTTCGAGCCGCTGCGTCCGAAGCTCATGCGCGTAGCCTACCGCATGCTTGGCTCCGTGCATGACGCCGAGGATATCGTGCAGGAAGCGTTCATCCGCTGGATGAACACGGACCGCAGCGATATCCGCGAACCCGAGGCATTCCTGCGCCGCACGGTCACGCGTCTCTGTCTCGATCAGCTCAAATCTGCGCGACACCAGCGCGAGACCTATATTGGTCCGTGGCTTCCCGATCCCATCGTGGAAGAGGAAGAGGTGGAAGACGTCACCTTGCCGCTGATGCTTGCGCTGGAACGCCTTTCTCCGCTGGAGCGAGCAGTCTTTCTGCTGCACGATGTCTTCGGCGTCGGATTCGAAGAGATCGCTGTGACCATCCAGCGCGATCCGGCGGCCTGCCGTCAGCTCGCTGCCCGCGCACGCGACCATGTCCGCGAGGCGAGACCTCGTTTCCAGGTCGAAAAACAGCGCGGCCTCGCGCTTGCCGAGGCATTTTTCACAGCTTCGCGCAGCGGCGATATGAAGGCGCTCGGCGCGATGCTGGCGGCTGATGTCAGCCTTCACGCCGACGGCGGCGGCAAACGTCCGGCAGTCACGCAGCCGGTCCTGGGCTTCGATGCCGTTATGAAGCTGTTCGAGCGTTTGGCGGCCTTGTTCCAGGACGAGTCAAATTTGTTCGCGCCGGTTTCATCAACGGATTACCCGGGTTCATTACGTTGGAAGCCGATGGCGAGATTCAGACGACCGCACTGGAAATCGAAGACGGAAAGATCGCAGCAATTTATGTGGTGCGAAACCCTGACAAGCTGAGGCATCTGCACTAGTCCGTCCGGACGGCATTCCGTGACTCCTTTAGGGAAGAGTCATTCTCTGGATAGGACGTATCTTATTTTGTCCGACCAAAAGTCCGATGACACGGTCTGACCAGGACGTATAGGGTGGCTTCAATGCACCGTCGAGCAACGATCCGACCAAAGCGTTTTGAAGCAATACGCCCTTCTTCTTCGAAAATGCGATAAATCCGTCGAAACCATGATAGGCGCCCATGCCGCTCATTCCTACGCCACCGAAAGGAAGTTGATGCTGAACGAAGTGAAAAATACAGTCGTTGATCGTAACGCCACCTGAGACTGTCTGTTCCAGAATCTTCTTTATTCGAGATTTGTTCCGGTCGAAATAGTAAAGAGCGAGCGGGTGTGGTCGAGCATTGATGAAGCTCCAGAGCATCGTCGATCACCGAATATTCCACTATCGGCAGGATTGGCCCAAAGATCTCTTCCTGCATCACTCTCATCGAGTCGTTTGCACTAAGAATGAGCGTAGGGGGAAAGAATCGACTCCCAACAGGACCATCTCCATGCTTTGAATCGACCTGAAGAACGCGCGCCCCTTTACTCTGCGCATCATCCACGAGGTCTCGCATCCGTTCCCAGGCTGCCTGACTGATCAAATGCGTATAGTCCGAATTGGAAGCCGGATGAGGGTACCGCTTCGATATGACTATCTCGCATTTCTGAACAAACTCGTCCATCCTGGTTGAAGGCACAAGCACGTAGTCCGGAGCAACGCAGGTTTGACCGGCATTCCAGAATTTTGCGGAACATACACGATCTGCCGCTGTTGCCATTGAATAAGATTCGTGCACTAAAGCTGGTGACTTTCCGCCTAATTCGAGCGTGACCGGCGTGAGATTCTCTGCCGCCGCCTTCATCACGAGTTTTGCAACGCCTTGGGAACCGGTGAAGAGAATATGGTCAAACGGCAACGCGGAACAAGCCGACGCCACTTCTGGACCTCCTGTGACAACAGCTACATATTCCTCGGGAAATGCTTCACTGATCATCTGTCGTAATGTCTCAGCGGTTGCGGGTGCAAGTTCAGACGGCTTAACGATGACATGATTGCCTGCTGCAATCGCATTTGCCAGCGGCGACAGTGTCAATAACACTGGATAGTTCCACGCACCAATGACTCCTACCACCCCCAAAGGCTGATAGATGATCTTTGTGCGGCTGGGCAGGAACTGCCAGTTCGCCGTTGCGCTGCGAGTTTGCATCCATCGGCGGAGATTGCGCTTCAGATACCGAATCTCGTCAACCAACGGGAAGATCTCCAGTAGCAGGGTCTCCCTGGCGGAGCGTTGGCCAAAGTCTGCCTTTACTGCCTCAATTATCGAGTCCTGACGGTTGACGATGCTCTGCGACAAGATGTCCAGAGCTTCCAGCCGTTTCCCAAGTCCGAGAGGAGTGCATTGGCGAAAGCTGCTTCGCTGGCGCTCAAAGACGCGTCGCAGCGGTTCGAAAACTGGACCTGGCTGTCCATCAAGCCTCATCAAAAACCTCGTTCTCGCGTGTAAACCACAATCCGGGCCAAAGGGAAAAGCCCCCGACTGAGCCGTGGAACAAGTGGCTTATCAATGATTGGATTGTGGCATCAGAAGGATCCTACACTGAAAACGATTCCGAGTTATCGGTATCCATTTGTCGAGACACGGCCCCGTGAGGAACGCGCGTTCGTCCCTTTTTATCGAAATGAATCCTCAACGTGCTACTAAGTCTGCTTTCCTCAAAAGCTGCGTAAGAGAAAATCTCTAGCGTTCGCCAGCACTTTTTCTCGCATCGCGGGCTCCGGCAGCATGCGAGCGATTTCAATTGCCCCGATCATCGTTGAAAAGATCGAAAAGAAAGCCCTTTCCTTGTCGGCAGTTCGCCGGCCTGGCATATACGGAAGCATTCGACTCTTGTATTTCGTTAGCTCCCTCAGGATCGGGGCCTTCATCGCCTTTTCGGTCCGTGCCAGCTCGGGCGCAATGGCCGCCAATGGGCACCCGCATTCCGCGTGATCACAGTGTTCCGCGCTCAGATAGGCTTTCACAATCGCCTTCCACGCTGTACCCGGTTGGGACTGTTCGGCAATGTGGGCCAGGCCGTCGGCCATTTCTCGAAAAGCCTCGCCCACCGACTCCATCAGCAGTTCGTCCTTGCTTCCGAAATGCTTGTAAAAGCCTCCGTGGGTCAGGCCGGTATCTCTCATAACGGCTGAAACCGCGGCGCCAGTCATGCCTTCGGCGCGAACGCGACGCGAGGCGTCTCTAACAATTTTCTGATGGATTTCGCCTTTGTGCTCAGTGGGATATCGCATGACTCATTATAGGATGCTGGCGATCATCTCACAGTGCGACCAATCCGCCGAAGAATTGGTCAGAAGAAATTCTGAGTCGATGGGATGATGTATGTAATCCCATGCTGCAGGAGGTACCAAATGTCGCCAGAAACTCTCTTCCAAATACATCTCGCTTTAGGTTATGTTGCGTGGCTGCTCTGTTTCAGTGTTTACATCCTGCCCAGACTCAGGTCGATGGAGCGGTTCGAAGCGCACCGCGCCATCGCGACTCTTCATAGCTTCCGCTTTTTCGGGCTCGTTTTTATCCTCCCTGGCGTTGTCGGCCCTCACTTGCCCTCTGCCTTTGCTGCCTTCGCAGCCTATGGCGACTTTGCGGCTGGAGTGCTGGCCCTGCTCGCGCTTCTCACAGCGAGGTTGCGTCCACTCTTTTGGCTGTTCGTTGTTGCCTTCAATCTCGTGGGAGCGGGCGATATCATCGTCGACTATTACCACGCTATCCGGATTGGCCTTCCTGCGCTGGCTGGGGAACTGGGCTCCGCATATGCCATCCCGATCATCTACGTGCCTCTGCTCATGATTACGCACGTGGTTGCTGTCTATTGGCTGGCACGTCCTCTGCCCAAGTCGGATCGAGTCCTCGCAATGGATGCGGCGGCAGCTTAGATCCAATCAGCCCACCCATAATCAACAACATTGTCTGGAGAACTAGTCCCGCTATTATTTCGGGCCCGGGAACTATTTGTCTGGTCATGGGGAGAGACAATGACTATCGGACCAAAGGGCTTTCCCAGACACGGAAGAGAGTTCGCTTGAGCTGAGCGAAGTCCTTCGGCCCAAGCTCGGCGCTCCATTCATGCTCGATATCCCGGAGGACCTCCAGAGCCTTAGCGTAGGCGGCGTGTCCGCGCTTTGTAAAGTGGACAATTCGCGCACGGCCCTTCATCCGTTGCATCGGACCGGACCAAATATCCGAGATTCTCCAGGCTCCCAAGGAGCCGGTTCATGGCCTGCTTGCTCATTCCAGCGCGTTCGGCAAGAACGCCCGGGCGAACCCCATCCGGACTTGGAAACCGCAGCACCGTCATATGCGGCATACTTAGTCCCTCAAAACCAGCTGCATTGAGTTCATTGATGATGCGACGTTGAATGGCCTGAGCCGGAACTCGCAGCAGTGCTCCTATAAGCATATCCCCCGTTTTGACCGGCGGACTTTCTTGCAAAAAACTCATTGACACCCTCCGTAAACTATGTTTACCACTCTTTCGAGTAAACAAAGTTTACCAAAGGAGACGCAAATGACACAGCCGATCATCGCCCCCCTCGTCAATTTCCCGGAAAGGAACATTTCAGAAGATTCGAAGCAAGCCATGCGACAGGACGGCGCCAGGAGAGCAAATGGCGAGTCGACCGAGTCGTGGGGAAAACAGGTTAAGCATGTACCCGCAAAAACTGGTCCGGCCTACTGGGGTCCTGGAACTCAAATGACGTTTATCATCACCGGCAAGGACACGGGCGGCGCTTTCTTTCTGGCCGAGATGACTGTTCCGCCGGGCGGAGGCCCACCCCCCCACATGCATCACCGTGAGGACGAATCCTTCCACCTCCTCGAAGGCACGCTCACGATTCAAGTGGGTGGGAATACACTCAGTGCAGCCCCTGGGGATTTTGTTTACCTTCCCCGTGGAATCAGTCACTCTTTCAAGAACACCGGCGATGTGAAAGTGAAGGCTCTGGTTTTGGTCACGCCGGCAGGCCTTGAGAACTTCTTTGCTGAAGTATTCGACCCCGTTGTGGATCCCCCTGCTGCGTCGTCGCCTGCCATCCAAGAGTTGATAGCCCGGTCGCTCGCCGCTGCCCCCAGGTACGGCCTTGTGCTTCTTCCCCCAGCATAGCGGACTCAAATCGGAATCGATGAAAAGAGGTTTCCATGACATTGCCAAGCATCGATCTAGGTGTCAATCCTGCCGACGAAACGATCCGTCTTGGGCCACTCACGGTGCGCTTCCTTGTCACCGGTGAGAATTCGGCTGGCACTATTGCCGCCTTTGAGGTCGTTGTTCCAGGTTCGCAACGCCTGACTGCTCCAGCCCACAGCCACGACCAATACGAGGAGACGATCTACGGCATCGACGGCGTGTTGACCTGGACCGTGGACGGCAAGGAAATCGACGTCGGGCCAGGGCAGGCACTGTGCATCCCGCGCGGCGCCGTTCACCGCTTCGATAACAACAGCAGCCAGGACGTAAAGGTAGTGTGCCTAGTTACGCCGGCGGCGATTGGCCCACAGTATTTCCGGGAATGTGCCGAGGTGATCCACACTGCGGCCGGTGGCCCGCCGGACCGAGCGAAGATGGTGGAGATTATGCATCGTCATGGACTTACGCCGGCCCCGCCTCAAGCGTCGCGCCTGTGACGCGTCAGAGCGCGCTCGAGGATGCGCGAAGGATGATTTTCAGGTGGTGACGGCGAGCTCTTCTTCGAGGCGTTGCTTTTCGAAGAGGCTGGTGTAGTAGCCGTTGCGGGCGAGCAGTTCGTCGTGGGTGCCGAGTTCGGCGATGCGGCCGGCTGACGAGGACGGCGATCTGGTCGGCGTTGCGGCAGGTGGAGATGCGGTGGGAGATGAAGATGGTGGTGCGGCCCTGCATGACGCTCGCGTAGGCCGGTGAGGATCTGCTCTTCGGTGTAGGTGTCTACGGAGGCGAGGGCGTCGTCGAGGATGAGGATGCGCTGGGTTGCGGACTGACGGCGCGGGCGATGGCGGTGCGCTGCTTCTGGCCGCCGGAGAGGGTGATGCCGCGCTCGCCGACCATGGTGTCGAAGCCGCGGGGGAATTCGAGGATCTCGGTGCCGATGTGGGCGATGTTCGGCGGCGTCTTCGATCTGCTGATCGGTGGCGTCGGGGGTGCCGAAGGCGATGTTGCGGCGGATGGTGTCGGAGAAGAGGAAGGTCTCCTGCGGGACGAAGCCGATGGCGGCGCGGAGGTCGGCGAGGGGCCAACAGCGGATGGGGCTGCCGTCGATGAGGACGGAGCCGGGGGCGGCGTCGAGCAGGCGGGGGATGAGGTTGACGAGGGTGGATTTGCCGGAGCCGGTGGGGCCGACGATGGCGAGGGAGGAGCCGGCGGGGATGTGGAGGTTGATGTTGTGGAGGACGTTGGGGCCGCTGGGGTAGGCGAAGGTGAGGTTGCGGAAGGTGATTTCGCCTTGGAGGGGAGAAGGTTGTGTCGGTAGAGAAGATGGAAATACAGGGGTCTCTCCACTGCGACGGCCAAGTGCGCCGTCTCCGGTCGAGATGACATGCTTTTGGGCGGCGATAAGGGCGGGGTCGTCGGCGATGGCGGGTTGTTGTTTGAGGAGTTCGTCGATGCGGACTACGGAGGCGGTGCCGCGCTGGAAGAGGTTGACGACCCAGCCTACGGCGATCATGGGCCAGGTGAGCTGGACCATGTAGACGATGAAGGCGGTGAACTCGCCGGCGGAGATGCGGTGCAGGATGACCTCGTGGCCGCCGACGAGGAGGGTGATCATGAGGGAGAGGCCGAGGACGAGTTCGAGGGTGGGCCAGAGCATGGCCATGAGGCGGACGAGGTGGAGGCAGCGGCCGATGTACTCCTGGTTGGCGGTCTCGAAGGAGGCGATCTCGGCGTCTTCCTGGGCGAAGGCGCGGATGAGGCGCGCGCCGGAGAAGTTCTCCTGGGCCTTGGCGGAGATGTCGGAGAACATGGCCTGGATGCGCTCGAAGCGGCGGTGGATGCGGGCGCCGAAGTACTGGACGAGGACGGAGGCGGCGGGCAGGGGGACGAAGGCGAAGAAGGTCAGCTTGGGGCTGATGCGGTACATGAAGGGCAGCGCGGCGGTCATGAAGACGATGGTGTTGGCGCTGTACATGATGGCGGGGCCGAGGAGCTGGCGGACGGCGTTGAGGTCGTTGGTGGTGCGGGCCATGATGTCGCCGGTGCGGTGGGTGTGGTAGTAGCTGGGGGACTGGCGCTCGAGGTTGGCGAAGAGGTCGTTGCGGAGGTCGAACTCGATCTCGCGGGAGGCTCCGATGATGACCTGGCGGGTGATGTAGAGGAAGATGGCGGAGAGGGCGGCGAGGAGGAGGAGGCGGAGGGCGTGGAAGACGATCTTCTGCTGGGTGACGCCGTGGTTCATGTCGTCGATGGCGTGGCCGATGACGAGGGGGATGAGGACTTTGAGGACGTTGTAGAGGATGACCGCGACCCCTCCCCAGGCGAGGGACTTCCAGTAGCGCCTGAGGTAGGGGTAGAGCGGTCTGAGTCTTTCGAACATGCATTGATCGTCATATCGCGCTCTGAGGATTAGACGAGCTAGATGATCCTCAGGGGCTAAGCAGCTTTGTTGGACGTTGACCCGGAGCTGAAGCTGGAGCTCGGTTGCGGCCTTGGCTGGGTCTTGGCTAGTTGCTAGGTCGGCGTGGCTTGAGTGGGAGTCCGGCGGCCGGCGGTTTGCGGGCCGGGTGACGGGGTCTGCGCGGCGGTTGGGCTGGGGTGCGGGCTTTGTCGCTCTGGCTGACGAGTTCGACGTCGAAGATGAGCTCGGCCTTGGCGGGGATGGGGCGGCTTGCCGTTGGCGCCGTAGGCGAGCTGATAGGGGATGAAGAGGCGGCGCTTGCCGCCGACGTGCATGCCGTCGAAGCCGGTGTCCCAGCCGGGGATGACCTGGTGCTGGCCGTAGGGGAAGGTGAAGGGTTGGCCGCGGTCGACGGAGGAGTCGAACTTGGTGCCGTCGGTGAGGTAGCCGGTGTAGTGGATGGTGTAGAACTTGTCCGGCGCGGCGAGCTCGCCGGTGCCGATTTTGGTGTCGATGTAGTCGAGGGAGAAGCTGGTGGACTCAAGCCCGAGGGTCTTGCGGAGTTCGGGACCTTCGAGCGGAGAGACGTAATCGAGCTTGACGCTGGGCTCGATGGTGATGGTGTAGAGGGGCTTGGCGCAGGGCAGGCCGGGGGGAGCGCGGGGATCTTGGGCGAGAGCTCGGGGAGCTTGGAGCAGGGGATGTCGGCTGTAGCTGTATGGGTGGCAGCGGCAGCGGCGTGAGCGGTGTGGCGGAGGGTTTGGCTGCGGGCTTGGTAGCGGTGGTTTGGGCGGTTGCGGCGGTGGTGACGGCGGCGAGAAGGAGGAGGGAGGTGCGGTTCAGGGTCATTGATCCGATGATGTGATGTAGACGAAGTTGTGGAGGATGATACGCGATCGGGTTCTCGAACTTGGGAGAAGACAATACGAAGGCGTAGACTGGCGAGCCTTATTTTACCAGGTGGTCGGGTGGGTTATGTGGGGGTGCGGAGGAGGAGGTAGGTGCCGGCGATGCCGAAGAGGAGGTCGGGCGACCAGGCGGCGAGGAAGGCGGGAAGGGTGTTGACGTTGCCCATGGCCTCGAAGATGAGGGATACGACCTAGTAGGCGATGGCGAGGCCGATGGCGGTGGCGATGCCGGCGAGCGAGCCCTGTTTGCCCATGGAGAGGGCGAAGGGGATGGCGAGGATCGCCATGACGAGGGTGATGAGCGGGTAGGCGAGCTTTTTGTAGAGCTGGACGACGAGGCGCTGGGTGTCGAAGCCGGATTGTTTGAGGTCGGAGATGTAGCGGGAGAGTTCGCCGTAGCACATCTGCTGGGATGGACGTCTTCTTTGTTGAAGTAGGCGGGCTGCTCGCGGATCTCGGGGAAGGTGGCGATGGTGAAGGGCTGATAGGAGGTGATGGTTTCGCCGGCGAAGGTGCGCTGCCAGCCGTTGTCGAAGACCCAGCGGTTGACGTGGGCGTCCCAGTGGGCGGAGGAGGCGAAGATGCGGCGGGTGAGGGCGAAGGTGTTGGGCTCGAACTCGAAGACGGTGAGGTTGGCGAAGACGTCTTTGTCGGGGTCGAAGAACTGGTAGTAGAAGATGCGCGCGGGTGTGGCTGGGTCTTCCGGCAGATCGCTTTCATCGGTGGGCTGTGTGGCGTTCTGTTTGGCGGCCTGGCCGGAGATCCATTGGCGGTCGGGACGGAGGAAGGTCTGGGCGGGCTTGCCTTTGATGACGGAGCGCAGGGCCTCCTGGCGGCGATTGGCGGCGGGAAGATAGAACTCGTCGAAGGCGAAGAGGGCGGCGGAGATGAGGAGCGAGGCGCAGAGGACCGGCGCGACGATGCGGTAGAGGCTGATGCCGGTGGCCTTCATGGCGGTGAGCTCGGAGGATGCTGAGCGCGCCGAAGGTGATGAGGACGGCGACGAGGGCGCAGAGCGGCGTGAGTTGTAGAGGATGAAGGGGATGAGGTTGATGAGGTAGTCGCCGACGGTGACGAAGGGGGTCTGGTTGCGGATGATGTCGCCGATGAGCTCGAAGAAGGTGAAGATGAGGAAGAGGGTGGCGAAGGAGGCGAGGACGAGCAGGAGGTTGGTGGCGTACTCGCGCATGACGTAGTCGTCGAGCAGGAGAGGGAAGCTGGTGCCGAGGATGCCACGGAGGCGGCGGAGGATGGTGGCGATGTCGGGGAGTGTGGAGAGGGGGATTCGGTGTCGGTGTCGGTGCCCGATGAGGGTGTCATGCGACGGATGAATTTCTGGAGGGAGACGCCGATGGAGGTGAAGAGGCTGAGCGCGATGCCGCCGCGAGACATCTGATAGAGGAAGAAGGCGCCGGCGGCGGCGAAGATGAGGTTGGCTCCCCAGACGCCGAGGAAGGGGGAGAGCTTGCCGTTTTTGGCGAGGGCGATGCCGATCAACGAGAGGAAGTAGTAGACGAAGACGAGCAGGATGGTGAGGACGAAGCCGGTGGATTTGCCGCCGCGTTTGGAGGAGAGGCCGAGCGGGACGCCGACGAGCATGAGGACGAGGCAGGCGAAGGGATAGGAGAAGCGCTTGTTGAACTCGATGCGGTAGATGCGGGCGGGATTGGGGGTCGTGGGGATCGGGATGCTCGCCGCGGCGCAAGAGCTCGGAGAGTGGAAGGGCGAGGATGGGGGTGTCGTTGCGGGCGAGGTGGGTGTCCTCCTGGGCGCCGGTTTCGATGGGGATGTCGGTGGAGGCGAAGGTGGAGATGTTGTATTGGTTGGGATCGTTGGGGTCGGTCTGATGCTGGCCGCCGTTGAGGAGATGGAGGCGGAGGGTCTGGGCGTCGGAGGAGTCGCGGGCTCCGCTGACGACGACGGCCTGGTCGGCGGTGGTGATGTGGGGGGTGGCGGGTTGGGTGAGGTCGGCGAGGAAGACATGATGCCAGAGGGCGGCTCCGGCGGCGGGACGGACGTCCTGGACGTAGAGGACGTAGTTCTTGAAGTCTTCGTAGAAGACGCGGGGCTGGATCTCGAAGGAGGCCTGAGAGGACTAGGATGGATTCCTCGAGGTCGAGGAGGCTGGCGGCGGCGCGGGGGGCGAGGTAGAGGGAGTTGAACAGGCCGAGGGCGACGGCGACGGCGGAGACGATGGAGACGATGCGGACGAAGTCGAGCGCGCCCATGCCGCTGGCGCGCATGGCGGTGATTTCGCTGTCGGAGGCGAGGCGGCAGAGGCCGAGGAGGATGCCGACGAGGACCGCCATGGGGATGGTGACGGTGAGGGAGTTGGGCAGGAGGTAGGCGAAGATGCGGAGGACGTCGGTGAGCGAGGCGGAGTCGCGGACGACGAGCTCGAGGATCTTGCCGAGGTCGCGCATGAAGAGCACGAAGGTGAAGAGGACTCCGCCGAGGAGAGCGTGAGAGGTGACTTCGCGGAGGATGTAGCGGGTGATGATGCGCATGCGTTGGGTGAGGTGCTGATTTGAGTGTATCGCGGGGTGGCGGTCAAGGCGGGCTACCGCTTTCGAGGAGATCGGGGCTTTCGATCCAGACTGCTGCGAGGGCGAAGCTGCGAGAGATATATATTCAGATAGGAAAGTGAGACCAATGGGCTCATAGTCTATACCTGCCAACGTATTCTTACGCTTGCCGTCTTACCTGCGAGGAATCTGGTGTCCACGAACCTGCAGCAACATAGCGATCTAACAAGTCCATCCCCGGTTTCTACGTCGTCTCGCTGACCAGATTGACAACGCCTACCGCCGATTCGTGCAACCCCGAGTGGGTGCGACTGCTGGGGATGCTGGGGATGAATGTGAAGTACCGGCGCTGCCTTGGCACTGAGCTGTTTACCGAAGATGGTCGCGTGCTACTCGATTTTCTGTCGGGTTATTGCGTTCACAATACAGGGCACAACCACCCCTATATCGTGCAGTCGCTGATTGAGGAGCTTTCGGCATGCGGTCCGGCGATGCTGCAAAGTCATGTCGCCTACACGGGCTGGTACGCTCGCGGAGAGATTGACTTCGCTGGTGGGGGGCAAGCTGGCGAAGGTGCATTTCTGCTCTTCGGGCAGCGAGGGTGTCGAGGCGGTCATTAAGTTTGCCCGGGTTTTTACTGGACGAACTGGCTTTGTTTACGCCAAGGGGGCTTTTCACGGCCTGACGTGCGGGGCGCTTTCGTTAATGGGCGATCCGTTCTGGAAGGACGGGCTTCGGGCCGATGCTTGCAGAGACCCACGAGGTGGCGTACGGCGATGTGGCGGGCCTGGAGGCGGCACTGAGCACTGCGAAAGATAGCGGCGCTGGTGCTTGAGCCGCTGCAGGGTGAGGCGGGGATCATTCCGGCTCCTGGAGGCTATCTCGCGGCCGCAGAACGTTTGTGCAAGAAATTTGGCACGCTCTTCGTACTGGACGAGGTGCAGACGGGGATCGGACGTACCGGCACATTTATTGCGGGGCATCGCGACGGGGCGCGGCCGGATATGGTGGTATTGGCAAAGGCGCTGAGCGGTGGACTGGTCCCTGTTGCAGCGGTGCTGATGGGAGACGATATTTACCAGTCTGTCTACGGGTCGCTGAAGAAGGCGATCGTTCATACCTCGACGTACAGTGAAAATGGTCTAGCGATGCGGAGCGGGGCTGGCTACGCTCGATGTCGTGCGAGACGAGAACCTGACGGCACGGGCGGAACGGCTGGGCACCGAGCTTCGTGCGGAGTTGAGCGCCCGGCTGCATCGGTTTGAGATGGTCTCCGAGGTGCGTGGGCTGGGGCTGCTGAACGGGATTGTCATGCAGGCGCCGACGTCGTTGCGGCTGCGAGTTCCGTTCCAGACCTTCCGCGCGATACACCCGGGGATGTTCGGCCAAGTGATTGTGAAGCGGCTGTTCGAGCGTCACAACATTCTGTCGCAGATATGCGGGAACAACTTCATGGTCGCTCAAGGTGGCTGCCGCCGCTAGTGATTGCAGGAGGGGCAGATGGCGCAGTTCGTGGACGCGATGGAGGCCGTGATGGAGGCGATTCATTCTTCTTCGGGTTTCTGGTCCGATGCGCTGAGCCTGGCGCAACGGGTTGTCCGAGTATAAATCGGGCGACGGTCGGGGGCCGAACGCCGCGCGTGGTCAGAGTGTTCCGGGCCTGTTTCGGTTGCGGCTACATGCGGGGTTTGGTGTCGAGGTGCTTCTCGGCGCAGTCGCCTTCGGTGCAGTAGCAGCGGAGCAGGCCGAAGATGACTGCTGAGCTGGCGCCGACGAGGAGGACGATGGCCTGGGTGACGACTCTGCCGGTGATGTATGGGATTAGAAAGAGGGCGACTCCTGCGTACATGAGGATGGTGAACACGGTTCGAAGCGTGCATTTCGACATGCTGTGCCTCACTCCGGCAGGAAAGGACCGGCTCCAGCAGTATCCGCGGCTCGAGTAGTGCCGAGGTAGCTGGTGACGAGCAATTTACTCCTGCGACGATGCATTGCGCTAGAGGCAGGATTCTTTTTTGGCGGTGACGATCAGGGGTTGGCGAGGAAGCGGTAGCCGATGCCGCGGACGGTGACGAGGTGCTGGGGGTTGGCGGGGTCGTCTTCGATGTAGCGGCGGAGGCGGACGATGAAGTTGTCGATGGCGCGGGTGTCGGTGTCTTCGTGGACGCGCCAGACCTGTTCGAGGATGTCTTTGCGGGAGACGATCTGGCCTTCGTGGTCGGTGAGGTAGCGGAGGAGGTCGGCCTCCATGAGGGTGAGGTGGGTGGTGCGGTTGGGGGCGATGAGTTCGAGGGCGTCGAAGCGGATGGTGCGGTGGTTGAAGGCGTAGTGTCGGCGGGCTGTCGGGTTCGGCGGGTGCTTCGGGTTTGGAGGCGGAGGCGCTTGCCAGGCGGTGCGGCGGAGGAGGGACTTGAGGCGGACGAGGAGGATGTTGAGGTCGAAGGGCTTGGGGAGGTAGTCGTCGGCGCCGGCTTCGAGGCCTTCGAGGATGTCCTCGGGGCGGGAGCGGGCGGTGAGCAGGAGGACGGGGGTGTAGATGCTGGCTTCGCGGAGGGCGCGGACGATGGCGAAGCCGTCGGTGCCGGGGAGCATGCAGTCGAGGATGACGGCGGTCGGGCTGTTTGCGGCGGGGCGAGGAGCCAGGCGAGGGCGGCGTCGCCGTCGGCCTCGTGGTGGGTGCGGTAGCCCTCGGCCTGGAGGTTGAAGAGGAGGCCCTGGGCGAGGTGTTCTTCGTCTTCGATGACGGCGATGAGCGGCGATGGTGGGTTTGGTGTCCATGATGAGCGGCGATTGGTCAGGCGTGTTTGATGACGGTGGCGAGAAGCGCGGAGAGGCCGTTCCAGGCGATCTGGACTCCGATACAGAGGAGGATAAATGCCATGACGCGCAGGATGCCGTGGGCGGTGGAGGGGGAGATGCGCTGGCGATGCGCGGGGCGTGGGCGTAGCAGAAATAGACGAGCAGGCTGAGTAGAGACGGCGGCGAGCAAGAGCCGGCGTGGGCGATGACGGTTTCGGCTACGAGTGGGCTGTGCCGTGCGGGCGCTGAGGGTGAGCATGACGACGATGCAGCCGGGGCCTGCGGTGATGGGAAAGGTGAAGGGGTAGAAGGCTTTTTCTGCGAGGTACTGGTGACTGAGGTCGTCGTCTGATTGCGCTGCGGCCTGCATCTTTTCCGGGTTGGGATTGCTGTCGCTCTGGTTGAGGAGGGACCAGCCGATGGCGGCGATGACCAAGCCTCCGGAGAGCTGCACGATGGGAAGGGAGATGCCGAAGAAGCGCAGGACGGCGGAGCCGACGAGCTCGATGACGGCGAAGAAGAGGATGGTGTTGATGGCGATGCGTGCGGGCGAGCGAGCGGTAGACGCTGATGGGCGCGGGTCCGACGAGGCCGAGGAAGATGAGCGCGGAGCCGAGCGGATTGACCAGCGGGAGGAGCGCGGTGAAGGCGAGTACGAAGTATTTCCAGAGCAGCAGGCATCTCTATGCGTGGTTGCCAGATCTATGGAGATTGTACGTCGGGCGGAGTGGCTGCGGATGCGAGGGGATCTGCGGCGGGGATGGCGAGGGGAAGGGTGAGGGTGATGGTGGTGCCGAGGTTGGGGCCGGGGCTGGAGGCGGTGGCGTCGCCGCCGTGCTGGCGGGCGATGGTGCGGACGAGGAAGAGGCCGAGGCCGGTGCCTTTGATCTTGACGCATGTCGCGGCCGGGGACGCGGTAGAAGCGCTTGAAGATGCGCTTGAGCTGGTTGGGGGCGAGGCCGAGCGCCGGTGTCGGTGATGCGGAGGGTGACCCAGGTGTAGTGGGTGATGGCGAGGGAGCAGCGGACGTGGACGCCGTTGGGGGAGTACTTGACGGCGTTGTCGAGGAGGTTGAGGACGGCGGTGCGGAGGTCTTCGGGGATGCCGGTGGTGTGGAGGCGGACGGCGCCGGGGATGGGCTCGAGGACGATGGCGTCGGGGGCGAGGTGGTGGCGCTGGAGGGTGATGGCGATGCAGTCGGCGACGAGGGGCTCGAGGTCGATGAGGGTGCGGTTGTGCTGGCGGCTGCGCGCTGGCCGAGTTCGCCGGCCTTGAGGACCTGCTCGACGGTGGCGAGGAGGCGGTCGGAGTCGGAGAGCATGATGTTGTAGAACTGCTGGCGCTGGGCTCTTCGATGACTGCGCGGCGCTGGAGGGTTTCGAGGTAGAGGCGGATGCTGGCGATGGGGGTTTTGAGCTCGTGGGTGACGGCGTTGAGGAAGGAGTCCTGGCGCTCGTTGCGGCGGACCTCGCGGACGAGGAAGATGGTGTTGAGGACGACGCCGGCGACGAGGAGGGCGAAGAGGATGATGCCGAGGACGAGCGAGGGCGACGCGGCCCTCGTTGTGGACGATGTAGGCTGATGTTGAGGTAGATGGTGACGCCGACGAGCAGGACGCCGAGGGTGATGAAGAAGGCGATGGCTCCGCGGCGTCGGGTGATGTTCATGGCGTTGGTGGAAGTATAGCCGGGGTACCCCCCTCCCCCTACCATTTTTGCGCAAAGTCTTCGAAACGACGCTGACTTAGGTCTGGACTTCGGTTTCGGACGTTTGGGCGTGGATGGGGCGAGGGGTTCGGGAGGCAGGTTTGTCAAGTGAGGCGGCTGTTGTTCGGGGTGCTGAGTTTTGATGGTGGGTTGAGTGGGTTATGATCGGTTGCCGGCAAATTGGTCGGACAACTTGCGGGGAGATGGGTTAGATATGAGAACAGATTCGATCGTCGTACGTTGCTGAGTATTCGGGGATGGCTGCTGCTTCGCTGGCGTTGCGCGCGAAGGCGTTTGCTGGGCGGATGACGCTCCGGTGGCGACGACGACGGCGGGGAAGATCAGCGGGGTGGTGGAGGAGGGATCAATGTCTTCAAGGGGTTCCTTATGGCGGGGATACGGCGAAGACGCGGTTTATGGCTCCGGTGGCTCCGGCGCCGTGGACTGGAGTGAAGGAGTGCGTCGGCGTTTACGACGATGGCTCCGCAGCTGGTGGCGGCGCGAGCGGGCGGCAGCGGCGGCCGGCTGCGGCGTCGCGGCAGCGGGCAGTGCTGCCGACGTCGGCCTCGGGCGTTCCGGGAGTGGTGCGCGACCAGGGAGTGCAGAGCGAGGATTGCCTGCACCTGAATGTGTGGACGCCGGGGCTGCGGGATAAGAAGAAGCGGCCGGTGCTGGTGTACTTCCACGGCGGCGCTTACAACAACGGGACGGTGAACAGCGATCTGTACGACGGCAAGCGGCTGTGCCATCGCGGCGATGTGGTGGTGGTGACGGTGAACCACCGGCTGAATGCGTTTGGGTATATGTACCTGGGCGATCTGGCGCCGGAGTATGCGGAGTCGGGGAATGCGGGGCAGTTGGATCTGGTGCTGGCGCTGAAGTGGGTGAAGGAGAATATTGCGGAGTTTGGCGGCGATCCGACGCGGGTGCTGATCTTCGGGCAGTCGGGCGGCGGGGCGAAGTGCGCGGCGCTGATGGCTACTCCGGTGGCGAAGGGGCTGTTTCATCGCGTGATGACGATGAGCGGGCAGCAGATCAAGGGCGCTTCGATTGAGATTGCTTCGGGACGGACGAAGACGGTGCTGGAGAAGATGGGCGTCGCGGCGGGCTGAAGGGCAAGGAGCTGGTGGCGAAGCTCGAATGCGTTGACGATGGAGCAGATTCAGGAGGGTGCGCGGGCGGTGAGCTCGGACTGGCTGCCGGTGGTGGACAACGTGATTCTGTCGCGGAATCCGTTTGATCCGGATGCGCCGGCGCTGTCGGAGGGGGTGCCGATGATGCTGGGCAATGTGCATGATGAGACGGCGGTGTGGCGGCGCCGGGAGCGAGATGACGTGGGAGACGGCTCCGGCGGCGCTGGAGCGCGGCGGTGCATGAGTACCTGGGGCCGTAGAAGGCGGAGGAGGCGGTGGCGGAGTTCCGCAAGATTCATCCGGACTACACGCCGATGCAGGTGGATACGGCAGCGGCGACGGCGTTTCGCGCGTGGCCGGGGCAGCGGTGGGAGGCGGAGCGGCGGGCGGCGAATCCGAAGAGCCAGGCGCATACGTGGGTGTACCAGATGAACTTCCAGGGGGCGAACGGGAGGGCGATGCATACGATCGATATTCCGTTCATGTTCGACAACATTGCGATGGCGACAGGGGCAGGTTGGGACGGAGCCGGAGCAGGTGGCGGCAGGCGAATGCGCTGGCGGCGATGATGTCGCAGATGCTGATTACGTATGGGCGGACGGGCAATCCGAATGGCGATGCAAGGGGCCGACGCAGGATGGCGCTGCCGTACTGGCCGGCGTATGACCTGAAGAATCGGAGCACGATGATGTGGGAGGCGGCGCCGCGGGTGGAGAACGATCCGCGCGGGGCGGAGCGGGTGTTTGCGGATAAGTCGCATTATCACCAGGCGGGGACGCCGTTGCCGTAGTACCCCCACCCCTACTTAGAGTACGCAAAGTCTTCGAAACAGATGAGATAAGTACGGACTCCGTGTCCGGACTTATTTGTGGGAGCGGAGGGTGGGTGAATACGGGGTGTTTCTGGGGATGGGTTTTGTCAGGCGGAGGCGGCGGCCGTGTGTGTCTCGCTTGGGCTGCTGGCCGCCATGTTCCGATAAGATAGGCAGCGTTCCACCGGGAGGCCGGTTGAGCAGCTACCTTTGCGCTTTTCGGAATCCTGAGTGTCCTGCCAAGCTTTGCGCAGGTAAATCAGACTGACTCACAGACGTTGCAAGCCATATTGACCGAGGTGCGTGCAATCCATAATGAAGTACGTCTTAGCCAAACGAGACAGCTTCTACTGACGGAACTGGAGATACAAGAGACAGCGGTAAATCGGGCAACTCAGCGACGTGAGGATCTACGGTCAAGGCTATCGCAGGCACAAACCAATCAAAAGGAGATTGCTGAGCGATTTGCTCGATTCCAAGAGATCGTTGAGGCGACGACAGACCGCTGCGAAGAAGAAGGACGTGGCCGCCGAACGAGACGGTGTTAAGCTGAGTTAGAAATTGTGAACAGCCAAGTACGGGATGTCTCGAATGCTTTGGAGGATGCGGAGAACTCACTGCGTAGGGAGCAAAGCACCTTGAACAACATCCAGGCCCAGCTCGGCGATGTTGTAAAGAAACTTCAGCCGTAAGCAGCCGATGAACCACTTCGTACATTGCCGCACCGTGCCTTCCAAACTCGAAATGAAAATCGCTCTTTTTCTGCGTCTGCTTGCAATACCTGTTATCGCCGTGGCCAGCATTGCCGGTCCTGCACAGATATCTCAGGAGACTGCACAGGCAGATGCCGTTGTTGACCGTTCCTGCGAATGTGACCCTGCAGCATACAGATGCTCAAACAGAAGTATGGAGTCGGAGAAGAGTCCTGGGTTGTCCTAACGGTAGAGAATTTGGGTGCGATGCTCCTACGGTCCGGTTCGAAATGTCTCAGTCGCCAATCGAACGAATGACCCGCGCCGGATTTCCTCCGACAAGGGTATTCGGGGGAACGTCCTTGGTGACCACCGAACCTGCCGCGACGACCGAGTTCTCGCCTACTGTCACGCCACCGATGATGGTCGCGCCGGCTGCGATCCACACGTTTTTCTCAATCACGATGGGCTTTCCGATTGTGGCGGCGCGTCGCTGCGAAGGTTCAAGGGGATGGCCCGTCGTGATGATGCTCACGTTCGGCCCGATCATCACATCGTCCGCGATGTCGAGGCCGCCAAGGTCATAGAAAGTGCAGTTCTGATTGACGAAGACATTATGCCCGACGCGGATTTCGTCCCCGCCGGCAGTATAAAACGGAGGGATCAGTAAAAAGCTCTCGTCTACCTTTTTACCGATAAGTTCGCTGAACAAGGCCCGAATTTCGTCCGCATCGTTGAACGTCAAACGGTTAAGTGTGGCGGTGATCGCCATCGCTCGTTTGACGTTTGCCAACATGGCCGCTGATTCCGGCGTCCTGCTGTAAATTATCTTGGTGCGATCGTCATTCGGCATTCGTTATTTTCCTCGGGCTACAGTTGAGCGTGCGTTTCGGCGCACGAAGGCCGCGCCGAGATTCGCTGAGTGTAGCCACAAAGCGGAAGGGCAGGAATCCGGCCAGAGCGGCTAGGATGACACTTCGATAGGCTGATCAAGAACAGGCAACGGCAAAAGCGAAATACAGGGGTCTCTCCACTCCGCCACTCACGATGAGACTGTGATGGCTTCGGTCGAGATGACGTGCTTTGCTGGTTGGGGAGAGGAGTTCGGGTAGCGGCGTGGGCAAAGGTAAGGCCGTCATCGGAGTGCGATGACGGCCTTTGATTTAGGTGCGGCGCGCGGCGATTTATGCGCCGGCGGGTTTGGGGTTGTTCTGGTCGAACTTGGCGATCTGGACCTTTTCGGCGAGGCCGAGTTTTTCGAGGAGCCAGATGCCGTAGTAGTTGATGTCGAACTCGTACCAGGCGAGGCCGTGACGGGCGCTGACCGGGTGGGCGTGGTGGTTGTTGTGCCAGCCTTCGCCGCCGGTGAGGAGAGCGACCCACCAGTTGTTGCGGGAGTCGTCCTTGGTCTCGAAGCGGCGCTTGCCCCAGAGGTGGGTGGCGGAGTTGACGAGCCAGGTGGCGTGCAGGCCGATGGTGACGCGGAGGAAGGTTCCCCAGAGCACCATGCCGAGGGCGCCGATGACGCGGTGGCCGGGGGCTGCGATGGCGGCGCCGAGGGCGATCTGGAGCGAGGCCGGAGACGGTGAGCGGGAGCTAGTGGTACTTGCTGAGCCAGACGTGGACCTTGTCGCGGGTGAGGTCGGGGGCGTAGCGGCCGAGGAGCGCGGTCTCAGAGTGCAGGGCGCGACCGGAGAGGATCCAGCCGGCGTGAGCCCACCAGGTGCCGTCGTGCGGGGTGTGGGGGTCGCCTTCGTGGTCGGAGTTCTGATGATGGACGCGGTGAGTGGCGACCCAGAAGATGGGTCCGCCCTCGAGCGCCATGCGTGCCGCAGGCGGTGACGAAGTACTCGACCCACTTGGGGGTCGGTAGCCGCGGTGGGTGAGCAGGCGGTGGTAGGCCATGCCGATGCCGACGTTGATGGCGAAGAAGTACATGACGGCGAAGGCGGCGAGGTTCTTCCAGGAGAAGAAGAAGAGCGCGGCGATGGCGCCGACGTGGAAGAGGCCCATGACGATGGTGGTGATCCAGTTGATGCGGCCCTGCTGGTGCTCGCGGCCCATGCGGAGGTCCTGCTTGACCTTCTGGGGACTTCGGCGACGAGCGGGTAGTGACTTCGAGGCTTCGGGTTACTGGAGCTGGCCTGGGTTTCTGTCGGCTGGGGAGTGAGGTGCTGGGTGTCATGTATTTTCCTTTTCCGTTCTGGACGCGTGCTGCCATGACTGCTGATTTCAACGCTAGCAGGGATGACCGAGGCGTGGTGTAAGACTTTTGTAATGCTACCGAAACGTGTTAGTTGATAGGGTGTATGACATGATCGATTGAGCGGTTCGGATTTGCGAGGTAGTTATAGTTCGTCGGCGTGCGTGGTGACTGGCGCAGGATGCTGGGCGCAGGGACAGGCGATTGATCTGCCGACGAGCAACAATTGTGCGGCCGGTGCCGGGGGGTCCGCAGCGGGTGAACAGTCTGCCGATGTCGATGGCGGTGTCGCCGGACGGGCGCTATGTGGTGACGGTGAACGCGGGGTATGGGACGTTCGAGTCGGGGTACAGCAGTCGCTGGCGGTGCTGGATACGCAGACGGGGAAGGTGACGGATTTTCCCGATGACCGGACGGGATTCGGGCGAAGCAGACGTTGTATTCGGGGCTGGCGTTCAGCGCGGATGGGAGGCATCTGTACGCGAGCATGGGTTCGGTGACGGATCCGGTGGGCGATGGCGAAGGCAAACCGGGAGCGGCGTGGTGGTGTATGGCTTCGATGCGGGGGAAGATTACGCAGAGAGGATGATGACGATTCCGCTGCAGCAGCTGGCGGCGGGGCGGAAGACGATGCTGATCGGCGGGGTGGATGGGGACAAGGGGGTGCCGTTTCCGGCGGCGATTGCGGTGGTGGGCCGATGCGTGGCAGCGGAGCGAGCTGCTGGTGGCGGAGAATCTGTCGGACGATGTGCTGCTGATGGATGCGAGACGGGGCAGGTGAGAAGCGGTTCGATCTGTCGGAGAGCGATGCGGTGCCTTCGACTTATCCGGTGGCGCTGGCGGTGTCGAAGGACGGGACGCGGGCGTTTGTGGCGCTGTGGAATGCGAGCGAGGTGGTGGAGCTGGACCTGAAGAAGGGGACGGTGGGGCGGAAGCTTGCGCTGTTGAAGCCGAGCATCCGGTGATGCGGCGGGGACGCATCCGTGCGCGCTGGAGATTCGCCGGATGGGAAGACGATGTATGTGGCGCTGGCGAATCGGGATGCGGTGGCGGCGGTGAATATTGGCGGGCGGAGCAGTTTGCGGTGAAGGGATATTTCGATACGCGGCTGCCGGGGCAGAGTTATTTTGGCGCGGAGCCGGAGGCGCTGGCGTGCGCGCGGATGGGACGCGGCTGTATGTGGCGAATATGGGTTCGGATGCGATTGCGGTGATCGATACGCGGAAGCTGACGGCGAAGGCGGCGAAGCAGGGGATGGTCGAGCCGATGGGATTTGTGCCGACGGAGTGGATGCCGATGGCGATGGCGTTGGCGGACGGGCAAGGTTGTATGTGGCGACGGCGAAGGGGAAGGGGACGGGGCCGAATAACTTTGCCGCAGACGGCTGGCTGCCGGAAGATGCGGCGTCACAGGAGCAGACTTCACGTATATCGCGACGCTGCTGTATGGGTCGCTGGCGGCGCTGGATATGGAGGCGATCGAGCAGAAGTGCGCGGTCGACGGCGGAGGTGCTGGAGTCGAACCGGATGAAGGCGGCGGAGGAGAAGATTGCGTTTGCGGGCGGCGGCGGCAAGCCCGATCAAGCATGTGATCTACATCATCAAGGAGAACCGGACGTACGATCAGGTTTCGGCGATCTGAAGAAGGATGGGAAGCCGGTGGGGAATGGCGATCCGAGCCTGACGATGTATGGCGCGGACGTCACGCCGAACCAGCATAAGCTGGCGCTGCAGTTTGGCGTGCTGGATAACTTCTTCGACTCGGGTGAGGTGTCGGGCGACGGGCATGTGTGGTCGACGGCGGCGATCGGGACGGACTACCTGGAGAAGACATGGCAGCAGGATTACCGCAGCGGCGCAGCGGACGTATGACTTTGAAGGCGTGGTGGCGGAGGGCTATCCGCTGCTGCAGAAGATTCCGGATGTGAACGGAGCCGGCGAGCGGATATCTGTGGGGCAACGTGGACGCGGCATGGGAAGACGCACTACAACTTCGGCGAGTACATCTCGTCGACGTTCTGCGATGCGAAGAAGACGGGCAATTCGCAGGAGGGGCCGATGCTGGAGGGGTCGGCATTGCGCGACGACCGGCGATCCAGCCGGGCGAGGCGATTCCGGCAGGAGTGGGGCGGCGGAGTGAGCAAGTGGCCGTGGGCGATTCCGCTGCTGGCGAAGAATATTGCCGACCAAGCCGGAGCTGGTGGGGCATTTTGCGGAGGAGGCGCCGGACTTCAATCTGCGGGTTCCGGACCAGATTCGGGCGAAGGTGTTTCTGCGGCACTTGAAGGGGTGGGTGGCGGATCGCGCGGCGGGCAAGGACACGATGCCGAACTTCATCATGATGCGGCTGGGGAACGACCATACGGCGGGGACGACTGCGGGCGGGCCGACGCCGAAGTCGTCGGTGGCGGACAACGATCTGGCGATTGGGCGGGTGGTGGAGGCGGTTTCGCACTCGGCATACTGGGACGATACGGCGTTCTTCATTCTGGAGGACGATGCGCAGAACGGGGCGGACCATGTGGATGCGCACCGCAGCCTGGCGCTGGTGGTGAGCAAGTATGCGCCGCGGGCGGAGGACGGCGGGGCGTTTGTGGACAGCCGGTTCTACTCGACGGTGAGCGTGGTGCGGACGATGGAGACGCTGCTGGGGCTGCCGCCGATGAATAACAACGATGCGTTCAGCTCGATGATTGGGACGCTGTTTACGGGGCCGGGAGATCAGGCGCCGTTTGACGGCGGACTAGATGAACCGCGACAATGGGTTGATCTATACGGCGAATGGAGGACCGCGCCGTGGGCGCGAAGGCAGTTCGAGCAAGATGGACTTTCAACATGCGGACCGGGCGGATGCGCAGAAGCTGAATGTGATTCTGTGGCAGGACGCGATGGGCGATAAGGCGGTGCCGCGCAGTTGCTGGAGAAAGGAAGAAGACGAAGAAGGATGATGATGACGATTAGATGCTGGCGCCGTTTCGGTTGATGCCGTGGTTTAGCGAGCGGGTGTGGGGAAGAGCACGATCTGCGGCCGTGGTATGAGTCGACCGGGCACGACGGAGCCGGTGGGCGAGGCGTGGCTGACCGGGCCGGAGTAGCGTGGTCGAGACGGGCGAGCTGGCGGGGAAGAAGCTGGCGGCGGTGCAGAAGGAGTTTGCGGAAGGAACTGCTGGGCGGCGGGGATGAGTTTCCGCTGCTGGTGAAGATGCTGTTTCCGAATGACAAGCTGTCGGTGCAGGTGCATCCGGACGATGCGCACGCGCAGGCGATGGGGCAGCCGCGCGGGCAAGACGGAGTGCTGGTACGTGCTGGAGGCGGAGCCGGGCGCTGCGGTTGCGCTGGGGTTGAAGGCGGGAGTGACGGTGGAGCAGGTGCGGGCGAGTGGGCTCGACGGCACGATGGAGGAGTTGCTGGAGGGTGCCGGTGTCGGTGGGGGACATGGTGTTTGTGGATGCGGGGACGGTGCATGCGATCGGGCCGGGGGTGGTGCTGCTGGAGACGCAGCAGACGAGCGACGTGACGTTTCGGCTGTATCGACTATGGGCGGCCGCGGGAGTTGCATCTGGAGCAGGGGCTGGGGGTGATGAAGCTCAAGACGGGGGCGGGGAAGGTGGCGCCGAAGAAGATGGATGGATTTACGCGGCTGATCGAGGAGAAGTATTTTGTGGTGGATCGGTTCGATCTGGACGTGATGGAAGAGAAGAGGGTGAGATGGCTGGGGCGGGGTGCCTGGTGGGGCTGTCGGGGACGGTGGTGGTGATTACTCCGGGGGAAGAGGTGGAGTTGCTGGCGGGGCAGGCGGTGGTGGTTCCGGTGGGATGCGGCGAGGTGTATCGTGGAGTCGGAGGCAGGGGCTTCGTTTGTGCGGTGTGTGGCTCCGGTTTAGGCGTGCGTGATGAGCGCGGCGGGGCTGCGGCTGGGGTTGAGAGTAAGGCGGTTTCAACAATCAGCTGTCAGCTATTAGCTGTCAGCTGTCAGACTCCTTTCGTGGTTACGCTTAGAACTGGAAGTAGAGGAAGGGTGCGGGGTGGTCGAGGTTTACGAGGACGGCGAAGAATAGGACCGCCATGAGGAGGTTCCAGCCGAGGTTGGGGTCCAGCGGAGGTTGGAGAAGAGGGTGGGTGCGGGTGCGGGGTTGACGGCGGGGGTGCCGGGTGAGGTGGCGACGCCGTCGCGCGATGTCTCCTGGCCGAGGATCTGCTGGGTGTTGGGCATGAACCAGACGATGGGGAAGAGAGCGAAGGCGAGGGCTCCGTCGAGCAGGGTGCCGAGGTGTCCGAAGCCGTGGCGGCCGGCCATGTCGCGAGAGCAGGGCGAAGGCGGCGTGCGTGGATTCGGAGCGGAAGAAGATGAGCGCGAAGGTGACCTGGAGATAGACGCCGATCATCATGGCGAGGCGGGGCAGGCCTTTGGGTTGCGGGGGAGTTGGCGCGTTGTGGGTGCGCTGGCGGAAGTGGCGCCAGGCCTGGTTGGCGGTGAGGTAGATGCCGTGGATGAGGCCGAAGATGAGGAACTGCAGGCCGGCTCCGTGCCAGATGCCGGTGAGCAGCATGGTGAGCATGGTGGGATAGGCGACCATGGCGGTGAATCCGCCGAAGGTGGCGAGGGCTTTGCGGGAGATCTTGCGGCCGGTGTCGAGGCGGCGGCGCTGGACGACGAGCAGGAGCGGGTTGTAGAGATAGAGCGTGATGTAGCGGGTGAGGGTCATGTGCCAGCGCTGCCAGTACTCGGTGACGCTGGTGGCCTTGTAGGGCGAGTCGAAGTTGAGTGGGAAGCGGATGGAGAAGATGCGGGCGAGGCCGAGCGCCATGTCGGAGTAGCCGGAGAAGTCGAAGTAGATCTGCATGGAGTAGACGATGAGTCCGGTCCAGGCGGAGGCGGCGGAGAGCGAGCCGGCGTGCTGGAAGGCGAGGTCGGCGGTGGGGGCGAGCTTGTCGGCGATGAGGACTTTTTTCGCAAGGCCCATGAGGAACCAGGTGAGGCCGAGGGCGACGTCCTCTGGCTTGAGGGCGAAGCGGCGGTGGGTGGACTGGTGCGAGGCTTCGTCGAGGCTGTGTCGACTCCGGGCGGATCTCGCCGAACTGGGGCATCATCTCCTTGTGATGGAGGATGGGGCCGGCGATGAGGTGGGGGAAGAAGGTGACGAAGAGGAGATAGGAGAGGAAGTCCTGGCGCTCGGCCTGTCCCTGGGCGAGATCGACGAGGTAGGAGATCTGGGTGAAGGTGAAGAAGGAGATGCCGAGCGGAAGCAGGATGGGGTGGGGATTGACGTTGGCGAGATGCAGGGCCTTGAGGAGGAGGAGCGCTTTGAAGAGGTACTTGAAGTAGAAGAGGGCGAGGAGATTGAGAGCGATGCCGAAGAAGAGGAGGCGGTTGCGGAGGCTCGAGTTTCGGACGCTCCGGCGATGGCGTGGGAGACGAGGTAGTTGACTGCGATGGAGCCGAGAAGGAAGAGGACGAAGACGGGGTTCCAGGCGGCGTAGAAGACGACCGACATGAATGCGAGCCAGGCGATGACGGGCCGGCGTCCGTAGCGTCCCAGCAGATGGAAGCCCAGCATGGTGACGGGAAGGAAGAGATAGAGGAATCTGAGAGAGTTGAAGAGCATTTCAGATTAGCCCGAGGGTATCAAAAGAAGGTGGCTTGCGGATGGACTGAAGCTGAGTACGCTAGTGGCGAACATTGAGACGGATGCGGCGAAGTTTGGCGTTGAAGCCGATGGTGGGCGGTGGCGCGGTGCGGTCGTCGATGGATGGGTTGCGGCTGGCGACTTCGTTGAGCTCCTGGGCGATGAGGCGGGAGACGATGGTGGAGCCGATGGCGGTGTAGTGCCGGTCGTCGTTGAAGAGACCGATGGGCAGCGGCAGGAGTGAGTTGCTGGTGACGCCGTTGAGCTCCGCGCTGTAGGCGGCGAGGTTCTGATCGCAGGAGGGGATGGGGGCGACGTTGACGAGAACGACGCCGCTGCGGTCGGAGTAGTCGTTGCGGTATCATCGGCGAGCAGATGGGGGAAGCGGCCTCGAGAGGTCTCGGCGATGGCACTGGCGGTATCGCAGTAGGTGCGAGCGGAGCGGGAGGAGTGAAGAAGCCGTTGCGCACGGTGATGGTGTCTTCCTCGGGCCGCAGGTGGGTGGGGTGGAACCAGACGTCCTTGATGGCGTAGAAGGCGCTGAAGCCGGCGGCGTAGCCGGCGAAGGCGATGGTCTCCTGCGGGTGGGTGAGGAGGACGTGGCGGATCTGTTGCGGGGTGCCGTGGCGAAGGAGTTCGAGCAGACCCTCGGCGTAGATGGTTTGGTGCCAGGTGCGGTTCTCGCGCTGGAAGTCGTCGGGACTGAACTGGACGAGCAGGACGCGGGGCTTGGGATTATTTGCGAGGTAGTGATTGAGGGTGAGGTTGTCGGTAACGGCGAGGACGGCGTTGGTGACGGATATGTTGCAGGTCTTGAAGCCGGTATTGCGCTCGACGACGTCGGGGTCGATGCCGGTCATGGCGGTGGAGTCGCCGAAGACCAGGACGTCGCAGTCGCGATTCTTCATGTCGAAGACGGCGTCGTTGGATTGAACCCAGACGCTGGCGCCGTGGTGCAGGAAGAAGTTCGAACGGCCGAGACCGATGAAGACGGGGATGGCCAGAAGCGGAAGCAGGAGCAGGATGAGAGAGTAACGAAGTGCCGCTCGGCTTGTTTTGGTGTCAGGTAGAGATGCTGGAAGAGTGGAGATGCGGTCCTCGTCGGGAATGGACGTGCGGAAGTGACAGATTAACCTCTCGATCATGGACGCGATTTATGTAGAAAGGTTTACAAGGCACCTCGGACAATTGGAACTGTTAAAAATATTGCTTTCAAAAAATAGATTGCCAGATCATGGCGAGATGAATCATCTCACGGTACTGCTCGAAAAAGACACGTTAAAGATTTGTATGCGATGTCGATTCAGATCGTATGCGATGAAGTTATTGCATCAACGCAGGTAGACGCCTAACTCGTTGGCTGCATTGCGGAGGGGAGCAAGGAAGCGAGTCTGCATGTCGAGGACAGAGATGCGGGGGGCGTTGCCGCTTAGGTTGATGGTGGCTACGACGCGTCCTGAGGGCGCATAGATGGGTACGGCCAGGGAGCGGAGGCCTACTTCGAGCTCCTGGTCGACGAGCGCGTAGCCGTTGCGGCGGACGTTGCGGAGGGCGAGGCGGAGTTTTTCGACGGAGGTGATGGTGCGGGTGGTGTGGGGGGTGAGGACGACGCGGGCGAGGTACTGCTCCTGCTGCTCGTGGGGCAGGTAGGCGAGCAGGACGCGGCCCATGCTGGTGCAGTAGGCGGGAAGGCGGCTGCCGACGTGGAGATCGACGGCCATGACGCGGGTGACGCTGGTGCGGGCGATGTAGACGATGTCGTCTCCGTCGAGAGTGGCGACGGAGAAGGACTCGCGATGCGCGGCAGACATGCGCTCGAGGATGGGCTGCGCGGCCGAGGAGAGGGTGTTGGAGGCGGTGTAGGTGTGCGAGAGCGTGAGCATGCGGGGGCGGAGGGAGTAACGGGAGCCGTCTTCGGCGCCGGCGAAGCCGAGCTTGGTGAGGGTGTAGAGGCAGCGGCGGACGGCGGCACGGGAGAGGCCGGTCTTGACGCTGAGCTGAGAGATGGTCATCTGCGAGGACTGCTGGGTGAAGGCCTGGATGACGATGAGGCCGCGGGCGAGCGAGGTCATGAAGTTGGGATCGCCGGTGTAGATGTCGAGACCGGCGGCGGGGGTGGCTTTGCGGGCCGGAGCGGAGGATGGAACGGGTGGTACGGAGAGTAGTGCGGGAGGAGCGGGGGCCTGGGGTGGGGCGGCGGAACGGCGGGCGGCAAGGCTCATTGCGGTGGAGTCCTCATTCGTCGGCTGCGCTAGTTGGTGACGTAAGGCGATGTGCGATAGCCGAACTATATCTACGGTAAACGCACGACTGGCGTTAAGTGCAAGCGGTGACGTTGCGGTGTATGGGGCTGTGAGAAGATACACGCGGAATTGGCCCAGGTCTGGGATCTTCCGATTGTTCGCAACCGGCGGACGGGGGAATGATCCAATGCGTCGGAGAACTGCGGGTTGCAGCAGACGTCAGAGCTTCAGCACTAAACTACCTCTGTGCCGCTTAAGAGCGTGACCAAGGAGAGAAAGCGTATGCAGACAGCAAAACTTGTACCTCTCGGGGATCGCCCGGCCTGGAAGGCTCTCCAGACTCATTTTCAGCAGATGGGCAAGACGCGTCTGCGCGCGTTGTTTGAGGCAGACCCGGGGCGGGGGGAGCGGTTTACGGCGGAGGCGGCGGGGATATTTCTCGACTACTCGAAGAACCGTGTTACCGATGAGACGCTGAAGCTGCTGGTGGGGCTGGCGGGGGAGTCGGGGTTGCGGGAGAAGATCGACGCTATGTTCCGGGGGGACAAGATCAACATCACGGAGAACCGGGCGGTGCTGCATGTGGCGCTGCGGGCTCCGAAGGGGGAGAAGATCGTCGTCGATGGTGAGGATGTTGTTCCGGCGGTGCATGCGGTGCTGGATAAGATGGCGGGCTTTGCGGATCGGGTGCGGAGCGGGGATTGGAAGGGACATACCGGCAAGCGGATCAGGAATGTGGTGAATATTGGGATTGGCGGGTCGGACCTGGGGCCGGTGATGGCTTATGAGGCGCTGAAGCACTACAGCCAGCGGGATCTGACGTTCCGGTTTGTGTCGAATGTGGATGGGACGGACTTTGCCGAGGCGGTGCAGGATCTGAAGGCGGATGAGACGCTGTTTCTGGTGGCTTCGAAGACGTTTACTACGCTGGAGACGATGACGAATGCGCATTCGGCTCGCGATTGGGCGCTGGCTGGGCTGGGTGGCGATGAGAAGGCTGTTGCGAAGCACTTTGTGGCGATCTCGACGAATGCGAAGGAGGTGGCGAAGTTCGGGATCGATACGGAGAATATGTTTGGGTTCTGGGACTGGGTGGGTGGCCGGTACTCGATGGACTCGGCGATTGGGTTGTCGACGATGATTGCGATTGGGCCGGAGAACTTCCGGGCGATGCTGGCTGGGTTTCATGAGATGGATGAGCACTTCCGGACGGCTCCGTTTGAGAAGAATCTGCCGGTGCTGATGGGGTTGCTGACGGTCTGGTATACGGAGTTCTTCGATGCGCAGACGGTGGCGATTCTGCCGTATGAGCAGTATCTGAAGCGGTTTCCGGCGTACCTGCAGCAGTTGACGATGGAGTCGAACGGCAAGCATGTGACGCTGGATGGGACGACGGTGAATTATGTGACCGGGCCGATCTACTGGGGGGAGCCGGGGACGAATGGGCAGCACTCGTTCTATCAGCTGATCCACCAGGGGACGCGGTTGATTCCCTGCGACTTCATCGGGTTCTACAAGACGCTGAATCCGCTGGGGCGGCACCATGACATGCTGATGGCGAATGTCTTTGCGCAGGCCGAGGCGCTGGCGTTTGGGAAGACTGCCGAGCAGGTGAAGGCTGAAGGTACTCCGGACTGGCTGGTGCCGCATCGGGTGTTCGAGGGGAACAGGCCTTCGAATACGATTCTGGCGGACCATCTGACTCCGGCGGTGCTGGGTAAGCTGGTCGCGCTGTACGAGCACAACGTGTTTACCCAGGGGGCGATCTGGAATATCGACTCGTTCGACCAGTGGGGCGTGGAGCTGGGTAAGGTGCTGGCTACGAAGATCCTCGGTGAGCTGGAGAGTGCTACGGAGCCGGGGAAGACGCATGACAGCTCTACCAGTAGCCTGATTCAGCGGTACCGGAGGAATAAGTAGGTTGTGCATGGGTATGCCCCCGGGGGTACTTTTTGCGTAAAGTCTTCATATCATGCGGGTTGTCTCTGCACCTTTCTGTAAAGTACTAGAATGAAAGACTTTATTCGTAAAGTATTGTTGATCATAGAGTTATGGATTAAAAAGAGAAAGCCCCGGACTGCTCCGGGGGCTTTCCTCTTTCTCTCTACTTCTATTTTATGGAATTGACTCGAACTACTGCGCCAGCTCTATTGGCCGTGTTTCTATGGAGTTGTGGAGTTTAGGGCTTGACACGCTCGGAACGAGATAACTACAACCCCCTTAGTTCTAAGAAGAAAGCCCGCGACGGATGGCCCAACGAGAAGTAGCATGGCGGCATGAAAGGCAGGTCCCATGCAGGACAGCTCAGGCATAACTGCAGTTTCTGTTCCCGTTTCTGAAATCCTAGTCCTTGGATTTATCGGCCTAGTTGCCGCCGTTCTGGCGTTTTGGATCGTCCGAAGAGTTCGCCGGAAAAAGAGATGATTGCGTAAAGTACATACTTCCCGAAATCAACCTAGCGCAAAAGAGGTCTACATCGTGAGTCGAGTATTCGCAGGCGTCATTTTCTCTGCACTTCTTTCGGGTACCGTACTTGCCCAAACCGCCGCGCCGCCGTCTGAGGCAGCCAAGCCTGCGGCAGCCACTCCTGCGTTTGATGTCGCAGACGTGCGGCCGAGCGCTAAGGTGCGATTTGCTTCTCTGTACTACGACGGAGGGCGTGTTGCTGGGTGACCGCTTCGTTCTGCGTCAGGCTAGCATTGCCGATCTGATTGCGAGGGCATACGGGATCAGGAACTACGAGAACATACAGGATGGTCCGGCGTGGCTGGAGCGTAACCGCTACAACATCATTGCGAAGACCAAGGCGAACACTCCACCGGCGACCGTCAATCTGATGTTGAAGTCGCTGCTTGTGGAGCGGTTTCATCTTGTCGTGCACAACGAAGACCGGCCTATGCCTGGGTACGTGCTCACGGTTGGCAAAGACAAGTCGAAGCTGAGGAAGTCTACCGATACTACGGGCGAGACCAACTGCCGGAACACCAATCCAACTATTGCTCCGGGGCCTACTGATCCCACCCAGCCCATCACGATTACGTGCAAGAACTTCAGTGGCGATGAGATCGCTCAGATTCTCGAGAACATTGGCCGAGTTGCCGGTGCGCCGGTCATCAATAAGACGGGGCTCGAGGGCAAGTGGGACTTCGACCTGCGCCTGACTCCGGCGAATGAGCTTGCCAGTATCAGCGTCAGCCTGACCGACCTGGCGGAGAATCAACTTGGCCTCAAGATCGAACGGCAGACTGCGCCTCGTCCGGTACTCGTGGTTGATAGCGTCGATGAGCAGCCCACACCGAATGTGCCCGATATCGCCACGCTTCTGCCTCCGCCTCCGCCTCCACGGTTTGAGGTCGCGGTGATCAGGCCGAGCAAACTGGACGCCGGGGGATTCACGCAGATCGACAATAGCCAGGTCAACGCTAAGGGAATCACGCTCTACGAGCTGATCGGCTATGCCTGGAGACTCAACCAGCACGACAGGCAACAGTACGTCAACGAACCCAAATGGCTGGAGTCTACGAGGTTTGATCTCGAGACGAAGATCTCGACAGAGAACCTGGGCAATGCCAAGTGGGCGCGTAATGATGACGATATACGCCACATGGTGCAGAACCTGCTGATCGATCGGTTCCACCTGAAGGTTCACATGGAAGACCGTCCCATCGATGCGTATACGCTGCTTGCGGTGAGCCCTAAGCTCCAGCAGTCTGCCCCCAACGTCCGCACCCGATGCACTGCAGGCCCCGGCCCGGACGGCAAAGATCCAAGGACTACTAACCCGATACTGGACAAGATCATGACCTGCCAGAACGTCACCATGGAGCAGTTCTGCGATGAGCTGGCGATCTACGCGGGCCCTTATCTCTATTACCCACCGCTCGATAGCACCGGCCTCAAAGGAGGGTGGGATTTGTCGGTAAGTTTCAGCGGGCTCGAGAAGCTCAAGCAGAGCACCGCTGCCGATAACTCCGATCCGAATGGGGCGGTGACGATCTTCACTGCGGTGAATAAACAGCTCGGACTGAAGCTGGAGAAGCAAAAGCGATCGCTGCCGGTTCTGGTGATCGATCACATCGACGAAACGCCAACAGCAAACTAAAAAAGGGGCCTGTCTCGGATTGGATTGGAGAGGCTGGCCTTGTTGCGCTCTGCATGCTGCTGACCGGAGTTCAGGCTGACGAAGATTGCGCCGACTTTACGCCCTTTTGATGCCGGATGTGATTTGCTTAAGAGCGCTTTATGTGAGGTCCCTCCATGCGATTTTTCAATCGACTCCCTTTGCTTTTCTTTTTCTTAATTGTGCTGCGGCCGGGTTTTGTGGCGTATGCACAGGCGACACCAGCGGCTGCTGCGCATAGCGAGGATGAGGACCTGCGGGAGACGGTGCGGCTGCTGGCGCTGCGGGTGAGCGCGCTGGAGGAGGAGTTGCACAAACAGCGAGCGGGAGCGGCGGTGGAGACTGCTTCGCTGAAGCCGGCGACGTTGGTGCTGCCGCGTGCGGATGTGCGGAGCAGTGTGGAGAGTGTGTCGAGCAGTGTGTCGAGCAGTGGCGTGGTGGAGACGGCGCCGGTGCCTGTGGCGAGTGCGCAGGTTGCGCCTGCGGCGAGTGCGCAGGTTGCTACGGCGCAGAGTGCTCCGGCGAGTTCAATATTGCCGACGTTTTTGCCTGGCGGAGCGACGTTGAACTACATGTTTGACGGGTACTACGAGTATGACTTCAACCATCCGATCGGGCGGATTCAATATCTGCGGGCCTACGATGTGCTGAGTAACAGCTTCAGCATCAATCAGGCCGATGTGGTGTTCGATCTGGATCCGAATGTTGCGGAGGGGCGACGGTATGGCGCGCGGCTCGACCTGCAGTTTGGTCAGGCGACGGATACGCTGCAGGGGAATCCGTCGAATGAGGTGCGGCCCCAGATCTACAGGAATATCTTTCAGGCGTATGGGACGTATGTGTTTCCTTTGGGGAAGGGACTTACGGTGGACTTCGGCAAGTGGGCGAGCTCGCTGGGGATCGAGGGGAACTATACGAAGGACCAGGTGAACTATTCGCGGTCGTTCTACTTCGATTATCTGCCCTTCTACCACATGGGGGTTCGCGCGAGTTACAAGGTGAACGATAAGCTGGCGCTGAACTACTGGATTGTGAATGGGACGAACCAGACGGAGCCGACGAACTCGTACAAGGACGAGCTGTTTGGATTTACGGCTCAGCCTACGAAGAATATTTCGTGGACGACGAACTACTACATCGGGCAGGACCATCCGGATGTGTCACAGGCGACGAATTGCACTGTGCCGCTGCAGCCGGGGCTGTGCGTGCAGCCGATCAATCCCGCGCCGGATGGGAAGGCGAATATCTTCGACAGCTATGTGACGTGGAATGCTACGCCGAAGCTGACGTTTTCGGCGGAGGGCGATTATGTGATCTCGCGGGAGTGGGCGAATGGTGCGCCGGGTCAGTCGGCGGCGCCGTCGCTGGTGGATGGCGGGGCTGCTTATGCGCGATATCAGTGGACGCCGAAGATGGCGTTGGCGGGACGGTTTGAATATTTCAACGACCGGAATGGTTTGTACAGTGGGACGGCGCAGGCGCTGAAGGAGTTTACGGGGACGTATGACTACAAGGTTGGGGAGGGGTTGCTGACGAGGCTGGAGTACAGGAGGGATTGGAGCAATGTGCCGTTCTATCTCACGAATAAGCCGGGTGTGTTGTCGCCGAATCAGCCTACGTTTACGGTGGGGTTGGTTTGGTGGGTTGGCGGGAAGCAGGGGGCGTGGTAGTTCGGGGCGATTATGGAATCCGACTGGCCAGGTTATCGGTCGTGCCAGTGGAAGAGTTTATGCGTGATTTTCCACTGATCGTTGCACCTGAGCAGAGTGAATACGTCGGAAGCTCTGGCGTTGGCACCAGCCAATTTGCCTGACCAATGTTGAACTTCCAGATGCACGACGGCGATGGTCTCGATGATCTCAATGCGTGCGAAACGAGGTTCGATGTTCGGCGCCGGGCCATTCTCGGTGATCCACTTGAAATACGTGTTCGACGGAGCCGCTGTACTCGACTCCCTGGCAGTAGCCGGAGATGGTGGCCGAAGGATGAAAGGCGGGACGCATGAGATCGCCGTCTCCTGCACGAGCGCCTGCGATATAGCAGTGTATGGTCCTGGTGATCGCGTCATGCTCGGCGAGATATGCGTTGTTGGCCGACTTGGCCGGGGGAGAACTCTCGGCTTCAACTGAGGTCAGGCCGGAACACTTGGTGCGTAGACGGCTCCAGGCCTCGATCTCATGCCTGTAGGCAAATACCGTGTCCTGACTTTTGTGTCCGAGGCGGTGGACGGGGAGCCCTTCGTTGGCCTCCCAGCGTCGAACGGTCCGTTCGCTGCGTTCCAGGTAGGCGGCGATCTGCTTCCAACATTCCAAGGTCTTCTGTGGAGTGTTCCGCTGAGGCATCTCCCACCTCCGACGAAGTCTATAGCAGAGACTACATCGTTGATTTCGCGATCTCAAGCGTGCCAGTGAAATGCCTTCTGGATGATTTTCCACCCGCTTGGCATTTTGAGAAGCGTGAAGAGGTCGGACATGCGGACGCCGGGGCCAGCCAAGGCACCTGACCAGCCGGCGACCTCGAGGCGAACGACAGCGATGGATTCGAGGATGTCGACGCTGACGAGGCGGGGCTCGATCCCGGGTGATGGACCGTTCTTGTCGATCCAGTCGAAGAGGAACGGGGTTCCGATGGCGAGTTGTTCTCCGGCGTAGCCGAAGAATGTCGCATCGGGGTGGAAGGCGGGACGCATAAGTTCGCTTTTGCCATGCTTGCTTCCTTCAATGTACTTCTGCATGGTGTTGACGATTGCGTCGTAGTCGGTGAGGTACTCAGTCTTAGCCATGAATGGGACGGTAGGGCCAGAGAATGCTGGGCGTCAACGGACAAACGCTGCCAAAGTCGGTCGCCAAATCTCCTTGTGAGGGCAACGCTTGCCGGATATCTGCCTGCGTCGGCTTCGCTGAGAAAGACTGTGTCTGGCGCGAAAAAATCAGAGGGTATTGAGGGTGGTGAGGACTTCTTCGGGTTCGGGGCGGACGCGGAAGTCGGCGTGGGCTTCGGCGAAGGCGATGGTGGAGTCGGGGCGGATGACGAAGGTGGCGGGGAGGGGGAGTCGCCAACTGGCCTCGGTGGCGTTGTGGTAGCTGAGGCCGGCGTTGTTGAAGGGGATGTTGACGAGGATGGACTGGAAGTAGCGGCGGTGGGGTTCGGGGATGGTGTAGGCGAGGCCGAAGCGGGCGGCGATCTCGGCTCCGGGGTCGGAGAGGAGGGGGAAGTGGAGGCCGTGCTGTTCGAGCATGAAGACGTTCTGGCGTGGGGTCTGGGGGGAGATGGCTATGAAGAGGGCGTTGCGGCGGCGAAGCTCGGGCTGGAGGTCGCGCCAGGTTTCGAGCTCGGTGACGCAGTAGGGGTCCCAGCGGCCGCGGAAGAAGTTGATGACGAGGGGGCCGAGGGCGAGGAGGTCGGCGGAGTGGACGGGTTTGCCGGTGCGGGCGTCGGGGAGGGTGAACGCTGGGGCGACGGCGCCTACGGGGAGGACGCGATCTTCGATGCCGGTGTTGAAGAGGTCTTCGGTGGCCTTTTCGGAGACGGCGAGTCGCTCGGGCTGGACTAGCGCCCGGGTGTTTTGTGTGATGCGGTCGAGCTGGTCCTGAAGAGGCATGATGATGGTTTAAGGCTATCTTGAGCGTGGGGTGGGAGACAAATGGCGACCGCGGATTAAACGGATTAGGGCGAAAGAGAGAGGGATTTAAGGGCGGATCGAGGGGGCGTGATCGGGAGTTGCGGATTCACATTTGTTTTTGGCGATAATAGAGGCATATGTCGAAACGTGAATTTCAAACCGAAGTCAGTCAACTACTGCAGCTCATCATCCACTCTCTTTACTCTCACCCCGAGATATTTCTCCGTGAACTTATCTCTAACTCATCGGACGCGCTGGATAAGCTGCGCCACCTGACGCTTGTCGATGAGGCGTTTAAGGGCTTTGCCTTTGATCCACGCATTGAGCTGGAGCTGGACGAGGAGAAGAAGACGCTTACGATCAGCGACACGGGCATCGGTATGGATGAGGAGGAGCTTGTCTCCAACCTTGGGACGATCGCACGTTCGGGGACGAAGAACTTTTTGTCGCAGCTTTCCGGCGACGCTCGCAAGGACTCGAATCTTATTGGGCAGTTTGGCGTCGGCTTCTATAGCGCGTTTATGGTTGCCGACAAGGTAGAGGTCGTCTCGCGGAAGGCCGGGGAGGAGAAGGCCTGGCGCTGGGTGAGCGATGGCAAGACGGGATTCGATATCGAGTCAGCGGAGCGCGCTGTTGCTGGAACGACTATTCTGCTTCACTTCAACGACGAAGGTGCGCAGTATGCCAATAGCTGGCGGCTGCGTGAGATTGTGAAGAAGTACTCGAATCACATTGCGTTTCCAATTTTTCTGACTTATGACAAGAGCGAGTGGAATGAGAGTGAGAAGAAGTCGGTCAAGAGCCGGGTCACAGAGCAGATCAATGCGGCCAGCGCTCTGTGGCGGCGTTCGAAGAGCGAATTGACGGATGACGACTACAAGGAGCTGTACAAGTCCATTACGGGTGGATGGGAAGATCCTTTGTTCTGGTTCCATACCAAGGCTGAGGGAACGCTGGAGTATACGACGCTCTTCTACATTCCGGCGAAGGCTCCGCTTGACCTGTACCAGGCGGACTACAAGGTTGGGGTGAAGCTGTATGTGAAGCGGGTCTTCATCATGGATGATGCGAAGGAGCTGCTGCCGCAGTATCTGCGCTTTGTTCGCGGGATCATCGATAGCGAAGACCTGCCGCTGAACGTGAGCCGCGAGATTCTGCAGCAGAATCGCGTGCTGACGAGCATTCGAACGGCGAGCGTGAAGAAGATTCTCTCGGAGCTGGGCAACATTGCTGTCAATCAGCCGGAGGAGTATCTGAAGTTCATCTCGGAGTACAACCGTCCTCTGAAGGAAGGGCTGTATAGCGACTACGGGAATCGTGAGACGCTGCTGGAGCTGGTGCGGTTCAAATCGACCAAGGTGGAGGGGCCTACGAGTCTGGCCGATGTGAAGTCGCGGATGAAGGATGGGCAGAAGAGCATCTACTACATCACGGGCGGGGCGGAGGCTCTGCTTCGCACGTCGCCGCTGCTCGAGATTTATAAGAAGAAAGATATTGAGGTGCTGATCCTCGATGACGATTTCGATGAGATTGTCTTCTCGGGTGTCGATAAGTATGGCGATGTCGAGCTGAAGGCGGTGAACAAGACGTCGACGAGCGAAGACCTGAAGGATGAGGCGGAGGCCGATAAGGCCGAGAGGATTGAAGCCGCTGCTGGATAAGCTGAAGGCTACGCTGGGAGACCGTGTGAAGGATGTGCGGGCTTCGGTGCGGCTTGCGGATAGTCCTTCGTGCATCGTCTCGGATGAAGAGGAGCCGTCGATCAAGATGCAGCAGATGATGCGGGCGATGGGGCAGAAGGATATTCCTGCGCTGAAGCCTACGCTCGAGATCAATCCGGATCATGAGATCGTCCAGAAACTGCTGGCAAATCCGGACTATTCGGCTACAGAGGATGCTGCTTGGCTGTTATTCGATCAGGCGATTTTGATGGAGGGTGTGCCGCTAATGGACCCGGCGTCTTTCGTGCGGCGGCTCAACCGCGTTCTGAATCAGGCTATTCCGCATTGATTCAATCTATCCCGCATTAATTCAAAAAGGCTGCGCTTCTCGGAGTTTTGGAGGCGCAGCCTTTTTGTTGCTTGATATCGGTTTGAGCTACATGGAGCCGGTCATCTGCATGGATGGGTCGTGGCACTGGGTGGGGTTGGGGGCGGGGGATTTTTTCGCCATCGATTTGTTGGGTGCGGGAGTTGCGTTGCGGCTGGCAGCCGGGTGCGCCTAGATGGTTCATGACGGAGGTCATGCGGGCGAAGCCTTCGGCGCGGGCTTTTTTGTTGGCTTCGACGGTGTTGGTGGGGTCTTCGCCGGCGCGCATGAAGCCGTGGCCTGCCCCTTCGTAGGTGACGGGCTCATATTTTTTGCCGGCGGCCTTCATGTCGATGATGGCTCCGGGGACGGTGGCTCCGATGCGGGCGTCGTTGCCAGCGTAGAAGCCGTAGACGGGGGCGGTGATGTTCTTCATGTCGCCGGCGGGCGGCGGCGGGCCGTAGAAGACGAAGGCGGCGGAGAGATCTTTGCGGTGAGTGGCGAAGGCGAAGGATTTGCCGCCGCCCCAGCAGAAGCCGGTGACGGTGAGTTTGCCGTTGGCGGCGGGGATGGTCTTGGAGTAAGCGGCGGCGGCGTCTAGGTCGGCCATGACGGTGGCGGGGTCAAGGCCGGAGACGGCTTTGGTGACGGCGTCCTGGCTGGGGAAGGCGTCGGTGCCGCCGCCGTTGGGGCCGAGGCCGCTGAGGAGGTCAGGGGCGATGACGATGTAGCCGGCGCCGGCGAGTTCGTCGGCCATTTCCTTGGCCCAGTCGGAGAGGCCGAAGATCTCGTGGATGAGGATGATGACGGGGGCTTTGGTCTTGACTTCCGGGTAGACGACGAAGGCCTGGACGGTGCGGCCGTCGTGCTTGAGGGGGACGTACTCGTGGTGGCGGGGCGAGGCTTCGAGGCGGGCTTTGGCCCAGTCCTGAGCTTGCAGGACTGGCGGCGGCGGGAAGGAGCAGCAGAAGGGCGAGGAGCTTCATGGCTGGGCGCATGGGGGGAGTTTAGTCCGAAGGATGCAGCAGGGACAAGGGTCGGGGAGGATTTTTACATTTGGCAGTGGGTGTGCATCTTACGGAGCAAGAGGGATTCGATGAAGAAGATGGTTGGAGGTATGTTGCTGCTGCTGATGGTTGGGGTGATGAGGGTGCGGGCCCAGATTGCGGAGACTGATAGTGATCGTGATGGATTGAGCGATGTGCGGGAGCAGGCCCTGCTGGAGAGATTTGTGCCGCGGTTTCAAGTGAGCAAAACGGACTGTGCGGTGAAGCCGGCTTTGTTTGCGGAGGATGTGCTGGAGCCAACGGTGGTGGAGCGTGATGGGACGATCTATGGGCAAGTAACTCCGAGGGAGGGTGCAAAGGGTGGGGATGCGGTGGTTGAGGTTCATTACTACGATTTGTGGAGCGTGGATTGTGGACGGAGGGGGCATCCGCTGGACGCTGAGCATGTATCGGTACTGTTGCGGGCGAAGAGAATGGATAGTCCGCCGGAGGATTGGACGGCGGTGTACTGGTTTGCAGCGGCGCATGAGGCGACTGTGTGCGATGCGAGCCAGGTGGCGTCAGCAAAGGTTCTGGATGCGGAGCGGCAAGGCGCTACGGTTTGGCTGTCGGCAGGGAAGCATGGGGCGTTTCTGAGCGAGGCGATTTGTTCGCAGGGTTGTGGTGGAGATCGTTGCATCGAGATGAGTCTGCTGGTTGAGGCGCGGGTGGTGAACCTCGGAGAGCCGGGTGCGGCCATGCATGGAGCAATATGGGCGAGGTCCTCGGCGTGGCCTCTGGCGGTGAAGATGCAAAGCGATTTTTCGGCGTCGGCGATTGCGCGGCTGGAGCAGGGCGGCGGTGTGCCAGTGGAGATGAATGGAGCGCATGGGTCGGTGAAAGGAACGATCTATGTGGCGAATTCGGTGGCGAACGGCATTGGGACTAGTGGGACGAATACCGGTGATGCATTGAACAAGGCTGGAGCAAACACCGGGGCTGCATTGGATAACGCGGATGCAAAGACGGAAGGTACGTTAGCCAAGGGCGCCAAGGCCACCGGCGGAGCGTTGAAAAAGTCAGCTGAGGCAGTGGGGCGATTTCTCCATTTGAGTGGAGATGAGCTGCCCGGACGAGGGGAAGCACGGTAGGGCGGCAGATTATTCGCGGGGTGCTGGGGGTCTTTACGGGGGCAGCTCGAGCGAGCGGTGATTGGAAGGCCTGCAGGTGGGCCGATTCTTCGCTCGTTCGAGGAATCGGCCCGTGTCGTCTAGATGACTTTGAGCAGGAGTAGGACGAGGACGATGAGGAGGACGAGGCTTATGCCGCCGCCGCCGTAGTATCCGAGGCCGGGACCCATGCGATAACCTCCGAAGCCGAATAACAGGATCAGGATGATCAAAAGGATTATCATTTTTTTCTTCTCCGTGCGGCGAATGTTCGCCAGCTCATGGTGTGATGCAAATTTTGTGTGTCGTGGGCAGCGAAAATGAATTCCCAGGTGGAGGAATTGATCAGGCAACGATTTAGGGTGGATAGCAGCATCGTGCTGCCGTGGGTTAGGATGCGGGTACGGGAAGGCGCGCTGAAGAAGACGGCGATGGGGCACGGGTTGTAGATTGAGACATCCCGGTTGGTTGTGGGACTGGCCGGGGCGGAACAGAGAAATATGACGAAGCATGCACAGCAGAGAAGCAGCGTCTCGGCGCTGATGGGATCGCAGGTGAGCGATGCGCAGGGGCGTGCCTTCGGACAGGTGCGGGAGTTTGCGGTGGCTCCGGCGATCGATTCGGGTCGGGTGCATGGATTTGTGGTGCGGCGGGCGGGTGCGGTGCGGGGACAGCCGGCGACGCTGGTGACGATTGCGGATCTGCAGTTGAGGGAGAGCGGGGAGATGTGGCTGCGCGAGGGCGCGAGGCCGGAGCCGCTGGCGAAAGACGAGACGTTTCTGCTGCTGGAACGGGACCTGCTGGACCAGCAGATTATCGACGTGAACGGACACAAGGTGGTTCGGGTAAACGACGTGGATCTGGTGTGGGAGCCGGTGCAGGAGGGCAGTCCGGACCTGCTGCTGCGGATTGCGGAGGTCGAGGTTGGACTGCGCGGTGCGGTGCGGAGGCTGCTGAAGGGGTTGCCGGCGAGCACGGTGGACCGGGTCTCATCGCGCTTCAAGGCGAGCGTGATTCCGTGGGACTTTGTGGATCTGATCGAGCGCGATCCGTCGCGGACGGTGAAGCTGAAGATCGAGCAGGACCGGCTGTCGAAGATGCATCCTTCGGACATTGCGGACATTCTGGAGGAACTGGCGCCGGCGGAGCGGCAGGCGCTGTTTAGCAGCCTGGATGAGGAGGTGGCGGCCGAGGCGTTGGAGGAGATCGAGCCGAAGATGCAGAAGGCGCTGCTGGAGGCGCTGGACTCGGAGCGGGCGGCGGGGATCGTCGAGGAGATGGACCCGGCTGCGGCGGCGGACTTGCTGGCGGAGCTGCCGGAGGAGCGGTCCGAGGCGATTCTGGAGGAGATGGATCCGGAGGAGCGGCAGGACGTGGAGGAGCTGCTGGAGTTTTCCGGGGACTCGGCCGCCGGGCGAGATGACGACGGACTATATCTGCGCTGCAGTAGGACGCGACTGTTGAGCGAAGCGGTTACGGCGCTGCGTGAGTTCGAGGGCGATATGGAGACGGTGACGGAGATCTACCTGGTGGACGAGGAGGAGAAGATGCGTGGCGGTCGTTCCGCTGGTGCAGATGCTGCTGGCGGCGCGAGGATAGCCGCTGTCGGCGCTGCCGCATGGACATCTTGTGAGCTGCAATGAACATGCGAACGGGAAGAAGGTGGCGGAGCTGTTCGACAAGTACAACCTGCGCTCGCTGCCGGTGGTGGACGGGGAAAAGCGGCTTGATGGGCGTGATCCACGCGGAGCAGGTGATTGCGCAGCTGCGGACGAAGCAGCTGAGATGACCGGTGATGATCTACTAGACTGAGCAGGCGTCGGAGGTGATCTCGAGCACGACAGCGGTAGAGCTCGCATGAAGATTTTGTATGCGGCAGGGCTGTCGCCGAACGATACGTCGCTGTACCGGCTGTGGGCGCTGGAGCGGCTGGGGCATACGGTTGGTGCCGTTGAATGCGTATGAGTATCCGCTCGAAGAATGCGCTGGTGCAGCAAGGTCGCGATGCGGCTGAGCTGCGGGACCATCGGTAAACCGGCTCAATCGGGACCTGTTGCGGCTGGCGGAGACGGAGAGGCCGGATGTGGTGTGGGCGGACAAGTTGCTGTGGATGCGGCCGAAGACGCTGGACGGCTGCGCGCGATGGGGATTGCGACGGTGAGTTACATGATCGACAACCCGTTCGGGACGCGACGCGATCCGGGCTGGCGGCTGTATATGAAGGACATTCCGCACTACGATCTGCATGTGGTGCAGCGGGACGAGAATATCGCAGGACTATCAGGAACGCGGGGCGCGGGATGTGATCAAGATCCAGACGGCGTATGAGCCGACGATCCAGTTTCCGCCGCCGGCGGGATGGAGCGATAAGGATCGTGACCGCGAGGTGTCGTTTATCGGGACGCCGTATGACGATCGCGCGCGAGTATCTGACCGGCTGTGGAAGGAGTTCGGGTTCCGGTGGCGGTTTCGGGGGGCCTGGTGTGGAAGGGCGCCTCTGGCGCGGAGGCGGTGGCGGCTATGTATCGCGGACGGGGAGCTGTACCGAGATGAGTATCGCGAAGGGATCTGGAGGTCGAAGATCAATCTGAGCTTTCATGACGCACGCGAACAAGGACGAGTTTGTGCACAAGAGCTTCGAGATTGCGGCGTGCGAGGGATTTCTGCTGGCGGAGCGGTCGGAAGGGCATCTGCAGCGGTTTCGTGAGGACGAGGAGGCGGTGTTCTTCTCCACCGATCGAAGAGTGCGTGGAGAAGATTCGACGGTATCTGCCGGATGAGGCGGCGCGGGCGAGGATTGCCGCGGCGGGCAGGGCGCGGGCGGAGCGAGATGGGTATCACAACGATCGGCAGGTGGGGCTGATTGTGGAGCGCGCGGAGCAGATTGTTGCACGCGTGAGGGCATCGGTGGGGGTGGGCAGGTGATTCTCGATCTGCAACAGAGGACGCCGGGAAGCGGGCGTGGAAGCGGATGTCTGTATCGTCGGCGCGGGCGCGGCGGGCATCGTGCTGGCAGTAGAGTTGGTGCGGAAGGGAAAGCGCGTGTTGTTGCTGGAGGGTGGCGGCGCGGAGATTGAAGAGGCTGCGCAGGAGACTTATCGGAGCGAGGTAGTGGGGCATCCGTACAGTGGCGTCCACTTGGGACGGTTTCGCGCGAAGGGTGGCAGTACGACTATGTGGGGTGGCCAGATTCTTGAACTGGACGAGGCGGATTTTGTTGAGCGTCCGTGGATTCCGGGTAGTGGGTGGCCGTTTCCGAAGAGTGTTCTGGCTCCGTACTATGAGCGATCACTCGAGATGGTGGGATTACGCGGCGTCATCCGGAACGATGACGCTGTCTGGCGAGAGATCGGAGAGAAGCCGCCGCAGTTCGAGATCTTTACAGCCCTATTTTTCGCGGTGGTGTCCGGAGCCGAGTTTCGCCCGGCTCCATCGACAGGCTTTGGATGAGCATGCGGCGTTGAGTTTGTGGCTGCATGCGAATGCGGTAGGGCTGGAGTTGGAAGGCGAGACGGTGCGCGGCGTGCGTTGCCGAACTCTGAGTGGGGTAGAGGCCGTGTTTCGGGCGCGGGAGTATGTGTTTTGTCTGGGTGGAATTGAGAGCTCACGATTTTTTCTGCAGCCGCGAGAGGGCAGGTCGCCCTGGAACCGGTCAGGTCTGCTGGGGAGATACTTTCAGGACCATATCGAGAGCAACGCGGCGACGGTTGAGCCGATGGATGCAGGACGCTTTCATGCGATCTTCGATAATGTGTTCAGTCGAGGATACAAATATCATCCGCGGCTGCGACTGGACCCCGACCTGCAGGCGAAGCAGAAGACATTGAATTGCGCAGCCACGATGTATTTTTTGAGTCAAAAAGATCTCGAACTGGACCGGATAAAGACGACAGCGAAGAATTTATTGCGTGGCCGCTGGGGGCAGGTGAGCGTAGACGATCTGGGACAGGCGGTGCGGAATTTTCCGCTCATGGCGCGGCAGATGTGGCGGTATGGAGTCGCATCATCGTGCTTATAACACTGCTGAGCGCCCGGATTATGCTTCGGGTGCAATGCGAACAGGAGCCGCAGTCGGGGAGCAGCATTACGCTGGCGGACAGCCGGGATTCGCTTGGTCTGTTGCGGACGCGAGTGAACTGGAAGGTATCGGAGCGGGAAGCTGAGGACGTATTCGACAGTATGTTGCGGTAGCGCAGAGCGCACTGGCTCCGGTAGCGAAGGTGATACCGAATGAGCGGTTGATGGCGGCGGACCCAGGCTTCGCTGCTTTCTGCGATGACAGCTATCACCATATGGGCGGAATGCGTATGGCGAACTCCGCCGAGAAGGGGGTGGTAGACACGAACCTGCTGCTATATGGGGTGCGGAACGTGTATGTGTGCAGCAGCGCAGTATTCCCGACGTCAGGATTTTCCAATCCCACACACACGTTACTCGCTTTGACGATAAGGCTGGCGGAGCATCTGGGTTAGCCTGTAACTGACGGGCTACGAAAGGAAGACGGAGGGCGGAGTGGAGGAGATTGCGTTGGGAACATCTGGCCGCCGGACGACGCGGCTGGGCTACGGGTGCTCGAGCCTGATGGGGGCGATGGGGCGAAAGAAGTCGCTGCGATGCTAGAGGCGTCGTTTGACGCTGGCGTGCGCCACTTCGATGTGGCGCCGATGTATGGCTATGGTGAGGCGGAGGGTTGCCTGGGCGAGTTTTTGCAGCGTCATCCAGGGCGGGTGACGGTAACGACAAAGTATGGGATTCCGCCAGCGGCGAACCGCTCCCTGATGAGTTTGGCGCGTGGGTTGGCGGGGCCAGTGGTCGAACGATTTCCGGGTTTGAAGCAGCGGACTGGCCCGAGCGGCCAGCAAGGTGACGCAGACTGAGGCGCGCGCGAAGTTCTCTCCGGCGGAGGCGAAAGCTTCTTTGGAGCAGAGCCTGATGGCGCTTAGGACGGATCGCATCGATGTGTGGTTGCTGCACGAGGCTGAAGCGGAAGACCTGACGCGATGAAGGGCTGCTTCGGTTGATGGAAGACGAGGTGGTGCAGGGAACGATCGGAATGTTTGGCGATTGGAAGCGAGAGCGGCAGAAGATACCTACGCTGCTGGTAGAGCGACCAGAATATTGCGCGGACGGTGCAGTATGAGTGGTCGGTGATGGATCGCAGTCGGTGAGGGACGAGGACGATATTCCGCATACATCATCGCGTCACTGACGGAAAATTTTCGAGGTCTGCATGCCGCATTGATGCGAGACAGAACGAATTGCCGCAGGTGGTCGCGACGTGGTGGGAGCAAATCTGGACGATGCGGGTGTGCTGGCGCAATTGATGTTGAAGGCGGCTCTTGTGATGAATTCGGAGAGCGTCATTCTTTTCTCGTCGAAAGACCCGCGGCACATTCAGGCCAACGTTCGCGTTGCCGGCGATGAAGAGCTGGTCGCGCCTGCATTGCGCCTGTATGAACTAGTGCAATCGGAACGCGAGCAGATCACGAAATGGGCTGGGGTGTAGCGGATGGCGTTCTGGCAGCAGCTGGCGAATGCGGATCATGTTGTTCCTGGCGGTGCTGGGGCCGGGGTTCATTACGGCCAATGTGGATAACGACTCGGGCGGCATCCTGACCTACTCGCAGGCGGGGGCGCAGTTCGGCTACACGCTGCTGTGGACGATGATTCCGATTACGCTGGCGCTGATCGTGGTGCAGGAGATGTGCGCGCGGATGGGGGTGGTGACCGGCAAAGGGCTGAGCGATCTGATCCGCGAGGAGTTCGGGCTGCGGATGACGTTTGTGATCATGATTCTGCTGGTGATTGTGAACTTCGGCAACGTGGTGGCGGAGTTCTCGGGGATTGCGGGCAGCATGCAGTTGTTCCACGTGAGCAAGTACTTGAGCGTGCCGATCTGCGCGCTGGTGGTGTGGGCGCTGGTGGTGAAGGGCGACTACAAGAGTGTGGAGAAGGTGTTTCTGGTGGCGAGCGTCTTTTATATCGCGTACATTGTGACTGGAGTGCTGAGCGGGCCGGACTGGCACCTGGCGCTGGTGGAGACGGTGAAGCTGCCGCCGCGTTCCGTGTGGAGCGATAAGGCTTATGTGTACATGACGGTCGGGGTGATCGGGACGACGATTACGCCGTGGATGCAGTTCTATCTGCAGTCGTCGATTGTGGAGAAGGGAATTACGGTCAAGCAGTACAAGGCTTCGCGGCTGGATGTGATCGTGGGGTCGGTTTTTACGGATATCGTGGCGTGGTTCATCGTGGTGGCCTGCGCGGCGACGCTGTATACGCACGGGATGCGGGACATTGCCGGTGCCTTCGGATGCGGCGGAGGCGATGAAGCCGCTGGCGGGGCAGTATGCGTTCATCCTGTTTGCGGCGGGGCTGTTCAACGCGTCGTTGTTTGCGGCTTCGATTCTGCCGCTGTCTACGGCTTATACGGTGTGCGAGGGGTTGGGCTTTGAGAGCGGTTTGGATAAGAGCTTTCGCGAGGCTCCGTTCTTTTACTGGTTCTATAGCCTGCTGCTGATCTTTGGGCGCGGCGGTGGTGCTGATTCCGAACTTTCCGCTGGTGAAGTTCATTATTCTGTCGCAGGTGCTGAATGGCGTGCTGCTGCCGATCGTGCTGATCTTCATGCTGCGGCTGATCAACAAGCATGAGCTGATGGGGAAGTACACGAACTCGCATTGGTTCAATGTGGTGGCGTGGTTGACGGCGGTGATTGTGATTGGGCTTTCGCTGGTGATGCTGTTCAATAGCCTGCATGGGGGGTAGGCGGCCTAAAGACGAACGCTAAGGGCGCTAAGGTTACGCAAAGTATTTATTAGGGTATTTTGCCGATCGAATGACTGATCGGGTTAGAGGAGCTTGCCTTCGGAGAGGTCGCGGATGAGGTTGAGGTCGGCGGAGAGGAAGTCGTAGGTGGGCAGGGCGCTGAGCGGGGCCCAGCGGATGTCGTTGAAGATGCGGTTTTCGAGGGCGCCGGTGAACTCGCGGACGACGAAGAACTGAAGGTCGATGGCGCCGCCGTTGCGGTATTTGTGGCGGATGTGCGCGACGCGGGGGCCGATGGTGGCGGTGATGCCGAGCTCTTCGTCGAGTTCGCGGGCGAGGGCGACCTCGGAGGTTTCGCCGAGTTCGATCTTGCCGCCGGGGAACTCCCACTTGAGGCTCATGGGCTGGTCGGGCTTGCGCTGGCAGATGAGGACTTCGGTGCCGTAGTCTTCGCAGTCGCGCAGGATCAGGGCCGCGACCACCAGCCGTGGCGGGCGGTCGGCGGAGAAGCCGTTTCTTTCCTCGAGTTTACGGATCGGCTGTTTCACCTGGCCACTCTCACTGACTATGAGTTTAGACGTGGAGGGCAGGTTAAGGGCTATCTAGCTGGATTTAGACGGCGACCGACACAGGATAGTAAACGGGCCAGCCCTCCTGCAGGCTGCGTTCGGCGAGCGCAGGCGATGGGTTGACGGGGAAGGCGCGGCGCGCGATGGCGAGCATGGCGGCGTCGTGGATGGAGTTGCCGAAGACGGCGTCGGGCGTGGTGACGCCGACGCGGTGGAGCGCGGTGACTTTGTACTCGTCGGTGGGGACTTCGATGAGGCGGTCGGTGACGATGCCGTCGACGATGTGCACGCGGGCGGAGAGGACGCGGTTGGGGGGGATGCCGAAGCGGGTCATGCCCTCTTCGATGACCCAGTCGTTGGTGGAGCTGACGGCCCAGATGTCGACGCCTTTGGCCTGGAGGGCGGCGACGAGTTGCTTCATCTCGGGGAAGATGTAGGGTTCGATGCGGGCCTCGAAGAAGGCGCGGGCGGAGGCGCGCATCTCGGACTCGCGGAGGCCCTGGTACATCTGGACCATCTCGCCGCAGATGGCGATTTCGGAGACTTCGCCGCGATGGTAGAGGCGGTAGCGGGCGTCGATCCAGTCGTTGGTCTCGCGGGAGATGAGTCCGGTCTCGATGGTCCAGTTCATGAAGCCGGAGCCGGCGTCGGCGGACCAGAGGGTGCCGTCGCAGTCGAATACGGCGATCTTTGGGGAGAGGGCGTGTACGGCGTTGTGGAACTCGGTGGTGCTGAGGGTGGGAACGGGGAGAACTTGTGTCACGGGAAGACCTTCTGTTGCTGCGAAATGATGGTTCGTTAACGGTAGCCAGCTTTTGTGGGGGGCTGGTCCATTTTATCGCACCACGCTACAGCGGCTCTGTTACAGGAGTGTCTTCGCGAGGTAATTCGTTTGTGTAGAGCTAGATGGGTGGCAGGCCGTTGATGACGGTGACTCCGGCGGGCGGGATGAAGAGCGAAGTCGCTGTCTTTGACGGGGACGTTCTCCTGCATGGCGGAGAAGGTGAACTCGGTGACGGCTCCGTCAACCTCCTCGAGACGCATGGCCTGGATGGCTCCGGTGGGGTGACGGTGAGGGTGAGGAGCTTGAGGCGCTGCTCCATGCCTTTGGGAATACCGGTGATGCGGAAGCTGGCTCCGTCGGGGGTGACGGTGAGGTTGTCGAGTTCTTTGGCGAGCTGGGTGTGGCCGAGCAGAAAGCGGAGCGGGGAGCGCAGGTCGTCGAGCTGCTTGGCGGGGATGCGCTGGGCCTGTGGGTCGCCGGGGGTGTAGAACCAGGCAAACTTGCCGTCGAGGATGAAGACCTTGCCGGAGGGCTGGTCGTAGGTCCAGCGCATGCGGCCGGGCTTCTTGAGCAGGAGGGCGCCGGACTCGGTGCGGTCCATGCCCATGCCGGCGTAGTGCTCGGTGTAGCGGGCGCTGAGGGAGTTGAGGTGGTTGTAGTGATCGTCGACTTTACGAACGATGGCGGAGTCCTGCGCCATCAGGAGCGGGGTGCAGCTCAATAAAGCCGACAGAAGAAGCTGTTTCAGCATTACTGCATCGGGACCGTGCAGTTGGTGCCGCCGGTGGGGTCTTTGCGGATGGTGCTGCTCTCATCCGAGCAGAAGCCGTTGTCTCCCGACTTGCCCACGGACTGCGGGACTGCGGTTACCTCGAAGGAGGTAAACATGTCCTGGTTGTTGACGGTCACCTTGTTGCAGTTGGTGATTGCGAAGGTGTAGCCAGACTTCTGTCCGGTGGCGAGTGCCGAATCGATCAGTTGTGCGGACTGGTTGCTTGGAGCGCCGGACTTGGGGTCGCCGCCTAGCTGAGAGATGGTGCAGGTAAAGCCATTCGCAGGATAGGCCGCGCTGTAAGAGAGCTCTGCCGCTACGAGGTTGTGGATCGACTCGATGGCGGAGGTCTCCTGGGCGGTCTTGCGGACCTTCAAGTACTGGGGTACGGCCAGGGTCATGAGAACGAGCATGACGGACATCACGATGAGCAGTTCGATCAAGGTGAAGCCTGCTTCGTGGCGGGTTTCTCGTTGCAAGTCATGCAAATCCATGGTGCGTATGATCTTCGTCATTGTTCCTCGGGGATTTCGTTCAACGGCAGCATTCTGCAGAACCGTTTTGTTCTCGACAAACTTTATCAGCATACGGGTCAGCAGGCCAGATTCTCGCGCTCGATCTTCATGGTGCCAAGGTTGCCGAGCAGGGTGAGGGCGATCGCCTCCGGGCGGAAGAGCTGCTGGGCAAGGGATTGAATACGCGGCTGAGGTGACGGCTTCGATCTCGGCCTCGATCTCGTCGATGTCGAAGAAGCGGCCAAAGTACATCTGCTGACGGGCCAGATTGGCCATGCGGCTGCCGGAGCTTTCGAGACCGATCACCATGTTGCTCTTCACCTGGTCCTTGGCGCGTTTGAGTTCTGCGTCGGAGACGGTTTCTTCTTTGAGACGGCGCAGCTCCTGAAGCGTAAGCTGGAGAAGTTTTTCGGTCTTGTCGACGGAGGTTCCGGCGTAGATGCAGAGGCGAGCCGGTGTCGCGGAAGGGGTTCGTCTCGGAGTAGATGGAGTAGGCGAGGCCCTGGTCTTCGCGGATGGTCTGGAAGAGGCGTGAGCTCATGCCGCCGCCGAGCATGGTGTTGAGCAGGTAGACGCCGTAGCGGTCCTTGTCGAGCGACGGGAGGCGCCGCGACGCCGAGGCAGAGCTGCACCTGCTCGAGCGACTTTTTGCGCTTGAGGGTGATGTGCGGCGATAGCGGTGGGGGCGGGCTTCTTGGCGAGCGGGGAGCCGCTGCTGGCGGCGAGGGAGCTGAATGCTGGGCGACCTGCTCGACGAAGATGTCGTGATCGAGGTTGCCGGCGGCGGAGAAGACCATGTTGCGCGGGGGTGAAGCGGCTGGCGTAAAAGTCGAAGACGATCTGCTGGTTGAAGCTGGAGACGGTCTTGGCGGTGCCGAGGATGGGACGGCCGAGGGAGTCGCCCTTCCAGAAGTTCTGGGTGAAGGCTTCGTGAACGAGGTAGTCGGGGTTGTCCTCGTCCATCTTGATCTCTTCGAGGATGACGCCTTGTTCGCGGGCGAGCTCGTCGGGGGTGAAGGTGGGGTGGAGGACGAGGTCGGCGAGGACGTCGAGGGCGGGGGCGACGTTCTCGTCGAGGACTTTGATATTGAAGCAGACGGACTCTTTGCCGGTGAAGGCGTCGAGGTTGCCGCCGATGGTGTCGACTTCGCGGGCGATCTGCTGGGTGGAGCGGGAGGTGGTGCCCTTGAAGACCATGTGCTCGACGAAGTGGGAGATGCCGTTGATCGCGGGCGATCTCGTCGCGGGAGCCGGAGCCGATCCAGGCGCCCATGGAGACGCTGCGGACGTGCGGCATGGCCTCGGTGAGGACGAGGAGGCCGTTGGGCAGGACGGTCTTGCGGATGTCGCTGGGGCGTGCTGAGAGGTGCGGGGTTTGGTGTCTGTGGCGGTCGGGGGTGAGGATTGCGGACATGCTTCTCCTTGAAGCTCTATTGTTTCATAGGGCGGGTTTGGACGATGGTCCCGGTGGAAGAGGGCCGGCCAGCGGAGGCGGATTAGCCGCAAGATGGTGGTGCGGCGGGCGCATGGCTATGGGAGATCGTAAGACGGCGATAAACTGGACGGATGGAAGCATTGTTCGGGATGGAGCTGCCGGAGCTGACGGAGCGCATGAAGGCGTTGGGTGCAGAAGCCCTATCGCGCGCGGCAGGTCTTCGATGCTTGTATAAGCAGCGGGTGGGTCGCTGGAAGAGGTGACGACGCTGCCGGTGGAGCTGCGGGAGCGGATGGCGGCTGAGGGGTTGGCGGTGGGGCTGCCGGAGATGGTGCAGACGGCGAAGTCGGTGGATGGGACTGAGCGGTATCTGATGCGGATGGCCGATGGCGAGACGGTCGAGACGGTCTGGATGCCGGATGGGGATGGCGGCGAGCGGGGGGATGGGTCAGCGAGGCGGCGGTTGAGGAGTCGGACGAGGTGAGTCGAGGCTGCCGAGGCATGCGGGCGAGGTACTGGGATCGGCATGTCTCAGGGGCGACGCGACAGGAGCGAGTTTGGGGCGCTGGCTGAGAATGGATATCGGCGGGCGACGATCTGTATTTCGAGCCAGGTGGGGTGTGCGGTGAACTGCCAGTTTTGTTTGACGGCGAAGCTGGGGATCAAGCGGAATTTGACGGCGGGTGAGATTGCGGGGCAGGTGGCGGCGGTGTTGAACCGGCATGGGGTGAAGATGCGGCAAGGACCGGATCAACCTGGTGTTTATGGGGATGGGCGAGCCGTTTCTGAACTATGACTCGTTTATGACGAGCGTGCGGCTGCTGGGAGCGATGGGGATTCCGGAGTCGCGGATGACGGTGTCGACGAGCGGGATTCTGCCGGGGATCGAGGCGTTTGCGAAGGAGACGGTGAGGCCTAAGCTGGCTTTGAGTTTGAATGCGTCGAACGACGGCGTGCGCGAGCAGATTATGCCGATTACGCGGAAGTGGAACATTGCGAAGCTGCTGGAGGCGGTGAAGACGATTCCGCTGGGCAAGCGGGAGTGGGTGACGTTCGAGTATGTGCTGCTGGGCGGGGTGAACGATCAGCCGGAGCATGCGCGCGAGGTGCTGGCGCTGCTCGACAGGGATGCGGGCGAAGGTGAATTTGATTGTGTGGAATCCGGGGCCGGGGATCGATTATCACCAGCCGAAGCCGGAGGATGTGGTGGTGTTTCAGAAGATGCTGATTGCGGGTGGGATGCCGACGTTATATTCGGCGGCCGCGGGGGCGGGATATTTATGCGGCTTGTGGGCAGTTGAAGCGGACGGTGAGCGAGGAGCGACATCAGTCTGGTGGAGATTCAGTGACTGCGATGCTTAGGAGAGGAGCTATGAGCGCAAGATTCATCATCTTGTATCTTGCGATTTGCGAATGGCTGCTTGGCGCTTTGTTGGGCTTCTATGTTCTGTATTTCTCTCTTCTTTTCGGAAGACCATACGATTTACCGAAGTTGACTCCTTCGTATTCAGCGGTGATGCGGCACTCTGCTGGCTTATTATCTGGGCAGGGTTCATACATGCAAAGAAGCGACGTCTGGGCATGGTATGCTCATCAATTGGCGTGGTGGAGTACTTCAATATGGCTTATTTGGCTGTCTGGATCATCTGGCTGAACCCATGCCGAGATGCTCGCGGTGATGGACTGCGGTATCTTTGGACTGATTTCTGATGATATTGCGCTGTGGTGTTCTTTTTGTTGCCGTAGACGTCTTGGGTATTGGTGTTGCTGAACCTCGCCGCATGTGCAGCGATGCGTCGTTCGAGCTGAGATCTTCACCTGCGGCCAGTCTTCTTTCGTGATGCGAGAACCAGACGCTGTGGCGCTGGGTGCCGTCGGGCATGATGTAGTGGTTGCGGAAGGTGCCTTCGTGCTGGGCGCCTAGTTTGCGCAGTGCGGCCTGGGATTGCAGGTTTTCGTGGTGGGTCTTGAAGGCTACGCGGTTCAGGTTCAGGGTCTTCGAAGGCGTAGGTGAGTTGCAGGAGCTTGGCCTCGGGGTTGATGCCTGAGCCGTGGACGGTGGGGGTGAGCCAGGTGTTGCCGATCTCTACGGTCTTGTGGCGCAGGTCGAGATCGATGAAGCGGGTGCTGCCTACGACGCGGTCTCTGTGCTGCATTTCAGGACGATGACCCAGGGCATGGTTCATTCCTGCTCCCTGCAGGCGGAGCGAGGCGTCGGCCCAGCCGCGGAGTTCGGCGGGGGTGGTGATGCGTTGATTCATGTAGCGCCAGATGCGTTCGTCGAAGGCGACCTTGTCGAGCGCAGGCAGATGTGCGAGCGAGAGCGGCTCAAGACGGAGCGCGGACCTTCCAACCAGGGAGGCGATGTGCTCACGCGTCTTGAGCTCCTTTGTGCCTGTATGCGCCTTTGCGATCTGGCGGCCCGATGTGGCCAGGAGCACGAGTCTCGGCGACCTTGTCGTAGTCGTGGCGCAGGACTTCGCCCTCGTGGACGAAGTTGCCGGTGATGGGTTCGATGCCGAGGGCGCGGATGCGGTCGAGGTCGGCCTCGATGGGCTGCTGGCCCTCGCGGGCGTACTGCTCACGGCGTGCGGCGGAGATGGGCGCGGTGTTGATGAGGGCGTAGTCGAAGATGCGGGGCGCTGGTGCTGCCGGCGTGCTGCGAGGATTTTTTCGATGTGCTGGGAGGCGGTGAGGCCGAGCGACTCGTTGGCCTGGGTCATCAGGTTGCAGACGAAGACGCGGGTGGCCTTGGAGGCGGCTAGCGCCTCGGGGATGCCGCGTACGAGCAGGTTGGTGATGAGCGAGGTGTAGAGCGAGCCGGGGCCGAGGGTGATGAGGTCGGCGTCGGCGATGGCGTCGAGGGTGCCGGGCAGGGGAGCGGCGTCGGCGGGCTCGAGCATCAGCTCCACGATGCTGTGCTTGCTGGCGGTGATGTTGGTTTCGCCGTGGACGAGGGAGCCGTCGTCCATGCGGGCGGCGAGGGTGACGTCGACGTTGGTGGCGGGAAGATGCGGCCGCGGGTGGCGAGGATCTGCGAGGACATCTGCACGGCCTGGGCGAAGTCTCCGGTGATGTGGGAGAGCGCGGCGACGAAGAGGTTGCCGAAGCTGTGGCCTTCGAGCTCGCCCTGCTGGAAGCGGAACTGGAAGAGGCTGGAGAGCAGGTGCTCGTCCTCGGAGAGCGCGACCATGCAGTTGCGGACGTCGCCGGGGGGAAGCATGTTGAGGTCGTCGCGCAGGCGTCCGGAGGAGCCGCCGTCGTCGGTGACGGTGACGACGGCGGAGAGGTCGCGGATGATGCACTTCATGTCCGGCAGGGCGGTACGGAGGCGCTGGGGCAGTGCGGCGATCCTGCGCGCTGCCGGTGCGGGCGCTCTGACGGCGGTCGAGGCGGGGACGTAGTGCTTCAGGCCGCGCAGCAGGGTGGACAGGCCGGTGCCTCCGCCGATGGCGACGACGCGCAGGGATCGCTCGGATGCGGTATCGGTGCTCATACACTCCTGATTGGTGAGAGCGCTCGCGGCAGGTACCGCAAGACTTTATTTCCATGGCTTTGATTCTAACGGCTACATCCGCACGGCTGGCTGCGATCAGATTCTAGGCTTCGGGATAAAGCAGTTCGGTGAAGCGTGGATCGTCGGCCATGTCCTGGAAGTCGGAGTCGGAGCGGGCCTGGATGCGGTTGCGCGGGTTATGGCGGATGGCCTCGGTGAGGTGCTCGAGGCAGGTGTGCGAGTCGCCGGTCATGCTGGCGAGCACGGCGAGGCCGTAGAAGGCGTAGTCGGCAGTTCGCATCATGCTTAGGATCAGCTTGAACTGCTCGCGCGCGTCTTCGTAGAGGCCGTTGTTGAGCAGCGAGATGGCGTAGTCGTACTGCTCCTCGTGGCTGCTGAAGGTGGTCTTGCCCTTCTGACACCTGCTGCATGCAGGCGTTGATGTACATGCGGATGCGGTCGGCGAGATCGCCGGGGGCAGAGACGAGCATCTTGTCGAAGGCGGTGTGGGCCTTATCGTATTTGCCCTCCTGCATCAGGCGCAGCGCGGCCTCGTAGTGCGCGAGGGCCTGGGCGCGGGCGTCGTCTACGGTGGGGGTGGCGGTTCCGGCAAGGGTGCGGGGAGTTTTCTTGGTTGCGGTGGGAGTTGCTGTCTTTCGTCTGAGCCATGTCAATCCTGTCGCCGGTTGGCGGTCTGTCGGCATTACGAGTGTACGTCAGCTGATTTTTGATGTTCGGTCTTGTCTCGGTTTTATACGCAGACATGGCTCGCAGGTCAACTGTAGTTGCACGTGGCACGCCGATAGACGGAGGGATTCAGGTCGGGATCGTTGTACATCTTGAGCTGGCGGTAGAGTTTGAATCTCCGTTCACCCCGTTGGATGGCGGCCCATAGCGCATCGAGACAGCCGGCGAGATCGGCGCGCTGTTCCTGGAGCATGAGGAGGCGGGCCTGGTTCCGCTGGCGGTGTGCGCTCGGTGGCGGAGGCGCGGGTGGCCTCTTCGCGGGTGTGGAAGATCTTCAGGGCGAGGATGGAGAGCCGGTCGATGATGAGGCCGGGTGTCTCGGAGTGGAGGGGCGCTGCAGCGTTTTGTGGGGGGATGGCGGCGAGGAGCCAGGCGTCCATCTGTTCGACGAGGTCGTTGCGCTGCTGGTTGAGGCGATCGATGGCGTGCTTGACGCGGGCGATCTCGGCGTCGGTGGCGGCCGGGTCGCGGGCCTTGTCTTCCTCGTGCCAGAGGTCGAAGTTGGCGCGGTGCTGGCGCAGGAGAAGCTGGGTGAAGGCGGAGAGGGCCGGGTTCGGCAGGCTGTGTCGGTTCGTAGAGCAGGCTGCTATGCCAGCCGCTCGGTGGTCTCGTCGTGCAGGCGAATGGTCGTTTGAGCGTTCAGCATGGTTTGAAAAAAGGCGAATCGAAGGCAGGGCGCGATGTGTCTCTAACGTGAATCAAATAAGTCATGCTTGCGGCCTGGGTGCGAGTTCGTCTTGATGCAGTGGATTCTACCCCGTAAAGTAATGTTATGCAGAGAGAGACCGAGCGAGTGTTGATCTACCGGCTTGGGAGCATGGGAGACACAGTCGGTATCGCTGCCCGCGTTTCATCTGATTGAGCGGGCGTTTCCGAAGGCGGACCGGCGGCTGCTGACCAATGTGCCGATCAATGAGAAGGCCGCGGCTGCGGCTGCGATTCTGGAGAATAGCGGATTGATTCACGGGTACTTTCATTACGGTGTCGGACGCGCAGTGTGAAGATTCTGCTTCGCGCTGTGGTGGCAGTTGATGCGGTGGCGGCCGCAGGTGGTCGTGTACCTGGGTTCGGCGCGGGGAGTGGAGTCGGCGAAGGCGCGATGCGACGTTCTTCTCGCGCCTGTGGGATCAGGCGCCTGATCGGCGTTCCGCTGACGGAGGACATGCAACGGAATCGCTGGATGGCTGGAGCGCGAGAGCGAAGAGCTCGAATGCGAGCGGTTTCTGCGAAACATCGCTGAGTTGGGGGAGATGCGGGTGGATTCGACGGAGGCCTGGGACCTGCGGCTTACAGTGGCCGAACGGGCCGGGCTGAGGAGGTGCTGGCTCCTGCGGCGGGCCGGCCGATTCTGGCCGTGAGCCTGGGGACGAAGGTAGGCGAACAACTGGGGCCGGGACAAATGGCGGACGCTGTTGGCGCGGATGGGGAAGGCTATCCGGAGTACGCTCTGGCGTTTACCGGCGTGGCAGGGGAAGTGAAGTCTCAGGAGTATGTGGCGGATGGATGGCGGGAGGCTGCCGGGGCCGGGCGGTATGGTGATCAATCTGTGCGGGGGGCTGACGCCGCGGGAGAGTGCGGCGTGCTTTGCGAAGGCGCGGGCTTTCCTGGGGCACGACTCCGGGCCGATGCATCTGGCGGATGCAGTGGGGACGCAGTGCGATTGCGATCTTTTCGGCGCGGAATCCACCGCGGCGGTGGTTTCCGCACGGCAGCGAATCACAGGATCGTGTATCACAAGGTGCACTGCCATGGGTGCGGAATGCGAGAGTGTATGGTGGAGCGGAAGAAGTGTGTACCATTCATACGGTGGATGAGGTGTTTGCCGAGGTGCGGGGCGCGCTTGAAGGCGAGAAGCCGGCGGGGCGTCCTACCTGGCTGGATATTTACGATGTTCCGGCGAGAGTGGCTTATGGAAGCGAGTCGCCCATGCTTCCTGAGCTTCATCAAGTACTCAATCTGCTCGAAGGCGGATTCACGGAACTGAAGGTGCTGGTCGTCGGCGACATCATGCTGGATCGCTATATCCATGGCGAGGTGGAGCGGATCTCGCCGGAGGCGCCGGTGCCGGTGTTGCGGCATGCGCAGCGTTACGACCGCGCCGGTGGAGCGGCGAATGTCGCGATGAACCTTGCCGGGCTGGGCTGCCAGACGGTTCTCGCGGGGTTCTGGGGTGACGATGCGGAGAAGGCCGAGCTGGATGTCGATACTCGACAGGCAGGCATCAATACAGTTGGCGTCGTGTCCAGTTCGTTGCCGACGATCTCGAAGACGCGCATCATCGGGCGGATGCAGCAGTTGCTGCGGCTGGATATCGAGAGCCGTGATCTGCCGCCTGCGGTTGAGATGCAGCGGCTGATCGAGCGTGCCGTGGGGTTGGTGGAGAAGGTCCATGCCGTGATCCTCTCGGACTATGCCAAGGGTGCGGTGAGTGCGACCGTTGTGCGAGGCGGTGATCCATGCGGCGCGGGCGGCGAAGATTCCGGTGCTGGTCGATCCTAAGACGGCGGACTTCAGCAAGTATGCCGGAGCGACGGCGGTGTGCCCGAATTTGAATGAGCTTTCACTGGCGACGGGCGTTCCGGCGCATCACACGGAGGAGATTCTGGCCGCGGGGCAGAAGCTGCTTGCCAAACACGATCTGCAATTTCTGGTTGTGACGATGAGCGAGAAGGGAATCAGCGTGCTGCGGGCCGCAGGGATATATCATTCGCCGGCGCGGGCTCGTGAGGTCTTCGACGTCTCTGGTGCGGGAGATACGGTGATTGCGACGCTGGCGGCATCGATGGCGGGTGGACTGAAGATTGAGAGCGCGGTGGAGCTGGCTAATCTGGCTGCGGGGATCGTCGTAGGCAAGATGGGGACGGTGCCGATAGCGCAGCATGAGCTGATCTCCGCGCTGACGCCGAGCTCGGGCATTACGACGGGAGAGAAGATTCTGGACTTCGACCGTGTGCAGCGATGCGCGTTGCCGAGTGGAGAGCGTCGGGCGAGACGGTGGTCTTTACCAACGGCTGCTTCGACCTGCTGCACGTGGGACACATCGCGTTGCTGGAAGACTGCCGGCGGTACGGTTCGAAGCTGGTACTGGGATTGAACTCGGATGCGTCTGTATGCCGGCTGAAGGGGCCGACGCGGCCGATTGTGGGCGAACAGGAGCGGGCACGGGTGATGGCGGCGCTGGCGGTGGTCGACGCCGTGGTGCTGTTCGATCAGGACACGCCGATCGAGCTGATTCGTGCGCTGAAGCCCGATGTGCTGGTGAAGGGTGGCGATTACACGATCGAGACGGTGGTGGGCCACGAGGATGTGATCGCCAATGGCGGACGGTTCAGATCGTTCCGACTGTCGAAGGCTTCTCGACGACGAACATTGTGCGGAAATTACCGGGCAGACCAGCTCAACGGCAGGGGAGATTCGGAATTGATCATCGTTACAGGTGGCGCAGGCTTTATCGGAAGCAATCTTGTCCATGAGCTCAATCGGATTGGAGAGCGGGACATCCTGGTCGTCGACAATCTTGCACCTGCTCCGAATCTTTCGGGGCCGAAGTTTCTGAATCTATGGGGCGCGGAGTACTCCGATTACATGGATAAGATGGAGTTCCGGCGGGCGCTGGCGCCGGCGAGTTCAACGATGCGAAGGTGCGGGCGATTCTGCACCAGGGCGCGTGCTCGAACACGCTCGAAGATGACGGGCGTTACATGATGGAAAACAACTACACCTGTTCGAAGGAGATTCTGCGCTTTGCGACGGAGAACAGGATTCCGCTGGTGTATGCGTCAACGGCGGCGGTCTATGGACTGAGTGAGCAGTTCTCTCCTGCACCGGAGAACGAGCGGCCCGCTGAATGTTTATGGGTACTCCAAGCTGGTGTTCGATAATTATGTGCGGCGGCCTGATGCCGGACGATCAAAAGCACGGTGGTTGGGCTGCGGTACTTCAACGTGTACGGCCAGCGCGAGCAGCATAAGGGCCGCATGGCGAGCGTGCTGCACCACTTCACGAAGCAGTTGAAGGAGACTGGGACGATCCGGATGTTCGAGGGGTCGGGCGGCTACGGCGATGGCGAGCAGCGGCGGGATTTCGTCTTTGTGAAGGACCTGGCGCGGCTCAATATGTTCTTCGCGGGGTTGCTGCCGGATGAGCCCTAAGAAGCCCGTTCATGCGGTGGTGAACGCGGGAACCGGTGAGGCTCAGACCTTCAACGCGGTAGCAAAGGCGCTGATGCTGGTCCACGGGCAGGGAAAGATTGAGTATATACCGTTTCCCGGCGATCTGAAGAACCGTTACCAGCACTACACGCAGGCGGAGATATCCGGATCTGCGGGCTGCCGGGTATAGTGCTCCATTTACAGGGCTTGTCGAGGGTGTACGGCAGACCTTTGCCGTAAAGAGTTGTCTTTGCTATGCGGAAGGCGAAATGGTGAGAGCGCTGGGGCTCGAACCCAGGACCAACGCCTTAAAAGGGCGATGCTCTACCAACTGAGCTACGCTCTCAGACCACATAACCAAGTTAGCACATCGGCGAGCACTTTTCGGTCTTGAGGCGAGGCTGTGCTGCATGATGGAAAGATGGCGCACGCATGTCGAAAGTTAAGCGGTAATGGAAGCTCAAGAGGAGTTGAAAATTGCAGCAATCCTACTTGGAATCAAGGGGTCACAGAAGGTGCGAATCCCCCGCAGCTGTTGAGTCCGTGACACTTAAGTCGCAGGGTAGATTCGTTGACTTGCGGTTACAGCCACAGTAGCCTCAGCCTATCGCATAGCCTGCCTGGTCGAGCGTAAGAGGGGCGGCAGCCGATGAAGTGGCTTCGAATTCGAGGCCAGAAGATTACAGGACAAAGACCATGAATTCGCGCGGCGCAAACAGTACAGACAAACTGCCGGTAGTGGAGACACCCGAAGATGTAGCGGTTCTTTACTCATGGGCCAATCTGCATGGGGCAAAGTATCGCGATTTTTCTGCGTCACGCCGAGAGTATCGGGCGCAGTTGCGGCATCGTGCCGCCGAGCAGATTCGTGAACAGGAGTTGCAGGCGCAGGCTGAGGCCGAGGCGGCCGCCGGTGCCGCCGATGCAGCAGCGCGTCAGGCGCAGTTGGCTGCCATGGCTCTCCACGACAAGTCGATGAACGACTCCCGCAAACAGGCTCTGCGGGATGCCGGAGAGGCCAACCGCATCGCTACTGCGGAACGCATCGAAGCGGCTCGCCGAGCCGAAGCTGCTGCAGCTGCCGAAGCTGCCGCTCGCAGTGCAGAACAGGAGATTGCCATGGCGCATGAATCAGCACGCCGCCAGGAAGTCAGCTATTCCAACGCGCCCGAGTCCCGAAGCCGACAGGATGACAGCAGCGAGATGATCGCAGTTCCGGGCCAAATATCCGATCCTTACACTCCCGACCCGAACTTTCAGCAGAAGCCCTTCCCGCGACGTCGTGCGGAGGACCTGCAGCCGCAGAGTGCGCGTCCCGTGAGTCGTCCCGACGATCTGCATCCGCGGCGTCGCGCAGAGGATAAGCGGCCCCAAGGTGAACAAGATCTCTACCCCACGCGCAGGACGGCCTCCGGCGCGCCTATGGCGTATACGCCTCTCGTATCCGAACAGGAGCCCACACAGTTGCCTGCGGCGTCTCCTTCTTCATCGTCTCGGCGTCGTCCGCAGGGCTATCATCCCGACGAGGCTTCGGGGGTGCGACAGATCTATCGTGGCTCTGACTTTGATGACCAGGAAGAGTATGTGGCGGCAGAGCCGTTGCGGCCGGAGATTCCGGTGCGCAGCCGTTCGCAGAGCTCTCCGCGGACCAGCTACCAGGCATTGACGAACCCCCAGCGGAGTGTGCCTCTCGCCCCCAGTGAACCACTTCATCCCATGGGATATCGTCCTGTGGAGTCTTCGCTCAACTACCAGCGCACGCTGCCGGCAGAGAATGCAGCCACGCCCGCGCCGGTCCGTGTAGAAGGCTGGGCGATACCTTCGGTCGACCGCATGGATACGCCGCCGGACTCACGCGTTGGCGCAGTCCGTGGAGCGCGGGGCGGCCGTCGCGATATGGATGCAGCGGCAAGCGCCCCGGTTCGTCCGGTAGCTCCGCTGCGCGCCGCTTCGCCGCTGCTGCAGGACACACCTTCGGAGTCGCAGCGCCTTCGCCGCGCGCAGGAAGACTCCGGCAACCGGCCGCCGCGTCCGGGCTCCGATCCAGCGCGACGCACTGCGAAGGGACCGATCTCGAGCGCATCGCAGCGTCAGCAGTATGCACCGGAGCCGACCGGCCCCGCGTGGCTGTATGCTCCCCAAACCAGCCAACAGGTTCCCCAGCAGCCGATCGTGCCGTTGCAGCCACAGCCCTCGGTGGGCGACACGTTGCAGCAGTCGCGCGAACGAGTGGCGGCACGCTGGTATGCCCTGAAGGGCGTATTCGAGCAGCCCGGACAGGAGCAGCCCGAGCCCGTGGTTCGGCAGAAGGAGATTCGCACTCCGGTGCTGGCCGTCTTCTCGCTGGCCGGTGGCGTGGGCAAGACCTGCCTGGTCGCAACTCTGGGCCGCGCACTCTCTTCCATGGGCGAAAAAGTTCTGTTGACCGACACCACCTCGCACGGTCTGCTACCGTTCTACTTCGGCGCCAGTGAACTGCGTCAGGGTGTGGTGCGCACCTTCTCTCCGCCCAGCGGCAGCACGGATGCGCCCATCTATCTGGTGAGCCATGACGTGGACATGCAGCAGAACGATGAAGACTCGCAGGAGCATCTGGTCGAAGAGATAATCGAGAACAGCAAGGGTACGCACCGCGTGTTGCTGGACCTGACTTCCAGCACAGGTTGGGTAGCGCGGCGGATGGCGCGGCTCAGTCCGACCATCGTCGTGCCGGTCGCTCCGGATATGAACTCCGTCATCAGTCTGCAAGCGGTGGAGAAGTTCTTTCAGGGTGCGACCGATGCTGATGGCAGGCCATTGCAGCCGTATTACCTGCTGAACCAGTTCGATGCTTCGCTGCCCCTGCATCTGGATGTGCGCGAGGTACTGCGGCGGCAGTTGGGCGACCGTCTGCTGCCGTTCGTAATCCGTCGTGCTCCTGCAGTCAGCGAGGCGCTGGCGGAAGGCATGACGGTCGTCGATTACGCGCCCGACGCGCCGGTCTCGGAAGACTATGTGCATGTGGCTACGTGGCTGCGCAACATCGCGGCCCCAGCCGCTGCCGGCTTCCGCAGTGTGCGCTGGAGTGAACGATGACGAAATCGTACCTCTGGCGTGAATTTGAATCTGGCGACGGATTATTTTTCAAACTGCTGCGTTTCTTTATCCTGGCGGGTGGAATTTTTGTCCTGGGATTTACTGGAATTCTGGAGCTGACGTGGCCGCAACAGGCTGTGCTTGGCCTGCTGACTGTGTTGCTGGGTATCTGGGTCGACCGCAGCTCGAGCTCGTACCTCGTGACGCTGACGCTGATGCTGGCGTCGGCGTACTCCACCTTCCGCTACGGCTTCTGGAGAATTTCGACCACGATCAAGTTCTTCATGGATCCTGGCAATTCGTGGACTGCGCTGGACGCTTTCTTCATATGCACGCTGTTATTTGCGGAAGGCTACGCGTTCGTGATTCTGTTTCTCGGCTTCGTGCAGACGCTGTGGCCGCTGCGCCGGACTCCGGTGCCGCTGCCTGAGGAACCCGACCAATGGCCGGCGGTCGATCTGCTGATCCCGACCTACAACGAGCCTTTGAGCGTAGTGCGTTATACGGCGCTGGCCGCGATGAATATCGACTGGCCGGCCGACAAGCTAAACGTCTATATCCTCGATGACGGCAAGCGGGAGGAGTTTCGCAGATTCGCTGAAGAAGCCGGGGTCGGCTACATGACGCGCGACGACAACAAACACGCCAAGGCAGGCAATATCAATCGCGCCCTGCAGCGGTTGGACTCGCCCTATGTGGCGATCTTCGACTGCGATCACGTACCCACGCGCAGCTTTCTGCAGGTCACGATGGGCTGGTTCCTGCGCGACAGCAAGCTGTCCATGCTGCAGACGCCGCACCACTTTTATTCGCCCGATCCGTTTGAGCGCAACCTCAGCCAGTTCCGCATTATTCCCAACGAGGGCGAGCTGTTCTACGGCATCGTGCAGGATGGCAATGATTTCTGGAACGCGACTTTTTTCTGCGGATCCTGCGCCGTGCTTCGAAGGACTGCGCTCGATGAGATTGGCGGCATCGCGGTTGAGACCGTGACCGAAGACGCCCACACGTCGCTGCGTATGCAGATGAACGGTTGGAACACAGCATACATTAACATCCCGCAGGCAGCTGGCCTTGCGACCGAGCGTTTGAGCGGCCACGTCAAGCAGCGTATTCGCTGGGCGCGCGGCATGATCCAGATCATGCGCACGGACAACCCCCTGTTTGCGAAGGGCCTGAAGTTCGCGCAACGCCTCTGTTATTTCAATGCGATGTCGCACTTTCTGTATGCTCTGCCGAGACTGATCTTCCTGACGGCACCGTTGATCTACCTGGTGCTTGGACACACCAACGTTCCCGGTTACTGGGCTGCGGTTCTTGCTTACGCGTTACCCCACCTTGTGCTGTCGGCGATGACGAACTCACGCATCCAGGGACAGCATCGTCACTCCTTCTGGAATGAGGTCTACGAGACGGTGCTGGCGCCTTACATTCTGTTGCCGACGTTGTTGGCAGTCATCAACCCCAAGCTGGGCAGCTTCGACGTGACGGCAAAGGGCGGAGTGGTCAACAAGAGCTTCTTCGACAACCGCATTGCGCAACCGTTCCTGCTGATGCTGGGGATGAATGCTCTTGGCATACTCTGCGGTGTCTTCCGGTTCTGGCAGATGCCGGGCGGCGACCTGCCGTTTCCCTTCAATATTCCGGCCAATATGTACGACGGAACTCATCGCGGGACGATTGTCATGAACCTCGTCTGGATCTGCTTCAACGTAGTGATCCTCGGCGTGGCGACGGCCGTTGCGTGGGAGAGCAGACAGCGACGTCAGACCGTCCGCGTAACCATGGCGGTACAGACCGACGTGACGTTGGCCAATGGTAGTAACGTCCAGGGCGTAACTACTGACCTTTCCAGCGGCGGAGTGATGATACGGTTGGACCATGACTGCGTCGCGGCAGCGGGCGAGAGCGTTCGAGTGACCTTCCCGGTGCTCGATGGTAATGCGACTCTGCCGGCGACGATCGTTGGCGTTCGGAACAATATTCTGCGCGCGCAGTTCGAGGCGTTGAACATGCAGGAAGAAGAGGCTCTGACGATGGTGCTTTACTCTCGTGCCGATACGTGGCTTGGCTGGGGCGAGGCGCGCGAGGCAGACCGTCCGATGGCGAGCTTCGCTCGCATCTTTGTTCTCTCGATGCATGGCCTGGCGCTGACGTTCGGCAGCCTGTTCAAGTCGTCGAAGAAGCCTGTAGCCAAGGGCAAACTCGCAACCAGCATTCTTCCGTTGTTGCTATTGGCTTCCTTGATTGGGGTGTCGAGTTTATCGGCACAGTTGCGTCCCCTGCATGGCGCGCAGGTCTATCCGCAGGTGCTGCCGGCCTCAGGGCAGGTGGGTGCGGTCCAGCCTGCAGCCGCTGTTGATCCCACATCCATGGTGCAGCCCCGGCCCGATGGCGGCGTCCAGGCACGCCCCGTCGCGCCCGGAAACTTCGACAATATCTTTACGCTGAGCGATCTGGGCGTGGCCGACACTATAGTGCTTCGCGGCGTCGACGCCTATCACACGGTGTACTTCTCACTGCCGCAGACGCAGGTCATCAAGACGGCGACGATGACACTGCGCTACCACTTCTCCCCCGGTTTGCTTCCGGCGCTGAGCCACCTGAAGGTCAGCCTCAACGGAACGCTGTTCGCAACGCTGGCGGTCAAGAATGCACCCGTACCCGAGTCGCCTAATGCGCAGCCTGGCACAGGCCAGAACGGCGCCAATACGCTGGTCGTCTCACCAAGCGAGAATAACTCGCTGATGACGGCTACGTTGACGCTGCCGGCCGAGATGCTGGTGCACAACAACGAGCTTACATTCGAGTTTGTCGGCCACTACACCATGCAGTGCGAAGACCCTTCGCACACCACGCTTTGGAGCCACGTCGATCCCACCTCCACGATTGAACTGGCCGGCTCGCTGCTGCCGCTCCAGAACGATCTGAAGCTGCTGCCCCTGCCGTTCTACGACTCCGCAGTGAACCTGCATCCCGTCGTGCCTATCGTCTTCTTGGGTCAACCTTCGCCCAAAGGGTTACAGGCTGCCGGCATCGTGGCCTCGTGGTTCGGCATTCTGACCGAATCTCATCCGGTGCGGTTTCCGGTCTCTATAGGCTCTATTCCATCGGGCAACGTCATTGTGATCGGTGAAAATTCGGCTGAACTTCCAGCGTCGTTAAAGATGAGTCCGGGCAATGGCCCGACGATCGCGATGCGGACCAATCCCTCCGATCCATATTCGAAGGTACTCGTCCTTACTGGCGACAATCCAGATGATCTGGTGGTTGCTGCGACCGCGCTTGCTTTGCAGCGGGACATGTTTCAGAGCGACCAGGTACGCATCCCGTCACTGAAGATGCCTGCGCCGCGTGAGCCGGACGATGCGCCGCGCTGGCTGAGTACCGACAAGATCACGCCGGTCGGCGATATTGCGCAGACAGGAGACCTGCAGACCGACGGCTCCGGTCCCGTTCGCGTGTATATGAAGCTCCCTCCAGACCTGTGCTACTCCTGCATTCAGAAGAACCTCGGCTTCCATATGTCGTATCGGTATAACGGTGTTCCATTGTCCGACGCGAGTACGTTGCAGGTATACATGAACGACGCTTACGTCAGCGACACGCCCATGCCGCACTCGGATAAGGCCTCCGCGGAGTTGGAGACGGTGGTCCCGATTCCGGTCAGCAATATGCGGCCTTTCTCGAACACACTTATGGCGCAGTTCATCTTCCTGCTGCGCAAGAAAGGGAAGTGCGAGGACACCGCTCCCTATAACCTGAAAGGCGCAATCCTGAAGGACTCGTACCTCGACATTCGCGACATTCCACATCTGGCGGTGCTGCCGAACCTGGAACTCTTCGCCAACGCCGGCTATCCATTCACCCGCAAGGCCGATCTTTCCGATACAGCGGTCGTGCTGCCGGACGGCGCCGGCCCGGATGAGTTGGAAACTTACCTGACATTGATGGGCCACTTCGGCGCGCAGACCGGGTATCCGGTGTTGAACGTCGGAATCACCAACGCTGACGGCATGAAGAGCGACGGCAAGAAGGATTACATCGTGCTCGGTACGGTGGAAGACCAGCCTGCGCTGGGCACGCTGAACAAGTCTCTGCCGGTGGTGGTGGATGGCAGCGGCCTGCACATTCAGGACACGCAGGGCTTCTTTGCATCGCTGCAGCATGCCTGGTGGAAGGTTCGCAGTTCCGACCACATTCAGTCCGGCCAGTTGGAGACGGCCGGAGGGTTGCCTGACGTGATGATCGAGGGCATCGAATGGCCCGCTGGTACGAATCGCTCCGTCGTCGTCATCGCTCTGCGCGATCACAGCGTCGTTCAGAACTTCCTTCCGGTCTTCCTGAAGACGTCGCAGTCGTCGGACATCTCGCAATCGGTCAGCGTGCTTCACGGCTCACGCTTCGTCTCCTACCGGATCGGCAACGATGTCTACCGGGTGGGATCGCTGTCAACGTGGATCCAGTTGAATATGTTGTTCTCCGAATTTCCCTGGTTGATCGTCGTCTTGACGCTGGTATTCTGCTTCTTCATGGCAGCGTTGATTCGGGCGATGCTGCGGCGCCATGCGCGCGCACGACTCCAGGGAGATGACTAACAATTATGAATGCGGTGCGGATGGCTGGTGTCCTGCAGCGGTTCTCTCGCCGTAGTGCATCTGTACGCGGCTGGTTAGCTCTCGTTATGATGGTTTCCTGCCTGCAACGGCAGTGTCTTGCGCAGCAGACATGGCCGCTCTGGGAGCATTACGCGCAAAACGCCATTGACGCGCAGGGTAGGGTCATCGACCATAGCGCGCAGGACCGTACTACCAGCGAAGGCCAGGCCTACGGGATGTTCTTCGCGCTGATTGCCAACGATCGCCTTCGCTTCGACAAAATACTCAGCTGGACTGAGGTCAATCTCGCCCAAGGCGATCTGACTTTGCATCTGCCGGCTTGGAACTGGGGGAAGAACCCCGACGGTTTGTGGAAGACGATCGATCCTAACCCAGCTTCGGACGCCGATCTGTGGATGGCTTACACCTTGATGGAGGCGGGCCGTTTGTGGCATGAGCCCCGCTACGACAAACTCGGCCACATGATGGCGGAGCGCATTGCGCAGGTGGAGGTCGTCAACGTCCCCGGACTTGGGATGACGCTGCTCTCCGGCCCCTACGGCTTCCATCCGGACGCCACGACCTGGTTGCTGAACCCCAGCTACATGCCGCCCTCCGTGCTGACCTACCTGGCGACTACGTCTCCCCACGGACCGTGGGTCGGTGTGCGCGACTCCCTGAAGAAGATTCTGGCTGAGGGATCGGGCGGCGGCTTTGCGATGGACTGGGTACTGGCGGGATACCTGCTAAAGCCGGGGCCAACTCCGGCACAGTTGGCTGCCGGCAATCTGACCGCACCCGGTGTTGGCAGTTACGACGCAATTCGCGTCTACCTCTGGCTGGGAATGGCCGACCGGGATACGCCGGGGCTGAAGCCGTTGCTTGGTACGATGTCCGGCATGACAGCTTATATGGCGAAGCACGTCACGCCTCCTCTCGTCGTGGACTCGACCGGCAAGGTGACGGACCCGAACGCTCCCCCGGGGTTCTCCGCTGCGCTGATACCATTTCTGTCGGCTGTCGGCATGAAGAAGGAAGCTGGGGTCCAGAACGACCGCATTGCCGTTACGCAAGATTCTGCCAGCGGCCTTTACGGTCGCGAAAAGGCGTATTATGACCAGAATCTCGCACTTTTCGGCATCGGTTGGTTCGAGCAACGCATTCGTTTTGAACGAGATGGGCGTCTAAAGGTGAAGTGGCGGTGAGGGGGAGCGCAGGCATTGTTTCCCGGGAAACTATCTCTGCACGGTTGATTCCGCGAAAAAAACGGTACAAAACAAGAAAAAAGCGATAGTCTTCATAAAGATAGGCGGGGGTATCGATTGTGGTTCCCCTGAGGTCCTCAAACTCTTTGCCATCTATGACACGTATTTCCTCAATTCGATGGCTCTCCGCGGCCCTTCTGCTGGGCGCGCTGACGGTTGCACCGTTTACGGTGAAGTTGCGCGCGCAAACGGCACAGTCGGCCACGCAGTCGTTGCTGGACAAAGCGCATGCCCTTGAGGTACGTGGCCGTCTGGACATGGCGGCGCAGACCTGGCAGCAGGTTCTGCTGGTGGACCCGAACAACGTAGATGCCTTGGCCGGTCTGGCGCGGGCAGCGAAGTACGCAGGAAACAATGCGCTGGCCAGCACCTATCTGGATCGCCTTCGTGCGATTAATCCCAGCGATCCGAATATCACTCGTGTAGACAATATGGGCTCGCAGCAGAACCAGAGTGCGCAGTTGAAGCAGGCCGGCAAGCTGGCGGAGGCTGGCCAGTACGCGCAGGCCATGGCGATCTATCGCCAGGTCTTTGGCAACAGTCCGCCCGCTGGAGACTGGGCGCTGGCCTACTACGAAACGGAGTCCGCCACTCCCGATGGACGAGCCGATGCCGTGGCCGGGCTGCGCGGACTGATGGCAAAGTACCCGAGCGACTCTCGCTACCAGATCGCTTTGGGCCGCATCCTGACCTACGACCCGAAGACTCGCTCCGAAGGGCGGCAACTGCTCGAACGCCATCCCAACGATCCGCAGGCCACTGAAGCGCTGCGCCAGTCGCTGGTGTGGGACTCCGCCAGCCCTGCGAGTGCAGCGGAGATTCGCGCATACCTCGCCAAGCATCCCGATGCACAGTTGGCCACGGCGTTACGCAATCAGCCCAAGCCGGCTGCCGGTCGCCGCGGCGTGGAGCAGACTCCGGAGGAGATTGCTGCCGGGGAGGCATCGCGTGCGCGTGGCGTCGAGGAGCAGGCGGCCTACAACGCCCTGAACGCCAAGCACCTGGAGGAAGCAGAGCTCCGCTTTAAGGCAATTCTGGCAAAAGATCCCAGCAATCCGCGCGCCCTGGCCGGCATGGGTTATGTGCGGATGCAGCAATCAAATTTCGGCGGCGCCATCAGCTTCCTCGAGCAGGCCAAGCAGAACGGTCTGCATGACACTGGCCTTGAGACAGCGCTCGCGAATGCGCGATTCTATTCGTTGTTAGCCGATGCTACGACTGCGCTGAACGAAAACGATCTCACCACCGCCGAGCAGCAGTTTCGCGCCTCGCTTGCGATGCGTCCTGCCAGCCCCGAGGCGCTTGAAGGACTCGGGGGCACTCTGCTGAAGGCGCAGCAGGCTGGGGCAGCCATCCCGGTCTTTGAGAGCTACACCAAGGCACGGCCTTCGTCGGCGCCTGCATGGCGCGGTCTCTTCATGGCCTATTACGGCGCGGGAAACGCCTCACAGGCGCTGCTGGTGGATCGTCGCATTCCCGCCGGAGTGCATGCCCAGTTGATGCGTGATCCGGAGTTTTTGCGAACGCTGGCCTCGGCCTATTCCGCTGTCGGCCGTGATGCGGATGCGCAGCGCGTCCTGCACAGTGCGCTGGAACTGCCATTCCCGGCAGGTGGTGCGGGTCTCAAGATCGAGACACAGTTGCAGTACGCCAGCCTGTTGCAGGCTGCCAACCATCTTGATCAGGCAGGCGCGCTCTACCGGCAGATTCTCGCGGCGGACGTCTCGAACACTGCCGCGTGGCAGGGGCTGGTTCGGGTGCAGCATGCGATGAGTGAAGACTCGCAGGCGTTAGTGACGCTGCAGAGCATGCCGCCTTCGAACTACGACACTGCGATGCGTGATCCCGGCTTCGAGACTACGGTGGCGGCGATCTATCAGAGCCAGAACAAACTTGATCTCGCCCAGCAGATTCTCGAGAAGGCAGTCAATCAGCAGATCAGCGCGAATCAGAAGCCTTCCGTGCCGGTGCTGTTGCAACTGGCTGGGATCTACCTCTTACGCAACGACCCGCAGCACGCCTTTCCAATCTATCGCCAGATACTGACTGAAAATCCTGACCAGCCTCAGGCGTGGGAAGGGCTGCTGGCCGCGCTGCACTCCTCCGGCCGCGACCAGGAGGCGCTCGCGCAGGTGCAGCAGATTCCTCCAGCCGTGCGCACTCAACTGGAGAATAACGTCGATTATTTGCAGACCATCGCAGCGGTGTACAACGCGCTCGGCCAGTCTCAGGAGGCGATGGTCTTCCTGAACCGGGTACGCCAGCACTATGCCGCGCAACATGCCGCGCCCCCGGCCGACGTCGAGATTCAGGATGCCTGGCTGCTGTTCAATGGCAATAACGATGCGGGACTTTATCGCCAGTTAATGGTGCTTGGCTCGCGGCAGGATCTTAGCGACGAACAGCGCCGGACGGTGCAGACCATCTGGACCAACTGGGCGGTGCGGCGTGCGAATCAGGCTGCCGCCAACGGAAACGTCAAGCGCTCTCTATTGATTCTAAATGCCGCCGCGAAGTCGTTCCCGGATAATCCCGGCGTACTGCGCGCCCTGGCCTCCGGTTATGCGCGCGCCGGACTGCCCCAGCAGGCTGTAGCGATCTTCAAATCACAGGACATGACCTCGGCCACCGCGTCTGACTATAAGACGGCGGTCGGTGCGGCGCTGGCCGCGAATGACATGAAGGACGCTGAGATATGGCTTCGTTACGGTCTCGATGCCTACCCCAAAGATTCGGAGATGCTGATACTGGGCGCGAAGTTCGAGCAGGCGCGCGGCGACAGTACCCGTGCCGCGGAGTACTACCGCGCCTCGCTTGCGGCGATGCCGCCCGGAGATCCCGGTGCGGAACTGGCGAACGAACTCAGCCAACCGTTGCCGGTAGTCCGTCTGCCGAAGCCGGCGCAGCCGCAGGATCTCGCGACGCTTCTCAGCTCGCCTGACGCCACAACAGAGACGCCTGCTCAAAACGCGCCCCCGCCCCAACCTTATCTGCCGAACTATGGCAACGTCTACGGGACTGCGCCGGTGCAGATCCCGGCCTCAGGCTACCCGAGCTCGAGCGTGGTGCCGTCGTATATGACCAATCCTGCCTACCGGACTACGCCGCGCAACTCCACGCTGGGCGGCTATGTTCCTCAGGCGGCGAATAACGACGCTCCGGTGAGCAATTTCAATGGCGCGTCCGCTCCAAACTCAAGCTCGTACGCTTCGGCGTCGGTTCAAGGCGGCACGTATCAGGACTACCAGCGGCAGCAGATCCAGCGGCTCACCGAACAGGCTCAGCAACAGCAGCCTCTAACCCTCGTACCGCAGGATGCGCCACAGCGGACCGCCCAGATGCAGGAGACCTTCGGCCCCTACGTCCCGTATGTGCCGCCGGTGCAGAACTACGGTTACACGCCGTCCCCGGTGCCAGTGCAGCTCGGCGACAGCACTCCGCGCATCGCTCCGCCGCAGCGCGAGGTGACCGACGTCCTGCCGACGGCGAAGTATGTGCCGAATGCCCGCGCCGGCCGACGTAGTTCTCGCGCCATGACCGGTGTCAGCAATCCTCCGCCGGATGATCCAGGCCTGGCGACGCAGAACGCGCAGTATCGGCCGCAGGTCGATGTGCAGCCGCAGTCCAGTGCAGCGATGCAGGGGCAAAGCTCTCCAATCCTGCCTGCAACCAATCCGACGAGCCAGGGCGGCTATAGCTACGGCCAGCAATATCCTCAGCCGGGCAAGGTGACGCAAGGTGCGAGTCGCCGCACGACTCAGACTACGGCTGCGCCTCCCCCGTCGGCTCCGCTCAACTATCCGGGCGTCAGCCAGCCGCTCTCTAACTCGGGGTATCCAGAGCTCGGCCCCCCGGCTTCAGTGGGGACGCCCCCGACCGATGCCGAACTTGCGGCAAAGAGTGTGCCTCCTCTGCGTGGCGGCTACAACCCCGCTCAGCCGAATCAACCGCTCTCGCAGCGGCAGCAGACGGAGCTCGATCTGGCTGCGCTCGAAGCCTCGTACAGTGGCTGGGTCGGTGGAACCGGATTCGGACGCTACCGCAGCGGTACACCCGGCCTGGATCGGCTGACCGACATCGAATCGCCCTTTGAGGCTTCGGCGGTTCTCGGCAAGACGGCACGTGCGACGGTGGTTGCAGTGCCAGTCTTCCTGAACTCGGGGACGATCAATACGGCCAGCTTCACGAACACCACCGCAACGGTTCCCATCCTCGGCACACTGTCAGCCGCCTCGCCCAACACTCCCGCGCAGCAGTACTCAAGCGGAGTGGGCGGTGAACTCCAGTTGACGACGAAGAACCTCGGTCTTGCGGCAGGCTATACACCTTATGGATTCCTGGTATCCAACGTTACGGGCCGCCTTCAATGGCGTCCTATGGGGGGGCACTTTACTCTCTTCGGCGAACGCGATTCAGTGAAGGACACTCAGCTCTCCTACGGTGGTCTGCACGATCCCGGAACCGCCTCTGCGGTGTACGCCGGCAATATCTGGGGTGGAGTAGTCGCGAGCGGAGGTGGCGTCCGCCTTGACATCGGTTCGGAGAAGTCGGGTCTATACGTCTCAGGTGGCGGAGCAACCCTGACTGGTTTCCACGTGCTCGACAACATTAAGGCCGAGGGCACTATGGGTGCTTACTTCCGGGTGAAGGTGTGGCCCGAGTACGGTAGCCTGAACATCGGTGGGCTCTTCTATGCCATGCATTACCAGTACAACGAGCGCGGCATGACCTACGGACAAGGCGGCTACTTCAGTCCGAACGTCTATTTCCTCGCCGGAGTGCCTGTCACCTTCAACGGCCACTACAAGACGGACTTCCACTACGTCATCAATGGCTCGGTTGGACTGCAGACCTTTCAGGAAAGCAGCGCACTCTATTACCCGCTGCTTTCGGATCGCGGCACGCAGACGGGGCTCTGCTCCGCAGTCGGTACGGCTGGTTGCACCTACGCGGCAAATAGCAATACCGGCCTGAACTACGCCGTCAACACGGAGGAGTCGTACCGCATCGCTGATCACTGGTATGTGGGGGGCTTCCTCGCCGCGAACAACACGAATAACTACAACATGGTCTCTGGCGGTTTCTTCGTGCGCTACATGTTCAAGCCGCAGTACTCCTCTGAGAGCACTCCAGCGGGCCTGTTCCCGACCAACACCGGCTTGACCAATAACGGCCTCCGTCCACTGCGCGTACCCTAGCCTGCAAAGCAGAGACTCCCATCGAAATTTAAGCAGGTACCCGAAAGTTGCAGCTCGGTAAATTTGCCTTGCCGTTATAGTGGTTCCGTCGTATAAATGCGCAACAGACATTACAAAGCTTTTTCAAAAGACACCCGGAGCCTTGAATCTCTCTGCGTTCCGTAACTCGTATTTATATTTTGATGGATGGGCTCATGTACGAAGCAGCGTTTGGCCTGCGTGTGGCATTACGTAAATTTCTTGCGGTATTTGCATTCACTTTCTGCGTAGTTTCTTCCGGCTGGGCAGCCAAAGACAGCGTCCCCGACTGGGTTCGTGCGGCTGCGGCGCAGCCGATACCTACCTATTCTCCTCGGACAAACGCTGTGGTCCTACTCGACGACACGACCTACACTGTCGCTCCCGACGGACGTGCGACCGAGCACTACCGGCGCGTAGTCAAGATTCTGCGTCCCCAGGGACGCGATGAGGGCATCGTTCACGTCAACTACGATAAGGACACCAAGATACTGTCTCTCCATACCTGGGCGATTGGCCCAGACGGTCATGAGTACGCGCTGAAGGACAATGAGTATCGAGACGTCAGCTTTGGCGAAGGCGAACTCTTTGTCGATGAAAAGTACCGGGTAGCGAAGGCACCGGGCAGCGATCCCGGCGGCATCATCGCGTACGAATACGAACAGCAGATGCGTCCCTATTGTGCGGAGAAGAACTGGTTCATTCAGGAGGATATCCCGCGCCTGAAACAGACTTTTACCTTGGAGCTTCCGGCTGGCTTCACTCACGATACGGTGTGGGCGCATCACGCCGCCGTCAAAGAGATCGATCTCGAACACGGCCGTCAACGATGGGAACTGGAGAACGTTCCCGGCATCGATCTGGAAGATATTCCTATGCGTCCTTCCGAGCTGGCCCTGGCGGGCCGTATGACCGTGAGCTACGCAGGTCCCAGTTTGCCGTATTCGACCCATGGCGGAACATGGCAGGGAATTGGAGATTGGTACGAACAGCTCTCCAAAGATCGTTTGGTCACCACGCCGGAGATTGACGCCAAGGCGAAGGAGCTTACAGCCGGCAAGACGGACTTCTATGACAAAACTGAGGCGATCGGTGAGTTCGTCCAGAAGCAGATTCGGTATTTCGTCATTGAGATGGGCATCGGCGGTTACCAGCCACACTACGCCGGAGACATCTTTCAACACCGTTATGGCGACTGCAAAGATAAGGCGGCGCTGCTGTCCGTGATGCTGTCCAGTGTAGACATCCACTCCGCCCTGATGATGGTGGATCATCGCCGCGGCATCGTCGATGCGAATGCTCCTTCTACCTATGGCGACCATGTTATTGCCGCCATCGAGGTGCCGAAGGGCTACAACTCACCCAAACTACGCAGCGTAATTACCGCGAAGACAGGTCGGCAATATCTGATTTTCGATCCAACCTCGGAGAAGACGCCTTTTGGCCAACTCGAACATGAGTTGCAGGGAGGCTATGGGGTACTGGTGGAGGGCCATGACAGCCAGGTCGTCGCGTTGCCGGTGCTTGCGCCCGAACTGAACACCATCCGCCGAACCGCAACCTTGCAGTTGCAGGCAGACGGCTCTCTTAAAGGGAACGGTCACCGAGAAGCGCTTTGGCGACGTCTCCGACAATCGCCGCAGCCTATACACGACGGGTACTGTCAAGGACCAGGGAGAGTATCTCGATCGTGTCTTGAAGCAGGATTTTACGACCTTCAGCGTCTCCGATGTGAAGGTGGAGAATGTCAACGACCTCAACAAGGATCTGATTACCTCTTACTCTTTGAATGCTGATCGATATGCCAAGAGCATGGGGCCGCTATTGATGGTGCGTCCGCGTGTCATTGGCAATGAAGCGCCCGTAACAGATCGCAAGCCCCGGCTCGTGCCGATCGATCTGCGCGAGACGATGCTCGACAAGGATATATACGACATTACCTTGCCTGCCGGCTATGCGGTCGACGAGATTCCCGATCCGGTCAAGATCGACGTTGGCTTCGCCGCGTATGAGAGTTCTACGAAGGTTGACGGCAATGTGATGCACTACACCCGCACCTACACCGTTCGCCAGGTCACGCTGCCGCCGGAGAAGTATGCCGACCTTCAGCGTCTGGCCGGCGTTATCGCCGCCGATGAAGACAGTCACGCAGTCCTTAAGAAGCAGTAGACACTCCGCCGCATGCCATCGCAAAACGTCGCGAGAAACCCAGATAGAACCCCCAACACGAAAAAAGGAAGTTCCCATGAACCGCACGTCCGGCAATTATCTCCTCGGGATATCGCTGTCCGCCCTTACGCTCCTCTTTGCCGCGCGCTTCGCTCGCGCCGCGGACCAGTGTCCCGATCCAACTCCAGAGGAGTTGCACATGACCTCGCAGCCTGAGGTGCCCGGAGCGACGGCCGTCTACTTGAATCGGGAGGAGCTCACCGAGGACAAGAACCACATGTTCAGCATTCATACCCGCCTGAAGGTACTTACCGAAGGAGGCAAGGAGTACGGAGATGTGGAGCTCGACTACGCCGCCGGGCACAGTGGCTACAGCGTAACCGAGATCAGCGGATGCACCATCCATCCGGACGGAACCAAGATTCCGCTTACCACCAAGCCGTATGACAAGCTAGTGGAGAAGACGCAAGGCTATAAACACATGTCCAAGGTCTTCAGCATGCCTGATGTTCAGGTCGGCAGCATTATTGACTACCGCTACAAGCTGCGCTATGACGATAACCTTTTCATGCCTCCGGAATGGTTAGTTCAGGCCAAGCTCTACACCCGCAAAGCTGACTTTGTCTGGAAGCCTACGAGCAAGACTCTTTTGAGTAAGGGTAAGGGCGATCGTGAACAGCTTACCAACTCTATTGCCTGGTTTCCCATTCTTCCGGCCGGATCAGAGGTCAAGCAGACGCGTCTTCCATCGACAAACATGGACCCAGGCCAACTTACTCTCGAAACGCATGTCCATGACGTCCCTCCCGTCCCGAACGAAGAGTTCATGCCGCCTATTGGCAGCCTCAGTTATCGCGTACTCTTTTACTACTCTGCATACCTCACCGGGGCTGAGTTCTGGAAGGAGGAAGGAAAGCACTGGGCAAAGGATCAGGATAAGTTCATCGGGCCGGGACCTGCCGTTGGCGCGGCCGTCAGAGACCTTACCTTGCCCTCCGATGCGCAGGACCAGAAGCTGCACAAACTCTATGCTGCTGTCATGAAGCTTGAGAACACCGACTACACCCGCCAACACTCTGCCACCGAAGATAAGTCGCAAGGGCTCGGCGAGGTGCACAACACTGATGACGTCTGGAACCGCAAGCGAGGCACCGGCGATCAACTTGCAAATCTCTTTGTCGCTATGGCGCGAGCCGCCGGCATGAAGGCCTATGCCATGGCAGTCACCAATCGCGATCGAAGCATATTTTTGCCGGGCTATCTCAGTCTGTCGCAGCTTGACGACAATCTCGCCATCGTCGTGGTCGACGGCAAGGAGCAGTTTTTCGATCCCGGGACGCGCTACTGCTCCTACGGACATCTTGCGTGGCAACATACGATGGCTCGTGGACTACGGCAGAACGACGGCGGCGTCATCATCGGGGATAGTCCATCTCGAACCCTACACTGCGGCGACTGAGACGCGCGTCGCGAACCTAAAGATGGATGAGCACGGTGTCATCACCGGTACAGTGGAGATGAAGTACGTCGGGCCGTTCGCCTTGCGCTGGCGCTCCCTCTCGCTCACAGGCGACGCAGCCAGTCTCGACCGTGGCCTGCGCGTTCATCTGGAAAAGATGTTGCCCACTGGCACGGAGGTGAAGGTCGACTGCCATTGACAAGCTCGATAGCTACGATGAGCCACTGACAGTCCACTACACCATCAAAGGACCGATCGGCTCTTCGACAGGAAAGCGACTTCTCGTCCCTGGCGATATCTTCGTGATGAACACGAAGCCGACCTTCCCGCATGAGAAGCGCGAGGTTGCCGTTTACTTCCCATATCCGCACAAGAACATAGACGCCATCCGCATCACCTTTCCGCCGTCATTCTCGATTGAATCTCTCCCAAGCTAAGTCCCAGGAAAGTCTTCCAAAGGTGGCTGCATATACACTTAGGTCGGAGTCCACGCCGAATACCTTCACCGTATTCGCTCACTCATTATGGGTGACATCCTGTTTGAACCGAAGGACTACCCGCAACTTCGCTCGTTCTATGGAAAGTTCGAGACGAAAGATCAGGATAGTGTGGTTCTGAAGGTCGGGAGCACCGATGCGGCCAAGCCGGCACCGGCAGGGAACTAAGCCCAACTGAGTTCAGGTTAGTTCCATCAATGCCGTCTGCCCGGCCATACGGTTCAGGGCAGACGGCAGACCTTTACCTCGGCGTTCCTGTACTCGCAACTTAGTTGGGTCGAGTCGGTGTTGCGCAGCAGCATCCATGTCACCCCCAGCGGCTTCAGCCCAGCGATCCGCTCTGAGTCCGCCTCTGTGCTGAGTCCAGTCTGGACGGCTTGCCCCAGCATCCAGGCAGAACTTAGCTCTGGAGCGATCGAAGCGACGCCGCCATCCTTGGAGTAGTCCGGCAACATGCTGCGCTCGGCAATCGCTCGAAAACCCTGCGCATCCTCACCGGGTTGCGAGATGTAGTCGGCGTCCAGTGCGAAGAGCGCATCTTTGGGTGTATTTCGGCTGATCCACAGAAAGGCCTGTTCCCATTGGTTGACTGGCGCGTTCCACGGAAGCTCCATGTGGGCGGAGTTCGGAAAGGTCCGGCGCTCGGCGTAGACCATCACGCCGCTCAGCAGCGCGATCACAGTAATCCAACGCCAGGCATATCGCTGCAAGAGCCTCCCGCCCAGTGCCGCGCCTACAGCCAGAATCATCAGCACATAGACCAGCTGATACAGTCGCAACGGCTGCAGACGAGCAACGGCGTGGTTCGATAATCCCGGCCGCGCAAACATCATGGCGACGACAACCGCCATGACGCCGGCGGTGACCGCCATCCGCGCCAGGGAAATCTTTGCCACCTCAGCCTCGCTCCGCCGCTTCAGGGCTACCATCTCCAGGATAATCAGTGGGGCAACCAGCCCGAACTGCTCATACCATTGCCACTCGAAAAGAAACCAGTAAGGACGCGTCATCACTACGCGGACATAGTCGGCCGTCTCGGGACGGGACGACAACTGTAGCCCGGCAGCCATCGCAATCGCTCCCAGGCAGAGCGCAGCCGTGCCTCGCAGGCGTACATTGCGGTTGGGAGCCAGCAGACACGCGAGCAGTATTACGCTGCCCAGTCCATAGCCGGTCATCAGTGGATGAAGCAGTCCTGCGAACAGCAGCGCGCCACAACAGAGCACCAGTCCACGCCGCCGTTTTCCAGCGTCTTCGCCCATTGCGGCATCCAGCACTCCAACCCATGCGAGCAGAGTGCAGGGCATCGTCAGGCTGCGCGCCGTGAGGTATGGGTCCATCACCACCAGCGCAGTTCCAGCCACCGGCAATGCCAGCCAGACCGCCAGCAGCGCTACCGCTCCGCAACGCTGCTCGCGCTGTGTATAGCACCGGGCCGCAAGCTGCCAGGCGGCAAACAGTGTCATCCAGATACTGAAAACATGCACAATCAGAACCACGGTCGCGACGCCCAGATGCGAACTTCGAGCCAGGCCAGCCACCATCGGAGCGAACAGCGAGAAACGCAGGTGCTCCAGCACAAATCCTGAGTCGTGCGGATACAAAGAAGGATCGAGCACCCTTTTGATCCCCTCCATGTATACTCCGCCATCTTCCGCGTAGGGATGGTAGCCATGAGTCGCAATGGCGAAGACCGTCAGCCCAGCGCAAAAACGGCTCCAAACCCATGGTTCAGGGGAGCGGCGCGAACTGATGCTGTTTCGTATAGCGCTGCTGACGCAAATGATGTAGCCAAAGATCTTAATCCTCAAGCAAGGAATCAAAGAGATCGATCCGTACCGCCACTCCAGTTTATGACATCATCCTCGGCTTTATGCTTCGGCCCCGATAAAGTCCCGATCAAATTCCTGCATTCCCGTATTCCCCCTCGAGCAACGTATAGTAAAACCTGCCCACGGAGGGGAACGCAGCCTGCATGGATCGTGACAAGAGGAACCGCAACCCGAAGATCGCCGCCTGAACTGTAATGACCACGACTGCCATCCAGCCCAATGCTGCACCGAGCCCCGCACCCGGGCGTAATCTGTGGAAGACCGTTCCCGGCCTGCTTATCAGCGCATTCTTCCTCTGGTACACCTTTCGCAACATCTCCTTTGCCGAGATCCGCGCTCTGCGTCTCGTCGTACCAATGTGGATCGTCGGCGTCCTGGCCTTTACCACTGCAAGTTACACTCTGCGCTGCGTCCGCTGGACCCGCATGATGCGCTCCACCGACGCGCGCTTCGGCGTCTGCGCCCGGGTCCTGATGACCTCGCTCGCCGCGAACAATATCCTGCCCTTCCGCATCGGCGACATCATGCGGGTCTTTACCTACGCGCCGGATCTCGGCGCGTCGCCATCGGCGATTCTCAGCACCGTAATTCTGGAAAAGTTACTCGACGTCTTCGTCGTAGGCCTCATGTTCGTTCTTACCATGGGGAGGGGTTTACCCGACAAGGTTCGCCACGGTGCTGACATGGCGCTCGCCATCTCGACCGTCGGACTGCTGGTCCTGATGTTCGGTGCGCGTCAGTTGGAGGCTCCCGTGCGAAGCGCTCTTTGCTCGGCTTCCTCAAAATAAGCTTGTACAGAAGCTGGAGCACTGGCTGCTTCTCGCCATCGACACGCTGCGACAGATGGGCATCGGCGGGAGCCTTCTTCTCCTGATCCAGACCGTAGTCATCTGGACCTGCGAGGCGATGATCTACGTCTCTGCGGTGCGACTGATCGGTATCGGCGTCGACCGCATAGGGCCCTGGGAAGCCGTCTCCTTCGGCAATCTTTCGTATATGCTGCCCAGCTCTCCAGGTGCTATTGGCACCTTTGAATGGGCAGTCAAGACCTCGCTCGTCAGTCACGGAGCGCAAGCCTCGCAGGCCGCTCTATTTGCGCTCGCGCTGCACGCGTGGCTGCTCATCTCAGTCACCGGCGTCGGCGGAATCATCTTCCTCATACACCGCGCCAGGATTCATAACCATACCCCGCTGCTTGAAGAGATCGAGACCCTGCCCACCAAACTGCCATAAGCGTCTCTGTCGCGTAAACTGGTACCAGATCAAAACTCCTGTCACTTCGCGGTGAACTACAAGCATGTATCGCACAATTCAGCAGTCCCTTCTGGCCCGCATTCAGGCCATCCTACTTACCAAATACGACATCACGCTCACGCAGTTAGCGGTCGAGCAGCCACCCAGCATCGCCCTCGGCGAACTCGCGTTACCGGTGGCGTTCGAGCTGGCCAAGCGCCTCCGCAAAGCCCCCCGCATCATCGCAACGGAACTCGCTGCAGAACTCACCGCGATACTCCCCGAGCTCGAAGGCGTCGCCTCAGTTGAAGTCGCCGGCGCCGGTTACCTCAACATCCGCCTCGACCGCGCCGCCACCGTGCGCCGTATTGCCGCAGACCTCCACGCCGACATCGGCGGCCCCGGCTTCTGCCTCATCGAGCACACCAGCATCAACCCCAACAAGGCCGCACACATCGGCCACCTGCGCAACGCCATCCTGGGCGATACCTTCCAGCGTCTCCTGCGCCGAGACAGCTACAAGACCGGCGTCCAGGTCGGCGTCCAGAACTACATCGACAACACCGGCGTGCAGGTCGCCGACGTCGTCGTCGGCCTCGTTCATCTCGAAGGCAAGACCCTCGCGACTACCCGCGAACTCCTCGCTGACCTCGATGCCGATGGCATTCGCATCGACTTCTACTGCTGGGATCTCTACGCCCGCGTCTCGCAGTGGTACACCGCCGATCCAGACCAACTCGCCGCCCGCAAGCAGCTGCGCCTCGAAACCCTCCACGCGCTTGAGACCGGCGGCAACGACACTGCCGCCATCGCCGACCTCATCTCCACCGCCGTCCTGCACCGTCACCTTGAGACGATGCAGCGCCTCGGCATCGAGTACGACTTCCTCCCCCGCGAGAGCGAGATTCTATCGCTGCACTTCTGGGACGCAGCCCGCACCCTCATGATCGAAAAAGGCGTGCTCTACGAAGAGACCGCCGGCAAGAACAAAGGCTGCTGGGTCATGCGCCGAGCCGGTTCGGAAGCTGAACAGGGAAGCGACATCCCCGACGAAGACGCCAAGGTCATCGTCCGCTCCAACGGCACCGTCACCTACGTCGGCAAGGACATCGCCTACCACCTCTGGAAGTTCGGCCTGCTTGCCCGGCAAAGACTTCGGCTACGTCCGCTTCCACGAGTACCCCGACCGCACCTGCTGGATCTCGACCTCAGGCTCCAGCGAGCACGATCATCCCGTCTTCGGCAAAGCCGACGCCATCGTCAACGTCATCGACTCACGCCAGAACGATCCGCAGACCCAAGTCATCCAGGCTCTGCGTGGCATGGGCTTCACCGCAGCCGCCGATCACTACACCCACTTCAGCTACGAGATGGTCGCGCTCACCCCACGCTGCGCCATCGAACTCGGCTACACCATCAGCGAGGAAGACCAGAAGAAGTCCTACATCGAGGTCAGCGGCCGCAAGGGCTTCGGCGTCAAGGCCGACGATCTGCTCGACCGCCTCATCGCCGCCGCCAAGGCCGAGGTCGACACCCGCCACCCCGAGATCGACGAAGCGGAACGTCTCGCCATCGCCACGCAGATCGGCAGTCGGAGCCCTCCGCTACTTCATGCTGCGCTTCACCCGCAACACCGTCATCGCCTTCGACTTCAAGGACGCACTCAGCTTCGAGGGCGAGACCGGCCCTTACGTGCAGTACGCCATCGTTCGCGCCGCCAACATCCTGCGCAAGGGCGGCACCAACGAACTGGAAGTCCTCGCCGCCCTCCAGACAATCACCACGTCCGACCTCAGCGGCATTCTGGACAGCGAAGAGGGAAGCACTCTCTGGGAGACGTGGCTGCTGGCCTCCCGCCTCACGGCCGTCATCGAGCAGTCCATCGCTACGTCCGAGCCAGCGTCACTCGCAAAGTACGCCTTCCAACTCGCGCAGCAGTTCAACAACTTCTACCACCGCCATCACGTCCTGCACGAGACCGATCCCGCGCGTCGCGCATTTCTGCTTGCCACTGCCGCAGTCGCTCAGCGCGAGCTGATCCGCGCCCTCGGCTATCTCGGCATCGAAGCCCCGCCAGTCATGTAGCTGTGCGACGATAGCCGCGTGCCAGCGTGGGATAAAGCTATAGAGCGGATTGCAATCGATCCTAAGATTGTTGCGAAAGATCTGCGCCCTCAGATGCCGAATAACTCCGCACCCACTCGACGATCGAACGCACGGCGATGCCGGTCGGTCCTTTGGCCAGCCACGGCTTGCGTTCGTCGTTCCAGGCACAGCCGGCTATATCCAGATGCACCCACGGAGTTTCATCGGCAAACTCCTTGAGAAACATCGCAGCCGAGATCGCCCCACCCCAGCGGTTCGCGCCCGTATTCATCATGTCCGCAATCTGGCTGTTGATGTGTTCGCGATAATCATCCGTACACGGCAGCCGCCAGAACTTCTCCCCCGCAACCGTTGCGACGTCGTGGAACTTCTGCCAGGTCGCTTCATCGTTCGAGAACACTCCGGCATTCAGTATCCCCAGCGCGACCACGCATGCCCCGGTCAGCGTTGCAGCGTCGATCAGATGAGTGCAGCCCAGCGTCTTCGCGTAGTGCAGACCGTCGGCCAGCACCAGACGGCCCTCCGCGTCCGTGTTGACGACCTCAATCGTCTTGCCCGACATGGCAGTCACCACGTCGCCCGGCTTGAATGCCTTGCCATCCGGCATGTTCTCCGCCGAGCAGACCACGCCGATCACCTTCACGTCCGGCTTCAACTGTGCGATCGCCCGCATCGCCCCGATCATTGCCGCGGCTCCAGCCATGTCGTACTTCATCTTCTCCATGCCGTCCGCCGGCTTGATCGAGATGCCGCCCGTATCGAAAGTAATTCCTTTTCCCACCAGGCCGAGTACCGGCCCATCGTTCCCTTTCCTGTTCTGGGGCTCATAAGTCATCACGATCAGCGCAGGAGGCTCCACTGAACCCTGCGCCACCGCCCAGAAGGCGCCCATCTTCAGTTCATGCAGCTTCTTGGTCGAATAGACCTCGCACTTCAACCCCACCTCCGCGCACATCGCCGCAGCCCGTTGCCCCAATACAGTCGGCGTCAGCACATTCCCTGGCTCATTCACCAGAGAACGGGTAAAGTTCTGTGCTTCGGCTACGATCAGACCTTCTTCGAAGCCCTGCTGCAACTCCATCCGGGTGGTCTTCTCCGCCTCTTTCGCAATCACCGTCAGGGTCTGTACCGACTGGTCCTTGCGATCGCTCTTATAAGTGTCGTAGTCCATCTCGGCCAACTCCGCGCCTTCGACCAGAGCCCGCGCCGTCCACACGCAGGGCAGGTTATCCAGGTGCTCGTCGGAGAGTGCATGATCCTCGGGAAATGCGATCGCCATCTCCCGCACTCCGCGAGGCTTCGCCGCCCGCACCGCGGCACCGGCGCCCTTGCGAATCTCATCGACGGAGAGCGTCTTCGCCTTGCCAAGTCCCACGATCAGCAGCCGTTCTGCCTTCAGCCCGTTGGGAGTGTGCAACAGCAGTGTCTCACCGGGGGTCGCCTTGAACTCACCTGACGCCAGCACCTTCGCCGCGGCGTCCGTCACGGCATCGGAGGTCGTCAACAGCGCCAGCATCGGATCGGCGTTTTTCGCAGTGGCAATATCTACCGCAAATATCGCGAGCATTGGGGTAGCAAAGTTCGCTGCATCCTGGAATAGGAGGTTGGTCGTCATAGGGTTATCGTAACGCGACTTCGCCACGCTGCTCTAGCGGCAACGGAAGATAGCTGTTACCCCAAAAGTGTCAGAACGGTTTTCCTATCGAATCAAGTCTAAGAAAGGAGAAAGGAGAACTGCCCAACCGTTACCAGTAACGTAGCTTTCTTACCGCCGCTGGCTTCGAGCGACCGCCGCCTTGGCTTCCTTATCGGCCTCACGCTTACGTTCCGTCTCCCGCTTGTCCCAGTCCTGCTTGCCCTTCGCCAGCGCGAGCTCGCACTTGACCCGGCCATTGCGAAAATAGAGCCGGGTCGGGATCAGCGTAAATCCCTTCTGCTTGGTCATACCCTCGAGCCGGCGCACCTCGGTCTTGTGCAGCAGCAGCTTCCGGGTCCGCAACGAGTCGTGATTCATCGCATTTCCATGAGAGAACGGTCCGATATGAGCATTCAGCAGAAAACACTCTCCGTCCTTCAGCAGGCCGTACGCGTCCTTCAGGTTGGCCTTGCCCTCCCGGATGGACTTCACCTCGGTTCCGCGCAGCGCCACCCCCGCCTCGAACCTGTCGGTCAGGAAGTAGTTGAAGCTCGCCGACCGGTTGAACGCGGCATCCCGCTGCCCGGCCGCCACCGGGTCCCGGTCCTTTTGCTTCGCCACGGCCTTCGGCTGCTGGGCTATGGTCGGATTGGAGAGCGAACGGGGCATGGAACCTCTTACTTTAACATGCCTGCAACGCTGCAATCGGATCATCACCACTCACGCACTGTGCTCTCGCACGTCTAACCACAAGTCCCTAACTCAGCGGCAACAACATCTAATCGCATTAGAATTTAGTGAAAGCAATAAAAACTCGAGACGCAAAACCGGCCAGTTCGATCATCTCAGGGACCCTGCTAGGGTACGATGCTCCTCAAAAAGTGCCGCAGACGACTCAACAAACGCACCCCCACTTTTCGAGGTCGTACGTGCACCGAATGTTATACTCACCCGAGCGCAGCAGACTGTTCGCAACCACCGCGCGGCAGCGTCCTGACCCTCTTTGGCATGACCGGGGAAGGTGGGTGCTCCGGCAGACGCCGCACACTCCAAGCTTTAAAGGGCGCAAACGAAAGCAGCATGGGTCGCGGAAAGACAGACAGCCATCATCGATCGACGAACGTAAGCCGGGCGCTCGCGCTCCTGCCCCTGCTTCTCTTCCTCTTCGCCCTTGCCAGCCCCACTGCATCCGCGCAATCCGCCGGCACCTGGGACAAACGCGGCCAGCTCGCGGAGTCTCACGACGACTACGACGCGGCATACGAGGATTATCGTCAGGCCCATCTCGCGAAGCCGAATGATTTGCGCTACAAGTCCCACTTCGAGCTGATCAAGTACAAGGCCAGCGTAGCCCATGTCGATCGCGGCCGCGTGCTGAAGGCCAGCGGCGATCCCGCTGGCGCGCTTAAAGAGTTCGCTCTTGCCCTCCAATACGATCCGTCTAATCAGACCGCTCAACAGGAGATCGATCTCCTCCAGCCGGCTGCGGCGCCACCGCCGCCCTCTGCCGCCCAACAGCAGCGGACGGACGAAGACAACCAGATACTCGCCAGGATCAGCTCCGTCTCCAGCCCGGTCGAGTTGCAGCCCGTCTCGAACGACCCCATCACCATTCACACGGTGGAGGATGTTAAGGCCATCTATCAGGCTATCGGCAAACTCGCCGGCCTCAACGTCCTCTTTGACCCCGACTACACCTCCAAGCGCATCCCCGTCGATCTCACCAACGTCAGCCTCGCGGACGCCCTGCGCATCGTCGGCATCACCTCCGGGACGTTTTACAAGCCCGTCACTCCAAACACGATCTTTGTCGCCCAGAATACCCGCCAGAAGCACACGGACCTCGACCAGGAGGCCGTCCAGACCTTTTACCTCAGCAACGTCGCACAGCAGAACGATGCAAACGAGATCGTTACCGCTATCCGCAACCTCGTAGACCCCAGCGTCAGGGTCAACCTGGTTCCCAGCCAGAACGCGATCATTATGCGCGCCACTCCGGATCAGCTGCTACTCGCACAGAAGGTGTTGAACGACCTGGACCGTGCCCGCCCTGAGGTCGTCGTCGATGTCGCCGTCCTCGAGGTCAATCGCGACAAGATGCGCAACCTCGGCATCACGCTGCCCCAGTCCGTCACGATTACTCCTCAGGCCAGTCCGACAACGACCACCACCGGCAGCAGTTCCACCACCACCAACGGCACGACCACAACCTCCAACTTCACGCTCAACTCGCTCGCCCACCTCAATGCGACCAACTTCGCCGTGTCCATCACCGGTGGTACCGTCAACGCACTGCTTACTGACACCGACACGCGCATCCTGCAGAACCCCCGCATTCGCGCTACCGACGGCCAGCGCGCCCAGCTCAAGATTGGCCAGAAAATCCCTATCGCGACCGGGTCCTACAGCTCCGGCGTCTCGACCGGCACCGTCAATCTCGGCGTTCAGACTCAGTTCACCTTCACCGACGTAGGCGTCACCATCGACATGACCCCCACGGTTCACTACGACCGGGAAGTCAGCCTGAAGATGCACATCATCGTCTCTGCGCAGCAGGGCTCCGTAACCATCTCCGGCGTCACCGAGCCCATCATCGGTCAGAATGAATCCGATCAGGTGATTCAGCTTAAAGAGGGTGAGCCAAGCATCCTGGCCGGCCTCATCCAGACCACGGACTCCCATGGCGTCAATGGAACTCCCGGTCTTGGCGAAATCCCCTTCTTCAAGTACTTCTTCAGCAGCCAGAGCAAAGAGACCCAGAGGAACGAGATCGTCTTCCTTCTGATCCCGCACATCGTACGCGAGTCGGTTCTGACACGCCTGAACACCCGCGCGGTCGATACCGGCACCGGCCAGTCGATGGAGCTTCGCCGCGATGCCTCAATCGCCGGGGACGCATCCCAGTCCGCGCTGCCCGTAATCGCCCAGCGCCAGGTCGGTACGCCATCCACGGCCGCCAACGCCGCCGCCGCCGCGATCGGCCAGATGAGCCAGCAGGCGCAGCCCCCCACTCCAGGACAGGTCGCCGGTGCCTCAAACAGTGCCGCCACCGCCGCCAACGCCGCGATCGGCCAGATGAACCAGCAGACGCAGCTCCCCACTCCGGCACAGCCCGCCGTCCAGACGCCCGCCGGGGCTGCTGGCGGGCCTGTCAACCTCAGCGTGGTTCCGGCTAGCTCCAATCAGACCGTGGGCAGCACCTTCCAGGTCGCTGTCATGCTCACGAATGCCCACGACGTCTACTCCGTGCCGCTGCAGTTACAGTTCAACCCTGCCGTCCTGCAGCTCGTCAACGTCGACGCCGGAGACTTCCTTGCTCGCGACGGCCAACCCGTCTCCATAGCTCATCGTGACGACGAACACGGCCTCGTCACCATCTCCAGTCAGCGTCCGCCTAACACCGCCGGCATCAGCGGCCAGGGCAGTCTCTGCACCCTTACCTTCAAGGCCATCGCCGCCGGTGACTCCAACCTCGCGCTCGTCAAAATTGGAGCTCGCAACAGCGCCCAGGCCAACCTTCCGGCTGTCGGTTCGCAGGCCGTGGTGCATGTGAAGTGATCGCCCGGGTCAAACCCGCGGGCAGCCCATCCTGCTAACTCCGAGTCCGGCCTCACCCTCGTCGAACTCATCGTCACCGTTGCCATCATCTCGATCCTGGCCATGGCTGCTCTACCGGTGGCCCGTTTCCAGGTCAAACGCGAAAAGGAGCGGGAACTTCGCCGCGACCTCTGGGAGATGCGCGACGCCATCGACCGCTACAAGGACGCCGCCGATAAAGGTGCCTTTATGACCAAGACGGACAGCATGAACTATCCGCCCGACCTCCAGACCCTCGTCGATGGCGTCGACGTGGCCGGCGGCACCGGCGGCTCGCACAAGGTCAAGTTCCTGCGCCGCATCCCCAAGGATCCCATGACCGGCAGCACCGAATGGGGTCTCCGTTCCAACCAGGACGATCCCGACTCCACCTCCTTCGGCGGTCAGAACGTCTTCGACGTCTACACCAAGAGCTACGGCACCGGCCTCGACGGCACAAAGTACTCCACATGGTAGAAATGCATCCATCCCGACGACATGCCGCAAGCTCGACCGAAGCCGGATTCACCCTCCTCGAACTGATGATCGTCATGGTCATCATCGGCATACTCGCCGCCATCGCCGTCCCCTCGTTTACCCAGCACGTTCGCAGCGCCAACGAGGCTGTCCTCCGCGAAGACCTCCACACCCTCCGCAACGCCATCGACTCCTACACCGTCGACAAGCAGAAGGCCCCCCAGACCCTCGACGACCTCGTGCAGGCCGGCTACATCAAGGTCATTCCCAAAGGATCCCATCACCAAACGGAACGACACCTGGGTTACCGTCCAGGAAGACACCCTGATGAGCCTCGACCAGACCCAGTCCGGCATCGACGACGTCCACAGCGGCGCCCAGATGACCGCCTCCGACGGCACCGCCTACTCCACCTGGTAGCCACGCCCGCCGTTCGCACTGCTCACCAAAAAGGCGCATACTGAGTCATAACCATTGAGCTGTGTCCGTCAGCAGGGAACCGGCTCTCAGAGGAGAACTCCCATGCGTTCCGCCACGCACCTTGGCTTCGCCACTCTCTTCACCCTCGCCACGACGCTCTCCTTTGCCCAAACCAGCGCCCCCGCCAGCGGCCAGACGACCGGACAGCCGGCCCCGGCTCCCGCAAATGCCCCGGCAACCCCTTCCTCCAGCGCCCCTGCCGACACCCCGCCCGCCAACACAACCAACGCCGACAAGCCGTCCACTGCCGACGAGACCAAGAAGGAAGAAAAGAAAGCAAAAGAAGCAAAAGAAGAGGCGAAGCAGAAGAAGACCGACGCTCTCCCCTCTCCCGGTGAGGCGCTCGATCCCCACATCAAGCCGGGCAGCGAAAATGACGTCAACGCCGTAGGCACCCGCAACATCGGCGGACGCGGCATGGGCAACTGGTACTCCATCAACTGGGAGATGGGCACCGGCAAGCAGTACTCCATGGAGATCGAGAAGTCCGCCCACCTGGTCACCGACCCCGTCATCGTCGAATACGTCAATCGCGTTGGCCAGAACATCGTCAAGAACTCCGACTGCAAGGTTCCCTTCACCATCAAGGTCATCGACTCCGACGAGATCAACGCCATGGCCCTGCCCGGCGGCTTCTTCTACGTCAACTCCGGCCTCATCCTCGCCGCCGATGAGGAGGCCGAACTGGCCGGCGTCATGGCTCACGAGACCGCCCACGTCTGCGCTCACCACGCCGCCCGCGAGATGACCCGCATGAACTACATTCAGATCGGCCAGATCCCTTTCATCATCTTCACCCAGGGCAGCTGGACTGGTTACGGAATTTATGAGGCGACGCAACTCGCCATCCCCATCAGCTTCCTCCAGTTCTCCCGCCAGTTCGAGGCAGAGGCCGACTGGCTGGGCCTCCAGTACATGTACAAGGCCGGCTACGACCCCCAGGCCTTCATCCAGTTCTTCGAGAAGATCGACGCCCTAGAAAAGCACAAGCCCGGCACCCTGGCCAAGGTCTTCGCAGATCATCCCCAGACCCCTGACCGCATCGGCCACTCCGAGGAAGAGATCGCCACCATCATGCCTGCCCGGCCCGACTACGTCGTCACCACCAGCGAGTTTGACGACATCAAGGGCCGCCTCGCCCGCCTCGAAAACAAGCGCAAGATCAACGACAAGAGCAACGGCAACAAGCCCACCCTGCGCCGCGTCGGAGGCACCAACAACGATCCCAACAATCCCAACAATCCCAACAGCACCAACTCCAACGACGGCCCCCCAACCCTCGGCCGCCGCGACTAAAGCTTTTCACCATGAATTCGAATGAAGGCGTCATCCCGGCCCTGAGCGTAGCGAACGTGCGTATCGACCGTCTCCGTCGCCACCAAGCTAAAATAGTCCTATGACCACAAAGACCACGGGCTACACCGACGACCACGCCAAAGCCGGTCTCGACACCAAATTTCCCCCCATCGAAACCTGGCAGAATCAGTTCAAGGCCTACGAGATCCTTGTCGACGACCCCGAATTCACTTCGGTCTGCCCCAAGACCGGTCTGCCCGACTTCGGCCGCCTCACCATCCGCTATATGCCCCGCGAGAGCTGCCTCGAACTCAAGTCCCTCAAAGAATACCTCTTCACCTACCGCAATCTGGGCATCTTTCAGGAGAACATCGTCAACCAGGTCCTTGAGGACGTAGTCAAAGCCTGCAACCCTATCTGGGCCAAAGTAGTCGGCGACTTCCGCCCCCGCGGCGGCATCTCCACCATCGTTGAAGCCTTCTACCCGCGCCCCGAAAACTCCAAAGGCCCCGGTGCCTGATCCGGCAGCGCCGACATATAGGCGCAGAAAAGCAGGAAGCCCTCGTTCAGGCTTCCTGCCTCATTTCCTTAGAAGGACCGACTAGACCCCGAACTTTCTCTTCGCGGCAGTCGCGAGACCAATCAACCCTGTCCCCAGAAGCAGGAAGGAAGAAGGTTCTGGAGTGAGCGATGCACCCAGTCCGGTCGAGGAGGCTGAGCTGTTAGAAAGGGTCGTGAAGCCCGCTTGGCTAAAAATCGAAGCATCCGTCTGCACCACAAGAAAGTTAGTAGTAAAATTCGCGGGAATAGCGGTTCCGAAGAGGAAGTCAATCGTGCTCCCGTCACTTGAGCGAGTGATAGACGTGGGGGCGACGGTGCCGCCGGTCGTATTGAACCCCACGCTGGTTTGAAAGTTGTAAAACGATCCGACAGCTACCGACGAAATGGTACCCGGCCCTTGGTCAGCGACCTGATATACGAAATCTAGGCAGTTCGCGCAAAAACTGTTTGAAGGATCGTTGTAGACCTGAACACTATAGTTCGACGTAAATGATCCGTTAGTAAGTATGGCTCCGGTAAAGAGATCCAGAGAGCCACCGAAGTTCAAGGTCGAGGCACTCACGCTTCCCCCGGGGTAATCGGGGTTGCGCTGGCAACGGTTGCCGACACGATACCTACAGCTAATACGGCGAGAATTTTCCTAAACATAGTCGAAGCCTCCAAGCTGCTCAGTTTGTGGCGCGCCCCGAACAGGGACCACGCGCAGCTAATCAATGCATTCTTGTGGCCATTTCGATATTTTTGTATAAATTTGTACATGTCGTTGTGCCCCGATACGTTATCTCGTCCACTGAACGCCCGCGTAGAATGCTCCTCCCTAAGAAGGACACTGCAAAACTTTGCAGGCAAGATCGTAGAAGTAGGCAATTCTTGCGACTTGACGTTTGCGAGCAAGAAGCGTCCCGAGTGCGCAGCAATCCCCAAGAAAAGACTGTTTACTAGACCGATTGTTAGAAGAGGGCCGATCCTCGGCTGCAACTATCTGCGAGTTGTATGAAGGCTATCTTCATAGTGGAACTGATCGCGCAAAGACAAACGAATGGCAGCCATCTCCATTTTGCTAACGCAGTTGCCCGTGACCTGATAGCTTGGCTAAGCTAGTCCCGGACGGCACAGTAACTCGCCTTCTGCGACGGCCTCGTCCGCTACTCGCGTCCCTTCGATTGCTTCAGGTTCCTCGTATTCGCGTCCCGGCCCAAACACAAATTGAGATTCAACCCCATGAATGCGCATAATCGTTCCCTCACGGTGCGGGCTTTGTTGATATTTGTGGCATGCACGGTGCACGTTCCAGAGGCACATGCCGCATCCGAGACCATGACACCCTTGCTCCTTGCGGTGCACGACGCACCTGTGCCGTTCATGGGCTCAGACGGCCAAATCCACCTCGTCTATCGAGCTGTGGATGACGAATTTCTCCAGCGCGGACATAGCCGTGCAAAAGGTCGAAGTGCTCGCTGACGGCGCCACTCTGCAAAGCCTCGATACGTGCCGCCGTCGCCCAGCGTCTCCAACCAGTCGGCCTGCGCGAATCTTCCGGAAAGCTCGCGAAGAGCGCAAACGCGCTGCTGTTCCTCAACGTAGCACTGGCACCAGATGCCGAAATTCCCCGCCAGCTATCCCACCGCATCACGCTAAACGCGAGCGCCGCCCCACCCGGTCACCAGACCATGAGCGAAGACGGAGGCGCGACCACGGTCGACCGCCAAAACGTCGTCACCATCGGTCCTCCGCTCCACGGACAGCGGTATGTCTCCGCGGACTCATGCTGCGATGTAGTCCGTCACACACGTGCCGCCTTGCCCATCAACGGCCGCCTATGGCTCGCCCAGCGATACGCGGTGGACTGGGAGCAACTCAACTCCGACAATCGCATCTACTCTGGCCCCAGTGAAAAACTCCAAAGCTACACCATCTTCGGCAAGCCCGCCCTGGCTGTCGCAGACGCAACCGTCGAATCTGTAACCGACGGCCAACCCGAGCAGCCCCCCGGTAAATATCCCACCAACATCTCAGTCGCCGACGCCGACGGCAACTCCGTTATTCTCAAACTCGCCGGTCACCGCTACGCCCTTTACGCCCACATGCAGCCCGGAAGCATCAAGGTCCGCCGCGGCGACAAAGTCAAACTCGGCCAGGTGCTCGGCCTCGTCGGCAACAGCGGTAACTCCCTCGCTCCGCATCTTCACTTCCAGATGATGAACGGACCATCTTCTCTCGCATCCAATGGCCTCCCATACCAAATCAGCGATTTTCAAATCACAGCCAAATCTCCCGGCACCGAAGCCTTCGACCAGGCAGAGGGCAAGGGAACTCCACTAGCAGTCACACCCATCTCGCCCCCGCAGTCCATCAAAAACTCGCTACCGCTCGACCAATTAATAATCTCGTTTCCAGCTCCTTAAATATCTGTATTTGACCAAACTTCATCAGGCGTATACCTTTCCAGCGAAGTACCTCGGCGGCGCAAAGAGTATTCGGGCAAGCCGCAGGGCCAGGGCCAGAATCTCATCCCCAAGAATCTGAAAGGAACTTCAAGATGAAGCGTCTCATGATTTTCTGTGCTGCTACCGTCCTTACATTCCTCGCCACCGCCTGTAGCGACACTCATGACGCCGACATCAGGGCGATCCAGGCAAACGATGCCCAGTGGAACCAGGACTTCGCCGCCAAGGACGCCGCCAAACTCGCCTCCCACTACGCCTACAACGCAGTCCTCATGCTCCCCGGCTCGCCCGCGGTCTCCGGTATAGACGCAATTCGCACCAGTATGACTGAGATGGCGTCCGACCCTGCACTGTCGCTGAAGTTCCAGGCCACCACAACCGACGTAGCAAAGTCCGGCGACCTCGCCTACACCCAGGGTACCTACACCATCACCATGACCGATCCGCAGACCAAACAGATCATCAATGATCACGGCAGCTACGTCACAACCTATCGCAAGCAGCCCGACGGCACATGGAAGGCCGTCGCCGATATCGCATCGTCGGCAGTTCCAATGTCCGCACCCGCGCCCCCGCCACAAGCCAAGACAACCGGGAAAAAACAAGCGAAGAAGAAGACTAAAAAAGGGAAGAAGTAATTCCACTTTTTGAGGGGCCGCAAAGCGACCCCCTCACCTGCTATCCTTCCTCCCAGATGCCCGCCGCGACCAAACCAAAGCTCCTTACGCCCTCTGTCGCCGGAGCCACCACCGCTCTCATCCTCCTCACCGCCCTCAACTTCGTTAACTACATCGACCGCTACATCCTCCCCGCCGTCCAGGAGCAGATCAAAGGCGAGTTCCACATCACCGACAGCCAGATCGGCTCGCTTACGTTCTGGTTCATGGTCGCCTACATGGGCATCTCGCCCCTCACCGGCTGGCTCGGCGACCGATTCCCCCGCAAGCCCATGATCGTGATCGCCGCGCTCCTCATCAGCGCCACCAACTTCTTCACCTCCAGCGTCCACTCCTATGATTCGCTCAACTTCCGCCACGCCATGCTCGGTATCGGCGAGGCCAGCTTCGGCATCTTCGCTCCGTCCATGCTCGCGGACTTCTACCCCGAAGATCAGCGCAACCGCGTCATGACCATCTTCAACGTGGCCATTCCCGTCGGCGCCGCCCTCGGCATCCTCGGCGGAGGCATGATCGGACAGCTCTACGGATGGCGTCACGCCTTCGTCGTCTCGGCCATCCCCGGCGCCCTCTTTGCTCTGCTCATCGCCATCTTCATCAAGGAGCCCGCGCGCGGCACCAGCAAGCCCGAAAAGGCCAGGGTCGAAAAGACCATCATCCTCTCGCTCCTCAGCAACAAGGCCTACATGTGCACCATCCTCGGCTACGCCGCCGTCACCTTCTCGCTCGGCGGAATCTCCTGGTGGATGGTCTCGTTCCTCGTTCGCGTCAACGGCTACACGCAATCTGCCGCCTCCGCCATCATGGGCCCTATCATCGTCGTCGCAGGCCTAGGCGGAACCATCATCGGCGGCATCATCGCGCAGTGGTGGTCCAAACGCACCGCCAAGGCTCTCTACTACGTCCCGGCATTGAGCGCGTTGTTAGCCGTCCCACCCGCCCTCCTCTGTTTCTTCGGCCCCCGATCACTCACGCTCATCGGCCTCTCTGCTGCAGTCTTCTTCATCTTTCTCGGCACCGGCCCCATCAATGCCTCCACGCTGAACTCCGTGCGTCCCGAGATTCGCGCCACCGCCATGGCTGGCCAGCTACTGGTCATTCACCTCCTCGGAGACATGACCTCGCCCAAGATCATCGGCATCGTCAGCGACCACACCAACCTCCGTCTCGGACTCGGCTCCACTCTCATCACAATGGTCATCGCCGCCGTCATCTTCTTTATCGGCTCCCGTTACGCCCCGTCTCTCCGCGCCGACGAGCACGTCATCGCTACATAGACGATCGTCAGCAGCGGTCCCCCTTCCAATCGTCTGCACGGAAAAGTCATCAGAGCAGGGAAGCAATCAGGAGGCCATCAAGAGTTGTCCGCACCTCACACTCTCACGTCGCTCGCCCAACTCCTTGCCGAACCCCTAGCTCAACTCATAGTCTGGCTCGTTGCCCTAGCCTGGCTCTGGAAGGCCATCACCTCCACACTCGGCCTCGCCCGCATCCCCAACCTCCTCGAATCTCACTACGATGCAGTTCCACCCGGCTCCCCATACGTCACCGTCATCGTCCCCGCTCGCAATGAAGCCGACGACATCGGCGCCTGCCTCACCTCTCTTCTCCAGCAGGACTACGCCAACCTCCGCATCATCGCCGTCAACGATCGCTCTGCCGACCAGACCGAAGCCATCATCGACGCCCTGGCCGCCCAGCATCCCACCAGACTCCGCGCCCTCCACATCACTGACCTTCCCCCGGGCTGGCTCGGCAAGACCCACGCCATGGCCCTCGCCGCCCGCCAGACCATCGGCGCCGACGACCCCGCCTACCTCCTCTTCACCGACGCCGACGTCCTCTTCCGCCCCGACGCCATTCGTCGCTCTCTCGTCCAGGCCGTCGCCACCCGTGCCGACCACTTCGTCACCCTCCCCACCCCCGCCGTTAAATCCCCCGGCGAAGCCGTGCTCCTCGGCTTTCTGCAGGTCATGGGACACTGGACCGCCCGTCTCTGGCGCGTCCACGACCCCAAAGCCCTCCGCGACGCCGTCGGCATCGGAGCCTTCAACCTCGTCTGCACTCCGGCCTACCTTCAGCTAGGCGGCTTCGAGATGCTCCGCATGCAGATCCTTGAAGACCTCACCCTCGCCCGTCGCATCAAACTCGCCGGCCTCCGCCAGCGAGTGGCCTTCGCCCCGGGCATGGTCAGCATCCACTGGGCCCACGGCGCCTTCGGTGTCATCAACGTCATGACGAAGAATCTCTTCGCCGTCTTCGCCTTCCGTCCCATCTTTCTTCTCGTAGCCTGCATCTGGCTCACCCTCTTCTGGCTGACCCCTATAGCCGCACTCGCCCTACCCGCCACGCGACTCCCCGCGGTCCTCACTCTGGCCTCCATCGCCACGCTCTACATCGCCTCCAGCCGCTTCAGCCGCATCCCCGCCTGGACAGCGCTCGCCTCTCCCCTGGCCGTCATAGGCTTCATCTATTCGCTGCTCCGCTCCATGTTCATCACACTCCGCCAGGGAGGAGTCGTCTGGCGAGGCACCTTCTACTCTCTCGCTGACCTCCGCAAAGACGCCGAAAAGATCGCATGAGCCTTCGTTCTTGACGCATGCGACCATTTAGCTATAACTTGCCCCATCGGCCAATTCATACCTTTGTAAGCATTGGGAGCGTGATTCATGAACGTCTCAGCTTTCCCAACGGCTTCATTCTTTTTTCGCGTCCGCAATATTCTCCTCGCAGCCCTGCTCTGCCTCTGGGGCGCCCTCGCGCTCGCGCAAACCCCCGGCGCCGACTACACCGCCGACCTGCCCTCCGTCGAACGCGTGAAAGCCGAGATCAAAGGCTCCGACCCCACCGACTCCCTCGCCCGCCAGGTCGCCGTCTTCACCTACCTCTACACATACGTCGACCGCATCAAGCTCAACCGTGACTACCGCGGCCCTTACACGCCTGGAGAGACGCGCGTCATGACCGCATACAGACTCGCCGCCTATCAAATCTCGCAGGACTACGCAAAAAACCATACGCCTGAAGAAGCCAAAGCCTTCGAGCGCCTCCACGGCCAGTACGAGATGAACTCCGACTTCTACAAAGATTGGTCCAAACGCCTCATCGGCCCGCAATCCGCCGCCGCGTACAAAGGCGCCGAAGCCGGACTCGCCGCCACCCAGAAGGCCCACGTCGACAGCATCAATCGCGCCAACGAAGAGGCCAAGGCGCAGGCTCAAGCCCACTCCACCCACGCTCAGGGCCTCTCCAACGATCCGACCGCCGTCGCCACCCGTCGCTGCCTCGAGCTCGGCGGCAGCAACATCGCCTGTATGGGCAAAGGTATCGGAGCGGGCTTTATGGGCCTCATCGGCCTCGGCAGTACGGAAGACATCACCGGCCCGGGCGCCGCCGGAGTCGTCCTGTCCGGCTTTTACAAAAATGCCGCCGGCGTCAACCTCAGCTTCGACGATAGCTCCGCCTCCGCCACCGATTGCGGCAAAGCCTTGCCCGTCGGCTATCCCTACACCATCGAGAAGCAGCCCGGCTCCCTCCGCGTCCTCGTCCGCAGCGAGCCCAAACCCTACACCGTGACCATGCGTCCCGATGGCGGCCTCAATGGCCCCGGCTCTATCGACATCACCGGCAAAATCGTCATCGGCTATCACACCATCACCACCACGCAAATGATTGACGGCCAACGCGCCATGTTCGACCAATGCAACGGGCCCTGCCAGAGCCTCCTCCACAGTCCCCGACTACGGCCCCAAGACCGAGCGTTGCTCCGTCGGCTCCCTCAACGCCCCGCCCAAGCCCCCGCCATCATCGAAGCAGTCCGCCAGCCCCGACTCCGGCCTCATCGGCATGGTCACCGATATCTTCAACACAGGCGAGATGAAGATGGACTCCGAGCCAGGTCTCCGTATGATCGGTAAGTACGCCGGAGGCAATCTCCTTCTCAATTTCACATCCACCTCCGTCATCCTCGACTGCGGCCAGGCCCACGTCCGTGACACCTACGCCGTCGAGAACACCCCCGACCGTCTCATCGTCCACATCGCAAACTCCGGCAGCCCCATCCACCTCTCCGTCGAACCCGATAACTCTCTCCACGGCTCCGGCTCCGCCACCGTCAACGGCCGCCTCGTCAACGGTATGAACGGCGACAACGTCACCTTCGCCCCACACGTCGAGACCTGCACCGTCGGCACCTTCCACCCGGCAACCGGCTCCCCTGCGACTACCTCCACGGCCCCCGCCACCGCCCCCAACTCACCCGCACCTGTGGCACCCGCAACTGGCGCTACCCCGGCACCCCGCACCGCAACTTCGGCCCCTCCCTCCACTCCGGCTCCGGCTACCTCATCAGCACCCCGCGCCGCCATGCGTGTCCTCATCTCCGCTACCTTACCCTCCACACCCAACCCCATGGCCAAGCAGGAGGTCTTCATCATGCGCGAACGCATGGACGACGTCCTCCGCAAACTAGGCATCCCCGTCCCACCCAACTCCACCCCCGGCAAAGCCATGCAGCTCCCCAGCACCACCTGCCAGGCCCAAGCCCCAAACTGCAGCGCCGCTATCACCGGCCTGACCCCTACTACCTCGCCCACGTCGCCCTCGACAGCGCTGGCAAAGGCACCATCTCCACCGCCGCCGCCGCCACCGGCGCCTACTTCGTCTTTGCAATAGTCCGCACCCCCGCCGGAGCCTACATCTGGGACATCCCCCACCAACTTCGCCGCCGGAGACAACACCATCGCCCTGACCCCCACCAACGCCGAACTCATCCACTAACCTCGGATCCCGTACCTCAGCGCCAACCAAGCCAGCTTCAAATCTCGCGAACTCCAGGATGTTCAACGAGCTCCAACCGGCAGTCGGTACGTTAATTCAAAGGACGACACCCTGAACCGCCTCACGCGCAGAACAAGCATCCAGTATGCGCACGCCGCTGCAGTCCTCGACGCTCGATACGGCAGCAGCCTGACTCCAGGTCACGCCCATGCAGATTGCGCTTGCATGGCTTCTTCAGCGCTCGCCCAACATCCTGCTGATCCCAAGCACATCCTCCATCGAGCACCTTCGCGAGAACCTCAACGCATCAACCTTGCAACTTCCTCACGAAATAATCGCGAATCTCGACTCAATCGGAAGAGCAGGCTAATGCATTTTCTCGGGATGTAAACTATAACCCAGAGACGAGGTACGCTCGGTGTCTTTTCTAAAGATATCTGCGGCCCATCCTCTACTCCTATGTCCATGGGTTCTCTTGTGCCGAAGTTGATCTCGCTGATTGTGCTGGCAGTTGCGTGCCCCGCACTGGCTCAAGTGAACACCGGTGAGCTTCGCCTGAGAGTGACGGACACAGCGGGATTGGGTCTCAAAGCTTCCGTCACCGTCTCAAGCACGGCAAATCAGTACCGCAATACGTTTACGGCCAGCAACGCAGGCGAGGCCGACGTAAAGACCCTGACCTACGGCATTTATTTAATTCACGTGGAAAATCAGGGCTTTGCGCCAGTTACTGAAACCGTAGATGTAAGGTCCGCCATTCCTGTCGAGCAGTCCATCAAGCTCGCAGTCGCTGCGGTCACGACTTCGGTCGACATAAGCTCCGCGCCGCTGATCGATCCCTATCTCCCCTCCTCGATCATGCAGATCGGCTCCGAGCAGATTCAGGACCGGGTAGGGTCACTGCCCGGCCGGTCCGTACAGGATCTGGTCAACTCCCAGCCCGGCTGGCTATATGAAGGCAACGCCGTGCTCCATCCGCGTGGCTCCGAGTACCAGACGCAGTTCGTGATCGACGGAATTCCTCTCACCGACAATCGATCACCCGGCTTCGGCCCGGAGATTGGGGCCGACAATCTAGAATCGATGAGCCTCTATACCGCTGGTTTTCCCGCCGAATATGGCCGCAAGATGGGCGGCGTGGTCGAACTCAACACCCGCCGTGAGACCGGCTCCGGTCTGCACGGCCAGGTGATCCTCTCCGGAGGCAGCTATGACACAGGTTCCGCCTATGCCCAACTGCAGGATATATGGGGCAAGAACACCTTCGGAGCGAGTGCGTTGGGCAGCATGTCCGCCCATTATCTGAATCCAGTAGTGCCGGAGAACTACACCAATCGCGGCACGACCGGAGATTTCTCAGTCAACTACGCACGAGACCTGACCGACAGCGACCGGTTAAGCCTGAGCGTCCGCCATGAGCTCTCCCGTTTCGAGATTCCAAATGAGCTCGTGCAGCAGCAAGCCGGCCAACTCCAGACCGGCGATAACCTTGAAACCATGGGCACGGTCAATTACCAGCACATCTTTTCACCCGACAGTATGGGTACGCTGGCCGGAATGGTGCGCGATAACGCCAACAACCTCGACTCAAATGAAGACTCGACCCCCATCATCGCCACGCAGCATAACTACTTCCGCGAAGGCTACTTCAAAGGTACGTTCTCTCTTCATCGCGGCAGGCAGGAGTTCAAAGCCGGAGTTGAATCGGACAATACTTTTCTGCATGAAAACTTCAGCTATCAAATCACCGACCCCTCGCAGTTCGATCCACGACACTCCCTCAAGCCTGAACTTCATCGCAAGCCGCCCCGACCTGGAGCAGTCCGCTTTCGTCGAGGACCTGATCCGACTCGGCAACTGGACTGTCAGCGCCGGCCTGCGCTGGGACCACTATCAACTCCTCCTCAACCAGAACGCCTTCAGCCCCCGGCTCTCCGTCGGCCGCTATCTGCCATCGCTCAACATGGTGCTGCATGTCTCCTACGATCGCATCTTTCAGACTCCTGCTTTCGAGAACATCCTTATCTCCAGCTCCCCTCAGATCGATTCGCTGAACGACCAATTTCTCCGGCTGCCCGTGCAGCCATCCCGAGGCAACTACTACGAAGGCGGCCTCACCAAGGCCATCAAAAACCGGATGAGTATCTCCGCCAATCTCTACCGCCGGGACGTGACAAACTTCGCCGACGACGATCAACTCCTGAACACCGGCGTCAGCTATCCAATCGCCTTCGATAAGGCGGTAATCTACGGAGCGGAAGGCAAAGCTCAATTCGTTCGTCTCGGCAAGACTCTCCGGCTACGTAAGCTACTCCTACATGGTGGGCAACGTCTGGTTTCCAGTCACCGGCGGTCTCTTCCTCGGCGATGACGCCAACGCCGCTCTCACCCAGACCAACGGACACTTTCCCGCCTCGCAGGATCAGCGCAACACAGTGCGGACGCGCTTCCTCTATCAAGCCGCATCGCGGCGTCTGGTTGGCCGCGGGTCTCAGCTACGGATCGGGCCTGCCATTCGCATACACCGGCGATGAGAGCGACGCTCTGGCCCAGTACGGACCGCAGGTAATCAGCCGTATCAACTTCGCCCGCGGCCGCACCCTGCCAATACTTGCCGTGAGCGCCTCTTTGGGTGCCGATATCTACAAGAGCGAACGCATCACGATGCGCTTCCAGGCGGATGGCGACAATCTGAACAACCGCCTCAACGTCATCGACTTCGGCGGCCTCTTCTCCGGCAACGCAATCGCCCCCGGGCGCAGCTTCAATCTACGCCTCACCTCAAGCTTCTGAGCTATACGTGCTGTCAAGCCCTAAAACCCACAACCCTATCCAAAGAAAAGAGATGGAGCTGGCGTACCAGTTCCATCCCATGTATTAAACTAGAAGTAGTAAGTCGATAGAAGCTACCGGCGCCACCCAGCATACGGATAATACTGCGGCACAGGTGCCAGATAGTATCTCGGCGCAGACAGCAGCGCCCAAAGCATCATCGCAACCCAGCCAATCCCCGTCCACCCGAAGAACAGATTCAGCAGCAGAACACCGGCAACATCATGGCCGCGATTCGCCGCAACGATCGTGGGCAGGAAGTAGATCAGCGCAAGCACGGAAAGAGTAATCATTCACGCAGCCTCCCTTGTGGCTGCAAAGTATTCTACGCGCCACCGTCTCCAGAAGTTCCGAGACGGTCCAACTCGCAAAATCACCGTAAACCATGCAGAAAGAATACTTTACCCGTAAAGTATTTAGAACCAAGACTTTGACAGCTACCTTCCTGCCTAAGCATAACAATCAAAATACTTTGCGTCAGAAGGGGGGAGGGGGTAGGGTACCTCCGGAAAGGCAAAATCCTAAGATCCGCGGTCGCAAACTGTTGGAATGGTGGCCCGGGCAGGAGTCCAACCTGCGACCTTCGCGTTAGGAGTGCGCTGCTCTATGCAACTGAGCTACCGGGCCACGTTTGGCTAGTGTATCGCGAGGGTTACGAGAGGTGCGGTGATAAACTTGGGGGTGGAGAGTTTATGCCTGAGATACAGCGTCGGCGTGCGGTAACCGTGAATGTGGGGGGCGTTCGGGTTGGGTCCGATTCGCCGGTTGTAGTGCAGTCGATGACCAATACCGATACGGCGGACGTGGAATCGACCGTCCAGCAGGTAGCTGCGCTGGCACGCGCCGGGTCGGAGATGGTACGGGTCACGGTCAACAACGATGAGGCGGCCAAAGCCGTGCCGTACATCGTCGAAGCGCTGGCAAAGAAGGGCTGGACGACGCCGATCATCGGTGACTTCCACTACAACGGGCACCAGTTGCTGGCCAGGTATCCCGATACAGCCGAGGCGCTGGCGAAGTACCGGATCAATCCCGGCAACTGCTCGATCGGGCGCAAGGACGATGACAACTTCCGGACCATGGTGGAAGTCGCGGTGAAGCACCAGAAGCCGGTGCGGATCGGCGTCAACTGGGGCTCGCTCGACCAGGCGCTGCTGACGAAGATGATGGACGACAACTCGAAGAGCGCCACTCCCCAGCCCGCGCGCGATGTGATGATGGAGGCGATGGTAGTGTCGGCTCTCGATAACGCGGCCGCGGCGGAGCGCTACGGGTTGCGGCAGGATCAGATCGTCCTGTCGGCCAAGGTCTCCGGCGTACGGGACCTGATCGATGTCTATACTGAGCTGGCCAGCCGGTGCGACTACGCGCTGCACCTCGGCCTGACCGAGGCCGGCATGGGCATGAAGGGAATCGTGGCCTCAGCAGCCGGACTCGCTCCGCTGCTGCTCGACGGGATCGGGGACACGATCCGGGTAAGCCTGACCCCCACCCCAGGTGGCGACCGGAGCGAAGAAGTTCGCTGCGGACAGCAGATTCTGCAGTCGCTCGGGATTCGGAGCTTTATGCCCCAGGTCACGAGCTGTCCTGGCTGCGGACGGACGACCTCGACGTACTTCCAGGAGTTGGCCGAGCGGATTCAGGGCTATCTTGTCGCGCAGATGCCGGAGTGGAAGAAGGTCTATCCGGGTGTCGAGGAACTGAAGCTTGCCGTCATGGGCTGCATCGTCAACGGGCCTGGCGAGTCGAAGCATGCCAACATCGGGATATCGCTGCCGGGTACGTTCGAGGAGCCGAAAGCTCCGGTATACGTCGACGGCAAGCTGTTCACGACGCTGAAGGGTGACCAGATCGTCGAGGAGTTTCAGGTGATTCTCGATGAGTATGTCGAGAAGCGGTATGGCAAGGTGCTGGTCGAGGTCTAGGTACTTCCGCCTTCCTGCCTCAAGGTATTTGGATGCGGTAGAGATTGCGGCGAGTCGTCTCGCGAGTGTATGCATAAACAGACGGGTTTACGGCTGATTGCACAGACTGCGGGATAGCGATATCCGTTTTTGCATTAATAAAATCCAGACTGCGCACGCCTCCGGGCGGCAGCTTCGGAAGTCCGTCATGCATCACCGGCAGTGCATAACTGCCTGAACCATATGGCAAGAAGGAAACGTAAGCATATCTTCCAGCTGTATCCCAACTGAGCGTGCAATAGTCGAGGCACAACGGCACCGATGCGCTGCCATCCACAGGAAACGCCTTCATGCTAGCCGGGTGTTCTTCGTCAGAGTTGGCGGACCCGGCAACAACCCAGCGGCCGTCCGGTGACACGGAAGCGATATCCAGAATTCGTTCCGAGGTAATCTTGCGGCGGTCGGTGCCATCGGTCTTCATGCGATAGATAAAGCTCGAGCCGCCTTCTATCGCGCGAAAGATAAGGTCACCGTTCGGCAGAAAAAAGGGAACATCTTCGACAGCCGCAGAGGGGATGCGCACCGGGGATGATCGACGGCTGGTTAGAGCAATCCACAGGTTTGTATGGCCGTTCTGATCTTTCATGGAAAATACAACTTCTTTCCCGTCTCGAGAAACGGAGTATGCCTGTTTCACCTCTCGCCCAGCGGAATATTCCTGCAACGGATAATCCTTCAAAATCTTCTCTTCTTTCCCGTTATTCAGGTCTCTGATCCACAACTCGTCGTTTCCCGTTTGTCCGATGGCTTTAAGGAAATAGAGACTGTGTCCGTCAGAAGAAAACCTTGGCAGGGAAGTGTTAGCTTCGGAGGAGATCGGGTGCTCTCCGTCCTTATCGTGCAGCCACACAGACCGGTCCTCCGACCCGACAGAGGTAATGAGCGATTTGCCGTCAGGCGCCATCGCAATTCCTTCCTGAGACGTTGGGCCAAAGGTGAATTGCTCTGGTTTTCCATCTGGAAAGCGCTGCCGCCAGATGTGAAAGGTATCCGTCTTGGCTGTGAGATAGATCCATCTACCATCAGGCGACCAAGCGCCCGTAAGGCACGCACCGTTGGGAGGGCCTACTACTCTAGTTTCCTTCGAGCCATCGAATGGAACGATCCGGCAAGGAATAATTTCGCTTCGGCTGTCCATCTCAACAATGAGTACCCATCGGCCGTCCGGCGAGAGATAGGAATGATGGGCCATGCTGCGTTTGCCGGCAGGCACATAGACGTCCCGGCTATCCCCCCGACCCTCGTCCGTGGTCACTACGGCCATATGCAGCCCTTCTTTAATCTCAGAGAAGAGCAGCCTTTTTCCGCCTTCAATCCATGTTAATGAGGAAGAGTTGGGCAGCAGCATGTGAGGTTCGCCGCCGAGAACAGGTACCTCCCAGGTGTCCCATATGCCGCCGCTGCGACCATAGGAGATCCGCGAGTTATCCGGGGAAAACGACGGGGCCAGTTTTGGCCTCGAATCGTGGGTTAGCTGGACGGGGTCGCCTCCGGGCAACAACTTTACGTAGAGATCTCCACCTGTGATGAACGAGCTGTCTCCTCGAATGAACGCGAGCATTCGTCCGTCAGAGGAGAGAGTGGGATACACGGCCGAGTCCGTAAAGAAGGTCAGCTGCTCCCACTCTTTGCTGAGTGAGACTCCGCCAGGGGGCGAGCGCCAGAAGAGAAAAGCCGCCACAACCGTCAGAACAAGAGCCACAGCCGCAACATAGTAGTAGGGCTTCCACGACCTTCGTTTTTCTGGAGGTAGCGCTCTTGTCTTTTCTTGCTCCTGTATTGAAGACGATGCGTCCCCGTGGCTTCGGCTGGTGTCTCGCGCTAACCGTTTCAGGTCCGTTTGTAACTCGACGGCGCTCTGGTAGCGCAGCTTCCGGTCCTTTTCCAGAGCCTTGCTGATAATTTCTTCCAGCTTTGGGGGTACGTCCGGATTCAGCCGCACGAGTGCGACCGGCGTGCGATTCAAAATTGCTTCGGCCATCACGCCAGTGCTCTCGCCACGGAACGGCAGAACCCCGGTCACCATCTCGTAGAGCACTACTCCAAAAGAGAACAGGTCGGTGCGCGCATCCATCTCCTCGCAACGAACCTGCTCAGGTGACATGTAAGCGATCGTGCCCATCGCTGTACCCGGCTGCGTGAGCCGTCCCGATCGGCTGCCGGTCGGCATCGCCGAAGGATTCGCGTCACCACAGGCCGGCATCAGCTTCGCCAGACCAAAATCCAAAACCTTGACGTGGCCGCGCTCGGTCACAAAGAGGTTCGCAGGCTTGATGTCGCGGTGAATGATTCCCTTGCTGTGGGCAGTGCTGAGTGCGTCTGCTATCTCCGTCGCCCATTCAATGACCTCCCCCAGGGGAAGCGGCACGCCGCCGATGTGGTGTTTTAGCGTCGCGCCTTCCATGAACTCCATGGCGATAAACGTCTGGCCGTCCTGCGTGTCGATCTCGTAGATGGTGCAGATATGGGGGTGATTCAGCGCGGACGCCGCACGCGCCTCTCTGCGGAAACGTTCCAGAGCCTGCGGGTCCTGGGCCAGGAGATCAGGAAGAAACTTGAGCGCGACAAACCGACGAAGGGATGCGTCTTCGGCCTTGTAGACGACGCCCATACCGCCGCCACCCAACATCTCAACGATTCGGTAATGGGAGATGGTTTGATCAATCATTGGGTGGATAATAGGCGATTGGCCAGGTGTGAGCTCGTCTGGCTGCAAGCGGCCACCGTTGTCATACAGGAAATCGCCGACATTGGCGAGTGGAGCGTCCAGCGAACCAGTGTTTCGCTCCTCCGCGTCCAGAAGTTGGAGGAGGTGGGTCTTTAATTCGAGATCACCGCCACACGCAGCTTCTATGAATGCGGCACGGTTCTCTGTCCCCTCCTGCAGGGCGGCATGGAACAACGGTTTCAGGCGCTGCCAGAGTTCAGGGGTCATCTTCGATTCGCGGCAATGGCTCTCGCCGCCTCGATCAGCAGGCTATTGTCCGGTCACGTCTACGTACCCAAGCGGGGAATGCTCGATCTCGCTTCTACTCCTCGGAGCCCTAATTGTCTCAATAATCGTCTTCATTGCGATACCTCCGACGACCAAACCAAGTAGAGGTATAGTTCCACAAGTTTCGCACTATGTCAGTAAAATGCCAATCTGCAGGATAAGGGGCCAATAGACCTATGACTTGTTGTGGAATTCCGACGCAATTATGCTCTGCTGGAGACTACTATCAATGCCCAAGCTATTCACTCCTCGCGAAGCAGCCCGAGTGCTAGGCGTCAGCTACGCATCGCTGAAGCAGTGGATCTACCATGGAAAGCTAGTCGAGCTAGCCCATCCTTCCCTACTGCTATCCAAATCGCACCCTGCCGGTCACGTGCCAATCACCTCAACATCGAGTTTGTCAGCTTCCGCGAAAACCTTGATACCGGAGGCCCGCTCGGGCAGGTCGTCGTCATCATTATCGGAGCTATCGCGAAAACAGGACTTCTGCTGTCTCACAAGGTGTGGGTTCTGAGATCGTTCCTACACCACCAGAACTTTTTTGATGTCATCCTTGTTTCACTCGTCGGCTGTCTCGACACATTCGAGTGTTGTGCCTTTTACAAAAGCTTTCGTCTAGACTTGAAGCACATCGCCTTCACGGGCAACCATCTCATACAACACGGGATTGACGAAGAATCCGATGAAGAGGCGGGAGATGAGACCTGCCACGATGACTATGGCGAATGGCCTTTGTGTATCCGATCCGATGCCGGTTGAAAGAGCCGCTGGCAGCAATCCAAGGCAGGCGACAAGAGCAGTCATCATGATAGGACGGAGTCGCAGGAGCGAAGCTTCCCGTGTAGCCGTGCGGATGTCCATTCCCTCCTGCCGCAGCTTGTTGATGTAGGAGACGAGAATGACGGCAGTTTCCACCGAAACCCCGAGCAATGCCAGAAGACCTAAGACGGAGGAAACGCTGAATGGAGTGTGAGTGAGCTTCAACGCAACCAGGGCACCCACTGGTTCGGTCATGATGACGCCAAGAGCAATCGCGACGGGGAATTTGAAATTTCCGTAGAGCGCAAACAAGATCATGAAGATCAACACCAGCGCAAGCGGACCGATAAATAACATCTGCGATTTGGCTTCGAGAAGCTGGCTGTATTCACCGCCCCATTCCATCCGGTAGCCCTGCGGTATTGATACGGCTTTCTTGACCGCTGCCTGGCCGTCTCGCACCGCCCGCTCTAAATCACGCCCCTCGATACTGTACTGCACGCCAATGTAACGGGAGTTGTTTTCACGATAGATAAAAGACGCACCATTTCCCTGGGTGATATTGGCGAGTTGACTGAGTGGAATTTGCTGGCCATCCGGTGTACCGACCAACAGATTTCCGATCTGATGCGCATTGCTGCGGAACTGTGATTGCATGCGGACGACAAGGTCGAACAGTTTCTCGCCTTGAATGACTTGAGTGACCGCCTGCCCACCTACCGCAGCCGAGATCACAGCTTCCACATCCGAAACGTTTATCCCGTAGCGTGCAATCTTGTCGCGATCGACGTCAACCAGGAGGCTAGGCTGGCCGAGCTCTCGCACAACCGTAAGGTCGGTGAAGCCGGGCACCCTGGAGAGAGTGTTTTTGATCTGGATTGCTTTGTCCTGCAGAATGTTCAGGTCGTCACCGTATATTTTGACCGCCAAAGAACTCTTAAGACCGGTCAGTGCTTCATCCACAGCATCTTCGGCAGGCTGCGTGTAGTTGAAGATGATTCCCGGGAAGGCAGTGAGTCTCTTGTTGATCGATTCGATGAGCTGCTTTTTGTCGCTGATATCCCCGACCCATGCCTTGTCCTTATATGGCCTGAGACCAACGTAGAACTCACAATTAAAAAAGCCTGTGGGATCAGTGCCATCGTCTGGGCGTCCCAGTTCTGAACCCACTACAGTGACCTGCGGATAAGACATCAGAATGGTTCGTATCTGAGGCGCGATGGTGCTTGCCTCCTCGAAGGAGATGGTGTAGGGCATGGTAGCCCGCACCCAGAGCGCGCCTTCATCGAGATGGGGCATAAACTCGCCTCCGATGAAGGGCACCAGGAATAGGGTCGCCGCGAAGATCAGGGTCGTGATCGCGATGGTGGCCCTGGGCCGATCGAGCGCCCAATCCAGAGGCGCTGCATAATTCCTCTTCATCCATTCGAATGCGCGATTGTGCGTCTCGCGCACGCCCTTCTTGAACCAGTAGGAGGCCAGCACCGGGATGAGCGTGAGCGTCAGGATGAGGGCGCCGACCAGTGCAAAGGACATCGTCTCGGCCATGGGGTGGAACAGCTTCCCCGAAGGTCCGCTTAGCACGTAAATCGGTAAATAACCGGCGAGGATGACCGCCACCGAATAGAAAATCGGACGATCCACATCTTTCGCAGCTGCAATAATAATTGTGTTTAGGTTGTATTGCTGTCCTCCCCGCAGTGCCAGTTCGCGGTAGATATTTTCGATCATTACTACAGCGCCATCGACGATAATGCCGAAGTCTATCGCGCCGATGGAGAGCAGGTTTGCGGCAACGTCGTGCGCGTGAAGCACAATAAAGGCAAACAAAAGCGAGAGCGGAATGGTAACTGCAACGATAACGGCTGCGCGGAAGCTGACCAGGAAGAAGATCAACACGATCAAAACCAGCACCATGCCACGAAGCAGGTTCGCTTTCACCGTCTCCGTGGTCAGGTCTACTAATTCACTGCGGTCGTAGTAAGGATGAATCCTAACGTCAGGCGGCAGGATCTGGCGGTTCAGCTCGTCCGTCTTTGCTTGAACTCCCTTGAGTACGTTCTGCGTTTGCTCCCCACGCAGCATCAGAATGACGCCCTCAACCGCATCGTCATTTTTCTGGAAGCCAAATTCTCCGAGGCGCGGGGCGTGTCCGATCGTTACATCTCCGATATCACGCACTCGAATGGGTACGCCCTTGTTGGCGCCCACCACGATGTTGCTAATGTCATCTGTATTCCGCACCAGCCCTATCCCGCGAACATAGTAGAACTGTCCGCCCTGAGAATAGAACCCTCCGCCCGCATTCGAGTTGTTGGCAGTCAGCGCGGTAACGACCTGCGGAATCGTCAGGTGATACCCGTAGATGCGCGCCGGATCCAGGAGCACCTGGTACTGCATCACCGTTCCGCCAAACCCTGAGTCGTCCGCTACGCCGTGGACCGAACGATAGGCTCGCGCAATCACCCAGTCTTCAATCGTCTTTAGCTCCTGAGGGCTGCGGTCGGGACTTTCAAGTACATAGCGATACACCAGGCCGCTGGGGCTGAACAACGGCGCCATGCTTGGGGTGACGCCCGTTGGAAGCGTAGCTTGAGCGAGCCGCTCAAAAACAATCTGTCGTGCAAAGTAATCGCCTGTAGTGTCCTCAAAAGTGAGGATGATATCGGAGAGCCCATACAGCGAGATGGAACGCATCACCACCATGTGTGGGACACCGTTCATCTGAAGTTCAAGGGGAAGCGTGACCAGCCGTTCGACTTCCTCTGCGGCATGATCTGGCCATTGGGTGATGATTTCGACTTGCGGGGGCGAGAGGTCTGGATAAGCATCCACGGGCATCCGCTGAAACGATATGATTCCCCCGACCGTGATGAAAGCAGTCAGCATCAGTACCAGAAACCTTTGTCGCAGCGCGGCTTGGACTATTCGGTGGATCATTCAGTTGTGAGGACCCTATCCTTGCCAGAGGTCTTGTTACAGTTTGGGGCGTTGTTCAAAATCTGAGCAATCCGGCTAGCGTTGCAGCGAGTTCGCAAATTGCAAGAACAAACTGCCATTTCCGATAACCCGGTCGCCCGTCTTCAATCCGCTGGTAATTTCCGTTTGTCCATTCAGGCTTTCCCCAAGCGTCACTGAGCGTCGGCCAAACTGGTTCGGAGACGCTTCGACATAGACGAAAGGCTGGTTCTCGTTATCGCGAAGGACGGCAGCATCTGGAAGCGCAATGACATTGGGAATTGTGCCCGCGTTTACGGTTCCCACTACGTACATGTCTTTCTTCAGTTTCGCGCCGGGGTTGTTCGTTTCAATGCGCGCCTGGAGGGTACGTGTCCCCGGATCCAGTGATGCCGCGACATAAGAGATACGCCCGCGGAACACTTCAGGATAGGCATCCGTTTGAATGGCGACCGAATCTCCGACACGCACGTAGGGCAAATCCTTCTGATAGACATTAACCAGCACCCAGACAGTGCTGATGTCGGAGATCATGAAACATTGTGTGGTGCCTGGCTGAATGAGTTGTCCCGCAGAAACATCCTGCTCGACGACCAAGCCGTCGATCGGTGCCCTCACCGGAACTTCGAAAGAAGGCGGGGCTTTCACAAGTGCGTCGGGATCAGTAATTCCCATGACTTTCAATGCAGCTTGTGCGGATGCCAGGTCACCGCCCGCTTGCACTTCGGCCGATTCTGCCTGTTCAACATTCTGTTCGGCGATCGCGTGATGCTGGTAGAGGTCCTTCGCCCGGGAATTGGCCTTCTGGGCAAGGGCGTATGCATCCTTGGCCTTCAAATAATTTGTGCGCAGCTGCGAGTAATCCGGACTCGCCACGTACAACATAGGCTCGCCCGCGCGTACGTTCTGGCCTGGAACGACTACCACCCGACTGACCGGTCCGCTCACCTGCGTAATGACTGGCGTCGTGCGAAAACTGTTGTAAGCAACGGTTCCCGTCAGCCGCAGGGATCGAGCCAGTGTCGTGGATTGAACTGTCAGCACCTGCACATGGGACTTCTGGTCCTGCGAAATGGCAAACAGCTCCGGATCATTTGAGTTTGGTGCGCCATTCGAGTTGGCTGCATTCGATCCTGGCCGCTCACAGCCGACAGAGACCAGCATGATCGCCGCAACGACGGTTAATTGCCAAAGGTCTTTACGCATCTTCATGGCAGATTTCTCGTCCCCACAGCTCCCTTCAACTGTTCCAACGCGGTCATATAAGAGCCTAACGCTTGGCGATAGGCCAACTGAACTGACCGGTAACTGCGCTCTGCGTCGAGAAAGTCCAGAAGACTTGCGGCTCCCCGGTTGTAAGCATACTCGCTGATGTCGCGCGAATCCTGCGCCTGCTTGAGATACCCGGAAGTGTAGAGTTGCACTACTTCGTCGTTGCTTCTGACCGCCTCATAGGCGTTGGCAACATCGGAAAGAACCGCATCGCTGGCGAATTGCTGCAGCTCCTGAGCCTGCGTGAGGGCATATCCGGTACGTGCGATCTCTCCTTGGTTCCGGTTGAAGATCGGCAACGCAAAATTCACGAACATCGAAGCCGTGTTATCGCCAGAGACATGCGTATAGAGGAACGTACCATTTACGTCGACCTTGGCGTTCGCCTTAGCCAGAAGGATTTGGCTCTGCGCGGCCGTTATCCCGAATTTCGCGGCACGGAGATCAGGGCGCAGGTCCACCGCTTTCATCTGCAAATCTTCCATGTTCGCTTTGAGCGGTTGGTACGCCAGATCGCCGATTACGTCATAATCGGCCGGCACCGCGTTGTAGCCCAGCAACTCTCGCAGGCTTACAAGCGTCTGCACTCTCGCCAGACGGGCAGAGGATACGTCGGTCTGAAATTGCAGAAGCTGCAGTTTGATCTTAAGATAGTCGCCTTCGCTAATGGCTCCCGCCTTGAACTGTGCCTCGCCGATATCGACCGTTTGCTGAAAGCTTTGTAGAGCCTGAAGCGCGAACTGGAGAGTTGATTCGGCCAATAAGACACTGACGAACTGCTGGCCGACGCTGAAAGCCAGAGTTCGTTCGGCGTCGGCGACCTGGGCACCCGTGACTGCCGTTTGATCGCGAGCCGCTTCCAGGCGTCGCGGTCGCTTGTGATCACGTTCGAAGAGATACCCAACACCAATATCGAACTGCTGACTCTCGTTCAGATAGTCCGTAGAAAAATTTTGCGGACTGAACAATGGAATGAACTGGGCGTCAGCTCCCAAAGTCGGATTGGGACGAAGATTGGCAGTGATCTCCTGAGCGTGATTCTGAAGAACCAGAGTTCGAGTGGCCTGGAGGGAATGGTTGTGAGTAAGCGCCAGATCAATGGCCTGGTCAAGGCTGATATACGTCGTATTTTGTCCAATACACGTCCCCACCAGCATCAGGAAAAATGTCGCGGCCGCGGCGAATATCCGAAAGTCCCTGGAGCGCATAAAGGTTGAGATCACAGCTCACTGCCTATAGCGTAACGGATCTCGCATGGATGCTCGAACCTAAATAGCACCACGGCAAGTTCCATCGACAGTATCGTTCCGCGACTAAGACTACCACCCACTGTCCAGCGAGAGTATTGAAATTCATAGCTTCAAGTTTGCTCTACTTATGATTCTCTCTCAGCGGTCCCGTCAAGAATCGGCTGGCCCTCGTTGTAATCGAGGACACGGAGTGGACCGGAAAACTCAAACCGGGCCAGACTGTGCGCCGTTCGCAATCTATTCACAAGCTCAGTAACTCTTCCATCAAGCATTCTTCTAAGAACCCACCAATAGATCCTGAATTGAGGGTCGCATGCCCAGGTGCACAAGTAGGGAACGGGGCAGCATGGCGACGGCCGGAAAGGTGTCTACCTCGACCGAGGTCATGTCGTGAGTAATCCCGAGTAGGCGCCCTTCGTATTGAGCGAAGAAACGCGCTGCAGTGGCGGTTCGCCCTCCATTACGACGCATGGCCTGTCCCGTAACTCTGGCCTCAGACGCAAAAGCGTTTGCGCTGGAAAGCCTTTTGCGTAGAGGCAGGCGTACAACTCGGCGAGTTTCGTCATCGGACCCCTGCCCATGTACTTCGGGTGAACCAACTCGCCACAGTTACGCTTTGTGGCGGCTTGCGAAGCGGAACCTCATTGGATGGAGTCTGCGTGAATCGCCGACGTCCTACTACCAGATGATGCCCGATGCCAGTGAAGACAGTGGTGTCGCCGTTAGACGGGTTTCCGGGCTGAAAGCGGAGCACCAGCTCTGCGCTGCTCTTCGCGCGGTAGTGCTGGGTCAGGAGAAGAAGCTTGCCTGGGTCTTTTCTGCGGCTGCGCGATAGCGAAACTATGTTGCCAGTTGCATGCGCGAGACATATTCAGGTGCGATGCTGCCCATGTCCAGGACGATCGCGCTGAAGCCGCCACCCTGCAAGATCAAATCCGTCGATTGCAGCGCGTGCTCGATCCAATCATCTCCGTGATGGTTTGGAGGATGGCATCAGCGGATGTATTCGCCTTATATTCGCCTATCGGGTAGGGACTCATCAACTATTCTTGGCACAAAATATCAGAGCATTTGTTGGCTAAGATACACATTTAAAGCGAGATAAATAGTATTGCAGAGGAAATCTCGATTCTGGTCACCTAACTACTCACCAATAGCGAAACCTCCAAATTCAGGATTTGGAAGTTTCTGATACTGCTTAGGTTAGTTGGTTGCGGGGGCAGGATTTGAACCTGCGACCTTTGGGTTATGAGCCCAACGAGCTACCGGGCTGCTCCACCCCGCTCTTTGAATATACTCCTGCAAATTCGGAGGGTCAAACCTGTCGTTCTCTCGTTACGATGAACAATAGGCTTCCCCTATCGTTCACCGTAACTTTTTATGCGAGATGGCGTTTTGATAATGTAGGAAGTCCGCGTCATACCTTGGAATATGGCGCTGGATTGCGGAGGCTTTATATGCATCTGTATCACCGTTTTCGTGGGTTTGCTCCGTCCGTGGTACTGGCCGGCACAATGCTCTTGACCGCGCAGGCTGGTTTCAGTCAGCAGCAGAAGGTAGTTTCCGACGCACAAATTGAGGCCAATGTTCTCAAAGCCCTGGCCAGCGACCCTGAGCTAGCCGACCAGAACGTCACCACGACGACCGTCTATGGAACCGTGACCTTGAGTGGAGTTGTCCGGGACGAGCCTCTGCGCGTCAAAGCCGAGACTCTGGCGTCCCGAGCCGACGGCGTCAAGAAGGTGATCGATGAGCTAACTCTAGGTACACCAACTCCATCGCAAACTGACGGTTCGTCACAGGTTGGCACGAATCCGAATCTTCAGTCTGACGGGTCCATGGCACCCAGCCCAGGGCAGCCCAATCAGGCCCCGCCACCTCCAAATGAGGCCCCGCCGCCCCCCAATCAGACAACCGGCACACCCAATCCTCAAGATGAGGGTGGCCCCGCCGGCATGCCGCCTCCGCCGAATGGTACTCAGCAACGGCAGCCATACGGGCAGCCCCCACCCTATGGTCAAACTCAACCGTACGGGCAACCCCCAAGCTATAGCCAAGCTCAACCATACGGACCGCCTCCTGCGTATAACCAGGGGCCACCGCCGTACGGAGCGCAGCCCGCTGGAGAAGCGGTGGTCGTTCCCAACGGCACGATGCTTCGCATACGCATCAATCAGGGTCTAGATAGCAGTCGCTCACAGCCAGGAACCATCTTTGACGCCACGGTTATTAACGATGTCGCGGCCGATGGAGCCATTGCCATTCCTCGCGGCGCTACGGTCCACGGGACGGTAGTCGCGGCTAAATCTGCCGGTGCGCTAAAGGGACGCGCCGAAATTCAGGTTCAGTTGACCCAGGTCGTACTGGCCGGCAAGACTTTCCCGCTGACCTCTGATATATGGTCCAGCACAGGCCCGGACAAGACCGCTCGGACCGTCGATAGCACGCTGGGTTTGAGCGCTTTGGGTGCGATCATCGGGGGCGTGGCTGGCGGCGGCGCTGGGGCGGCCATTGGGGCAGGCGTCGGTGGTGCAACGGGGCTAGGGGTCTCTGCAGCTTCAGGCGGCGGCCAGGCCCTGGTTCCCCCGGAGGCCATCCTCACCTTCCATCTGATCGAGCCGGCCCCGGTGACTACCGTCTCACAAGCAGAGATGGATCGTCTCGGCTATGGTGTGCCCGCAGGAACGCAGCCCCGCGTATATCGGCGCTATCCTCCTCCTCCGCCGCCATATTCCGGCCCGGTGTACTACCCCTATCCATACTAAATAAGAGCCGAGAAATTCCCTCATGTCACAGGGTCTGGAGATCGATTCCGGACCCTGTTTGCTGGGCTGGAATCGCGTCCGCCAGCGCTTCACCAAAATTACACAGCGCAACTGATTTATACTTGTAGCTTGCCCTGCAAACGGCGTGGCATCCGTCGATTGGACGGTGCCGTACCGCGCAAAATCCCGGGCACGCGATCGCTGTCTCCTTTCAAAACGACAGTGCGCAGTGAAGGTCTTCAACTCAGCATGATTCGTCTTCTGCAACAGGACAACCGCACCATCAAGATTATCTTTGCGCTCATCATAGGCGCCGCCGTCATCTCCATGGTTGCCTACCTCATTCCGGGCATCGGCGGCGACATCGGGGCCAGCAATGACGCCACTGTCTTTGCGACCGTTCGCGATCCGGGCGTCTTTGGCCGCATCTTCGGAGAGAGCACTCCTATCAAGACGACGGAGGTCAATCAGGTCGCCGCTCGGCAGCTCCAGCAACAGCGTCTGCCCGACTATCTGATGCCTTACATGGAGCAGCGTGCGGCCCAGATGCTGATTCAGCAGACAATCATGAAGCACGAAGCCGACCGCATGGGCCTTCAGGTCACCGACGAAGATCTGGCTCGCGAGCTCCAGACCGGCGAGTTCTCCAAATATCTCTTCCCCAACGGCAAGTACATCGGCGACGACGCCTACATGAACTTTGTGCAGGCCGCCTTCCAGACCAGCCGTTCCGACTTCGAAGCCAAATATAAGGAGCAGATGGAGCTGAACCGGTTGCAGGCGCTCATTACAGGTGGTGTTTACGTCTCTGACTCCGCCGTCCGTGACGCTGCACGCGCTCAGGGCGCCAAGGTGAAGTTCGACTACGCCGTCATCTCCGGCGACGATCTGGGTAAGACCATCAACCCCACCGACGCGGAGTTGCAGAACTTCTTCAAACAAAACCAGGCTCGCTACGCAACTGCCATGCCGGAGACCCGCAAGATTCAGTACATCTCCTTCGGCATTTCCAATCTGCCTGGTGGCAAGCCGCAGGTAACGGATGCCGAGTTGCAGACCTATTACAACCAGCATCAGGACCAATTTGAGGTCAAGCCGCAGGTTAAGGTCCGTCACATTCTCATCACTGTTCCTCCTGGTGCAGACGCCAAGACCGATGCCGCTGCCAAGTCAAAGGCCGAAGACCTGCTGAAGCAGATCAAGAACGGCGGCAACTTTGCCGAACTCGCCACCAAGAATTCCGACGACCCTGGCAGCAAAACCCAGGGCGGAGAACTCGGCTGGCTCGATCCGGGCAAGACCGTCCCAGAGTTCGATAAGGCAGCCTTCTCACTCTCGCCCGGCCAGACCTCCGGCGTGATCAAGACCCAGTTCGGTTATCACATCCTGCAGGTCGAGGATAAGAAGACTGCGCATAAGCGTTCTCTTGAAGAGGTGAAGTCGGAGATACTCCCGGTGCTTGAGCAGCAGAAGGCTGGCGCAGCCGAGCAGAACTTCGCCAACCAGATCGCCGCCCAGGCAAAGCAGCAGGGTCTCGACAAGGCCGCTGCCGCCAAGGGCCTGCATGTCGTCAGTACAGACTTTGTTCCCCAGAATGGGATTATCCCGGGTCTCTCGGACGGCGCCCCCCTGCTTGCTCAGGCCTTTACCGCCACGAAGGGTGGCGCGCCTGCGGCAGTTCCCACCTCGGATGGCTTCGCCATCTTCCAGGTTGTCGACATCAAGCCTGCCCATGCGCCGGAGTACGCAAACTATAAGGCCAATATCCTTATCGACTACCGCGCCCAGCAGGTCCCTCAAATGCTCAACGCGCAGCTCAATAAGCTCGATGATCGCGCCAAGGTCCTCAACGATCTGAAGAAGGCTGCAGCCGAGATGAACATCCCCGTTAAGACCAGTGACTTCGTTGGCCACGATGGTCAGGTCCCTGATCTCGGTGCCATGGCGGGTCCGGCGTCCGTTGCCTTCACGCTGCCTAAGGGAGCAATTACCGGCCCATTGAATCTTGGGGACAAAGGTGCCGTCATAAGCGTGCTCGACAAGCAGGAGCCGACCGCCGACGACATCGCTAAAAACTTCGACCAGACCCGCGAACAGCTTCTCAACGCCCAGCGCGAAGAGATATTCCGCATCTACATCGGAACTCTGGCAGAGAAGTACCAGAAGAGTGGAGCGGTGGTCTTCTCGAAGAAGCCCGCCTCCACCCCGGGCTCACCTCTCGGCAACTAAGATTACACATACCTTATACAAGGGTCTGTCCCTGAACCGTTCGCGGCAAGGGGTAGGCCCTTTTATCTTGCAGCACAGTGATGCGGTTCAGGCATCATAGGGTTCAAGGCAGCTTTTGAAGCAGCACCAGGGGGAGTATGAGCGCGGCACCGGCCAGTCAGGATCGACTATCAGGAATTCTGCTTCATGTAACCTCACTTCCTTCTTACGGTGGCGTCGGCGACTTCGGTCCGGCCGCGTACGCCTTTGTCGACTTTCTCGGTGCTGCAAAGCAGCGTCTCTGGCAGGTACTCCCTCTGAGTCCCACTGGATTCGGCAGCTCGCCCTATTCGGCTCTCTCCGCCTTCGCCGGCAATCCACTCCTTATCAGCATGGAGCGCCTGGCGGAAGAAGGCTGGATCGCTCACGACCTCATCAGAGGATTGCCTGGCCACGAAGGGCCCGCCGACTTTGTAGAAGCCATGCGACTCAAGCTCCCTCTCATCGAGGAGGCCGCCGCCAACTTCCTCGATCGCGCCAAAGACGAACAGCGCGCTCACTACCAGAAGTTCTGTCAGGACAACCTCTCGTGGCTCCCTGACTATGCCATGTTCAATGTGCTCCGCCGTCGTTTCGACTACACCAGTTGGAACGAGTGGCCTGCGGAGTACGCCCGCCGCAAGGACGATGCACTGACCGCTATCCTGAATAACGACGCCCGCGCCCTGGCCATCGAGCAGGCCATCCAGTTTTTCTTCGATCAGCAGTGGTGTGCCCTTAAGGCCTATGCCGCTGAGCGTGGCATCCGCATCCTTGGCGACGTCGCCATCTTCGTCAACTACGACAGCGCCGATGTGTGGACTCACCCCGAGGTCTTCGAGCTTGACGATCAGCTCCGTCCCACCCGCGTCTCAGGTGTCCCGCCCGACTACTTCTCCGCTACCGGCCAGCGCTGGGGCAACCCACTCTACAAGTGGGGCCTGCTCCGGGAGCGCGGCTTTGATTGGTGGGTAGCACGCATTCGCCGCAGCCTGACCCTCTACGACTCGATCCGACTGGATCACTTCCGCGGCTTCGAAGCCTTCTGGTCCATCGCCGCCGAAGAGGAGACGGCGATCAACGGCCAGTGGGTAAAGGCACCCGGCCTTGAGCTTTTCCAGCGCCTCAAAGACGTGTTCGGCGAACTCCCCTTCATCGCCGAAGATCTCGGTCTCATTACAAAGGACGTCGACGAACTTCGCGAGCACTTCAACATGCCCGGCATGCGAGTCCTCCAGTTTGGCTTTTCCGACCGCGGCGCGCACATCCACTTGCCCCACCGCTTCGTCCCCAATACTGTCACTTACACCGGTACTCATGACAACAACACCACGCTGGGCTGGTGGCGCGACGATCTCAATCCTGAAGAGCGTACCAATGTGCAAAATTATCTCCAGGCCATCCACCATGAGGGCGACATCGTCTGGGCTATGGTGCGAGCCGCCGCCCGCTCTGTCGCCTATCTCTGCATCTTCCCATTGCAGGACGTCCTGCACCTCGGCAGCGAAGCCCGTATGAACACCCCCGCCGCCGGAGCAGGGAACTGGACCTGGCGTTACCATCCCCACGCCCTCCATCCTGACTTTGCCGCTCAGCTAGCCTCCCTGATGGAGATGACCGATCGCGATGACTATAAAGCTCCCGCTCCCGAGACCATTACATCGTAGCGATATTACCTGGGCGGTGGCACGATATGCCTGACATAGACGACGATCCAAGAACCTACTTTGCCGAAGAGCGAACCTTCCTCGCCTGGATCCGGACCGGCCTCGGGCTCATGGGCGTCGGTTTCGCGGTCGCACGCTTCGGCCTCTTCCTACGCCAGTTTCAGGAACAGCAGGTGCTCGTCTTCCATTCCTCTGCCCAGACCATCGTCCACTCCACCGGTGCATCCGTCTACGGCGGTGTTGCCTTGGTGGCACTCGGCACAATCGTCAACGTCGGTTCGATAGCCCGACACGTGCATGTCACGCCGCGAACTCAAGTTCCACACCTGGACCTCCGGGCGGCTTTCATGGGGCGCCATCCTTCTCGCCCTGATCCTTTCCATCTTCGGCGTCGGCATCGGCGTTTATCTACTTCTCTTACGCTGACAAATCCTAAGAGCAGCCGGATCTTGAGCGTCGTTCTCGTCCCTCTTGAGGGCAAGCGAAAAGGGGCGACAGCCAAAGACCGGTCAAGCCCCAAAGTCACGAAATCCCGCGCCAGTCCTGCAAATTCTCTTGGCGTACTAGTTTCACTCCATCCGGTATACTTGGATATAGAGATCAAAAGACCCCGGCGGACGCCGGGGCTTTTTTACATGAGAAAGAAAAAAACAGCTAAGCCCTTTGGCTGCACAAATTTAGCGATAACCCCTTTAGAATGACATTTTTGCAGGTGCTACCCACCCGTAAGCCCATCATTACAAGTAATTTATCGCCAAGATAGGGGAGGGGGAGGGTCTCTTCTCCTCACAGATAAAAGCCGAATCATAATTGCTACACCCTCCGCCAAAAAGCTGACGGCTCAGACCGCCCGTTTGTTTCGAAGTAGACAGCCCAGCATTTCGTCTTTGTCTGTTCTCTTTTTTGAGTACAGTAATCCCATGCCACAACGTACCCGCAGAGACTTTCTAACCACCTCTGGCACACTGCTCGGAGGCGCGACGCTCTCCAGCATAATGCCACAAAAATTGGCCGCGGCCACTCAAAAAGAGCCGGAGGACTTCATCATCGTCGAAGGCCATCGAGATATCTGGGAGTTCAACGGGCGCTTCGCTCTCAGCGATCCGAAGCAGTGGAGCCCGCTGCGCGACTTCATCGCGCCGCGGCTGATTGCGGGTGGGTACAGCGTCGTCATTATGCCCTGCGGAGGCGATTCGATCGCCGAACGCGGCGATCGCGATCCGCTGTTTGAGGGTTCGATGCGGACGCTGGACATGTTGCTGACCGAGGTCGAAAAGACCAATGGCAAGGTGAGCATCATCCGCACGAAACAGGACGTACCGGACAAGCCCGCTCACGGCCATGTGCAAATTTTTCTCGACATGGAGGGAGGCGCGTCGCTGCAGGACAATGAGCCCGAGCCTGGCTATAACCCGGAGCGGTACATGGCTTTACTGCGGCAGTTCTTTCGCCTGGGCATGCGCGGCTTGCAGCTTACCCACAATGGGCGGAACATGTTGGGGCAGGGGGTGGGGGAGGGCCACATGGGCCAGCGGCTCTCGGAGTTTGGGGTTGCCGTCGTCAGGGAGATGAACTGCCTGGGCATGATGGTTGGGGTGTCGCATCTGGCGGGCAATGGCGTGCTGCATGCCTGCGAGGTGTCGACGAAGCCGGTTGTATCGACGCACCAGAACGTGCATCCGTTCCTGAATACACCGCTGGAGTTGACGGACGAAGAGGTAACGGCGATTGCGAAGACTGGCGGTATCGTTGGTATTCGATATATCGTCGGCGTTACTCCGTACAAGATGCTGGGCGATGAGGTGGAGTATCTCGCCAAGAAAATTGGGCCGGAGCATATTGGGGTGGGGTGGCTGGGTCACGATGTCGGTAATCCCGATCCGCACTTTATTCCCGGCTACTCGAAGGGTCAGACTTTCAGCGGCGTTGAGGCTGAGACGATGCGCCGTCATTGGGAGAACTTTCTTACGATGCTCTCGGAGCGAGGCTTTACCGACCAGCAGATCGGTATGATCGTCGGCGGAAACTACCTGCGGATATGGAAGGATATTCTGCCCGATCGTGAGCCTCCGTCGACGACGGGTTGCCCGGTGTATGAGCCGGGTAAGGACCTGCCGAAGGGGTAGTTCAGTTTTTTACGTCAGTTGAGCGACCGCTCGTTGCGCCTCGGCTATCGACGCGCGATGGTCCATGATGCCGGAGAGATCAGAGTTGGCGAATGCGATCCGATGAAACGGTTCGCGGCGGAGAATTTCGCGCGGGGCGGGTTTGTTCTCTGTGCCGAAGAAGAATCCCGGTTGGGCGACCAGATAGGCGTGACCCCAGCGGTTCAGGATGATGCCGCCGATGTCTTTTTTGGCGTCGAAGCCCCAGCGGGAGAACATTGCGCTGAATTGTTCGCGCAGGGTTCGCTCGTATTCGGAGAAGGGCGTGCTGAGCAGCTTCATGCGGCCCTGGGCGGCTTGTTGGGAGAGGGGCAGGCCCGGTTCGGTGAAGTAGATCTTCAGTGTGATTACGGTTGGGGAGTCCGGGGTGATGGTTGGCCCGGCGTAGCCGAAGGTCGGCATCCTTCGCAGTGCGAAGGATTCTCCCAGGCCTTCGTACCATTTGCATTGGCTGATGTCTGCCTTGGCGAGGAAGCGCCAGTTGGTGAGAGCTATGTTTGCTACCAAGCATGGCATGCGGAAGAACTGCTGGTACGCTTCGCGCTGTGCTGGCGGGTAGATCCTCGATCGTGCGCCATGTGGGCCAGCCGCCTGCCATGACTACGGAACGTGCCCGGATGCGATGGCGCTTTCCTTCGTGCATGTAGAGGATGCCTACGTTCTTCGCCAGAGCGGGATCGCCTTCGTGTTTGACCGCGAATACGGTTGAGCCGAGGCGAATGCGGACTGGTTGATGAGGGCGGTCGAGTGCTTTTAAGTTGATCGATGCACGGCAGACGCCGTTTAGCGTAAGGGGGCCGGGGATCGCGTCGGGGATGAGTGCTTTTACCTGGTAGCGCGCTATGCCGGTGTTGCCGCCGGGAAACATCTGGCTGCCTTGGCTGGTGTCCCACGGAAACATGAGGTCGGGAGCGGCCTCGGCGACTGCGGAGATCACGTCGGCGGATGCTCCGGCGCCTGAGGAGGCGTAGGGCATGTAGGTGCGGATCGTCTCGCGGGTGAGGCCGTCGCGCTGGATGAAGAAGTCTTCCTGGGTCATCCGGTCTAAACGGTGACATGCTTCGTCGCCCCACGCTTTGGGGTCTAGTTCGGGGATCTGTTTAGGCTTGCTTGCAGCGAGTAGTTGATGCTTCACGTCTGCGGGGAAGGGAGTTCCGTCCAGCTTCTTGCCCCAGGGGTCCGTGACCCAGAGGCCTTCGGGATGCCCGAACATCTTTCCGAAGTACATGCCCATGTTCTTTCCGGTTCCTGCGTAGGAGGTCTTGGCTACATGGATGTTCTCTGCGCCGCCTGCCTCCGTCTGGTAGTCGAGGCCTTTGCCGTCGAATCCGATGGAGTCGTAGAAGGCCTGGAGGGCAGAACCCTTGAGGGTGGGGAAGAACATTGCCGAGCCTTGGGGTGCGATCAAGTGATGGCCGTCTACTTCGAACTCATTTCTGCGCGCTTCGCCGCCGAAGATCTCGTGGTTTTCGAGGATCAGGCAGGTGCCCTGCTTGTTGCGTTCGACAAATGTCTGGGCCGCCGCCAGTCCGCTGATTCCGCCTCCGACGATGACGCAGTCGTAGGTCTCTTCGACCACGTCGTCGTCACGGAAGGACATGTTGTAGAGTCCGTCGCGTATTCCGTGGCCGGCGGTCATCACCGAATAGGTGTTGCCGTTCGAGCCTTTGTAGTCGCCTATGCCGCTGTATCCGTCCCAGTCAGCGGCGGTGAGGCCGGCCTGGGCGGCGGCTATTGGTTGGGGGGAGATGTGGTCCTCCCGGGTGATGTGCTGATCCATCCCGAGGAGATGATCTGGAGTGGCGGCGTAGCCGGCTGCGAGGGCAGTGGACGCCTTCAAGAATTTTCTGCGATCCATGATCGATTCCTCCTTGGTTCGGGGTACCCCCGGGGGGGGTGGTGTAGCTAAGTCTATTTTATTGAGCAGTTTGCGATTTCCACAGGCTGCAAAGTATTCCATCTAAAGCGGTTACACGTAAAGTCTTCCATCGAATGGGCTTACTGGTTTCTTATGACAAAAACCCCGGCGCGTGGCCGGGGCTTTTGATATCTCTGTATCCAGTATAGCGGATGGGATGGAACTACTACGCCACGTGAATGCGCTGGATTGGCGCGGGTTTGGCGGGTTGGGGGGCTTGACATCTCTAACGACGCCCGGTCGTTGCCTTGTCAAGATAACTGGCGGTGAGTGGGAGATAGGCGGGAAGTGGGCCAGTTTGAATCCCGGGGCAACCCACCCCGGGGACGAGCGAAGGGTGCGATGCGTGTAGCAGCGGACCGAACGACTAGGAGGCTTTCTTCCTGGGCTTTTCGGTGGCTGCCTCGGATTGTGGAGGTGCAGCGGCGGACTCGGCCTTTACTTAAAGGTATTGGGAGCTAGTCCTGTTGAGACGGGATAGGTGTAGAAACCCTGGGCCGGGTCGGCTTCGGACTTGCGGTTCATCATCATGCCCGCGTTGTAGTCGAAGGTGCAGGAGCCAGGTCCTTCGTTTGCGCCGGTGTAAAGGTCGCTCTCTGTAGCCTTGCCGCCGTCGAGAGGAGCGCCGTTGGCGTCGAGGAGGAAGGAGCTCACGGCTGGGGAGTTGAGGAGATAAGTGCCTACCTGGTTGATGTTGCCGGAGAGAAGTGTACGGCAACCGTATTGGATGATGGGTTGAACAGCTCCGGCAGGAGCGAGTGCGGCGGGCGAGACGATCATCAGAAGGCGGTCCTTCAACGCTTGGTTTACGTGAGTGATGGCGAATTTCAGCCCAGTGAAGAAGGTATAGGATGCGCCTTCCGCGGTTGCGAGCTTCACTGCCTGGGCGGGGGTGGCGAACTCGTCGACGTAGGCCCAGGTCCACTTAGAGGCGTCGGTGCCAGTGGGTGTTGTGGAGTAGAGGAAGTGGGAGTACTGGTGGGCGTCGGTGCTGCCCGGGGCTTCGACACATTCGAGCGCGAGGTAGAGGGTTCCGGTCCCAAAGTAGGAGTACCAGAGCGCTGGATGCGAGAAACTGACACAGTTCTTCGAGGCTGAGCTGAGGCTGGAGAGGTTCTGGGTGACGTTGCGGGAGGCGTCGGTGCCGGCGGCTCCGAGGCGGGCTTCGGGCGCGGTTGCGATGCCGAGCAATGTAGTTCCTGCATTGGAGGCGGAGGGGGGCATCAACTGAAGGGAACTGACACTGATGACACTGGTGGGGGTGAACTGGGCGTAGATGTCAGCTTGTGGCTTGACAAGGTAGCTAACGTGGGCCTGGACCCAGGTTTCCGCTGTGACGACCCCCCCGACGATATCGCTGGAAGGGACAAAGTCTATGAGGTCGATTGTCTCGGCGGAGGTGTCGTTGGTGGAGGCGTAGGCACTGGTGACGGTCTGGGTGGATGTGGTGGATTGATAGAGGGGTCCTACATAGCTGTAATTTGTGACCACAGGGCCAAGACTAAAGGGGGCTTCGGCCAGATGAATGTCGACGACGTGGGTCCCGTCGGAGAGCGTATGGGGCCATCCGTAGGCAAGAAAGACGTTGGACGTACCCTCTCGAACCGCGGGGTCAGCGTAGCCGTGGAACAGGCCGGCTGCGATTGGATCTCCCTGAATGCTGATGGTCGGGCAAAGGTTAGTGCTGACCGAACAATCCACGGCCGGTGGCGACGCGGTGGCAGTGGCGGCGATGGAGAGGACGTGCGGGGACCCGACGGCGCTGTCGACAATGGTGAGGTTCGCGGAGTAGGAGCGGACTGTTGTGGGTGTGAAAGTAAGGGTCTCTGAACAGGCGCTGTTGACGGAGAGCCCGCCGACTCTGGCGCAGTTGCTGGTCGAGGTGAAGTACTGAGCGTCTGCCCCGGAGATAGTTTCGGAGGTGATCGTGACCGCAACGGTGCCTGATGGTCCAAAATTCGCAAACGTGCTATCGGTGTTGCCTACGAGCGTGGTGTCGAAGGGGGCGGGGAAGTAAAATGCGGCCGTATTGCCTGGAGTATTGCCTGGAGGGGCAAAGGCGGGAGAGCCACTACCGCTGCAGCCTGTGAAAATTGAAAGGGAGATAGCAACCAGCATGATCCAACGACTTGCAGTTGAAATCATAGTGACCTTCGGCGTGCGAGAGGATTTGGGGCCTGAAAGAATCAGCCGCCCATTATAGACCCACTTTGCGGCTGAAAAGAGAATATTTTATCGGCTATACGGAAGTGATCCTCCGTATAGCCGGTAAAGTCACGTCGGAAGGTTCGAGGCTGGCCCTGTGTAGTTACCGACAACCCCGTTTTTCGGGAACTGCTGTTGATTTCTTGGGGATCACTGCCGATAAGCCGACTTCTCGGGACTAATCCAAGTGAGTGACGGTACCGTCGATTTCGAGCTCAGCTTGAAACTTCCGTATAGCCGACAATACCTCAGTTCGTACGAAGAGCGCATTGCCGTTTGGGCGTGGCATCACGTTAGCCTCTGTTCGGTCTGGCCGCCGGATCGTAGATGCCCACTGACTTGGGATCCTTGAGCGTCTTGCGGATCTGTTCGCCGACGATCTTGTCCTGGCCTGGGAAGAGCAACATTGCGGTGACGACGAGCGCATTCGGCAGCGGGTCCACGCCCTGCGAGGCCCTCGTGGAGCCCGTGTGCGGATTGATCTCGATTGCCGGATTTCCTGTGGCGAGGCGTGCCTTGATCTCTCTCGGGGTTGCTCCGATCACCTTGGGGTCGAACTCCACCACCAGTTGCGGGTAGTGGTTGGCGACCGCAGGGACGATCACGCGTGTCTTCACGCTGGGAACGTCCTTCAGGATCGAGGCCATCACGGCGAGACGGTCGTTGGACTCCTTGAAGAGACTCTCATCGGTCTGCGAGAGGATCCAGTCCACCGCTGCCACCATGCCGACGATCTGCTCCTTGGCCACCTTCATGCCGCGTGCCACACCTTCTACCGGAGGCAGCATGTTGTTGGCGAGGTCGGTGTACTTCTTCTTGCCCAACAACAGACCCGCGCTCTGCGGGCCGCGAATGCCCTTGCCGCCGGAGAAGCAGACCAGGTCCCACTTCTCAGCAAGCGTCCACAGATTCGAGACCGGCGGCATGTCTGCCGCGGCATCAAGATGGCAGGGAACGCCGTGTTCTTTCGCCACGGCCAGCCAATCTTCCACGGGGATCTTCACCACCTCGGCTGCGTTTTCGTGGTTGGTCATTACGGTGTTCTCGTTGAAAGCACGCTTGTACTCCTCTAGCGTGTTCACGACCACAATCTTCGCGCCGCACATGACCATCCCCTCGTCGTATCCATACGGGGTCTGCGTGATGATCTCGTTCTTCGGGTATTTAGGCGTGCCGATGAGACGCGGAATGTCGATCGGGCGGCAGTTATTGGCCGCCTGAATGCAAGCCGCTGCGGCCAACGTTATCGCCGAGGCTGCTCCGGCGCTGATGCAGCAACCCTCAGCCTTGAGACGGTTGGCGATGTAGGCGCCTCCCTTCTGCTGCAGCTCCCGGATATGCACCCACTTCTTGGCTGCAAGCGCAACGGCTTCCTGCACGGGCTCCGGCATACAGGCAGAGCTAAGGTCGGTGTACGTGCCTGCTGCATTGATGAACGTCTGCACGCCGAGCTTGTCATAGTAGTCCACGGCCGCTGCGGATTTTTCGTGAGTTGCCAGTGCCAGAGCCGGCATGGGAGCCGCTGCTGCTGCCGCCAACGCGGCCTGGGTGCGGAGAAAGCCTCTTCGTGTAAGCTTCGTCGTGCTTAGAGAATTTGACATCGGATCACCTTTCCTTATAAATCGATCGGTCCCTGCCTCTGGCAACACACGCTGTCGATTCGGGACTGCACAGGTGATATTACCGCTCCGCGGGGCGAGGAGCCATTCTTACTGGCGGGTGCTTCGATAAACGCGCTTGTGTTTAGCAACGGTGACACCCCCGCAAAGTCGGGTTTTCGGCAACTTCAGTCATTCACTCCAAACTGGCCCACTACCGAAAGGCAGAACGGGTGGACGTTTTGGGTGAAAGGAATGGCTGGTTACGTTCGGACGAATGTCAGGGTCAGCGCCGAGCTGGCTTCACTTACTTTTCAGTCCATCGCGGTAGGCCATCGCTTCGAGTTCCACGCGAATGGCGTCGGCGACGGGGATGACAGGGCGAGCTTCGAACGTGAAAGCGGGCAACATCGAACAGAACTTATGCACTTCGAGCGGGTCGTCGCATTCCATCAACATATATCCGCCCCAATCGCCGACGCGGATGACGAACGACTGGATCTTGAAATTGGCCGGCGCCTTCCACGGGCTGAAGACCTCCAGAATTCGCTTCTGTGCGTTTTCGTACTCGATGGGCGAGCCCTGCGGACGTTCGTTCCACGTAATCATGTACTGCATTAAATTAACCTCCTCTTTCACCCGGGTCCGAGTCGCCTGGCCTCGAGGTAGGCAAGGTATACGCCTAGTGGCATACGCACGTCGAGCGATGTTACGAAGAATTCCAGGGGGTTCTTGATGGACGTGCTTCGGATGGGTAGCGGGTGAGTGACGGGCAAGTCGGAAGTAATCTTCGAACTGCCTGCAATGTCGAGTTTTCGGCAACTTCAGTCATTCACTCCAAAACTAACCCACTGCCGAAAGGCAAAAGCGGTTGGACGTTTTGGCTGGAAAGGAATGGGCGGTTACGGTCAGACTCTCTGTATCGGGGTCCTCCGACTGCGCAGCTTGCAAAGTGCGCAAGCTGCTTTGCTCAGGATGACGGTTTTTGGGGCGACGATGAGAAAACAACGGCAAAAGGTCAGGAGGGGGAGTCGGTTCTGCGGAGGACCAGGAGGGTCATGTCGTCGCCCTGGGGGGTGCCGCTGGTGAAGGTCTGGAGTGAGGAGAGGATGCCGGCGACGCTGGCGGCGGCGGAGGGGTTGGTTTGTTTGAGGAGGGTGGTGAGGAGGCCTTGCTCGCCCCATTCGGCGCCGCGAGGGTTGATGGCTTCGGTGATTCCGTCGGTGTAGGCGGTGAGGGTGTCGCCGATGTCGAAGGGGAGGGTCTCTTCCTGATAGGTTGCGTTGGGCAGGAGGCCGAGGACGGGGCCTCCGCGCTCTAGTTTGGTTACCTGGTTGCCATGCAGGAGGAGCGGCGGGTTGTGGCCGGCGTTGACGTAGGTGATGGTGCGGGCGAAGGGATCGTAGACGAGGAAGACGAGGGTGGCGTAGCGGCTGGCGGAGGAGGCGTCGTAGAGGAGGCGGTTGAGGTGCTCCATGACGGCGGTGGCGCGGTCTTCGCGGTGGTGGATCATGAGGCTGCGGAGGGATGCGCGCAGGGTGGCCATGAGGAGCGCGGAGGAGACGCCTTTGCCGCTGACGTCGGCGACGACGCAGCAGAGGAGGCCTCCGGTGGTGACGAAGAGGTCGTAGTAGTCGCCGCCGACTTCTTCGGCGCTCTTGTAGTTGGCGGCGGTATCGATGCCGGAAACTTTGGGGAAGGATTGCGGGAGGAGGCGTTCCTGGACTTCGCGGGCGAGATCGAGCTCGCGGGTGACTTTGGCTCGTCTTACGGCCTCTTGGCTGAGGGAGTGGACGTGCTGGGCGGTCTCCAGACCATGGCCCATCTGGAGGCCGAGGTCGCGGAGGAAGCGGAGTTCGTGGCGCTGGAAGGGCTTGCCTTCGGATTTTGAGAGGGTGGCGAAGCCCATGAGGCCAGTGCGGCCTTCGAGGGGGAGCAGGAGCTGGGCTCCGAGGGCGTTGAGGGCGGCGATCTCCTGTGGGGTGGCGAGGAGCTGCCAGGCGTCGGGGCGATGCTGGCGGAAGGGGGATGGCTTGCGCTCGCGCTTCATGCGGAAGACAGTGGCACAGCTGGCGGGGAAGGAGATGCCGGGGGCGATGTCGCGAGTGGCGCCTTGTGGAAGGTAGCCGGATTCTTCGCGGAGAAAGATGTGGAAGGAGGAGAGCTGCAGGGCGTCGGAGATGGTGCGGGGGTAGGTTACGAGCAACTCGTCGAGGGAGAGGGTGCGGCCGGCCTGGACGAGGAGCTCGTCGAAGAGTTCGCGCGAGGCGTAGCCCTTTGGGACGAGGAGTTCGGTCAGGCAACGCGCGATCTTCTTGTTCAAGTGAGAGGGGCTTGGAGATCATGTTGATTTCGTGCGAATATGCGCGGGTACGGAGCGTCGCACCTCCATGGAAGCATGTCTGAGTGTTGGCGCTGGTGCCCAGGCATAGGTGCTGCAGTTAAGCGTATTGATGGAGACCGGGGAAGATCCACGGTGGACCGCCTTTCACGGGTTACAGAAGTCTCTACGCAGGGCGAGCGAGATGAGTTCCGTGCAAAGGTGGTTATGTGAGAATTAGTGACCGCCGAGAACTTCGGGATCTGACTTGCCGGTGAAATCTTTGGATTGAGGGGATTGTCTATGTTGAGCTATGCGCAGAGCGCCTTTCTTGTCATCGTGGCGATGGTGATGTCGATAGTGATCGGTAGCTGTGCTGAATCGTGTATGGCCGATTCCGAGCCGGAAGCTGGTGAACGATGTGACGGGATGGCAACTGGGGATCCTGGGAACGACGTATGGAGTGATTCTTGGGTTCATGCTGTTTACGGTATGGAATGACTTTCGCGCGGCGGAGATCAATACGAACCTGGAGGCCTCGTCACTGGTAACGGTTTCGCGGATTGGGGCGGGGTTGCCTTCTCCGGCGCGCGAGTCGATTCATGCTTTGGGGGTGAAGTATGCGGAGGCGACGATCAACGAAGATTGGCCGGCGATGCAGGTGCAGCAGGATAGTCAGGCGAGCGAGCTGGTGTCGAAGGACATGTGGAAGGTGCTGGCGGAGATGAAGATCTGGCGACGAAAGCGTCAGCGTCGACCATTTGACGAATCGCGCTGAAAGAACTTTCGGAGAGACGCAATCTGCGGGAGGAGGAGATGCGAGACCGGTTGCCGAGAATTTTGTGGCTTTTGCTGGTGGTGGGGGCGGGAGTGACGGTTGGGTCTGCTTGCCTGCTGGGGAATGACAATAAGTGGCTGCATTACTGCCAGGTTCTGGCGTTGACGTTTGTGATTGCGGTGGCGCTGGCTTCGATTGCGGATCTGGCGAGGCCGTTTGAAGGCGCGGTGTCGGTGACGCCGGTTGCGTTTGTACGAGCGTTAGCGATGATGCGGTAAGTTATGTTGTAGGGAGAACGATGACGTCAGACTCAACTACATCTTGGCTGATGTCTATAGTCTTTGTGGGAATCGCTTCGGTCGGCCTAATCGCGCTCGGTTCCAAGGCTCGCATTAGCGGTGACCGGATAACTTTTGTCGCCTCGTTGCCCACCGATTGATCTTACTTCTTGGGTCTACCGGAGCGTTCGCTGTGATGATCTTTACTTGGCCGAGTTCGCAGCCATGGGAACGGTTGGCGCTTGGTGCTATTGCTCTGGGTATCGCCTTAGGTTGGCCGTCCACGATTGTTCTGGATCGGCAAGGGATCCAACGCAAGTTCTGGTGGATGCCGCAATAGGCCATTTCATGGAGCGACGTGTCATCAATCGAGGAAAACGGTGATGGCGACTATCAGGTCTATGGTCAGGGGCAATCTTCAATAATTTTCTCTCGTTTTCTCATCGACCCACAGAGATTCAAATCAGAAGTGTTTGCAAGAACGCGGCTCAAGGCCACCAAAGCCTCCGATCCTGTGAGGGTGATTCCCCGATAACAAGATCTGAAGACCATATCGTCAGTTGCGTGCGGCCTTGGTCACGTCTTCGACCAACGATCAGTGACCGGCGAGTGCTTCAGGGTCAGGGGTGGCGGCTTTGTTGGGGAGCCGCATGATGAAGGGTAGAGGCGACAGGCAGAGGATGACGACCGCGAGGATGAAGAAGGCGTTTTTGTAGCCGAGCATGGAGGCTTGGCGGATCATCTGCAGGTAGGCCTGGCCGACGGCCATTTGCGACGCCTGTGCGGCGGACATTCCGCGTGCGATGAGCATCTCTTTCATCTGGTCCATGTAGAGGCGGTAAGGAACGCTGCCGGGAATGATGTGGGTGGCGAGGTTGGCCTGGTGGACCTGCGCGCTGCGGGCAAGATAGGTGGTGAGAAGCGCGGTGCCGGCGCTACCGCCGAGGTTGCGGGCGAAGTTGGAGAGCGAGGAGATCTGGTTCATCTTGTTGCTGGGCACACCGACGTAGTTGAGGGTGCTGATGGGGATGAAGATGAAGGGCAGGCCGATGACCTGGAGCATGCGCCAGAGGGTGACGGTTCCGAAGGCGGTGTTGAGATCGAGGCGCGTGAGGTTGTAGATGCCTGCGGCAGTGGCGATGTAGCCGAGGCAGACCATGATGCGGGGATCGAATTTGCCGAGGGAACGGCCGGCGACGGCCATCATGATCATCATCATGAAGCCTGCGGGGGAGAGAACCATGCCGGCGCGCTCGGCGGTGTAGCCGAGGAGGACCTGCAGGTACTGCGGGATGAGAACGGTTGAACCGAAGAGCACCATGCCGAGTATGAGTTGCAGGAAGACGGCTGTGCCGAAGTTACGGTTCTTGAGGAGTTTGAGGTCGACGATGGGATCGGGGTGGCGCCACTCCCACCAGGCAAAGAAGACGAGCGTGGCGACGGCGAGGATGGCGAAGGTGGTGATCATGGGATCTCCAAACCAGTCTTTTTCCTGGCCCTTGTCGAGGGTGAACTCGAGGCAGCCGACGCCGAGGGAGATGAGGCCGAGGCCCATGAAGTCGACGCGGAGGTGCTTGGCCTGTTCGCGGCGCAGCTTGAGGTGCGGCGGGTCTTCGACCATGCGGTTGGAAAGCCAGAGGGAGAGTATGCCGACTGGAATGTTGATGAAGAAGATCCAGTGCCAGTTGAAGTTGTCGGTGATCCAACCGCCGAGGGTGGGCCCGATGGCAGGTGCGATGACGACCGCCATTCCGTAGACGGCGAAGGCCTGGCCGCGCTTTTCGACGGGGAAAGTGTCGGCGAGGATGGCTTGCTCGCTGGGGGCGAGGCCTCCTCCGCCGGCGCCTTGCAGGATGCGGGCGATGATGAGGAGGGGGAGGGTGTTGGCGATGCCGCAGAGGAACGAGCAGATGGTGAACATCGCGACGCAGGTCATATAGAAGCGCTTGCGACCGAAGCGGTCGGAGAGCCATCCGGAGATGGGCAGGACGATTGCGGAGGAGACGAGATAGCTGGTGAGGACCCAGGTGGCCTCTTCCTGGCTGGCGCCGAGGGTTCCGGCTATGTGGGGAAGGGCGACATTGGCGATGGAGGTGTCGAGGACCTCCATGAAGGTGGCGAGCGTGACGGTGAGGGCGACTGCCCACTTATTGTGGTGGGGCTTCCAGACGGCTGGTAGAGCCGGTGCGGTGATAGTCGCGGTTGCCATATCAGTCTCCTGATATAATATCAGGAGACTGATATGAACGACGCTCGTGGGAGTGTTAAAAGCTGGCAGCAGGAGAGACGGCGAGCCGCGCAGATGATGAAGCGGATCCTGATCCACTTTCGCGGCCAGATGGATGAGCAGTTGCGGCCGCAGGGAGTGACGACTTCTCAGCTGCAGGTGATGAAGATCATCCGGGAGGAGCCGGGAGCTTCGGGGGCGCAACTGGCGCGTTCCTGCTACGTGACGCCGCAGTCGGCGCAGGCACTGCTGAAACAACTGGAAGAGGATGGGTGGATCCGGCGGGTGAAGGACCGGGTGAACGACCGGATTTTGACGGCGGAGCTAACGCCGAGCGGCGAGAAGTTGCTATTGACCGCGGAGAAGGCGGCGAAGGTGATTGAGGCGAGGCTCTGGCGGGGAGTTCCCGGGGAATCAGTGGAAGCGTTGAACTCGCTGTTGGAGCGATGCCTGGAGAATCTGGAGCCGGGATCCGAACATCACTAACCGGCTGGATTCGTTCGCGTAATTTTATCGACTACTATTGGCCGTGGAAGAGGGCGCGGTTGATGTCAGGCCAGAACTCTTTGAAGGCGAAGGTTGCGGCGTCGATGCCGACGTTCACGCCCCACCTTTCCATGGTGTTGCCGAGCGTGCGCTGTGACGAGGGGTAGTAGAGGTTGGAGAAGCCGGAAGCTGCGCCCGCGCCGACGATCTCGCTTATGTTGAAGGTCTCATTGCCTGCGTCGGAGCGCGTGATGACGGCGCGGCCAAGCGCGTAGCCGGTGCGTTTGAAAAAGCCGCCGCTACCTAGTGTGTAGTAGCGCGCGTCCTCGTGTGTCAGTACAGGGAAGATGAATTCGACGGAGTAGTTTTCGATGGTCTGGTCGACATAAGAGTGCCAGAAGTAGCGTCCGTAGGCTGCGGCTCCCTGGTGAAACTCCGGCGTAGCATTTGTAGCCTGGTTGTAGCCGGCGAGCACTGCGGGTATGAAGACAGAGGAGTAGTCGAAGCTGTCTTGTGTAGCGGTGATGAATTTTTCTTTTGCGGATTGCGGGGGGAGTTTAGTGTTTGCGCTTACCGCGCGAAAGTTGGGAATGATGCCAAGAATGCGCTTGGTCTGCTGGCCCTGAGATTGCGTTGAGTCGGAGGAAGACGGTGGGTCTTGATCTACTGCAGATGCGTCGCCAGCGACAAAGTTATCTGAACTGGATGAACTGGTACCGCGATCGTCTTTGCTCTCTATGCCTGGCGCATTTGCCAAAGGTACGGCGGATAACATCTGAGCATGAAGGGCGCCGCATACAAGTAACTGAATCAGGAACATAAAGGCCACGCCGATTTGCAGGGTCGCTTTAGGATTCATAGGTTCACTTATTGTCTTAACAATAGACGTTTCGACGTTCTTATAGGATGTGCGGGAAGCTGTAGTAGATTTATTGCATTGGCAAATTCGATGACGTTTTGTTCATGTCATTGGATGGTTGCAATCTTCAAATGTTTCGATCGCAATAATATAAGCGATATGCCCTGGTTGGCAGCCTTGCTCAGAGTGGTGGGGTGGCGTGGTTTGAGCGCGGTTTTGGAGCGCTGTCTGGAGAATCTTGAGGCAAGGCCTAGCGATTGAGGAGCGCCTGCAAGACGATTGCTTCATTGTGTTCTTCATCCTTCGCGCCGTAGAGAAGTGTCGCCGGACCCTTGGCCACAGCTTGTTTCAGGAGTTCTACCTGTTCCTTGTTTTGCTGAAGCTCAGCGTGGTAGCGGATCTTGAATTCCGGCCATTTGACGGGGTCGTGGGCAAACCATTTTCTGAGTTCGGTGCTGGGGGCGATGTCTTTCAGCCAAAGGTCTACGTGGGCCTTTTCCTTGGACAGGCCGCGCGGCCAGAGGCGATCTACGAGGATGCGCGTGCCGTCTGCTTTGGCGGGTTCTTGGTAGATGCGCTTCAGTTTAATAGCCAAGGTTGATGTTCTTTCTTTTGTGACTCTGAGTCAGGAGCCATAGCCTCGGTGTTTCATGGCGGCAAGTTCTTCGGCGCTGGGCCAGGAGATTGTTAAAGAGAAATATGGAGTCGCCACTGGCCTCGACGTTGTGACGAATAGAGTGGCCAAGGGCGAAGAGAGCGCCGGTGGGAAGGTCGTGCGGCTTGCCGTTTATAGATATTCGGAGTCGGCCCTTGAGAACCTGGATGGAGAGCGTGCCGTCGGCGTGGTGCTCGCTCATGTGGGCGTTGTTTTGCATGGAGATGAGGACGATGCGGAGATCATGTTTCTTGAAGAGAGTTCTGGAGTATATGCCGGATGGCCAGGGTTTCTTTTGCTCGGAGTCGGCGATCTCTTTGTGGAGATCGAACTGTGCGATTTTGTCGACCATGGTGCCGTCTTGCAGAGATGTTGTCATGTTCGCTCCTTTCGGCAAGCGTAGTTTACGCTTTCCTGGCTTAGATACGACAGGGACAAGAACGGATGCGATACTTGTGATTCGCCTAGCTATTGGAATCCGGCGAGTGAATGTACATTTCTTGAGGAGAGTTTATGGCAGCGAAGAACGTTGAGGCCGCGGTGGAGTTTGCGCGGGGGAATCAAGAACGGTTTCTGGAAGAGTTGAAGGCGCTGGTGCGAATTCCTTCGGTGTCGACGGCTCCGGAGCATCGGGGGGATGTGCGGCGGGCGGCGGAGTTTGTGGCGGCGGAGCTGCGGCGGATCGGGATGGAGCATGTGCGGGTGATCGATACGGCAACGGCAAAGCGGCCGGGTGGACATCCGCTGGTATATGCGGATTGGCTGCATGCGGAGCCTGCGGCCGATGGAAAGGCCAAGCCCACGGTGCTTTGCTATGGGCACTATGATGTGCAGCCGGCAGAGCCGCTGGATGAGTGGATGTCGCCGCCGTTTGAGCCCGAGGTTCGGAATGGCAACCTGTATGCGCGTGGCGCGGTGGACGACAAGGGGCAGATGTGGATGCATGTGAAGGCGCTGGAGTCGTTGATGGTGGCGGGCGGCGGGAAGCTGCCGGTGAATGTGCGGGTGATTATAGAAGGCGAGGAAGAGGTTGGCGGTGAGGGCATTGCCTGGTTCGTCGAGGAGCATGGCGATGAGTTGAAGGCCGATGTGGCGCTGATCTCGGATACGGAGATGTTTGCGCCGGAGTTGCCGTCGTTGTGCGTGGGGCTGCGCGGAATGATCTATACGGAGATCGAGGTAAGAGGGGCGCGGATCGATCTGCACTCGGGGATGTATGGCGGTGCTGCGCCGAATCCTTTTGTTGCGCTGGCGCAGATCATCGCGCGTTTGAAGGATGCGGATGGGAAGATTCTGATTCCGGGGTTCTATGACAAGGTGACGGCGCCGAGCGCGGAGGAGTTGAAGGCGTGGAAGGCGCTGCCGTTTGACGAAGAGGAGTATCGCGAGGCAGAGGTGGGCTCGGTGGCGCTGACGGGCGAGCCGGGCTACTCGGTGCTGGAGCGGACGTGGGCTCGGCCTACGCTGGAAGTGCATGGGATGCCGGGCGGATTCGTCGGTGACAGGCGCGAAGACGGTGATTCCGGCGAAGGCGGTGGCGAAGGTGAGCATGCGGCTGGTGCCGGATATGACGGCGGCGGAGAGCTATGCGCTCTACAAGAAGTATGTGGAGTCGATCTGTCCGAAGGGGTGCGTGGTCGAGGTGCGGCTGATTCACTCGGCTGAGCCGATTGTGGTGAGTACGGACAACGAGTTTGTGCGGGCGGCTGTGAAGGCGATGCATGAGGTGTTCGCGAAGGATACGGTATTTGTGCGTGGGGGCGGATCGATCCCGGTGGTTGGTGACTTTATTCAGAAGCTGAAGGTTCCTACGCTGATGATGGGATTCGGGCTGCCGGATGACAATCTGCATGCTCCAAATGAGAAGTTTTACTTGGCGAACTTTTACCGTGGGATCGAGTCGATTGTGCGGTGGCTGGAGTTGGTTGGGGCATGATTTTTATGAAGCGCGGAGAGTTGCCCCCAGTCGGAGGGTATGTGCTGGCCGGTGGCAAAAGTTCGCGGATGGGCCGTGATAAGGCGCTGCTGGAACTGGCAGGGAAGCCACTGGTGATGCATGCGGTGACGAAGCTGAAGCGGTTGTGTGCGGAGGTACATATTCTAGGGAGCAATTCCGATCTAAACGATTACGGGCCTCTAGTGAGTGATCTGCATGAGGGGTGCGGTCCGATGTCTGGGATTGAAGCGGCACTCCTGAACTCAAAGTATGACTGGAACCTGATTCTTCCGGTAGATGTGCCTTTTCTGCCGACGTTTCTGCTGGATGATTGGCTTTGGTCGGTGTTGCACGAGCCAATACGAGAGATCAAGCTTTCCATGCTTGCCATTGACGCAGCACCCCAGCCGGCGTTGCTCATCATTCATCGAGAGATTGCACCGTACCTAGCAGCTTCTTTGGAACGTGGGGAGTACAAGCTGCTTTCGGCGCTTCGATGGGCAGCGGGTGACATTGCAGCCAAGCGAAAGGTAAAAGTGGACAAGGTGTTTTTGGAGATGCAGTGGGATGATCTTTATGCCCCGGATGCTAAGGATTGGAGTGAGGCATGGCGCTCACCCTCGGCAGCCCAACGGGCAAACTGCTCTCGTTGGTTTGCGAATTTGAATACTCAAGAAGAGTTTGCGGAGGCTGAACGTCATTTGGATGCGCTGGATACTTAGAATGTGAGGGATCGAAGAGCTTTGTGGGTTCGCGCGCATCTGATGGGAGAATAGCGATATAGAGGACAGGTGATCCATGGCGGAGAAGGATGGCGGGTTGGGGTCCGATAAGCTGGGGCGTCCGGATGAGAACGATAAGCGCGATGTGGTGGAGAGCTCGGATGAAGAGGGCTCGGCGCATGTATCGGACGATGCGCTAACGGAAGGGGTTTCAGCGGACGTGGCTCCTGTGGTTGGGGAGTTTATGGAACAAGCCGCTGCGCAAAATGAGGCTGCGGCAGAAGAGATTCCGGAGATCAGGAATAAGCCGGGGTCTTATATCTCCTTCGAGCACATTTATAAGTCCTTTGGAAATTTTGTGGTGCTTGAGGATGTGAGCTTCTGCGTGAATCCGGGCGAGACGCTGTGCATTCTGGGACGAAGCGGAGTGGGGAAGTCGGTTTCGCTGCAGATGCTGATGGGCTTTCTGAAGCCGGATCGAGGGATGATTCGAGTTGCCGGAGATAATATTTGCGGCTTCGATGAGTTGGAGATGCAGGCGATCCGGCGGAAGGTCACGATGGTCTTTCAGAATGGAGCGCTGTTCGATTCGATCAGCGTGGGAGAGAATGTGGCGTTTCCGCTGCGCGAGCGGCGGGACATGGAAGAGGACCAGATATTACAGGTAGTGAAGGGGTTGCTGGAGATGGTGGGGGTGGCGGGGATGGAGAATCTGCTGCCGTCAGATCTTTCGACCGGGATGAAGCGGTCAGTGGCAATTGCGCGAGCGCTGGCGTCGCAGCCGGAGGCGGTGCTGTATGACGAACCGACGACGATGGTTGATCCGTTAATGGCACATTTATTGGGAAACCTCATCGAACGTTTGAAGCAGCAATTGCATCTGACAAGTATTGTGGTGACCCACGACATGCAATTTGCCAAGAAACTGGCGGATCGCGTAGTTTTTCTCCATCAGGGAAAGGCTCATTTTTTCGGGACGATGGAAGAGATGGAACGAAGTCCGGATCCCGTATTGCAAGAGTTTCTGACGATGGATGAATTGGTTTTACCGAGGTAATCACGGGTTCCTTATCAGGGAAAAAACATTACTAAGATGCTATTGCAGTTAATAGTTTATTAGTTAACTGCAAAAAATTGCACACGATGGTTGCAACAGTCGTCTGTGAAACGTATGCTGCTGTAAGTGAACACTTTGAGATCGGTGCAAACCTTGACCGACCGGAACTCTTTCTCTGCCCTGGGTTTTTTACTGAAGCATTGGATGAACAAGTGAGTCGGTGGTCAGTTGTGCTAGAACGGGCAACTTGGGCCATGGATTCAGACTGCATTATCGTGGGAGAGAGGCGTTCGCAGTGGCGACACCAGACTATCTACAACAAGTTATCGTTTCGGGCAGTCGACGGGCCGCCGGATATCGCCGGTATGCGACCCAGTCGGGACTGACGAAGCGAGTCTCAATAACGAGCATGGTGTGGGCGTCAGTGGATCTGCTGACTGCGATCCTGGCGGGCATGCTTGCATTGAGTTGCCGAGTGTTGCTCCCGGCTGATGTACGCATGCGAACGGTATCGGTGCCGCATCTGTATTTGTTCCGCTCTGTGCCGCAGGTGCTGGTGTTTTACATTGCGTGGTTTGCGGTATGCCTGATCTTCTTTACCCGCTCGTACGGGTTATACGGATCGATCGAAAACCGTAGCGGACTGCATGAGCAACGGATGACTGTACAGGCGACGCTGACCGCGGGACTACTGCTATGCGGCACGCTTTATCTGTTCCGCGGAGATGCTGTATCTCGGATTGTGGTGGGCCTGCTGGTGTTATTTACGGCGGTGTTGCTAAGTGTGCGTCGGGCGTTGTGGCGGAAGATGGTATATCGGCGGCACCTGGCGGGGATTGAGACCAGGAACGTACTGATTGTGGGGGCGGGCCGGGTGGCGCACGCTCTGCGCAATCATCTCGAGTCGCTGCAGCATCTTGGATTTCGGTTCAAGGGGTTCGTCGCGCTGACGGCCCGGGAGGCGGAGTCCGGCGATTGTGATGTGATCGGGGAGATCAATAACTGCCTTCTGCTGGCGCGTTCGCTATTTGTGGATGAGATCTTCTTCTCGGTACCGGCGGATAAGAAACTGGTGATCGGCCTGGTGGAAGAGGCGAGGGCGGTGGGCATTGATGTGCGCGTAGTTCCCGATCTGTATGACGGGCTGGCATGGAACGCGCCAGTGGAGTATGTGGGGCAGTTTCCGACGATACCGCTTCATCGGCGTGAGTTTCCGATCGGCGCGTATCTGCTGAAGCGGACGCTGGATACAACGCTGTCAATTCTGGCGTTGGTGGTGATCGCACCTGTGATGCTGGCGATTGCGATCGCGGTCCGGATGGACTCGCCGGGGCCGATCTTTTATCGTGCGCAGCGGATTGGCCGTAAGGGACGGACATTTGTCTGCTACAAGTTCCGCACCATGGTGGAGGATGCGGACAATCTAAAGGCCGACCTGGAGCACATGAATGAGCGGGACGGCGTGCTGTTCAAGATAGAGAAGGACCCGCGGATTACGAAGGTTGGGAAGTGGTTGCGGAAGTATTCGCTGGATGAACTGCCCCAGTTTTACAACGTGCTGAGCGGTGATATGAGTCTGGTTGGGCCGCGGCCACCGATGGCGGCGGAGGTGGAACAGTATGACCTGGCGCACCTGCGACGTCTGGATGTGTTGCCCGGTATCACGGGCTTGTGGCAGGTGGAGGCGCGGCAGGACCCTTCGTTCGACAGCTATATCTCGCTGGATACGGCGTACATCGAGAACTGGAGCCTCTGGCTGGATATGAAGATTCTGGCGCGGACGGTGAGCGTCGTGCTAAGCGGTACCGGAAGCTAGAGACGACCAAGACCGTGTGGGGCACAGTGTGGGCAGGATTTACACTGTTAAGGTGAAGATCGCTCTAGCGCAGATAAATCCCACTGTCGGGGATTTTGTTGGGAATAAGCTGAAGATTCAGGAATTCGCAGAGCGCGCAGCGGTTGAGCGGGCTGACCTAGTGATGTTTCCGGAGTTGGCCGTATGCGGATATCCGCCTGCGGATCTTCTAGATAAAACGGATTTTGTAGAGCGGTCTGCTGAGGTTCTGAAGGAACTGGCAGAACTGAGTGCCCGACCTGGTTATCCGGCGATTCTTTGCGGAGCGGTGATGCCGGTTACGGCGGTGATCGGCAAGCGGGTGCGGAACGTTGCGGCGGTTCTAGATGGTGGCAAAGTGAGTTTCGTGCAGCAGAAGATGTTGCTGCCGTTCTATGACGTGTTCGATGAGCAGCGATACTTCGAGCCGGCTGTGCAGCAGGAGTTGACTTGGGTACGAGGGCAGCCGGTGGCAATTACAATCTGCGAGGATGCCTGGAATGACAAGGGTTTCTGGCCGCAGCGACTCTATCCGGTCGATCCGGTCGAGCAGTTGATGGCGCAGTGGGGGAAGAGGTCGGAGATAAAGCGGGAGACGCCGCGGCTGATTCTGAACATATCGGCTTCTCCGTACTGGTTCGATAAACGGAGTTTGCGGTGCGAGATGCTGGCGGCGCTGGCGAAGCGGCACGACGCAACTGTCGTGATGGTGAACCAGGTGGGAGGGAATGACAGCCTGATCTTTGACGGGGCCTCGCTGGCAATTACACCGGATGGGAAGGTGGCGGTGCAGGCTGCGTCGTTTGTGGAAGATCTGATTTGCTTTGAGGTCGGTGAGGCTGCGGATTCGGCTGTTGGAAGCTCTGTGGTGGACACGGATGAGACGGCAGCTGTCTGGAATGCGCTGGTGCTCGGGACGCGGGACTATGTGCGAAAATGCGGTTTCAGCAAGGTGCTGGTGGGGTTGAGTGGAGGCATCGATTCGGCGCTGGTGGCGGCGATTGGAGTGGAGGCACTGGGCGCGGAGAATGTGATCGGCGTGGGGATGCCGAGCGAGTACTCTTCACTGGGGTCGATTGAAGACGCGCGGAGGCTGGCGAAGAATCTTGGAATACGGTTCGAGATGCTGCCGATCCACGATGTGTTTGCACAATATCTGCATGTGCTGCAGCCGCTGTTTGCAGGCACGCCGTTCGGGCTGGCAGAGGAGAATCTGCAGTCGCGGATACGTGGCGGACTGTTGATGGCGCTGTCGAACAAGTTTGGCGCGCTGGTGCTGACGACCGGCAACAAGAGCGAGATGGCGACAGGGTACTGCACCCTTTACGGCGACATGGTGGGAGCGCTGGCGGTGATTGGCGACGTGATGAAGACGCGGGTGTACTGCTTGAGCCGCTATGCGAACCGGGAGCGTGAGGTGATTCCGAAGGAGACGATGGAGAAGGCGCCGTCAGCGGAGTTGCGTCCGGAGCAAAAGGATACAGACTCGTTGCCGCCTTATGATGTGCTGGACCCGATCCTCGAGGCGTATGTTGAGCGGTACTGGTCGGCGGAGCAGATTGCAGCCGAGCAGGAGGTCGATGTTGGGCTGGTGCGGCAGGTGTTGCAGCTGGTGGAGCGGAGTGAGTACAAGCGGCAACAGGCGGCGCCGGTATTGAAGGTGACACGAAAGTCGTTCGGAATGGGACGAAGATTTCCCATTGCGGTCAAAGTTCAGGTGTAATGGAGATGTTGCGCGCGCAGAGCGGCAGCGGAGGCGAAGTTCGTTGAAGATTGCAATTTGGATGTTGGCAGGTATTACGTCGGTTCTTCCGGCAATAGCAGTGGCACAGGGTACCACGACCCCCCAACCGACTACACCGCTACAGTTGAATAGTCTGGACTCTACGGCACCCCGGCAGGATCCATTTCCGCCGATGAATCCGAAGTACTTTACGGCGACGACACCGACAGTGGATACGGTGAACGCTTTCCTGAAGGCGATGTGGGGATATGACACGAACCGCATCTGGCGGGTGGAGGCGATTCAGAAGACGGCGGCACCGGGGGTGAGCAAGGTTGTTGTGTTTGTGTCGGAGAATACGCCTAATGCGAAGGTGCAGCCGGCGGAGTTCTTCGTGACACCGGACGGGGCTCATGTGCTGTCGGGAAGCTCCATCATGTCGTTTGGAGCGACGCCGTTTGCGGAGGCGCGGAAGCTGTTGCAGGAGAAGGCGGATGGCGCGACGCGCGGGGCATCGGGCAAAGACCTGTTATTTGTTGAGTTTGCCGATCTGCAATGTCCGCACTGCAAAGAGACTCAGGGCACTATGGACCAGTTGGTGAAGGACTTCCCGAACGCGCGGGTGGTGTTTCAGAGCTTCCCGCTGGTAGAGATTCATCCGTATGCGTTCAAGGCGGCGGCGTACGGGTATTGCGTCCAGAAGCAGAAGAACGATGCGTATTTCGTGTATGCGGCTGCTGTATTCGATACGCAGGCGGCGCTAACGGCGCAGACCGGCGACGCTACGCTGAAGAGTGCGGTGACCAAGGCTGGGCTGGATCCGGCGGCGGTGGATGCCTGCTCGCAGACCCAGGCGACCAAGGATGCCGTGAATGCCTCGATCAAGCTGGCGGAGGATACGGGCATTACGGAGACGCCGACATTGGTCGTCAATGGTCATCTGCTGCCGATGGCTTCGATTCCGTATGAGACGCTGAAGAAGATTATCGAGTTCCAGGCTTCTTTGGATGGGGTGAGCACCGGTGCAGTTGCGACTCCGGCTCGGACGCAGCCATTGAGTCTTCCGCCTGCTAAGCCTTTGACTAAATAGCTGACTGGTTTTCGATTACGAGAGGCGCATCCGGCATGGATGCGCTTCTTTTTGTTTAGTGGGCCGGGGCGGAGCATCGTTTCAGTTCCTCCTTTCTGGGTTTTTGTGAGTACCCCCCTCCCCCTCCTTGTGTGTAAAGTATTCCATCTATGGCACTTAGCAGATTAATGCAAATGCAAAGTCTTCAAAGCAAAGACTTTATGGGTAAAGTATTCCAAACAGGCTACTTAGGCTGATCGCAGCAGAGTCTGAAGCCAAGATCAAGTTGTTAGGCAATACTTTAATTGTACCGAATCGAGGGTGGGGAATCGGCAACAATAAAACTTGCCAGGTCAGTTGTTTAGAGGATTTGAACTTGACAGCGCGCGGCAGGGCTGCGGGGATTCGCAAATATAGGGCAGTGAAGGTGAGCGGGGGGTAGCAAGAGGAGTAGGCTGTTGGATTGAGGGAAGGCGGCGGCGATGACGAGACGAGTGGTTTGTGTTTCGTGGGCAGTTTTGCTGACTGGCGTGATGTGGCTGGCGGGTACCGAGAGCGGGCTGGCGCAGGCCGCCGCCGAAGCGGCGGCGGCTACGGCGGCGGCCGCAAGCTCTGCCGCGGGGACGGCCAAGGCTACCGGGCAGACGATCGGATCGGTATTCGGGCGGACGGGTGCGAAGGTGGCAACGTCTACACAGACGGGAACTCCCGCTGCATCGGCGGGGGCGAAGGGGACGAAGGCGGGGAGTACAGTGTCGGGATCAACTCTGGTCACTTCGGCGATGATCCCTGCAAACGGGGGTGGGGCCGGGCCCGGGCCCGTTACGGTGGTTGGACCGCCGCCGCGGATTCACTTCGATGTGGTGTCGTTCAAGCGGTGCGCGGGTGGGGATTCGAGCGAGGTGGACCTGCCGGCGGACGGCGACTACGTTGCATATCACTGCCAGCCGGTGTTTCGGATTATCAACTTCGCGTACACGGGCGCGGCCGCGTTCATCCTGAGCGGATATCCGTCCTGGGTTGAAACCGACCTGTATGACTTCGAGGCGAAGGTAGCGGAGGAAGACATTGCCACATGGCAGAAGATGGGCACGAACGCTCGCAGGGCGGCGGTGCGGGGGATGCTGGCCGAAGAATTGAAGCTGAAGACCCACGTGGACACGACGCCGAAGCCGGGCAAAGCCGAGGTCGATGGGATTGTGGTGGATCATATTGAGCGGCCAGCGGCAGACTGAAGGACAGGGAACGGGAACGGCTCAAACTGGTTCTCGTTCGAGCGAAGCGCGACCATGGAACGTTTCCCAGTAAGTGACTCGGCGATTTTGCATCAACTGACCAATCGCAGCTTACGATTTGGCCGTGATACGAAGACAGCGCGAATCCAAGGCAGTTGGATGTCTCATAGTTTTGCCAGTTGTTCAATCGGCGCGGCGCTCCTACTCTGAGTGGGTCTAGTCATCAAACCAAGCGCCTGAATCGAAAGCTAGTTGAGTCGGAGCAGTCGGAAAATTGAGGGCGGGAAAAGGAACAGACAAGAAATGAAACCTGAGAGAGCTGCAAATCCGTCATCCAGCCCGAGCCCACAGTCCACCAACTCGACCGAAAACATCCCAGGGCCAACGGTCCTACCGCGACCCGAGCCAAAATTCAGGGGCATCATCGGTCAAACGTACAAGGACTCCACTCCGGATAAAATCCCACTCATCAAGGCTCCTGACGGTGCTCCGAATGTACTGTTCATCATGATTGACGACGCTGGCTTTGGCCAGTGCAGTACCCTCGGCGGCCAGATTCCCACTCCCAACCTCGACCGACTCGCGCAAGCGGGCTTGACCTACAACCGGTTCCATACCACGGCACTCTGCTCACCGACCCGAGCTGCGGTGTTGACCGGGCGCAACCACCACTCGGCAGCCACAGGCGTCATCACCGAAATAGGCAGTGGCTACCCCGGTTACAGCGGCCAGATCCCCAAAGACGAAGCCATGTTCGCCGAAACCTTGCGCCAGAGCGGGTACAGTACAGCTTTTTTTGGCAAGAACCACAACATCGCGGACTGGGAGACGAGCGTATCAGGTCCATTTGATCGTTGGCCTACGATGCAAGGCTTTGACCACTTCTACGGGTTCATTGGAGGAGAGGCGAACCAGTGGCAGCCTGCGCTTTACGAGGGCAATAAGCCCGTCGAGATGGAAGTGCCAGCGGGCCGGGAAAATGACTATACGCTGAATGAGAACCTGGCGGACAAGGCCATCGAATACATCCATCAGGAGAAGTCGGTTACTCCTGACCGTCCGTTCTTTATTTATTACGCACCCGGGGCGACCCATGCGCCTCACCACGTTCCTCAGGCATGGACCGCTAAGTTCAAAGGTCAGTTCGATCAGGGCTGGGACAAGTATCGAGAAGAGACCATTCAGCGTCAGCTCAAGTTGGGCATTATCCCGCCCGATACGAAGTTGACTCCGCGCCCAACGGACATCCCGGCGTGGGATTCCTTACCGGCGGACAAGAAGACGGTCGCAATTCGCTTGATGGAGACGTTCGCCGGGTACACTGCGCAAACGGACCATGAGGTGGGTCGCCTGCTCGATTGCATTGACGAGATCGGGCAGCTCGACAATACCCTGATCATGTGGGAGATCGGCGATAACGGCGCTTCCATGGAAGGAACACTGAATGGTGTGTTTAACGAGATGGTCTCCCTTAATGGCCAAAAGGAAGATACCGCGTACATCATTCAACATCTCGACGAAATCGGAGGCCCGGAAGCCTACAATCACTTCCCGGTCGGCTGGGCATGGGCGATGAACACCCCATTCCAGTGGGGAAAACAGGTCGCTTCACACTTCGGCGGCACTCGCAACCCGATCGTTATTTCATGGCCCAACCGGATTAAGGACAAGGGTGGCATCCGCTCCCAGTTCCATCATGTCATCGATATTGCGCCAACTATTCTGGAAGCAGCCGGCATTCCCGAACCTGTTGAGGTAAATGGCGTGTGGCAGAGGCCGATCGAGGGCGTGAGCATGATGTATTCCTTCGACGACCCAAACGCGAAGGGTACACGCGGCACTCAATATTTTGAGATGTTCGGCAATCGGGCACTCTACCATGACGGTTGGATCGCCGCCTGTCGTCACGGGCGTCTGCCCTGGATAAACCAAGGCTCATGCGATTTCGCCGATGACGTGTGGGAACTCTACAGCCTCGAAGACGATTTCAGCGAAGCGAATGACCTGTCCGCGAAGTATCCCGGCAAACTGCGCGAGTTGCAAGATTTGTTCTGGGCTGAGGCGGCCAAATATAACGTGCTGCCTCTCGATGATCGGTTCGCAGAACGCGCAGACCCAAGCTTGCGGCCGAGCCTCATCGCGGGCCGGACACACTTCACATATTTTCGTGGTGCCGACCGCATTCCTGAAAGTTCCGCGGCCAACATCAAGAACAAATCGCATGTGATCACGGCATCCGTGGACAAGCCCGGAGAAGGTGTTCTGGTTGCCGCAGGCGGTACTGTAGGCGGATACGCATTGTTCGTGAAAGATGGAAAGCCCACATATGAGTACAACTGGTTTGGCCAAGCCCGCTATAGGGTGACCAGTTCCGATGATCTCCCATCCGGGAAGAGCGTCGTTCGCGTCGAGTTTGCCTACGACGGGGGTGGTTTGGCTAAAGGTGGTGCAGTCACGATGTTCATCAACGACAAGAAAGTTGGCGAAGGCCGTGTCGGCAAGACGATCTACGCTCGTTTTTCCGCAGACGAGACCTTTGACACGGGGTTAGATACCGGGTCACCAGTGAGCAACCTTTACCAGTCTCCATTCAAATTTACCGGCTCCCTCAGCAAGATCGAAATCGAGCTTGCACCAGCGAATTTGAAGGCTGAAGATCTCGCGCAGATCGATAAGGCACATAAAGCGGTTGCGGCAGCAGTGGAGTAAATTGGTGCCGGTTCACCTCCAGGCGCCCGCGACATAGTCGGTGTGTCGGTATAAACCCACAGCGAATCGACTTCTCGGCTTGTGAGAACGGGGCGATGCACTCATCCAGCAGGGAGCGAGCAAGTTAGTACCGATCAACGCGCTTGCATTGATCGTTCCGAGCACGAATATCAATGTCTGCGAAGCCCTGGCTGCCGTTCACAAAACTACTTACTTTGAACTGGCGGATCTTTGCGTCGCGTGAGGGTTGGAGATGGGCCTTCAACGAACTCGTGCAGAGCTGGCTTCGCTATGTAGGCTTGTCTTGTGACTCTGACGATCGAGCCGTTGCGAAGACGAAGGTAAACATAGGTGTAGAGGGTTACCGGGATATCGCATTTGGCGTAGCGCTTTTCATCTGATTGCTCGGGATGTTTGGGCGAAGGGATTACTTCCAAGGGAACGAGAACTTCCATCGTTGCTCCCTTGTTTGATTTTTTCCAACGCGCTGCGAGAGGCTCTTTCGGCAGGGTGGCGGAAATTCTGTTGAGGCAACTGTCATAGGTAAACGTTAGAGCCTGAGGGATATCCAACGAGACGAGGTTGCCCCAGCCTCTGCCGTTAAAGATTGGCGTGTCGTATGACAATTGAGCACCCATGGCCGACGCCATGGGCATATCGAGGCCTTCTATCTGTCCGGGGCCTGAACGAGCGAATGGATCGGTTGCTATCCTCGAATGCGCTGTGGAGGCGAGAACCTGGATGCGGAGAGGGTACTTTGAAAGATCGGGACTGCCGGCATTGGCTGGCAGAGTCGCTGCAATCGCGAAGGAAAGTAGCAGCGGGAGGATTTTAGCGAGGCGTGTTCGGGCGGGACTTAGCATCGTTCTCCTCTGTAACTATCTGCCTGGCGTGCCTCGAAGAAGTTCTCTTCCGCCTTCTTCCGTATAAGACGGGTGGTTGACTCTCTAAGTTTCGCAAACCTTGCGAGGGTGCGGTCTGCTCGTATTTCCATTGCTGATACACTTTCGCGGTGAAACTCGCACTTGTGAGGGAGTGACTGTGACTGAAAAAGAGAAGATGTTGCGCGGGGAGTTGTATGACGCGGAGGACGCGGAGTTGAAGGCGGAGCGTGCTGTGACTGAGGAGGCGCTGCGGCGGTTTCAGGCTACGGGTGACGCTGCGGTGTTGGGGGCGTTGCTGGGTGGGATTGGGGCTGGGACGTACTGTGCGGGCTCCGTTTTACTGCGATTACGGGTACAACATTTTTCTGGGGGAGAAGGTGTTTTTGAACTTCGGGTGCGTGTTGCTGGATGTTTGCCGGATTGAGGTTGGTGATGGGGCTCAGATTGGGCCGGGGGTGCAGATCTATGCGGCGGACCATCCGCGCGATGTTGCGACGCGGCGGCGTGGGTTGGAGAGTGGCAGGCCAGTGAGGATCGGGCGCGATGTTTGGATTGGTGGGGGGGCGATTCTTTTGCCGGGTGTGACGGTGGGGGATGGCGCGGTGATCGGCGCGGGGAGCGTGGTGACGCGGGACGTGGCTGTGGGGTCGACGGTGATGGGGAATCCGGCGCGGGTGAAGGGTGCAAGATGACGGCTGATGAGGTGAAGAGGCTGCTTGGGCTGAAACCGCATCCTGTGGAGGGCGGGTGGTTTGTGCGGACGTATGAGGCGGCGGAGACGATAGATGCGGCGGGGTTTTGTGACGGGCGGTATGCGGGGAGCGCGGCGGACGGGGACGGCGATCTACTATCTGCTGGAGCCGGAGACGTTCAGCGAGATACATCGGCTGAAGTCGGATGAGCTGTTTCATTTTTATATGGGGGATGCGGTGGAGATGCTGCGGCTGTATCCGGAGGGGAAGGGCGAGCGGGTGGTGATTGGGACGGATCTGGCGGCGGGGGAGCGGCCGCAGGTGGTGGTGCCGCGTGGGGTTTGGCAGGGATCGAGGCTGGTGGCGGGTGGGGGTTGGGCGCTGCTGGGCTGCTCGGTGAGTCCGGGGTTTGAGTTTGAGGACTATGAGGAGGGGGTTCGGGCAGAGTTGATGGGTGGGTGGCCTGAGTGGGGGGAGATGATTCGCGGGCTGACGCGTCGGTAGGCAACTGCAAAAGCGAAATACAGGGGTCTCTCCACTACGCAACGAACGGTGATGCTGTTCGTCGCTTCGGTCGAGAGGACGGTATTTTGGGGATCAGTGTGCGGCTGGGGCTTTGCCGCCTGATTTGAAGTTTTTGGTGAGGAGGACGAGTGGGGCTGCGATAAGGGTGATGACGCCGATGATGTGGAAGCAGTCCATGAAGGCGAGGAGTTGGGTCTGGGCGTGGAGTTGCTCGTAGACGCGGGCGTAGGCGGCGTTGAGGGCGTGTGTGGGAGAGAATCCGTGGGATTGCAGGTAGGCGGCGGTCTGGTGGATGTTTTGCTGTAGCGCGGGTGACGAGGCGGCGATGTTGCTGCTTACGGTGGACTGGTGAAAGTTCTGGCGGCGCTCGGAGACGGTGGTGATGAAGGCGATGCCGAAGCTGCCTCCCCAGTTGCGGAAGAAGTTGGTGAGCGAGGAGGCTTTGTTGTTCTGGTCGGGTTTGAGCTGCGAGTAGGTGACGACGGAGAGGGGGACGAAGAAGAAGGCGTAGCCGAGTCCCTGCAGGGCGCGGGCCCAGGCGTAGTGGTTGTAGTCGGTGTCGAGATTGAAGTGGCTGTAGTGGAGGAAGGACATGCCGACGACCATGACGGCTCCAAGGAGAAGGATGCGCGGGTGGATGATGCCCCGCTGGACGAGTTGCGCGCCGGCGGGAGCGAGCATGGTGATGACGAAGGCTCCAGGCCCGAGGACGAGGCCGGCGTCGATGGCGCGGTATCCGTAAAGCGACTGCAGGATCTGCGGGATCATGGTGGTGGAGGCGAAGAGTCCGAAGCCGAAGATGAAATAGAAGGCGCAGGCGATGCCGAAGTTGCGGATTTTGAGGAGGCGGAACTCGATGACGGGGTCGGGATGGTTGAGTTCCCAGAAGACGGCGGAGACCAGGCAGACGATGGCGATGACGAACATCGAGGTGATGAAGGATGAGCCGAACCAGTCGTCGATCTGGCCGCGGTCGAGGAGGATTTCAAGGGCTGCGGAGCCGATGCCGATGAGGGCGATGCCGATGCCGTCGACGGAGAGTTTACCGTTCTTGCGGACGGATTTGCGTTCTTCGGCGTAGGACTCGGGGTCGTGGACGAAACGATTGGTGAGGAAGAGAGAGAGCAGGCCGATGGGGATGTTGATGAGGAAGACCCAGCGCCAGTTGTAGTTGTCGGTGATCCAACCGCCGAGGACGGGACCGATGGCGGGCGCAGTCACGATGGCGACGGTGTAGAGAGCGAAGGCGGAGGCTCGTTTGGCGGGTGGGAAGGTGTCGACGAGGATCGCTTGTTCGACGGGTGCGAGGCCGCCGCCGCCGACTCCTTGCAGGATGCGGGCGAAGAGCATGATGCCGAGCGAGGGTGCGATGCCGCAGAGGAACGAGGTGATGGTGAAGAGCGCAACGCAGGCCATGTAGTAGTTCTTGCGGCCGAAGACGCGTGAGAGCCATGCGGACATAGGCAGCACGACGGCGTTGGCGACGAGGTAGGTGGTGAGAATCCAGGTGACTTCGTCGTAGGAGCGGCCGAGGCCTCCGGCGATGTAGGGGAGGGACACGTTGGCGATGGAGGTGTCGAGCAGCTCCATGAAGGTGGCGAGGGTGACGGTGAGGGCGACGACCCAGGGATTGATAACGGGGCGCTTGACGCGAGGAGCCGGCTTTATGGCGACTTGAGACTGGGGTGCCGGGGGTGCGATGGTGGCGGTGGCCATGGTACCGTTGGACTCCTTGAGCGTCTAATAAAGAAGACTGAAAGGTCTCTTTTGAAATAAAAAAGAGACCGAACGGTTTCTTTAGGGATAGGATTGTTTGCGGATGGCGCAGGATTCGTCTTTTTTGATAACTTTCAGATGTTGCGGTGGGAATTTTTTGAGGAAGGTGAGTGAAGATGACTCATGTGCAGACGACGAAGGGTGAGCGGACGCGTAGCCGGATTGTGGAGGAGGCTGCCGCAGTGTTTAATCAGCGAGGGTATGAGGGCGCTTCGCTGCAGGACATTATGGAAGCTACGGGGCTGGAAAAAGGTGGGTTATACCGGCACTTCTCGAGTAAGGAAGAGTTGGCGGCGGAGTGCTTTCGCTATGCGTGGGGGCTGTCGATGGGTAGGCGCGGCGATGATCTGAAGGACGTAGAGGGAGCGATTGCGAAATTGAAGCGCGTAGTGGAACGCTTTGCTTCGAGGCCTTCGATGGTGCCGGGTGGGTGTGCTTTGATGAATACCGCAGTTGAGGCAGATGACGGAAATCCTAAGCTGCGACGGCTGGCGTTAGGCGCTTTGCGGGAGTGGCGGGGGCAGTTGATGGGGATCGTGCAGGAGGGAATCAGCGCGGGTGAGATACGGAAGGATGTGGATCCGTGCCGGCTGGCGAATCGAATGATCGCTACGCTCGAAGGGGCGCTGATGATCAGTCGTCTTGAGCGCAACCACGCCGCGCTGGAGGATGTCCGGCAGGTGTTGAGCAGCGAACTGGATGAGATTCGAGCGTAAGGGCTTTATGCCTGATGATAGCCAGTGTGGTTTCGCCGAAGTGTTTCTACGATCAGACCGACGAGGGCATATGTAGCGGCATTCGCGGCAAGAACCGAATACAAGCTAACGGGGAAATGACGAACTAGTGTGACGGGGCAGCTTACCGCGGCGAGGATCCATACATCCCGCATTCGTTCGTTAGTATGTGGGAACGTTGCGAAGACATAAAGCGCCCAGCTGACTGCAACAAGAAAGCCCGAACCCGCCCACACGGCAATTCGATATTTCATACTGTGCACCTACTACTTTGAACAGTGCTTACTGCTGCGTTATTGCTGGTAGGGCTTTACGGTCATGCCGGAGAGATCGTAGGAGACGTCGCCGTAGGGGCTGACGACGGTGGAGATCTTCAACTGACCGGTGACCATGATGGGGTCGGTGAAGGTGACCTTTACCTTCTGGCTTGAGTTCATCTTCACGTAGACGATCTGGTTCGGTGGCGGCGGAGGGACGTGGATGCAGGCACCGGCGTAGGGGACGAGCAGAAATTCGGTTACGTTATCGGAGTCGTCCTCGAGCGGCACCATAAAGCCGGGGATGTTGACGACTTTGCCGTCGAGCTGCTGTGCGGGGGTGTTCTGCTTGGCGAGCGGGATATCGGAGTTGAGGGTCTGAAGCGTCTGCCAGTTGACGGTAGTGGCTGTCATACCAGCTCCGTGGAGAGCCAGCGAACCGCAGGTCAGCGCACAAGCGAGTGCGAGACGAGGCACTTTCGTCTTGAACAGGCTACCTAGTTTCGAAACCATCATTTCCTCCCTGCCGGACGCGCAGACGAGCGTATCTCTCTCGCTCTATATATCATACGCTTTCCGGCCTCCTAAAGTTTCCGTTCGCAGTCCCCTGAAAGTCCCGGTGGGCAGCTACTTCTTCGTGGGTGTCAACTGCCCGGGCAGTGCCGGGCGGGGGCGATAGATCGTCCAGTGACCGGCCATCTTTGGATCGGCCGATGCCGGTTGATCCCACGTATCCATTGAGATGCCGTTGAGGTCGTAAACGATCTTTCCAGATCGAACGGTCAGTTCGCAGACCAGTTTGGTATCGCCCATCTTTTTGACGAACTGCCAGTCGACAAAGCCGATTTGGCCGTGGTCTTCGCGGAGGACGGCGACGTCTGCGGGCGAGCCGACTGAGAGGTTGCCGAGTTGCGTCTGCTTGATCTCCCGGGCGGGATTCCAAGTCATCTGAGCGACGACCTCTTTCAGGGTTTCGCCGCTTGCCATGAACTTGCTGGCGACGTTAAGCAGGTCGTGGGTGCCCTGGTTCATGCTCGCGAAGTGCAGATCGGTGGAGAGGGAATCGGGCTTGAAGCCTGCGGCGATGAGCGGGACGGCGATCCGGAAGAGGAAGCTGGCCTGCCCGGTTCCGGCGTCGAAGTAGATGCCACGCTTGCGGCCGTTGAGGATGCTGGCGGCGGGTTTGAGGGTCTCCCGATCCTGCTCACCGCGCAGGCCGGAGTAGGTGTGGGTGTAGATGTCGCCGGGGCGGAGATAGGTATTGAGCAACTCGTAGAGGGGGCGCTCGATACGGTTGGAGCCGTAGTCGATCATGACCGGGATGTTGGCCAGGTTGCCGCCTTTGACGGCCTCGATATAGGGCGTCCATTCTGGCCCGCTGTAGTGGGCGCTCTTGATGCCGACGATGACGCCGGGGTACTTTTTGGCCATCCAAGCGGTGGCTTCGCCGGACATGTCGGCGAGGTTGTCCTCGAAGCGGGGACCGCGCATGCCAGCGCCGACGATGTTAAGCATTGCGAGTACACGAGTTTGCGAGCGATCAATGATGTGATCCTTGAAGTCTTCGAAGTTGCGCCAGCCGGAGCTGCCTGCATCGACTGCCGTGGTGACGCCGTTGCGTAATGTGAAGCCGTCGGGCCAGACGCTCTCGTCGCCGGCGAGGGAGGCCCGTTCGCCGGTTGAGGCGTAGAGGTGGGTGTGGATGTCGATCAGTCCCGGGGTTACATAGAGGCTGGTGGCGTCGATGGTCTTGAGGGCGTCGGTGGGATTCAAGTGGTCGGCTACGGCGGCGATCAGGCCGTCCTTGATGCCGACGTCCTCGACGCGGTCGATGTTGTTCTTTGCATCGATGACGTGGCCCTTCTGGATGAGGAGATCGTAGGGCAGCGTGTTGGCCGGCATGGGGCCGCGGCCGACGCGGCGGGGGGCGGCGTCCTGTGTCGGTCCCTGCGGTGTCGATTGTTGAGCGGTGGCAACAGCGGTGCCGAGAAGGGTTGCGCCGAGTAATAACCGGCGCGGGATCGAAGAGTGGGCAAGCATCGTAATAGCCTCAAAGCATGGCAGCGCAATGTTTTCGTGCGATGGAATGGATATTTATGAGTTGAATGGGTGCTTTAAAGAAGTTCGGCGCACGATCTTCCGTGCGCCGAACTTTGGGTTTGATTACTTTTTGGTTGGGGTAATCAGTTCGGGGTGCCCGGGCAGCGATGGGCTGGGGCGGTAACGAGTCCAGTGGCTGGACATCTGCGGATCGCTGGTGCCTGGCTGATTCCAGACATCCATGGAGATGCCGTTCAGGTCATAGACGATCTTGCCGTCGCGAACGGTCAGCTCGCAAGACAGTTTGGTGTCGCCCATCATCTTCATGTTGTCCATGTCCCAGAAGCCGAAGGTGCCCTTCTGCTCGTTGAGGACGGCGACGTCGGCTGGAGCGCCGACCGAGAGATTTCCAAGCTGATCCTGCTTGATCTCGCGCGCCGGATGCCAGGTCGAATCAGCCACTACTTCTTGCAGGGTCAGGCCCATCGCCATGAACTTGCTCATGACGTTGAGCATGTCCTTGGTGTTGCCGTTCATGCTGCCGATGTGCAGGTCGGTGGAGAGGGAATCAGGCTTGAAGCCGTCCTTGATGAGTGGGACGGCGACGCGGAAGCGGAAGCTGCCGCCGCCGGTGCCGGCGTCGAAGTAGATGCCGCGCTTACGGCCTACGAGCATTCCGGGGTTGGGTCCGAGGGTCTGCAGATCCTGCTCGCCGCGGAGGCCGGAGTAGGTGTGGGTGTAGATGTCGCCGGGCCGGAGATACTTTGCGAGCAGCTCAGGCATGGGGCGCTCGATACGGTTGGAGCCGTAGTCGATCATGACGGGAATGTTGGCGATGTCGCCGCCTTTGGTAGCCTCGATGTAAGGCTTCCATTCGGGGCCGGTGAAGTGGGCGCTCTTGATGCCGACGATGACGCCGGGATAGCGCTTTGCCATCCAGGCGGTCGCTTCACCGTTCATGTCTTCGAGGTTGTTTTCATAGCGGCCGCCGCGCATACCGGCGCCGACGATGTTCAGCATGGCGAGGACGCGGGTCTGGGAGCGGTCGATGATGTGGTCTTTGAAGTCTTCGAAGTTGCGCCAGCCTGAGCTGCCCGCGTCGACGACAGTTGTGACACCGTTACGGAAGGTGAAGCCATCCGGCCAGACGCTCTCGTCTCCGGCGTAGGAGCCTCTCTCACCGGTGCTGGCATAGACGTGGGTATGCAGGTCGATCATGCCGGGTGTGACGTACAGGCCGTTGACGTCAATCGCCTTGGCGGCGTCCCTCGGATTCAGATGGTCGGCGACGGCGGCGATCTTGCCGTCCTTGATGGCTACATCGGTGACCCTGTCGACATTGTTCTTGGCGTCGATGACATGGCCGTTCTGGAGGAGAAGATCATAGGGAAGGGGATTGGGGATGACGGGCGGCGGTCCGACGCGACGGGGCTGTCCTGGTGCGGCTGCCTGACCGCCGGGGGCGCCCGGAGCTGCTCCTGCTTGCGCCTGGAAGCGTCCGCGGCCAGCCTGAGCGTCTGCGCCTGCCTGTGCCTGGGTCTGTATGGCGCGGCTGATGGATTGCTCTGCTGCGGCACGCTCGCTGTCCGGGATGCAACCGTTGCAGCCGAAGGGGCCTGAATTTTGATAGGCGGTGGGTGCTTCCTTGTACGGGGCGGGGCCCTGCGCTTGCCGGCCTTGCTGTTGTGGCTGTGCGGCTGCAGCAGGCGCTGCTGCTTGCTGGGCCTGGGCCACGCCGGCGGCGAAGAGCGATATTGCCAGCGTTGAACCGCAGATCAAAGAACCATACTTAAGCTTCATTCTGAAAACTCCTTGAAAACGATTTATGAAAAGGCTGAATTTCAGACTGCCTTGCTGCTGGTGCCGAGACAGTCCGCAGTGCAGTGGACGCGGACAAAAAGACTGCCCGCGCCACTTTGTTGCTAAGCGCGTGTGGCGTTCCATGTGGCGCTGCCGTACTCGCCCATGGTGACGGTGCCGGACATGGTATTGCCCTGCACCGTGCCTTTGAAGTTGAAGCCTATACGACCGCCGGAGACAGGCATGGCGCTCATCATCTGAACCTGATCGGCGGTGACTTTGCCGCGGAGCTTGCCGTTGTAGATCTCGCCCTTGTGGTCGCCGGTGATAGCGTCGCCGGTCTGCTGCAGGTCGAAGTGCTGGTCGCCTGTGCCACGGCCGTAGTGGACCGTGACCGCCCACTTGCCCCCGATGGCGGCTGTTGCTCCGGTGGGAACGACTGGGTCTTCGTAGTGGCCGGGCTTGGTGAGGGCCTCGTAGATGGCGTCGGCGACGATCTTCACGTCACCGGGCTCCATCATGTAGGAGGTGATGCCGACGGAGCTCTTCATCTGCGCCGGACGGGTTCCCCGGGCAGAGTCAAGCATGATGCGTGGCGATGCGGCATCGAGACGCGCCTGCAGTTCGGTGCCGGTGATCTTCAGCGTGTTCGCGTCCCAGCTGATGGTTAGGCCTGCGCAGCGGTTGGAGAGATCGACCTTTGGATCGGATAGAGGCAAAACTTCTTCGACCTTGGTCGTCACCGATGGAAGGCCCTTCACGCGGTCAGCGATCTGGTGCATCCACGAGGTCCACTCGGCCTGTTCGGCTTCGTGATCGCGCTTGTACCACTCGGTTACGGCTGCCAGAATGCCCATGGCTTCTTCCTTGCTGCACTTCAGCGGACGGCCGTAGTTGTGATGTGGAGCTGCCTGAAAGTAGGCGGCCTTGCAGAGGCTCTTGTCGCCGAGCAGAAGGCCGGAGGACTGGGGTCCGCGCATGCACTTGCCGCCCGAGTAGCCGACAAGTGAGGCGCCCGCTGCGAGGTGGATGTTTGGCTTGTTGGGTTCCTCGGCGGCGGCATCGACGAATACGGGAACGCCCTTCTCCTTCGCGATCGTGCAGATGCTCTTAATGCTCATGGGACCAGGGGCGGTGGTGTTCGGGCCGGAGAGGATGTAGATCATCGCGACGCGGTCGGTGAGCTTGGCGCGAAGCTCTTCGGGGGTGCTAACCTCGACGATCTCGACGCCCGTCTGGCGAACGCCGATGTCGTATTGGTTGCGCGAGCCCTTGGGGATGATGACCTGATCCTTCTTCTTGATGTAGGGAATGGCCTGGCACTGCTCGATGTCGGAGCCGGCGACGCAGGCGAGGGTTGCGAGCGAGATGGCCGCGCAACATCCGTTCGTGGCGATGCCCCACTCCGCTCCGGTCAGCTTGGCGAGTTGCGCGCCGATGCCGTCCATCATCTCGTCCAGCTGGACGAAGTAGAAGGATGCTTCGTACATCGCCTGCTTCACCTGCGGCAGGGAACAGGAGCCGCTGATGATGGTGTACGTGCCGTGCGCGTTGATGATGGGGCGTACGCCGATTTTGGTGAAGAGATTGTCCTGCTGAGTACCCTGCCGTGTCAGCGTGTGCGATGAGGAAGCGGCCGTGTGGGCCGAGGGAGCTTCAGCCAGGCTTGCTGCCCGGGCAGCCATGGGGGAGACGGCGCTCACAGCGCCTACGGCCGAGAGCATTCCGGACTGCTTGAGGATATCTCGCCGGGACCAGCGGGCTTTACGTATAGAGGTGTTCAAGTGAATGCCTTTCGGTTAGTGCATGGTTGAAGAGATGAAGTGAGAATCTCGCGTCGAGAAGCTGCTTACGATCAGGCGCGTACCGCCGACCAAGTGACGACGCTGTACTCACCCATGTCGAGCGTGCCCGACATGTGATCGCCCTGGACGGTTCCTTTGAAGTTACAGTGCACAGGCCAGGATGGGACGGGCAGGGTGCTGACGAGCTGGATCTGATCGCCATGGATGTTTCCCTTGAAGGTGGCGTTGAAGTGCTCGCCGTGCTGTTCGCCGGTAACGTCGTTGCCGTTCTGCTCCAGCATGAAGGTCTGCTCGCCGACGCCGCGCAGATATTGAATGCTGACGGCCCACTTGCCTTTGATCGGGGCGGGGGCGCCAGTCGGTACGACGGGGTTCTCGTAGTGACCGGGGTTCTTGAAGGTGTCGTAGAGAACGTCGGCGACGATCTTGTAGTGGCCCGGCTCGAGCATGTACGAGCTGATGCTTAAGCCGCTCTGCATCATGTCGGGGCGAACGCCGGTGCCGTTGATGACGATGCGGGGCGCGCCAGCGTCGAGCTTCTTGGCTACCTCTGTTCCCGTGATTCCGAGTTTGTTCGCGTCCCAGCGGATGCGCAGGCCGGGGCACTTGTTCGAGAGGTCGGCGTGCGGAGGTGTGACCTCGGCGGTGAGGGAAGGGAATCCTTTCAGGCGGTCTGCGATGTACTGCATCCAGGTGGTCCACTCGGCTGCTTCCGCTGCGTGGTCGCGTTTATACCACTGGCGCACGGCGGCGAGCATTCCCATCGTCTCTTCTTTGCTGCACTTCAACGAGCGGCCATAGCAGTGATGGGGGGCGGCCTGGTAGTACGCGGCCTTGCAGAGATTCTTGTTGCCAAGCAGCAGGGCGGCGGATTGCGGTCCGCGCATGCATTTGCCGCCGGAGTATGCGACGAGGTCGGCTCCAGCAGTGAGATGGATGTTGGGATTGTTTGGCTCTTCGGCGGCCGCATCGACGAAGACCGGGATTCCCTTTTCCTTGGCGATGGCGGCGAGAATCTTGGTGCTCATTGGGCCGGAGGTCGACAGGGGACCCGCGAGGATATAGAGCATGGCGGTGCGGTCGCTGATTTTTGCGCGGAGTTCTTCCGGTGTCGTGAACTCGACAAGCTCCGTGCTGCTCATACGGACGCCGATGTCATAAGGATTTCGCGAGGTATGAGGGATAAGGACCTGGTCCTTCTTCTTGATGAAGGGCAACACCTCGCACTTTTCGATATCGGTGCCGGCGATGCAGGCGATAGTGGCGAGACAGGTGGCTGCAGCGGCGCCGGTGGTGCAGATTCCCCACTCGGCTCCGGTGAGTTTGGCGAGCTCGGCGCCGACGGCGTTCATCATCTCGTCCAACTGGATGTAGTAGAACGATGCGTCATACATCGCCTGTTTTACTTCGGGCAGCGAGCAGGAGCCGCTGATGATAGTGAAGGTTCCACGACAGTTGATGATGGGGCGTATGCCGATGCGGGTGTAGAGGTTGTCAGTAAAGTCACCGTCTTTCACTAGCGTCGGCTTGGCCGAGGAGGTTGGCGCTGCCATGCTGGCTGCGCTTGCGGCGACTGGTGAGATGGCAGCGGCAGCGCCGACGGCCGAGATCACTCCGGACTGCTTGAGAACGTCGCGTCTAGACCAGGTCGATTTATAAGTGGGTGACATTGAACTTACCTCTCTTCTTGCAATTTCGGTTAGTGACAGAAAGCTGCGGGTCAGGCGCGTACGGCATTCCAGGTGACCTCGCCGTACTCTCCCATATTGAGCGTCCCGGACATATTGTTGCCGTTTACCGTGCCCTTGAAGCGGCAGGTGACGGGATATCCGGTGACGGGCAGCACGCTGGTCAGCTCGACCTGATTGGCGTGCACCGCGCCGCGGAAGGTCGCATCGTATAGCTCGCCGTGATGTTCGCCTGTGATGGTGTTGCCATCCTGTTGTAGGACGAAGTGCTGGTCGCCAGTGCCGCGGATGTAATGGACCTCAACGTGCCATTTGCCGGCGATTGAGGCGGGTGTACCGCTCGGCACGACGGGATCTTCGAAGTGCGGAGGATTCTTTAGCGCTTCGTAGATGGAATCGGCGACGATCTTTACCTCTTCCGGTGTCATGATGTAGCCGTAGATGGTGACGGAGCTCATCATGTGTTCGGGACGGGTACCGGTGCCGCCGAGCACGATGCGGGTGGGAGCCTCGTCGAGCAACTTGGCCATCTCTGTACCGGTGATCTTGGTTACGTTTGCGTCCCAGGTGATGCGTACGCCGGGGCTTCTGTCGATGGAGTCAACCGATGGCGGCGGAAGTACGGTTGCTTTTACGGAGGGCAGGCCCTGCATGCGGTCTGCTATGGACTGCATCCATCCCAGCCACATCTTCTGCTCGGCGTCGTGGTCGCGCGTCGTCCAGGCGCGGACAGCGGCAAGAAGCCCCATCACCTCTTCCTTGCTGCACTTCATGGCACGGCCGTAGCAATGGTGCGGAGCGGACTGGTAGTAAGCAGCCTGGCAGAGGGTCTTGTTGCCGATGAGCAGTCCAGCAGATTGCGGCCCGCGCATGCACTTGCCTCCGGAGTACGCTACGAGGTCTGCTCCGGCCGCGAGGTGGATGTTAGGGACATTGGGTTCCATGGCGGCCGCGTCGACGAATACCGGGACGCCGCGCTCCTTGCAGATGGCAGCCAGGTTCTGGGTGCTCATCGGGGTGTTGTTATGGCGCGGGTTGGCGAGGATGTACATCATCGCGGTACGCTCGTTGATTTTGGCGCGGAGTTCCTCCGGAGTGGTGAACTCGACCAGTTCGACGCCGCTCATGCGAACGCCGATGTCGTAGGGATTGCGGGAGGTCTTGGGGATGACGACCTGATCTTTTTTCTTGTAATACGGCAGCGCCTGGCACTGCTCGATATTGGTTCCGGCGATACAGGCTATGGTGGCGAGACAGGTCGCCGCTGCCGATCCCGTGACGGCAATACCCCACTCGGCGCCCATCAGCTTACCGAGTTCTGCGCCGACGGACTCCATCATCTCGTCCATGCGCACGTGATAGAGCGACGCGTTGTACATCGCCTGCTTTACTTCGGGCAGGGAGGTCGATCCGCTGATCGCCGTGATGGTGCCGCGGCAGTTGATGAGCGGGCGAATCCCCATGCGGGTGAAGAGATTGTCGTGGAAGTCGCCGTCTTTGAACGGTATTTGCTGTGGTGATTTGGCTGGCCCGGTCTTAGCGGGAGCGAATCCTGCTGCATTTGCTGCGATGGGCGATACTGCGGCGGCAGCTCCAACTGCAGAGATCATTCCGGACTGCTTGAGGACTTCGCGTCTTGACCAGCTTTTCTTGTTCGACATGGACCCGCTTTCAGCTTGATTCAGTTGATGCTCATCGCTATAGGTGACCGATACCGTTCATCTCAATGAGCACATTACCGGTAGAAGGATGCACGCTGTTCACGTCATCCGGATAATCCGCGTGTGCGGATGGACTGGATTCGGAGCAATACCCCGATCCAATGCCATCCGCCGTGCGGGAAACGCCATCGTCCTTAGACGCCGGAGCCACGGCGAGTACGCGGCGGAGGCATGCCGCCCGGTGGAAGGTGTCCGACGGACTTGGGATCCTTAAGCAGCTTGCTAATCTGCTGACCGACCTGCTCGGCTTCGCCGTCCGCCATGAACGAAGTGATTACGACCAGCGAGTTGGGCTGCGCGGGGACACCTTGTGAAGGCCGCGTGCTGCCGGTGTGGGGATTCAGCTCGATGGCGGGGGTCCCGGTGAGGAGGCGCTGCCGTGCCTCACGGACGTCGATGCCGATGACCTTGGGATCGAACGTGACCATTAGGTGAGGGAAGGCGTTCGCGAACGCAGGGACAAAGACGCTGGTCTGCACACTGGGGATACCCTTGACCATATCGGCGATGATGGCGTCCTTGCGCCGGGCTTCTTTTTCCATGCTTTCATCGGTCTGGGAGAGGAGCCAATCGACTGCGGCGACCATGCCGACGATCTGTTCCTTGGCGACCTTCATGCCTCGGCCAACGCCGTCTCCGGGGTTGTTGTTCTGGTAGGCAAGATCGATCAGCTTCTTTTTGCCGAGCAGCAGTCCGGCGTTCTGGGGTCCGCGAATGGCTTTACCACCAGAGAAGCAGACGAGGTCAAAGCCCATAGCGGTGTAGTTCCACAGATTCGCGATGGGAGGCATGTCGGCGGCGGCATCGATCGTACAGGGAACGTTGTGCTCATGCGCGACCTTGAGCCAGTCCTCGCGGCTGATCTCGCCTCCGTCGGCGGCGTTGAAGAAGTTGGTCATGACGGTGTTGGCGTTGAAGGCCTTCTTGTAGTCGTCCAGGGTCACGACTTCGACGACCTTGATGCCGCAGATGAACATGCCGTGGTCGTAACCGTAGCGATGCGCCTTCATCATGATGACTTCATTCTTGGGAAATTTTGTGCCGATCTCCTGAGGGATGTCCATTGCCGAGCAGCCATTGGCCGACTGGACGCAGGCTGCGGTGGCGAGCGACAGCGCCGAGGATGCGCCGCAGCTGACCAGGGCGCCTTCGCATTTCAGCTTGGCCGCAATGTACTCACCGCTTTTTTGCTGCAACTCTGCCAGATGGACCGGGTGTTTGGCGGCCTCTGCTACGGCCTGCTGAACTACTGGGGGCATAGTGGCAGAGGTCAGGGCCGTATATGTCCCAGCAGCGTTGATGAATTTGCCAACGCCCAGTATGTCGTAATAGTCCTTTGCCGGAGGGGTGGTTACGGGGGTGGCGGCGAACACTTCCGCTGCTGTTCCCAACAAGGGGGTTGCACCGATGGCTGCAATCGCAGCTTGAGACCCGAGAAAGCGTCTCCGTGAAATTCGTGTGGGCGAATCAGAACCAGACATTATGACCTCTCATCGCTCTCTTAACGCGCCGTCCGGTATACGCGAACGAGAGTGTACCGGCATCTGGGACGCACGGCGCTGTAAGTCGAGCCTTTTCAGATAGAAGCCATTCTGCGAGTTTGAGAGGACCATTGTCATCGGTCAAACGACCAGTACCAATATAGGTCAAATGTCCTATGTCTGGACGACTCAAAGAGTTGGTGATGTAACACTCTATTCATTTACTTGTACTTAGACGATTGTGCAAAGTGCCGTCGGCAGTCCTGGAGTTTGTGACCGCGATGTGGAGCCGCCGCCGTTGCGGAATATCGTGATTCGGTGTTCAACTCCGGCATATAAGTGCGGCCCATCTCCTGAAATTTCTCGCCGCTACTCCTCTACGGCACAAGGGAATCTCCTCCCACAGCAGCAGGCCAGACGGTCGCAGTGCTCCATCCCGCGGCGCGACTGTGATTTGCACGGCGGTTTGGTTATAAAGTTCAAAGTCCGTGCAAATTGCAGACCCTAGGTGATATAAAGTCTTGTCTCGATGCATGTCAACCTCTGCGCCGCCAATGCTCAACGGCTTTCGAAGTTTGTGGTTGCAAGACTGCTTGCAGAATGCGACGGCTGTTTTCCTGCCCGGTGCGATGTGTCGAATCAATCCATTTCAGATCATAGGAACTTAGGAATTTATGCAAACAATTCATTGCAAGATGGTAAGGAGAGCTCACTGAACACGCGCCCGAATACTTTCTCGGTGGGATCGGTCATCGTGTTGATGGCTACATTGCTCCTTGCGCCGCTTGCCAGTGTGTCAGCCTGGGCACAGTCAGTCCCGGCATCGTCGTCCGCGCAGAAGCCGGCTCCCGCTGCTGTGCCTGCGCGTTGGGTTGGCGCTGGTGACACGCCCGACGATGCGGGGCCGCTCGCCAAGGATCTTTCGCCTGCGCTTACAACGGCTGCAATCGATAAGGCGATGCGTAAGGTAGGCGACTGGCAACTTGAGCGCGGCAGATCGCACTTCACGCAGGACTGGACTTTTTCGGCTTTGTATACCGGGTTCATCGCGGCCGCGGACTCGCTGCCCAGCCCTGCCTATCAGGAGGCAATGATTGACGTAGGCAAGAAGTACGACTGGACCCTTGGAGCCGCGGCTGAACCATGCCGACGACCACGTCATTGGCCAGATGTATCTCTCGCTCTACCTCAAGCTGCACGACCCGAAGATGATGAGCCCACCAAGACTCAGTTCGATAAGCTGATGACCATTCCGGACGATCCTGCCAAGCCGGTCTGGTGGTGGTGTGATGCTCTCTTCATGGGGCCCGACACCTGGGCGAAGCTTTATAAGGCGACCGGCAACAAGGCCTATCTTGAATACATAGACCGCGAGTGGTGGATCACGTCGAAGCTGCTCTACGATCCGGCGCAGCACCTCTACTTCCGCGATGCCACCTTCCTCGATAAGAAGGAGAAGAACGGCCAGCCGCTCTTCTGGTCGCGCGGCAACGGATGGGTACTCGCAGGCCTGGCGCGCGTGCTGCAGGACATGCCCGCCGATTATCCCACTCGTCAGAAGTACGTCGATCAGTACCAGCAGATGGCGAAGCGCATCGCTGCGCTGCAAGGCAGTGACGGTCTCTGGCGGACGGGCCTGCTCGATCAGAGCAGCTACGCGCTGCCGGAGGACTCCGGTTCGGCCTTTTTCGTCTTCGCAATGGCCTGGGGCATCAACCATCATCTGCTCGACGAGAAGACCTATCTTCCGGTCGTAGAAAAAGGCTGGAAGGGACTGATCGGGCATGTTTATGCGGATGGCCGGCTGGGCTGGATTCAGCCCATCGGAGCCGCGCCCGGGGCCTTCACGCCGACCTCGAGCTACGTCTATGGCGTGGGTGCGTTTCTGCTCGCAGGCTCGGAGCTGAAGCAGCTACATCCGGCCCACGCGAAGCGGTAATTCGAAACTCGGCGCGTCGCAGGGTGGCCGCACCTGCGAACGGAAAGGGAACTGCCCAGCATGCGCAAACTCACTCGACGAGGCTTCGTCGCGACTGCATCCGCCGTGTTCGGCAATCTCTCTCTTTCGAAGCGAAGAGCGTTCGCGCAGGCCTCTTTGCCCAAGCCTGCTGCAAACCCACTTGTGCTGTGGTACGACAAGCCGGCGTCACAGTGGGTCGATGCGCTTCCTGTAGGGAACGGGCGTCTCGGCGGCATGGTCTTCGGCGGCGGAGAAGATGGTGCTCCGCAGCGAGAGTTTATCCAGCTCAATGAAGATACGCTCTGGTCCGGAAAGACCGGTTGACGGCAACAACCTTGATGCGCGCAATCATCTGGGCGATGTCCGCCGTGCCGTACTGGAGCAGCACGACTACCACCAGGCCGACCAGATCTGCCGGAAGATGCAGGGTCTCTTCGCCGAGGCATACCAGCCGCTCGGAGACCTTTCGATCGATCTGCACCATGCAGCAGAGATCGAATCCTATCGCCGCGAGCTCGATCTCGAACAAGCCTGCGCCACGACGCAGTACTCTGCCGGTGGGGTCATCTTCAATCGCGAGGTCTTCGCCTCCGCGCCGGATCAGGTCATCGTCGTCCGCGTGAGTGCCAGTAAACCTCACGCGTTGAACGCGACGGTCTCGCTTGGTGGCGCGCTTGACCAAATCCATCGCCGCGCCTTCTGATCGCCAGCTGCTGCTGACCGGCAAAGCCCCTTCGCATGTTGCGGGCGCTGGTCATCCTGCAGGCGCCACGCCAGTCGTCTTCTCGGACACTATCGGCGATGGGATGTACTTCGCCGCTCTGTTGGAGATCATTGTGGATGGCGGATCTTCCTCTGCGACGAAGACCGCAAAGGGAGTTGCAGCGCTTGAAGTCGCCAACGCGAACTCCTTCACGATACTGCTCACTGCGGCGACTGGATTCCGCGGCTTCCAGTTTGCGCCCGATCTCTCCGATCGAGCAGATCACGTGCGAAGTGTCGCGCTCAGCTTGAGCCGGCTGACAAAGAAGACGTTTGCCGTTCTGCGGAGTCGCCACGTCGATGACTACCAGCGTCTCTTCCGCCGCACTAGACTCCGTCTCGGCTCCGGTTCACCGACGGAGTCCACGGATCTGCGCCTCAAGAACTACCATCCCTCGGATCCGTCGCTCCTTGCTCTCTACTTTCAGTACGGCCGCTACCTGCTCATCAGCAGCTCCCGTCCTGGTTCGCAGCCAGCAAACCTGCAGGGCATCTGGAACTATCAGGTGCAGCCGCCATGGAGTTCCAACTGGACCGCCAACATCAACATCGAGATGAATTACTGGCCGGCAGAGACTTGCAACCTTACTGAGTGTGCCGCGCCACTCTTCGATTTCATCGCTGACCTTAGCCAGACCGGCGCCAGGGCTGCTAAAGAAACCTACGGCCTGCCCGGGCTGGTGTTCGCATCACAACATCGATCTCTGGCGAGCCGCAAACCCCGTCGGCGAAGGCGTCGGCGCGCCCACCTGGGCCAACTGGGGCATGAGCGGTCCATGGCTTTGCGCTCATCTCTACGAGCACTTTCTCTTTTCCGGTGATGTCGACTTTCTCCGTACCCGTGCCTACCCGTTGATGAAAGGCGCAGCGGAGTTTTGCCTGGCATGGCTTATCGAGGATGGCAACGGCCACCTCACCACTTGCCCATCGGAGTCGACCGAGAACAACTTCATCGCTCCCGACGGTAAGCCCGCGATGACCAGCGCCGGCTGCACGATGGACATGGCCCTCATCCGCGAGCTATTCGCCAACTGCATCGCGTCGGCAAAGCTACTGGGCGTCGACCAGCCTTTTTCAGCGAAGCTCGCAGCGGCCAGCTCCCGCCTGATCCCTTATCAGATCGGCAAGCACGGCCAGTTGCAGGAGTGGTCGATCGACTTCGATGAAGCTACTCCCGGCCAGCGTCACATGTCGCAACTGTATCCGCTCTACCCAGGCAGCCAGATCACGCCACAATCTACACCTGCTCTTGCCAAAGCCTCACGTGTCTCCCTCGAACGCAGGCTTGCAGCAGGCGGCGCATACACCGGCTGGAGTCGTGCCTGGGCCATCGCCTTCTGGACGCGCCTGCAGGACGCCGGCATGGCGCTGGAATCGCTCTCCATGCTGATGCAGCACAGCACCAACATCAATCTCTTCGACACTCATCCATCCGGCAACACCCAGATATTTCAGATCGACGGCAACTTCGGCGCGACGGCGGCCATCGCCGAACTCCTGCTGCAAAGCCACGACGGGAGCATTCGGCTGCTGCCTGCTCTGCCGACAGAGTGGGCAGAAGGCGAGTACAAGGGGCTGCGCGCACGCGGGGGAGTGGAAGTCGACGTACTGTGGAGCGACGGCAAAGCGACGGAGGCTACCCTGCGCGCCAGTCGCACAGCAGAGTTTGTCCTGCACGCGCCACCGGGCCAGACGCTCGCCGCTGTCTCGGCCGGCCTGAAGCGTTCTACTCTGACACCGCAGCCGGATGGAGGCGTAACCGTCCATCTCGAAGCAGGGCGCAGCTACAAGCTGAGCTTTGCATAACGTCAGCTTCCTACCCTAGCGGTTGAGCATCCAAGTACGCGAACTCCCCTCGCCGCACCGTACCTGCCCGGTTTCCTACATCCATGCCGAGCGAATGGAGATCAGCCCACTTTAGTTCCGTCTTCTCTCGAATGCGAGCAAGCGCAGCTGGCATTCGCAATGCCTTGCAGAGCAGTCGCCGCCTCGCTTCCGTGTAACAGCTGAATCCGGATCTCCGTGTAGCGTCGCTGCATCTGGCTTCAACCACTGACGCGCGCCCGCCATCTGCATGTCTATAAAGTCCGTGGAGTCGAGCGGTATATCGTCGTACCAGAAGATCGGATGACCCCTGACGGACCAGTGCAAGCTGCAGCTTCTCCAACTGCTTCGGATCGCTATCGAGTTTCGCCGGCGTGACTTTATGATCGAGCGACCACGCCAGCGTAACTCCCGCAGCCTCCCCTGTAGCCCACTCGGTGGGATGCAGCCGATACGCACCATTCGTAATGTGCGTCGTCCCAATAGCTTTACCGACCGCAAGCAGATTATCCGCATCGCGGGCGATCAGCGCACCAAGCGGAATCTCATACGGCTTTGACTGCGAGACGAAGTCCTGCCGGTCGCAGCTGTGAATGTCGATCGGATACCATCCAATTCCCACAGTATCGGGATAAAGCGCAGCTCTCGCTCCGGGCTGAAAATCGACTGCGAGATCCTCTTCGACGATAGTTCGAATCGGCACGATGCGCCGCGACTCGCGGATGTACGGATGCTGCGAAAGCCCGTCTTCGCTGCCCATGGCGTGAGGAAGCACCTCAAGCTCCGGATATCCAGTGCCCGCATGATCATCTCGCGGCGCGCTATGCCGAATCCACCAGGCAAAGCCCAGCGAAGCTCGCTTCGCATCCTGCAGCGCATGCGCCTGCAGCAAGGGATCGTTGCTCAGCAGATTGGCATCGCAGTGATCATTGCTGCTCCAGTTGATCATGCTTCGATCTGTCGGGAAAACTTCCGGCCGAAATAGTTCAGCGTCAACCGAACGTCGATATACCCAGAACGATCCTGGCAATCCCTTCCGATGCTCATAGAAACCATACGTCAGCAGTTGGCCATGGCCGTAGTCGACGACAAAGGTATAGTGCGGAAGGAAGCTGTCATAAGCTGGTGGTTTTGCGTCATGCGTCGTGCCGGGCGACAGAACTCTTCGCGAGAATGAACGGATAAGTAAAGCTCTGACTGGCATGCGGATCAGCGACCACGGGAGCATTACGCTCGTGCGTCTCCGACTGCGACTCTGCGCCAATACGAAACGGCAATCCACTCAGCGGCAGCAGTTCGCCGAGTTCGGAGGCCTCGACGAAATACTTCCCATGTAGCCGCAGCCATTCGTTATGTCCGAAGTCGTACACGAGCACGCTTCGCAACATGCGCCCTTTGCGTTCGACCTCGACCGGAACCGTATGTACCCATAGCTTCAACCGCCCACTCTTCAGCGATGGCTGCAGCATCGACATCAGAATCTCTTCCGCCGGTCCAGGCTCGAAACACAGTCGTCCCACCCAGCATCCGCCTGGATTCGAGAGTGGTCCTTTGATCGCCTGCTCCATCGTGATCGAGGTATCGCGCCGCGACCTCGCATAGTACTCACGAATCCTCCGGCTCAGTTCGAGATAGCTCGCTGTGCCGCCCGTCGTATCGATCCACTTGTTGTCGTCGAAGGCCGAGACTCCCTGCGAGGTTGCCTGGCCTCCAACCCACATCGTTGGTTCCGTCATGCACACAGTGTGGCCGCCAGCAGTCGCAGCGAGTGCCGCGCTGACCCCGCCCATCCCTGCACCAATCACCACTACATCGCAGCTCACATTACGCACGCGCCCAGTCACGGGAGCGACCAGCGCTTCGCTTGCGTCTCCTTCAACCGTGACGCGCATCACGTCGAGCAGCTTCGCAGGATGCTGCGGCGAACTCTGCTGCGACAGCAACGCTGTGGGAATAAAGACCGCCAACGCAGAGCAGAAGATAAGACTCGTAAATGCACGGATATTCTTATGACCAGTCATCGGTTTCCTTCAAGCTTCCATGGTGATTGCGACCATAGCTCCATCTGTTGAATGGTTCCGTTACGATCGTCATCCTCACACAGCAGCAGCATCGAGAGTGAAAGCTCTTCCGTCACCGCTAACGCGATTCGTCCTCCTGACAATGTGAGCGGCTTTGCGACATACTGCTTCCATCGCCCTCCTGCAATCTCACCCATCAAGAACGTCGGCTTTTTGAACGCATGTCGCGTGTGCAGGGTTAAGCTCCCTGTGCCCATCGGCAACAAAAGCATTCGCGACGCGGACGCCAAGGATTGTTGTCCGAACGAAATGGCCATAAAGTGCAGGTCGGCCGTGATCAACGCTTGTCCATCTTCCAAGACATCGCCTGAGCTCTCAACTGCTTCGATACCCTTACCAGGCTCACTCACTACGATGCCAGGAAGATGCGCTTTGAGAGAGAGTCGCGCGTGCCCCGACCTGGTCGGTAGTTGGATTTGTTGCGTGCTCGTGCCGTAATTCACAAGCACACTGACATGACGGTCATCCTGCGATGGCACCCGGAAGCAATGCACTGTGCCGTCCTCGGCCTCAAATGTTTCGCCAGTGAGCGACAGCGTTTGCAGTAGGGCTTTGTAAAACGAATGCGCGTAAGCCTGGTAGCGCGGATCGCCATGCAGTTCGATTGGGTCGGCGGAAAACACTACTTTGCCGTTGCCGAAAGCAAACTCTGTGACGACCGGATTGCCGTCGATCCCGACGAGCAAAATCTTAGCTCCCACCGGACGAACAACGATACTCGGCGCCGCGTCGTATTTCGGCCACAAGCTACTCTCTGGACTTGTCGGAACAGAGGCCTTCGCATATTCGATATTTGCGTAGCGTTCAGAGACAAACTCTACTCCGCACAATTCGCGCAGTCGATTCGTCCGCGTACGATGCCGCAGCGAATCGTAGCTAATATCTCCCGACAGATAGAGCTGTCCACCGCGCTGCACGAAGCTCTTCAACTGCGCGAAGATGGCATCGCTCGGGCAGTACGGCAGAGGATAGAAGATCGTCTTTACCGTGGCTGGTAGTTCCGATAGAAATTCATCTGTCAGCGTTCCGAAGCGAACGTTCTGATCGAGCAGCAGCCGAATTCCGTTCAGCTGTCCTTCAACAATCCGATGACCCTGGCCGCCCATGCGGCTATCGCTCGCCAGCAGGACGACCGTCTCGCTCGCTCTCGTATCGCGGTCGAAGCGAACGGAACAACAGGCCGCTATTTCGATAGTAGGCCCGTACGTCGCGCGGAACCATCTCGTTCGGATAATTCATTCCCCACTCGAACGGTAGGTCTGCGGGATACTTCCAGCACCAGTTCTGAATCTTCGACGCCCCAAGCGCGAAGCCATAGTGCGACAGTGAGAGAAAGTAGCCCTGCTCATATGCTTCCGTCCGCGCTTCAATGTAATAGCCGGTATCGTTCCATGCAGGGTGCGTCTTCACGCCGAACTCGCCAACGTTGATCCCTTTGCCACGCATGCTCTGATCGAGAAAGCGGCAGGTCTGCGGAAAGCGATAGTAGTCGTCATTCTTCTCGTTGAAGTAACCGAAGTTCGCCAGCTCAAGATTGCCGAGAGCCGTCAGCAGATCGATGCCCGAGACTGGTGACTGATAGAACTCCGCTGTGACAGGATGCTTCGTATCCACTTCGCGGATCGAGTCACGCATCGCATTCAACCAGCGCCGGACAAGCTCGGTCCGAAACTGAAAGTCGTCCAACGTGCGAATGTCATTCCAGGCTGCCGTGCCGCGATGAATCTTCAACTCGCCCAGCGGCGCTTCCGGAGGAGAGATCGTCCACGCCGCCCGCAGGGCTGCGTCGTTGCCGTATTTCTTTCGCAGAAATTCGTTATAGAGCTTGATCAGATCGGGCAGGTTCGGATCATGAAGCTCCAGATCGCCGTTCAGGTAGTACATGATCCCAGCCGCTCCGCCGTAGCGCGCAGCAAACGCCTTCACATACGCTCGCTGGTCGTCGAGATCCGCACTGCTCACTGCCGTATTGCTGAAGACCAGCATCCCCGGAAAGAAGATTCCGCCTACGCTCTGCGTATTCAGCAGCATGGCATCGACCCAGCGCCACCACGTCTCGGTCGGACGATGTTGCGGGCCGCGCAGGCCCATCAGGTTCTCGTACACATCGATGGCAGAGTCGCGACATCCCTGCGCATCCGCTCGCCACGTGCCGGCGTTCTCATCCTGATCGATAAACGTGTGCAGGTAATCGTCCGTGCCCTGCAGAAAGACTGAACGGCCGTCCACCTGGAAGTAGTTATCGCGAAACTCGAAGTGCATGCCAGCCTCGAGCGTCTTCGTCTTCCATACATTGAAACCGCTCTCAATGGAATCGATAACAGCGTCTTTATCCAGCAACTCAATCTGCACGCGATAATGCTCTGCGCTGAATTCAACCGGCTGCCACGTCTCTTCCAACACGAACGTCTCACCAGCCCGCAACACAATATCTCGCGTCGCGTTGAAAGCGACGGTCGAGCCATCCAGCACACTCACACGTACCTTCAATGTCGCGCCCTGCAAGCCGTAGTTGCTCAGCAGACATCGCATCCGGACCGCTTCGCCGTCGCGATACGTCGCGAAGTTGGTCTCCACGCTATGGAGGAAGCATTTGAGTGTTAGCGCACGAACCGCGATTGCAAACGCCGCAAGGCCTGCCTTGCAGTCCGGTGCAAATAGATCAAGGTTGTCGACCCCGAAGAAAGCCCAAGTGCTGCGCGTGTATGGACCGTTGTAGTGATGCATCAGAGCACCCGCGGCACCGCGTCTGCGGCCACTCGCATCGACACCTTCGAGCACCGGAACCCATCGTCCATAGTTCATACCGACGACTCCGCTAGCGGCATAGCCCTTCGCCGCAATCACGCTCTCGACCCCAGCTGAGCTATCACTTGGCAACGTCCGCAGACTCGCAACCCGCTTTAGGCGATAGTCCGCATCGAAGATTCCCAACTGCCAGTCCTTAACCGTCAATGAATCCTCAGGCCAGCCGAGCGCCGTGTTGATACGTACCTGCGCGGGCAGGCTTTCCAGCCGCACACCGGATGCCTCCAGTGTTCCCGTCGCGTTTGTCAGCGAAATCTTTACGCGCAGCGTTACACAATCCGGAACCAGGTAGAAGATTCGCTCGACCGGATGCCACACTGTAGTCCCACGCAGTTCTTCAAACGTAAGACGAGCTGCGTATGCAGGATTTCCCTGGGCATCCAACTGTTCAACGCCAATCGAAGCACATCCGTCTGATGCCGCCTCTACATTCATCGTGCGCAAACTCGCAGTAAATTTGAACTGCTTGCCCTCGCCCTTTGCCGGCAGATCGAAGCTCCACGCAGCGGATTGCTGTCTGAGATGCACGGGAATTTGCACACGCGCGACACCATGCGGCATCGCTGCAGTCCGCATTGAAGTGCAGAACTTCGCGTCGGAGGCCTTCCAGGCCGTCGGTGTCGCGGTAAAGCGTGGCAACAGGTTCTCGCCCTTCGCAGACTCCTTCAACACGTCGTCAAAGAATCTCCAACGGCCGCCTTCCTCTACCACTGGACTTTGAAAGGCATAGCCGCCAGTAGTAAACAGATCGCCTCCCTCAGCAAGAAAGCTCAGCACAGCATCTTTGGCAACGGCAGGGAAGGTCTCTCCATAGGGAAGAACCAGCAGATCGAAGTGCTGACGGTTCAGTCTCGCAGGGTCCGCGATCTGCGCGGCGTTCAACATCTCCACGTCATGGGTCGGCGCAAGCAATGTTCCAAGCCGCCGTGGATCCGTCTTCGCTCCACGCACCGGCAAACGAGGGTCTTCCAGAATCGCAGCTCGCGGCTTCTCTCTGCCTGCATCGCGCAGCATCTGCTGGTGTGCAAGTTCGGCTGCCTCACCAAGAGTAATCGTCTCCTCAAGTTCGGCGCCCTGATCTCCTTCGACGAAGGTCAGTCCAGAGAACCACGCCTTACCCGACGCGCGATAGATTCCTGCCACTACTTCGAACCACGCCGTCGTCCCCAGGCATTGAATCGACTGCGTAAAACGTGTCCAGCCAATCGTCCCGGTGTAGTTTCCGTATCGTATCTCTGTCGCCTGTTTTCCGTCGACGGTGAACTCGGTAGGCCGTCCCTTGAAACTCAAACTGTGACGCAGCGAAATAAGCGCCGCCTCCGGCCTCTGCTGCCACAACTCCTTCGGTGCGAACCCATCCCGTCAGTGTGTATGTTTTTCCTACGACCGGTCCCAGCACTAGAAAGCGCGCATAGTCTCCCGAAGCAGTCTCAACCTGAACGGCCCCGGTGTTGTCCTCGTCCTTGCGAACTCGCAATCGAAGCTCCACCAGTAAACTGCCATCCCCATGCTGATCCAACGAAGCCGCCATCTTCCAGCAGCGTGATCTTCTTTGCATGCAAGCCTGCAACGCGTTTCAGCGCGTCTGGAAGAAAAGCATGTGCCTTGGCAGAGAGTCCAAGCGCCGCACCGGTAGCGCCGGCAGACCGCAGAAATTGACGTCGTGAGATGCGCTGCAAAAATGAAATGGAGCTTGAATCATTCAAAGACGGTAGTTCTCCTCAGTCAGCTTGCCTTGCTCAGCACAATGATGGCGACGATCAGTATAGCGATGCCGGTAAACATCCAGCGCAAGGAACCGCGCGGTGCGCCCTTCCACTCGCCCAAGATCAGGCCGATAATATTTGCCACCAGAAGTCCAGTCGCAAGACTTAGAGGCCATCCGATCGATACTCCTAAAGTTCCCAGCCGCGGAGTTGCCGCACCATAGACGAAGATGCTGCCGCCCCAGAGCAAAGCCATCAAGGCACTCAGCAGATAAAGCCGCAGGCTTCCAGGCTGAGAAAACTTCGCCATGCTGCGATTCTTCACGACCAGGTAGGTGCAGAAGGCCAGATTGGATACGGCGCCTCCGCCCAGCATCAGCACCCATATCAGGTTAGTGCTCGCGAAGACGCTCAGTCCTTGCATGCTGTCCATACTGCGCGATTGGCTGAGCCAGCGCAAAACCTATATTGAAGATTGCTGAAAGTAAGCCTGAGCCTACAACCAGCAGCAGCGCAATCGCCAGCGGCCGCGCTGTCCCCACCAAGTCTCCACGTTGTGCTATCTCATCTTCACGAGAGGCGCGCTCTCGAAGCATTCCAGCCCGGCCACACAGAACGATGCCGCAGATCTCAATTGCAATGCCGGCCAGGATCATCTTGCCGGCTCGTTCGTGGAGCTTCTGAGGAGCAAGAAAAAGCATTGGCAGCAATGATCCGAAGGCGGAGCTGATCGCCAGCACAAACGTGTTCGCCAGCGCGATGCCGATTGCGCTGACGCTCTGGCCAAACATAATCGCCCCAAAGCCCCACGCAAACCCAGTCGCCAATGCAATAATACAGCCTGCTGAGGGGAGTGCGCGAGAATACTCCAACTGTTTGGGGCCGTGAACGCCACGATTCCTGCAGGCAGCACGAGGCAGGCGCCCACGATAAAGACGCTCCAGACGTTCTCCCACGACCAACGGCCAAGAAACCGCATCGGTGTCGTAAACAGGCCGTTCATTACACCGGACAACAGGGCCAGCAACGCACCCAGAGCAACGACACCTTCCATTCCTGTTCCTCTCATTGCGCCGCTTGTATGCGAGGCACAGCCTCAGATGCAGAAGCAAACAAGCTAAACTGATTCAGTAAACTATACAGCCGTGAAAGCGAATTGAGGCGAAGGATCGACACGCTGCTGTCACTTGTTGAACTGGGAAATATCATTCATGCAAAAAGCGTTGCAAAGTCTCCATCGTCAACTCGTCGTCTCCTGTCAGGCATGGCCCGGCGACCCGATGGACGACACCGAAACCCTGCGACGCGTGGCACAATCCGCCGTGCTCGGCGGAGCGAGGGGACTGCGGCTCAATAGCCCTGAGCACGTGCGAGCTGTGCGCGCCGATTCGCATCTCCCGATCATCGCCATCCAGAAAAGTTTTGTTGGCGGCAAGCTGCGTATCACTCCGGACTTCGCTTCGGCGGCGCTGCTGGCTGCGGCGGGTGCGGACATCATCGCGTCTGGACTGCACCGATCGCATTCACGCCCATGGCGAGCCATGGCGCGACATCGTCCGTCGCATTCATGCTGAACTCGGTCTGCTGGTCATGGCAGATATTGCTACTCTGCGAGAAGGCGTCGCCGCAGCTGTTGCGGGCGTAGATATGGTGGGAACCACGCTCAACGGCTACACCGACGAGACGAGCGGCAACCATGCCTTCAGCACCCAGCTGGTGTCTGAGCTAGTGCGTGAGACCGGTCTGCCGATCGTTGCGGAGGGCCACATCAACACTCCCGCTCAAGCCCGACAGGCGCTGGACTGCGGAGCTTGGTGTGTCGTCGTGGGCTCCGCCATTACACGTCCCGGAACGATCACGGAAGGCTTCGTCCGCGCGATGCAGGCCGGGAAGTCCGGTCTCCTCTTCGCGACGTCACGCCATTGGCATCGACATTGGTGGCACCTCTATTAAGGCGGCCGTCGTTACCGACGAAGGCGAGACACTCTTACATGCGCGTGTGCCCACGATTGCGTCAGGTGGCCGCGACGCAATCGCAAAGTCGCTCCTTCAAGCGGTCCGAGCAGACTGTTCACGCAGCGGAGACCAGTGGTATAGCTCCAATCGGCATCGGCATCGCCAGCGCTGGAGCGATCGACGCGAAGAACGGTACTGTCTTTGCCGCGACCGAGAATCTTCCGGGCTGGGCCGGCTTCGATCTGCGCCGCTACATTACCGATCGCATCGCCCTGCCGGTCTTCGTCGAGAATGACGCCCACGCCGCCGCTCTCGCCGAGCTTTACTACGGTGCCGGCCGCGGCATCTCCAACTTCGTCGCCATGACGCTTGGAACCGGAGTCGGCGGTGGCATCGTTATCGACGGCAAGCTGCAACGCGGTCAGTTCGGATTCGCAGGTACGATAGGCCATCAGACTATCCGCTTCGACGGAAGGCAATGCAACTGCGGACGTCGCGGCTGCCTTGAGGCCTACGTCTCCACCGCCGCGCTGGTTCAGGAGTACGAAGCACTGTCGCCCGCAACCCTTACAGGCGAAGATGCCGCTGCCATCGCCATGCAGATCGGCTCACGGGCCGCAGCCGGTGAGCCCGCCGCGTTGCAGGCTTACGCTGCATTGGCGGGGTATCTTGCGGAAGGCATCGCTAATCTCTGTAACATCCTCGATCCCGAAGCCATCATCATCTCAGGCGGCCTCATCGAAGGCCAGTCCGACTTTCTGGGAGATCTGCAGCGTAAGGTCGAGTCGTTACTGCACTTCGGCAAACAACGTCCGCCCGCAGTGCTACGCGCATCGGCTGGTCACTATGCAGGAGTACAGGGAGCCGCCGCAGCGGTCTTTGCAGGGTTGGCCGGCTAAAGGCCGATCCCGAGAGTCTTCTTCTGGAGAGCAGGGAAGACCAAAAAATTACATAAACTCCAAACCGTCTTTTCCGCTTAAACAAAAAGAAGCCCGGTCTCCGTGAGGAGACCGGGCTTCTTTGGTTAAGGTTTAGAACGTGTACTTCAGCCAAAGCTGCAGTTGTCTCACACCCGAACGAACATTGGTGATCGAGCCGAAGGTCGACGATGTGATGCCGTTTGTGGGATTGCTCAGCTCCGACTGGTTGAAGACGTTCGACGCATCTGTGCCAAAGCCAAGTTTCTGCTCGTGCCAGATGGTGAAGTCCTTGCGAACCGATGCGTCGTACTGCTGGTAACCAGGAGTGCGTTCGGGACCAACGGACGAGTTGCCGAAGGTTCCGGTTGAAGCAACCTGATATGCGCAGAGACCGTTGTCCGATACCTGCGGCGCAAGGCGTAGCGGAAGGATCGGTGCCGAACCAATTTGCAAGACCACGATTGACGATCTTGATCTTGCGAAGATGGTTAGGCCGCTGCGTTCCAGCACCGTTTACAGAGGAAGAATTACCTCCGGAAAAGTTGACCGGGAAGCCGCTGTACTCGACACCCGTCATCGCTACCCTCCATCCGCCGACGAGCATATCCAGTACGAATGGCATGTTTGCACCGTACTGGCGACCGCGACCAACAGGAAGATCATAGACCAGGTTCCAGTTCAGATTGTTACGGACATCCTGACCTACCGGACCGTACTCTTCATGGTTGTTGTAGACGTTGATAGCATATGCGCTTTGAGCGTTGATGCTGGGAACACCATAGAAGCCGGTGCTGTTGGTCATGGCGCGGCTATAGGTGTAGTTCACGGTGTACTGCAGACCGCGCCATGCGCGCTGACGGAAGGTCGCCTGCAATGCGTTGTAGTTCATCATTGCGTTCGACGCCGTTTGGCGGATGGTTCCGTAATAGCCGATCGTAGGAGTGAGTTGGTAGGGCGCTGGGGAGACCGTATTGCACGCCGTGTTGTACGAAGTAGTTGTAATTGTTTGGAAAGCGCCGTTGATAATGCAAGGATGCTGCAACTGGTTGGCAGAGTTCGCCGTGATCAGGTGCTGGCCCGACTCTCCCACATATCCGATCTGGAAAGAGGCGGTATTGCTCACCTGGTACTCAGTCGTCAAGCTGTATTCACCGATGAATGCAGGCTTGATGTTCTTTTGCCAGATGTTGAACACACCACCTGCAGCAGCTGCGGTTGAGCCTCCTCCAAAGCCATTCTGAGCCTGGAACAGGGTAGCGCCGGTAGTGGTCGTTTGTGCCTGTCCACTTCCTTCGAAGGCCGACTGATAGGGCAGGTTGGTCGTCATACGGAGGTTGGCGCCGGTGCCTTCCATGTAGTTCTGGATGCCGTAGCCACCACGCCATACCCACTTGGGATTCACGGAGTACGAGAATCCGATACGGGGTTCGACGCTACCGTAGTAGGGGTTTACCAGCGAACGATTGTAGCCGGCAGTAGCCGCGCTCACCACCGTTGTGCCCGGAGGGAAGCCCAATGTGGAAGGCGTGCCAGCAGTGATAATTACGCTGGGGTTAGCCGGATCGACCGTCGCCATCCGGTTGTGTACTTCGTAGATGGGCTGCACATAGTCGTACCGTACGCCCAGGTTCAGGGTCAGGTTCGGCAGGAACTTCCAGTCGTCCTGTACGAAGTATGCATCTCTCCATGACCGCATACCGGCTGGACCGGAGACGCCGCCCTTGGATGCGAACGAAGCCTGATTGATCGTGGCATCGGCGAAGTTGTAACCGTTGTGGATATATCCATTCGGGTCGGCATTGGGCGTTGCGGTAGCCGCGCCCAAATAATAGAAGCCTCCGAGGGATCCGTCGTTGCCAGGGTAGAAGTTGTTCTGCTGCTGGCGTAGGAACGTCACACCGAACTTCCAAGTGTGCTTGCCCTTTAGCCAGGTGAAGTTATCGCCGTACGCAAACGTGTTGTCGACGAAGTTCGTACCGGTGTTGGCGTTACCAATAGTGGCATAGCTTGTGTCGTTACCGGAGTTGGAGATTCCGCTCGGGCTGGGCGGCGTCTGCTCAGAGATCGCTGAAAAGCCAGCGAACGCCTGGGGTCCGGGAATACCGACGACGGAATTGCCGGTTGTGCCAAAGACACCTGTGGTATCAAGTGTAACTGCGCCAAGCGACTGAACACGCGTGTAGCCCGCACGGAACTCATTCACCATGGACGCGTTGAAGGTATGAACCTCGTTGATGGCCACGCCATGAACAGGATTCAGAGGAGCACTTGGGAACGTGATAGCGAGCTGAGGGGTAGAGGTGCTGCCGGTATTGCTCTGAATGTAACGAATAGAAAGGTTGTCTCTGTTCGTGACCTTGTAGTCGCCACGGATCGTCCACTGATTGTTGTACTACGGGTCTTGGTCGGCGAACGATAGTTATTCGCAGCAGGCGAGTTCGACGCCGTCGGGTTCTGGTTGGGCAGCGGATAAAGACTCGGATGCGCATACAGGTACTGCAGTACCGGATTGAGGACCGGAACCTTATTGTTTGGGAACGGAGCAAAGGTGGCAACACCACCGATCGGTGCGGATGTTCCGTTATAGAGCTGGAACAGCCTTGAGTTGTTACCGCCCCGCAATTGGTGGTGCCAGGGGTCGAGCACATATAGCGCTTTGTTATACAGTTCTGAAAAGTCTCCAGTTCGTTCTGCCGCAGTCGCAACGGTGGTATTGGAAAGTCCACCAGCGTGATAACGGCCGATGTCGACGCCGCCGAAGATGAACAGTCTGTCGTGCAGGAGCGGGCCACCGATCGTGCCGCCGGGCTGAATCTGGGTAAAGGAGGTCTTCGGTGTAATGGGGTTAGGGGCGATGACGTGCTTATTGGCCCAGGAGTTTGCATTCAGGTTGTAGTTGGAGAGGTAGTAGTACGCGCTTCCATGCCACTGGTTGGTGCCAGACTTGGTCTGCGCGAGAATGTCGCCACCGTTTACGTTGCCGTACTCAGCCGGTGCATTCGCACTGATGATCTGGTACTGACCGATGGAATCGGGACCGGGGTTGAAGCCCGGCGAATTGTTCAGAGTCTCGTTGATATCGATACCGTCAAGCAGATAGTTGTTCGACTGCTGGCGGTTGCCATTGACGGAAACCGTGTTACCGCCGTGACCGATCGCCGAGTTGCCGGCAAAACCGGCGGGGCTGGTGCTGACAGCGCCGGGAAGGAACATCGTCAGTTGCACAAGGTCGCGGCCAATCATCGGAATAGAGTCGATTGCGCGCGAATCGAGTGTCGTCGCGAGTTGAGCGTTCTCTGTATTCAGCAGCGGAGCAACCTCAGCAGCGACTTCAACTTGCTGTGTCTGCCCTGCTACGACGAGTTTCGAGTCGACCTTCGCATTCTGACCGGTCTCGAGCGTGAACGGCCCATAGGTCGCTGTAGTAAAGCCGGGGGCTTCGACCGTGACTTTGTACTGTCCGATCTGCAGGAAGGGAATGGTATAGATACCATCCTTGTTGGTTGTGGTAGGCGTCGCAACGCCGGTATCGACGTTGGTTGCGGTGACCTTCGCGTTCGCAACGACTGCGCCCGAGGCATCGGTCACAGTTCCGTTGACGCTCGCGGTAATCGTTTGCGCGTGAGAAATGATACCGGCACTGAGCAACACCGCTATCACTCCAATTCTTATCGCTTGGATATATTTATGCATCTCTGAGTCTCCCGTAAAAAGCAATTAACTTCGAACTTCCTTGTTGTTTCAACTGAGGAATATGACCGGATTTGAAATCCCCCGGTAACGTGTGTTTTGTGATTAGCGCCGAGTATACGCTTTTTTAAAGGAATGTTTACGCTGTGTGGTGCAAAAAATCTGTAATGAAGTGCCCACTTGCTCGTCTTCCCCGGCGGGATGTCCAGGTGTACATAGCCCTCCGGGCAAACAACCTTCCCGGTTGACCAGAAATAAAGCCTTGAAAGCGGGGTATCGGACGTCTGCTCCACCCCGACCTTTGTATTTTTGTTTTCAACAATAAAGTCGTAATCCGACGCCTTGTCGGAGTATCCGGTAATGTATCCTTGGACACCGGTGCCGCGGCCCGGCGTAGCTACGTAAATCAGGTCTTTTCCGTCGATCTTCGCCGCGGCCCCGAACGGATCGGCAGGCTTCGGTTCAAATGGAAAATGGACTACCATTCCAGCTGCCGTCGGCTGACCATCGAAGGCAAAAAAATCATGGTCGTATACCTGTGTGTCGATCACCTTCGTGCCGGTGTTCTTTAGACTGTGTTCCAACGTCATGGTCGTGCCGTCTTTGTCCAGCGACAGCGTCTTCTCATACACATAGGCATATCCGTTTGGACCATTGAGTACTTGTTTGAAGGTAACCGACCGTTTGCTGGTCTTTACGGTCCATTTGCCGGTATCGATGATGGGATACGGGAATCCGAACGCGTAGGGCTTGTCGTCGACCTTCTTCAGCACGCCGACTCCCGGCTTCAGGAACGGCTCGCCTGGCTTGGCCTCAGCGTATCCAATGGCTCCCGGCTGCACGAACATCTCCCCGCGCGGCCCCGTATGCCCCAGCGTCCCGGCGTCGGTCCTGAACTCCTCAACCGGTCCGACGATGGAGTCGTTCTTCAGCGGATCGTACTGCGCAAACCACTCACCAAAAAACTTGTGGCCATTCAAGGACACACACCCCACAACGCCCGCCCAGTCGAAGCGCGTCGAGCGGTAGTAGCCGGTCTTCTCATCCGGAAGGAAGACCACGGCCTCAAGCTTTCCGTTCGAGAGCACCGCCTTCGGATGATCAGAATGGGGAAGATCGGCGCAAACTCCAGTTCCGGACTCAGCAGATCCGGAGGCCTGTCCAGCCCACAGCGCAGGTTGAGAAAACGCTATAACAGCAAACATCCCGGCAATCTTGATGGATCGCCGGGACGCAGGACTTAATAGATTCTTGATCAAGGGACTCTACCTTTCACATCTCTATTTCTTATAAATTTTCAGCAGTCGACCTTCCTTTACAGATACTTCACAGCCAGGCTGATCGGCGCGGTCACACTCGCCACCTTCGCCGGCTCCCCGAGACGTCCGCTGGACGAATCAGACGAATCGATCGCCAGCCGCAGGATGCCGTTCCAGTCCTGGCCCAACGCCAACAGCGCCGATCCATCGGCAACCATCGTCATGCCATGCACGGAGCGCAGCCCCTCCTGAGAATGAATGCGCCGCATGGCACCTGTCGTCGAATCGACACTCCACGCCGTGATGCTGTCCGAATGACCACCGCCCAGCGTATACAAAAATCTTCCCGAAGGATGCATCAGCAGGGAACCGGCTCCTTGTTGACGGCTCACATCTTTTTGCGGAACGGCCACATGCTGCACCCGCTCGAGTATCTTGCCATTCGCCGAGTCGTAGCCATAGCACGACAGCGAAGCATTCAACTCGTTGGCGACGAACAGCAGATGCCCTTGGGGATGCATCGCCATCTGCCTCGGACCGCTGCCCGCCTCCACCACGCTGGAATCGCGCACCGCAAATCCAGCCGCTCCCAGCGTAAACACGCTAAGCCGGTCGCTGCCCATATCGGCGCTCAGTACATGCCGCCCGGTGGTATCGAACATCACCATCTGCGGATGCGCGGCATCCTGATGCTCCCGGTGCGGCCCGGAACCCGTCTCTTTCACGATTCCCGACACGCGATCCAGCCGTCCGCCCTCGCCGATCGGCAACACGTTGTAGGCGCCGCCGCCATCGATCGCCACCACCACATTGCGCCCATCCGGCGAAACAGCAAGATGCCGCGGCCGGATTCCCGACAGCGACAGCGGCTGCCGGTTGATCAGTGTCAGCCCGCCATCATGCGCGTCGATCGCATAGGCCTCGATCGTCCCCGTCGGCAGACCCTCGTGCGTGTCCTTATCATTCACCGCATACAGATAACGTTGTGTCGGATCCAGCGCAAGAAAAGCCGGCGATGCACTCGCGACCGTCTGCGTCGGCGTCCATCGCCGCCCATTCACGGAAAACACCTGAATCCCGTGTCCCTCACTCGTTGCATAACCGGCATAGGCAAAGCGAACAGGCGAAGTCTCGGCGGCCAGCCACGAAGCGCGTGAGCCAACCGCTCCCAGCGAAGCGGCGCCCACCAACTGAACAAAATTCCGGCGATTCAAAGTTGTGCGATGTTTCATACCATTCTCCTAAAGAACTAAACACTCAAATGTCACGAACAGCAGTTGCGGTTAGCTGCGAATCGACATCGCATGATGAAAGATATTATTCGGATCGTACTTCTTCTTCACCTGCTGCAGAAACGGAACGAGCCCTTTATTGCCATAGTAAAGCTCCATCCAGTACGGATGCTCCAACATGTCCGCATCCGGATAGTTGATGTAGCACCCTTCATATTTATCGTTCGGGTAAGGCGTGCCCAGGTGGTTCTGGTCGCAATCCGCCGTCGAATAGAGATCGGTGTACAGGCTGCGGATCCACTCCGCATGCGCCGCGTCCTCCGCGGCGTTCTGCCAGTACTGCAGAAACTGCAGCTTCATCACCGACTCGCGCGCCGCCGCCGCCGTCTCATTCGCCAGCTCCGGACGGTTCGTACGGCCACCGTAGGAGTCCACCAGAACTGTGCAGCTCACGTCCGGGCCTTTCATCGGAGTCGTGAAGTGCTTGTAGTAAACCGCAATCTCCGCCTGCGAGAAGTTCTTCTTCATATAGGTGGACTTGTACTTTGCCCGCGCTTCGGTCTGTATCACCGCTTCCCGCGCCGTAGCGTCGATCCACTCATGCAGCGTACCCTTCGCCACTCCGCACGCCTGCGGCGGACCATTGAAGCCGCCCTGTCCCCCGCGCCGTCCTCCGCCTCCAGGACCCAGATCGCTCATCCATTCCCGCAATAGGATGATCCCCGCCGATGGCCGGATCGCACGTATCAAACAGCCCAAGGAACTCGTCCAGCACCTTCGTGTCCTTGCAGGTCCCATCCGGATTGCAGAACTGCACTCCAATGGTGATCCGTCCTCGCGATTGATGGTTCAGATTCACGATCGTGAACAAACCCCAAGTCTCAGGATCTTTGCCGCGCGTCTCATGGTAGTGTCCGTAAGTGGTCAGAATCTTTTCGAACCGCTCTTGCGTCATGCCGGCCCACGTTGAACGAAATATTCGCGGACATCACCTCCGACGGCGCCGTCGGCAGCTCATCGAAGTAGTAGTTCGTAATCACGCCGAAGTTCCCACCACCCCCGCCACGCAGCGCGCGGAACAGATCGGGATCGTTCTTCGAATCAACCTTGCGCAGCGTCGCCTTACCCTTCGCATCGACCGTAACAATCTCCACCGCCGACAGCCAGTCCACCGTAATTCCTTGCATCCGCGACAATACCCCGTACCCGCCGCCCGTAATGTGTCCGCCTGCGCCCACCGTTCCGCAGCTTCCACCCGGCAGCGTTACATTATGTCGTTTGTACAAATCTCCATAGGCCTGCCCCAGCGATGCGCCGGTGCCAATCCGGTAGCCACCACCCGGCATCCCGACCGCGTCGCTCATCAGGCTCATGTCAAGAATCGCTCCACCGGGATTGTTCGCGACAAAATCTTCGTAGCAGTGGCCGCCGCTCCGCACCGTAGGCCGCAGCTTCGCATCGATGATGCGTTGCACTGTATCTTCCACATTCTTCGAGCTATCGCACAGCTCAATCCGGCTCGCAACTCCAACATCAGAAGCGCCCCCAGGCCACCGTGCGTTTCGGCTCCGGATCAAACTGTTGAAGCGTGGATCTTGACGAGTCACCGTTTGAATAGACATCCTGCTCCCTGCTGCAACTACCTGGCCGACCGATGTAATTGAATGCTGGCAATTATAGTTCAGTCTAATACTGGATACGCGACCCGCCGGAAACAGTTTCAAATCGGCCACTTAGGGACGACCAGAAGCCTTTCGCCGCGTCTGATTTTCCTGCCGATGCCGGCAGCGGAGCACCCGCCGCGACGAACGGAATCTCCTTACCCGAATCCGCCAGATCAGCCACCGTCAGGAACCCCAGTCGAATGATCTTCGTCAGCTTCGGATAGTTGATCCGCTGCCAGGTGTCGTTGTCCGTGTGATAGTCCGGATGCAGCCCGGTCTGAAACTCCACCTGCGGAATGTGCAGCGTCGCAAACCAGAAGTGATCGCTCCGCGACCACAGCGAATCCGGGTCCACCACATCCATCTTGTAGTCGAGCTTCAAACCCTCATGACTATTCTCGCTGTCGATGATTGTGCGCAGAGCAGGGTTATAGCGTGTTCCAAGAATGTTGACCATGTTTACGTTGCCGTCCGCAGGCGTAGGCCAGTTCGTGTCCTTCTCATCGCGTCCGATCATGTCCATATTCAACATCGCAACCGTATCCTTCAGCGGAACAATCGGATGCGTCACATAAAAGTACGAGCCGAGGAAGATCCTCTCCTCGCCGTCGTACGCAATAAACAGCACACTCCGCTTCGGACGAATATTCCCCTTCACCATCGCCCGCGCAATTCCAAGCACACCCACCACGCCCGAGCCATTGTCATCCGCGCCATAATAGATATGCCCGTTAGCGGTCCCCATGTGATCGTGATGCGCGGTCACAAGTATCGTCTGTGCCTTCAGCTTCGGGTCCGATCCCTCCAGCAGCCCCACCACATTGCGTCCCTTGCTCGTCTGCAAATTGTTGAACGCCTTGGTCAGGCAAGCCGAACTGTCCTTCACCTCAAACGAATCCGGCCTCCCCGTCGCATCGATCTCCGCCTGCAAAGCATCCGCGTTCTTCCCACTCGCTGCCAGAAACTGGTCCGCCACCTTTCCGCCCGATCGTGAACACCGGCACGTCCCACATCTTCCGCTCAGCGCCCAACTCGGCCCACCGGAGTACCTCGGCGACGAAGCAGGAATCAGCTTTACATCGCGCGGCACTCTGTCCGTTAATCAACAGCACCCCTGCAGCGCCCCGCTTCCTAAGCTCCTCGATCTTCTCCCAGTAGAACGAGTGGTACGTATCGAGCGTCCCCATCCACTTCGAAGCCGCATCGTTCGCCTGCGGCTCGCGCCCCAGCACCAGCACCACCTTGCCCTTCACATCCAGATTCGCGAAGTCGTTATACCCATACTCCGGAGCATCGATCCCATACCCCGCAAACACCACCGCCCCACAGCCAGTCATGGGACGAAGACTCTGCCGCGACCAGCGAAAGTCCTCGCCGTAGACAAAGCTGTGATCCACGCCCGCAATCTTCGCCGTCAGCTTCGTCTGCGCCCGGTCAACCTCGGCCGTATTCACATCCATGCTCTGAAAGTAAGTTCCGTTGTCGCCCACCGGCTTCAACCCCAGCCGCATAAACTCCGCAGCGATATAGTCCGTAGCCACCCGGTCCCCGATGCTGGACATATTGCGCCCACCCAGATCGTCCGACGCCAGAAAGTAAAGCTCCGCCTTCAAATCATCCGGCTGAATCAGCTCCGCTGCCTTCTGCGACTGGCTCGCCGTAGCTTGCGCCAGCACCGTCTGCGGAACAAAGCCCATCAAAACAACCGCGGCGGCAATCAGCCGCCGGCGGGAACCACCTACTCTCTGCATCATCGTCAACCAGCTCCTCGGGGATACACCGATACTACAACCCTCCGGCCTGCCTACAGCAGCTTCACCTGCCCCGTCGCCAGCTCATACACCGCCACCTACGATCTCCAGCTTCTTCTCCTTGACTCGCTCGGCCAGCACCGGCTGCGCCCCTTTCAACCGATCGACGTTGTACCGCACATTCGCCTCAATCGCATGATCCAGTACATGATCCCCACCCTCGTGCGATTGTCTTCTGTACTCCCGGCTTTAACGCATCCACCATCATGTAGATATGTCCAGGCAAAGGCGTGCTCTTTTTCATATTCTTCACCACAGCATCATTGCGCCACAATTGGTGTGCCCCAGCACCATGATCAGCGGAACACCCAGCACCGCAACCGAATACTCCAGGCTCGCCAGGTTGTCGACAGTCTACATAATTTCCCGCGACCCGCACCACAAAAAGATCCCCCGGTCCCTGATCGAAGACCAGCTCCGGCGACACCCGTGAGTCCGCGCAACTCAATATCGCCGCCACCGGATACTGGGCAACGGCCCGTGCTGCCCGGCCAGCCGAATAATCCTTCGTCGTAGGTGCATTCGCCGCATACCGACCGTTTCCCGCCATGATCCGCTTCAGTGCGTCCGCAGGTGCGATCGCATTCTGCGGAGGCGCGGCACCCGCCGGAGGGGGAGGAGCGCCAAGCGCCCAGCCACTCGCACCGCTCAAAGCAGCCCCAGCCGCCATCCCACAAGTCCCCTTCAGCATCCCACGTCGTGTGAACATTCCGTTCATAAATTCACCTCATAACTTTCACGGTAAGCATATCCCTCTAGCGCCGAACCCGGTAGAACTTTTTCTTCAATCAGCGCGATATACTCCACACGTCTAGTCAGGAGACTCCATGCAGAACCGCATCCTCGGCACCACCATGCCCGTCCTCGAGTTCGCCCTCGGTCCCAACGACGCCGTCATCTCCGAGGCCGGCGAGCTCTCCTGGATGTCCTCCACCATCCAGATGACCACCCACACCCAGCACGGCGGCGGTGGCGGCTTCTTCGGCGCCATCAAGCGCGTCGCCGGCGGCGGCTCCCTCTTCATGACCGAGTACCGCGCCATGGGTGCCCCCGGCGAGGTCGCCTTCGCCACCCGCGTCCCCGGCCACATCGTTCCCGTCGAGGTCAGCCCCAGCCTCGAGTACCTCGTCCACCGTCACGGCTTCCTCTGCGCCACCTCCGACATCGCACTCGGCATCGGCTTCCAGCAGTCCCTCGGCGCCGGCATCTTCGGCGGCGACGGCTTCCTCCTGCAAAAGATCAGCGGGCAGGGAATCGCCTGGCTCGAGCTCTCCGGCGAAGTCATCATCAAAGACCTCGCCCCCGGCGAAATCCTCCGCGTCCACCCCGGCCACGTCGGCGCCTTCCAGACCTCCGTAGCCTTCCAGATCCAGCGCGTTCCCGGCATCCGCAACATGGTCTTCGGCGGCGACGGCATCTTCCTCGCCGCGCTCACCGGTCCCGGCCGCGTCTGGCTCCAGACCCTGCCCATCTCCAAACTCGCCCACCAACTCCAGCAATACATGCCCAAGGTCCACGCCGAACAGGCAGCCGAAGGCGGAGTCATCGGCGGCATCGTCGGCTCCGTTCTCAAAGGAATGTGACCCAGTAGCATGAGTCCACCGGGCCTCTGCGTCTAAACTTCAACCAGAGGCCCGCATGACATCCGTCGCTCCTCCAATCCCCATTCCCGTAGACATTCGTCCCGGCGCCTCCAAAGCCTACCCACCCGGGCCGCCCTTTCTTCCACGTCTCCTTAGCGGCCGTTTCTTCCGCGGCGTCGCCACCGAGAACATGGCCATGGCCGCCCGCGACTTCGGTGACCTCGTCCACTTCCGTGTCTTCGGACGTCACATCTATCAGCTCAACCACCCCAGCCTCATCGAAGACTTCCTCCTCAAAGACGCCTCCAAACACCACCGAGGCACCGTCCTGCAGCGCTCCAAAACTGTCCTCGGCGAAGGCCTCCTCACCAGCGAAGAGCCCTTCCACATGCGCCAGCGCCGCCTCATGCAACCCGCCTTCCTGCGCCAGCGCATCGCCGCCTACGGAGAGGTCATCGGCCAGAACGCTACCGCCATCTCTGTCCGCTGGGAGTCCGGCTCTGTCGTCGACCTCCACGAAGAGATGCTCGAACTGGCCCTGCGCATCGTCGGCAAATGCCTCTTCGATCTCGACGTCCAATCTCGCGATCAGGTCAAGAAAATCTCCTCGGCGGTCGACGCCTTCATGGACTTCCTCCCCATCGCGCTACTTCCGTTCTCCAGCCTCATCCAGCGCATGCCCCTCCGCACCATGAAGCGCATCCGCAAAGGCCAGGCCGATCTCGACGCCATCATCTACCCTATGATCCGCGAGCGCCGCACCTCACCCGGCGACCGCGGCGATCTCCTCTCCATGCTCATCGAATCCACCGACGTCGAAGAAGAGACCGGCAGCATGCCCAGCCAGATGACCGATCGGCAGATCCGCGACGAGTGCATCACCATCATGCTCGCCGGTCACGAGACCACCGCCAACGCCCTCAGCTTCGCTCTTTGGCTCCTCGGTCAACATCAGGACATCCAGCAACGCCTGCACGACGAAGCCGCCGCCGTCCTCGGCTCCCGCACCCCCACCGCCGCCGACTACGTCCCCTTCCCTACGCCACCGCGGTCTTCTCCGAGACCCTCCGCCTCTACCCGCCCGTCTGGGCCGTCGCCCGCACCTGCGTCGTCCCGTACGAGATCGCCGGCTACAGGATCCCCCGCGGAGCCGTCCTCGTAGCCCCGCAGTTCGTCGTCCACCGCGACCCCCGTTTCTGGCCCGACCCCCTCCGCTTTGACCCCAATCGCTTCTCACCCGAGAACCGCGAGCGCAACAAATCCCGTCCCCGCTTTGCCTTCTATCCCTTCGCCGCCGGGAGCCGCCAGTGCATCGGAGAAGGACTCGCCTGGATGGAGGGCGTCCTCTCCCTCGCCACCATCGCGCGCGATTGGCACCTCAAACCCATCCCCGGCGCGCCATCGAGGATCGCCCTCAACCCATCCATCAGCCTCCGCCCTAAAAACGGCGTCCCCCTCATCGTCGAAAGAAGAGCCTAATTCGCAATGAAAGTCGCGAAGGCTGCCAATGAAACGTGCGATGGGAGTGTTAGATGACCGCGCCTTTGCTTCCAGGTCCGGAAGCCGTGCCTCCGCTTCTAGGTATCCCAAGGCTTTAGCCTTGGGCCTCTCTAACCCGCGAAAAATTTGGGGCTTTAGCCCCTGGGGTACGCTTTGCGGTCCCACAATATCTAATCCCACCCCATCAACGAATCGACCGACCACCCATTAAACCGCCGCAGAAACAGCAGCGCCGAAATAATCGCCGCGTACGTCAACTGCGTCCCCGCCGCCGACCAGTCCTGCACCAGGCTCGATCCGAATGTCAGCACCAGCATCAGCGTAGCCGCCGCCACCAGCGCCGCCTTCGTTCTCAACCCCATCAGCAGCAGAAACCCCAGTAGTCCCTCTATCCCAGGCAGCACCACCCCAAACGACCACACCATCCACTCCGGCAGCCGAGTGTGCCCAAACTGCGCCACCAACTTCCCAGCAAACTCGCCCGGACCCATCATCATGCGGCTCACCCCGTGCATCATCAAATTCATTCCCAGCACCAGCCGCAGCAGCGCATACGCAATCGTCTCGTCACCTACATCAAATCTGCCTCGCATCGTCACCCTCACCCTCACCCTATCTTTCGCGAACTATCCCCATCCTAAAATGTATGTGCCCCAAACGTGTCATTAGGATCTATAATCTTCGCCGTTATAGTGAGTAACAAGCTGCGGTCGCCAGACATCACACGTACGCGGCAAGCCTCAAAAACCCAAAGCCTCTTCGTTCGAAGACTCCTTTGAAAGGCAGCGCGCGTATGGCGAAGCAGAGCGTCACTCTATCTCCGATCCAGCCAGACTCCCGGGTACTCCAGACCGTCACGCTGGTCAGCTACATCTGCCTGATCATCGTCGGCCTCTTTGCAGCTATCTATCTCACGGCATGGTTCATTCCGGCGGTAGGCAATCATCTCCCCCAGGGATGGAAGGCGATGAAGGCTAACATCGCCCTCTGCGACATGTTCGCCGCTTACAGCCTCGCGTACTGCAATCCAAAGTTCTCCGCCCGCGCCCACCGTATCGGCCGCATACTCGCCATCGTCGTGGCGTCGATCTGCGTTGCGGTCCTCTACCAGTACGCCACCGGAAAGCAAATTGGCATCAACACTCTGGTCGTCTCCGACTCCTTATCCGGTCATCCCGGCAGAATGTCACAACAGACCGCCGGCTCATTTCTTCTTCTCGCCGTCATCCTGCTCTTCATCAAGGCCAGAAAGAGTCTCCTCTCCCACATCGTCGATGGGCTCACCCTCTGCCTCGGTCTCGACCGTCCTCACCTTTACCTTCAGTTACCTCTACTGCGCTCTGCACCTCTTCAGTCTCACCACGGAGAACCGCATGGGCCCGCAGACCCTCATTGGTCTCTTACTCCTCACCATCGTCATCTTCCACTACCGCGCCCAATACGGCGTTTCTCCGTCCTTCTCAGCGACAGCATCGCCGGCAAAACCTCACGTCTCGCCGTACCTTTCGCCTTCTGTCTTCCTTTTCTGCTGACCATTCTCCGCATCGCCGTTGTCAACCTCTCCTTTCTGCACAACGAGTACGCCAGCGGTATGGCCACCGCCGCCGTCACGGTACTCACCTTCTGCCTTATCCTCATCCTCTCTCACCGCATCCAGGGTCTCGAGCGGAACATCCGCGATCTCTCTCTTCGCGACGAACTCACCCGCCTCTACAATCGCCGCGGCTTCTACGTCCTTGCAGCGCAGGCTCTCCGTCTGGCCCATCGCGCCAACGCACCCTTCTCTGTACTCTTCATGGATATGGACAACCTCAAGGAGGTCAACGACGCCCTCGGCCATGAAGCCGGCTCCGAACTCCTGCAGGAGATGTCCGCCATCCTCTCCGCCACCTTTCGCGAGACCGACGTCGTCGGCCGTCTCGGTGGCGACGAATTCGTCGTAGCCGGCAACGCGAGCCACGATGAAATCGCTCTTGCCACCGCCCGTCTCGAAGCCGCGACAGCCCGAGCCAACGCCCGGCCCGATCGTCCATTTACCGTCAGCTTCAGCTACGGATATGTAACCACCGACGACACGCATAGCCAGACCCTCGACGACCTGCTCAGCCGCGCCGACACGATCATGTTCCAGGCCAAGCGCGATAAGCATCAGGGCAGAAGCCAGAAGCACACCTCTCGCTTCGACAAAAAACCAGCCCGGCAATGGGTTCCCTACGAAGAGAGCTCTATCTAAGCGCCTCGTCCACTTCCATACGTTTTGCTTCTAAACGCATAAGCGACACCCCGCACCATCTATCCTCATAGATAGACATGGCATCCTTTCTGCATCTCAAAAACGTCAACGTAGCCCGCGGCGAAAACGTCGTCCTTCACGACATCAACCTCACCGTAGCCACCGGCGAGCACATCGCCATCCTCGGCCCCAACGGCTGCGGCAAATCCACCCTCATCAAGACCATCACCTGCGAGTGCTACCCCATCCCTCCGCGCGACGGCGAGCCCGAGACCGAAGTCAGCATCTTCGGCCGTTCCCGCTGGGACCTCACCGAACTCAAAAAGCGCCTCGGCGTAGTCTCCCCCGAACTTCCCGGCAAGGCCACCCTCCACACCACCGGCCGCGATGCCGTCCTTACCGGCTTCTTCTCCAGCTCCACCCTCTGGCCCAACCTCATCTCCTCCATCACCCCCGCCATGCAAATCCGCACCGACGAAGTGCTCGAACAGATCGGCGCCACCTACCTCGCCAACAAGCCCGTAGGCGAGATGTCCGCCGGCCAGCAGCGCCGCATCATGATCGGCCGCGCCCTCGTAGGCTCCGGCCCTCCGCCGCCACCTCCATGCTCCTCCTCGACGAGCCCTCCAACGCCCTCGACCTCAACGCCCAGCGCGAACTCCGCCATCTCCTCCGCTCCCTCGCCCAGCAGGGAACCGGCATCCTCCTCATCACCCACCACGTCTCCGACATCATCCCCGAGATCGACCGCATCCTCATGATGAAGGAAGGCCGTATCATAGCCGACGGCCCCAAATCCACCCTCCTCACCTCCGCCCGACTCTCCACCCTCTTCCAGACCGAAGTAACCCTCACCGAAAAAGAAGGCTTCCACCACGCCTGGTAAAAGACCATTGCTATCTCTGGAATTGTCATCCTTCGCCGGTAGGCGGAGGATCTGAATTTTGGCTGCTATGTAAACCGTCATCCTGAGCGGAGCAGATCACAGCACTGTCGTGATCTGCGTAGTCGAAGGACCCCGAGACATTCGAACCGGCCATAGCAACTCGACCCTTTCTCATTGGACTGAAGTGGTATGGGCATTGAATCACGCGAATGAGCAGACCGCCCGCCTTAGCCCTGATGTCAACCCCAAACCCACCTATCTCTATCAATCCAATAGCGATAAAGTTGGCCGATCTAGTTCCATCCCATCCATTAAAATAGAAGTAGTGGAATTAAAAGCAGGAATCAACAAGAGACCAACCCGTTTATCCGCTCATCTGTGAAATCCGCACAGCCTTCCGCCTAAGTCATTGAGTTAGAATACTTTGACAATAAGTCTCATTAGAATGCATATTTGCAGGCAGTAACTAACTGTAAGCTATAGAATCTAAAGGACTTATCGCCGGGTAACAGGGGGTGGGGGTAGGGCTAGTTTCCCGAGTGGATTACCCCAGCCTGCAGCTTCACCAGCTCAGGCTCAGGAAGCTTGGTCGGCCCCAGCACCGCAATCTCGCGGCAGGGAGCCACGCACCATCGCCACCTCGTCGCAGGCGTAAAGCCGGGGGCAGTTCTGGCAGTCCTTGTAGATCTTGTCCGGCAGCACCGTCCGGTCTACCACGCGAAAGCCGAAGTGGAAGAAGAAGTCAGGAATTCGGGTAAACAGGCTCACAGCCCCCACGCCCTGCTCCTCGGCCTCCGCCAGCAGCAACCGCAGCAGCTTACCGCCCGCGCCCTGGCCCTTGGCCTCAGGCTTCACCACAATCGACCGCACCTCGCACAGATGCGGTCCATACAGATGCAGCGCGCCGCATCCGAGAAAAATCCCACTCTCGGACTCGGCAACCACAAAGTCCCGCACGTTCTCGCAGATCTCGGAGTAGCTCCGCCGCAGCAGCGTGCCATCGCCCGAAAGGGAATTGACCAGCTCGAAGATGTTCACCGCGTCCTGCAGCTTCGCCTTCCGCACCGAGGCGCCACCCACCCGTGGCCTCGAAGAAGAGGTCGATTCACTCACGGACATGATCGAAGAACTCGACAAAATAAGCTCCATCAACAGTTTCTCAGATTACGAGGGCAATTTGCCAGATTCAACGCCAATCCGACGCTCCGCATCTGCCAAGGCATCCTTCACCCGGTGCCGCGCAGTTCCGCCAATCACATCATGGCAATCCAGCGTAGCCTCGAGCGAGATCGCGTCGAAGAAGTCCTCGCCAAACTCAGGGCAAATCCCACGCAACTCCTCAAGGGTTAGATGTTGCAGCTCACGGCCGGACTCAAGCCCAAGCCGAACCGCATTGCCGATGTTCTCATGCGCCTTCCGGAACGGAACGCCCTTGTTCGTCAGATACGTCGCCGCAGCCATGGCATTCAGGTATCCAGTCTCAGAAGCCGTCTTCATCCGGTCAAACCGGAACCGCAGCGCACGCGTAAACGCAGGCAGAACGCTCAGCATTCCAGCCATCGTATCCGCCGCATCGAACACCGGCTCCTGCCCCTCCTGCAGGTCCTTGTTGTACGCCAGCGGAAGCCCCTTCACCAGCGTCGCAAGCGCAGTCGCAGCGCCCAGCAGCCGTCCGGACTTCCCGCGAATCAACTCGGTCAAATCCGGATTCTTCTTCTGCGGCATCGCACTCGAACCCGTCGAGAACCGCTCCGGCAGATCCAGAAATCCGAACTCCGCAGTCGAGTGCAGCGTCAACTCCTCCGCGAACCGCGAGATGTGCAGTCCAACCGTCGCCAGCGCCTGCGTAAACTCAATCGCAAAGTCCCGGTCGCTGGTCGCATCCATGCTGTTCCGCGTCGGCCCATCAAACCCCAGCGCCTCCGCCGCAATCGTCCGATCCAGCGCCAGCGTAGCTCCCGCAATCGCTCCCGATCCCAGCGGACAAAGGTTCATCCGCTTGCGAGCATCCGTCAGTCGGCTCATGTCCCGCTCAATCATGCTCACATACGCAAGCAGCCAATGCGCCACCAGAACCGGCTCCGCCCGCTGCAGATGCGTATACGAAGGCATCACAGCATCGCCCGCAGACCGTGCCAAGCTCGATCAGCGCCGAACTCCATTCCAACAAGCCACGCAAAGTAGCATCAATCGCATCCCGCACAAACAGCCGCATGTCAGTCGCGATCTGCTCATTGCGGCTGCGCCCCGTATGCAGCTTCAACGCCAGATCGCCGATCACGCTTGGTCAGCTGCAACTCGACAAAATGGTGGATGTCCTCCGCCTCAGGCGCTGAAGCGACGATCTCCGCCAAAGGTCGCGCATTCTGCGTCAAGCACCTTGTCCAGCCCGTCAAGCATCGCCACCAGCTCAGCATCAGCTGAGGATGCCGGCGGCAGCAATCACCCGCGCATGCGCCTTCGACGCGGCTACCTCCTGTGGGAGAAGCCGCGCATCGAAAGGAAAGGACCGCTGCCAGGACTCGAAGGTTGCGATCGAGCGGACTCGCGGAAGCGGCCGGACCACATCTTGTTCGGATTGGGTTCGTTGGACATTTGTTCTTTCAATTGGTGTGCAGGGTTTTCTGTGAGTTGAGCAGCGGCAATGCAGTAGGGTCGCAACTGTCACGCAGATGATGGATGTTCCAGCATCGTTTCTTCAAGTCAGTGGAATCTACGTAGCCGGGTATGCAGGATGGCGATTGCGAATACAAACACCAATGGAATAGATAAGCGCTGAAGAATGCCGAGAACACCACGGGGCTTTCAGCAGGCGAAATCATACTCGGTGTCCAAATGATGGTGAGAGCAATTGCAATCGAATGAGAAGAGCAGTCCGATCGTAAGAGGCTTTACCCATTTCGGCAGTGCTTTGATTTCGTTTACCCAGACGTTTCGCTCCTTTGCAAGTCCGACTAGCGGGATTGCGATTGCGAATCAGTAATCGAACAAGTGGTTGATTGGGAAGCCAATTCCGAAGAGTGCCCGAATATGAAGAAAGATGGTCAGCGTAGGCTAGAGAGCCGAGTATCAGGAGAAGCAATATGTATGTTTTCGCTAGCTTTGCAATCATCTTCGCTTCTCCTTTCTAGACATTGCCGCGATGCAGGAAATACAGGAGTCCCTCCACTTCGCGCGCTTTCGGCGATTAGGTTACTCCTTGTTGCTTCCGCTCAGGCTGCGGCATCTCGGAGCCTTTGCTGAGCGTGAGCAGGCCGCTCTGCGCGTAGGTGATGAGCTTCTCGCGGGTGTCGGTGATGTCGAGGTTGCGCATGGTGAGCTGGCCGATGCGGTCGCGCGGGGAGAAGGTGGACTCGGTCTTCTCCATGCTGAGGCGCTCGGGCTTGAACGTGAGATTGGGCGAGTCTGTGTTCAGGATCGAGTAGTCGTTGCCGCGACGCAGTTCGAGGGTGACCTCGCCGGTGACGGGTCTGGCGACCCAGCGCTGCGCGGCCTCGCGCAGCATGATGGCCTGAGGATCGAACCAGCGGCCCTGGTACAGCAGCCGGCCAAGCTTGCGGCCGTTGTCGCGGTACTGCTCGATGGTGTCCTCGTTGTGGATGCCGGTGATGAGGCGCTCGTAGGCGATGAACAGCAGCGCAAGCCCGGGCGACTCATAGATGCCGCGGCTCTTGGCCTCGATGATGCGGTTTTCGATCTGATCGCTCATGCCGAGGCCGTGGCGGCCGCCGATTCGGTTGGCTTCCAGCATCAACTCGACGGGGTCAGGAAACTCCTTGCCGTTGAGCGCTACAGGGAAGCCTTCTTCGAAGCGGACGGTGATCTCTTCGCGCTTCACCTCGACGTCGTCGCGCCAGAAGGCCGTGCCCATAATCGGGACAACGATCTTCATGCTGCTCGAGAGCAGCTCGAGATCCTTGGCTTCATGGGTTGCGCCAAGGATGTTGGAGTCTGTCGAATAGGCCTTCTCGGAGGACATCTTGTAGGCGAAGCCGGACTTCTGCATGAAGGCCGACATCTCGGCACGGCCGCCGAGTTCGTCGATGAAGGTGGCGTCGAGCCACGGCTTGTAGACCTTCAGGTCCGGGTTGACGAGCAGCCCGTAGCGATAGAAGCGCTCGATGTCATTGCCCTTGAAGGTCGAGCCGTCGCCCCAGATGTTGACGTCGTCTTCCTTCATCGCCGTGACCAGCATCGTGCCGGTGACCGCGCGGCCGATCGGCGTCGTATTGAAGTAGGTGACGCCTGCAGTGGTGATATGGAACGCGCCCGCCTGCAGCGCGGCGATGCCTTCGCGAACGAGCGGGTCGCGGCAGTCGATGAGCCGCGCCTTTTCAGCGCCGTACTCGAGCGCCTTGCGCGGGATCTCGTCGTAGTCGGCTTCGTCCGGCTGACCGAGGTTGGCGGTGTAGGCGTAGGGAAGCGCGCCCTTCTGCTTCATCCAGTGCAGCGCGGCGCTGGTGTCCAGGCCGCCAGAGAAGGCGATGCCCACTTTCTGGCCGACGGGCAGGGTTTCGAGGATTACGGACATGGTGGTACAGACCTCAATGGATTCAGCAGACGCGCTGATGGATTCGTCACGATTTACGTGCCCTCCGCGAGAGACTCATCTCGCCCGGAGGGCTTTGAAGATTTGCGACGGTGCAGGCCGCGCCTTAGCGCTTGCGGGCGCGACTGTTGGGGATGCGCTTGGCACCGCCCAGCAGCATCAGCAGCAATGCTTTCTGTGCGTGCATGCGGTTCTCGGCCTGGTCGAAGACGACCGACTGCGGTCCGTCCAGCACCGCGTCGGTCACCTCGGCGTTGCGATGGGCGGGGAGGCAGTGCATGAAGACAGCATCTGGCTGCGCGTGAGCCATAAGAGCTTCATTGACCTGATAGGGCTTGAAGATCGGCGCGCGTTTGGTAGCTTCATGTTCGAAGCCCATGCTGGTGCACACATCGGTGTATACCGCGTCCGCGCCTTTTACAGCCTTAACCGGATCATGCAGCAACGTGATGCTGCCTCCGGTCGTCTCACAGATCTCCATGGCCTTATGGATAATGTCCAGCTTAGGTGCAAAGCCCTTGGGCGAAGCGACGACACAGTGGGTTCCAAGTTGCGCGGCAGTAAGCATCAGCGAGTGGCAGACGTTGTTGCCGTCGCCGACATAGGTAAAATGAAGCCCCTGTGCCGAGCCAAAGCGCTCCTCCAAAGTGAAGAAGTCGGCAATCGCCTGACAGGGATGTTCGAAATCAGAAAGCGCATTGATAACCGGTACCTTCGAGCAGGCTGCCATCTCCGTGATCGTTTCGTGGGAGTAAGTGCGGAGAACGATGACATTCATCCATCTCTCCAGATTTCTAGCCATGTCGGCCAGAGATTCCCGCTCTCCCAACGGAGACTGAGTCTGGTCGACGAAGATAGCGTTTCCCCCCAGCGTATTGATAGCTGCCTCAAACGTGAGTCGCGTGCGTAGTGAAGCTTTCTCAAAGAACATCACCATCTGTCGCGCATCGAGCGCATGACGAAAGTCTTCCGGATGGTTCTTGACCGCGTGCGCCAGCTCCATCAGGGCTGCCATCTCCTGCACGCTGAGATCGGCGATCGAACAAAGATCGCGTCCGTTCAGACGCTTCGCTGCTTCACTGAAAGCCGTATCAGACTGAATTCCAAGACCGCCGACCGAGCTTACCGGATAACAGATCTTCGCCTGGTGTCTCCGATGCTTTGGAACCGATAACTACAGTTTTGCTACCCATTGATATGTTCTCCTGCCGGCAAGGGGTTGGCATATGCCGTATTTGCCATGAAGATCTCGTCGAGAGCGGCGATAGTTATATCGACGTGCTCCCGCTGCAAAATGTAAGGAGGGAGAAACCGCAATACAGTCTCACTGGTCCGGTTGATAATGATGCGCCGATCCATCATCTGTTTCGTAACTTTCTCTGCCAGATCTACAGAGTTAAGCTCCATGCCTAACATCAAGCCCATTCCTCTTACATCTACGATGCCATCATGTCGATCCGCCAGCATCTGCAACTGCGCTTTAAAATAGCCGCCCGTATCGCGCACATGAAGTGAGCAACTTTTCATTGTTGATGGTATCGAGGACGGCGATTGCTACAGCACATGCCAGCGGTCCACCGCCGAATGTAGTTCCATGCATGCCAGGCGTAAAAGCCAGAGCCGCATTATCAGTGCAGAGCATCGCTCCCATCGGAATTCCGCCCGCCAGCGGCTTAGCTACAGTCGTGACGTCTGGCAGAATGCCGTAGTGCTGGTATGAAAACCACTCGCCAGTTCGCCCAATGCCGCTTTGAATCTCGTCTGCAAGCAACAAGGCGCCCGTCGAATCGCAAAGCTCCCGCGCGGCGGAGAAAAATTCCTTTGACAGGGCATTGATTCCGCCTTCGCCTTGCAGTACCTCGAGGCATATCCCACAGACCTCGGTCGAGAATTTCTTCCGCAGGTCCTCGACATTGTTGAATTGCACAAACTCAACACCCGGCATGACCGGTGCAAAAGGATCGCGATACTTGTCCTTGTGTGTGGTAGCGACCGATCCCATCGTGCGACCATGAAAGCTGTGTTCCAGCGCCAGGAATTTAGTGCCGATCACTTTTCCCTGGATACGCAATCTACCTGCATGAGCGCGTGCAAGCTTCAGCGCTGCCTCCCAGGCTTCAGTCCCACTGTTACAGAAAAATACCCGTTCCAACCCGCTGATCTCAGTCAAACGAAGAGCGAGATCGGCAGTTCCTTCATGAAAAAACAGATTGGAGGTGTGCAGTAACCGACTACTCTGTTGGCGGATCGCCTCCTCGATTGAGGGGTGCCCATAGCCCAGTGCAGAGACGCCGATACCGCTGAGCAAATCGAGATATTCGTTGCCTTCATCGTCACGCAGATAGACATCATGTCCTGCGACGAATAGATAGGGATTGCGCGCGTATGTATTGAGCATCAATTTGCTCTCTGCTGCTTGAATCGCTGCTAATCTCATGCGACCATCACCTCCGTTCCATCGTTTACCCGCGTTGTGCAAAGATCCGGCAAGAGAGAAGCCGCCTCCGCAGGAAGAATTCGAACACGTTTTACTCCGTGGGTGAGCGCTTCCCGACAGGCTTTCAACTTCGGCAGCATGCCGCCGGATACCACTTGCTGCTTCTCTAACGCCGGTATTTGACCAAGTGTGAGCCACCGCATTACTTTGCCGTCCGCGCCTTTTACGCCGGGTACGTCTGTTAGAAAGACAAGCGTGTCCGCCTTAGTGCATATCGCACACGCTGATGCCATCTCATCCGCATTGATGTTGTAGTATTCACCGTCGAACCCCAAAGCGATCGATGAGATTACCGGAATGGCCCCCATCGCCCAGATAGCTTCGAGCCATCTTGGATCGGCCGCGACAATTTCACCGACAAAGCCTAGGTCGGGGTTAGTCTTTTTCTTGCGAGCACGGAACACGTTTCCATCTCCGCCTGCGAGTCCAACTGCATCCTGACCATGCGAACCCAGCGCAGCGACCAATGATTTGTTGACGCGTCCGGCCAGCACCATCAAGGCTGCGTCACGCGTTTCTTCGTCCGTAATCCGCAGACCGGAGACAAATTCACTTTTCTTCCCCATTTGCGCCAGCGTTCGCGTAAGCTGCACTCCTCCACCGTGGACGACTGCCACCTGGTTGCCATCTTTGACAAGCTCAGTAATGGCCTTCCCGCAGGCATGTAGGATGTTCTTGTCCTCCAGCGCTGCACCTCCCAGTTTCACGACAAATTTCACAGTAGGCCCTCCGTACCGTCCCAGATTCCGGCCATGGCTGCGTGGGGAGCGCACGAACCGGTTATCTGTTCCACAATTTTCACCATTTCGATCTGTTCTTCGAGTTCAGCAAATGTATTGTTCAACACGCGCTTTCACCAATCCCGCTTGCTTCTCGTCCGGACAGATAATCAGAACGTTATCGTCTCCTGCTATGGTACCAATGACCTCGGGCCAATCCTCGTAGTCGATACCGGCAGCGATAGGTTGAGCGCTCCCAGTTGTCGTCACTAACACCAGTAGATTCAAAGCTTGTCTGACTTCAAGTCCGAAGCTTTGAAGCACTTCACGAATACCCGGCAGCGAGTCTTCGTCTCCTTCGCCTCCGCCAGGCAGAGAATATCCTGCTGGACCTTTCGATAGTCGCAATTCGTGAATGTCACGTGACAAGGTGGCCTGAGTCACATGAAATCCTCGACTCGCCAATCTGCGACGTAAATCGTCCTGGCTGGTTACGGTCGTTTTTGTAAGCAGATCGCGAATAGCAGCATGCCGTTGTTGTTTCATGTCTTTCACCTGCTGTTCACTTAGACACGCATATCGAACGCGTGAGTCTATGGATATTTATACATAGATATGTATAAATATCCAATGGGTAAGTTCTCTTTTCACTTTAGGACATAACAGGAAGGGCTTCAGGGGATGTGTGGTTACTCCTTCCGAAGTATAGTGAAGTATGCGACCGATAAACAGCATTTCATCGACTGCAAGAACCGGAGGGTCCTCTTCGCAATCACTGTCTGTGCAATCTTCTTCACTGCTAGACCATCGTTTTGATCAGGACTCTTGTGGCGTAGGATTTGTTGCATCGGTGCATGCGCGTCCCACCCATCTTATTCTCCAGCAAGCACTCACCGCGTTGGCTCGCCTCGCCCATCGTGGAGCAACGGCTGCCGACGGCAAGAGCAGCGACGGCGTCGGTGTCATGACCGCCATTCCCCGCGCGTTGCTTACGCGCGTGGCGAATCTTTCCCTGAACGACTCTCAGCTTCTTGGGGTTGGAATGTTGCTTCTTCCTAGCGAGGAAACGCGCGCTGAAGGGATACTCACTGCATGTCTCCATTCGCAACGGCTGACCGTGTTGCAGTGGCGTGATGTTCCAGTGAAGCCTGAGTGTCTCGGCGAGATTGCCTTGAGCACCATGCCGAAGATTCGCCAGGTGCTGATCGTAGATTCTTCGCAAGCCGAACCGGAGACCATGGAACGTCGTCTCTATCTCGCTCGCAAGCAGTTTGAGCGACATCATGAGCGCGGGGATGTTACCGGCTATATCGGTTCGTTGTCATCTCAGGTGATCGTCTACAAGGCGATGTGTACTGGAAATCTTCTTTCTACCTTCTACACAGATCTTTCAGAGTCAGATTTCATTACACCGTTCGCCATTTTTCACCAACGCTATGCGACGAATACCTTGCCAGCCTGGCATCGGGCGCAGCCGGGCAGAAAGCTTGCGCATAATGGTGAGATCAATACAGTCTGGGGGAATCGTGCACGTATGGTCGCCCGTGATTCGACGCTCCCTGTCGAATGCAAGCCCATCCTGACTCAGGGTGGAACGGACTCGACCAGTCTCGACGAGGCAATTGAGCTACTCTCGCAGAACGGCAGAACTCTAGCCGAGGCGGTTCGAATACTACTCCCACCTGCAGGCCACCAGTCTTCGTCATTTCTCCGTTATCACACCGACTGCACTGAGCCCTGGGATGGCCCCGCGGCGATTGCTTTTAGCGACGGTAACATTGTAGGTGCTGCGTTGGATCGAAACGGGCTACGTCCGTGCCGATTTGCGGTAACCAAAACTGGTCTGGTGGTAGCAGGCTCAGAGGCCGGACTGGTCGACCTCGACCCTGACGAGGTCACCCACAGTGGCCGCTTAGGGCCTGGGCAAATGCTCGCGATCGATCTTATCGAACACAGGATCTACGAAGATGAAGCTCTGCTGCAGCTCTTCGATGCCAACGCCACGTATGCTCGCTTGATTGAAGAGACTCCGCTCACGCCGGCACAGGTGCTTTCTGTTCCTGAGGCTGGTGTGCTTGCCGTAACCCAGAAGGGGTTTGGCTACACCCGCGAAGACGTCAAAATGATTCTCCAACCCATGGCAAAAGAGGGTAAAGATCCCGTCTGGTCCATGGGGGATGACACGCCGCTAGCTTTCCTTGCTCGTTCTCCGCGACCCCTCTACGCTTATTTTCGGCAGCGTTTTGCACAGGTGACCAATCCAGCGATTGATCCTTTGCGCGAGGCCTGTGTTGTTTCGTTGCATACCAGGCTGGGTCCGTGGCCACATCTCCTCGACAAAGATGCTCCGCTCCCCGGACTTTCCCTGCCTTCTCCCTTTCTTTCGCTCGGTCAGGTCGAAGCCTTGCGTGGCCGTCAATATCCCCACGCAAGCGAACTTCATTTTGCCGAATTAGCCTGCGTCTTCCGGCCTGAACTGTCATTGTTGCAGGGGCTCGATGCGATCTGTATGGCGGCGATTGAACTTGTACGCAGCGGTGCTCGAATACTACTCCTTTCCGATCGTTCAGCCGGTCCGCAGGGCTTTCCTATTCCAATGGCGATGGCAACCGGAGCAGTTCATCAGGCTTTGGTTACAGCTGGACTGCGATCCCTCGCCGGTATTGCTGTGGAGGCTGGTGATTGTCGCGACATCCATCATGCTGCGGTTCTGATCGGCTATGGTGCCGGTGCAGTATGCCCATGGCTGGCGCTGCAGACTGCAAGAAGTCTGACTCCGGATGGTACCGACCCTGTCGAGAGCGAACGAAAGATGTTGAAATCGCTCGATGCGGGCCTCGCCAAGGTCATGTCGAAGATGGGAATATCGGTTGTCGATAGCTATCGCGGAGCCCATTTGTTCGACATTCTCGGGTTGCATTCGAGTGTTGTGGATCGATGTTTCGTTGACACGCCCGCTCCACTCTCTGGAATCGGTTTCGCTGAGGTCGAGCGTCAGTTGCGCGAGACGTGGCAGTCGAATCAGGTTGACGTAACGGCATCTAAGGAACTGCCCGACTACGGCTGGGTGCGTTTCCGCAAGTCGGATGCTTCAGAGCCGCATACCTGGCAGCCGGGTACAGTTAAGGCGTTGCAATCCGTTGTAGGGAGCGCTCGCAATGTGCCGCTGCCTACTGACCCCGCCGGTGCTTTTGCCATCTATACGCGCGACGTCATTGCTCGCGATCCTTCGGTTCTTCGCGACCTACTTGAGATCCGTCCTGCGGGCCCTGAGGTTCCGTTGAGCGAAGTCGAATCAGCGGCCAGCCTCTGCAGGAGATTTGTCGCGAGTGCGATGTCGCTTGGATCGCTTAGCCCTGAAGCCCACCATACCATCACGATGGCCATGAATATGGTGGGTGGCCGCTCCAACACTGGGGAGGGGGGTGAAGATGCGGCTGTCTACAAACTACAGCCGGTTGGTGTCGCTGCGGTGTCTTCTGGAGGCGAGCTTGGCTTGCAGGAGAAAGCCGTCGGCGGTACTGTCGTGGCTGAACCTTTGGTTGAAGCGGCTGGTGCTCCTCTGCTGCTGAATAACAAGATCAAGCAGGTTGCTTCGGGCCGTTTTGGTGTTACGGCGGAGTACCTGATTCACGCGGAAGAGATCGAGATCAAAGTTGCACAGGGTGCGAAGCCGGGCGAAGGAGGTCAGCTGCCCGGTCACAAGGTGAGTGGGTTGATTGCCCGGTTGCGGCATGCACAGCCCGGAGTGGCGCTGATCTCGCCACCGCCGCATCATGACATCTACTCGATTGAAGATCTTGCTCAGCTGATATACGACCTCAAGCGCGTCAATCCGCGTGCGGCCGTTGGAGTCAAGCTTGTCTCGGGCTGCGGCGTCGGGACGGTTGCTGCTGGTGTTGCGAAAGCTTATGCGGATTACATCGTAATCGCCGGTAATACGGGCGGCACTGGTGCTGCTGCGCTCTCGAGCATCAAGTACGCTGGCAATCCATGGGAGTTGGGTCTTGCCGAGGCGCAGCAGGTGCTGATGCAGAATGGGATGCGGAGCCGGGTGCGGCTACGCACGGACGGCGGTCTGGCGACTGCCAGGGACGTTCTGGTAGCTGCGCTGTTGGGTGCTGATGAGTATGCGTTTGGGACTGCGGTTCTTGTAGTGATGGGGTGCGATATGGCTCGCCAGTGTCATCTGAACACCTGTCCTACTGGGATTGCTACTCAGAAGCCTGAGCTGCGGGCGAAGTTCCGCGGCAAGCCTGAGCATATCGTTCGCTTCTTCGAGGAACTCTCTTCGGACTTGCAGCATTTGCTTGCTCGGTACGGGTTGCGTTCGATTGAAGAAGCGATCGGGAGGGTGGATCTTCTGGAACAGGTTCGTTTTGATGGCAACCTGGAGCTTCAGCCGATGCTGGCCAAGGTTGCTGAGGGACCGATGCAGTGGTTGGGCGTCCGGAACGATCAACCTTTGGCGCATGCGCCTCTGGATGAAGCATGGGTCGAGCCAGCTCTTGAGGCGGTGAAGGCCGGGTTGCCTTATGTGGTTGATTCCCCCATTGCGAATTGCGATCGAGCGATTGGCGCCCGTCTCTCGGGCGAGCTTGCGTTGCTTCGAGCGCAGACGGACCTGCCAGCGGATGTGACGTTCAACCTGCATGGAACGGCTGGCCAGTCGTTTGGCGCTTTTGCGGTTGAAGGCGTTAGGCTGATTCTCACCGGTCAGGCTAACGACTTCGTGGGTAAGGGGTTATCGGGTGGTGAGATCGCCATTCGTGCTCGCGGACTGGCAGCTACGAACAGCGGGGATCATGTGATTCTGGGCAACGTTGCGCTTTATGGCGCAACCTCGGGTCAACTGTTCGCTGCCGGACGAGCCGGGGAACGTTTCGCGGTTCGCAACTCCGGTGTGACGACTGTGGTGGAAGGTGTCGGCGACCATGGTTGCGAGTACATGACGGGTGGAACGGTGGTGGTTCTCGGCAGCGTTGGCGGTAACTTCGGCGCCGGTATGACGGGCGGACTGGCTTGGATCTATGACGGTGATGGTTCTTTCATCAAGGACTTGAGATACCATCCTGAGTTCGTTGATGCTGAACCATTTGACTCCGTTGAAGAGGATTCTAAGGCGGCTTTGAGGAAGCTGATTGAGAAGCATGCAGAAGAGTCCAATAGCAGCCTGGCGAAGACCATGTTGACCGAATGGCCTGCTTCGGCAGCTGCGTTTGTTCGGTTGACTCCTCGTCCGCAGGTTTGATGTTCGTCCTTTGTGCCAGGTGATACACCCCCCCCCCGGGGGGGTATTTTCTCGGCTAAGTGTTGATGGCGATGGGTTTACGGACGGTAATTTTCGCCAAAATATTGATAACAAATGACTTGCGTCCAAAATATTGAGCCAGCTTGAGTTACGGGTGGCTCTGCCGCAGAAAACTGTATGCCGAGAGATAGAAGGCATATTCTGGGCTTAAAGCCCGCTTGTGTGACTCGTTTGAAGCCTCGGCTAAAGCCCAGGCCTATCGGAGAAGCAAAGCAAAAACAGGGACAGAAGCAAAGCAAAACAGGGATAGCGACAACACAGTGATTCCATGGACAGTACCCGTTGGTTGATCTTTATTTTTCTGCTAATTCAATTGTAGTGAATTGGGGGTAACTGGTGCGCCAGCTCTATTCCACTTGCTTTCATTGGTTTGGGTGGTTTTTGGGGTTGACAGAGATTCTGGTTGGGTTGGCGCCTTCTGCGCTCGATCTGGTTACAAATGATGGGCAGAAGATGGTGGTTTGGGTGGCTATCGTGGCTGGATGTGGGGCGGATATGAGGGGCGTTCGAGGTTTTTCCAGAGTGTGCGGATAATGGACGGACCAAAGGTGGGACAAATATTTTTTTTCAGGATGCATAAAGATACATTTTCCCAGTTTAGCTGAATGCAGATTCATCTTGGCAATGGGTTGTGGTTTGGATAGAGTGGCGGGACTGGAGACTTCCAGTGCGAGGGGTTGGCCTGAAGCGTAGAGAGCGCAAAGCCGGGGAGGGGGCGAGGCCGACCAGCGGGCAGCCGGATCATGCGGGACGACCGGTTACCGGGCCGGGCAGCGAGAAATATCAGCGCATTCTGGATGCGGCGGTGGAGGTAATCGCGGAGCGGGGGTACTTCAGCTCGCCGGTGAGTGCGATTGCGGCTCGGGCTGGTGTGGCAGACGGGACGATCTATCTGTACTTCAAGAGCAAGGATGAGGTGCTGCGGACGGCGATCGATACGACCTTCGACAAGTTTTACAGGCAGGTGGAGGAGCGGTTCAAGACGCTTCACGATCCTCGTGAGCAGTTGGAGTATATCGCGCAGGTGCATCTGGAGAGCCATGCGGTGAACCGGAGCATGGCGGTGCTGATGCAGACGGAGATGCGGCAGAGTGCGCGGTTTATCGAAGAGTTCTCGCATCATCATCTGGTGAAGTACATACAGATGGTGCGTGAGGTGGTGCGGCGGGGGCAGCAGGAGGGGATCTTCCGGCAGGATGTTTCGGATGGGGTGGTGGCTCACTGCATGTTTGGGGCGATCGATGAGTTGTTGAGTTCAGCTGTATTTACCGGGCGGGTCTATGATGCAAAGGCGACGGCTGGGCAGGTACTCGATGTTCTGCTGAACGGCATTCGAACCACATGAGCAATCAGAACAGCGAGGGAATGTAACGCATGTTTGATTTGAAGACGGTGAATGACGTTTTTGCGCTGGCGACGGGCCAGGGCGATGCTACGTGATGCGCTGGATGGATGTGGATGGGCAGTGGAAGCCGATCAGTTCGAAGGGGCTGTATGGGCGGGTGCGGGCGCTGGCGGATGTGCTGCGCGGATGGGGTGTGGGCAAGGGCGACCGGGTGGCGATTCTTTCGGAGAACCGCTGGGAGTGGCAGGTGACAGACTTTGCGGTGCTGGCGATGGGGGCGGTGGATGTGCCGCTGTACTCGACGCTGACGCCGGAGCAGGTGGGATATATGCTGCGGGACTCCAGCGCGAAGGTGGCGGTGGTGTCTTCGAAGGAGCAGTACGAGAAGTTGATTGCGGCGGGTGAGCTGCCGGACCTGGAGCATGTGGTGGTGATGGATGCGGGCAGCTTCGCGAATGCGGAGAGCTTTGGCGCACTGATGGCTTCGGCGGGAGAGAAGGAGCAGCGGGATGCGACGTTTGACGCGATGACGAAGCAGGTGCAGCCGGAAGACCTGATGACGATCATCTATACGTCGGGCACTACGGGTGAGCCGAAGGGCGTGATGCTGACGCATGGGAATCTGGCGAGCAATCTGAACCTTTCGATTGTGCCGTTCGGCTTCGATGAGAGGGACAGTTGTATATCTTTTCTGCCGCTTTCGCATGTGACGGCAAGGCATCTGGATCTTGCGCTGATGTGTACGAAGGCGCAACTGGCTTACTGTCCGAAGTTCGATCAGTTGTCGGCGGCGATGAAGGCGATTCAGCCGACGATCTTTGTGGCGGTGCCGCGGGTGTACGAGAAGATCCGGCAGGCGGTGGAGGGGAAGTCGGCGACGTCGCCGGTGAAGTCGAAGATTCTGCAGTGGGCGATCAAGACGGGCGTAGAGTTTCGGCCGCAGACGCTGGAGGGGAAGGAACCTTCGGCGTTGAATTGGAAGATTGCGAACAAGCTGGTGTACAGCAAGATTCGTGAGGCGTTCGGGAACCGGGTGAAGGTGTTTGTGTCAGGTGGGGCTCCGCTGGGGATGGATACGGCGGGGTGGTTTGCGGATGCGGGGATACGGATATTTGAAGGGTATGGGCTGACGGAGACTTCGCCGGTGATTGCCCTGAACTATCCGAATGAGCATCGGATTGGCACGGTGGGTAAGGCGCTCGCGAACGTGCAGTGCCGTTTTGCGCAGGATGGGGAACTGGAGGTGAAGGGGCCTTCGATCTTCAAGGGATATTGGAAGAAGGAGAAGGAAACAGCAGAGGCGTTTACCCCGGATGGGTGGTTTAAGACCGGGGACATCGGGAACATGGATGCGGATGGGTATCTGTCGATTACTGACCGCAAGAAGGAGATGCTGAAGACGAGCGGTGGAAAGATGATCGCTCCGCAGCCGATTGAGAATAAGTTGAAGGCGAATCATCTGGTGGCGCAGGCGGCACTGGTGGGGGACAAGCACAAGTTTGTGAGTGTGCTGATCTCGCCGAACTTTGCGGCGCTGGAGGATTGGGCGAAGGGGCAGGGGATTGCGACGGGGGATCGGCAGGCGCTGGCGAAGGATGCGAAGGTGGTGCAGGCTTATCAGCAGATTGTGGACAAGGTGAACCAGGGGTTGGCGCAGTACGAGAGTATGAAGCGTGTGAGGGTGGTGGGCGATGAGTGGTCGGTAGAGGATGGGACGATGACGCCGAGTATGAAGCTGAAGCGGAGGGTGATTGAAAAGAAGTACGAGAAGGAGATTGGCGATTTTTATGCCGATGAGGCTACGGCGAAGGAGTGAGTGCGGATAATCCAAGGCAGGGCGATCGGTGGTGGGTGCTGGGGGTGTTGCTGCTGGGAGTTGCGGTGACTTCGTATTTGGCTTCTCGGCCAGCGCGGCAGGCGGGCGGGTTTACGCCGGCGGGGTCGCGGGTGGCGATCCCGGAGCTGGAGATGGCGCAGCTTGGCGGGGGGACGTGGAGGCTGGCCAAGCATCGGGGGCAGGTGGTGCTGATTAAATTATTGGGCCACGTGGTGCGGGCCTTGCCGGGAGGAGATGCCGGGGCTGGCGGAGGTTGCGCGGGGGTTGGCACCGAAGGGGCTGGCGGTGGTGGGGGTTTCGCTGGATAAGGGTGACCCCAAGGTGGTGCAGGCGTTTGTGGATCACTACCGGGTGCCGTATCCGGTGGCGTTTCCGGCTGCGTTGTCGCAGGTGGAGCAGGGGATGGAGGGGATTCCGACGACTGTTTTGGTGGATCGCGCAGGGCGGGTGGTGAAGACGTATGTAGGAGAGGTGCGGCGGGTGGATTTTGAGACGGATGTGGCGAATGTGCTGGGGGAGGTGGCTGATGCGCGATAGTGGGGTTGGGGCAGTTGGTCTTGGGTCTTCGGGGCTGGTTGTGCATCCTAATGGCATGACGATGTTGCGGCGGGCCAGTAAGGTGGGGCGGAAGTATTCGAACCTGGTGCCTACGAGTGTGGGTGGTCTTGCGATGATTCCGAAGGTGCTGTGGATGCGGTTGACAAGCCGCGAGGAGACGGTGCCGAAGGTGACTCTGGGGCCGTTCCGGACGGATGCGGCGGTTTATGGGGCAGCGCCGGTGAGTGGGTTGAGGGTGACGTGGATGGGGCATTCGTCGATGCTGGTAGAGATCGATGGGGTTAGGGTGCTGATCGATCCGGTTTGGGATGAGCGGGCTTCTCCGATGCAGTGGTCTGGGCCGAAGAGGTTCTTTGCGCCGACGTTGCTGCTGGAAGAGTTGCCGGAGTTGGATGCGGTGCTTATCTCGCATGACCACTATGACCATCTGGGGGAAGGGACGATTCGGCGGCTGGCTTCAATGACCGTGATGAAAAATGTGCGGTGGATTACTTCGGCCGGGGTGGGGGAGATTCTGGCTGGGTTTGGAGTGGCGAAGGAGAGGACTACGGAACTGGAGTGGACGGAGAGTGCTTCGGTTGGGGACGTGGAGGTGACGGCTTTGCCGGCGCGGCATTTTTCGGGGCGGGGGATGACGAACAGGTTTGAGACTTTGTGGAGCTCGTTTGTGCTGAAGGGGAGGGAGCATACGGTTTATTTTGGGGCGGACTCGGGGTGGTGGGAGGGGTTTCGGGAGATTGGGGCGGCGTATGGGCCGTTCGATGTGACTATGCTGGAGATTGGAGCTTATAACGATCTTTGGAGCGATATTCATCTGGGGCCGGATGGGGCGGCGCGGGCGTTCAAGGCGCTGGGTGGGGCGGGGTTGTTGATGCCGATTCATTGGGGACTGTTCGACCTGGCGCTGCATGGGTGGCGGCAGCCGATGGAGCGGTTGCGGGAGATTGCGGATGGAAATGGGATTCGACTGTGGGCTCCGGAGCCGGGTGTGCCGACGGAGGTGGTGCGGGGAGTGGAGTTGCGGTCGGATTGGTGGCGGTGAGGGGTGCAGCGTATGATTTTGCTGTTGCTGAGTTGAAGCTTTCGGGAGGTTTTGATGCGGGTTGGAATGTTGACGGGTGGTGGGGATTGTCCTGGGTTGAATGCAGTGATTCGTGCGGTAGTGCGGAAGGGGATTCTGCACCATAGCGATGAGTTTGTTGGATTTATGGAGGGATGGCGCGGGGTGCTCGATGATGTGACGATGCCGCTGACGCTGGAGACTACGTCGGGGATTCTGCATCGGGGTGGGACGATCTTGAGGTCTTCGCGGACGAATGTGAAGAAGGTGCCGGGAGGGCTGGATCGGTGCATTGAGGTCTTGAGGGCGAATCGGCTGGATGCTCTGATTGCGCTGGGGGGGGATGATACGCAGTCGATCAGCCTGGCATTGATTGAGAAGGGGTTTCCTTGTGTTGGGGTGCCGAAGACGATCGATAACGACTTGAGTGGGACGGATGCGTGCTTTGGGTTCGATACGGCGGTGGGGATTGCTACGGAGGCTGTGGACCGGCTGCATACGACGGCCGAGGCGCATAACCGGGTGCTGGTGTGCGAAGTGATGGGGCGGGATGCAGGGTGGATTGCGATGACTTCGGGGATTGCGGGCGGGGCGGATGTGATTCTGGTGCCGGAGGTGCCGATCGATATCGAAGAGGTTTGCCGGTTGATCACGTATCGGCGCGAGCATGGGAAGAAGTTCTCGATTGTGGTAGCGGCTGAGGGTGCGCAGTTTCCGGAGTCGGGGCAAGCGACGCATGGGAAGTCAGTCGACTCGTTTGGCCATGTGCGGCTGAGTGGCATTGGTCAGACGCTTGCCGAGGAGATCGAGAAGCGAACTGGCTATGAGACTCGCAGTGTGAATCTGGGGCATACGCAGCGGGGCGGGACGCCTTCGGCCTATGACCGGATGCTGGCTACTCGGTATGGGGTTGCGGCGATTGATCTGGTGCATTCGGGCAAGTTCGGTCGGCTGGTGGTGCTGCGAGGGACGGAGATTACGGACATTCCCCTGGCGGATGCGATTGCTAAAACACGGACGATTGGCGACGATTTGCTGGCAGTGATGCGAGGGCTGCAACCGTTACGAGATAGTTAACGGCTGCGATTGTTCTTGTATGTGGTTGAGAAAGTAGGTACAAAAGGGGTATCGGATTGAATCAGGTCCGGGGCACTTTTTTGCTTTACGGAGAACGACCATGGCTGGTGCTGTGCAACCGATGATGCGTGAGGTGATGGATATCCGGCAGGCGTCGGAGTATCTGGGCATCAGTGGGGATACGCTGTACCGGTATGCGTCGGAGGGGTTCATACCCGCGTTCAAGCTGGGCAACAGGTGGCGGTTCAAAAAGAGCCTGCTGGATGCGTGGATGGATGAGAAGTCGGGAGTGAAGCCGGCGGCTCCGCCGGTGACGGTGATGCCGAAGCAGAAGAAGCCTGCGGGGCGGGCTCGGTAGAGATCGATCACAGACAGCTGGCTGCTCGAACAGCTTGCCAAGCATTTTTTGTTTCATGAGACATTCAAGCGAGCCTGGGATGAACATTCGAAAGAGTTCTATCTGGTTCTGTGTTTTCGCGGCGCTGGTAGTGGCGTGTGCACGTTCTTCAATATCATCGACAGTGCTTTTGACATTCACTATGTGTATGCGGACGGCAGAGATCACGCTTGAGCAGGCGATGAAGTTGGCTCGTAAGAGATAACGGGGGCAGGCCGACGATATTTCAGGCGGGCTGTAGTGTGATGACGGTTATTTCTGGTGGGCAGTTGAGGCGGAAGGGGAGGCCTACTGTGCCTATGCCGCGATTGACGTATAGCTGCATCTGTTTGAAGCGGAAGCGACCCTCTGGATATTTTTTGCCCATTGGCGGGAGTACGAGTGGACCGGTGAAGGGGAGACGGATCTGGCCTCCGTGGGAGTGGCCGGAGAGCATCAGGTCGATGAGAGGGAAGCGCGGATGCTGGACTACGACGTCGGCGAAGTCCGGCTCGTGCGCCATGAGGATGACGGGGCCGTCGGGGGCTTTGGGCACGGTGAGATTGAGGTCAGGGCGGCTAGTGCCGGGATCTTCGACTCCACAGAGCCAGATGCGCGCTCCGTTTCGTTCGAGGGGAAGGTGTTGGTTTACCAGGACGGGGATGCCGTTGCTTTTGAGGGCGCCGATGACCAGCGGGGCGCTACGCCTACGTCGTGGTTGCCGAGGATGGCGTAGCGCTGGGGACACTTGAGGGTGCTGAGCAGTTCGGCGCAGCGGTGCGCTGCGTGTGTTGATGCGATGAAGGTGAAGGAGCCGAGGGTGACGAAGTCTCCGGTGAGGAGGACGATGTCGGGTGCGATCGCGTCGATATGGCGAATGATGCGCTCGAGGAAGGATGGCTCGGTGAACTCGTCGAGGTGGATGTCGCTGATCTGCACCATGCGGTAGCCGTGGAAGGCCGGGGGAAGATTTGCGATTTGAAAGGTGCGGGGAAGGATGTCCAGTTCGTGCCGGGCGATTTCGCCGGCGTAGAGCGCCATGCCTGCTGCGGCGGTTGCGGCTCCGGTACCAACGAGAAAAGCGCGGCGGGTAATGTTTGAAGACTTAGGGGGTTGGGACCCGGACATAGTTCAATGATAACGGGTTGGGTGAGGTCTGTGGGATGGAAGGCGATTCGTCGGTGATTATGGCTCTTGCCGCAGCAATGGTTTTTTTGTGTAGTTGGCGGGCAAGGAGACTATGAGGTCGATCAGCTCCGCATGGCTGCGACGGCGACCCACTACGCGGACGTAGCCCAGGTAGTCGCCACGATCTGCTTGAAGCGCACTGATTTCTGCTTCGTTGTCGGGGGCCACTATGTTGTGCCAGTCCAGCCAGAGGCGCCAGCCATCGGGCAGAGTGTCTGCCACTTCCATGTCCATGATGCCCGACCGCTCCCAGTGGCGGCGCCACCAGGGCGCAGAATGCAGACACCAGAGATCGTTCGTCCACCACTCTTAAGATGCGCTGGAATACGATCTTCAATCTCGTTCATCAGCCCCGCACCGGCGATTCCGATTTGTCCACCAGGCTTCACAAAGCGAGCGAGGTAGTTCAGGTAGAGATCGTCTGTTCCGAAGTAGGTGAACGAATCGATGCAGACGATGGCGTCAAAGAAGTCGACGTCGAATGGCAGTGACCGGGCATCGGCATGGATGGGGAACACGCTATCTCCGAGACCGGCGTCCTGGATTCGGAGATTGTTTTCCGAGGCACTGAACCATAGGTCTGTGGCCCAGACCTGCACTCCGAATTCGCGACTGAGAAAGATTGACGAAGCTGCCCTGCCACAGCCGAGGTCCAGCACTCGCATGCCTGGCTGGAGGTCCAACGCTGTGGTGAGCCACTCGGTGAGCCAGAGGGAATTGGCGCCTCCGCTTACGCTGGCCACGATCCATTCGGGATTGTATTTCGAAGAGCGTGGAAAACTCTTCGAGAGGAGGAGATCGTCTCGGGTCACGTTGCCGCTAATTCTCGCACAGGTATGAATCGTTTTCCGCAGATAGCAGCATGAGATTTGCGATGAGAGAGATCGAATGCATCTTGATTCAGTAGAATCAGAGGGATGAATGTAGGCGCGCGAAAAAAGAGGCTGATTTCTGCCGTGAAGACGGCGGGGGTGGAGGCATTGGTGGTGACGCATCTTCCGGATGTGCGTTATCTCTCGGGATTTACGGGCTCGAATGCGGTGATGGTGGTTTTTGGTGGTCGCTCGGTTTTGTTTACCGATGGCCGCTATACGGTGCAGGCGAAGAGCGAGGTGCAGGGTGCGCGGGTGGTGATTGCGAAGCAGCCTGCTTTGTTGACTGCGTGTCAGTGGATGGAGACTGCGGGGGTTCGTCGTTGCGGATTCGATGCTGCGCATACTACGGTGGCGGCGCTGGAGGGGATGCGGAAGGCTGTGTCGTCGAAGGTTGCGGCGGGGATTTTTTCAGCCGGTGGGATCGCTGGTGTGCTGGGCTGCGTGAGGTGAAGGATAGTGAAGAGATTGGACAGATAAGGGCTGCGGCTCAGCTGGGCTGCCGGTTGTTTGATGGGATATTCGATCACATTGTTCCGGGAGGGACTGAGACGGAGGTAGCGTTGGCGCTGGAGTTCAAGGCGCGAATGGCTGGAGCGGAGGGGATGTCGTTCGATACGATCGTTGCGAGTGGCGAGCGATCCGCTCTTCCACATGGAAGGGCGACAGGGGCGAAGCTGCCTCGCAGAGGGTTCGTGACGCTGGATTTCGGTGTTATTCTCGACGGGTATTGCAGCGATATGACACGGACGGTGCACCTGGGGCGTGCGCTCCCGGAAGAGCACGAAGTGTATGATTTTGTGCTGGGAGCTCAGGAGGCCGCGGTCGCAAAGGTGGCTGCTGGGGTGACAGCTGGTGAGATCGATGAGGCGGCGCGAAGTGTGCTGCGGAGGAGCAGGACTGGACAGGTATTTCACGCATTCTACGGGGCACGGAGTTGGTTTGGAGATCCATGAAGGTCCCCGGCTGGCTGCAAAGCAGCCGCAAGTTCTGGAGCCTGGGATGGTGATTACGATTGAGCCTGGGGTTTATATTCCGGGCAAGTTTGGTGTGCGGATTGAAGATATGGTGCTGGTGACGTCGAGGGGCGGAGAGGTATTGACGCCCAGCGTGAAGGCCTGGATTGAGCTGTAACAACTAAAGTCATATGTGCCGGAGAAGGCACGGGAAGAGTTGGGATGGAAGGGAATAAATTGCAGGAACTGCGTGAGTTGATCGAATTTCTCAAGGCGAACGAGATCGCCGAATTCGATATGGAACGCGAAGACTTAAAGGTCGGATCAAGTTTGCGTCTGAACATGCTCCGGCTGCTGGAATTGATATGGCGCACCTGAGCCGGCTGATGGCCTCGGCACCTGCCGCTGCGCCGGCTGCTGCTGCCCGCCTGTTGCGCCGGCGGCCGCGCCGGTTGTTGAAGCTGCTCCTGAAGCATCTCTGCATATGGTGAAGTCTCCTATTGTGGGGACGTTCTATGAGTCGGCTTCGCCGGGGACACCTCCGTTTGTGGCGGTCGGGGACCAGGTTGAGGTTGGGCAGGTGCTGTGCATCGTGGAAGCGATGAAGCTGATGAATGAGATTGAATCCGATGTTGCGGGCGAGATTGTGCAGCGCATCGGAGTGAGCGGACAACCGGTGGAGTATGGCCAGCCGCTGTTCGCGATCAAGCCTCGCTAACTTCTCTGTACAGACGGGGCGTAATGACTCCGATGGAAGGCACCTGTATCTATGTTTCGTAAGGTATTGATTGCAAATCGTGGTGAGATTGCGCTGCGGGTGATCAGCGCATGCAAGGAGATGGGCATTCGCACGGTCGCGGTGTACAGCGAGGCGGACCGGAATTCGCTGCATGTGCGGTTTGCGGATGAGGCGATTTGCATTGGGCCGCCACGGTCGAGTGAGAGCTATCTGAATGTGCCGGCGGTGATCTCTGCGGCGGAGATTGCGGATGTGGATGCGATCCATCCGGGGTATGGGCTGCTGAGTGAGAATGCGAACTTCGCCGAGGTGTGCCGGGCGTCGAATATCAAGTTCATCGGGCCTCCGCCGGAGGTGACGCGGATGATGGGGGAGAAGTCGACCGCGCGGCAGACGATGAAGAAGGCGAAGGTGCCGATTCTGCCGGGGTCGGACGGGATTATCGCGGATGCGGATGAGGCGCTGGAGTGGGCGCGAGAGTGTTGGGTATCCGGTGATTCTGAAGGCGGTGGCTGGTGGCGGCGGGCGCGGGATGCGCATCTGTCGCGATAAGGATGAGCTGCCGGGGTTGTATGAGCAGGCCTCGACCGAGGCGGCGAATGCTTTTGGCAACGGCGATATGTACATGGAGAAGTTTATCGAGCGGCCGAGGCATATCGAGTTTCAGGTGCTGGCGGATGAGCACGGGAACGTGATGAGCCTGGGGGAGCGGGAGTGCTCGATTCAACGGCGGCATCAGAAGCTGATTGAAGAGGCGCCGAGCTTGATGGTGACTCCGAAGCTGCGGGAGGAGCTGGGCAAGACGATCAAGAAGGCGCTGGAGAATATCGGGTACTGGAACGCCGGGACGATCGAGTTTTTGATGGATGAGGATGGCAAGATTTACTTCATCGAGATGAATACGCGTATCCAGGTGGAGCATTGTGTGACCGAGATGGTTACAGGGATTGATCTGGTGAAGGCGCAGTTGCGGATTGCGGCGGGGGAGAAGCTGAACTCGATTGTTACGAAGCCGGTGGAGATTCGCGGGCATGCGATTGAGTGCCGGATCAATGCGGAGCATCCGGAGAAGTTCACGCCGAGCGCGGGGAAGATTACGGCGTTCAATCTGCCGGGCGGGAATGGGGTTCGGGTGGATACGGCGCAGTATGCGGAGGGCGTGGTGCCTCCGTACTACGACAGTTTGATTGCGAAGCTGATCTGTCATGGCGCGGACAGGGAAGAGGCGATGAACAAGATGCAGCGTGCGCTGGATATGTTTGTGGTGCAGGGGATCCATACGACGATTCCGCTGCACCAGAAGATATTTGCGGATGCGGAGTTCCGGTCGGGGCAGTTCGATACGAAGTTTATGGAGCGCTTCTTCGAGCGGCAGAAGGGAAGCTAGGCGGGTGGGGTTGCCGAGGCTATATGCGATTCTGGATGCCGGTGTTTATGGGCGGCGGGGGGTTTCGCTGAGGATGCTGCGAGGGAATTGAGAGCCGCGGGCGTGGCACTGGTGCAGTATCGCGATAAGGATGCCGGACCGCAGGAGATTTTGCGGAATGCGGCGGCGATTCGGGATGTGTTTGCGGGAGTGGATTGCCGGCTGATCTTGAATGACCGGGCGGATCTTGCGGTGCTGGCGGGTTGGGATGGGGTGCATGTGGGGCAGGAGGACTTGACGCCTGAGGATGCGCGGCGAGTGGTTGGGGTGGAGCGGTGGGTGGGGGTTTCGACGCATACGGAGGAGCAGGTGCGGGTGGCTGATGGGAGTGGTGCGGACTACGTTGCGGTTGGGCCGGTGTTCGCTACGGGGACGAAAGTGGATGCTGAGCCGGTGATTGGGCTGGATGGAGTGAGACGGGCACGGGCTTTGACTGGGAAGCCGATCGTTGCGATTGGGGGGATTACGCGGGGGAATGCCAGGAGTGTGATTGATGCAGGGGCTGATTCGGTTGCTGTGATCAGTGCGTTGTTGTTCGATGGCGAGTCGATTGAGCAGGTGGCGAAAGACTTTCTTGAGATTTTGGGATAGAACTGATGCAACGCAATTCATTTTGGAGACTTGATGGGCCGCCGGTCGTGGTGTGTCCCAGTGAGTTTGAGGAGACTGGATAAAGAATGGCGAATCTGCTGACGACGAAACCGCTGGACGCAATCATGAGGGAGGCTGCCGAGACGGGCGAGCATACGCTGAAGCGTTCTCTTGGTCCCTGGAGCCTGGTGGCGCTTGGGATCGGGGCGATCATTGGGACGGGCATCTTCGTGCTGACGGGACCGGCGGCGGCTCGGTATGCGGGGCCTGGGGTGGTGTACTCGTTCATCCTGGCGGCGGTGGGGTGTGTGTTCGCGGGGCTCTGCTATGCGGAGTTTGCGGCGATCATCCCGGTGGCGGGTTCGGCCTATACCTATGGGTACGCCACGCTGGGGGAGATTTTTGCGTGGATCATCGGTTGGGATCTAGTGCTGGAGTATGCGTTTGGAGCGGCGACAGTGTGCTCTGGGTGGAGCGGGTATGTGTTGAGTCTGGGGCAGGACTTCGGTCTGCGGCTGCCGCCGGAGTTGGCAGGTACGCCGGGGTCGACCTTTGTGCTGTGGAACGGTCACTGGGAGTTTCTGGGCCGGGTGAGCGCTAAGTTGGCGCAGCTGAACATCGATCCCGCGACGCTGCCACAGAGGCACGGCGATCTTCAACCTGATTGCGTTTCTCGGCATTCTGATGGTCACGACGATCCTGGTAGTGGGGATGAAGGAGTCGGCGAATTTTAACAGCGTCATTGTTGCGGTAAAGCTGGTCGTACTGGTGATCTTTCTCTGCCTGGGCGGAGCGACGCTGTTGCATCATCCGGAGCTGCCGACGAGTGAACTGGCATCCGTTTCTTCCTGAGAATACGGGCGCGTTCGGATCGTTTGGATGGTCAGGTGTTCTGCGTGGTGCGGGCGTTATTTTCTTTGCGTACATCGGTTTCGATGCGGTTTCGACGGCGGCGCAGGAGTCGAAGAACCCGAAGCGGGATATGCCGATTGGCATTCTCGGTTCTCTGATTATCTGCACGATTCTGTACATCCTGGTAGCTCTGGTGCTGACGGGGCTTGTGAACTACCACTATCTCGCGGTGCCGGATTCTCTGGCTGTGGGGATCGAGGTTACTGGCGTGAGGTGGGGCAGCCTGCTGGTGAAGGTAGGGGCGCTGGGTGGCCTGACGAGTACGATGATCGTGATGCTGCTGGGGCAGAGCAGGGTGTTCTTTTCGATGTCCAAGGATGGATTGTTGCCGAAGTTTTTCAGCAATGTTCATCCGAAGTTTCGTACGCCGTGGATCTCCTCGATCAGCGTAGGACTGGTGGTGGCGGTTTTTGCTTCGACGATTCCACTGGACAAGCTGGGCGAGATGACCAGTATCGGAACGCTACTGGCCTTCATCATCGTCTGCGCCGGCGTTCTGATGCTGCGGCATCGCAAGCCAGAGCTGGAACGGCCTTTTCGGGCACCGTTCATGCCGTTCACGGCAATTGCGGGTATCGTGATCTCGCTGGCGATGATGCTTGGATTGCCGCTTGAAGACCTGGATCCGATTGCTGGTCTGGCTAGTCGCCGGGATGGCGATCTACTTCACCTACAGCGTGAAGCATAGCAAGGTTCGTCTTCGCGAACAGGCGCAAGTGAAGTAGAGTCCGCTTATGGAAGAGGCGGAGATGGAATCTGCCTGGACTGCGCTTCTTTGGCGTGGGTTCCATCTCCGCCGGCTTGAGGCAGGATGGGCAACGTCACGGTATCCGTGGCGGATGGGTCGTCGCGGAGTCGAAGGTATAGGGTTGCATTCGCCGGTTTGGTCGAGGAAAGTGTCGTTGGCGTGTTCAGTGGATGGGGCACCGAGAGAGTATCGCCGACGTATCCTTCGGGGACGGTGGCGGGACCGCTGAAGCTCGCGTCGGGAGCTACTGAATCGACGAGGTACAGGTTCGATCCGCTGAGGGTGCAGGCGACGGTGACGTCGGTGGAGCAGCGAATGTTGACCAACTCGGGGAGCCTGACCAAGGTGGCGAGCGGCTGCCAGTCGCCGGTGGTGCCATCGGGCGCTACTACACGGAATCTGAGGGGACCGAAGGCTGATGTGCCGAAGGCTTCGAGCGGGTCGAGTGTTGCGACGATGGTGTGGGGGTTCTGCAGGACCAGGCCCTTGGAGACGTTGAGCGAGGTGTGCAACGATTCGTCGGAGTTCGCTACTTCGATGCTGCTGGTGCGAGAGAAGGGAGTGGCGGACTTAAGCGAGAAGGTGATCTGCTGAGTGACGGGAAGGTCGTCGGGCGCAGTAAGGTGTATCGCCGAGTCGGTGGGATGGCCGGTGCTCTTGCTGAGCAGGGTGACGGCTGGGCGGGCTGGGAGGACTTGTAGCGGCAGGGTGAGATGGCGGCCGTCTTTGAGGGTGAACTGCGCGGTGAGCTTGTCGCCGGCGCGTAGTTTGGGTGGGGCGATGCCGGCAGGCAGAGCCAGGCGAAGGGGTGAGTTTTCGGTGGTGGGTGTACCCGGGTCGGCGTCGGGCAGAAAGTTTACGCCGCTGAGAGAGAGTTGCTGGACCTGATCAAGGTTATTGCCGAGAAGAGTCGCGTACGAGTCGCCGACGTGTAGTTGCAGGGATTCGAGCTTCGCGGGTTCGGAGAAAGTTTGCGCTGCAATGAGGTCGGGATGCTCGACTCCATACTGTTGGATGGCGATGTGAACCGCTCCTGGGTCGGCGAACTTCAAGGGTACGCTTACGTCAATGATGTTTGGCTTGTCCGTGCGCTTCCATTGGCCTTCGATGACTTTGCCGCCGCTGCCTTGCACGGTGATGCCCTGAACGCAGGCGCTGCCCATCGAGCTGAGCAGAAAATGACCATCGCGACCTGCGATCATGGGGTCGTTGTCATCTATCTTCCAACCTTTGCCGGGAAGGTTCTGCAGCTTCAGGGTGGGGCCAGTGAAGTCGTCAAAGCCCCAAGAGCCTTTGATCGTGCCGGTGACGGTTCCGTCCGATGCTGCCATCGTCTTTTCAGCGGAGGGCTTGGCAGATGAGGTAGGAGCTGGTGACGGGGTAGTCGCTTCGGCGACTTGCAGTGGCAGTGGCTTGCGTGGGCTGGAGGAAGCGAGCACCAGGCCGCCTCGGAAGGCATTTGGAACGAGCGGGATGTCTTCTGCTGGGGTGCTGTTTACGTGCAGAACCATGTCGTGCGCGAAGGAGGTTGAGAAGACGAGGGGAGCGCCCTCTACGGGCAGGACAACGGACGGACGGAGCAGGCAGGTAACGTAGTTTGGATCGGCTGGGCGGAGGGGCGGAGCTACGGCTGGCTGAATCGCCGGAAGGCCGATGACGATGACGGACTTTGGATCGTGGAAAGAGGGCGGTGTGTTGAGGCGGAGGTTGAGCTTCTCCTGCTCGGGGAATGCGATGGCGGGAATGTATTGGTACTTCGCGGTGTGCAGACCGCTGGTGATGCGGATGAGATCGACGATGGCTCCGACATAAGCGCTGTATAGACCTCCGCCGGCCATAGAGGTACTGCTGGCGGCGTTGATGAAATCTGAGTTGGCTCCGTTAGAGAGCATAGAAGCTACCGACTGGCCGTGGCCGTCGTCGAGCAAGGTCTGGGTACCTGTTTGGGTGAGACAGTTGTACTGCTGATCGACGGGACGTTTGAAGCACGCATCATCCGGTTTCAGGTTGAGGGTTCGCGCCAGCAGAGCAGAGTGAGTCGCGAGTTGTTTGGCGTCACCGGGGGGCACTAGCAATACAT
>CAWCPB010000004.1:0-137126 GCA_963797415.1 uncultured Acidobacteriaceae bacterium
CAGCAAGCTCGAGAACGCCGAGATCCTCTTCATGGCGAACCATGGAGTGATGCTCACCGGGCCTTCGATCTCGAACGTCTTCGACGACATGTATTACCTGGAGCGGGCCTGCATGGTGCAGATACTGGCGCAGAGCACCGGCAAGAAGCTGCGGTACATCTCCGACGACGTGGCCCAAAGCACAGCCGCTCAGTTCGAGCAGGAGCGGCAGCAGTCGACGATGCACTTCGACGCAATGAAGCGCATGCTGGACCGCACCAGTCCGGGATGGTCGGATATGCCGGAGTAGCGGCCTGCGAGTCGCTACTTTCCGGGCGTAGTTTTTACCGCCCCCCCCCTTACCTGGCTTAGGTGGAATCCTTTTACAATCTTACGTTTACAGAGATTGGGGCTCGGCTATTTGCGGACAGGCGATGTGCTGCGCTTGGCGGGCGGCGACTTCTGCCTCGGCGCGGTCGATGGCGGCGTATAGCTGATTCGCGTTGGTGACCTCGATCCACTGGTGTGCGGTGACCACGATGATGGTGGGGGTGTGGGCTACGCCAAGGCGGAGGCCGAGGTTGCAGTCGGCCTGGACCTCGGCGGCGCAGTGGCCGGAGGGGTCGATGACGAAGGGCATCTGCTGGTTGTGGGACTGGAACCACTTGCGTGTGAAGCGCTGGAGGTCGTCCTGGCTGGCGATGAGGGTCTGGCTGGCGAATACGTCGCGGCGGAAGTCTTCGGCTGTCTGGGAAGAGACTTTGTCCTCGAGGTAGCGGGCGTAGATGGCTGCGGTGCGAGACCAGACGTGGCCGGGGATGATGAAGTCATGATGGACGCGGGGGATGTTGTAGTGGGCCATTGCGGCGCGCACGAGGGGCGAATCCTGCGCACAGAGCGGGCATTCGAGGTCTTCGAACTCGATGATGGCGACCTTTGCTCCGGCTGGCGGCTTGAGGATGGAGGTGTCTTTGAAGGCGGTCGCGTTGGCCGCCGGCATGGCGATCTGGGCCGTGACGGGCAGGGCTGAGATGAGAGTGAGCGCGGCGAGAGGAGGGGCTTCATGGTGGGGAGTTTATCGGGGTGGGATGGAAAGGACAAGGAATGGTCAATTTGAGATATTGCTACCGTCCGGAGTTACCGATAGTTTCCTCTTTGAGGCCCCAGCGGCAACTTTAGATTGTTGTTTCTCGTATTTAGGTACAACGATTGCACCGTGTGATTGTGTAATCTACTTCTCAATTTGTCAGTATCTACTGCATATAAGAAGTGAACAACTTACTACAACGCCTGAGTTTTGGAGACTTTCTTGCTTCGACATCGCGCTCCGAATATTTATGGCCGCTGCCCTCCTTTATATGGGCATCCTCATTGTGGTGCTGCTCTTTGTGTGGCGGATATTTGGGGAGGAGATACAACCTCGAGACGGGAGTCCTACCGGCAGCAGAAATCATCCCATAGTCTCAAAGTGGCCGATGCAGCTGCGAGGTTGGCGCACAAGGTCGTTGCGATGTTCGAACCGAGCGCGTCAGAGGGTGATTCGGCGGGATAAGCGGAAGTAAGAGACTTGTGGTCGATAGACGGTGTCTACGGGCGACAAGAAAGGGTTCGTTATGACTCGTCTTTTGAGAGGTGTGTGTTTGATTGGCTTGATGACGGGCCTGGGGGCGGTCTTGGCGCAGACTCCTGCTGCGGTTGCACGGCCTGCGCGACCGACGCCGCCGACTCGCGATCCGAACACGGCTGGGTATGTTGCGGCGAAGGAGTTGCCGGATGGGGCGAATGCTCCGGCGACTGCGGATGGGAACTTTGTGATCGGGCCTACGCATAACCCTGCGCCGGAGATGACGGTGAGCCAAGGGGTGCCGCAGGGGACGGTGTCGACGTTCACGATGGAGTCGACGGATAGCAAGATCTATCCGGGGATCGCGCGCGATGCGAATACGTTTGGCACGCCGGACCCGAATGATCCTGCGAAGCTGATTGTTACTACGAGTCACCCGGCTCCTTATTCGCGCAAGGTGACGGTGTATGTGCCGAAGCAGTATGTTGCCGGGGACGGCGGCGCCGTTTATCGTGGGCGCGGATGGGCCGGACCAATTGCTGTTTACTGCACTGGATAATCTGATCGCGGAGAAGCGCGTGCCGGTGATGATTGCAATCTCGATCAGCAATGGCAGCGGCGACGCGCAGGGAAGTGAGCGCGGGCTGGAGTATGACACGATGTCGGGGCGGTATGCGGAGTTTGTGGAGACGGAGGTGCTGCCGCTGGTGGAGAAGAAGTACAGCGTGAAGTTGACGAAGAACCCCGAGGGGCGGGCGACGATGGGCGGGAGTTCGGGCGGGTCGTGCGCGCTGATTATGGCGTGGTATCACCCGGAGTGGTATCACCGGGTGCTGACTTACTCAGGGACGTATGTGAATCAGCAATGGCCGCCGAATCCGCAGAGTCCGCATGGGGCGTGGGAGTTTCATGAGCATCTGATTCCGAATAGCAAGGCCAAGCCGATACGTATCTGGATGGAGGTTGGGGACCGGGATAATTTCAATCCGAATGCGATGCGGGACAACATGCATGACTGGGTGGTTGCCAACGAGAATATGGCGAAGGTGCTGGCGGCGAAGGGGTATCACTATCAGTTTGTGTTTGCGCGGAATGCGGGGCATACGGACCGCACAGTGAAACAGCAGACGTCTGCCGGAGGCTCTGGAGTATGTGTGGCAGGGGTACCCTGTTGGTGGAACGAAGAATTGATTCCTGCATATCTGATTGAATAGAGATCGATGACATCCCCAACTCTGCTTCTTTTGGCTGCCGGCATGGGCAGCCGTTACGGCGGTCTGAAGCAGATCGATCCGGTTGGCCCCGCTGGCGAAACCATCATTGATTATTCGATCTATGATGCGATCCGCGCAGGGTTCGGCAAGGTTGTGTTTGTCATACGGAAGGACATCGAGAGGCCGTTCCGGGAGATCGTCGGCTCGCGGTTCGAAGAGCGCATTGCGGTCGAATATGTCTTTCAGGAACTGGACAATGTTCCGCCAGGGTTTTCTGTGCCGGTTGGCCGGACCAGGCCCTGGGGCACGATGCACGCGATTCTGATGGCCGCCGATGTTGTTCGCGAGCCCTTTGCTGTCATCAATGCCGACGATTTTTACGGGGCGGAGAGCTATCGCATGCTGGCGGGATATTTGCAGTCGGGCGCGGAGGACTACGCGATGGCTGGCTTTGTCCTGCGGAATACGCTGTCGGACTTTGGAGCGGTGGCGCGCGGCGTGTGCCAGGTGAGCGATGACGACATGCTGGAGAGCGTTGTTGAATTGACGGGAATCGAACGGGATGGCACGGCTGCGAGGAATAGCGACTCGACGGGACGGGTTACAAAGCTGACGGGCGATGAGATCGTCTCGATGAATATGTGGGGGTTCACTCCGCGCGATGTTTGAACAACTGCGAGAGTATTTTCAGAGATTTCTCGAACTCCATGGCTCGGACGTGTCGGCGGAGAGCTACATCCCGAGCGCCGTGAATGAACTGATTCTGACTGGGACAGGCACGGGTGAAGGTTTTGCGCACGAGGGATGCGTGGCTTGGCATTACTTATCGCGAGGACCGTCTGCGTGTTGTTGAAGGAATAGGACGGCTGATCGACGACGGAGATTATCCGAAGAGACTTTGGTCATGAGCGATCAGTACGATGTCGCAACGATAGCGCGCGCAGTTTCAAGTCGGCGGCGAGTTTGCCGACGCTACGCCTTACGGTGGCGGCCACATCAACGATACCTACTGCGTTGTCTTCGAGCAGGCGGGCGTGCCGGTGCGCCGGATACTGCAGCGTATCAATGGCAAGATCTTCAAGAATCCGGCTGCCAATATGGAGAACATTCAGCGCGTGACGGCGCATCTTGCAGCGAAGGTCGCCGGCGATCCGGACTGCGGTCGTCGCGTGCTGACGCTGATTCCCGCGCATGATGGCCGCGTCTGGTATGAGGATGCGGCTGGGAGTTATTGGCGTATGTACCGGTTCATCGAGAAGGCCCGCAGCTATGATGCTGTCGAGTCGACAGAGCAGGCGTTTCAGGCGGCGAAGGCGTTTGGAGAGTTCCAGCGGCTGCTGATTGATCTCCCCGCGCCGCGATTGCATGTGACGATCCCGGACTTTCACCACACGCCGAAACGATTTGCCGCGCTGGAACGGGCGATCGCTGCGGATGTGGCGGGCCGCGCGATCGGGGCGAAGGCGGAGATTGAGTTTGCGCTGGCCCGTAAGCCGATCAGCAGCGTTCTGCTGGACGCCAACCTGCCGGAGCGCGTCACCCACAACGACACCAAGTTCAGCAACGTGATGCTGGATGACGCTACGGGCGAAGGCATCTGCGTGATCGATCTCGACACCGTCATGCCTGGGCTGGCGCTTCACGACTTCGGCGATATGGTGCGGACGGCAACCAGTCCAGCGCAGGAGGATGAGCGGGATCTGTCCAAAGTGACCATGCAGTTCCCGATGTTTGAGGCGCTGGTGCGCGGATATCTCGCTTCGGCTGGCGGTTTTCTGACGAAGGCGGAGAAGCAGCATCTCGTCTTCGCCGGCAAATTGATCACGTTCGAGCAGGCTGTGCGGTTCCTTGCGGACTACCTGTCCGGCGACACCTACTACAAGGTGCACTATGACGGACAGAATCTGGATCGCTGCCGGACACAGTTCAAACTGATCGAGTCGATTGAGCAGCAGGAGGAGAAGATGGAGCGGCTGGTGGAGTCGGCTGGAGCAGTGATTTGCATTGGGGAGCCGGTGCAGTTGTTATGATGTTGCGATTGCGGATGTTGCCGGAGGGCTGCTTTGAAGGTTGGATTGTTTACGCGCGAGTATCCTCCGAACGTCTACGGCGGAGCCGGAGTGCATGTGGACTACCTGAGCCGCGAACTGGCGCGCCGGATCGAGGTCGAGGTGCATTGCTGGGGCAACGCAGCATAGCGACGAGGGCAACCTGCACGTGCGCGGGGCCGAACCCTGGAAGGAGATCTCCGAAGGGACGCAGGAGAAGTTCAAGGGCGCGCTCGAGGCGCTCAGCCTGAATTTGACGCAGGTGAAGGCGTTGAAGGGGATTGATGTCGTGCATACGCATACCTGGTATGTATCGATGGCCGGGTTTATGGCGAAGAAGCTGTACGGCACTCCATTTGTGCTGACGACGCATAGCCTGGAGCCGCTGCGCGCGTGGAAGGCGGAGCAGCTGGGCAGCGGATATGTGATGAGCTCGTGGATGGAGCAGACGGCGATTCTGGACGCGGACGCGGTGATCGCGGTATCGAAGGGGACGCAGGAGGATATTCTGCGTGCTTACCCGGAGATCGATCCGGAGCGGATTCACGTGATCTATAACGGGATCGATTTGAAGGAGTACCAGAAGACGAGCGATACTGCGGCGCTGACGAAGTATGGGGTGGATGTTTCGTTGCCGTATGTCTTGTTTGTGGGCGGATTACGCGGCAAAAGGGCGTGACGCATCTGGTCGATGCGATTCGGTATATGCCGCCGGGGACGCAGGTGGTGCTTGTGCGCGGGTGCTCCGGACACGCCGGAGATTGCAGAGGAGATGCGGCGGAAAGTGGAGGAGGCGAGCAAGCTGAATCCGCGGATTGTGTGGATCGAGAAGATGGTGACGAAGCCGGAGGCGATTCAGCTCTACAGCAATGCGCAGGTCTTCTGCTGCCCGTCGGTGTATGAGCCGTTTGGGATTATCAATCTGGAGGCGATGGCCTGCCGCGCGCCGGTGGTGGCCAGCTCGACGGGTGGGATCAAGGAAGTTGTGGTGGATGGGGAGACCGGCTTTCTGGTGCCGTTCGCGCAGGACCCCGTGACGGGATTCGCCGCGGAGCCGGAGCAGTTTGCGAAGGATCTGGGCGCGAAGGTAAGTGAGCTTGCTTGCTGATCCGGAGAAGTGCCGACGGTTTGGCGAGGCAGGGCGGGGACGGGTGGAAGAGACCTTCAGTTGGACGGCGATTGCAGAGCAGACGATCGCACTGTATGAGGATTTGATTGCGAAGCGGCAGCAGGGCGCTGGGACGCGATAACTGCATCAGAGATTTAGGGAGATCGGAACGAATGAAGGATTTGCAGATAGATGGCCGGCGGCGCGTCGTGATCGAGGGCCTGTCGCCGGAGGTCGATGGTGGGCGGTTTCCGGCGAAGCGCACGGTGGGAGATGTGGTGCGGGTGGAGGCGGATATCTTCGGGGACGGACATGACTCGGTTGCGGCGCGGGTGCTATACCGGCATGAGAACTCAAAGGAGTGGACGTGGGCGTCGATGCTGTTGTTCGATAACGATCGCTGGGCCGGGGAGTTCAAGGTCACGCAACTGGGACGGTACCGATTCAAGTTTGAAGGGTGGGTGGATCACTTCGAGACGTGGCGCCGGGATCTCGTGAAGAGGATTGCCGCGGAGACCGATACAGACGTGGACTACCAGATTGGCGCGGCGCTGATCGAGGCGACCGCGGCGGAGGTGGCCGACAAGAAGGATGCCGCATGGTTGACGATGCGGGCTGCGCTGCTGCGGACCGGTAAGAACCGGGCCGCGCGGCGGCAGGCAGGGACGGATGATGCGCTGTATGAGTTGATGGTGAAGTATCCGCATCGGCCGTATGTCACGGAGAGCGATCGCGAGCTGGTGATTGTGGTTGATCCAGTGCAGGCACGGTTCAGTGCGTGGTACGAGCTGTTTCCGAGGTCGACTGCCGCGGAGGCGGGGCGGCATGGGACGTTCAAGGATTGTGAAGCGCGGCTGCCTTATATCGCGGAGATGGGTTTCGATGTGGTGTATCTACCGCCGATCCATCCGATTGGCGTGCAGTTTCGCAAGGGGCGGAATAATTCGACCGAGGCGAAGGCCAGCGATGTGGGGAGCCCATGGGCGATTGGCGGGGCTGCAGGCGGGCATAAAGACATACTCGCGGATCTGGGGACGATCGAGGACTTTCGCGGCTTCGTGAAGGCGGCGAAGGAGTTGGGGATGTCGGTGGCGCTGGACATTGCGTTCCAGGTCTCTCCGGATCATCCGTATGTGAAGTGGCATGAGGACTGGTTTTTGAAGCGGCCCGATGGGACGATTCAGTATGCGGAGAATCCGCCGAAGAAGTATCAGGATATCTATCCGTTCAATTTCGAGACCGCGGATTGGCGCGCACTGTGGGAGGAGCTGAAAAGCGTCTTCGACTACTGGATCGCGCAGGGTGTGACGATCTTCCGGGTGGACAATCCGCATACGAAGGCCTTTCCGTTCTGGGAGTGGGCCATTGCGGAGATCAAGAAGACGGACCCGGAGGTGCTGTTTCTTGCGGAGGCATTTACGCGGCCGAAGGTGATGTACCGGCTGGCGAAGCTGGGGTTCAGCCAGTCGTACACGTACTTTCCGTGGCGCGACGATAAAGAGGGAATTACGAAGTACATCACCGAGCTGGCGAAGCCTCCGGTGCGAGAGTTTTTCAGGCCGAATCAGTGGCCGAATACGCCGGATATTCTGACGGCCTATTTGCAGATCGGCGGAGCGGCCGTGTTTCAGATACGCCTGCTGCTGGTGGCTACGCTGGGGGCGAACTACGGGATCTATGGGCCGGCGTTTGAGCTGATGGAGTCGAAGCCGGTTCGCGAGGGTAGCGAGGAGTACTTGAACTCGGAGAAGTATGAAGTGCGTCACTGGGATCTGGAGCGCAAGGATAGTCTGCGGCCGCTGATTGCGAAGGTGAATAAAATTCGCAGAGAGAATGAGGCACTGCAGAGCGACTGGACGGTGGAGTTCCATCCGGTGGATAACGAGCGGCTGATCTGCTACAGCAAGCGATCTGTTGACGCGACGAATGTGATCGTGGTGGTAGTAAACCTTGATCCGCGGACGACGCAGTGGGGATTTGTTACGCTACCGCTCGAGTCGTTGGGGATCGCTACTGAGCTGCCTTATACGGTGGAGGATCTGCTGACTGGCGCTCGATACGAGTGGAATGGAGCGAGGAATTATGTTTCGCTGAATCCGCAGGATCTGCCGGGGCATGTTTTGCGCATTGTGCGAGACGATGATGAGGAGGAGGATTAACGTATGGGCTTGGTGAAGTCGTCAGAGGCGAAGAGTTTTACCCCCGAGGCGGGGATGGTGCGCCAGGTGCTGGCCTACAGCGGCGATCTGATGTTGGTGCGGCACTATTTTGAGAAGGGATGGGTGGGAGCGCGCCATAGTCATCCGCATCATCAGCTCGTGTATGTGGTGAAGGGCGCGATCCACGTGGAGGCGGAAGGTGAGCCGGCGTTCGACTGCTTCGCCGGAGACAGCTTTGTGGTGAACGGCGGGGTGGCGCATCAGGCGTCGGCGTTAGAGGACTCCGAGGTGCTGGATGTGTTTACTCCAGTGCGTGAGGACTATCGGGAGCTGGTGTCATAAAAAGGCCGCGCATTCTGCTGAGCTGGAGTGGCGGCAAGGACAGCGCCTGGGCGCTCCACATGTTGCGCCAGCGCGGCGAGTACGAGGTGGTGGCGCTGGTGACGACCATCAACCAGCAGTTTCGGCGGGTTGCGATTCACGGCTATCGCGAGGCGCTGCTGGAGCAACAGGCTGAGGCGGCGGGGCTCCCGGTCTGGAAGGTGGACCTGCCGTTTCCTTGCACGAATGCGGAATACGAGGCGCGGATGGCGTTGGTGTTTGCGCGAGGCTATCGCCGAGCGGGATCGATGGGATTGCGTTTGGCGATCTTGTTTCTGGAGGAGATTCGGGCTTACCGGTTGAAGCAGTTGGAAGGCACGGGGCTGAAGGCGATCTTTCCCGTGTGGGGGATTCCTACGGAAGAACTGGCGGAAGAGATGGTCGCGGGTGGGCTGCGGGGTTATCTGACTTGCATCGATCCGCGAGTGCTGGATCGGTCGTTTGCAGGGCGGCGGTTCGATGCGGAGTTGCTGCGCGAGCTGCCGCCGGGGGTTGACCGATGTGGGGAGCGTGGCGAGTTTCATACGTTTGCGTGTGAAGGGCCGATGTTCTCGCGTAGCATCGAAGTGAGGCCCGGCGAGGTCGTCGAGCGGGATGGCTTTGTGTATGCCGATCTTCTGCCTGCAACAGGAGACTTCCATGAGTAGACGTTTGCTGCTGCGAGTCGCGGTGCTGATGGTTGTGTTGTGTGGGTTGCAGTCTGGCCGGGGCGCAGACGCTGGCGCGTCCGGGGTGGGCGGGCTCGGGCATGACGGGGAGCGTCTGGTGGAAGCATGCGGTGGTGTATGCGGTGGATACGCATAGCGAAGGCGGGCTGAAACGGGATTGCAGCGCGGATGGATGCGATGCAGACGCTGGGTGTGGATGCGGTGCTGCTGCGCGGAGTTCAGGGCGCGGGTGAGGCGGGGATCGATCCGGCGGCGGGAACAATGGAGGACTTCGACGCGGTTCTTCTGGAAGCCAGCCGGCATACGCTGCGGGTGTTGGTGGAGCTCAATCCGAAGTCGGCGAGTGAGAATCTGACCGGGGTGGCGCGGTTCTGGCTCAGCAGGGGCGTGGCCGGATTTCACCTGGCCTCGGCCGAGGGCGATGACGGCACGCAGATGAAGCAGCTTCGTGCGGCGGCGAAGGGATATGTGGGCGAACGCGTGCTGATCGGCGATGTTCCGCAGGGTAGCGATGCACCGAAGAATACAGCGCGGGGCGGGGAAGGGCCGCAGCTTTTGGTCGATGCTTCGATTGCGGTGGCGCCGTTGAACGTAACGGCGATCCGGACGGCGCTCGAGAAGAACGATGCGTTGAACCGGGCGGGAGGCGCGGTTCCGCTGCTGGCTACCAGGGATGGTGCGGGTGGCGGGCCCGGAGGTCGGCAAGGTCGTCGCTACGCTACTGCTGAGCAGCCGCGGCGGAACGATGATCCGTGAGGGGCAGGAGGGTACGGGCGAGGGGCCGGATTCGCTCGGCGCCTGGTACAAGCAGTTGAGCGCGATGCAGCATAGCAACGCGACGGTCAGGACCGGCACGAATCTGATGCTGAACCTGGACGACCAGAACGCGGTGGCGTGGGTGCGGCGGCCGCAGGCGGTGTCGTATAAGAATCCGGCGGTGGTGTTTGTGTGCAACATGACGGACAAGCCGGTGACGTTGTCGTTCACGTCAGAGATGCAGGGGCTGAAATTGAAGGGGACCTTCCTGCGCAAGCTGCTGCGGTCGGATGTGGTAATGGGCTCTATGAGCCTGAATGCGTTGAAGTTGGCTCCGTACGGGGTGTACATCGGAGAGCTGCAGTATTAGCGCCCCGGCGAACCACGGAGCCAGTCCGATAATCGTTCGCCCCACAAACTTTTTTCCCAACCTTTGGCGTACGAGTTCCATCAATTCAATAAAATAGAAATAGGGGGAGTTTTATTTAGCACCACACACCTCCTCCCGGAGGAAGGCCAGTACCCGTAAACCTACTTCTATCTATACTTTGGCCATAAGCCATATGTTATGAATACTTTGCGGATACCACCCCGCCGCAACTTCATAGGGTATCAAGACTTTACCCAAAGTGCCGGGGGAGGGGGTACCCGCCGGTCAGAGAAAAGAAACGGGCCAAGTCGTCGAATCGATGTACTTAACTGAATTGAGGTCACTTTTGAAGATCGTTCTCGCAGAAAAAGTCTCACCCGCCACTCTCGCCGTATTCCAGCAGGAGCCCGGCTGGAACGTAGTCACGCCCGACCAGATCAAGAACGGCCTCGCCGCCGAGCTCGCCGACGCCGACGCCCTCGTCGTCCGCTCCGCCGTCCAGGCCGACGCCAAGCTCCTCGAGTCCGCCCCCAAGCTCCGCGTCATCGGTCGCGCCGGCGTAGGCGTAGACAACATCGACACCGACGCCGCCACCCACCGCGGCATCGTCGTCATGAACACCCCCGGCGCCAACGCCGTCGCCGTCGCCGAGCTCACCCTCGGCCTCATGATCTCCATGGCCCGCTCCATCCCCCGCGCCAACACCTCCATGCATGCCGGCCAGTGGGACAAAAAATCCCTCCAGGGCCAGGAGCTCCGCGGCAAGACCCTCGGCATCGTCGGCCTCGGCCGCATCGGCCTCGAAGTCGCCCGCCGCGCCCGCGCCTTCGGCATGAAGCTCATCGGCTACGACCCATTCATCTCCCCCGTCATCGCCCGCGAGAACGAGGTCACCCTCGTCCCCATCGACGAGATCTTCAAGTCCTCCGACTACCTCACCCTCCACGTCGGCCTCACCACCCAGACCGAAGGCCTCATCAACGCCACCTCGCTCGCCATCATGAAGAAGGGCATCCGCATCATCAACTGCGCCCGCGGCGAGCTCATCGTCGAAGAAGCACTCGCCGAAGCCATCAAGTCCGGCCACGTAGCCGGAGCCGCGCTCGACGTCTTCCACCAGGAGCCCCTCAAGGACTCCGCCTTCCACTCCCTCGACAACGTCCTGCTCTCCCCGCACATCGCCGGAGCCACCGACGAGGCCCAGGAGGCCATCGGCATCCAGCTCGCCAACCAGGTCCGCGACTACCTCAAGCTCGGCGTCGTCCAGAACGCCGTCAACCTCCCCTCGCTCACCGAGGAGGAGTACACCGAGGTCGCCCCTTACATCGAGATGGCAAACCGCCTCGGCCAGCTCCTCGGCCACGCCGCCGGTACCGGCTCCAACGCCGAGAAGGCTGTGCCCGGCAACATCGAGAACATCTCCATCACCTACAACGGCCGTCTCGCCTCGCTCAAGACCGACCTCATCCGCAACGCCGCCATCGCCGGTGTCCTCCACGGAGCCGACGGCGTCAATCGCATCAACGCCGTCGCGGCAGCTGCCGAGCGCGGCATCCGCGTCCAGGAAGACAAGCGCGAGCACATCAGCGGCGGCACCGGCTCCACTCTCCGGCTCTCGCTGCATTGGTCCCGTAAAGGCGTCAACGGGGCCGATGCACAGGGCGACTGGACCGGCCTCGCCACCGTCCTCCACGGCCACTCGCCACGCCTGCTCAACTACGACGGCATCGACATCGAAGCCGAGCTCGCCGGCACCCTCATCGTCATCCGCAACCAGGACGTCCCCGGCGTCATAGGCCGCATCGGCACCATCCTCGGCGACCACGGCGTCAACATCGCCAACTTCGCCCTCGGCCGGTGCGACCCGTTCGCAGAATGTCCCGCAGGGCCAGGCCCTCGCCGTCGTCCAGATCGACGTCCCGAACGCCGCCTTCGCCGCCGCCGCCATCGAAGCCCTGCGCAAGGTGGAAGCCATCGCCAGCGTACGGCTCATCGAACTCGGTAAACTCTAATCCGCAGCATCCCGCACGTCGAAATGCCCGCTGGCGATCACGCCAGCGGGCATTCGGCGTCAGAAGCGCCACAACAACATCAAATCGATAAAACGGTAGACTAAGACAGATCAGAAAAACAGGACGACCATGCCGCTCTACGAATACGAATGCACCACCTGCCACAAGCGCACCGAAAAGATCCAGAAGTTCTCCGACCCCGAGATCACAGTCTGCCCGCACTGCAGCGGCAAGCTGGAGCGTGTCATCTCTGCCCCAGCCGTCTCCTTCAAAGGAGGAGGCTGGTTCGCCGACGGCTACGGCAACGCCAAACCTAAATCCTCCGGTGAGGGAAGTGCCGCCAACGGTTCCTCATCCAAAACCGCCGAGAGCACGACGTCCACCCCCGCATCACCGGCCCCCGCCACAACGGCGGCACCCGCATCCGCGGCTTCAACAGACAAAAAATAATCGGTGACGAACTTCCCGCCCCGCATCCCAATTTTTCAATCTATTTCTTAGGCGCCGCCGGAACCTTCTTCCCCTCTTTGCGCGCCTCTGACAACCCAATCGCAATCGCCTGCTTCGGACTCGTCACCTTCTTGCCGCTGCGCCCACTCTTCAACTTACCTTCCTTCATCTCTTTCATCTCACGCTCGACATCCTTACCCGCCGATGGACTGTACTTCCGCGTAGAAGCACTCTTCTTCGCAGCCGTCTTCTTCGTAGCTCTCTTCTTTGCCGGTGCTTTCTTCGCAGCAGCCTTCGTGGTAGCCATAGAAATCCTCCTGTCCCTAGGAGTTCAACGACCACCCAACAGTTGCATCATCGACTACGCTCTTCTCGGATCGCCTCCAAAGCGCGAACGCGACGATCAAAGCCAGCCCGACTCCCGCGGCCTCCAGCAGCAATACGACCTTGTGTAGTGGTCCATGCGTCCGTCGCAGCTTCCCCTCATGCCACGCCGTCTGCACAGCTATCAGATCAGCCGGCAAACCAGGAATCGTAATCGCCTGCAAGTCAGACTCCGCCACCGGCAGCGACCCAAAGATCCTCGCCGGCTGCGGCGGCGCTCCAGTCCGGTCCTTCGGTATCGCGCGTATCAACTCGTTCACCTCGGCATCGCGAGGATCGTCGAACAGCGCGCCATCCGCAGTATTCGGAAACAGCGTGTCGTGCCCGGTCATCTTCCTCTCAATCGCCGCCACACTGTCCTGGCACACTCCCAGCGGATAGTACCCGCCAAACGGAAGGTCCGGCCGCCTCAGATGCTGATGCACATACGCAATCAGCATCTTCCCCACCAGCCGCGTCACCTCCACCGCATCCGCATCGCGATACTCATGCGCATGCCGCCCAAGCACCCATGCCTGGTCCAGCGTATCCATCGTGCGAAACTCCGCCTTCCCATCGATGCCGAAGTACCAGCTCACATCCGCATTCACCTTCGGCCCGCGAATCGTCCACTCATACTCCGCATGGCTCACCGGCACCAGCAGCGACCGATTCGTCCCCGGAATCGCAATCTGCGAGTTCACAAAGAACGGCATCATCACGTCCTGCCCCTTGTAGTGAAAGTGACCAAAGTTCGCGAAGTACCGCGCATCCGCCACCACCACCGAGTGCCCCGTCTCCATCAGCGCCTGCACCAGCGCCTGCGGAGTCGTAGCCTTCTTGCCACCCACCTCTGCCGTTACCGTCGCCGCTCCCTCCAGCGCATTCAGGCCCAGCCGGTTCAACACATCCGCCAATCGCTGACTCTCCGGATGCATCGGCGCAAGCTGAGGATTCGCCCACATCCCCTCGCACCACGCCTGCTCCCATCTCACTCACCAGCGACTCGTCCGAAAACCCCGGCAGCGTCGAAGGCTCATCCAGATTCACCTTCTCCGCCTTCCCCTGCGAATAGCTCCCCAGGTCGAGATACTCCGCAATCACCCCAGCACTTGCACCGGACGGCCACGCCTCTCCCGGCGCTCCGGAAGGCGTCCCCGCCGCAGTCTCCGGATGCTTCGTCGCAACCCGCGAGATCACCCCCGCCGTCGGATTAACCTCCCGCATCGTCCATCCCGGAAAACGATCCAGCCCCTGCCAGTCCTTACCCAGAATCAACTCCCGCAGCCGCTTGATCAGCGCTGGAGTCATCAGCGCCGGTCCCTTCTTGCCGCCTTTATCCAACTGCGCCAACAGCGCGTCGGTAAATCCCGGCGTAGCCGAAAGCTCTCGCATCATCTGCGACAGCAGAACTGTATTCGCAGGCATCGGCTCCTCCGGCACAACATACGATGCATCGCTCTGACACCCAACAAGAGCAAGCAAAATACTCACCCCCACTCCGCGCCAAACGCTTCTGGATAACGAGAGACTATATGCATCCGCTCATTAAACGCCAGGACACGCCTCGCGCGGAATTTAATGTTGTTATCGGTCCCAGCGCATCCAGCTTCTTCGCCACCAGCTCATTCAACAGCGCCGGATTCGCCTGTCCCTTCGACGCCTTCATCACCTGCCCGACGAAGAACGCCGCCACCGTCTTCTTGCCCCCGCGATACTGCTCCACCTGCTTCGGATTCGCCGCGATCACCTCGTCGATCATCGCCTCGATCGCACCAGTATCCGATATCTGCTGCGGCTTGTCCCGCTCATATATCTCGGGAAAATCCTTACCCTCGGCAAAGCTCGCATCCAGCAACTGCTTCAGCATCTTGCTCGAAAGCTCACCCGACTCTGCCAGGTCCGCCGCCATCACCACGCCGTCCATGCTCACCGGCGACTGCTCCGGCTCCAAATTCGCCAGCCGCAGCCGCATCGTCAACTCGCTCGTCAGCAACGCAGCCACTCGCTTCGGACTCTTCGCCTTCTTAGCCGCAGCCTCAAACCTATCCGCAAACTCTCGCGTCGCCGTCAGCGTCGCCGCATCCTGCGCCGAGATCTCATACTCCGCAATCATCCGCGCACGTCGCGCCTCCGGAAGCTCCGGCAGCGCCTTCAGAATCTCCGTCTGCCACGCCGCACCAACCACCAGCGGCGGCAGGTCCGGCTCCGGAAAGTACCTGTAATCATGCGCCTGCTCCTTGCTGCGCATCGAGTACGTCCGGCCCTCAGCGTTGTTCCAAAGCCGCGACTCCTGCACCACCCTGCCGCCATCCTCGATCACGCCAATCTGCCGCTCAATCTCGTACTCCACCGCCGCACGAATGTAACGGAAGCTGTTAACGTTCTTCACTTCAGCCTTCGTTCCAAACTCCTTCGCGCCCTTCAACATCACGCTCACATTCGCATCACAACGCAGCGAGCCTTCTTCCATGTTGCAGTCGCTGACACCCGTGTACAGCAGAATCTCCTTCAACTTCGTCAGGTATTCGAACACCTCGTCCGCGGTCCGCAGATCAGGCTCACTCACAATCTCCACCAGCGGCGTCCCGCACCGGTTCAAATCGATATACGTCTTCGACACCGAGTCCGCAAACCCATCATGCACACTCTTGCCCGCGTCCTCTTCCATGTGCAGACGCGTCACGCCAATCCGCTTCGTCACCGCCGCACCACTGGCATCGAACGCCGGAACCTCAATCCACCCATGCTCTGCAATCGGCTTATCGAACTGCGAAATCTGATACCCCTTCGGCGAGTCCGGATAAAAATAATTCTTCCGCGAAAAAATACTCGTCTCCCGAATCTCGCAGTTGATCGCCTTCGCCGCCAACACCGCAAACTCCACCGCCTGCCGGTTCAGCACCGGCAGCGCGCCCGGCAACCCCAGGCAAGTCGGACAGCAGTGCGTATTCGGCTCGCCGCCATACTTGTTGACGCACCCGCAAAAGGCCTTCGTAGCCGTCAAAAGCTGAACGTGGACCTCCAGCCCAATCACAGGCTGGTACTTGGCAAGAATCTCAGGGGTAATCTCGGTCAAAGTCGACATAATCACCCTTGATTCTAACAAGTTCCGCTCGCGCCCCTAGCGCGGACACCCCTGAACAGATGCTCCACTCCATCAACAACAGAAAGTTAAAAGCCCGTCACTAGTAAAACTTGCAGAATCCATTTCCTCCCATCAACGTCTGTTTCTATATGACTCTCCTCCCCAGGTCAGCCCGCAACGCAGTCCATCTGGCTTGGGTGATCCTCGCCATCTGCTTGTCCCTTTCAATCCCAGCCGTCTGCGAGAATGCACCCGTCGTATCCGCTCCCCAGCATCCGCTGCTCGTCGGCTACTTCCCGCAATGGGGTCTCTACAACCAGCCTCAATACCTGGTAAGAAATCTGGTCTCCGGCACCCAAACCCCGCTGGTCGACCAGATCAACTACGCCCAGGGCTTCGTCACTGGCGGCCACTGCTCCATCGCCGACCCCAACGCCGACCTCAACTACACCTTCACCGCTGCCCAAACCGTCGATGGCACTCCCGACTCACCCTCGCAGCCCTTCCGCGGCAACCTCCACCAACTGCAAGAACTTAAGCGCAAGTTCCCCCACATCCACATCCTCATCTCCCTAGAAGGCCGCGGCTCCGACTTCGCCACTGACGCCCAGCCCGAAAACCGTGAGGCCTTCGTCGCCTCCTGTGTCGACATCTTTCTCAAAGGAAACTTCGCTCCCGGCATCTCTGTGCCCAACCTCTTCGACGGCATCGACGTCGACTGGGAGTACCCCCACGAGCCCGACGCCGACAACTACAAAGCCCTCCTCCTCGAACTCCGCCGCCAGATGGATGCCCTCCGCCCCGGCCTTCTGCTCACGATCGCCGTCGGCCCTAGCCCCCGAATGTACGACGGCACCGACATGGGCGCAATCGGTCGCATCGTCGATCAGGTTGGCCTTATGACCTACGACTTCGTCGGTCCATGGAGCCAAACCACCGGCTTCGTCTCCCCGCTTACCGGCGCACCGAATCATGACGGCGGGACAGTCACCCACTCCGTCAACGCCTACATCGCGGCCGGCGTCCCCGCCAACAAACTCCTCGTCGGTCTGCCCTTCTACGGTTACGGCTGGCGTCAGGTCCCCGAAACAGACAACGGCCTCTTCCAGGAAGGCGAGGGTATCCGCGGCGACCGTCCCTACAGCTACATTCTGGGTCTAGTAGGAAAATCCACCGTCTACCGCGATCCCCTCTCGCAAGCCCCCTGGCTCTTCGACGGCGACATCTTCTGGACCTACGAAGACCCCACCTCCATCGCGCACAAGACCAACTACGTGCGTCAGCAACAACTCGGCGGCATCATGATCTGGGAGCTGGGCGAGGACGCCGAAGACGCGGCACTCCTCCGCGCCACCTACACTGGCCTCACCCAACCCACCATCCCCTCCGGCACCGCCCAGAAACTCGCGCTTCCATCATCCACGAAGGCTGAATAAACACGCTCCTTCATTCATCCGCGAACTCCTCGCAGACATGGAGCAATCCAAACCCTGGAGCGGCACCTACTTGTTCGCCGCCGCCTCCATCTTCAGAACAGCATCTAGATTTGTCTTATCCACCAGCGCGACTCCCGTATCAATAAAGGCCGGGAACGGAGAGTACGGATTCAGTCCATAGTCTGCGCCTAGTGGCTTCACAGGGTAGTGATAGATGTCGTCCAGCGCCTTCAACCCCAGAAAGGCCATCGTGTACGGCTTTTGAGAGATGGTCGAATCGATCGTTCCATCCCCTACCAGGGCCAGTGTGTCGGGGTCTACGTCCATCGCTATCAACAACCGGTCGGTGACATTCCTCCGTTTAAAGGCTTGCGCCACGTTCCAGCCCGATCTGGAGTCCAGGGAAATGAATCCGTCAACCTTCTCTGCACCCGTCCGGGCAAGATACACGCCCGCCTGGTCCAGCGCCGAACCCGGGTCCTCCTTGATGTCGAACACCTCCACTATCTTGATCCCCGGATAACCAGCAAAGACTTCCTTGTATCCCTTCAACCGCTCGTCCAGGTTCGGCTGCCCCGCATGGGTGAAGAACACCACATTGCCTTTGCCATTCAGCTTGGCCGCAGCACGCAGCCCACCGAGCCGCCCAGCCTGCAGGTTATTGGTTCCAATAAAGTACAGCCGCTTGCTCTCCGGCGAATCCGAGTCAATCGTAATCACCGGAATGCCCGCAGCAATCGCAGCATCAATCTCCGGCGCCATCAGCTGAGAGTTCGCAACCGAGACCAGTATCCCCGCTGGCTTCCTCGCCACCATCGCCTTGAACTCCTCCACCTCCGCCTGGGGATTCACCCCCGCCGGTCCACGCGTGTCGACCGAGACTCCATATTGAGCCCCCGCCGCCGCAAATCCAGCCGCAGCCGCCTTCCAGTAAGGCACAGCGGTGTTCGAGGCGATCAGATAATACTGCTCGTTATGGCTGTGTCGGGTGCATCCGGCAAGCAGGGAAAGAGTCCCTGCCAAAAGCGAAAAAATAGCTCGTCTGCTCGTGATGTTCATGGTTATCCTCCAGCAAAATTTCTTGTCCGAAGTCACGCAATCCCGCCAAATACTGCAGCGACGCAGGCTATCTTTCCTGCGGGCCCAGATATTACTCTAAACCCATAAGTTCTGAACACCGCAACTCAACTAAAATCAATACAGCATGATCCTTCCATTCGTCCGCGAGCTCCTCGCAGACCTGGAGCATTCTCAAGTCTTTGAGCGTGTAAGCCGCCACCTGAGCGGAGGCACGGGACGCAGGCGTGTCTCTGGACTTACCGCCACCGCCCGGGCCCTCTATCTTCCTCTCTTCGTTCGTGCCGCCAACGCCCCCGCCGTCATCATCGTCGCCGATAACAAGGCAGCCGAGGCCCTGCATGCAGCCGTCCTCAGCTCCTGCGACCTCACCGGAGCCCTTCCCGCCGCGGGCATCCTTCGCCTGCCCGCTCACGACGTCCTCCCCTTCGAAAATCTCTCTCCACACCCAGAGATCCAGGAATCCCGCGCCGCCACCCTCTGGAAGATCGCCACCGGCCAGGCACGTCTCGTCATCACCCCTCTCGAAGCTGCCTGCATGAAGCTCTTCCCCCGCGACTTCTACCGCGCCCTCGCCCTTCATCTCAAAGTCGGTGAGGAGTACCTGCCCGACATGCTCATCGAGCACCTCCTCTCCGTCGGCTACACCCGCGTCGACGTCGTCGAAATGCCCGGCCAAGTCACCATCCGCGGCGGCATCATCGACGTCTTCTCCCCTGAAATGGACCGTCCCGTTCGCATCGACTTCTTCGGCGACGAGATCGAATCCATCCGCAAATTCGACGCAGACACCCAACGCTCCAGCTCCACCCTCGACGACGCCCTCCTCCTCCCCCTCACCGAAACCCCCATTACCGAAAAGCTTCTCACCGCCATCAACGCCCGCCTCACCCGCAGCGGTGTCGCAGGCGCAGCCCTCGAAGGCGGCGAAGAGCCCACCGAACTCCTCACTCATGTAGCCACCCGCACCGGCGAAGCCACCATCTTCCCCGGCTGGGAGTTCTTCGCCCCCATCGCCGGAGCAAACCACACTCTCCTCGACCTTCTCAGCGCATCCGGCCCCACCCCACGCGTCTTCATCGAAGAGCCGAGCATGGTCAAAAATCAGGGCGAGCGCTGGTGGAACAAGATCGAGCAGCGCCACGACCGCTCCGGCATCGGCAACCTCGTCCGCCCCGAGGACATCTACCTCTCCCCGTGGGACCTCGACGACCGCCTCCACAAGTACAGCGGCTGCGAACTCGATCAGCTTGGCCTCGTCGACGTTCTCGACGCCGACCGCAGCGAGCTCTCCGAAGTCGACTTCGCCACCCGCCCCACCCAGCGCTTCCACGGCAGCATTCCCGCCCTCATCGACGCCCTCAAGCTCCTCATGACGCAAGATGCACGTATCCTCCTGACCGCCCCCAACCAGGGCGAAGTAGAGCGTCTCGCCGGTCTCCTGCAGGAGTATCAAATCCCCTACCGCCTGGGCTCGCGCAACGAGCAAGCCGGCAGCTCTACCGTCTACTCCGAGTCCAGCTACCTCGCCGGCGATCTCCGCACACCCGTCATCGTCAAGACCATCATCCCGGCCGGCGTCCAGATCCTCGACCTCAACAAAGCCACTGCCAGCCAGATCATCATCTTCGGCGCACAGGACCTCACCGACGACGCCGACGTAGAAGCACGCCCCACCGCCCGCCGCGGTAAGTCCAAAGCTGCCGCCTTCATCTCCGACTTCCGCGACCTAGCCGTCGGAGACTATGTGGTGCATGTCGAACACGGCATCGCTCGCTACATGGGCCTCCGCGTCATCGAAGAACCCAACCAGCCCCCACTCGAACTCATGATCCTCGAGTTCGCTGACGAGGCCAAGCTCTACGTTCCTCTCACTCGCCTCGATCTAATCCAGAAGTACCGCTCCTCCGACACCGGCCCCGCGCCCGAGCTCAACAAACTAGGCACGCAAGGCTGGCAAAAGACCAAAGCCCGCGTCAAGAAGGCGATGGCTGACATGACCGCCGAGCTGCTCAAGCTCTACGCCCAGCGCGAGTCTATCCAGGGCACCCCCTTCTCTCCAGATACCAACATGCAGCGTGAATTCGAAGACGCCTTCGACTTCAACGAGACAGACGACCAGATCTCCGCCATCGCCGACATCAAGGCCGACATGGAGTCTACCCAGCCCATGGATCGCCTCCTCTGCGGCGACGTCGGCTACGGCAAGACCGAAGTCGCCATGCGCGCCGCATTCAAAGCCGTGCAGGACGGAAAGCAAGTGGCAGTCTTAACCCCCACCACCGTCCTCTCCTTCCAGCACTACGAGACCTTCAAAAGGCGTTTCGCCAACTTCCCCGTCAACATCGAGATGATCTCCCGCTTCCGCACCGCCAAAGAGCAGAAGCTCATCCTCGAAAAAGTAGCCGACGGCAAAGTCGACATCCTCATCGGCACCCACCGCCTCCTCTCCAAAGACCTCAAGTTCCAGGACCTCGGCCTCCTCGTCGTCGATGAAGAGCAGCGCTTCGGCGTCCGACACAAAGAGCGCCTCAAGCAGATGCGTACCGCCGTCGACGTCCTCTCCATGTCCGCGACGCCCATCCCCCGCACTCTGCATATGTCGCTCATCGGCCTGCGCGACATGTCCGTCATCGAGACGCCCCCCAAAGACCGCATGGCCATCCAGACCATCGTTGCCAAGTTCGACGAAAAGCTAGTCCGCACCGCCATCGAGATGGAACTCGAACGAGGCGGCCAGACCTACTTCGTCCACAACCGCGTCGAGACCATCTACGAACTAGCAACGAAAATTCGCGAGCTAGTCCCAAGCGCCCGCGTAGTCGTAGGCCACGGCCAACTTCCTGAGACCGAACTCGAACGCGTCATGCTCGCCTTCATGAACCACGAGTACGACGTCCTCTGCGCCACCAGCATCATCGAGAACGGCCTCGACATCCCCCTCGCCAACACCATCATCATCAACCGGGCTGATCGCCATGGGCTGTCCGAGCTATATCAACTCCGCGGCCGCGTAGGACGCAGCAACCGCCGTGCCTACTCCTACCTCCTCATCCCACCCGAAAAAGAACTCACCGAAATCGCTCGCCGCCGCCTCGCCGCGCTGAAAGAGTTCTCCGACCTCGGCGCCGGCTTCAAGATAGCCGCCCTCGACCTCGAACTCCGCGGCGCAGGCAACATGCTCGGCGGCGAGCAGTCCGGCCACATCGAAGCCATCGGCTTCGAGATGTACACCACTATGCTCGAAGAGGCCGTCCGCAAAATTAAGGGCGAAGCCGACAAACCCGCCCACGCCGGAACCACCATCAACCTCGGCATCTCCGTCCGCATCGACTCCGACTACATCCCCGAAGAGAACCAGCGACTCCGCATGTACAAACGCATCGCCGGAGCCGAAGACCACGCCACCCTCACCGACGTCCGCGCCGAACTGCAAGACCGCTACGGCGCCCCACCCGAATCCGTCCTCAACCTGCTCGCCGCCGGCGAACTCCGCCTCCACTGCGAGCAACTAGGCATAGCCCAACTCGACCGCAAGCGCACCCAGGTCGAACTCCCCAACCCAAACGGCAACAAAAAACAACCCCTCAAAACCTTCGTAGAAATGCTCCACCTGAAATTCGCCGAACCCCTCTCCGGCGAAGCCCAGACGCGCGAACGCGCCATCGATCCAGGCACCCTCATGCGCCTCGTCAGCCGCAACACCAAACGCGGAGCCCAGTTCACTCCTCAGGGCATCCTCCGCTGGCCCCTCACCTCCGCCAAAGCCGAAGACGTCCTCAGCGAAACCCGCCTCCTGCTCGATACTCTTGACCCCACTGCATCCGCAACGTCCTGAACACATCGCCTTGACTCGATAATTGATCTGGAGTCCAATGGGCTGCTGGGTGGAACCCACTCCATCATCGAAGAAAGACACATGCGAATCCTGCCCCGACCTTCGCTGCTCCTCCTCCTCACGCTGTGCCTTGCCGCCACCGCAGCCTTCGCCCAGAACTCCGGCGAGTTTCCCGATCTGACTCAGAAACAGACCTACACGTTGCACCGCGCAACCAGCAAGCAAGTCACTGGCGGCAACGCCGACTACCGCGGCGTCGGTCCCGGAGAGACTCGCGCCATCCTCGACGCCGACGGCCCCGGCATGCTCTCCCACCTCTGGTTCACCATCAGCGACCCCGAACCCTACCACCTCAAGCGCCTCGTGCTGCGCATCTACTGGGACGGCGAAGCGACCCCCAGCGTCGAAGCCCCCATCGGAGACTTCTTTGGCCTTGGCACGGGCGACTACGTCGGTTGGGAATCCGCGATGCTCTCGGTTGGCAACGATAAGGCCCTCAATTGCTTCTTCCCCATGCCTTACGCGAAGCACGCGCGAGTGACCATCACCAACGAAGGCAAACTCACCGCAAGCAACCTCTACTACAACATTGAGTACCGCACCGACACGCGCCCCTTGCCTCCGCATACCCTCTACTTCCACGCTCAGTACCGGCAGGCCTCACCCAACCACGGCTGGACCGGCGAGTGGTACTCCAACGGCGACCCCCTCGTGAACCTCAAGCTCAATCCAACCGGCGACAACAACTACGTTTGGTTCGAGGCCAAAGGCGAAGGCCACTACGTTGGCGTAACCATGTCCGTCCTGCAGAACCAGGATGGCTGGTGGGGCGAGGGAAACGATATGTTCTTCATCGACGACGATAAGACCCCCGCGATCGCCGGCACTGGCAGCGAAGACTACTTCCTCGGAGCCTGGGACTTCGGCCACCCCTTCTCCTACCAACTCTACGGCGCTCCAATCGTCGGCAGAGAGGAGGCCGGCTCACGCAGCAGCGTCTACCGCTTTCATCTCGACTCGCCCATCCCATTTACAAAGAGCATGCGTGCCACCATCGAACACGGCCACGCCAACCATCGATCAGACAACTACTCCTCCGTCGCCTACTGGTATCAAACCGAGCCGCACATGCCGTTTCCAGCCCTGCCCCCCGTCGATGACCGAATCCCCGCGTTGCATCTCGTCGGCGGGCCGGGAAACTCCACTCCAGATGGTCAGCCAACCACGCCAAACAGATAAGTAGGCTCGGCGAGCACCACGTCACAAGCCCACAGAAACGATGGTCTGACCACCCGCGAAACTCGCTTCGAGCTTTAGTGTTTTATCATTCGTCTTAGACAATAGGACAACCTCCGGCAATCTCCTGTAGCGAATCGAGCACCATGTACAACACCATCAAGATAGGCGACCTCAGCGTCACCTTCATCAAAAGCCGCCATGAGACCCAGGGAGCCTTCGATCTCTACGAGCTCACTATCCCTCCCAACGCGCGCTCCTTCATCCCTCACTTCCATCGCGACTACGACGAGACTGTCATGGGCATCGATGGCATCACCCACTGGATCCTTGACGGCCAGCGGCGCGACCTGGGACCCTCGGAGCAACTCTACATCCCCCGCGGCATGACCAACTGTGTCCTCAACCTGCACCAATCCCCTGCCCGGATCCAGTGCCTCATCATCCCCGGCGTCCTCGGTCCGGAGTATTTCCAGGAGCTCGCCGACCTCAAGGGCAGCGGTAGCTTTGGCTTTCGCAGTCGCGAAGAGGTCCACGCTGTCATGGCCCGCTACGGCGTCATCGCCGTAAACCCTTACGAGGCCTAGGCCACAAACCTGTCCATAACTTTGCTTCGCCTATCCCAAGATGTTCCTGGCTGCTCCTTGCGCTGCCCGCTTACTGCGTCGTGCCCGTCAGGAAGGTCAACTCCGACCGCGCCCCGATCACCCGGTACACCGCAAACTGCCGCGAACTCTGCGCCCGCAGTTCAAACAGCAGACTCGCACGATTGCTCGCCTCAACATCCACCACATCCACCATCCGCATCCGCGGAGTCCGATCCAGATGCGCCGCGTCCGTCACATTTTTTAGCGCCGTCTGCAGCTCACCCACTCCATCTGCCTGCGCCACCACCGTCACATACCGCAACGACGCGCCGTCCCCACCCGTATGCGCCTGGTAGACGTACGTCGGCGAGCCGCCATAGCTCAGCAAATAACCCCGCAAATCCTCATCCAGCAAAGGCTCGACCGGCGACGGCGCACTCGGCTTCTTCGGACTCCGCGCTGTGCTGCCTGCAGGCGTCTTCTTCAACACCGGAGCAGCGTTCGCCGCCGCGGCCGCTCCGCCATAGCCGGCCAACTGCGCCCGGGCAATCGCCTGCATCTTCGCCAGCACCGCCGACCGTTCCTGATCGTTCTCCCAGGGCCGCGCAAAATCATGCTGCGGCCGGTCCACCGCATCCGACACCGCCACCATCTGATGCAGATCCGTCGGCAGCCCCTTCAACGGCGGCAGGTCCTCCGCCGTCATCGAACTCACCGGCTTGCCATGATGCATCGTCGGACGGTTCGGATCGTCGTTCAGCGATCCCACTCCCGTCACCGACGGCTGATCGCCCTGCTGCTTCGCCTTCTTCGCCTCCTCCGGTGACCGCCGCTTCAAAGTCGGCCGGTCCGGGTCATCAGCGGACGCACTCCCCGTACTTGCGGTTGAGTTACCAGTGCTCGCAGTTGAGCTACCCGTCGAACCAGTCCCGCTTCCAGAGTCATCCGTCCTGCGCTGCATCGTCGGACGATCAGGATCCGCTGCTGGCGTAGTCGAAGCCGTGCTGTTTCCACTCGACGTCCCGCTCGCAGTATCATCCGTCCGCTTCTTCATCGTAGGCCGATCCGGGTCATCCGCCGGCGCGCTCGAAGCCGTAGTGCTACCGCTAGGCGTCCCGCTCGCAGTATCGTCCGTGCGTCGCTTCATCGTCGGCCGGTCAGGATCGCCCGTCGAAGCACTCGAATCGCTCTTACCCGCACCCCCGGCATTCGCGAACTGCGGCTTGTCCGGGTTCGAACTCGTCACCGTGGCCATCGTCTTCGATTGCCGCAGAGCTGGAGCCTTCTTCGCTGGAGCCTCCGGCTTATACGCTCCATACCCAAACCAGCCATCGTCATAGGCCTCATTCAGCGTCGTCAGATGCTTTGCATATGCCAGGTCCAGCATCGCCTTTCCCACTCCTGCCTGCTGCAGCTCGTACACATTCCCATTCAGCAGCGCCATGGGAATCGGTCGCGCCAGGTACTCACCAGCATCCTCCAGCTTCCCATCGATAAACAACGTCACCGGAACCAACCGGCTTCCCGCCGGCTTCGACGGATCCCCCGTCCACTCATAAACCCCGACTGCCCGAACCACATTCTCCGGCTTCGCCACCTTATGCGTCTGCCCACCCGCAGTCGCACACCCCATCGCACCCGATAGGGCAACACCGCCAATCACCACCCCGGCAATAATGTTGTTCAAAAAAATCTTCATAAACTAGTCACGAGTTTAGACGCTCTCCCTCCTCCAAAGTCCGCCCCTCCATTATCCGCCCACCAAATCCCACGCTCACCACACAAAAAACCACATTATGGGCGCAATTTTCAGTAGCATTTACCAGTGGAAACACCGCCTCTTCTCAAAGTCTCCGACCTTTCTATCTGCTTCGGTCAACACGTAGCGGTCCAAAATATCTCCTTCCAGATCCATCCCGGCGAGACCCTCGGCCTCGTCGGCGAGTCCGGCTCCGGCAAATCCGCCACCTCCCTCGCCATCCTCCGCCTCCTCCCGTACACCTGCCAACCCACTGGAAACATTACCTTTGCCGGAGAAGACCTGCTCTCCATCTCTCCCGAAGCCATGCGCAAACATCGCGGCCGCAGCATGTCCATGATCTTCCAGGAACCCATGACCGCCCTCAACCCCGTCATGCCCATCGGCCAACAAATAGCCGAAGCCGTCATCGCCCACCACCCCGAACTCTCCCGAAAAACCATAAAATCCAAAGTCCTCGACGCCATGCATCAAGTCGCCCTCCCCGACCCCGAGCGCCGTTTCAACCAATACCCACACCAATTCTCCGGCGGCCAGCGCCAGCGCATCCTCATCGCCATGGCCATCGTCAATCAGCCCCGCCTGCTCATCGCCGACGAGCCCACCACCGCCCTCGACGTCACCATCCAGGCCCAGATCATCGCGCTCCTTAAAGACCTCCGCACCCGTCACAACCTCGCCATGCTCTTCATCTCCCACGACCTCGCCGTCGTCTCTCAAATCGCCGACCGGGTAGCCGTGATGCAACGCGGCCAGATCGTCGAGCAAGCCCCCGCCACAACCCTCTTCTCAAACCCGACCCACCCCTACACCCGCCGCCTTCTGCACTCCGCCCCCACCATGCAGACCGACCGCACCCAACCACTCGCCCAGGTTTCATAAAAACATTCCGCTCCATAACACTTTCGATACGCACCAGACCCCCTTCGAACCACTCTCCGGCCTTCCATAGCCCCAACATTCCAGATAAGCTTAAGACTCGTTATTCAGGCCTCTTTCATTTAATGCGCGCACTCATTCTCTCCGATATCCACGCCAATCTCGAAGCCCTCAATGCAGTTCTAGCCGCATCAGCCGACTCCTACGATGTCCTCTGGAATCTTGGAGATATGGTCGGTTACGGAGCCAGCCCCAACGCCGTCATCGACGCCATCCGCCCCATCTCGCAGCTCAACGTCCGCGGCAACCACGACCGCGTCTGCTGCGGCCTCACCTCCGCCCTCGGCTTCAACCCCGTCGCCCGCGCCGCCGCCACCTGGACCCACGACGAACTCACCCCGTGCAACCTCGAATGGCTGCGCGCTGTCCCGCAAGGCCCCCTCCAGCCCGAGCAGCCCCGGCGTCACCTGCGCCCACGGCTCCCCGCTCAACGAAGACCACTACATCATCAACATGCGCGACGCCTGGGCACCCCTCCAGCAGATGCCCACCGACATCACCTTCTTCGGCCACACCCACCTCCAGGGCGGCTTCTCCCAGCGCGAGCACGACTGGCACGAAGTCCGCCCCAAATACCAGACCCGCAACGACCCGAGTCCTGGACCATGCCACTTCCACCCGGCACCCGCCACCTCATCAACCCCGGCTCCGTAGGCCAGCCCCGCGACGCCGACTGGCGCGCCGCCTACGCCATCTACAACACCGAAGCCGCCGAGATCACCTACCACCGAGTCCCCTACGACCTCGTAGCCTCCCAAGGCCGCATCCTCATGGCCAACCTACCCGAACGCCTGGCCGCCCGCCTACGCGAAGGCCGTTAATTCGACCACTTTTTGTCTACCCACAAACTCCGTCATGTCGACCGAAGGCGGCGCTTTTGCCGCCGGAGCGGAGATACCCGCGTATTTCGCTTTTGTCGTTGCCGTGGTTTGTTCTTCGTTCCCTAAACCGCCGCAGACTGCTCCTCCAACTCCATCCCCAACTCCTCCCACCAGCCTGCACCTTCGCATGCTCCCCCCGCAGCCGCTCCACCTCAGCCGAAGCCTTCTGCGACTCCTCCGCCGAAGTAAACACCCCCAGCCTCTCCTCTGCCGCTGCAATCTTCTCTTCCAACTCCATAATCTCCGTCTCCGCAGCCTCCACCTCATCCTCCATCTGCTTCAGCTTGATAGGATTCAGCTTCTTCACCGCGGCTTCTTTACCTCAACCGTATTTGTAACCACAACCGGCGCAATGCAACCGGAACAGTTACGGAACCGCATTTGTAATCGCAGCAGTTACCTTCTCCGGTCCACCCTGCTTCCGCCACAGATAATCCTCATAGTTCCCCGGATAGATATGCAGCCGCTGGTCCTCTACCTCAAACACCCGCGTAGCCAGCCCATCGATAAAGTACCGGTCATGCGAAACAAACAGCACCGTCCCCGTAAAGTTCCGAATCGCCTCCAGCAGCACGTCCTTCGCCCGCAGATCCAGGTGGTTCGTCGGCTCATCCAGCAGCAGGAAGTTCGACGGCGACACCAGCATCTTCGCCATCGCATACCGATTGCGCTCCCCGCCCGACAGCACGCCCAGCTTCTTGAACACGTCGTCGCCCGAGAACATGAAGCATCCCAGCAGGCTCCGCAGCTCCACCACCGGCACCTTCGGCGACGACCCCCGCAATATCGTCCAGCATCCCCGCTGCCGGGTCCAGCACCTTGTACTGGTCCTGCGCAAAGAAGTCCGTCAGCACGTTATGCCCCTCGCGAATCGTCCCCGCCCGTCGGCTGCTTCCTGCCGGCTCAGCAGCCGTATCAGCGTCGATTTACCCGCGCCATTCGCGCCCACCAGCGCAATCCGGTCGCCGCGCTCGATCGTAAAGTTCAGCCCCTCAAAGATCAGCTTCTCCCCGCCGTCCGGCATCGGATAGACCTTCTTCAGGTCCGAAACCTCAATCACCGTCCGCCCGCTCGCCGGAGGCTGCGGAATCGTAAAGTGGATCGTCGCCTCTTCCTCCGGCACCTCGATCCGCTCAATCTTCTCCAGCTCCTTGATCCGCGACTGCACCTGCTTCGCCTTCGTAGCCTGGTACCGGAACCGGTTGATGAACGCCTCCAGCGCCTCGATCCGGTCGCGCTGGTTCTTGTACGCATTCATCAACTGCGTCCGCCGCTCTTCCTTCTGCACCACGTACTTCTCATAGTTGCCGTGGTACACATGCATCCGCTTGTTCCACAGCTCGATCGTCTTGTTCACCGTCACATCCAGAAAGTAACGGTCGTGCGAGATCAAAATATAACGCATTCGGATAGTCATGCAGATAGTTCTCCAGCCAGTTCCGTGACTCCAGATCCAGATGGTTCGTCGGCTCATCCAGCAGCAGCAGCGAAGGCTTCTGCAGCAGCAGCTTCGCCAGCGCAATCCGCATCTGCCACCCGCCCGAGAACTCCTCCGTCTTCCGCTCCCAGTCTTCCTTGCTGAACCCCAGCCCACCCAGCACCGCACCCACCTGCGAGTCCAGCGTATAGATATCATGCACATGCAGATGGTCCGCAATATCCGAGTAGCGCTCCGCCGCCGCCTGATACTCCTTGCTACTTCGGGTCCTTCTCCGACATCGTCGTCATCAGCTCAATCGACTCCGCCTCCATCGCATGCAGATGGTCGAACACCGACAGACACTCCTCAAACACCGTCTTCCCCCGCAGCGCCAGCCCATCCTGCGGCAGATATCCCAGCGTCATCCCTTTGACGCGCGTCAGCGTCCCATAGTCCAGCGACTCAATCCCCGCCAGCACCTTCAGCAGCGTCGATTTACCCGTCCCATTACCGCCCACCAGGCCAGTACGTTCGTCCGGCGTAATCAGCCAGTTCGCATCTTCAAATAGAAGTTTTTGGCCGAATCGCTTTCCGGCTGCAGAGAGTTGGAGCATGAATCTCTATTTTCTCATCTTGCATCTCATCTGCGCACACCGTGCACCTTGCAACATAAACGCCAATGCCACCTGAGCCATTCTAAGGAGAGTTCCATGTCAAATATCGAAAAATATGATGTAGTCGTGCTGGGCAGCGGCGAAGCAGGTAAATACATCGGTTGGCACATGGCATCAGCGGGCAAACGCACCGCCGTCATCGAGCGAAAATACGTGGGCGGGTCATGCCCTAACATCGCCTGTCTGCCCAGCAAAAATGTCATTCACAGCGCCAAAGTCGCCTCCTACATGCAACGAGCCAAGGAGTTCGGCATCTCGCTCGGCCAATGGAGCATCGACATGCCCACCGTTAGGCAACGAAAGCGCCACATGGTCGACGGCCTCCTCGATACACACTTCGCCAATTTCAAAAAGAGCGGCGCCGAGATCGTCATGGGACAAGGTCGGTTCGTTGGCGAAAAAACCATTGAAGTCACGCAGCCAGACGGAGGCATCCGCACCCTGCACGGAGAGAGGGTCTTTCTCAACACCGGAACCCGCGCGAACGTGGACGCAGTTCCCGGCCTCGCAGAGGCCTCGCCACTCACCCACATCGAAGCCTTGGAACTCGACATAGTTCCTGAGCACCTCCTGATTCTAGGCGGAGGCTACGTCGGCCTCGAGTTCGCACAAGCGCTGCGGCGTCTCGGTGCTCGCGTCACTGTCATCGAGCGAAGCGCAAGACTTCTCCCCCGAGAAGATCCCGACGTCTCCGAAGCCCTACAGCTACTCTTCAAGGACGAAGGCATCGAAATCATCACAAATGCCCACGTCACCAGTGTCCAAGGCAAATCCGGAGACCACATAAAGCTTTCCCTATCGATCAACGACACTAGCTCTATTCTCGAAGGCACTCACCTATTGGTCGCAACCGGCCGCACTCCGAACACACAAAACATCGGGCTCGAACTAGCCGGAGTCGCAACCACCGATCGAGGCTATATCCAGGTCAACGAGCGTCTCGAAACCACTGCCCCCGGCGTCTGGGCACTCGGAGACTGTGCCGGCAGTCCACTCTTCACCCACATCGCCTTCGACGACTTCCGCATCGTCCGCGAGAACCTCGCCGGAAGGCACCGTGTCACCACCGGTCGTCAGGTGCCCTCCTGCCTCTTCACCGATCCCGAGCTCGCCCGCATTGGCCTGAACGAAACCCAGGCAAAGCAACAAAACATCGTCTACCGGCTCGCCAAAATCCCCATGGCCGCCGATCTGCGCACCCGAACCCTCTCGGAGACACGAGGCTTCCTCAAAGCTCTGGTCAGCTCAAAGGATGACCGCATCCTCGGTTTTACCGGCTTCGGCGCCGGAGCCGGCGAGATCATGGCGCCCGTCCAACTCGCGATGAGCGCCGGCCTGCCCTACACCGCCCTCCGCGACATGATTCTCACCCATCCGACTCTAGCCGAAGGTCTGGTCGCACTCTTCGCCACCGTCCCACCCCTGTCGAACTAAATCGCCCACAAAGTCAGTTACTTGAAGCCTCATCAAACCAACCCACCCCCGCAAGCGTCGAAACACAGGGGGACACACGGTGGGCATAGCACACGAAGTCGACAAATCAGCCGCGCCGCGCCCCAAACGCCCTTCATGGCGTAACCTCTTCCTCTACATGCTCATCGCAACTGCAATCATCCTCACCGCCGCCTCTGCAACGCTGCTCTACCTCGCCCGCAACGCCGAGCCGATTCTGAAAAACCGCGTCATCCAGACCCTCTCCGCCCGCTTCAACAGTCCCGTAGAACTCGACTATCTCCACATCTCCGTAGCCAAAGGCCTCCAGATCTCCGGCGACGGCCTCCGCATCCTCTACCTCGCCGGCCCCACCAAACCCGACGCCAATCCCGTCTCTCCGCCTCCCATGCTTTCCGTCCGCAGCTTCCAGTTCCGCTCCGGCATCCGCCAGCTTCTCGAACCCACCACCCGCGTCCTCACCGTCTACGTGCAGGGCATGCAGATCAACATCCCGCCCCGCGAACATCACGCCGACCTCATGCCCGACGACCCCAAAAAGAAAGGCCAGCCCCGCATCAGCATCCTGGTCGACAAGATCGTCTGCACCGACACCAAAGTCATCCTCGAGACCCGCGCGCCCGGCAAAGATCCTCTCGTCTTCAACATCGCCACCCTAACCCTCCAGGACGTCGGCCCCAAACGTCCCCTCACCTATGATGCCGTCCTCACCAACCCCAAACCCGTCGGTAACATCACCTCCCAGGGCCACTTCGGCCCCTGGCAAAACGACAACCCCCGCGACACCGCTCTCGACGGCAAGTACCAATTCACCCAGGCTGACCTCAGCAGCATCCACGGCATCTCTGGCATCCTCTCCTCTACCGGCCACTTCGCTGGAACTCTCGGCGACATCACGATAGACGGCTCCGCCGACGTCCCCAACTTCAAGCTCGATGTCAGCGAGCATCCCGTCCCCCTCTTTACCGACTTCCACGCCACCGTAGACGGCACCACTGGCAACGTCACTCTAGATCCCGTCGACGCACAGATTCTCCACTCCACCCTTCACGCCACCGGCTCCATCACCCGCTCAAGCGGCATCCCCGGTCACAACATCATCCTGCAGGTTGACTCCACCCACGCCCGCATCGAAGACATGCTCCGACTCGGCGTCAAAACAAGCCCTCCCTTCATGAACGGCGCCCTCACCTTGCACACAAAACTCAACATCCCCCCGGGCGCCATCAGCGTCTCGAAGAAGATGCATCTCCAGGGAGACTTCACCATCCACGGAGCCACTTTTACCAACAAACAGTTTCAGCAGACCGTAGACAGGCTCAGCATGCGAGCCCAGGGCCGTCCAAAGGAAGCCAACGACCACGACGCCACCATTGTCCCCTCTTCCATGAGCGGCACCTACAACATGGCAAACGCACTTGTCGACGTCTCCGACGCCCAATTCCAGCTTCCCGGAGGCCGCATCCGTCTGCAGGGCCGCTCCAGCCTCGACGGCACGATCCTCGACTTCCACGGCATCGTCCAGACCGACGCCACCGCCTCCCAGATGACCACCGGCTTGAAGAGCTTCCTGCTCAAGCCATTCGACCGCTTCCTCAGCAAAGGCAAATCCGGCGTAGAGATCCCCATCACCGTCAGCGGCTCCCAATCCGACCCAAAGCTCAGCATCGACCTGCAAAAAATGACCTTCGGCCACCACCCCGCACCGCTGTCAAAACCGACGCCAAACCCGGCCCCCGCAGCCCCAAAATAGACACTCCCACCTGCCACCGGCGAGACATCCTCGGCTCGCTCTGCTACTGTCAATCAGAGAGCTTGATGTCCGGACAGCCACAATTTTTACCTACTCCTGAACCGGCCGAATCACCCGACACGGCGATCGGCGGCGAAGACACAAAAAAGCCCGCGCCCGTCTGGCTGCAACGCGTCTCGCTCTGTGTGCTCGTACTCTTTTGCATCTACCTCGGCATCCTGGTCATGGTCCTGCCTTGGTCCGCACGTCTGTGGGACCACAATGCACTCATGGCCGCCTATCCCTGGCTCTCCTCCATCCTGCACAACGGCGCTGTCCGCGGTGTCATCTCGGGCGTCGGCCTCATCGACATTTGGATCGGCGTCTCTGAAGCCGTCCACTACCGCGACTTCCGCGGCTGAAATCATCTCGCACGTACAAGAGAACGCAATGACCCCGCCCAAGACCGACCAGCCAGACCACCTAGAACGCGCCCCCCTCGCCTACGAAAACCTCGACATTCATCGACTCAAACGACGGTCGCATCTTCCGCATTCTCAGCGAGTACCAGGAACCGATGTCCCGCCTCCGCCGCGAGCGCATCCAGGACACCATCGTCTTCTTCGGCTCCGCTCGCTTCCGCGCCCTCGACGTCACCCGTACCGAACTCGAACTCCTCGACAATACCGGCTCCGTCCAGCCCGCGCCCCACTCCGAACAGCCAGCCAGCTCGGCCGCCATCGACAGCGGCGAAGCCACCGAGCTTCAGCACCGTCGCGCCGAGGCCGCCGTCGACATGGCCGCCTACTACGAGGACGCCCGCAAGCTCGCCGGCATGGTCGCTACCTGGGCCAAGTCCCTCCCCGGCCGTCGCCATCGCTACGTCGTCACCTCCGGCGGAGGTCCCGGTATCATGGAGGCCGCCAACCGAGGGGCCTCACGAAGTCGGCGCCAAGACCATCGGCTTCAACATCAAGCTCCCTTTCGAGCAATATCCCAATCTCTACATCACACCGGCGCTCAACTTCGAGTTCTAGCTACTTCTTCATGCGCAAGTTCTGGTTCGCCTATCTCGCCAAGGCGCTCGTCGTCTTCCCCGGCGGCTTCGGCACCCTTGACGAGATGTTCGAGATCCTCACTCTCGCCCAGACCATGAAGCTCTCTAACAACATCACCATCGTCGTCTACGGCTCCGCCTACTGGAAGAGCATCCTGAACTTCGAACTCATGGCCGACCGTGGCGCCATCTCCCCCAAAGACCTCGATCTATTCCAGTTCGCCGACACCCCCGAAGCCGCATTCGACATCCTCAAAGCCGGCCTCACCCGAGAAGAACCCGTCCGGCCCGACCATACCAGCGAATGGGCCGCCGCCATCTCCGACCAGCCAGCCCCCTCCGCCCAGGAGATTCTCGGTCCCGACATAGCCAAAACCCGCTAGCGAGCCTAGCGCTCATTTCGCTTTTTCCTATCAGCCTTTGTCGCTCTCATCACCTCACGTCTCACTCTCCTCGGCCCTGCAAGTTCTCGGTAATCAAACAAGTAACAGCACTTACGAATATTGAAGCCTCATTCTCGGTGCAGTCATCACCCCGTCACACACTCTCCCGACACTTAAAGTGCAAAAAGCAGTAGCAGCATGGGGAGACCGCGATGAGCCAATCGAGTATCTCGTACCTGTGGCGTGAACCCGACGCAGCCAAGAACTTTGTCACCGGCGTATCCCTCCACAGCCATACCAACCAGTCCCACGAGACCCTCGACTTCATCGCCGAGCTCTCCACCGACTGGAAGCCCGTTCAGCCCATCATGCGTTTCCTGGAACGGTTCAGCCATAGCAGAACCGGCATCCACCCCAACTACGCCCTCAGCTACTGGACCCCGCCCCTCACCCCGCGCCTCGCCTTCGACCTCGAACGCAACCAGATCGAAGACCAGCTCCAGACCGCCGCCCTCGTCTCCATCACCGACCACGACTGCATCCAGGCCCCGCTCCTCCTCCGTTCGCTCCCCACCGCCCGCCACATCCCCGTCTCGCTCGAGTGGACCGTCCCCTACGGAGCTACCTCCTTCCACCTCGGCATTCACAACCTGCCCAGCGCAACCGGCGCCGACTGGATGGCCCGCTTCGAAGCCTTCACAGCTACCCCTGTCGAAGACCGCTCCACCGCCAGTTACGCCGCCCAACTCACCGCCATGCTCTCTGAGCTGCACGAGATCCCCACCGTCCTCATCATCTTCAACCACCCCCTCTGGGACCTCTACCGCATCGGCGACGAACACCATCGCGTCCTCGTCAACGACTTCCTCGCCGTCAACGGCCAGTTCATCCACGCGCTCGAACTCAACGGCCTCCGCAACTGGAAAGAGAATCGCGAGGTCTCCACCCTCGCCACCAACTGGAACCAGCTCGCCATCAGCGGTGGCGACCGTCACGGCATCGAGCCCAACGCCAACATCAACCTTACCCACGCCACTAGCTTCAACGAGTTCGTCCAAGAGGTCCGCGTCGACCGTCAGAGCCACGTCCTCTTCATGCCCCAGTACGCCCAGCCGTGGAAGCACCGCATCCTGCAATCCACCCTCGACGCCATCCGCAACTACCCCCACTTCCCCGCAGGCTCACAGCCGCTGGGACGAGCGCGTCTACCACCCCGACGCCAACGGAAACATCGCTCCACTCTCCGAGCTCTGGCCTCAAGGCAAGCCACCGCGCTTCGTCAGCGCCCTCCTCGGCATGGTTGCCCTCATGGGCGCCGCGCCTCTCTCCGGCGGCCTCCGTCTCTACTGGAACGAAGCCAAAGAGATGCGAACCTCCCTAGCCAAACTGGACGCCTGATCATCTCCATCTGGCACGGATTCTGCTACAGTCTTGCTCATGCGCGCCCAGATTACTCCCCAGAATCTCAGGCGAAGAATCCTGAAAGACGCCCTCCGCAAAAACGAGCAACGCGACGCAGCTTTCCGCCGCATCATCCGCTCCGTCCCGAAGGGAAAAGTCTCAACCTACGGCAAAGTAGCCGCGGCAGCAGGCTACCCGCTCTATCACCGGGCAGTCGCAAAATTACTCCGCAGCGCCGCCCTTCACAGACTGCCTTGGCAGCGCATCGTTGGCGCCGGCGGCGAGATCAAACTACGCGGCGAAGCCGCAGCAGAACAGCGCCTTCGCCTCACTATGGAGGGCGTCAAATTCCGAGGCAAACGCGTCAACATGGAAATCTACGAACACGCCCTTCGCAGTTGGGAGACATTCGACTAGCACGTCTAATCGCGGCTTATCTTCAACCCATCAAGCCCACTTAAAGCCGCTGCCAGACATAGGCAACGAGCGAATTCTCTTGCCCGTTGCTGCAAAGATCGCATTGGCGATCGCCGGCAATATCGGTGGAAGCCCCGGTTCGCCCAGCCCCGTGGTAGCGTAGTCCGTCTTCTTGAAATGAACTTCGATCACGGGCGGCGCTTGCCTCATCCGCATCATGGCGTGCTGATGAAAGTTTGTCTGCTGCACCTGCCCATTCACCAGCGTAATCTCCTGGTTCATCTCACTCATGCCATCGACGACGCCGCCCTGGACCATATTCTCCGCAGCCTTCGGATTGACGATCTGGCTGCCAATATCGCCGGCCACCCAGACCTTGTTCACCCGCACTGCATTCGAAGCGCTCACCGTCACCTCAGCGATCTCAGCAAAGTAACCGAGATGGCAGTACCAACACGCCAATCCCATGCCCGTTCCGGGAGGTAACTTACCGCGGTTAGCCCAGTTCGATTTCTCAGCCGCCAACTCCAGTACGCCCTGCAGCCGCGTGGGATTCAGCCGCGCTTCGACCTTGTAGGGCCGAGGCAGGCCGTTGCTTGGCTCATTAACCTCAGCAAACGTCGCGCGGATAGCCGGATTCTGCAGCAACTCAATCCGAAACGCCAATGGATCTTTGCCTGCAGCGGCGGCCACCTCATCCACAAAAGACTCGACCACAAATGAGTGAGCATTGTCGCCCGGTGCGCGCAACGCGCCCGTCTTCACCCAGAGCGGCATGGCCGTCATGTACAGCGCATAGTTCGGGACATATCCCGCCGGGAAGACACTGCTTGAAAGATTAGCCGACGCAGCCGTGTGGCTGCCCTCGCCGAAGGTCACGAAGTTGTGCCGCCATGCCACCACCTTGCCGCTCGAATCGAGACCTGCCTTGAGATACTGGAAACCTCCGGGCCGGAAGAAATCGTGGCCAATATCATCTTCACGGGACCAGAGCAGTTTCACCGGCGCACCGGTGGTCTTCGCGATCCACGCTGCCTCGCTCATGTAGTCGTTGGCCAGGCGCCGTCCGAAGCCGCCTCCCGCCCTTTGCAGATGAACGGTGATGTCCTCCAGAGGAATGCCGAGAGCCTTCGCCACGCCCTTTCGACCGTTCCCCGGAAGCTGGCTGGTAGTCCACATTTCCAGCTTTCCATCCTTGAAGCTGGCGGTCGAACCCTGCGGTTCAAGCGTCGAATGGGCGATGAACGGATAAGAATATGCCGCCTCGACCACCTTGGCGGCGCTCTTCAGCGTACCTTCAGGATCTCCGTCGCAGCGCAGCGTATTCGCGGGCTTTTGCTGTGAGATCGTTTCGGCCTGCTTGGCAAAATCTTTGCTGTTCTGCAGCAAGCAGCCCGATTGATCCCACTCGACTTTGAGACTCTTGCGCGCCGTCTGCGCCTGCCACCAAGTATCGGCCACAATCGCGACCCCCGGCTCCAGCGCAGCATTATTGGGATCTACCCCGGTCGCGGTTGTCGTCAAATTTCCGTCGACCTTGAAAGCGTGACGGACGCCCGGCATCTTCAGCAGCTCATCCAGATTCGCACTCTTCACACGGCCACCGTAGACCGGGCACTTCTGGAAGACGGCATACAGCATTCCCGGCAACTCCACATCGATCCCATAGAGTGGTTTTCCGGTCACGATAGATGGAACGTCGCAACCGAGCTGCGAATGACCGATGATCTTGTAATCCTTCGGGTCCTTCAACTTCACCGTCGTCGGATCAGGTGCCGGCAATGTCGCAGCCTTTGCCGCCAGCTTGCCATAGCTCAGAGAACGATGACTCGCCGCATGAATCACACATCCGGATGCCGTCGTACACTCCGAAACCGGAACCCCCCACGTCTGCGCCGCTGCCGCAATCATCAGTTGGCGCGCGGCAGCACCCACCAAGTGGAGCGCGATCCAGTTGTTCGGAATAGCCATGCTGCCGCCGGTCGTCTGACCGCCATACTTCGCTTCGTCCAGATCGGCCTGCTCAATCTTTACCGACTTCCAATCCACGTCCAGCTCTTCGGCGATCAGCATCGGCAGCACTGTCTTGATGCCTTGGCCGATCTCGGGATTCTTGGCCATGATCGTGACCGTTCCATCTGCTGCGATCTTGATAAATGCTTCGGGCAAGAGCGCAGGTGCCGCTCCCTTTGCCTGCGCAAGCGCTGGAACGGCCGCGAACGAACGCAGTATCAGGCCGCCTCCCACCAGTGCAGTCAACTGCAGAAATCCCCGCCGTCCCATCGTCAGTGCTTTGCTCGTCGGCTCTTTCACATCCTGTTTCTCGATCTGCATGTCCGCTCTCCTCTATACCTTCATCTTCTTCGCAGGAGTCGTACCTGAATCTGCGGCCTGATGAATCGCCTGCCGGATACGCGTGTACGTCCCGCAGCGGCAAAGATTCCCGCTCATCGCATCGTCGATCTGCACATCGGTGGGATGAGGTGTCTTCGCAAGCAGCGCCACAGCCGACATGATCTGCCCAGCCTGGCAGTAGCCGCACTGCGGCACATCCACGTTGACCCAGGCCTTCTGAAGCGGATGAGATCCGTCCGGCGACAGTCCTTCGATCGTCACTACGGTCTTCCCAACAGCCTCGCTTACCGGTGTCATGCAGGAGCGGATCGCCTCGCCGCCCATCAGCACCGTACACGCGCCGCAAAGCCCCGCGCCGCAGCCGAACTTCGTACCCTTCAGATGCAGGCCGTCGCGCAGCACCCATAGCAGCGGCGTATCCGGCGAAGCATCTACCGAAACCGTCTTCTGATTGATTGTCAGGTTAAGTGCCATTGCTCCCTCTCTCATCCTCAAACTGGCCCCCGCAGCAAGGCCGCCGCAGCCAGTCAAGATCGTTCGTCACTCGATCGTGCGCTCGTCCCCAGCGGTGATAGATAGCATGCAGAACCGATGGCCCATAGCGGGTGAATTGACGATAGAACCAATGACATGGCGGTGTCCATAGCGGGCGAATAAAGTCTTCTAAACCCTCTCATCGATGCCCCAATCTCAACCGCCTCACTTGACAAAAGTACCCTCATAAAAACCCACCTACAAACTCTCTCTGCCCGGTCAAATGGATACCCCAAGCCCGCATTAAAGCACCTCCGCACATCGCAGTCCAGACATAACTCTCATCGTTCGAAGACTTTGCACACTTTTGACGGGGGTGGGGTGCTCCTCAAGTACAGTAGTCCAATGCGTCCGCCGCGCGTAGCCTACTTCCCCGACTCCTTCCACGAGGTCAACGGCGTAGCCCACACCAGCCGCAACTTCGTAGCCTACGCACAGCGGCACGACCTACCCTTCCTATGCATCCGCGCCGGCAACCGTCCGCAGCGGCTCCAGCAATCCGGCGAGCTGCAAACCCTCGAGCTCCCCCGCAGCTTCGCCTCCGTCGGCATCGAAAAAGACCTCGCCTTCGACCCCCTCTTCGGCCGCCACATCACCCGAGTCGAGCGCGAACTCCTCCGCTTCCGCCCCGACATCATCCACATCACCGGCCCCAGCGAGCTCGGCCTCCTCGGAGCCTGGTTCGCCTACGAGCTCGGCATCCCCCTCGCCGCCTCCTGGCACACCAACGTCCACGAATACGCCGGCCGCCGCCTCAACTGGCTCACCGGCCGCTTCTCCCCTACCCAGGCAGCCATCGCCGAAGCCCACGTCGAATCCGTCACCCTCTGGGCCACCGCCCACCTCTACCGTCAGGCCAAGGTCCTCTTCGCCCCCAACCTGGAGCTCTGCGCCCTCCTCGAGCGCACCACCCACCGCTCCTGCCACCTCATGCAGCGCGGAGTAGACACCAACCTCTTCACCCCCGCCCACCGCACCCGCCCCCCATCCCCCCCCACCCTGGTCCTGGGCTACGTAGGCCGCCTCTCCATAGAAAAAAACGTAGCCCTGCTCCCCCTCATCGAGCAGCAACTAGCCACCCGCGGCATCCACAACGTCCAGTTCCTCATCATCGGCCATGGCAGCGAAGAAGCCTCTCTCCGCGCCACCATACCCCCAGCAAAAGCCGACTTCGCCGGAGTCCTCCGCGGCGAAGCCCTCGCCACCGCCTACGCCAACATGGATATCCTCGTCTTCCCCTCCCACACCGACACCTTCGGCAACGTAGTCCTCGAAGCCCTCGCCAGCGGCGTCCCCGCCATCGTCACCCCCGACGGCGGGCCCAAATACATCGTCCGCCAAAACGAAACCGGCTTCGTCGCTTCCGACGAAGGCTTCGCCCACTCCATCGCCACCCTCGCGCAAAACCGTCCACAACTAGACCGCATGCGCAAAGACGCCCGAGCCTACGCCCTCGGCTGCAGTTGGGACGCCGTCTTCGACCGCGTCTACGCCGCCTACCAAACCGCACTTCCAGTGCGGTAAACAACAGCGGTAGCCACATGAGTCTAGTGGAGACAAACTTGGGAGTCCTTCTTGCTTCTAGGTTATCGGCCTCAACACATGTTGACATCCGACCTGAGTGCGAGGATACTTGGGTCGGATGACTACCCAAGAAAATAATGACGACCGTATTGCCTTGTTGCAGGGGACGCTGGATCTGTTGATTCTGAAGACGCTGGTGCTTGGGCCTTGCCATGGGCAGGGAGTGGCGCGTTTGATTCAACGGCGATCGGAAGAGGTGTTTTTTGTGGACCATGGCTCGCTCTACCTGGCGCTGCAGCGACTGGAGGACAAGAAGTGGATCTCCGCGGAGTGGGGCGTGAGCGAGAACAACCGCAAAGCCCGCTTTTATTCGCTGACGCCGAAGGGGCGCGAGCACTTGGTCGCGAAGACGAGCGAGTGGCAGCGGCTGACGCGGGCGATGGCGTTGGTGCTCGATCCGAAGTGGGATTCCGGCGGAGAGGTGTAGCTATGTTCTGGCGGAAGCGCAGTGTGGATGATTTTTCGGAGGAGATTAAGTCGCATCTCGAGCTGGAGGCGGATGAGCTTAAGCGTGAGGGGTTGAGTGAGGATGAGGCCCGGCGAACGGCTCGGCGGGAGTTTGGAAATGTGCGGGCTGCGCAGGAACGATTTTATGTGAAGGGAAGGTGGGTCTGGATGGATAAGATGTGGCGGGATGTGAAGTTTGGTTTGCGAGGATTGCGGCAGAGTCCGGGGTTTGCGATTACAGCGATTCTGACGCTGGCGCTGGGAGTGGGGGCGAATACATCGGTGTTCAGCGTGATGAATGCGGTGTTGCTGCGGTCGCTGCCGGTGCAGGATCCGGAGCGGGTGATGTATGTGAAGACGAGTGGGGCTCCGCATCATGCGAACAATACGGGTGATTGGGAGACTTCGCTTTCTTATCCGGTGTATGACGCGTTGCGGCATGAGAAGAGCGTGTTGAGCGATGTGATGGTGTATGTGCCGCTCTCGATCGACAAGGTCGGAGTGCGGATTGAGGCGCAGCCGGAGACGGCTGAGGCCGATATGGTGGGTGGTAATTTTTTCAGTGGGCTGGGAGTGAGACTGGCGCGTGGGCGTGGGTTTACGGCGCAGGATGAGGTGGACCATGCGGCGGTGATGGTGATCAGCTACGACTACTGGACAGCGCGGTTTTCGCGCGATCCGGATGTGCTGGGGAAGGTTATTAATGTGAAGGGTGTGCCGCTGACGATTGTGGGTGTGTCGGCGGCTGGGTTCGAGGGTGTGGAGCCGGGGCACTCGACTGACTTCTGGATTCCGTTGCAGAATCGCGCGGAGTTGAATGCGTGGGGCACACCGCCTGGTGAGGACGGCAAATTATATCTGCAGATGCCGAACTGGTGGTGTTTGCGGATGCTGGCGCGGCTGGCTCCGGGGGTGAGTAAAGAGCAGGCGGCGGAGCGGTTGCAGGGAGTGTTTCGGACGGCTACGTATGTTGCGCTTGGAGGTCCGATGGCGGGGGAGAAGCCGCCGGTGCTGAGCTTTGATGCGGCTAAGAATTTTCCTGACTATGAGCAGAAGGGGCCGTTGCAGATGTTGATGGCGATGGTGGGGCTGGTGCTGCTGATAGCGCTGACGAATGTGGTGATGCTGTTGATGGCGCGGAATTCGACGCGGCAGCGGGAGTTTAGTTTGCGGCTGGCGCTGGGTGCGCGGCGTGGAGAGTTGCTGCGGCAGTTGCTGACGGAGAGTTTGCTGCTGGTGATGGTGGGTGGGGTGCTAGCGTGGGGGTTTGCGGAGATCGCGACGCGGAAGCTGGGGCAGTGGGCGCATATCGATTCGAGTCTGGCTCCGGACAGGATGGTGCTGCTGTTTACGCTGGGCGTGCTGGTGTTTGCGGCAGTGCTGTTTGGGCTGGCGCCGTTTCGTGTGGCGATTGCAGGCGGTGCGGAGATGGCGCTGAAGACTTCGGCGGCGACGTCTGGCACGGATGCAGGGCGGACGAGGGTGGGGAAGGTGGTTGTGGCGTTGCAGATGGCGCTGTGCGTGGTGCTGCTGGTGGGAGGTGGGTTGCTGATCCGTACGATGCGGAATTTGCAGAATATTCCGCTTGGGATGCGGACGGAGGGGTTGGTGGTGTTTGGGGTGAATCCGCAGAGCTCGCACTCGGTGACGGTGGAGATTGCGTTTTATCAGGAGCTGATACGCAGGTTGCGCGCGTTGCCGGGAGTAGAGGGGGTGACGGTGATGGCTAATCGGATTGGCTCGGGATGGTCGAGCAACAATACTGCCGTGGTGGATGGCAAGAAGATCGAGCCGACGAGCGGCGCCAATTCGAATATGGTGCGCAGCAATCATGTGGGGCCGGATTTTTTCCATACGCTGGGAGTGCCGATTGTGATCGGACGTGAGTTTACGGATGCGGATACGTCAACGTCGCAGAAGGTCGCGGTGGTGAATGAGCTGTTCGCGCAACGGTTTCTGCCGGGATCGAGTCCTCTGGGACATCATGTGGGCGGAATGTTCAACCACGAAGAGATGGTGATTGTGGGCGTGGTGAAGGACAACAAGTACACGGGCATGAAGGAGAAGCCGATTCCGATGATCTGGTACGACTACGCGCAGGCTCCGATGGCTGGGGCGATGCATGTGGAGATGCGGGTGCAGGGCGATCCGGAGGCGATTCTGCCGGCGGCGCAGAAGGTAGTGGCGCAGATGGATCCGAATGTGCCGCTGATCGAGCCGATGACACAGCGGGCGCAGTTTGAGCGGACGATTGCTCAGCCGCTGATGTTTGCGCGGCTGGCGGAGTTTTTTGGAGTGCTGGCTGTGGTGCTGGTGGCGACAGGGCTTTATGGGACGTTGTCGTATCGAGTGAATATGCGGACGGCGGAGATTGGGGTGCGGATGGCTGTGGGTGCTCAGCGGAGTCAGGTGGTTTGGATGATTTTGAAGGATAGTTTGCTGCTGACTTTGGTTGGTGTGGTGGTGGGGGTTCCGCTGGCGATGATGGTGGGGAAGGAGCTGACTGCTTCGCTGTATGGGGTGACGCCATTTGATGTGATGAGTTATGTGCTGGCGGTGATTGGAGTGGCGGTGGTTGCGCTGGGGGCTAGTGCAGTGCCGGCGGGGCGGGCGGCTAGTGTTGATCCGCTGACGGCTTTGCGGACGGAGTAGCGGCCCGGATTCTAAATGTGAACAGCCCAACGGTTTGCAACCGTTGGGCTGTTTGTTGTTTTGAGTTATGCTTTGGCGGACTTGAGGGCTTTGCGGATCTCGTGGCCTACGGTGATCTCTTCGTTGGGGAGGAGCATCCAGCAGTTGATGGAGAGGGTGTTGTCGCGGGCGCCGGCTAGCTCGATGGAGGGGTCCTGGGTGCGGAGCTTGTCGAAGACATCTTTGGGGGTGATGCCGACTTTGGCGGGGTCCCAGGTGAGCCGGAGGATGGGGACGTGGTTGGCGATGGGCTCCTCGAAGAAGTCGGTGGTGAGGGTGGGGATGTCTTTGACCATGTGAGCGATGACGTTGGAACGGCGGGTGACCTCGGCCTCGATGCCGTCGGAGGTCTGGGTGTCGAGGAGCCAGTCGACGGCTGCGACCATGCCGACGATCTGTTCCTTGGCGACCTTCATGCCGCGTCCGACGCCCTGGCCAGGGTTGTTGTTGGCGGCGGCGAGGTCGATGAGGTTCTTCTTGGTGCTGAGGAGGAGGCCGGCGTTCTGCGGGCCGCGAATGCCTTTGCCGCCGGAAAAGGAGACGAAGTCGAAGCCCATGCCGGTGTACTTCCAGAGGTTCTCGATTGGGGGCATGTCGGCGGCGGCGTCGAGGTGGCAGGGGACGTTGTGCTGGTGGGCCACTTCGAGCCACGTGGGCTGGTCGATCTGGCCGGATTGGGAGGAGTTGAAGAAGTTCGTCATGACGGTGTTGGGAGTGAAGGCGTTCTTGTAGTCGTCAAGGGTAGTGACGGTGACGATTTTGATGCCGCAGAGGTACATGGCGTGGTCGTACTCGTAGCGGTGGGATCGCTGGACGATGACTTCGTTCTTGGGGAACTGGGCGGAGCCGATGTTCTGCGGGATGTCGGAGGGTTTGCAGGAGTTGGCGAACTGGACGGCGGCGGCGGTGGCGAGGGTGAGGCCGGAGGAGGCGCCGTTGGAGACGAGGGCGGCTTCGCAGCGGAGTCTTTTGGCGATGTAGGCGCCGGCGTTGGCCTGGAGCTCTTCGAGATGGACCGGGTGAAGCGCGGCGCGGGCGACGGCACGCTGTACTGAGGGGGGCATGACGGCGCCGGTGAGACTGGTGAAGGTGCCCTTGGCGTTGATGACGCGGCGGACGTTGAGTTTGGCGTAGTAGTCGTCTTCGGCGGAGGCGGCGGATTTGGTGGGGGTTTCGCCGAGGACTTCGGTGGCTGTGCCGAGGAGGGGAAGAGCTCCGAAGGCTGCCATGGCTCGCTGGGACCACTGGAGGAAGCTTCTTCTGGTGACGAGGCCGTCTTTTTCGGAATTGAACATTGTTCGCCTTTCTTGCTGCTGGTTTGATGGCTTGAAGATACACTTCGCGGTTGGATGCGGGCTTAGTATTTTGGGCCTAGAGGAAGTAGTGGGGGACGAAGGAGCTGAAGTTGCCGGTGATGAGGTTGGCGGATTCGCGGACGCCCATGCCGGCGCAGTCCTGGTCGATCATCCAGAGGCCGAGGATGGGGTGGCGGTGGTCGAAGGTGGATTCGGGGGCGAGGGCCTGACAGATTTGAGGGCCCGTGTAAGGGCCAGCCGTGGAGTCGATGGTGTTGCCGTCGCGGATGATGGTGATGTTGGCTCCCTCGCGGGAATGGAGGGGTTTGCGGATGTAGTCGCGCAGGGTGCCGGGGGTGGCGAAGTGGGATTCCAGCAGGAGGTCGTGGTTAGGGTAGAGCTGCCAGAGGATGGGTAGGATGCCCTTGTTGGAGAGGAGCATCTTCCAAATGGGTTCGATCCAGCGGGTGCTGGTGTAGGTGTCGAGGGCGTGGGGGCCGAACTCCTCGGTTAGCATGACCTCCCAGGGGTAGAGCTTGAAGATGGAGAACATGTGGTCTTCGTTGGGGTCGAGGAAGGCTTGCTGGGAGTCGTTCCAGCCGATCTCGTGCATGAACATCTGGAGGGTGGCGAGGCCGGCTTGCTGGGCGGTGTCGCGGAGGTAGACGAGGGTGAGCTGGTCTTCGGGGTTGTCGAGGCCGGCGAAGTAGATGGGCTTTGAGAGGTAGGGGTCGATGTCCTTCCACTTGGCGATGAGTTTTTCGTGGATGGAGTTGAATTGGTCGGGTTTGGGTGCGGTGAAGGGGAGGAAGCTGTGGGTGGGGAAGTGGGGGGCGACTTCTTCGAGCCAACTCCATTGGATTACGGCGGCTTCAAGTAGGGAGGTGGGGGTGTCGGCGTTGTACTCGAGGAGCTTTGGGGCGTGGCCGGATTGGGCTCCGGCCCAGGATATGTCGAAGCGGCCGTAGAGGGCGGGGGGCTCGTTGTTCCAGGCCCATTCGATGGCAGGGATGGCGGCGGCGGGGATGTCGAGATCGGCGTAGCGCTTTTCGTCGATGATGAGCTGGGCGGCGGCGAGGCACATCTCCTGGAGGGTGTTGCCGGCGGCTTCGAGGGTGTCGATCTCGGCGGCGGTGAACTGGTAGGTGGCGGACTCGTCCCAGTACGGGTCTCCGTTGTCGAGAGTGTGGAAGGCGAGGCCCTGTGACTCGACTTTTTGCTGCCAGTTCTGGCGGGGGGTGAGAGGGATGCGCTGCATTGTTCTCCTGGGCTACTCGCCTGCTCCGCCGTGACTGCCACCTTCGCCGCTTGCGTGGCTGCCGCCTTCGGCGAAGGAGCTGCCGAATCCACCGCGGGTGGTGTAGCTGGCGCCGGGTGTGGGGACGTAGGCTCCGCCACCGACGGGTGTGCCGACTCCATATCCTCCCCAGCCGCCGTAGTAGTAGCGGTAGGAGTGGGGGAAGAGGTTGTTGTTATTTTGCTGGTTGGGCAGGTCTTTGCAGAAGCTGTCGGCTACTACGTTGTTGTTTTCGTCGACGCAGCGCTGCATCTGGGGGCGGCGGCAGCCGGTAGTCATGGCGAGGGCGGCTGCGGCGAGCAGGGGGGCGGCGACGTGGGTCGAGCGTTTCATCGGAGGGAAACAGAGTATCAGGCGGGTACACCCCCTCCGGTACTTAAGTACTAAAGTCTTCAAGAATAAAGGTTTAAGTCTGGACTTCGGTTTGGCGTCTGTTGTTTGTGAACTTTGTCTCTGGTTCTATTTTATGGGTTTCGGAGTAACTGATGCGCCAGGGGTATTCGGTTTGTTTTGTGGGGGTTAGGCGGGGTTGGGGCTTGACATAGGTTTTTGCCGGGAAACAGAGGTGAAAAGCGGTCGTGCTTCGCACGATGCCCACCTTAGCGCGATGAAGCTGCGCGAAGATGGGGCACCCGGCTTTTGGGCGGGTTTTAGCTAGGTGGGTGGGGCACCCGGATTATTTTGGGATTTTGATCTCGAAGACGGTGGGCCATTGTTTGCCGGTGACGAAGAGGCGGTGGTGTTGGGCGTCGTAGGCTATGCCGTTGAGGACGGATTCGGCGTCGATTTTCTGGTTGGCGGGCAGGAGGCCGGTGCAGTCGATCCAGTCGATGAGGTGACCGTCCTTTGGGTCGATGCGGGCTATGCGGTCGGAGTGCCAGATGTTGGCGTAGAGGATGCCGTTGACGTATTCGAGTTCGTTTAGCTGGTCGACGAGGGTGGGGCCGTCGTGGACGGTGATGTAGCGGGTCTCGGCGAAGTTGGCGGGGTTGCGGAAGCGGAGGATGGGGGTGCCGTCGCTGGTGATGAGTTCGGTGGCGGTGCGGGTGATGCCCCAGCCTTCGCCGTCGTAGTGGAAGGTGGCGAGGGTGCGGAAGGTGGCGCGGTCGTAGACGAAGCCGGTATGGGTCTGCCAGGTCCACTCGATGAGGTTGGGGCCGGAGTCGATGATGCCTTCGCCGAAGTATTGCGGGGGGATTTCGTGTCGCTGGGTGACTTTGCCGGTGGCGGGGTCGGTGACGAGGATGGCGGAGTGGCCTTCGCGGCCGGTGCCTTCGTAGAAGCGGCCGTTTAGGTAGAAGAAGCCTTCGGTGTAGTTTTCAGTGGAGTGGGGGAATTTTGCGAGGACGGTGCAGGGGTGGGTGGGGGCGGCGAGGCAAGAGATCGGTAGGCTCACGAGAAGATAGCAGATAAATTTAAAGGGGCATTGGTTTTGATCTAGAAAGAGCTTACATCCATGCGTTAATTGTTGCAACATCCTTGCTGTGCCTTTGTACAACAGGATTCACTCAGACGAAGGCTTCGGATGAAGCACTTCTGGCAAAGACGCGAGCTTCATATGACGAACCGTTTATGCAAGGCTTGGTTTCGTTCGATTGTGCTGTGAAGTTTGATTGGAAAACACATTTCCTCGAAATTCTGAGCACCATCCCACCAGCCGCTGTCCCTACGATCGAACGCCTACAAACTATTCAACATCGAGTATTCGTTGATCATTCGGGCGCTACCGTCTCCGCGATCCCGAAGGCCCCGGAGCTGAATGGAGTGGCAAAGGCTGCTGAGTTAGAGCAGGTTTTCAATGGGATGATCCCCGGAGGCCTCAATGCCTGGATGCCATTCAGCACCAACGTTATCCTGCCGACGGGATCGACTAAGTACAGCTTCGAGAAGATCGATTCAGGTTACAAGCTGGTTTTGAATGGAGCGGGTGTCGCAGGGACGCTTCTGCTTGCAGAGGATCTGCGAATCACAAGTGGGGCGAGTCAACTTCCACAGCCCATGCGTTTCGCTACGGATTTTGTAAACGGCCCTCACGGCTTTCTTCTCAAGTCGGTGAGGACTGGAGACACAAGTGACGCGAGCAGTAACCAAGTAGCGGACTTTTCGTATACCTATCAGGATATTCAGGGGTTCCAAATTCCTTCCAGGTGTCAAACCGTCAACCTCGGAAGCCTGGAACTACGAGCTGACTGATTGCAAAGTTATGAAGGGTATCGTCATCAAAGTTGGATTACCGAAAGATTCTCGATAGATTCGCTTTTGAGCATATTGCTAGAAGGGCCCGCTCTCTTTCCGAGGGCGGGCCTTCGAGTAGGTAAAGCGATTTATTTCACGTGTTCGGCGTAGAGCTTTTGGGCGGCGATTAGGCCGTTGCCGAAGGCGAAGTTTGCGGGTGGGAAGCTCTTGGCTACTACTTGTTCGAGGGCGCCGATGAAGGCGATGGTGTCCATGAAGTCGAAGAAGCCGAGGTGGGCTATGCGGAAGATCTGGCCCTTCATCTCGCCCTGGCCGTTGGTGATGACGGCGGCGAAGCGGGATTTTAGCTCCTTGACGATGACGCCGGAGTCGATGCCTTCGGGGGGCAGGACGGAGGTGGCGGCGGCGGATGGGGAGTCGGGGGCGAAGAGCTTCATGCCCAGGGCTACGACGGCGGCGCGGGTCATGGCGGCGATGGTCTCGGCGTTGTCGACGAGTTTTTTGCGGCCTTCGACGAGGTTGCCGTCGGCTTGTGCCGGCGATGTAGTCGAGTGCTGCGCCGAGGGCGGCGATGAGTGCGACGGCCGGGGTGTAGGCGGACTCGCCGTTCTTGGCGTTCTTGCGCTCCTTGCGGAGGTCGAAGTAGTAGCGGGGGTTGTAGGTGGACTTCCATGCGGTCCCATGCTTTGTCGCTGAGGGCGATGAAGCTGAGGCCGGGGGGGATCATGAAGGATTTCTGGGAGCCGCCGATGAGGGCGTCGATGCCCCAGGCGTCCATGTCGAGGTGGCTGGTGCCGAGGCCGGTGATGGCGTCGACTATGAGCAGGGCTTCGGACTTTTCGTACTTGAGGAGTTTGGCTACGCCTTCGACGTCGTGCTTGACGCCGGTGGAGGTTTCGGTGGCCTGCATGTAGACGGCGCGGGTCTCGAGCTTGAGGGCGGCTTTGACCTGATCGAGCGTGAAGGTCTGGCCGTAGGGGGCGGAGACGACGTCTACTTCGAGTCCGAAGGACTTGGCGATGCCGGTCCAGCGCTCGCCGAACTTGCCGGCGGTGAGGACGAGGACGCGGTCGCCGGGAGAGGTGAGGTTGGAGACGGAGGCTTCCATGGCTCCGGTGCCGGAGCTGGAGAGGATGAGGACGTCGTTCTTGGTGCCGAAGAAGTCCTTGAGCTGGGCGAGGACGCGGGTGTAGAGGGCGCGGAACTCGGCGGTGCGGTGGTGAATGTCTGCGGCAGCCATGGCAAACTGGGCGGCGGGGAGCAGTGGGGTCGGGCCAGGCGTGAAGAGACGTGTTTTACGGATCATATTGATTATTGTATCGAGTTGGCGGCGAGGTTGTGGGCGGCTGGGAACTTATAATCGAGTGTTGAGAGGGAGATAGATGCGATGAGTATTGGAGCGAAGGTTCAGACGGACATTATTGTGGCGATGAAGGCGAAGGATGAGCATCGGTTGACGACGCTGCGGATGGTGAAGTCGGCGCTGAAGAATAAGGAGATCGATAAGCGCGAGGCGCTGACGGATGCGGAGGAGACCCAGATTCTGACGACGCTGATCAAGCAGCGGAAGGAGTCGGTGGAGTCGTTTACGAAGGGTGGACGGCCGGAGCTGGCGGCGAAGGAGCAGGCGGAGATCGGGATGATTGAAGGGTATCTGCCGCAGGCTGCGGGGGAGGATGAGATTCGGACGGTGGTGCAGGGGGCGATCGCGCATCTGGCGGAGGGTGGGACCAAGCCGGGAATGAAGGATATGGGCGCGGCGATGAAGGTGGTGCAGGCGCGGATTCAGGCTAGTGGGTTACGGGCGGATGGGAAGCTGGTGAGTGAGATTGTGAAGGCGGAGTTGGGGAAGTAGCCGTTTAGCGGCAACGACAATGACAACTACAAAAGCAGATCCTCCGCCTTCGGCGAAGGATGACAATTGTTGGATGTTGTAGCGTCCCGGCTACTGCTGGATGGAGTGGTTGGTTTTGCCGTCGATGATGGTGACTTTGGGGCTTAGGCGGTTGGCTACGTAGATTTTGTTAAGGGTGGGGTTGATGGCGATGGACCAGGGGCCTTCGCCGGCTTCTACCGTTGCGGCTACGGTGTTGGTTTTGCCGTCGATGACGGTTACGTTTTTGCTGTGGGTGTTGGCTACGTAGATCATGTTGGTTTTGGGGTTGACGGCGATGGCCTGGGGGCGGGTGCCTACGGGGATGGTGGCGAGGACGAGGTTGTTGGCGCCGTTGAGGACGGAGACGGTGTTGCTGTCGTAGTTGAGGATGTAGACGCGGTTGGTGAGCTCGTTGACGGCGGCGGCGCAGGGGATGCGGCCGACGTCGACTTTGGTGGCGGCGTTGTCGTGGGCGGCGTCGATGATGGTGACGCTGGAGCTGCCGGAGTTGGGGATGTAGATCTTATTGGTGACGCGGTTGACGGCGGCTTCCCAGAGGTGAATGTCGGTGGGGATGCGGGTAGTGGAGTTGTCGGTGCCGTCTACTACGGTGACGCTTTTGTCTTCGTAGCCTACGTAGTAGATTTTGTCCGTTTCGGGATTGACGGCGATGGCGTTGCCTTCTACGCCGGCTTTGAAGTCGGTGGCGGTGCCGGTTTTGCCGTCGATGATGTTGGCTATGCCTCGGCTGAAGCTCGAGGAGGTGTAGATTTTGTTGGTGACGGGGTTGATGGCGAGGAGGCTGACGCCGCGGATGGGAATGGTGGAGGTGACGGTATCGGTTTTGCCGTCGATGATGGAGACGGTGCCGGGGCCGCCGCGGTTGACGACGTAGATTTTGTTGTCGGTGGAGTTGACGCCGATGGATTTGTCGTCGGGGCCGACCTTGATGGTGGTGATGAGTGCGTTGGTGGCGCCGTTGATGACGGAGACGGTGCCGAGGTCTGGGTGGAGGGCGTAGACCTTGTTGTTGCTGGGATTGATGATGACTCCGCGAGGGCCGCTCTCGGTGGCCTTTTGTGCGTGGGTGGGGATGGCGGCGAGGATTGCGGCGAGGGCGAGGGTGGCTGTTGAGAAGATGTTGTTACGGTGGGGCATGAACAGACCGAGCCTCGCGGATGATGGAATGAAGGGAAGACTCGTCATTGTAGCTTGAAGTTGGGGGGCGGGGTCTAGTAGGGTTTGTTACGCACCGGACATACAATTTCCTGAGATATGAACGTGCGGGTTGTGGGCCGCAGGGCTGGGTTGTGCTGGTTGGCGAATCGAGGATGAGATTGAAAAAGAGGATGCAGCTGTTGCTGGCTTTGATATGGGTGGGGCTAACAATTGCGCCGATGCGGATGCTGGCACAGGCGGAAGTTGCGCCGAAGTTTCGGGTGCTGGCGCTGGCGGAGGGGGGCGAACAGCATAAGACGTTTGTGGATGCCGCGAAGATCTGGCTGGACAAGCTGGCGGCGGAGAATCACTTTGCGGTGGACTATATCTCGGATACGAAGCCGATCAATGAGGAGTATCTGAGCCACTACAAGCTGATTGTTCAGGTCAACTATCCTCCGTTTGCGTGGACGCCGGTGGCGGAGGCGGCATTTGAGAAGTACATCGATGAGGGACGGGGTGGTTGGATTGGGTTTCACCATGCGACGCTGCTGGGGGAGTTTGAGGGGTACAAGATGTCGCCTTGGTGGTCGAACTTTATGGGTGGGATACGGTTCAAGAGCTATGTTGCGAAGTTCGCCGATGGCGAGGTGACGGTGGAGGACAAGACGCATCCGGTGATGAAGGATGTGCCGGCGAAGTTCAAGGTGCTGCATGAGGAGTGGTACACATACGACAAGTCGCCGCGACCGAATGTGCGCGTTTTAGCGAGTGTGGATGAGGACACGTATGAGCCGAATACGGAGATCAGGATGGGGGATCATCCGGTGGTGTGGACGAATGAGCATGTGAAGGCGAGGAATGTTTATATCTTCATGGGGCATCATGGGGATTTGTTTGAGAACCCGGCATTTACGACGATGTTGAAGAATTCGATTTTTTGGGCGGCTAATCAATGAAGAGGGCTGGATCTTTAAAGCGAATCAGTGCGGCGCTGGCGGTTTTGCTGGCTGTGGTGATGGGTGGGACGGCGTTTTGCGGCTGGGCAGGATGAGTTGGTCGCTCGACAGAAGGTGAAGCCGAAGGTGGTGGTGTTTTATTCGGTGGGGGTGGAGTATGACCACTTGTTGTTTGCGCAGGATGTGCTGCGGTTTTTCAGCGATATTGCGAACAAAGATAATTTCAACTTTGTTGCTACGACGGATTGGAGTAGTTTGAACGATGCTTATTTGAAGGACTGCTCGGTGATGATATGGCTGAATGACGAGCCGCATACGGCGGAGCAGAGGAAGGCGTTTGAGAAGTATATGGACAACGGTGGGGGATGGCTGGGTTTCCATGTGTCGGCGTTCAATGCGAAGAATGGGAAGTGGACTTGGTTTCGGGAGTTTCTGGGCGGTGGGGCTTTTTTGATGAACTCGTGGCCGCCGTTGCCAGCTACGCTGGTGGTTGACGACAGAAATCATGTGGTGACGAAGCGGATGCCGGCTACGTTTGAGTCGCCTTCGAATGAGTGGTACTCGTGGGAGCCGAGTCCGCGGCTGAATAAGGACGTGAAGGTGCTGGTGACGCTGGCGCCGACGAACTTTCCGCTGGGGTTCAAGGACATTTTGTCGGGCGGAGACATTCCGGTGGTGTGGACGAATACGAAGTACAGGATGGTGTATCTGAACATGGGGCATGGGGACAAGATTTTGACGAGTCCCACGCAGAACAATTTGTTTGAGGATTCGCTGCTTTGGCTGTTGAGTAAGAACGGGAAGTAGTGCCGGTGTTTGCGGCGGAAGGAATTTTATGAAGATGGCTGTTCGGATTGCGGGAGTTCTGCTGCTCGCTGAGGTGATGGGGAGTTCGTCGATGTTGGTGGCGCAGAGTACGGTGAGGAACTCGGGCAAAGAGGTGATTGCGTATGTGTTTGTGAATGACCGGCTGATCGCGCCGGGAGAGGTTTCGGCGAGGAAGTTGACGCGGGTGAACTATGCGTTTGCGAACATCAAGGATGGGGTGATCGTGGAGGGGTTCGCGCATGACCGCGAAAATTTTCAAATATTGAATGGGCTGAAGGCGCAGAACCCGGATTTGAAGGTGATGGTTTCGGTGGGCGGATGGGGCTGGTCGGGCGGGTTCTCGGACGCTGTGGCGTCGGCGCAGAGCCGGAAGAAGTTTGTCGATTCTGCGGTTCAGTTTGTGCTGGACCACAATCTGGATGGGCTGGATATCGACTGGGAGTATCCGGGGCAGCCGGGGGCGGGGAACAAGTTTCGGCCGGAGGATAAGCAGAACTACACGCTGATGCTGAAGGAGCTGCGAACGCGGTTCAACATTGAGGGCAAGAAGCAGGGGAAGCACTGGTATACGTCTGTCGCTACGGGCGCGAATGAGCGATGGATGCAGAATACCGAGATGAAGAAGGTGCAGTTTTACGTCGATTCGATCAACTTGATGTGTTACGACTACTACGGGAGCGGACCGCACTCGACGACGGGGCATCATGCGCCGCTGTATACGAATCCGGCTGATCCGAAGCTGGTTTCGGCGGACAATACGGTGAAGTTGAATCTGGCAGCGGGAGTGCAGGCGCGGAAGATGGTGTTGGGCGTACCTTTCTATGGGAAGGCGTGGGGGCAGGTGGAGGCTGCGAACCATGGGCTGTTTCGGCCGGGCGAAAAGACGACGGTGAAGGCGGACTATAAGAGCATTACGGATGTGCTAATTCCGGGTGGGTATGTCCGGTACTGGGATAGCAAGGCGTCGGCTCCTTATCTGTATGACCCGGCGAGCAAGACGTTTGTGTCGTATGACGATCCGGAGTCGATCGCGCTGAAGGCGAAGTATGTGCTGCGGCATAGGCTGGGCGGGATGATGTTCTGGGACTACCAGAACGATCCGGATGAGCATTTGCTGGATGCGGTGGATTCGGGATTGGGGATTAAAGTGGCTTCGGGGGTTGCGAAGGCTGCGGGGCAGTAGGGGTAGACCTCAGGGGCTAAAGCTACTGAGCGATAGCACGGAGAATGCAAATTGCCACTAGACAAAGTAATAACAGCAGAAGACAGGAAGATGCGCTTACCGTGGTGGGGAGTCCTTTGCGGCATTATCGGCACTATCCTGTTGGCAATCTTGTTCGATCATTTTGGGAAGTTAGCTCTTGCTCGTCCATCTCTTATATCGGTTGCGATTGTTACCATCGTCATTGCGATGAGGTGGAAGTTGAGGCGGCATGTGTGGTTTTGGATTACCATGACCATCCTTGCAGCTCTACACCTTCTGTTGATTCTGTTCGTTCCCTGGACGACCAAGTGGATTCCGGCAGTCCTTATCGCGCCCATCGGTATCGCGGATTTGTACGCGATGCTCTGGGTTATCTCGATCGTCGGAAAATATATGGGAGAACCGACGGCCACTCATGGTAAGCATCCACGATCTGAAAAGGTACGTCAGGATCAAAAGGTGTGATTAGCCGCAGGCTTGGTGTGCTGTCAAGGGGTTAGCGATGATGGGGTCGATAGATGTCATTGATTTTAGGTTGGTTGTGGGGATTTTTTAGTTGGCGTAGTAGATAGGGGCCAACTGTTAGTCTGGATGTAGGGATTAAAAGCAGCGGGAGGACGCCTGATGGCGATCCTCCCGTTTTTGCGTCTGGAGGATGGGTATGGCTGGTGGGTTTGGTTATAGCGAGGCTGGGTTGGCTTTGACGAAGGAGTTTGAGGGGCTGCGGCTGGCTGCTTATGTGGATTCGGGTGGGGTTTGGACGGTGGGGTATGGGCATACGGGGCCGGGGGTTCGGGCTGGGCTGGTGATTACGGGGGAGCAGGCAGAGGTTTTTCTGGAGGGGGATTTGGCGCGGGCGGTTACGGCGGTGAATCGGCTGGTGCGGGTGGGGATTTCGCAGGGGCAGTTCGATGCGATGGTGGACTTTGCGTTCAACCTGGGGTGCGCGACGCTGGCGCGGTCGACGCTGCTGCGAGAGGTGAATGCGGGCGACTTTGCCGGGGCGGCGGAGGCTTTTCTGGCCTGGGACCATGTGGGGGGAGTGGTGAATGAGGGGTTGTTGCGGCGGCGGCGGGTGGAGGCGGCGATGTTTGCTGGGGGGATTAGTGGTGGGGGGCGGTCCAGTTGATCTCGGCTCCGGCCATGATGGTGCGGCCTTGCAGGGGGACGTTGGGGATCTCCTGGTAGCTGGTGTTGGCGAGGTTGAGGAGGCGCATGTAGGGGCGGAGGAGGCCGGTGTTGCGGACGAGGGAGAGGTTGAAGAGCGCGTAGGGGGATTGGGTGGTTCGCTGGACGACGGATAGCTGGGCGGAGGCGGAGATTTGGCTGAGTTGTTTGGTGGGCAGGATGCCGGACCATGAGAGGAGGGCGTTCTGGGCGGCGTAGTTGAAGGCGTACTCGGAGAGGATGTTGGGCGGTGGCGGGCCGGCCTGGGCGGCGGCGTAGCCGAGTTGGAGCCGCTGGTTGCGGGTGAGGCTGATGCTGAAGGTGGCTTCGGCGCCGGTGAGGTGGAAGTTGGGGATGTTGGTGGCTTGCCAGGGTTCGGCGAAGGTGAGGGCCGGAGTGGCGAGGATCGGTTTGGAGTAGTCGATGGTGTCTTTTTCCTGCAGGCGGAAGCCGGTGGCTGAGAGGGCGAAGCGGCCTCCGGGGTTCCAGTCGAAGCCGCCGTCGTAGGACCAGGAGGATTCGGGCTGGAGGTTGGGGTTGCCGATGGTGGTGGGGTCTGAGTAGTAGAGGTCGAGGTAGGTGGGGATGCGGAAGCCGTGGCCTACGGAGGCGCGGAGGCGGAGGGAGCGGGTGGCGGTGTAGGCGGCGGCGACGGAGGGCGAGAAGACGGAGCCGTTGCCGGAGAGGACCTCTTCGCGGGCTCCGACGGAGAGAGAGAAGCGGCCGAGGGCGGCGAGGTTGAGGTTGGCATAGCCGGCGCCCTGGTTGCGGGCGTGCTGGCCGAGGTTGGTGCTGTGGATGGCGTCGCCGTCGGCTTCGAGGCCGTAGGAGAGGGTGATGTTGCGGGGGAGGGTGTCGACGCGGCGGACGGCGCCTTCGTAGCTGGTGGTGATGTGGTTGTTCTCGTAGATGCTGGGATGGCCGACGAAGAGGACGAAGAGGTCGGTGTGGCGGCGGTAGCCGAAGCTGGCGGCGGTCTGCTGGCCGAGCTGCTGCTGGATGGCGGCGAACCAGCCCTTGGTGCGCTCCCAGGAGGGGTAGGGGCCGTAGAACTGGTTGGCTCCGTAGGGGCGGTCGCTGGCGGCGAGGAGGATGTCGGTGGTGTAGTTGGGGGTGCTGGGCTTGAGGTTGAGCCAGGACTCGGAGGCGCCGGCGAGGGAGTGGTAGCCGCGGTCGGGGATGAAGCCGTCGGAGGTGTCGCGGCTGCCGGTGAGTTGCTCGGTGAAAGGCTGGGTGTTGTAGGTGGCGCGGAGGTGCTGCTCTTCGGAGCCGAAGTTGCCGAAGCCGACTTTGGCCGCGATGGAGGTGAAGTTGGGTTGGGCGGTGATGAGGTTGACGGCGCCGCCGAGGGCGTCGGAGCCGTAGAAGGTGGAGCCGGAGCCGTGGAGGACGTCGATGCGGGAGATGGCTTCGAGGGGGACGGGGAGGTCGAGGTTGAGGTGGCCGGTCTCGGGGTCGTTGATGCGGAGGCCGTTGAGGAGGACGAGGGACTGCTCGAAGGTGGTGCCGCGGATGGAGAGGTCGGTCTGGACGCCGTTGCCGCCGCGGGCCTGGAGGTTGAGGGCGGTGTCGAGGCGGAGGAAGTCGGTGGGGTTGTTGAAGAGGAGTGGCTGGGTGGCGGTGTCGAGGACGGCGACGGAGCGGTTGTTTTCGGAGAGAGGGAAGGGTTCTACGGTGGTGGTGACGGTGATGGTTTGCTGGATTGCGGCGGGTTGCGCGGGGGCGGCTTGCTGGTCGGGTGCCTGGGCGAGGATGCTGGTGGCGCCGAGGCAGAGGGTGGCGATGTACTTTTTCATGGTTGGGCTGTGAGTATCATCGCTGGTTTTTGATTGGGGCGGGGAGCTAATTTTTGGTTGTTATAAATAGTTGAATGGATAAACTGTATAGCTATGCGCATTGAATCGTTTCTTCGGCAGAGTCCGATCTTTCAGGCGAACCGGATTGCTCGGCGGATGGATGCTTCGCTGGGGCTGGCGCTTGAGGGGGAAGGGCTGTCGGTGTTTGAGGCGATGATGCTGGCGGCGATTTTCTTTGAGAAGCGGCGGGGAGATCAAGCCTTCGGAGCTGGCGGAGGCTTTTCAGACGACGCGGGGGAATGTGAGCCACTGCATCTCGTCGCTGGAGGCGAAGGGGCTGGTGGAGCGGCGGATCGATCCGGAGGATGCGCGGGCGTTTCAGTTGATGCTGAAGCCGCAGGGACGAAGAAGGGCGGTGCGGGTGGTGGGGATTCTGGACCGGATGCAGCGAGGGATCGAGGAGGCTATGGGGGTGGCGAGGTTGGAGGGGATGCTGGGACAGATGAGGGCGGTGGAGGAGTTGTGCTCGCGGCTGGCTATGTCGGCAGGTGATGGCAAGAGGTAGAATCGCGATGTTCAAAAGGAGTGTTATGTCATCTGGGTATGCGGGTGGAAAGATCTGCTATATCGAAATTCCTGCGACAGATATTGCGCGCTCGGCCGATTTTTACGCGCGAGTCTTCGGTTGGAAGATTCGGCAGCGAGGGGACGGTTCGACTGCTTTTGACGATACGGTTGGCCAGGTGAGTGGGACGTGGTCGGTGGGGAGGGCACCGGCTTCGCAGCCGGGGCTTCTCGTCTATGTGATGGTCGAGGATGCAGAGGCGACGGTGGCGGCCATTGTCGCTAACGGGGGCGAGATTGTGCAGCCGATTGGCGGCGATGCTCCTGAGATAACGGCGCGGTTTCGTGATCCTGGGGGCAATGTGATCGGGATATACCAGCAGCCGGGTTTGAAGAAGGGCTGAGGGTTTTATTCGGGGATGATTTTTACGAAGATGCCGTCGGGCAGGGTGGTGCCGCCGAGGATGTGGACTGCGCCGTCGCGGGTGAAGCCACGGAGCATGGTGCCGGGTTTGGGGTTGGGTGGAGTTTCGGCTTTGGTGGGGTAGGGGGTGGCCTTGCGTGGCGCTTCATCCACGTCCGCAAGTGCCGGACCCTTCGACAGGCTCAGGGCAGGCTGGGAGGCACCCGGATTTGTGGCGGGATTGGCTGCGGGGCGCTTCATGCCTCGGTCCATGGCTTCGTTGGCGAGGCGGTCGGCGTCTTTGTTTTTGTGGCGGAGGGCGTGGGAGATCTCGAAGGCTTCGAGTTTGGCGATGCGGCGTTTGGCTTCTTCGTAGAGGGGTTTGAGGTCGGGGCTTTTGACCTGGTACTTGCCCTGGATCTGCTTGACCATGAGCTCGGAGTCGGAGACGACGCGGAGGCGGGGGTGGTGGTGGTCGAGGGCGTACTGAAGGCAGCCGAGGAGGCCGGAGTACTCGGCGTAGTTGTTGGTGCGAAGTCCAAGGAATTCAGTGAGTTCAGCGAGGACGGCGCCGGAGTCGTCCTGGATGAGGGCTCCGTAGCCGGAGGGGCCGGGGTTGCCGCGGGCTCCGCCGTCGCAGTGGGCGTTGATCCAACCTTTGGAGGGGCCTTTGGATGGGGATTTGTGGGCTGGGCTCCGGGTTGGCGAAGAGGCTGGGTGAGGTGGGGCGGGACATAGAGAAAGTTTACCGGAGGGTTTGCAGGAAGCTGCTTACCTTTAAGGGGCGGGGTGGGTCTATTGGAGTGAAATCGATTTCCTGACTCCGGAGTCAGAACAATATGAATGCTGAAGCAATTGGGATGAAGCTTCATCCTGCGAAGTGGGGAGCTATCTTCTGTGGCTTCCCGGCGGCGTCCGAGTCCATTTGCGCTTGGTTTAGGCGCGACGGCGGTAGAATCATTGCCAGCTATGGCAAAGGCAGCCGCACAGACCGGAGAAGCACGGAACGGCAAGCTGACGCAGGCGCAGATGGAGGCGCGGGCGCAGCAGCGGACCGAGGACGATGAGCTGATCCGCGAGGCTCAGAAGGGCCAGCGCAGCGCGTTCGATGCACTGGTGCGGCGATACGACCAGAGCGTTCTGCGGCTTGCGCTGCATATGCTGGGCAACGAGCAGGATGCGCAGGACGTCCACCAGGAGGCGTTCATCAAGGCGTACCGGCATCTGGGGAACTTCCGGTTCGAGTGCTCGTTTTATACGTGGCTCTACCGGATTGTGACGAATCTTTGCCTCGACCAGTTGCGGCGGCGGAAGAGCCGCAGGGAAGATCCGGCGACGGTGCTGGATGCCAGTGGCGATGAGATGGACCTGATGGCGAATATCACGGATGACCGGGCGATGGCGAATCCGGCACGTGAACTGGACCGGAAGGTGATGAGTGAGCGGATCAACGAGGCGTTGGATAAATTGACTCCTCGGGAACGCACGGTGTTCGAGTTGAAGCATTACCAGGGATTGAAGCTGAGAACGATCGGCGAGATGTTGAATACGACCGAGGAGACCGCAAAGAATACGCTGTTCCGAGCTACACGGAAGTTGCGGGCGAATCTGGCGGCAGTACGGTAGAGCTGGATTGTTTGGGAGCGAGCAGGACCTCAGGAACGTGGACGGTTGTATAGATCCGGATCCGGGGAGTTGGGTAGATTTTTTGAGGCTGGTTGAGGTTCGGTCATGAAGTGTGAATTAGTTCGCGACAATATCGTTCTGATGCATTACGGTGAGCTCCCGGATGAACTGGCAGTAGAGCTGGAGCAGCATCTGGGGGGATGTGAGGATTGCCGGCGTGAGTTGAATGCCATGCGGGCGATGGATGAGGTGTTCGCGGTACTTCCGGTACTGGAGCCTTCGCCGAATCTAGTGGTGCAAGCGAGGATGCGACTGGATGAGGAGTTGGACCAGATTCCTCCGCATGGGTGGGTGACGCGCCTGCGGAGTAACTGGTTCCGCTGGGTTGGAAATGTGCAGAGTGCGCCGGCGCTGGCTACGTTGCTGGTGGGGTTGGGATTTCTCGCGGGAAACTTTACATACCGGTACCAGGTGGCTCGAGCGCCGAAGCCTAAGGCTCCAGTGATTCTGACGAATGCGAGCAGCGGGTCGATTGCGAATGTGACGGGGATCGTGCAGACGCCAAACTCGGAGCTGGTGCAGGTGAATTACAACCGAGTGGTTCCGGAGACGATCGAGGGCTCGCTGGATCAGCCGGAGATTCGCAAGTTACTGATGATGGGGATGAATGCAGAGGCGACGAATGGAGTGCGGGCGGATTCGGTAGCGCTGCTTGCGCATGAGTGCGAGGCGGGACATCAGTGCGCAGGGGACGATGGGATTCGGAACGCGCTGCTGGTGTCGCTGCGGTATGACAAGAATGCTGCGGTGAGGTTGAAGGCGCTGGGAGGCCTGCAGCGGTATGTGGGGCAGGACCAGCGAGTTCGTGATGGCGTGCTGGAGGCCCTGATGCACGATTCGAGCGCGCAGGTGCGGACGGCGGCGATTGGACTGCTGGAGCCGGTGGAGTCGGACTCGAGCGTGCGACAGGTGTTGCGAACGGTGTCGACGCAGGATGAGAATCCGTATATACGGACGGCAAGCTACCAGGCGTTGCAGGGCGCGGCGGACATTCAATGAGCGGTTGCGGCAGTGAGGACGGTACGGTGCAGAAGCTGCTGAGGACGGAGTTGGTGATGACAACGCTCGGTGGGGCGTTGTGCTTCGTGCTATGTAGTGTGGCTTTTGCGGGTGGTCCGACGGTGATGGTGCCAGTGGGATATGCGGCGATGAGCGCGGGGTCGTCAGCGCATGGGACACCGGCGTATCTCGGGGTGGCGGTTGGCGACGTAAGCGATGAGGAGATGGGCGCGCTGAAGCTGAAGGAGCCGCACGGCGCGGTGATTCTGCATGTGGACCACGATGCGCCGGCGGGAAAGTGTGGTCTGCGGGAGCGGGACGTGATCCTGCAGATGAACGGCCAGGTGATTGAAGGCAAGGACCAGTTGTGGCGGATGTTGCGGGAGACACCCGCAGGCCGGACGATCACGCTGACGATCAGCCGAGACGGACAACAGATATCGATTACGACGCCGACGGCGATTCGCGAGATGGTGGAGCGGCAGGCGTGGGAGAAGCATATGACGGTTCCGGATCCGGCTTCGTCTGCTCCGCCGGCAAATGGAGAGCCGGTCGACCAACGTGCCACCGCAGGCGAGCGGATTTTTTTCGGGTACGCCGAGTAGCCGGACACATAACTTTATGGGCGCGCTGACGCCTGGCTCGTCGTACACCGGTGCGACTGTGGAGACGATGGGGCCACAGTTGGCGGAGTTTTTTGGGGTGCAGGGCGCAGGCGTGCTGGTGCATAGCGTGGATGTGAACTCTCCGGCTGCTTCGGCGGGGTTGCGGGCGGGAGATGTGGTGCTGCGCGCGAATTCGGTGATGATGTCGACTAGCGGGGAGTGGACGAAGATCATGCACGAGAATCAGGGCAAGAAGGTGTCAGTGGTGGTGCTGCGGGACAAGAAGGAGCAGACGCTGACGCTGATTCCGGATTCGAAGAAGCGGTCTTCGGTGGATTCGAAGAGTGCTCCGAGCGGTGGGAATGGTGCGGCAACGGGGTTTACGCTGCAATAGGCCGGGTGGATTTATACTTAAAAGGATGACCCAAGCAGAAAATTTGACCGCACCGGAGCTGCGTCCGATGAGTGCGAAGCGGCGCTGGAAGGCGGTGACGCGGAAGGTTCGCGAGCTGGCTTCGATCGGGTCGGCGCTGGCTTCGACCGGGCACCCGTATATGGCGCATATCGTGCCGATGCGGCGGTGCAATCTGGCGTGTACTTATTGCAACGAATACGACGATTTCTCCGATCCGGTGCCGATCGACGAGATGCTGCGGCGGATCGACGACCTGGGGCGGCTGGGGACGTCGGTGATTACGATCTCGGGCGGCGAGCCGCTGCTGCATCCGGAATTGGACCAGATTATCGCGCGGATACGGAAGACGGGCGCGATCGCTGGGATGATCACGAATGGGTATCTGCTGATGCCGGACCGGATCAAGCGGTTGAACGATGCCGGACTGGACCATATGCAGATCTCGATCGACAACGTGATGCCGGACGCGGTTTCTAAGAAGAGTCTGAAGGTGCTGGACGCGAAGCTGAAGATGCTGGCGGAGCATGCCGACTTTCACGTGAATATCAATTCGGTGGTGGGCGGCGGGATTGCAAATCCGGACGATGCGCTGACAGTGAGTAAGCGTGCGCTGGGGCTGGGGTTCAGCTCGACGATCGGGATTATTCATGACGGCAGCGGGCAGTTGAAGCCGCTCGGTGCGGCAGAGCGCGGAGTATGGGACAGGGTTCGTAAGCTGACGCGGCGGAGCTATTCGCGGTTCAATCACTTTCAAGAGGCGATTGCGAACGGGAAGACGAACGACTGGCGCTGCCGCGCGGGTGGACGGTATGTGTATATCTGCGAGAACGGGCTGGTGCACTATTGTTCGCAGCAGCGAGGGTATCCGGGGGTGCCGCTCGCGGGGTACTTGAAGGCGGATGTGAAACGGGAGTTTCTGACGGAGAAGAGCTGCGCGCCTAACTGCACGATCAGTTGCGTGCACCAGGTGAGCTACATCGACCACTGGAGAGCTCCGCAGACTTCGTCGGTGACGCCGGGCGCGTCGGGGCACGGGGCTGGCTCGGAGCTGGTGCAGATTCAGTAGGCGTTGGGTGATGGCTGCTGCAAAGCTTGTGGGATGAACTCTTGCCAATCGCCTGCGTTATGGCTGATGGTTGGAGCATGATGGATATTTTGTTGAGGGGTGTGTGGGGTGTCGTCTTTGCGTTGTTGATGGCGACCTGCGTGGCCGCTGCGCCGGCGGTAGGACAGGCGTCGCAACAAGGGGTAGCGCAGCGTGCTACGAGTACACCTTATTCGGGTGATCTTTCGATCTTCGAGTATCCGGATCGGGACAAGAAGCTGCAGATTGGCCGGGTGATGGACCTGCTGGGGATTACGGCGGGAAAGAGCGTTGCGGATATCGGCGCGGGCTCGGGGTGGTTTACGGTGCGGGCGGCGGCTCGGGTCGGGCCGGATGGCACGGTATTTGCGGAGGATATTAATCCGAAGGCGATTGAGTACATCACAGCGAGAGCGCAAAAGGAGCGGCTGGCCAATGTGCGGACGGTGCTGGGGACACCAAATGATCCGAAGCTGCCTTCAGGAAGTGTGGATGCTGTACTGATGTTGAAGGTGTACCACGAGATTGTGCACCCGGTGGAGATGATGAAGTTGCTGCATGATGCGTTGCGACCTGGGGCGAAGGTCGGGATTATCGATCGCAATGGGAACGGGACGGACCACGGCCTGCAACGGGAGATAGTGGAGAAAGAGATGGCGGAGGCGGGATACACGCTGGTAGGCCAGTACGACTTCACCAAGGCGGATGGGCAGGATTATTTTCTGATCTTTTCAGCCAGATAGCGGTAGCCATGTATCCGGCATGCGTTCGCAGGGAAGGGAGTTCGTACATTGAGCCATGAATATTCCGAGTGGTGATCGGAATATCCATGGCTTAGATACGGCCGGTGCGGTTCGAACTCGATTAACGCGCGACGGTCGTGGGTTTCTTGACACCGGAATGGACTGGGGTGGAGCTGGCGGTCTGGGCGATGGCGGACTCGATGACATGATCGAGGAGGGCGACGTCCTTGATTTGGACCCAGTTTTTCTGAGTGACGACGAAGATGGTGGGGGTTTCCTGGAGGCCTATGCGTTCGCCGAGAGTGTAGTCTGCGTTGACCTCAGCGGCGAAGAGGCCATTGGGATCGATGACGAAGGGCATGGGGTGACCGTGGGCCTGGAGGTACTTGCGAGAGAAGTTCTGCAGGTCGTCCTTGGTGGCGATGGCAGTCTGGTTGGCGAAGACGGCGCGGCGGTACTCCTCGGCGTCCTTGGGCGAGATTTTATCCTGGATGTAACGGGCGATGACGGCAGCGTCATGGCTCCAGATGTGTCCCCTGAGGGGGAAGTCGTGGCGGACTAGGGGAATTTTGTATTGGTCGACGGCCGCGTGGACGATGGGGAAGGCGTGGGCACAGGCGGGGCACTCGAGGTCTTCGAACTCGTAGATGGCGACCTTGGCTCCGGCGGGCGGCTTGACCATGGAGGTGTCTTTGAAGGCGGTGCCGGTGTTTGGCGGGACGGAGGTCTGGGCGAAGGCGGTTGCGCAACCTGGGATGGCGAGCAAAAGAGTGGCGGCTAGGGTGAGGCGGTTCATAGGTATAAGACGCATGGGCGTATGTTTCGTATTTTAGCTGAGTTGGGGCGGAAAGCGGTGAGGGAAGATTCTGCGTAGAATTTCGCAACGGGAGGGGTACCGTGGCAATCTAAAGGGTAAGCATGATGGATTCGATGGGTATGTTGCGGATAAAGGTGAAGTTATGGCTGCCGGTGGGAATGGCTTGTCTCGCGTTTGTTGGGCTCGGAGTAGAGGCGCAGGGGCAGGCTCCGGATGCGCTGCCTTCGGCGCCGGTGCCACAGGTTTCGGCGGTGAAGTTTGCGGGGGGTGTCGAAGTGCAGCGGGCTACGGCAGGACCTTTGCCGCTGAGCCTGGATGATGCGATTGCGCGGGGGATCAAAAATAACCTGGTGATGGAGCTGAGCCAGCAGAATGAGCGGGCGGTGAAGGGTCAGGTTTTGACGGTGGGGAACTACCTCCTGCCAAATATGACGGCGAGTGGACATATCACGGCGCAGGAGATAAACCTGGCGGCCGAGGGGTTCAAGCCGGGATCGCTGGTGGCAGTTAGGACTTCCTCCAGGAACGTTCAAAGAGATTGTGAAGGTAGATACGGCGGCCGCTCAGATTGCGGTAAGCCAGCAGCTATTCAATGTGCCGGCGTACTACCTGTTCCGAGCGGCACAGCAAGGCGGGTAAAGCGGCGGAGTTGACGACACTGTTGCAGCGAGGCAATGTGACGCTGCAGGTAGGCAATCAGTATCTGCTGGCGTTGGCGGACCAAGCACAAATTGCGAATGCGCAGGCGCTGGAGAAGGCCGATGAAGAGGAGCTAAGGCAGGCGGTAGCCTCGCACGATGCGGGAGTCGGGACGAATCTGGATGTGTTGCGAGCACGAGTGCAATTGCAGACGCAGCAGCAGACGCTGATCAACGCGGAGAATACGTTTGCGAAGGACAAGATTGCCCTGACCCGGTTGATCGGGCTGCCTGCGGACCAGGAGCTGACGCTGACGGACACCTCTCCGTATGCGCAGTTTGAGGAGATGCCGCTGGAGCAGGCTATGGCGCTGGCCTTTGTGCGCCGGAAGGATCTTTTGAGCCTGCAGGCGCAGGGCGAGGTGGCGGAGCGGACAGAGCGGGCGATTCGGTATGAGCACTATCCTTCGCTGTCGTTCGGTGGCTACTACGGGGTACTTGGCGAGATAAATGGGCTGTATCACGGAGTGTTTACAGCGCAGGGAAATCTGGATATTCCGATCTTCAAGGAATCGCAATTCCGGGGTGAGCATGAGGTGGCGGTGGCGCAGATGACCGGGGTGAAGCAGCAGATCGCCAGTTTGAGGCAGACGATCGAGTCAGCAGATTCGATCGTCGATGCTGGATGTGCAGTCTTCGGCAGAGTTGGTGAAGGTAGCGCGTAGCAACGTGGATCTGGCGACAGAGGAACTGCAGCAGGCTTCGGACCGGTTTGCTGCGGGTGTAGACGATAATCTTGCGGTTGTTCAGGCACAGGCGGTCCTGGCCAGCGCGCAGACAAAGCTAGTGGGGACGCTCTACCAGTACAACGCAGCGAAACTGCAACTGGCACGGAATACGGGCGTGGTGGAGACACAGTATAAGGTCTACCTGGGTCGCTAAGTAGGTAGCTGGTGCCGAGATTCATCGAAGTGTGAAAGCATGTTGTATGGCTGATGGCAGTAGTACAACGGTTGCGACGGCACTTGCCGCGGGGAGTGCGTTCAAGTCGCGGGACTTCCGGTTGTATCAGGCGGCGCGGCTGATGGTGATTGTGGGGGCCGAGGCGCAGTCGGTAGCGGTGGCCTGGCAGGTGTATCAGATTACGCACTCGGCGCTGGATCTGGGGTATACGGGGTTGGCGCTGTTTCTGCCGGGGCTGTTCTTCATGCTGGCGGCGGGGCATGTGGCGGATCGCTACGACCGGCGGAAGGTGATCCTGACTTGTTATACATTTCAGGCGATATGCACGGCGGCTTTGATGTACCTTGCGCTGACAGGAACGCAGAAGATCTGGGCGATTTACGCGGTGTTGGTGGGGATTGGACTGGGGCGGGCGTTCAGCGGGCCGGCGGCCAGTGCGATGCTGCCCAGCCTGGTGCCGAAGGAACATTTTGTGAATGCGGTGACGTGGGGCGCAACGATCTATCAGATTGCGAATATGTCCGGACCGGCAGTGGGGGGGATATTGTTTACGCTGCCGTTGGCGGGGGCGCTGGTGCGGTGGAACGGGGCGTCGATTGTGTATGCGTTTACTCTGATGATGCTGGTGGGATTCATCGTGCTGGTGGGGATGATTCGGACACCGGTGGTGGCGGCAGGGAAGAAGGCGTTCAGCACGAAGACGGTGCTGGCGGGGTTAGAGTATGTGTGGCGGACGAAGCTGCTGCTGGGGTCGATCTCGTTGGACTTGTTTGCGGTGATGCTGGGCGGGTCGGTGGCGTTGCTGCCGATTTTTGCTACGGATATTCTGCATACGGGGGCCCGGGGGTTGGGGGTATTGCGGGCGATGCCTTCGGTGGGGGCGCTGGTGGTTAGCCTGACGATGCTGATGAGGCCGATCAAGCGGCGGGCTGGGGCGACGATGCTTTGGTGCGTGGGGATCTTTGGGGCGGCTACGGTGGTGTTTGGATTGTCGCAGAGTATGTGGCTTAGCTGTGTGGCGCTGGTTTTCGTTGGGGCGAGCGACATGGTGAGCGTGGTGGTGCGGAGCAGTCTGCTGCAGTTGGCCACTCCGATTGAGATGCGGGGGCGGGTGAGTGCGGTGAACTGGCTGTTTATCGGTGCTTCGAATGAGTTTGGCGAGTTTGAGAGCGGGTTGACAGCGCAGTGGTGGGGGGCGGTGCGGGCGGTGGTGGTGGGCGGGGTTGCGAGTTTGGTGGTTACGGCTAGTGCTGCGGGGTTGTTTCCTTCGTTGCGGAAGGCGGATGCGTTAACGGCTGAGACTTTGATGGCGACGGATGCGAGGTTGAGCACGGTGGAGCCGGTGGATTAGAGTCTAGGGACTAGGAATTAGTTAGGGTTAGGGACTGGAGGGTGGTGATTGATGAACAGTGTGGTGAAGGCGGCGATTGGGGGTACGGTGGTGCTGGTGCTGGCGGTGGGCGGGGAGTTGGCGTGGCTCCACCATGAGCGGAATAAGCCGATGGTGATGAAGGCTTGCGGAGCGGGAGAAGATCTCGGACGACGACCTGGTGTTCTTGAAGCATAAGCGGCCTTCTTCGATGGCGGATTTGAAGGAGTTGGTGGGGACTACGGTTTGGGTGTCGGCGGGGGGGCAGTTGGACTATTACCCCTACGTGGGCAAGAGGGTGGAGTATGGCAAGAGCGCTGGGACGCTGGTGGGGGCGCAGAAGCTGGTGGTGAAGGGGACTACCGAGCAGGTGGCTCCCAAGACGGCCACGTTCCGGATTCCGGGCGGCGACCGGCAGGCGCTGCTGATTTTTACTCTGCCCGATTCGTCGGATGCGGCTAAGGAGTATGCGGTGCCGGTGGGGTATCGGCAGGATGGGCAGTACACGTTCTATACGGACGAGATTTTCTTCTATGACGATCCGCATGAGCTTTATAAGCACTGGGGGCCGGAGATCTGGAAGGCGGTGGACAGCCATCAGGTGATCAACGGGATGAATGAGCGGCAGGTGGAGCTCTCGCTGGGGCAGGTGTCGAAGAGCACCAGCAACGACTACGGGAACCGGATGGTAGTCTTTGCGAATCTAGGCAAGCCTATGGCCGTGACGTTTGTGAAGAACCAGGTGACGGCGTTCCGGGCAGATCAGGGGTACTGATAGCGTGACGCGTGCTGGCGGGGTGTGTGTCGCATTGTCAGTACCCCCTCCCCCGTAGTTTATGTGTCAAAGTCTAAGAAACAAATGATTTAGGTTTGGACTTCGATCCTAATCCATGTTCCCTCGTGGCAAGCAAAAGCCCAGGGTGGCCGGGGCTTTTTTATCTCTCTATCCAGTATAGCGGTTGGAGTGGAACTACTATGCCAACTATATCTTATTTGGAGTCATGGGGTTAGGTGGTTTTTGGGGCTTGACAGGTTTGGTTGGTGGGATTTGCGCAAGACTCATGCGGAGAGACTTGCATCACTGGGCTTTAGAGTGTTTTTAGATAGTTGACGACGTCCTGCATCTGGCCGGAATTCAGGACATCTTTGAAGGGAGGCATCATGCCTTTACCATCATGAATAAACCTGGCAAGCGAATCATCAGTTATCTTGCTGCCGTCCGACGCGAATTTGCCTCGGGAGTATAGCCCCTTCAATCCCGGCCCGACTCTTGTCTCGGTGGAGCCAGCGTTGTGACACACCGCGCATCTTTCCATGAATATTTTTTGTCCAAGGCTCGGGGCCACGGCGGAATTCCCAGAATTAGAAGAAGCAGACGCTGACGTCGGCGGGCTACTCACGGGTCCAGATACAGCGGGGATGTACTTTGTCAGGTAGTCTTCAATTTTTGTGAACTCTTCCTCGCTACCTGTTGCACCAAACCCGACCATTTGGATGATGGTTTCGTCCCACCCTTCGCGACTTCGGCCGTGCGCGAGTACCCGATCGGGAGTATGACAACGGCTGCAATGATCGATCACCAACTCCCGGCCTGGACCCTCCGGGAGTCCAAAAGTTTTTTTGGCCTGGTCTGTCTGGACCGTCTTATCCGAGGTAGCAGACGAAGGCGATTGCTGCTGGCTTGCCACACCGCTCGCGCCAGTAAGCGCTACAACGCACATGGGCAGACCCAGACCGTAGCAAACCCATCCCGCCAATGTTCGGCTTTTCCTCGAACTCATCGACTTCAACATCGGTCCGCACCCATCTTTCTTTCTGATTAAGCAACGACGAATATGATGCGTTCTTTTGCAGAATGGCAATCTCATGCTTCAACCAGCGCCCAGCCGCTGCGGAGCGAGGACATCCCGATCGAAGGGGAGGAGCAACACCGTCCTGGGCGGCGGTAGATCCAATCGGAGATCTACCGCCGCCATCGCTTGTTACGGAAGCTGCCACACCCACAGTACGACGCTGCTGTCAGGCCGAACGTCCTCAGAGGCCGCTCGCGCCATACCGCCGCCTGCAATGCCCGGGTTGCCGGCAATGATCGCGACATATTGCTTGCCATCCACCATGTAGGTAAGCGGGGTGGAATTCGGCACGTCCTGAACACGCGCCTGCCACAGCTCTTTCCCATCCCGCTCATCATAGGCACGGACGTACCGGTCGCCTGATGCGGTGAACAGCAGTCCTCCCGCCGTGGTCAACTTTGCCGGCCGTCTCTACCGCTCTGTCCTTCACGTCCATGGTGATTTCCATGGTGTTGGTGTCGAGTGCCATCAGATGGTCTGGTGTCTCGGGAGTCTTGTTTATGCAGACGTCATTCAAGGAGATGTAGTAACGGTGCGTGGCAGGATCATACGATCCCGGCATATGGTTCCTCGCGCCGTTGTTGCTCGTGCAGCGCTTGGTTCCCGGGGGGAGGATCCGTCGGGAGCAGCTGCGTCTTGACGCCCGTTTTCGGATCGATAGAGAAGATATTCTGAAATCCCGGATCGCGCGCGAGGAGGAACTTGCCCGTCTTGGCATCCAATACTTCGAAGACGCCCGGTTTGCCCAACGTGATCAGCGCCTTGTACTTGGTACCTTGCCAGGTGATTGGGACGATAATCCGCTCGAAGGCATAGTCCTGATCGAAGTCGTCGTTCGGCATGTGCTGGTAGTACCAGACCAGCTTGCCCGTGTCCGGATTGAACGCCAGCGTCGAATTCATGTAGAGGCCGTCGCCGTTGTGGCCGCCGCCAGTGGGGTTATGGGTGCCTCTGTCGGATGGACAACCACGGATACGGCGTACCGACACCGACGAACAGCAGGTTCAGTTCGGGATCGTAGGCGGGTATGGACCAGACCGATCCGCCCCACCGCTTTTCTGCAGGCACTCCATTCCAGGTCTCGTCGCCGGGCTCGCCGGGCTGTGCCAGCGTGTTGAACCGCCATATTTCCTTACCTGTTTCCAGGTCACGGGCACTGACGAAACACGTCTGCGAGAACGTCATGCCACCCGCGGCGCAGCCGCTGGAGCCCATGATCACCTTCCCGTTGACAATCAAAGGAGCACCGTTGTAGGTGCGGACGCCCTTAGGGTTGTGGTCGTCGTCGGTCGCCGCATCCCATATCACAGCTCCTGTCTTCGAATCGAGAGCGATGATATGCATGTCCGTCGTGGGGAAGATGACCTTGTTCCCGGCGATGGCGATGCGACCGCTTACTCCCGAAGACGTTCAGGGGGTTAAAGCCGGGACGCATGTCGTGGTGGTACTTCCAGAGCAGGTTTCCATTTCTGGCATCGAGCGCCAGGATCGATTCGCCGTGGTCCCAGGTGTACATGATTCCGTCATGCACTATCGGAGTGAACTCGTAAACGCCGGTGTTGCTCAGGCCAAAGGTCCACGCCGTCGTCAGGTTTTTCACGTTGTCGCGATTGATCTGCTTGAGCGGGCTGTTGGCCTAAGAGTCATACGTGCGCCGCCACATCAGCCAGTCATTCGGCGGAGGGTTATGCAGCATCTCGTCCGTAACCGGCGTGACCTTATCGAGGACTTTACGCATCTCTGCGGTATTTGCAGTGGCGATTGGATCCGGGGGAGGGGCAAAGCGTCCAGCAGAGGGAAAGCCCGTCCCCGTTCCTGGAATTGTTCCCGAACCCCTTGCGCCTCCCGCCAGCGGCGCCTCTGGGTCGGCGCCGGTAGTCGGCGCCTGCGAAAGAGCTGCGGGTTCGAGTGCGATCCGCCAGACCAAGCAGGACCAGCGCACCTGCACCGACCAACCGACCAGCAGACTTAACAATCTGTAATCAAAGAGCCAACGCTATTTGTCATGGTTCTTTCTATCTCCACGACGCAATTTTTCAAAATTGATTAGAAACCACTTTCGCAATGCAATATCTCTACGGCCTTGGCAGTGGCGCTCCCGTAGGACCGACTGGATAGGCTTCGACCATGGCCAGCTCTTCGCGCGCAGGCTGAAAGACAAGTGCGGTCTTCCCGGCGTCAAAGACCATCGTTGCTTCTTTATCAGCGGAGTACTTCTCCCAATGCGGCAGTCCGGAATGATTTGGATTTCCGTTCCGGGCAAATGCAGCCCACGCTCCTGCAACCTGCTTCGATAACCCTTCCGCCTCAGGATTCAAAACCAACCGCATTGCGAGTGGAAGTTCCGAAGTGTGAAAAGACTTCAGCTTGCCGTCGTAGATGGGTGTGCTCCATGCAAAGTAGTACATGTACACATCACCGCTACCCTGTGCGAGCTTTTCCTGGGCCTGACGAATAGCGTTGGTTCTTGCACCACGGTCTGCTGCGAGTATGAAATATATGTCGGACGCCGTCTCCTTGGGATGGAGTTCGCGGTATTTAGCAATCATTTCGTCAACCTTGTCCTCGGGAATTCCGGACTTGATCACTCGTTGTTTGAGCGTATCCCAGTCGAGGGAGAACAGGGCAGGATCCCCTATGGAGAACACCCGGGCTTCTTCTTTATCGTTCCCTACAAGAAGCGGTATGCCTGCAGCTTCAGGGGGAGCCGTCGGAGTCCACGTCTGATGTGGTACAGACCGCCCGTCCACCAGCGGACTATTGCGTCGCGATGAATTGAGCAGCTTATCGGCAGAGATGGTCTGTAGTTCGCCTACCTGGGACGCGGTAAGACCAAGCGCTGTAAGCATGTTATTCGTATCAGCCGCAGCAGCTTCTTTCGTCCGCACCGCACGAGCCGATCCGCTCTCGATGATGGCGCGATGGAAGAGACCTTTTGCCTCTGGCATCGCCATCAGGCAGCTTATCTTTGCTCCGCCACCGGACTCACCGAAGATGGTGACATTCGATGGATCACCCCCGAAGTTTGAGATGTTGTCCCTTACCCACTTCAGCGCCAAGACCAGATCCAACTGGCCGACGTTACCTGAGTCTGCATATTTCGGGTCGAGGTCACCAAGGTAGGTGTACCCAAAGACATTGAGCCGATGGTTGATTCCGACCAGAACGACATTTTCTTCGGAGACGAATCGATCCGCAAGAAGCGTCAATGCGCCTGAGCCCTGGGCAAATCCGCCCCCGTGTATATAGATCATGACCGGGCGCTTCCCCTGCAATGCCGGCGTCAGGACATTCAACACAAGGCAGTTCTCGCTGTCGGGTTCGACCGTGATCTCTGCAGCATCTTTTCGGCCCCCGCTGAAATAAGGACCCAGGACTGGAGAGGTATATATATTCGGACCACCTCCAAAGCTTTTGTCGGGAAGCTGCATCGCACGCGGTCCGGCCTTTACGGCGTCACGAACACCAGTCCACGGGGTCGGCTTGGTCGGAGGCATGAAGCGGCCAGGGCCTTCAGTCGGGCCGCCATAGGGAACTCCGCGAAAGGACAACACTTTGTTCGCTGCGACCCCACGTATTTTGCCATATTCCGTTGTGGCGATTGGCCCCTCTGTACTCCTAGCGAAGGCACGAGCCATCGGCGTCATACCAATAGCATTGATTGCACCGATGCCCACGAAGCCTGCGAGCAGATTTCTCCGATTCATCGTTCGATATTTCGGGTTCAACTCATTCATGGGCATCTCCACGAGATCGATTTGTTATAGGGAACTATTTGCGTATTGAAAGGATTGGGATAAATGGGATCACGTTAGAGCATTGACTTTTAGCTTGTCAAGCCATTTTCAAGCCAGGGTCTAAACCCAGACCACGCTGGACGGGCTGCTGCGATTTTGTCGCGTGATTTTGAATAGCCCGTTGTCCGATGATGGACACACGTTTCTATAAATGGGCAAGTCTCCGTCGGGCAGCATCTGTAAACTACTTATAAAACAGGTAAATCTGGTGAAATTTTTTGGGCAGCGACGTGCCTTTTAATCCTTGTTGTCGAGTCCAACGAAAGAACCAGCACAGAGAACTGAGGCAGGGTCCCGTCCATGAAGAGTACGAAGAAGGCACCTTGGCTCCGGAGGTTCAGCGTTTTATGCCTTGTGTTTTTTCTTCTGTCGCTGACGCCGTTGCTGGTCGGTCAAGCGCCAGGTCCTACTGGCAATAACATTTCTCTCGGTGGTCAGGTGGTCGATCCGAGCGGCGCGCTTGTTCCGGGTGCGACCGTTACTCTCACGAGAGGCGCCACAGTACTTAGGGCGATCTCTGCGTCTGATGGCCGATATCAGTTCCGCAATATCTTGGCTGGGACTTATCAGCTTTCGGCGGAGGCGGTTGGTTTCGCGCCTCTCACGATACCCGGTCTCGTACTGTCGGCTACGCGCCAATTGAATCTTCCACTGAAGATCGCAGCGGACCAGGAGCAGGTTACGGTTACGACACAGGCTGCCGGCCTTAGCATCAACCCCGATGAGAACGCAAACTCAACTGTTCTGAAGGGCAGCGACATCGATGCGCTCTCGGACGATCCTGACCAGCTGCTGGTGGAGTTGCAGGCTCTTGCGGGTCCGACCGCGGGGCCGGATGGTGGACAGATTTATATTGACGGTTTCACTGGTGGTCAGCTTCCGCCTAAGTCTGCCATCCTTGAGGTCCACATCAATCAGAATCCTTTCTCTGCGGAGAACGATCGCATCGGCTATGGGCGGATCGACATCGTCACGAAGCCCGGCTCGGCGAAGTTTGGCGGCCATGCCCGTTTCAGCTACCTCAACTCTGCGCTCAACACTGCGATTCCACTGGTGACGGAGCAACCGAGCTATCAGTACTATTCGTTCAGCGCAGACGTGGCCGGCCCTCTGGGAAAGAAGGCATCGGGCTTTTTCGCGGGGCAATATTGGGAGCGGCAGAATAAAGCTGTTGTCAACGCGGTGAATCCAGCCGATCCCTCGACGAACATCGATCTGGCGTTTCCTGCTCCTTACTCGACCTCACAGGCCTTTCCGCGCGTGGACTTTCAACTTGGTAAGCATGTCCTAACTGTTCAGGACGTTATCTACCGTACAACCGCAACGGCGGGGGCGTCGGACAGCTGAGTCTTCCGGAGCAGTCATTCGCCGGATACGATTTCGACAAACATCTTTCAGGTTCGGGACTCCATCCTTATTAGTAAGAGTCTGGTCAACGAGGTGGCCTTTCGCTGGTGGTACGACAACAGCCACCGGACTCCCGCCTTTCTTACTCCTGCGGTCACTGTAACGGGCGCCTTCACAACCGGCGGCAACTACACGGGACAGGCCAGCGACCTTCAAAACAATCTCGAGCTGCACGACTACATGACCTTAACCCATGGCACGCACTACATGCGCTTTGGCGGGCTTGATCCGCTCCTACGACAATGCGTACACCTCGCACGCCAACATCAACGGAAGCTACCAGTTCCAATCCATCGCGCAATATGAATCCGGTAAGCCTTCTCTCTATAGCGCTGCCGTGATCCACAATCCTCTTACAAAGCTTCTCGCCGTCGACGCTGCGCTCTTCTTTCAGGATGAGTGGCGCTGGAGGCCGAACGTGAATATCAGCGCGGGCCTCCGCGTCGAGGGCCAGAACCGAATTCATAATCCCGTCGACTGGGCTCCGCGCTTTGCGCTTATGTGGGGTGTCCACAATGATGGCAAGACGCCGCCCAAGACTGTTATCCGTCTCGGTTTCGGCATCTTCTACAATCGCTTCAGATACAACTATCTGCTGAATACGATTCTCAATAACGGCGTCACGCAGCAGACCTACAATGTGCAGAACCCGAACTTCTACGATCCGGTTACGCCGATCCCGGCGTCTGTGCTGATGAACGCCGGGAGCTCTACTCTCACCGTCAACACTCTTGACCCGCACTTTCATGCTTCGCAGAATCTGCAGACCGGCGCGGGTGTCGATCAGATGATTGGCAAGCTGACGACCTTCACGCTGAGCTATCTTTACACTCAGGGCACCCACCAATACCTCACCAACAACATCACAGCGCCCGCCTTCGATACGGCGACGTATACGGTCACGGGGCCTCCGCCTACGAGTTATAACTACCAGTACCAGTCCGGGCGGTATCTTCCGGCAACATCAGATCATCTTCACAACAAGAGAGCGATACAAGAGGCTGTCGTTGCAGACCACTTATACCTATAACAAGGCGGACAGCGATACACAGGGGACGACCTACTTCCCGTCGGTTGCGCAGAATCCGCGCTTCGACTATGGGCGCTCTACGACCGGGCTTACGAGTCAGTTTCAGGCGATTGGGACCTGGACTGCGCCGCATGGATTTGTCTTCAACTCGAGTCTCTTCGCTCAGTCGGGCACGCCGTACAACATCACATTAGGCAGCGATCTTACGGAGAATAACCAGTTCAATGCGCGCCCGACGTATGGCGTCTGCGGAGCTGCTGACGTGGTCAAGACTGCGTTTGGCTGTCTCGACACCAACCCTGCGGGTAAGGGCGAGACAATCATCCCTTACAACCTCGGCACCGGTCCCACGAATCTGGTGATGAATATCAACTTCGTCAAGAACATTGCGCTTGGGCACGAAGGTAAGGTGCCTGCCGCGCCCAATGTCGCACCGGCAGGCGGGGCTCCACGAAAGCCTCCCGCCGCCGCGCCTCGCCGTTACGGAATCAACATACAGGCGGGCGCAACGAACATCTTCAACATTGTGAATCGTGCCGCGCCGAATGGTGTCCTGAGCTCGCCGCTGTTTGGCCAGTCGCAGGCACTGGCCCGGCCCGTACACCTTGTCCTCGCCTGGAAACAGAACGGTCTACATTACGACACGTTCGTATTCTGAGGCTTTTTGAGGTGCAAGGAACATGGGGGTTCACGAGTATTGTGGGCTTGTGGGTACGAGTGCTACTTGAGTTCTCGCACCCAGATATTGCGGAAGCTGATCGGTTCGCTGTGGTCGCCGTGCGCCTGCAGCTTGATTGGTGCGGTGTCGTATTTTTTGTAGAAAGGCTTGCCGATAAACAGTGTCTCGCCCTGCAACTGGAAGTGATTCTGCACCAGCACTCCGTTGAAGAAGACGGTGGCATAGGCGGGAGACTTCAGGGAGCCGTCGGCGTTGAAGGTGGGGGCTGTCCAGACGACGTCATAGGTCTGCCACTCGCCGGGCTTGCGACTCGGATTCGCCAGAGGGATGCCCTGCTTGTAGATGCTGCCGGCCTGGCCGTTGACGTAGGTCTTGTTGTTGTAGGAGTCGAGGACTTGCAGTTCGTATCCGGCGTCGCCTGGGCCGGTGGAGGCGAGAAAGACGCCACTGTTGCCGCGCGCCTGATCGGAGCCGGTGATGTTGGTGGGGATTCTCCACTCGATGTGAAGCTGGTAGTTCTTGAAGCTTCGTTTGGTTTCGATGTTGCCGGCGGCTTTGTTCACGGTCATAACGCCGTCGGCGACGATCCATTTCGCGGGTGACTTGTCTTTGGCTGATACCCATTCATCCTCACTCTTGCCGTCGAATAGGATGATTGCATCGGAAGGAGGCGCGTACGCGGTGGCGCCGGGTGTCACTACCGGGGGGACGGGTTCGTAGACTTCGGTGTCTTCGTGTTTGGGCGCGGCGGGTTGTTGCGCGGAGAGGTGAGCGGCCAAGGTGACGAGGGTGGCGAAGGCGAGGATTCTGGAATATTGAGTGCCCATAATTGCTCACGAGGATATCACTCGGAGATGGTGCGGGCACGGCTCCAGTCAACGCCGGGATTGAGACGTTAACCTTGACGTTGCTTCCAAACGCGATAGCTGATCGTCTATCACCGCTTATAGAAGCGGGGTGGTAATCTTTCCGGGGCAATGCCAGTGCGGGCGGATAGCGCAGTGTGAGGGACAATTTGCAGAGTTTTCTCTATAACCTTCGTTTCAGTGCGCGCATGTTGTTGAAGAGTCCCGGGCTGACGATTACGATACTGCTTACGCTGGCGCTTGGGGTGGGGGCGAACACGGCGATCTTCAGCGTCGATTATGCGACGCTGCTGGAGCCGTTGCCTTATCCGCATCCGGAACAACTGGTGGTGGTGTGGTCGAAGATTCAGGGTTTTCATAATGGGATCTCGGCGGGCGACTACACGGATTGGAAGCAGCAAAGCTCATCGTTCCAGGAGTTGAGCGCGTGGAGCGGCGGCAACTTCAACATGGCGACGAAGGACCAGCCGGACAAGATCGACGCGCGACTGGTGACGCCGGGGTTTTATCACATGCTGGGGGCGCCGTTTTTCCTGGGGAGGGATTTCCTGCCGGAGGAGGGACAGGTAGGGAACGATCGCGAAGTCATCCTGACGAATAAGATATGGAAGCGGCTGGGGTCGAATGCGCATATTGTGGGCCAACCGGTGCGTCTGAACGGCGAGCCTTATACGGTGGTGGGTGTGCTGGCGCCGGGGCTGTTCGATCGCGGGCAGGGCGATATTGCAGTGCCGCTTGCGTTCAAGCCGGAGCAGCTGAACCATGATTTTCATTGGCTGCTGGTGATGGGCAGGCTGAAGCCGGGTGTGAGCATCGAGCAAGCCCGCGCCGATATGGATACAGTGACCACGCATATTGCGCAGGCCTATCCGAAGAGCAGTAAAGGGTGGGGGGCGTTTGTTGAGCCGCTGCAGAATGACTTTCTGCCGAAGGAGCGCATTCGCACGCTATGGATGCTGCTGGGGGCGGTGGGGTTTGTGCTGTTGATTGCGTGCGTGAATGTGGCGAACCTGTTGCTGGCGCGCAGTATGGCCCGGCAGAAGGAGATGGCTGTGCGGGCGGCGCTGGGCGCGACGCCGAAGGTGATCTTTGTGCAGTTGCTGACGGAGAGCCTGCTGCTGGCGCTGGTGGGTGGTGCGTTGGGCGTTGGCGTTGGCTACGCGATGCTGCATGGGTTTCTCGCGGTGATGCCGGAGGATACGCTGCCTAGTGAAGCGAATCTCGGCTTGAATGTGCCTGTGCTGCTGTTTACGCTGGGTGCGACTACGTTGGCGGGGTTGCTGTTTGGCTGTGTGCCGGCGTGGTATGCGTCGCGGGTGGATCCGGGAGAGACGTTGAAGGAAGGCGGGCGATCGGGGAGTGGCGTGGGACGGCACCGGCTGCGGCGGGTGCTGGTGATCGGCGAGTTCACGCTGGCGCTGGCTCTGCTGGCGGGCGCGGGGATGACGATTCATAGCTTTTTGAATCTGACGCGCGTGGACCTTGGGGTGCGGACGGACCATGTTGTGACGTTTTACCTGCCGGTGCCGGATACGCGCTCGAAGGATCCGACGCGGATTGTGGCTTACTACCGGCAACTGCTGAGTAGCATCGGTTCGGTGCCGGGAGTGACTTCTGTTTCGGCGCAGACGGGGCTGCCGTTGCAGGGTGCGGGCTTCGGGATGCCGTTTACGATTGCGGGTCAGCCGGAGTTTGCCGATCCGTCGATGCGTCCGGGTGCGGGGTTTGGGATGGTGACGCCGGATTACTTCAAGACGTTCGGGATTCAGCTGACACAGAGGACGCGAGTTCTACCGAGCAGGATACGGCGGCGGGCGTGAAGGTGGCGATGGTGAATGAGGAGTTCGTCAGGAAATATCTCAAGGGAGCGGACCCGTTACAGCAGCGCGTGATGGTGGAGGAGTTGATTCCCGGGGTGACCAAGCTGGGGCCGGCGATTGCGTGGCAGATTGTGGGTGTTTTTCATAATGTGCGGGATAGTCTGCGCAAGGATAATCCGGAGATGCTGATTCCGTTCTGGCAGGTTCCGTGGCCGGGGGCTTCGTTTGGGGTGCGTACGTCGGAAGATCCGGGAGCGATGACGAAGAGTATTGCGGCGGCGGTGCATAAGGTTGATCCGGAGGTTGCGCTGGCCACGCCGCGCACGATGGATCAGGTGCGGGATGATGTATTGGCGAATGATCGATTCACGCTGATTCTTTTTGTGAGCTTTGCGGCGATCGCGCTGTTGCTGGCGACGGTTGGAATATATGGCGTGATGACATTCTCGGTGGCACAGCGCTCGCACGAGATTGCGCTGCGGATGGCGCTGGGGGCGACGCGCAGCCGGGTGGTCGGGCTGGTGGTGCGGGAGGGTGTGACGCTGGCCGCAGTGGGGCTTGGGGCTTGGACTGATAGGTGCATATTTCATCGGACGCAGTATGCAGAGCACGCTCTATGGGGTGAGGGCGCTGGATTTCGGCACGTTCTTCGCGGTGGCGTGCGTGCTTCTGTGCGCTGCGCTGCTGGCTTGTTTCCTGCCGGCTCGGAAGGCAGCTTCGACGGAGCCGATGCAGGTGCTGCGCACGGAGTGATGGGCAGATTACACTGGTTCAAGGACGACTGCCTGTAGTTCATTGCTAGTAAGAGGGCTCTGTTTATGAATCCGTTGTTGATTAAGACGCGTTCGATTGCGCGCAAGGCAGGTGTTATTAGTTTGATCAATCGTCTGCGGCCGGCTACTTCGTATGAACAGCGGGTTCATGAGGCGCTGGTGAATGCGATCAAGCCTGGTGACGTGGTATGGGATGTGGGCGCGAATGTCGGCATCTATAGCCAGCTCTTCAGCGAGTGGGTGTGTGAGAGCGGCTTCGTGGTTGCGTTTGAACCGAGCGCGGAGTCGTGTGAGAGCATCCGGCAGCGAGTGCCGGATTGCGCGTGGCTGCAGGTGGAGAATGTGGCGCTGGGGGATGCGGATACGACGGGACTGCTGGTGGTTGGGGGCGATTCGGTGGAGAACCATATTGCGACCGGTGTCGGAGGCGGATGGAGATGCAAACTCGACTATTGTTGGAGATCTGCCGCGGGGATACGGTGTGCAGGCGGCTGGGGCGGGTTCCGAATGTGATCAAGGTGGATGTGGAAGGGTTTGAGGAAGAGGTGCTGCAGGGGATGGGGGAGATGCTGACGTCGCCTGAATTGCGGTCGGTGCTGGTGGAGGTCCACTTTATGAAGCTCGAGCTACGGGGGAAGGCGACGGCTCCGGTTCGGATTGAAAAGCTGCTTCGCGACAAAGGGTTCAAGACGAATTGGGTGGATGCGTCGCATCTTTTTGCGAGTCGGTAACGGTGGGATCAGCAGGTCCAGAACGAAACTGCAAAGACGAACAGCAGACTCCTTCGCTTCGCTCCAGGATGACAATTTCATATCCTGTCTATTTGAGAACTGAGTGGTGGAATCAGCCGGTGTTGCGGAGGCCGGCGGCGATGCCGTTGATGGTGGCGGAGATGGCGCGGTTGAGTTCGGGGTCTTCGGGTTCGGCCGGCTTTGGCGGCGGTGCGTTTGCGGCGGATGAGTTCGACCTGGATGAGGGACATGGGGTCGACGTAGGGGTTGCGGAGGCGGATGGAGCGCTCGAGGACGGGGTTGGTCTGGAGGAGGCGCTGCTGGCCGGTGATCTCGAGGATCATGCGCTGGGTGAGGTTGAACTCGGCTTCGAGGGTGGTGAAGACGCGGTTGCGGAGGGCTTCGTCTTCGACGAGCGAGGCGTAGAGGCGGGCGATGCCGAAGTCGGCTTTGGCGAGGGCGATTTCTACGTTGCGGATGATGTCGAGGAAGAGGGGGAAGTCGCGGGCCATGGTGTGGAGGAGGGCGAGGTTGCTGCCGTCGGGTGTGGACTGGATGAAGTGCTGGAGGGCGTGGCCTACGCCGAAGTATGCGGGGACGAGCTGGCGGGACTGCATCCAGCCGAAGACCCAGGGGATGGCGCGGAGGTCGGCCATGGATTTGTGGCCGCTGCGCTTGGCGGGGCGGGAGCCGAGGCGGGCGTGTTCGAGTTCGGCGACAGGGGTGGCCTGCTCGAAGTAGGTGAAGGTGTCGGGGTTGTCGACGATGTGTTTTTTGTAGAAGGCGAAGGATGTGGCGGAGAGCTGGTCGAGGGCGGATTCCCAGGCGGGGAGCATCTCGCCGGTGAGGTGGGGGGCTTTTTGCGTTTTTGCAGGGTGACGTCGGGGCGGGCTACGGCGTCGAGGGAGGCGGCGATCATGAGTTCGAGGTTGCGCTCGGCGAGGACTACGTCGGAGTACTTCCAGTTGAGGACTTCGCCTTGTTCGGTGATGCGGAGTTCGCCGTTGAAGCTGTCGATGGGCTGGGCGAAGATGGCGCGGTGGGTGGGGCCGCCGCCGCGGCCTACGGTGCCTCCTCGGCCGTGGAAGAGGCGGAGGTTGACGCCGCAGTCGCGGGCTACCTGGTGGAGGTCGCGGTGGGCCTTGTAGATCTCCCAGGTGCTGGTGATCATGCCGCCGTCCTTGTTGGAGTCGGAGTAGCCGAGCATGACCTCCTGGCGATGGTTCCAGGATTCGAGGAGAGGTTTGTAGGCTTCGCTGGACCAGAGCTCGCGCATGATGGCGGGGGCGTTCTGGAGGTCTTCGATGGACTCGAAGAGGGGGACGGGCTGGAGGCCGGGGTCGTTGGCTTTGCTGACGGCTCCGAGCTTCGACTTTTACTCCGCCGAGGCGGGCGAGCCAGAGGACGTTGAGGACGTCTTCGGCGGAGGTGGCTCCGCTGATGACGTACTGGCGGATGGTCTCGGGGGCGTAGGTCTGCTTGAGCTCGGCGATGGTGCGGAAGGTGTCGATGACTTCGGCGGTCTGGGGGGTTAGGGCAGGTGGGAGGTGGAGAGGGGAGCTTGTGGGGTTCACCCACGTCCGCAAGGCCGGACCTTCGACTGGCTCAGGGCAGGCTGTGGGGCACCCAATGCGTGGGGCACCCGGTTTTGTGGGGGAGGCGGAGAGTTCGGCGATGGCTGCGGCGTGGACGCGGGCGTGCTGGCGGATGTCGAGGGTCTGGAGGTGGAGGCCGTAGGTGCGGACTTCGAGGAGGAGAGGGTCGATGAGGAGGTTGGCGAGGCGCTGGCCGCGGTTCTGGACGAGGCTGTTGCGGAGGACGGTGAGATCGCTGAGGAGATCGGCGGCGCGGGTGTAGGGCACGAGCGCGGGGTTGGGCGGGAGCGGGACGCTGGATTGCGGCGTGGAGCCCAGGCGCATCATGATGCAGGAGAGGAGCAGGCGGGAGCGCTCGTGGGGGAAGCGCTCTTCGAGGGCGTTCTGGCCGGCGGTGCGGAGCTGGGCGAGGTAGGTGTTGAGGAGGGTTTCGACCTCGGCGGAGACGGGGACCTGCTGGGTGGAGCTGCCGAGCTGCTCGAAGATGTTTTGCAGGCGGCGGCGGTAGTGGCTGAGGAGCAGGGTGTGGGCCATGGCGAGGGCGTCGCGGGTGGCCTGCGGGGTGACGAAGGGGTTGCCGTCGCGGTCGCCACCGATCCAGGAGCCGAAGCTGACGAGCTGGGGGAGTGTGGGTAGATCGAGGCAGACGGCCGTACTCGGCTTCGAGGGCGCTGGCGACTTCGGAGTAGAGGACGGGGAGGGTGTCGAAGAGGCTGGACTCGTAGTAGTCGAGGGCCATGCGGATCTCGTCGCGGACGGTGGGGCGGGCGGTGCGGACGTCGTCGGTCTGCCAGAGGGCGGTGATCTCGGCGAGGATGTCGTGCTCGAGGGATTCGAGCTGGTGCTCGGGGACGGGGATGCGGTCGAGCTGTTCGAGGAGGTCGGAGATGCGGCGGCGCTTGAACATGACGCTGCGGCGGGCGACTTCGGTGGGGTGCGCGGTGAAGACGGGGGTGATGCAGATCTTGCTGAGAAAAGCGTAGGGCGTCTTCGGCGGTGGCGCCGGTGCTTTTCGAGGGCGCGGAGGGTTCCGCGCAGGCTGCCGCGCTGGGGGGCGGCGGATTCGGTGAGCTCGGAGGAGAGGCGGCGGCGCTTGCGGTGGTTGGTCTCGGCGAGGTTGATGAGTTCGAAGTAGAAGCCGAAGGCGCGGGAGAGCTGGTAGGCGGCGGTGACGTCGAGGGTGTGGACGTGCTGGAGGGACTGCTGGAGGTGATGGGCGGCGTTGACGGCGTTGGTTCGTCGGCTTCGCGGCGGGCGATGGCGGTGCGGCGGAGGGCTTCGACGGCGGCGTAGAGGGGCTCGCCGGCCTGCTCGCGGAGGACGTCGCCGAGGAGGGTGCCGAGGGAGCGGACGTCGCGGCGGAGGGGAGCTTCTTTGAGCTCGCCGGTGGGGGCTTGAAGTTCGGCCAGGCGCTGTCGCCAGTCTGAGGGTGTCCAGAGAGAGGGCATCTTTTGATTATGCACTGAGGAAGGGAGGAGAGAGGTTACCCGCTTCGTCGCGTAAAGCCGCCACGAAACGGGTAACGAGGTGCCGGGTGATACGGGGCCCGCGTTACTTTGCCATGCAGGTGAAGAAGGAGGACTTGATGGTGGAGCTATCCGAGAAGAGGGCGACGAAGGCGTCATAGCCGGCATCGTGGGCTGGTTGTTTGGAACTGGGAGGCGAGATGTGGTTGGTGATGGCCTGGGTGGCGGAGTAGGCGCCGGCTTTCATGTCGATGACGCGCTCGACACTGATTGTGTCCGGGCTGCCTTTGGACTGGTACCAAGCCTTCTGGGCAGCGACTGCTTGAAGAAACTTGTCCATCATTCCGGGCTTGATTTCGGAGACGCGGACGATGTTGTAGTTTCCATCGCATGCGGGCATAGGTGGGCGGGCTGGGGCCTGCTGAGCGGCAGACGGCGTGGACGACAGGGAAGAGGCGAAGTGGACGCAGCAAAGGCTAACAGACAAGTTGCAAGGCGCATAGGTTGTCTCCTTGGCGTCGAAGATAACTCATAAATCGCGGCACGGTGATGGCTATTTCGTTTTATTTTCTTCGAGAATTAGAAGAGTTTGCCGAGGGTGAAGACGAACTTGCGGTCGTCGTGGTCGCCGAAGGCCGGCGCGAGAGTGATGATGCCGAGGGGAGTCTCTGCGACTACGCCGAAGTAGACGTCCTGACGGGTGATGGTGCTGAAGTCCGGGGCGCGCATCTGGCCGATCTCGTAGCCTGCGCCGAGGTAGATGCTCTGGCCGAGGGGGTCAGGGAGCTTGGCGATGCGGCGAAGGAAGGCAGGTTCGACGAGGAAGTAGTCGGTGCCGCGGTACTCGTCGATAGCGCTTGCGGTGAGGCGCAAGGGGCCGCCGAGGGTGAACCGGAAGGGCTGGGCGACGACGCGGTTGAACATGGTTCCACCTTCTGTGCCGAAGACGAAGAGGTTCTTGTTGATCGAGTGGGCGTAGCTGAGTTTGCCCGTGAACCGAGGAGTATTGGAACTGTCGACTGCGTTGTAGAGGTAGCCGAACTCGGTCATCGCACGTGGATGCCGTACTGGGGAATGAGGGCGCGATCCTGCGTGTCGTAGACGTAACCGATGCGAGCGTACTGCATGCTGCCGACGAGACTGGGTGGCGATAGGATGTCGGAGCCGACCTGGGTGATCCAGCGGATATAGTTGCCGTTCCAGCCGACGCGCAGCTCCTGGATGTGGGCGTCGGACCAGCCGATGTCCGCGCCGCCGCCGGTTTTCTCCAGGAGACGCTCGGAGATGCGTTGCTGGTTGACGTAGATGTAGAAGGGATTGCGCAGGAAGCCGCCGTTGGGGGCGACGAAGAAGCCGCCTGTGGTCCCGGTGTAGATGAAGCGGCGGTAGTACTCGGCGTTGAGCTCGGTGAGGAAGCCGAGCTTGATGTTTGCGCGGAGCTCTGAGCCATAACCGCCGAGGCCCTGCCAGAGAAATATGGAGTCGAAGTGTTGCCGCGGGTGACGCCGGAGGTCTGGGCCTCGATGTTGGCGCCGAGGATCAGGAAGGGTGGGCCGTTGGCCTTATCGGTGACGGAGACGAGGATGGTGGGGCGTTCCGCGGTGGCGCCTGCGGCGGTTTCGTCGTAGCCTACGGAGTAGTCGGCGTCGTATTGGCCGCGCGCTGCGGATCTGGGCGAGAAGAAGCTCGATCTCCGGGGGGTCTATGGGCTTGTCGATGAGGGGAGCGAACTTGCGCTGGACTGCCTTGGTGACGCTTTCGTTGGGCGCCTTGATGCGGACGCGGAGGAGGTTGCCGGCGGGACCGCGGCGGCGGGCCGCGCGCTGGAGGAGATAGGCCTGCCACTGCTGGTCGGAGACGGCATATTTGAGGAGTTGGGCTTTGTGTTTTTCGGTGGCGTCGTAGCCGCGCTGGGCGAGCTCGTTGCCTTTGAGGTAGTCGGTCTGGCCGAAGCCGGTGATGTCCGGGGTGATGACGACATCGGCGAGGCGGCGGGACTGGCGCTCGTTGCCTTCGATAGCGACGCCGAAGCTGCGCTGGAGGACGCCGAAGAAAGAGTTGAGGTCGCCTTTGGCGAGCGGCGCGATGGGCAGGCTGAAGGCGATGACGACGTCAGCATTCATGTCGTGGACGGTCTGGGTGGGCAGGTTGGCGAGGACGGCGCCATCGACGAACTCGTGGCCGTCGATTTCGACCGGACGGTAGACGCCGGGGATGGAGATGGAGGCGCGGACGGCGTCGGGGAGCGAACCGCGAGCGAAGGTGACGGTGCGGGCGATGGTGACATCGGTGGAGAGGCAGCGGAGGGGAATGGGGAGATCGTTGAACTCAGTGCGGTCGTCGTAGCGGAGGAACTGTGCGTCGAGGAAGGCGTTGAGGCCTTGATCGGTGAGGATGGAGTTGCGGAAGGAGATGCCGTGGCGGAGGCCGACGGTGACGCCGTTGGGGAGCTCGCGGCTGTCTTCGCGGCGGCGGAAGTTGCGGGTTTTGTATGAGGAGTCGAAGCTGAAGACGGAGTTGAAGACCGAGTTGTTCATGATGACTTTGAGCTGGTCTACGGTCTTTCCGGTGGAGTAGAGCGCGCTGATCATGCAGCCCATGCTGGTGCCGGCGACGACGTCTACGGGGATGTGGTGTTCTTCGAACCACTGGAGCGCGCCGATCTCGGAGAGCCCGAGGGCGCCGCCGCCGCCGAGGGCTAGACCGATGCGGGGGCGGCCGTTGTTGTTGGGCGGCGCGGGTGCGGGAGCGGTGGAGGGCATGTCGAGCGGCTTGCCGAGGGCGGTGTCGGCGTCGTCTTCACCGACTGCTGTGACCTGGGGTTGCTTGGCGTCGACCGGGACGGTGGTGGAGCTCTGCTTCTCGTCCGTGCCGCCGCCTTTGCCGTTCTGCGCAGCTTTGGCTGCGGATTGGGCGGCGCTGTCCGGCGTGGTGGGGGGAGCTTGACCAGCGGCGGTGAAGTACGAGGGCTGATAGCAGCAGGAAGGGAGAGGTAGAGTGTCCGCGATACACGGTGCATGCTCATGGTTAGAGGGTAGCGGAGCGCGGAGGCGTTTTGCCATCAAGGGCATCTGCTTCGCTAACGTGAAATGGCGCCGGTCGGGGGCGCCATTTCGAGGGGATTGTTTCGTGTCGGAGGTGCAGTTACATTACGAAGGCGAGCTTTCTCCAGTTCTTCCTGGAGGGATTGAAGCGACGGGCGAACGAAGTCGAGACGCGAGGCTGCATTACGTGCTGCGTGGTTGGAGACGCCGTAGCCGCGACCAGAGAGGAAGGAGCTGATGAACTCAGCCGCCTGCCAGGAGTCGACACCAGACTGCGTGAGTTCGTCGCGCAGATTGGAAAGGTCCGTTGCTGAAAATCTTTCGAATTTGGAAGTCGTTCGTCATGGCTGTCGTCTCCTCTGCGACTGGTTCCGTCGCTGTCTATTCTTTAGACGCAAATCCGGCGATTTGGATTACCCTTCGCCGGTCGAAAATGTCTTGCTGCGAGCCTTCGCATTGTTAGTACGCGAAAGAGTTACATGAAAGTTCCCATGCAATAGAATTCCGTGACATTTACGAGTATTTTCGGTGATATTTCGAGTATTTTCGTTGCTCGTGGTCAATGACGATCGTTGCTCGCGGTCAATGACTATTGGTGCGCTCGGTGATAAGAATGGGCAGACCGTCGACGATGGGGTAGCTGCGTTCGCAGCCGGTGCAGAGGAGACCGGAGGGGACGAGTTGCAAGCTCTGGTGGCAGACGGGGCAGACTATCCAGCGGAGCTTTTCCGGGGTGAGGGTGGGGAGGATCATGTCTCTGATTCTAGTGTGGGATTCTAGTCGCGATTGCAGGGCGAAAGAGGCTGAATCGCGTAGGCCGCGATACCATAAAGGCACTATGAGTTCTAGCGCGAGAGTTCTGGATGGCGTCGCTATTGCGGCGGAGATCAAGGCAGAGGTTGCGGCTGAGGTACGGGAGCTGGCTAAGCAGGGAGTCGTTCCTGGGCTGGCAGTGATCCTGGTGGGTTCGGTTGCGGCTTCGGAGATATATGTTCGCAGCAAGGTGAAGACGTGCGGCGAGCTGGGGATCTACAGCGAGATGCTGACGCCGCCGGAGTCGGTGACGACGGAGGAGATGCTGAAGCTGGTTGCAGAGCTGAATGCGCGGGAGGATATCGACGGGATATTGATCCAGTTGCCGCTGCCGAAGCATGTGGATACGAAGCGGCTGCTGGAGGCGGTCTCGCCGGAGAAGGATGTGGATGGATTTCATCCGGTGAATGTGGGGCGGTTGCAGAGCGGGCAGCCGGGGCTGCGGCCTTGTACGCCGGCGGGGATTATGGAGATTTTGCGGCGGCGCGATCTGCCGGTGGCGGGTCAGAATGCGGTGGTGGTAGGGCGGTCGGACATTGTGGGTAAGCCGGCGGCGATGATGCTGCTCAACGCTTCGGCGACGGTGACGGTGTGCCACAGCAGGACGAAGGATCTGGCGAAGTTTACGCGTGCGGCGGATATTCTGGTGGCGGCGATTGGGCGGCCGGGGTTTGTGACGGCGGAGATGGTGAAGCCGGGAGCTGTGCTGATCGATGTGGGGATCAACCGGGTGACCGATGCCGCGGAGGTCGAGCGGTTCTTTCCGGGGGATGCGGTGAGGGCGGCTACCTTTGCCAAGCGCGGGTCGGTGGTTGTGGGGGATGTTGCATCCGGCGGCGTTTGCGGTGTCGGGAGCGTATACGCCGGTTCCGGGAGGCGTGGGCGCGCTGACGATTGCGATGCTGATGCAGAATACGCTGACGGCAGCGAAGGCCCGGCGCGGGTTGAGTGTGGCGGCGAAGGTTTAGCCGCGATGCTGCGGGTGGGGCTGACGGGCAGCCTGGGGAGCGGGAAGTCGACGGCGGGGCGGCTGTTTGCGGCGCATGGTGCGTACTTGCTCGAGTCGGATGAGATGGGCCGCGAGATGATGCAGCCGGGGCAGGCGGTGTTTGCGGATATTGTGCGGCATTTTGGGCGTGCGGTGGTGTCGGGGGACGGGGGGCTGGATCGGAGTGCGCTGGCGCGGATTGCGTTTGCGAAGGGGCGGGTGGAGGAGCTGAATGCGATCGTGCATCCGGCGGTGATTGCGCGGCAGGCAGAGATGACGGCGGAGATTGCGCGGAAGGATGCGAGTGCGGTGGTGATGGTGGAGTCGGCGCTGATATTCGAGACGAAGCACGGTGGTGGGTGGCGGCAGCGGTTCGACCGGATGATTCTGGTGACTGCGCCGGAGGAGCTGAAGGTGGCGCGGTTTGTGGCTCGGGCGATCGGGAAGTGCGAATTGAGTGAGGCTGCGCGGGAAGGCTTGGAGGCCGAGGCGAGACGGCGGCTCGCGCAGCAGATTGACGATCAGCGGAAGGTTTCGCTGGCCGATTATGTGCTTACAAACAATGGGCCGCTGGTGGAATTGAAGTGGCAGGTGGATCAGTTGTGGCCGATTCTTGTACGGGACAGCGCGGGTTGACGCGACCCCTAGCAGACCGCTGAGGATGAGCCTCGATACAATGGTAGTTGAGAGCGATTGCAATGCCTATGAAGCGCAGGAACGGATATTGGTATCGGCGATGTGGGCGACACCTTGCGTTGGCCGCGTTGGCGGCTGTGATTACCGGCGTGGTGTATCTGCTGACGCCTCCACCGGATGTGCGGCACCGGTTGAGTATGGGCACGGCGTATGCCGCGCTCGCATTCGTTGCGGGGTCGCTGTGGCTGGGGCCGTGGAATGTGCTGCGGCGCAGGCCCAATCCAGTGAGCTTCGATCTACGGAGAGACATTGGGATTTGGGCTGGAGCTCTCGCGATTGTGCATACGGGCGTGGGGTTGACAGTGCATTTGCGAGGGCGGATGTGGATGTATTTTGTGAAGCGGTTCCACCCGCTGCGAATACAGAACAATCAATTTGGATTGGCAAACTATACCGGCCTGATAGCGGCGTTGTTGTTTCTGATGCTGCTGATTATCTCGAACGATCTCTCTTTGCGTAAGTTAGGGACAAACCGGTGGAAAGGGCTGCAACGTTATGCTTATGTGGCGGCGGGTTTGAGCGTAGTTCACGGAATTTTGTTTCAATTAGTAGAGAAGCGCCATTTGGGCTGGCTGGTGGTTTTCTACTTACTGATTGCGATGGTGCTGGGTATTCAGATGGCCGGGTTTTTCAGGTTGGGCAGGCGGAAATTTTCTGCCAATGAAAGAGATAAGGTTCTAACTCCATGAAGCTACGTCCTGTACTGCTGGTGATATTGCTGCTCTCGGGTTTTTATTATTTGACGACGCATATGGCGTCGACGGGTACGCTTGCGCCGTGGCTGCATCGTGTAGTGGAGGCGCCGGCTGCGACGACGGCCTCGACCGTGCAGAAGGCGATGGGGAGCTTCGAGGTGACCGAGGCGGCGGCTTCTCCTGCGTATGACACGGAGGAGCAGCAGAACATTGCCGTGTACAAGAAGGCGTTGCCGAGCGTGGTAAATATTACTTCGAAGACGGTGCAGTTCAACTTCTTCTATGGGCCGGTGCCGCAGCAGGGGCAGGGATCGGGTTTCATCCTGAACAAGGAAGGACTGATTCTGACGAATAACCATGTGATCGACAACGCGCAGACTGTGGAGGTGAAGCTCTCTGACAAGCACACCTACAAGGCGCAGGTCCTAGGAGTTGACAAGAACCATGATCTGGCGCTGCTGAAGATCAATGCGCCGAACCTGGTGCCGGCGACGCTGGCGCAGTCGAATGGGCTGACGGTGGGACAGAGAGTGTATGCGATCGGCAATCCGTTTGGGTTGTCGGGAACGATGACGCGCGGAATTATCTCCGCGATACGGTCGATCAATGGGCCGCAGGGCAATCCGATCGAGGATGCGATCCAGACGGATGCTGCGGTGAATCCGGGGAACTCAGGCGGGCCGCTGCTGAACTCGCGGGGCGAGGTGATCGGGATTACGACCCTGATTGCGAACAATGGCGCGGACCAGAGTTCAGGTATCGGGTTTGCGATTCCGATCGATACGGCGAAGGCCGTGCTGGCGGACTATGCGAAGTATGGGTACTTCCGTCGGCCGACGCTGGATATTCAGACGCTGCCGGTGGGGCCGGACATTGCGGAGCAGATCGGGCTGCCGGTGGACTACGGGTTGTTGATCGACCGCGTGTTGCCAGGTGGTGCGGCGGATAAAGCGGGACTTCATGGGGGGACGCAACGGGCCTACCAGGGAAACATTCCGGTGATGCTGGGGGGCGATCTGATTGTGGGGATGGATGGTCAGGAGATTACCTCGCCGCAGGATCTTTCGGCGGCGATGAACTCGCATAAGGCGGGAGATGTGGTGACGGTGACGGTTTTCCGTGGACGCAGGAAGCTGGATGTGAAGGTGACGCTGGGCGACGCGAAGGATCGGAATGGGCCGGGACTACAGGGTTAGGGCGGGTTGAACGGATAGAATGGTTGGGATGGCTTTGTCCCAAACCGCTGTGACTGATACGACCGCTTTGCTACCGATTCCTGATTCGATTCATAACTGTCCTGGGTGCGGTCTGTGGCTGCCGCCGATGACGCTGGCTTGTCCGGAATGCCACACTATCGTTTATGCGCAATATCTGAACGAACTGGGGCGCCGAGCCATGGCGCAGGAGCAGGAACAGGCATGGCCGCAGGCGAAGGAGACGTGGCATCAGATGCTGGGTTGGCTGCCGGCTGGGACGCAGCAGGCGGAGGCGATACAGGGACGGATCGCGGTGATCGATGCGCGGACGAAGGCGGGTGAGGAGAACAAGGCTAAGTGGACGAAGCGGCTGGGGCCGCTGGCTCCGGTGGTGTTCTTCCTGGCGAAGGCGAAGACGTTTTTGTTTGCGCTGCTGAAGTTTAAATTTCTGCTGAGCTTCTTTGCGTTTTTCGGGATCTACTGGGCGCTGTTCGGGTGGAGGTTCGGGCTGGGTTTTACGGTTTCGATTCTGATCCACGAACTCGGGCATTATGTGGCGGCGAGGCGGCGTGGGTTGAAGGTGGACCTACCGGTGTTTCTGCCGGGGCTGGGCGCGTATGTACGTTGGTATAGCCAGGGCGTGACGCTGGATACTCTGTCGAGTATTGCGCTGGCGGGGCCGACGGCTGGGCTGCTGGCGGCGGTGGTCTGCGCGGGGGTTTACTTGAAGGGCGGCTCGCACGCTGGGTCTTCGCTGTGGGGAGCGCTGGCACATGCGGGTGCGTGGTTGAATCTGATCAACCTGGTGCCTGTGTTGGGGCTGGATGGCGCGCAAGCGACGCATGCGCTAAACCGAGTGCAGCGTGGGCTGATTCTGGCTACGTGCCTGGTGTTCTTTGCGCTGCTGCAGGAAGGCGTGTTTTTGTTTATTGCTGCGGGTATGGTGTGGCGGTTTTTTACCGGATTCGTTCCGGAGAAGCCGAGCAGCGCCACTATGATTCGGTATATGTTGTTGCTGTTCTTGTTGGGGGCGTTGATGTGGGTGGTGCCGGATGTGGCGCGGCGGTTTTGAGTGCAGGGACTAGGGGCTAGGCCTAGGGACTAGCAGGCAGAGACGAGAGCACTCCCCCGTTTTGCAGGCTCTGGGGAAGGATGACAATTTCTTTGCCGAGTACGACTATGTGATCAAGGGCGGTTTTTCAATTTTGAGATAGCGGCGGCCCTGGGGGGCATAGTTGCCGCTCAGGACGCGGGCGATGGCTTCGGAGTAGGCCAGGTGCTCTTGTTCGAGGATGCGGGCGGAGAGGGTTGCAGCTGTGTCGTCGTCGTGGACGGGGACGGGGTGTTGGCAGATGATTACACCGTGGTCGACTGCTTCGTCGACGAAGTGGACGGTGCAGCCAGCGACCTTTGCACCGTAGTCTAAGGCCTGCTGTTGGGCGTCGAGGCCGGGGAAGGCTGGGAGCAGCGAGGGGTGGACGTTGAGGATGCGGTTAGGGAAGGTAGCTACGAAGGTGGGCGAGATAATGCGCATGTAGCCGGCGAGGCAGACGAGATCGACCTTGTGCTGGTGGAGACGGGCGATCATCTCGGTGTCGTGCTCTGCGCGTTTGCGACCGGCGGAGGGGATGGCGAAGGCGGGAAAGTTTAGCTCGCGGGCGGAGGCGAGGCCGGGAGCCTCTTCGACGTTGGAGAGGACGACGGCGATTTCGGCGCCAATGAGGCGATGTTCGCGGATAGCGGCGGCTATGGCGAGGAAGTTGGAGCCGCGGCCGGAGAGAAGGATGCCTAATCGGTGCATAGAAGATATTTGACCACGGTTCGCTTTAGGGTTGGGACTGCGGAAGCGGTGGCTTGTGAGGAGTGAGTTTGAGGATGAGGAACTCCTGAAACAGGTTTGAGATGGCGCTCCCAGCAATGCTGAAGCCCAAGTTTTCGAATGTCAGAGCCGCTCCGTCGCGATCGGAGGCGGGGTAATACAGATTCGAGATTCCGCTTGCGGCTAAGGTACCAAGCATACCCGAGTAGTTGAACTGCCAGTTTCCATTGTCGCCTTTGCAGACGACGGCGTTGGCCAGAGCGTAGAGGGTGCGCGAGCGGATGTTACCGGTTCCCTTGTAGAAGTATCTCGGATCCTGTTTGAAGACGGATGGAAGGATGGCGTCACCGATCATGGTGCCGATAAAGAGGTCGCCGTAGGAGGCGCCGAAGCGTTTGCCATAGCCTTGTGCGCCTTGTCCGTAGCTGGGGAAGTCGTTGTTGGCCTGCTGAATTCCTGCGATCAATCCTGCGGTTGCAAAGGTGACAGGATCGATTGAGGTTTTCCAGGAGAGTTCGAACTTCTGCTTTGGGGTTAGAGGAACTGGGTTGGGCTCGTAGGTGACGAAAAAGTTGGGGATGATGCCGAGGATGCGCTGCTTCTCTTCGTCCTCGATCTGGGCTTGAGCTATCTCTTCCCGGGTAGCCGTAACCTCCACGCCGATTGAGACGGCTGAAGATAGCGAGATTGGCGGTGCTTCGTAGCTTTCTCCGGCGGGGAGAATGGCCGATACTTGCCGGGTTGCGAACCCAGTCGCCACAATGGTGAGCTTGAAGAAGCCGGGAGGTACATTAGCGAAGGTAAAGCTTCCGTCGCTGCCGGACAGAGCTAGCTGGTCACTGGGGTGCTGATCGGGGGATGCGAGGTCTTCGCGGGAGAGCCTGACGTGAGCACCGATGACGAAGGCTCCGTCGCTATCGACGATGATGCCGGTGATGCTTCCGAAGGGGGCCTGGTTGAGCGCCTGTTCGCCGGGTGCGCTGGGAAGCTCGAAGTTGATTGAAGGTGATGAGGATAGCTGTTGGGCGCAGGTAGGATATTGCAGGCCGTACAGAGAGAGGTAAAGGGTTAGAGCGATCAGCTTGGGGCGGCCTCGACGGCGAAGGATGAGTTTGCCGGAGAGAGGCATGATTGATAGACGTAGTGAAGGAACTCTCAGGCAGAGCACCTCATTGTTTGTTTTTTGGACCAAGGGGATCGTCAGAGACAGTTCTTCGGGATTTATGGGCTAGTTGTAGGTGACTTTGCGTTCGCCGCGGGTGATGCGGCCGATGATGCGGTGGCGTTCGTTGGCGCGGTTGAGGACGGCCTTGGCCTTCTTCACCTGTCTCGGCGGGCACGACGACGATCAGGCCGATGCCCATGTTGAAGGTGCGGAGCATCTCGTCCTGTTCGACGTTGCCGAGCTGCTGCAGGTGCTCGAAGAGGGGTGGGACGCGTCCAGCGAGGCGAGGTCGACGACGGCGCCCATGCCCTTGGGAATGATGCGGGGAAGGTTCTCGGTGATGCCGCCGCCGGTGATGTGGGCCATGCCGTGGACGACTTCGGCGCCGGTGAGCTTTTTGATGATGGAGAGGTAGCTGCGGTGGGTGCGCATGAGGGCGGCGCCGGTCTTGTCCTTGAGCTCGTTGACGTACTGGTCGGGGCCGTATTTGGCGACCTCGAAGAGCAGCTTGCGGGCGAGCGAGTAGCCGTTGGTATGCAGGCCGTTGGAGGGCAGGCCGATGAGGACGTCGCCGACCTGGATGTGTTCGCCGGTGATGATCTTGTCGCGGTTGACGGCGCCGATGATGGTGCCGGCGAGGTCGTACTCGCCGTCGGCGTAGAAGCCGGGCATCTGGGCGGTCTCGCCGCCGATGAGGGCGCAGCCGTTGGCGCGGCAGGCCTCGCTGAGGCCCTGAACGACGGTCTCGACGATGTTGTCTGGTCGAGCTTGCCGGTGGCGAGGTAGTCGAGGAAGAAGAGCGGGCGTGGCGCCTTGCACGGCGATGTCGTTGACGCAGTGGTTGACGAGGTCCTGGCCGACGGTGTGGTGGATGCCGAGGTCGAAGGCGACCTTGAGCTTGGTGCCGACGCCGTCGGCGGAGGAGACGAGGACGGGGTTGGGGAATTTCTCGAGGTCGAGCGCGAAGAGGCCGCCGAAGCCGCCGATTTCGGAGAGGACCTGCTTGTTGAAGGTCTTGCGGGCGAGCATCTTGATGCGCTGCTTGCTGCGGTCGCCGGAGGAGATGTCGACGCCGGCGTCGGCGTAGCTGATGGACTTCTTCTTTACAGGGGCGTCAATGGCTGCCGTCAGTTGCTTCGAGCCGGTGGGGCGCCTGGACGGCGCTGCGGACGCATGCGGGAGAGCGGTTTGATCGTTGGCGTTGGTGTTCGGCGTTGGGGAGGTGTCGTCCGGCAAGGTAGAGCTCCGTGCAGATTTCTCTTGGAAAGAATTTTAAGTCTAGCAGGAGGAGTGTTCAGGGCCTGTTAACAAGATTCGCTGAAGTTTCTATTTCGGCGGGTAACGGTGATTTTCGGAGTTGGACGTGGGAGGTATGAGCGGTTGGCGGCCTCTATACTTTAGGGATGACTCGCGATCTGACCCGCTCTCGACAATTGCAGCTACGTGCTGAAGCTTATCTTCCCGGAGGCGTGGATTCGCCGGTGCGGGCGTTTCGCGCGGTGGGGGGGATCCGCCGTTTGTGACGCGGGCGGAGGGTGCTTATCTGTGGGACGTGGATGGGAACCGGTATGTGGATATGTTCGGGTCGTGGGGGCCGATGATCCTGGGGCATGCGTTTCGCGCCGGCGGTGGAGGCGATTCGGGAGGCGGCGGGGCGGAGTGCCAGCTTTGGGGCGTCGCATGCCGGGGAGGCCGATCTGGCGGAGCTGGTGCGCCAGTGTTGCCGTCGGTGGAGAAGGTGCGGTTTATCAGCTCGGGGACTGAGGCCTGCATGTCGGCGATTCGGCTGGCGCGAGGGTTTACGGGGCGGAAGTTCGTGGTGAAGTTCGAGGGGTGTTATCACGGGCACTCGGACGCGATGCTGGTGAAGGCTGGGTCGGGGGTGGCTACGCTGGGGATTCCGGGATCGGCTGGGGTTCCGGAGGAGACGGCGCAGCATACGCTGGCGCTGCCGTATAACGATCTGGCTGCGGTTGAAGGCGGCGTTTGCCTTGCATCCGGGGCAGATTGCCTGCGGTGATCGTGGAGCCGGTTGTGGGGAATGCCGGGACGATTGCTGCCGGCGGCTGGATATCTGGAGGGTTTGCGGCGGATCACTTCGGAGCATGGTGCGCTGCTGATTGTGGATGAGGTGATGACTGGATTCCGGCTGTCGCTGGGAGGAGCGCAGGAGCTGTATGGGATTGAGGCCGGACCTGACGACGATGGGGAAGATTATTGGCGGAGGATTGCCTTGTGGGGCGTTTGGTGGGCGAGCGGAGGTGATGGAGTTTCTGGCTCCGCTTGGGCCGGTTTATCAGGCGGGGACGTTGAGCGGGAATCCGCTGGCGATGGCGGCGGGGATCGCTACTTTGAAGGAGCTAATTGGCGGTAAAGAGAGATTTATCCGTGGTTGGAGCGGATTGAGGGCGGCGATTGCGGAAGGGGTGGCGGGGGTGGCTCGGGAGGCTGGGGTTCCGATCGACGATGAACCGGGTGGGGTCGATGTTTACGTGGTTCTTTACGGAGGGGCCGGTGGAGGATTTTGCTTCGGCGGCGCGGTCGGATGTGGCGGCGTTTGGGCGGTTTCACCGGGCGATGATGGAGGCTGGGGTGTGGCTGCCGGCTTCAGCAGTATGAGGCGATGTTTATCTCGACGGCGCATGGGGAGCGGGAGGTGGAGATGGTGCTGAATGCGGCTCGTGGTGCGCTGCGGGCTTAGGGTTGCGGGCCTTGGGTTGTGGGCTTAATGTTCGTTCCAGGCTTCGGGGGTGGTGTAGATGGCCTCGGCGTGGCGTTCGAGGATGAGGCGGGTGGCCTCTACGGTGGGGAGGCGGGGTTGGCCGAGGCTTGTGTGTCCTCCGTCGTGGAGGAGGAGGTTGGTGGCGCGGTGGCGGCGCTGGTTGCGGGTGATGCCCTGGGTGATGCGGGAGGCTATGGTGGCGGCGTCTACGGGTTGCCAGTCGTATACGAGGAGGTTCCACTGGACGGTGGTGAGGCCGAGTTCGCGGGCGATGCGGAGGACGGCGGGGCGGCGGGCTCCATGGGGCGGGCGGAGGTAGCGGACGGGGATGCCGAGAGTGTCTTCGAGGGCGTGGTTGCAGGCGGTGAGCTCTTCGCGGATGCGGGCTTCGGACTGCCAGGCGAGCCAGGGGTGGGTCTGGGTGTGGTTGCCGATGAGGTGGTCTGCGGCGGCTACTGCGCGGGCGATGTGGGGGCGGGCGAGGACGTAGCGGCCGATCATGAAGAAGGTGGCGCGGACGTTGTGGCGGGCGAGGACTTCGAGGAGGCGCTCGGTCGCGAGGTCGTTGGGGCCGTCGTCGTAGGTGAGGGCGATCTCGTTGGGGTTGGGCGGGGCGATGAGGGTTTTGCCGAAGAGCTGGGACTGGGCGGAGAGTGCGGCGTAGGTGCAGGCTCCGGCGGCGGCTGTGGCGGTGAGGAGGGATGCGGCGGCGATGGTGGTTCGGTGCGGCATGTATCCTCCTCTCTTCTCTTTCTAGTGCGGCTAGTTCATTTACGTTCAGGGGAGGGGTCCCCCCCATTGCCCGGCTATAAGTCTTTTTGATGCAAGTATTTACGGGAAGTATATCCCTCGCTAAAATCGTGCAACGAAAGGACTTACAGCTAAATATGAGTAAACAAAATGGTTACGGGTGGATATCTTCTAAAAAGGTAAGCCCCGGCGAGGTTCCGGGGCTTACCTTCTTCCTGCTTCAATTATAGCGATTGCGGGGGAACTCCTACGCCATCTCGATTTCGTTTTGAATCATTGGTTTAGGTGGTTTTGGGACTTGACAGGAGTTTGAGTGGGAGAGTGATAGACAACGGAGTGCAAGGAATGGCTGACGGCTGATGATTCGGTTGTGTCCTAATTTGCGGATCCCGACATTGGAAAGGCATTCGGTTTACTATCATCAGCGACTTGCATCATTCAATCTTTCGGAGGCAGCGATGAAGTTAGTTGTGTTAGCCGCAATAATCGCCTCGATTGGTTATTGTGCTCCAACTGGAAGGGCGCAAATTGCGCAGGCTCCCGCTTGCAAGGACGGTCGTTTGATCGCTCACATCGAGCACGATGGTCTGAGTTTTTCCGTTGCAATAGATGCGGCTGATGACAGATTTCTCGTAATTGGCATTCCCCGCAAAGACGGTACTTTCACTTTGTCATCACTGCCACCTGTTCATCTGAAGGTCCTGATGATGGGAAAGGAACGAGTCGTGGGCAACGTTCTCATGAGAGATAGTCTCCCTCCTGTTGAAAGGCTCGGCGGAACTGACTCCTACGATGGTTGAGATGGGTGGGTGGAACTGAGTATCGGATGATCGCTTTGCTCTGCAAAGGCATACGACTGTGAATGACATTCATTCCGTAACCATTTCGATCGGGGACCAAACCTACACGGCAAGGCCGTTTTAAGACCAAATCAGGACAACACCGGCGCGCCGGCAAACGGCGGTGCAAGACTCGGCTTCGCGAAAAGCAGAAAGAAGAGCGGTCGTGGGAATATCGAGGATGTCGGCGGTCATCGTAATGTGCTTCGCCCTGGTGGGCATTGCTGACGATGGACTGGCCCGACGAGGGAGGCCCCCGTTCGGTGGTGCCGGACCGCATGGTCGGAGTGATCGCCCGGGTGGAGGTGGCAGCGTTGCCGGAGTCCAACAACGAACGTACCGATTCCAAGGGACGAACGAGAAGATTGAATACGACGTATTCGACTCACACAAGGTCGACAAGAAAAAGCCGAGTCCGCTTGTCATCGCGCTGCATGGCATGAACGTGCCGCCGATGGGACTGATGCGTTTCCTTACCGAAGCCGCGGACAAGAACGGCTACATCGTTGCCGCGCCAACAGGCTACAACCTCCAGGGCTGGTATGGCGCCAATGGACCTAGCTCACCGAGTACATCGCCCGAGAACCTCGGCGAGTTGAGCGAAAAGGACGTGATGAACGTTCTTGATCTCATGCGCAAGGAGTTCAATATTGATGACCACCGAATCTACCTGTTAGGCCAGTCCATGGGGGAGGCGGAGCAATGCATCTCGCTGTGAAGTACAGCGATATCTGGGCTGCGGTCGGCCTATCGGCACCCGCTATGTCGATCCAGCAGCCTGAGATGCTGGAGAGTATCAAGGAGATGCCGGTCATTGTTGTGCATGGGAGTGCCGATGACAGGGTGCCTGTTACCAGAATTCTGCCCTGGGTCGACAAGATGCGCGCATTGAAGATGACGTACGAGAACAAGGAGATGCCGGGAGTCGGTCACCCTGATGCCATCGAGCACGGCGCGGGGAGCATCTTCGCGTTCTTCGGCAAGTATGCAAAGCCTGCGTCAGGCAGCGGAGTCGAGGGTGACTGATGGTTCATGAGTCGATCGATCTCTTCTGAGAGGAAGCCCGGTGCGATTCCGGGGCTTCCTCTTTTCCAATTTTGATATGCAACGCGGGGAGCCTATTCGTTGGGGAATTTTGTTCAGTCAGTTTGTTCGCTTGATCGCCGGCGGGTTCCATCGACCATTGAGGATCTGTGGTTTTGGTGCGTACAGCCCCATGGTGACTCCTAGCGTACCGGAGGCTGGAGCATTGTTTATTCGTCTCGGAGGAGGATGGCCGGATCGACGTGCATGCGCGGCGTGCGGGGATGGCTGCCGACACGAGACCCAAAATTGCCATGGTGAGTGCGACCATGAAAAGTACCAGCGGGTCGGCGGCGGTGGCCTGATAGACGATGCTCGTCAGTAGCTTGCTTGCTCCGATGCCAAGCAGGAGTCCGGCGCATGATCCCAGGCTGAGAAGCCAACCTACTCTCCCTAAGGCGGTGCGAAGCACCTGACGGTTCTGCGCACCCAGGGCCACGCTAATGCCTAGCTCGCGCATGCGGCGGGAGACGGTGTAGTTTGCCAGACCGAAGATGCCGGTGACTGCGAGCATCATGGCCAGTGTGCCCAGGATGCCGAGGGCGACTGTTGCGGCGCGGGCGGAAAAGTCTGGAGGCTAAGAGCGTCCGACCAGGTGCTTATGTTGAATACGGGAATGCCGCTGTCCACTCCGGCAATCGCCTGTCGGACAGCAGGGATCATCTCTGCCGGACTGCGCGCGGAACGCACGAGAAGTACCGTATCGCTGTTTGGTTCCTGCTGGATAGGCCAGAAGACGGCCGGCTTGGGATTCTCGGTGAGGGCCTCATATTTTCCGTCCTCCACCACGCCGACGATCTCTTTCTGGCGGCCTACTCCAGTGGGATAGTGTTTGCCCACGACATCGACTGTTCCGAACAGCCGTTTGGCAAAGGTCTCGTTTACGATCGCTACCTGTGGCGCATTGATGTCGTCATGTTCGTTGAAAGCGCGTCCCGCCACGAGGTGTGTCCCGGCTACGGCAAAGTAATTCGGAGAAACCTCGAAGAACTGCGCATTAAATTTCGTGTTGGCCAAACTGAAATCCGTCGTGCCAGGGGGAAATATCCCTGTATTTGAAGTGTTGACACTCAAAGGGGTGGTATCTGCGAGCGTTGCTCCTGCGACACCAGGAATCCGTTCGACCGCATCCACCAGCCTCTTCTGTATCGTCGCCACTTCGGCGTCGTGATAGCCGGCGAAATTGGGATCGAGCGTCGCGAGTGTGACATTTTCCGGGTTCACACCAAGGGGCATCGTAAACGTTCGGTGCAGGCCGCGCATTGCGACGAACGATGCGGTTACGAGCAGACAGCAGAGAGCGATCTGCACTACGAGAAGAATGTTTCGGACGGCGAATCGATGCTCTCTGTATCCTGTGCTTCCAGCAGCTTTGAGTGTCTCAATCGGATCGGTCTTCCATACCTGCCGTGCAGGGATCAGGCCAAAGACGAGACCGGTGAACAGGGCTAGCAATGCTGCAAACAGGTAAACCGAGGTATCCGGTTCGACGAGGAACTGGATTGGAATCTCAAAATGAGCCGGTTGCCAGTGTGTGAGGGCTCGCAGTAGCGCAGATGCTACGAAGGTGGCTGTGGCTCCGCCGATGAGGGCGATAGAGACAGATTCGGTGAGCAACTGCCTGACGATAGTGCCGCGGCTCGATCCGATTGCGATGCGGATGCCTAACTCTCGAGCCCGATCGGCTGTGCGGGCTGCGAATACTCCGCCGAGATTGGCGCAGGCTGCGAGCAGGACGAGCAACGCCAACAGCATGACTCCTGTCAGGAAACGCCGTACCGGGCCACCCATTACATCGCCTAACAAGCCGGGTTTGACCGCTCGCAGCGTCATCCTCTTGTCTACATCTGGATAATCCATTGCGAGCTGCGCTGCGACACGCCCGAGATCCGCATCTGCCTGCGTTACATCGACGCCGGGCTTCAGCCGACCTACGACCCAAGAGCCGCTATTTTGACGCCGCTCGAGCTGACTGTGCCCTTCAATATCGAGCTGGTTCTGGTAGGGCACCCAGATCTCCGGCCAAATAAACTTCTCCGTGCCGATGAAGTTTTGCGGGGCCACACCAAGGATTGTGTACGGGTGCTTGTTAACAAGGACGGTTTTGCCGACGATGTGGGGATCGCCTGCAAAGCGAACGCGCCAGCAGGAGTAGCTCAACACGGCGACAGGGCTGCCGTTCACCTTGACGTCTTCGGCAGGATGAAAGAAGCGTCCAAGCAGGGGTTTGATGCCTAGCATGTCGAAGTAATTTCCGCTGGCCTCGTATCCCCATACAGGTTGAGCGGTTCCATTCACGCCCATACCGATGCGTGCGATGCGGACGGCGGCTACATCGGAGAAGGTTTTGTTGCGGTCGCGGACGTCGCGGTAGTTCGGATAAGAGAGGGTGAGGTTATTGGATTGCTTACCCTGAATCTGCATGATCTGCTGCGGCTGTGAGACGGGCAGCGGATGGAAGAGCAGAGCATTGAGGACTCCGAAGACGACTACGTTCGCCGCGATCGCCATGGTCAACGTGAGTACGGTGGTCAGGGCGAAGCCGGGTGAGCGCCGCAACTGACGCAAGGTGTAGCCAAGATCTCGAAGTAAGGTGTGCATGTTTGCCTCGTCGCCTTGTCGCTTCTTACAGGCACGATTTTAGCCATCTTAAATACGAGGCAAATACGGGAAAGTTCCGTCGAGGGGGCAATCGTTTGGAACCGGCCGTGGACGTCGCTAGCGGACAGTTGAATCACAGTTTGAGAAAGAAGACTGGGGCCATGGATGCGAGTGCAGCTCCGGCTTGGAGTGCCATTACATAGAGCGTTTGTTTTGGAGCTCGTGGCAGCCACTTGATCGCGAAGAACAGCAGGACTGGAAGCTGTCCTGCCATGAGTAGCTGCCAGAGATGGGCTTCTGTTCCTTCGTCGGCCTGATGGACGACGCCTTTTATTGCAAGGGAACCAAGCACGATTGCCAGAGCTGTGAGCGACATTGCCATTGGAAGAAAGGCGGTCGGCTGCTTTACGAGGGTGCCGAAAGATGTTGGATGTTGATCCATGGTGCCTCCTCGAGTGGGGACGATGTGCTCGCAGATTGCCGACCAGATGATATCGGCAGACGTGCGTAGGTTGTTGGGGCCGGCTTCGAGATGCGCTTCGAACTCCTCGCCGTAGCGCTCTCTCCAACGGCGGGGATAGAGGCGTGTCAGCAGGCGAGCGAGGGTGGGGTTCATAAGGCTTCGAGCCTCTTGAGGCCGGCTTTGGTGAACTGTCGGAGGGTGGTGAGTTTTGCGCGGAGAACACGCAGGCCGTCGGGAGTGATGCGGTAGGGCTGGCGGCGCTCTTCGGGTGGGAGGGGCTTGATCCAGCCCTGGCTTTCGAGGCGGGCGATGGCTCCGTAGAGGGTTCCGGGGCCGAGGCGGGTTCCGCAGAGGCGCGCGATGTCTTCGATCATGGCGTGTCCGTGCTTCGGGCCGCTGGCGAGGCTGGCGAGGACGAGCAGGGGCGGGTCGGAGTAGTGGCCGATTGTGGGCTCATCTTCGGGTTCTACTACGTTTCGCGTACTTCGCATAGCGTAGTTATCGCATAGTTGAGTCGTCTGCTGCAAGGGAATTATTGGGCTAGGCCAGCAATTTTTCCGACGCGAAAAGGTTTTCTTGCCGGAGTGTCGAGTTTTGATGGTATGCTGGCGCCCTCAATAAGGAAGGAATGCAGCTCGTATGCGAAAGATCCTGTTCCTGATTTGTGTCCTTGCCATCCCTTGCGCGGCTCTGGCTAAAACCGATCAAACATCCTGGGCAAACCTTGGTGCCCTGCAGCCGGGATCTACGATTGAAGTACTTGATGCCGCCTCGAAGAAACATTCGGGTGCATTTGTGAGTGTCTCCGATGCGGGGATTACGTACAAAGAGACCTCGGGTCAACAGACAATTTCGAAGCCAGATGTTCGCCGTGTGAAGCTGATGGACCATCAACATCGGCTTCGCAATACACTCATTGGAGCGGGGGTGGGCGCTGGTTTGGGAGCGGCAATTCTGGTGGAAACAGTCAGTGATCACAAGGATTATGTTGGCCCTAGCAATGGGCAGGCGGCTGCGGTTGGTTTGGGTATTGGGGGTGTACTTGGGGCGATTGTTGGCGCTGTCATCCCTTCTCATCCCACGGTTTATCTGAGTTCACATTAGGGCTTTTCAGTAGATGAGGATGACGACGCGATAGGTGGTGAAGGGCTGGTCGTGCCGCTGGCTGGGGCAGGCGGCTACGGCGGCGGTGTGGGCGGTGGGGTTGGGGAGTTGTTGGAGGACGGTGGCGGGGATGTCGGCGAGGTTAGCGCCGTCCCACTGGATGATGAAGGAGGGGTGGCCGGCGCTGCCGGTTTGCATGGGGCAGGTGGCGCGGGCGTCGGCGTTGGAGGGGGCGGGTGCGAGGCCGTGGTCGCGGAGGAGTTGGGTGACGCGGCGCTCTATCTCGCTGGGGGCAAGGGTGGGGGTGACTCGGGCGAAGTCCTGCACAGCGTAGAGGAGGCCGTGGTTCTGGACGACGGCGATGCCTGCGACGTTGAGGCGGGGATCTAGGATGTTGGCGCGGTGGGTGGGGGAGTTCATCCAGGCCTGGAAGATCTCGGTGGGGGTGGTGCCGTGGCCGGCGACGTTCTCGGAGACGGTGCTGAAGTGGGATCCGGCGTGGGCGGCGCGGGTGGTGAGGTCGGGTTCTCCGGGGTATTGGTGTCCGAGGGGGGCGGATCCGTCGGCGACGTACTGGACGACGAATTGGGCATGGAGGAGGGCGGCGCGGGCGAGGACGGGGTCCCAGGCGAGGCGCGGGAGGTGGTGTTCGGCGCGGGTCTGGTTGGTCAGGTCGAGGAGGGCTTGTTCGGGAGCGGTCTGGGAGTTGGCGATGGGAGCCAACAGGGCAGGGACGAGGAGGATGGAGAGGGCTGCACGCAATTGTTTCGGCTCCTCCTCATCCCTGCTTACTGATGTGAGACACAAATGGCGGGAAGAAGTTGGCTGTGGGGTTAGCTGTGGGGTTAATTGCTGTGGTGACTTGCGGTGCAACGTGGATTGGAGGGTCGTCATCTTACAGAGTAAGGTGTCGCATATATGAGTGAGTCGGGTGGAGTTAGTCTGATTGCTTGCTGGTTCATATTGGGAGTGGTGGTGGTTGCGCTGTTGATGCAGGGAGACGTGTTGACTCAACAGGGTAAGGCGACTATAATCCAGTCTCATGCGGATAGTTCGAGCGCGGCGGCTCGGCCGGTGGATGGGGCTGGAAAGTAGCGAGCGGATAAAGGTTCGGTCTGATTGAAGAAGGCGGTCGTGCTAATGCACGATACTCACTAGCGACGATAAACGTCGCGAATATGTGGCAAGCGGTTACTTTTTCTTGAGGAGGGCGAGGACCTCTTCGGCGTGGCCTTCGGGCGTTACTTCTTCGAAGGTGTGGATGAGGCGCTGGTGGCCCGGGCGTCGGCGGGGGCGATGAGGTAGGTGGTGCGCTTTACGCCTTTGACTAGCTTTCCGTACATATTTTTCGGCTTGACCAGGTCGTAGCGGTTGATGAGCTCCATGTCGGGGTCGGCGAGGAGGTCGTAGGGAAGGTCGTATTTGTCCTTGAACTTCTTCTGGTCTTTGACGGTGTCGCGGGAGATGCCGAGGACTACGATGCCGGCCTTCTGGAATTTCTCGAAGGCGTCGCGGAAGCCGCAGGACTCGATGGTGCAGCCGGGGGTGTCGGCGCGGGGGTAGAAGAAGAGGACTACGGGGGAGTTTTTGAAGTCGGTGAGGTTGACGGTCTTGCCGTCCTGGTTCTGGAGGGTGAAGTTTTCTACGATGTCGTTGGGCTGCATGCTGGTCTCTCCCATGTTTGTGTTGGGGTATCCCCCCATCCCTGTACTTAAGGTCTAAAGTCTTCGATTCAGGACAGTTAGGTCTCGGACTTCTCGTCGAACTGCCTGCTAAAGTCTTCTATTTAGAGACTTTAGATGTAAAGTATCTGGATTCATTGACTTATGGTTTCTCGTCTTCGGTCCAGTGCCGCTTGCTTATTTGATCTCTGCTTCTATTCTAGCTGGTTGGGTGGGGGTAATACGCCAGCTCTATTTGGCTTCTCTTGCTGAAGATAGGCCGTGGGAGGGCTTGACACGTGCGTGTGGGAATTTCTGAGCAGATACTCCAGGAAAGACAGAGGCAAAAGCAGAAGCGAAAGACAAGGGTCCTTCGCTTCGCTCAGAATGACAATGTAAAACAAGCAACAGCGTAAGACAGACAAGACGAGAACGGACAACGGCAAAAGCAAGAACAGAGGCAGATCCCTACGGTTCTGGACGATTTAGAGCTAAGCCATTAATTCTGCTGCCATAAAGTTTATCGCTGCCCCCTTACGCTGGGACTGAGAGCATAGCTGACATGGAAAGAGAAAAAACGCGTATCGCGATGGGGGCAGTGTTGCTTATCCTGCTTACCCTCGTTGGACTCGATGCCATCTACTGGCTGCTCTTTTGCATCTGGCGGAGTGCTGCGGAGCCTGCCAACACTTCAATTTTGCTTCCGCGTATTTACGAGTGGCTGGCCATTACCATCGTTGCGGGAGTGGCATGGATAGCTTTACTTGTCCGGACTCATTCGCCCCAAGAGAAGCGAATACTGAGACTCCTTGGTGCAACAAGTATATTTATGCCTTTGGGACGGTGAGGATGAAGGCGTAAACAGACAACGGCAAAGGCGCAAAACAGACAACAGCAAAGGCGAAATACAGGGGTCTCTCCACTGCGCAGCGGACGATGTAGACTGTCCGTTGCTTCGGTCGAGATGACGTGGGGTTTGGGGTGGGAGGAAGAGCACAGGCAACGCAAAAGCAGCGACAACGACAGAAGCGGATCCTTCGCGTCGCTCCAGGTGACAATACTTGGGCTGATAAATAAGGTTACAGGGATATTACTTAGGCAGGCTATGGAGTCAGGGTCACTGTCAACTTCTCTCCGTCGGTAGTTCGGTTTGAGAAGTAGTATCAGTGCAGCTCAGATTCCAGGAGAGACGGGCATCGTGAATAGACGGAACTTTTTGACTTCGGCGGCGGCTTCTGTTCTCGGTTTGCCTGTTGCTTCACGACTGCACGCGCAATCGGCCGAGGTTACGAAGGACTGAAGATTACGGAGATGGAGACGGAAGTTCTCCGCATGCCTCCGGGTAAGCCGTTCATGGATGCTATCCATCGATTTGGCGCGGAGGGCGGAGGCGTAGTGCTGCGGTTGAAAACGAATGCGAACATACGTTGGCTGGGCGTACGTCTCGTTCGGGGCGGAGCCTGGCGGGCCGAGGGTCGCGGAAGACGATTCTGCAGGGAAGTTGAAGCCGGCTCTCATGGGGCAGGATCCCACCATGAACAAAAAGCTGCGTCAGGATATGTGGCAAGCAACGGAGTACAGCGGGACGCGGGGCCTAGTGACGTTCGCGATGGCTGCGGTGGACCTGGCGCTCTGGGACATCGTGGGCAAGGTGGCGAAGATGCCGGTATTTCGGCTGCTTGGTGGTTATCGCGCTAGTTTGCCAACATACGACATGTGTGGCTGGTACTACGACAACGATGAGGATCTGTCGATTTATAAGGGGCAGATCGAAGGCGCATTGAGGAAGGATTCCATGCGGTGAAGATCAAAGTCGGCAAATACGATTGGACGATGACGTAAGGCGCATCCAAGTTGCTAAGGAGATGTTAGGTAAGGATCGTCGGCTGATGGTGGATGCTAATCAGAAATTTCTTTTACCGGAGGCGCTGCAGCGAGGGCGGGTTTATCAGGAGATGGGCTGCTTCTGGTACGAGGAGCCGATGATGCCGCATGAGATGCGTGAGTTCGGGGCGCTGGCGCAGGCTTTGGATATTCGGATTGCGACTGGCGAAAACCTTTACGGGAAGTACGAGTTTCTCGATCTGCTGCGCAAGGCGGAGCAGACATGGTGCAGCCGGATAATCGTCGCGCGGGCGGGGTTTCGGAGTGGATGGAGATTGCAGCGATTGCTGATGCGTTTCAACGTGGAGCTGGCGAGTCATGGGGGGGGACCGACAAATATGCACATGCTGCTGGCGATGCCGAATGCGATTTATATCGAGTCGGGAAGTTTGAAGAGCGATACTTCGCATGTGGAGACATTGCGGCTGGTGAATGGAGAGATTCCTGCGCCGGAAGATCCTGGAATGGGGAATGAGCTTCGCCGGAGTACATCGCGAAGTATAGGGTTTCGGCATGACGGAATGGAATGCCCCTGAGTATGCTCGGCTGTCCGCACTGCAGGCGACTATGGCCGAAGAATCTTTATCTTTACTGATTCTGACAGGGACGGAATCGATATTGGATGTCGGGTGTGGGAATGGGAAGGTTACGTCTGAGGTTGCTGCGCATGTACCGCAAGGTAAAGTGGTCGGCGTGGATGCGTCAACGGAGATGGTTTCCTTCGCCACTGCTCATCGTGATCCTGCGCGGTTGCTAAATCTTGAGTTCGCAGTAGCGGATGCTCGTCATCTGCCGTTCAAGCAGGAGTTCGATCTGGTCCTCTCATTCAACGCGCTTCACTGGATTCCTGAGCAGGCGCTTGCTCTGGAATCGATACGCATGGCACTCAAGGCGAAAGGGCATGCTCAACTGCGTCTGGTGCCGAAAGGAGAGCGGACGAGTCTTGAAGACATCATCGAAGAGACACGTCTGTCGGCTCGATGGATTGAGTACTTCAAGGATTTTCACGATCCCTATCTGCACCTGACGGCAGAAAAGTATGCCGCGCTGGCGGAGGACTGCGGATTTCAGGTTCTCAAGACGCAGGTCGGAGACAGAGTGTGGGATTTTCAATCGCGTTCCGCGTTCCGGGCCTTCGGTTCGGTCACGTTCATTGAGTGGAGCCAGCATATTCCGGAAGCGAAACGTATCGACTTTGTGGAGGACGTGCTTGATCGCTACCAGCTGGTGACTGCGGATTCGGCGGGAAGAAATAATCTGTTCAGGTTTTATCAGATGGACATAACGCTTTTAGCCAATTGATGGGCCGGTGGTAATGTCGAGCAAGCAACGGCAAAGGCGCGAAGCAGATCCTTCGTGTCGCTCCAGGATGACAATTTCTGGGTGGTGTATAGGATGACAATCCCCGGAGTCATGAAGCCAGTGCGGCGAGGGTCTTTTCGAGGGAGGCGGTAGTCTTCGACGTTGAGGGTGGGGATGGGGGAGTCTTTGCCGAGGATCTGGCGGTTGAGGCCGGAGAGGACTTTGCCGGGGCCTACTTCGATGAAGTGGGTTGCGCCGCTGTGCGGCGAGGAGCTGGATGCACTCGACCCAGCGGACGGCGCCGGTGACCTGGCGGATGAGGCAGTCGCGGGCGTCGTCGGCGCTGGTGACGAGGCGGGCGTCGACGTTGGCGGCGATGGGGATGAGCGGGGTCGTTGAAGGCGATGGCAGCGAGGTCGGTGGCGAGGCGCGTCCTGCGCGGGCTGCATGAGGGCGCAGTGGAAGGGAGCGCTGACGTGGAGCATGACGGTGCGTTTGGCTCCGGCCTGCTTGCAGAGGTCGGCGGCGCGCTGGACGGCGCCTCGGCGCCGGAGATGACGGTCTGGTCGGGCGAGTTGAGGTTGGCGGGGGAGACGACGGCGAGGCTGGGGTCGAAGGACTTCGGCGTCGGAGGTGGTGGGGAGAGGGGTGAGCTGGTCGGAGGCCTGGGCGCAGATCTCGGAGATGAGGGTGGCGTTGAGGCCGAGGATGGCGGCCATGGCGCCTTGGCCGGCGGGGACGGCCTGCTGCATGTAGCGGCCGCGGTCGCGGACGGTGCGGACGGCGTCGGCGAAGTTGAGGGTTCCGGCGGCGACGTGGGCGGAGTACTCGCCGAGGGAGTGGCCGGCGGCGAAGGCGGGGAGGATGCCTTTTTCGGCGAGGACGCGCGGGGCGGCGACGGAGACGGTGAGGATGGCGGGCTGGGTGTGCTCGGTGAGCTTGAGCTGTTCTTCAGGGCCTTCGAAGATGAGCTTGGAGAGCGGGAAGCCGAGGGCGGCGTCGGCCTCGTCGAAGATGGGGCGGGCGACGGGGAAGTGGTCGTAGAGGTCGCGGCCCATGCCTACGGACTGCGATCCCTGGCCGGGGAAGAGGAAGGCTATTTTGGTCATCGTAGAGATAAGAGTAAATGAGGAGGGTGTGACCTGTTGCTACGCCAGAGCGTCACGTCTGGGAACAGACGCTGAGAGCCGGCAATGGACAAGTTTGCGATTTGCCGACGACTGAATGGGTATTTCTAGATTTCGAGGGCAAAGTCCACGTGCTGCTCGTTGGCTCGTGGCGATGCGGCCCCGAAATTCGACGACGACATCGGTTCTTGCTCGAGGAGGGCGATTGAGACGACATTCTGGTGGGCTACGCACGACTCCCTTGGGCGGCAGCGTGGAAACGGAAGAATCAAAGGGATGACCCCTCTGCGGGAAGAAGCCGGTCGTGGGGCTCGCATCGCGATGATGGGAAACTGGTTGATGCAAGAGGGGTCAGAATCGAAGAGGGTCTTTTCAGCGCCCTCAATATCGATCTTGAGGAAAAAGGGCTGGTAACGGGAGCCGGGTTTGGAGGCGAGCAAGGTTTTGAAGGCGATCATGGGGATTTCGGGACCCTTACCGGTCGAGGTTGTTCGGTAGCCCCAGGGACCTTCGCCGGGATCGTCCAAACGCAAGACGCCGTCGAGATTGGAGATGCCCGCTTGCCGGAGGTCTACGTCGAGACCGGCGCAGTTGCGGCTAAGAAGATCAAAATTATCGGGTGCCGGTTAATTGCGAGGATGTGAGCCCGTGGGTAGCGGGTGGCGAACAAGAGAACGCTGGCCCCAATATTCGCGCCGCAATCGACGATGAGGGGTTGACGTCCCGCGACGAGGATCTGTTCGTAGGTACGTTGCATGAATTCCGTGTAGAAACCAGCGGGCAGATCGTACTGCCTCTCCTTAAAGCATTGCTGGATGACCCCGCGGTCAATTGAGGAGCGGCGGTGGAGGCATGGTAAGCCGTTTTCCCTGGAACGTGATGTGAGTAAGCCGAAGGTTGGTGGGGACGTTGGGGTGGGCCACTTTGCGGCCAATGTGAACGAGGCGACGAGCGACTCTAAAGGCCACATCACCTAGAGGCATCTTGCGGAGAGTATCTGCAGGGGAACCCATCAACTACCCTTCTTAACAAAGATAACCGAAGATTCAGGCAGCCTTGGGAGCTTAGATTCCGAGGCCGAAGTCTACGTCCTGCTCGTCGCCGGCGTGGGAGTAGATGTCATAGGGGGTGCGGTGGTTGAATTTGTAGCGCTGGCGGAGCTCGCGGCCGAGGAAGAGGCCAAGGGCTACGGCGCCCATGCCGGCGGTGATCCAGCCGATGGTCTTGATGACGGTGGACTCGTTTTCTTCCTCTTCCTGCTCTTCAAGCGAGGTGAGATCGCCGACGACGAGGACAGGGGTGGCGTCGATGGGTTTGTCGAAGAGGCGGGATTGGGGTAGAAACTTCATGTTGCAATGATGATATCGCAGGTTTGTTACAGTTGGCATATGGCCCGTTCGGGTTAGTGGGGCGAACCTTTGCGGGTACGGATTGTGTGACTAAGCGATTAATTCACTAACGTCCAACCTATTTGACGCAGAGAGTGACTTTGGGTTGCGCGTGGAGCGCATATGACGTCGATGTGGCCGACGCGGAGTGTGATTTGACTTGAGAGGGTGTGCTTTTAGGAGACGTCGACCTGGTTGACGCAGAGCGCGGTTCTGGCTTGAGCGGTTGCGCGCTAGGAGACGTCGACCTGGTTGAAGCCCAGGCTGTAGAGGAGGGTGGTGACGGTGGCGCGGGCGTTTTTGCGGGCGGCGTCGAGGATGCCGTCGGCGAGGGCGGCTTTCTGGAGCTGGTCCTGGGCGCGGGCGCGGGTTTCGGTCTCGAGGTCCTGGTCGACGGGGACGAGTAGGCCGGTGGAGCGGGCGTAGACGCGGGTGTGCTGGTTGTCGAGCGTGGTGATGAAGAGCTGGGAGGCGGGGAGGGTGACGTGGATGCTGCGGGCGCCGTTGCTCTCGGTGATGCGGACGTCTTCGGGTTTGAGGAGGCTGAGGTCGATGCCGGCGATGGACTGGCCGTGGACGACGAGGAGGATGCGGTCGCCGCCGAGGAGGTCGGGGAGGACGGGGCTGGATTTGGAGCCTTCGACGACGGTGTCGGTGGAGTAGACGACGGTCTCGAGGCGGTTGAGGCGCTGGATCTTCTGGACGACGGCGGGAACGGAGGTATCGAAGGTGGTGGTGCGGCCGGTGATGAAGGTGGCGAGGCGGGCGGGGAAGCCGGTGGTGGCGTTGCGGAGGAAGACGATGATGGCGGCGGCTCCGAGGATGAGGGCGAGGAGGAAGGCGAGGAAGGTGCCGGAGGGGGCGCGGCCAGAGCTGTATTGAGTGGTCATAGTTGTCTTATGTGGAGTTGCGGGTTGGAGCTTGTGGCGATCTTACTCGCAGGATGGAGGATGTGAAGAAGAAAGTTATTGGGTTGGATGCTTGGAGCGGAGCTATGCACTGTCTGGGACTTTTTTGGGAATATCGGGTGGTTTGAATGCAGAGAGGGGGCAAAGGCAAACCCCAAGGGCTAAAGCCCCGCTTTCGTGGCGGCGCCAAGGATGCCAAGGCTGGAGAGCCTTGGCTTACCCAGAAGCAAAAACTCCGGCTTAGAAGTTAAGACATTACCTAGAGCAAAGACTCCAGTCGTTAAACTTACCTGTATGCGGAACGCTATACTACGCCGGGCGGTGAAGTGAGGAAGGCACTGATATTGCTGTACCAGAGGAGATCGTTTGATGAGTCGGTTTACGAGGCGGAGCTTTGCGCGGTTGGTGGGGGCGTCGGCGGGTGCGGCGGTGTTGCCGGGGACGAGTGAAGAGGCTGTGGCGCAGGCTGCGAGAGCAGCGGGTGGGCGGACGTTTCCGAAGGGATTTTTGTGGGGGTCGTCTACGGCTTCGTACCAGGTGGAGGGCGCGGTGACGGAGGAAGGGCGCGGGCCTTCGATATGGGATACGTTCTCGCACATTCCGGGGAAGACGAATAAGGGCGATACGGGGGATGTCGCGGACGATCATTTTCATCTTTATAAGGAAGACGTGCAGTTGATGAAGGACCTGGGGCTGACGGCGTTATCGGTTCTCGGTGGCGTGGCCGCGGGTGTTTCCGATGGGGACGGGCGCGCCGAATCCGCAGGGGCTGGATTTTTATAACCGGATGCTGGATGCGTTGCTGGCGGCGGGGATTCAGCCGTTCTGCACGCTGTATCACTGGGACCTGCCGCAGGCGTTGCAGGATAAGGGTGGATGGCAGAGTGCGGATACGTCGAAGGCGTTTGCGGAGTATGCGGGGTATGTGGCGGGGAAGTTGTCGGACAGGGTGAAGCACTTTATGACGCTGAATGAGCTGCGGAGCTTTGTGAACAGCGGGTATCGGGATGGGCGGCACGCTCCGGGGCTGAGGCTGGATGCGGGGCAGGTGGCGCAGGTGGCTCATCATGCGGTGCTGGGGCATGGGCTGGCGGTGCAGGCGATTCGGGCGAGTGCGAAGCCGGGGACCAAGGTGGGGATTGCGGATGATCCGACGGCGGCTACGCCGGTGATCGAGACGCCGGAGAATATTGCGGCGGCGAAGAAGGCGATGCGGGAGGAGAATGCGATGTTCCTGACCGTGATTATGGAGGGCCGGTATACGGACCTTTATCTGAAGCGGCTGGGGGCGGATGCGCCGAAGTTTACGGCGGCGGAGTTGAAGACGATTTCGAGTCCGATGGATTTTGTGGGGATCAATTTATATGCGGGTGCGTTTGTGCAGGCGGATGGGTCGGAGAAGGGGTATGCGATGGTGCCGGCGCCGAAGTCGTATCCGCATATGGCGAGCGCGTGGTTGAGGGTTTGTCCGGAGGGGTTGTACTGGACGCCGAAGATTGTGGCGGAGTTGTGGAAGGTGAAGGAGATTTACATCACGGAGAATGGGTGTTCTTCGGATGATGTGCTGAATGCCGAGGGGAAGGTGCTGGACTCTGACCGCGTAATGTATCTGCGGAATTATTTGACGCAGTTGCAGCGCGGGGTGGCGGAGGGGGTTCCGGTGCGCGGGTATTTTCTGTGGAGTCTGCTGGATAACTATGAGTGGGCGGATGGGTATGACAAGCGGTTTGGGATTACTTATGTGGACTTCAAGACGCAGAAGCGGACGCCGAAGATGAGTGCGGAGTTTTATAAAGAGGTGATTCGGCGGAATGGGTTGGCTTAGCCGAGGCGGTAGACTAGCGCAGTGCGGACGATTCCGATTTATAAAGGGGCTGCGTGCGGACTGGGCTCGGATGAGCGTGCTTGGTTTTGGGTGCGCGGCGATGGAGGGGCGGGTGGCGCGGCAGGAATCGCTGGAGGCGCTGGACGCGGCGTTCGATGCGGGCATGACGCTCTATGATACGGCGCGGTCGTATGGGTATGGGCAGTCGGAGGGGGTGGTGGGGGAGTTTCTGCGCGGGCGGCGGGAGTCAGGTGGTGGTGTGCACGAAGTTTGGGATTCTGCCGGGCGCAGCAGGGTGGGTGGAAGCAGCGGCTGAAGCCGGTGGCGCGGGCGGCGCTGCGGGTGTTTCCGGGGTTGCGGAAGACGGTGCAGCGGCAGGCGTGGGGGACCAGTTTGTGGGTGGGCAGTTTAGCGGTGGACGACGCTGCGGACGAGCTTTGAGACGAGTCTGCGCGAGTTGAAGACGGAGTATGTGGATATGCTGCTGCTGCATGCGGCTCCGGCGACGGTGCTGGAGCAGGATGATCTGCTGGAGGCGATGGGGCGGCTGGTGGAGAGTGGCAAGGTGCGGATGGCGGGGATATCGGGGGAGCTGCCGGTGATCTCGCGGTATTTTGAGCAGAGACCGAAGGTGCTGAGCGACGGCGCAGTTCGCGGTGAATCTTTCGACGATGGGGTTTGTGGAAGAGACGCGGCGGAATGGGGATCTGCTGCTGGTGGCGAATCATCCGTTTGGCGGGCCGAGCTGGTGCGGCTGGCGGGAAAGGCGGTCGTAGAGCGGCTGCGTGAGTGCGGATGGGCTGCCGGTTGCGCTGCGGGAGAAGCTTGATCCGGGTGATCCGCAGGTGCTGCCGGAGCTGGTGCTGAACTGCGTTTTGCGAGGGGACGGGTGTGAGTGCGGTGGTGCCGGCGATGATGCAGGTGCGGCATATTGCAGAGTAATGTTGCGGCGGTGGAGAGGTGCCGGTTTTCGGCGGAGGAGTTGGAGTTGTTGCGGGGGTTAGTGGGGGCGCGGGCTGGGTAGAGAATGCGGTCGCGCTTTGCGGCGATGCCCACCTTAGCCGCAAAAAGCGCGGCGAAGATGGGGCACCCGGGTCTGTGGCTAGTTTGGTGTGGTCAGGGTAGTGGCGAGGTGGTCGGCGAGGCGGAGGGTCAGGGCCATCATGGTGAAGGTGGGGTTGGAGCTGCTGCCGGAGGGGAAGACGGCGCAGCTGGCGATGTGGAGGTTGTCGAGGCCGTGGAACGGTGAGGTTGGGGTCGACGACGCTGGCGGTGGGGTCTGTCGCCCATGCGGAGGCCGCCCATGGCGTGGTTGGTGTCGAGCATGAAGGGCATTTCGCCGTCGTTGACGATGGTGTGGTCCCACTCCTGCGGGCTCGAGGCCGAGGTTTTGCAGGTAGGCGCTGGATGATGTAGGCGAAGCGGGCGGCGCTCTCCTGCTCGGGTGGGCTGATGCGCCAGTCGACCATGGTGGTGGGTAGGCCGAGGGCGTCGGTTTGGGTCGGGGAGAGGTGGATGCGGTTGTTGGGGTTGGGGGCCTGTTCGGTGTCGATGTTGAGGCGGAGGATCGGCGCGCTTGCTGACGGCGCGGCGGCGTTTGAAGCGGGAGTAGAGGAGCGAGGCGGACGACGTCGCCGGCTCCGCGAAGCATGGGGAGGAGGTTGGCGCCGATGGCTTCTTTGATGCGGCCGCTTTGGAGCGAGCGGAGAAGGTTGCGGATGGCGGCGGTGCCGGAGTCATCGGGCTCCATGACGACAACGTGGGCCATGACGGCGTAGAGGCGGTCGCGGCCGCGGAGTTCGGGGGAGGCTTCGAGTTTGCAGGAGTGGATGGTGCCGTCGACGTAGAAGGGGCCGAATTGATCGATGATGCGCTCGCGGGCGGGAGAGTGAAAGAGGCGAGATGCGTGGTAGGCGACGTGATCGTGGAAGTAGCGGCCGATCTGGTCGTGCGGGTTGGGGATCGGCGGGGGAGCAGAGCAGGATACGGCGAGCTCTCGACGGTGCCGGCGCAGACAACGAAGTGGAGGCGGTGAAGGTGAATTCCTGCCGGGCGTAGTTGAGTACGCGGACGGAGCCGATGTGGGTGGGGCCGTCGGGGTCGAGGCGAGAGAGAGGCAGCGTTGGCGTGGGTGAAGACGGTGATTTTAGGATGGGCCAGGGCTTCGGCGCCGACGGTCTGGGCGAGGTTGCGATGTTTGAATGGGGTCCACTTGGCGAAGCGGATGAGGATGTCGCTGGAGGGTGCGGGTGGCTTGTGGCCGAGGGCGGGGAGGAGGTCGGCGGTGAAGGGAAGCGGGTCGACGCCGAGGATGCGCTGGACTTCGTCGTAGTAGGGGGTGAGTTCGCGCTCCTCGATGGGCCAGGGGAGGGAGGGTGAGCCGGGTGGTGGGGAGAAGATGTCTTTGGTGAAGGGGAGGATCTGACCGCCCCATTGGGTGGAGGAACCGCCGAAGGTGCGGAAGCGGCCGTCGTTGGAGCCGCGATGGTTTTCGGCGTCCATTTCGGCGTGGTAGAGGGCCTGGCTGCGCTCTTCGGGTTGCAGGCCGCCGGCTTCGAGGAGATGGACGTCGATGCCTTTGTCGGCGAGGCGTTTGGCGAGGATGAGGCCGGCTATGCCTCCGCCGATGATGCAGACGGTGCTGCGGAATGGCTCGCCGGTGCTTTGCTGGGCTTGTTGCTGGGCTTGGTTCAGCTCCAGGTCGACGTGCATCGAGGAATCCTGATTTTGTGAGAGTGAGTGGTCGGACTTACTGGTGCTGGTCGGCTGCGAGGTTGAGGTTGGCGTGGTGCTCGATGTTGTGGCGGCGGTTTTCGTAGCTGGCGGCGACGAAGTCGCGGAAGAGCGGGTGTGGCTCGAGCGGCTTGGATTTGAACTCGGGGTGGAACTGGCAGCCGAGGAAGAAGGGATGGCTGGGGATCTCGACGATCTCGACGTAGGTGGCGTCGGGGGTGGTTCCGGTGAGGCGGAGGCCTGCTCCGGTGAGGAGGGCTTCGTACTCGCGGTTGAACTCGTAGCGGTGGCGGTGGCGCTCGGAGATTTCGGTGGTGCCGTAGGCGTGGGCGGCGAGGGAGTCGGGCTCCAGGACGCAGGGCCACGCGCCGAGGCGCATGGTGCCGCCCATCTCTTCGACGCCGGTGAGCTCGCGCAGTTTGTAGATGATGCGGTGGGGGGTGCCGGGGTCGAACTCGCCGGAGTTGGCGTCTTTGAGGCCGCAGACGTTGCGGGCGTACTCGATGCAGGCGGTCTGCATGCCGAGGCAGATGCCGAAGTAGGGGGTGCCGGTCTCGCGGGCGTAGCGGATGGCGTTGAGCATGCCTTCGATGCCGCGCTTGCCGAAGCCGCCGGGGACGAGGATGCCGTCGAAGCCTTCGAGCTGGGCGGCGAAGTCGGGGGTTTCGAGGCCTTCGGCTTCGATCCAGGTGACGGAGAGCTTGAGGTTGTGGGCGAGGGCTCCGTGGACGAGTGCTTCCTTGAGGGACTTGTAGGAGTCTTCGTACTCGACGTACTTGCCGACGATGGCGATGGAGACCTCGTCGCGGGGGTTGTAGGCGCGATAGACGATGTCCTGCCACTTGCTGAGATCGGGTGGCGGGGTCTCGATGTGGAGGTACTTGAGGGCGAGCTCGTCGACGCCTTCTGCGGCGAAGGTGAGGGGGACCTCGTAGATGCTGGCGACGTCGCGGGCGGCGATGACGGCGGGCTCTTCGACGTTGCAGAAGAGGGCGATCTTGGCGCGCATCTCGCGGGGAACGGCGCGGTCGGAGCGGCAGAGGAGGATGTCGGGCTGGATGCCGATGGAGAGCATCTCCTTGACGGAGTGCTGGGTGGGCTTGGTCTTGAGCTCCTGCGCGGCGGCGATCCAGGGGATGAGGGTGACGTGGACGAAGACGGTGTTTTCGCGGCCGAGATCCTGGCGCATCTGTCGGATGGCTTCGAGGAAGGGGAGCGATTCGATGTCGCCGACGGTGCCGCCGATCTCGACGATGGTGACGTCGGTGTCGTGGGCGACCTTGCGCATGGCGTTCTTGATCTCGTTGGTGACGTGGGGGATGACCTGGACGGTCTTGCCGAGGTAGTCGCCGCGGCGCTCCTTGGTGATGATCTGTTCGTAGATGCGGCCGGTGGTGAGGTTGTTGTCGCGGGTGAGGTGGGCGTGGGTGAAGCGCTCGTAGTGGCCGAGGTCGAGGTCGGTTTCGGCGCCGTCGTCGGTGACGAAGACCTCGCCGTGCTGGAAGGGCGACATGGTGCCGGGGTCGACGTTGAGGTAGGGGTCAAACTTCATGAGGTTGACCTTGATACCGCGGGCTTCGAGCAGGCAGCCGATGGAGGCTGCGGCTAGACCTTTGCCCAGGGAGGACACGACGCCGCCCGTTACGAAGATGTACTTTGCAGACATGTCCGCGACCTCTTTATTTGATATTGAAATTTGTGCAGGATGGGCACGGTTAAGTATCGCAGGGTCCGGCGACGGAGGCAATGGGTTGACTTTTGACGACGAATCTACTTATGCCATGGTCTATGGGAGTGGAAGGGTTTGATTTATCGACGTCTGAAGATTGTTTTGTAACACTCGCTTGCTATGGAAGATTCACGCAATCTTTGCTTGAACTGAGCTGTTTGTTCCAGGGTACGGCGCCCTGGGCTTGCCGTGCATGCCGCTAGAGGCTGTTGATGTCTTTGGATTCGAGGATGGGTCGCGGGTAGCCGCTGCGGGCGACACGGAGCATGGCTTGGCCGAGCTGCTCGGTAGTGGTGACGTACTGGGGGAAGGTGGACCTGAGCAAGGGCAGGATGGGGTTGAGCAGGGTGTAGAAGGCCTGGTAGAGACTGGTCTTGGAGCGAATGCCGTGCAGGGGCTGGATGAATCCCGGGCGGAACATGTAAGCGGCGCGGAAGGGTAGTTTGAGGAGATCGTTTTCGGTCTTGCCTTTGACGCGGGCCCACATGGTGCGGCCGCGTTCTGTGCTGTCGGTGCCGGCTCCAGAGATGTAGAGAAAGATCATGCTGGGGTTGAGTCTGGCCAGCGTTTTGGCGGCAGCGAGGGTGAGGTCGTAGGTGAGGTGGGTGTATTCCGCTTCGGACATTCCGACGGAGGTGACGCCGAGCGAGAAGAAGCAGGCGTCGAAGCCTGTGAGTTCGGGCTCGATGGTTGAGTAGTCGAAGAAGTCCTTGTGGGCGAGTTGGCGGAGTTTAGGGTGTTGCTGCGGGGTTGGGCTGCGCACGATGGAGAGGACTTGCTCCACGCCGGGGTCGAGGAGGCATTCGCGCAAAATGCCTTGTCCGACCATGCCTGTTGCGCCGAAGAGGAGTACGTTCATGGGGTCCATCCTATAGACAGTGTGTTCAGAGCTCTGTCAAGAAGCTGTCTGGCGGTTAGGATATCCAAATGTCGATGATTGCTCTACAGGCACGGGTGTTGCGGGGGCTGGACAGGCTGGGCGAGAGGTTCGGTGGAGCGAGAGTCGCGCCGCATCTGGCGGTTGGACTGCGCGGGGAGCGGGAGGCGCTGTTTCATCTGCGGGGGCTGGGGTATGTGGTGGTGGCGCGGAGATGGCGGAGCGCGAAGGTGCTGGGAGATGTCGACCTGATTGCGTGGGATGGGGAGTGGCTGTGTTTTATTGAGGTGAAGACGCGGGTGGGACGGGATGAGATGGCGCCTGCGGAGTCTGCAGTGGACGAGGGGAAGCGGGAGATGCTGCGGAAGATGGCTCGGGCGTATGTGAAGGGGTTTCCGGAGAAGCTGCGGCGGGAGGTTCCGGTGCGGTTTGATGTGGTGTCGGTTTATTTGCTGGGGGAAGGGGCGGAGTTTGACGTGTACCGGGGAGCATTTGGGCGCGGATGAAGGCCGGCGGACGTAACGGGAGAGACCTCCAGCAGATTCTCCACTTCTTTATCTCATAAAGTGGTGGATTCGCAACGGATCGGGAACGATGGGCTTGAGTTCGGTGTCTAATAGAGAGGAGGTAATTGGACGATGACGCTGCTGAATGCTCCGGAGTATGACCAGCGGGAAGAGAACCGGAAACGGAATCTGCTGATCGGCGCGCTGATTCTGGTGGTGGTTGTGGTGGTGACTTTCCTGGCCGGATTTCTGCTGGGGCATGGATGGTTCTTCTCGAACCTGCCGGCGGAGCATCGGGTGAATGCTTTCTTCAATGCGCTGGAGGCGAAGGATTATCCGAAGGCGTATGGTATTTACTACAACGATCCCGATTGGCAGCAACATCCGCAGAAGTACGACTACACGCTACAGCGGTTTACGGAGGATTGGACATCGTCTAGTCCGGTGAATGCTCCGATCACGTCGCACCATGTCGATATCTCGAAGACGGATGGGACGGGTTTTTGGGGAACGGGGATTATTGTGGCGGTGCGGGTGAACGGCGACCACAAGGTGTTCATGTACTACATCCGCAAGGATGGGACGCTGGCGTGGCCTGCTCCGCATGAGTTGGAGTATTAGTTTTCATAGCAGGAATTTATTTTTGAATGGAGTTGTTGATTATGTCCTCGCAGAATTTCCCGAGATCGTCCGCCGTGCAGCCTGAGATGGAAGAGAACGAATCGTTTGGCGAGATGCTGGCCGGGTTCGATAAGAGCCATCCGCGAAAGAGCGAAGAGGGTGGCAGCAGGCAGATTGACGCTACCGTAGTGGCGGTGACGGCGGAGTCGGTGTTTCTGGATATCGGGTACAAGACCGAGGGCGTGCTGCCGGTGACGGCGTTTGCGGATGGGAAGGTTCCGGTGGTGGGGGACCGGATGCTGGTTACGTCGAAGGGGCGGAACGAGGAGGGGTACTACGACCTTTCGAAGATCAAGGTGGCTCAGCCGAAGGATTGGGGATCGCTGGAGGAGGCGTTTGCGGCGAAGGCTACGATTGGCGGGACGGTTACGGCGGTGGTGAAGGGCGGGCTGACGGTGGATGTCGGCACGCGGGCGTTTATGCCGGCTTCGCGGAGTGGGGTGCGGGATGCCGCGGAGATGGAGAAGCTGGTGGGGCAGGAGATTCGCTGCCGGATTACGAAGCTGGATACGGAGGATGAGGATGTTGTCGTCGACCGGCGGGTGGTGCTGGAAGAGGAAGAGCGTGGAGCGAAGGAGCAGCGGTACGCCGAGCTGAAGGAGGGCGATACGGTCTCGGGGACGGTGCGGAGCTTGATGGAGTATGGCGCGTTCATCGATATGGGTGGGATGGATGGGCTGCTGCATATCGGGGAGATTTCGTGGGCGCGGGTGAGCAAGCCGGAGGATGTGCTGAGTGTGGGGCAGCAGGTTGAGGTGAAGATTGTGAAGATCGATCCGGCGACGAAGCGGATCGGGCTTTCGATGAAGCAGTTGCTGCCGCATCCGTGGGACACGGTTCCGGAGAAGTACAGAGTGGGCGAGCGGGTGCGTGGGGCGGTGACGCGGGTGACGGACTTTGGCGCGTTTGTGGAGTTGGAGCCGGGTGTGGAAGGGATGATTCATCTGTCGGAGATGTCGTGGGCGAAGAAGGTGCGGAAGCCTGAGGACATGGTGAAGGTGGGTGAGGTGGTGGAGGCGGTGATCCTGGGGATCAGTCCGGCGGAGAAGCGGATGGCGCTGGGGTTGAAGCAGACGCTGGGTGATCCGTGGGCGGAGGCGGGGACGAAGTTTGCGGTGGGCTCGACGGTGACAGGGCCGGTGGCGAGCATGACGAAGTTTGGTGCGTTTGTGCAGGTGGCGGAGGGTGTGGAGGGGATGATCCACATCAGCGAGATTGTTGCGGACAGGCGGCTGAATCATCCGACGGATGTGTTGCGAGTGGGGCAGGTCGTGCAGGCGAAGGTGCTGGAGTTCGATAAAGAGAAGCGGCAGCTGAAGCTGAGTATGAAGCAGTCGGTGCCTACGGGGATCGATGAGTTTCTGGCGGAGCATGCAGTGGGGGATAAGGTGACCGGGCGACTGATGGAGGTTTCGGGCGGGACGGCGCGTGTGGAGTTGGGCGAGGGGGTTGTCGCTGTGTGCAGGCTGGATGCTGCGGCTCCGGTTGCGGAGGAGGCTTCGAGTGGCGGGGCTTTGGATCTGTCTTCGCTGAGCTCGATGCTGAATGCGAAGTGGAAGGGTGGGGCTTCGACGAGCGCTGCGAAGCCGGAGGCGGTGAAGGCTGGGCAGGTGCGGAGCTTCAAGATTACGGGGCTGGATGTTGAGGCTAAGAGGATCGAGTTGGAGCTGGCTTAAGCGTTTCCTTTGCCCGAGTTAGTTGACGCTCATGTTGGCGTCTACGTCGACGTCGAGCGCCTGGCCTTCGACGAGCATGGAGTGGAGCTTGAGGTTGTTGAGGGAGAGGGCGTAGCCGGTCTGTTGGGCGGAGTCGGCCAGGAGTTTGCGCATGAGGTCGGCGGCGTTGACCTTCATCTGCTGGGGGAGCTTGCGGCTGAGGAAGGGGACGAGCAGGAAGTTGAGCTCGCGGGAGTCGCTGAGACGCTCGATGCGGGCGTCGCGGAAGCCGATGGATTCTTCCTGGGCTTCGGGGATGAAGGAGACGTCAGTGTCGGTGTTGAGGGTGATGCCGATGCAGGAGCCATGGACGGAGGTGCCGAGCTTGGCGCGGGTGTGGACGTGGACGACGATGCGATCCTGCTGGAAGGTGACGTGAGGGTTGTCGGCGTAGACGAAGCAGGGGGAGTTGGCGTCACCGCGCATGTAGTAACGGCCTTCAGGCGAGTTGAAGAGCTGGGTGCGGAGGGTGCGCTCGAGGGCCTGGGGGGAGATTTTGACTTCGATGGCGGAAGCGGCGCGAGAGGCGGCAAAGAGCGCGGCGAATATTGTGAGGCACATCCAGGGATGTGGGAGCTCGGGGCTTAGCCGGGTACGAGACATGGTGGGTTAAGCATACTGGTTTGTGGCGGTGGGGATTGGGGTGAGGTTCGTTGTTACGGTGTTTTAGTAAAGCGACGTGTGATCGAGCTTCGGACTCGACGATGCGCTGCGCACGGCCAGCAATGCCAGCGGATATAGGATGCTTGAGACTGCGAATACTGGTGCGAAGGAGAATTTGTCTACTGTAGGGCCGATGGCAAGCGTGGAGAGCATGCCCCCCAGTCCTCCGGCGGTGCCGGTCAGGCCGACGATCGTCGCGATGGTACTGCCGGCAAACAGATCGCTCAGGAGGCCCAGATAGTTTGTTATCCAAATGCCGTGGGCAAGCATCAATACGGACATCAACGCGATCGCCCAGACGGTGTCAGTGGCAAGCGAAGCTATCCACGAGACGGGCGTCACGAACGCGGCGATCGTCAATAGAAGCCGCTTACTCTCTCTTGGAGATCTCTTCGAATTCACCAGTGCATCTGCGAGGCGACCGCCGAAGACCTGGCTGAAACCTAGCACGAGGAATGGAATCCAGATGTAAGCGCCGATCTGCTCGAGCGAGAGGTGACGCTCGCGTGTGAGGAATTGAGGGATCCAGAACATGTAAAAGTAGAAGACCGGGTCGAAGAGGAAGCGTGCAGAAGCATCTTGCGCAGACGAACGTCACGAAACAATGACATCCACTCGATTGGGATACGGTCAGGGGATGGTTTTGCAACGGGCTCTTTATACTTCGCCAGCAGCCACAGCGCTAGCCACACTCCGCCTAACAGGCCAGTAAACATAAACGCACCGCGCCAGCCGAAGTGGACGGCGAGCAGCGCGGTAAGCGGCGGAGCGATGACTGCGCCGATTGCCGAGCCTCCGTTGGCAAAGCCGATAGCGAACGTCTTGCGCGATGGAGGCGCAAGCTCGGTTGCTCCTTTGGTCACAGCAGGGAAGCAGGCGCCTTCGCCTATTCCCAGGACGAAGCGAGCTGCGCCCAGCCCCAATGCGTCGTGCACCAAGGCATGCGCTGCGCTGGCGAGGGACCATACTCCCAACGACAGAGCGAGGCCGACGCGTGTGCCGACGCGATCCAGCACGTATCCACCCAGCGCGAACATTGTCGTATAGCTGAATTGGAACGCGAAGACCACGCGCGAGTACACGGTATTACTGATGCCGAACTCCGTCATGATGCGAGGAGCCAGCATCGAGAGTACCTGGCGGTCGAGGAAGCTCAGCGCCGTTGCGGCGAAGAGCATGCAGCACAGGAACCAAGGGAATCGCCATTCCGTTATCGGCACGGCGGTCTGCTCGGCGGCTCCTGAACTGATCATTGGGTTACCACTTCGACCTCCAAATCGAAGAGGCGCCCAACCTTCTGCAGCGTTGAAATTTGTTTACCGATCCCTAGAGCGAAGTGGTGGGTTGGTCCAGCGGCTGTCCACTGCTCGATAAAGGTTGGCATGTCGGGCTTGAACTTGCAGCGCGTGTTGGTATTGCCGGTCGCGGGGATCGGGCCGTCGAGCGACTCGCCCTCCGCGACAATTAGGGCGAACTTGCCATTTTCGCGCACTGTAAGCCCGGCGATCGTGATTGGGCCTTCCTTCACCTTGAACTCGACTGACAGGCCGTGGCCGAACTTGCCGTGGTAGAGGCTGAGGCCGCGGAGAGCGGGCTGCTGGTTGCTGATGGCCACATGTCCCGGCCCGTCGTGTCCAACGAAGACGAAGTCCTCGGTGAAGTTCGCTGGATGCAGCTCCGAAAAAGATCCACCTGCTTCGAGGCGATCCAACATCATCATCGCGACGCAGTTTTTCAAGTCCCCCTCGCCTGCCACAGGAATTCCATTGGCGGTTAGCAGGGACGCGCCTACGATGATATTTGCAATTAACTGCTCGTCTTGATTACCGTCGAGGCCGCGGTAGTAGTGGGCCAGGCCGTCCAGCTTATAGTCTGCGACGAGCCGCTCCAGGCCAACGGCGACGCGTGCCGACATATCCAGCGCCTCGTCGGTCACTTTGCCGGCGACTGCTCGGTCGGAGCCTGGTTCCGGAAAGGTGAAGAACTGCTCGATGCGTGCGCTCATGGATGCGACCTCAGATGGAGTGGCATCGTCGACGCGCTTCTTGAGGTCACCCATCTCGATCATGTCCACGTGCGTGCCGAACGCGGTGCTGAACGAAGTAGGATCCACATTCATGTCAAGCATGCCTTCAAACGGATGCCCCAGCAGGCCGATGCGCGCGTTGCGCAGGACATGAGCGACCTTTGCGGCGTCGCACCACTGCTTGATCTTGCTCCAGACTCTCTGGTCATCGCGCAGCATACCGAAGACGACATCCGCGGAGATGGCGGACCGGCGAAATGCGTACATGATCTCAGGCAGAGACGTGCCATTGTCGTGCGCCAGTTGATCGAAGGTGGTTGCTTTCTGGATGTCCATTGCGGGTGTTGGCTGCAGTCCGGCCAGTACCACGTGGGCCTTGCCTCGTTGGGCGACCGGCAGCACAAAGGCGGATTGCACATAGGTCGTGACTGAGCAGAAGATCAGATCGACGTTCTGGCCCGCGAAAAAGTCACCCGCACGCCGGCCTGACTCCACATCATCCACCAGTCCGGCGGAGACGACCTCCACGCCGAATTCTTTCAGCCTCTCTTCAAACTCGACGCGGTAGGCGTCGAGCTGCTCCTTCAGTCCCGGAAACTGCGGCCAGTAGCGGTGAAATCCTACATTGAAGACTCCGACGCGGGCCTTGGTAGTGGAGCGGGTCACGGAATGGCCCGTGTTGAGTGTTGTTAGGCTGTCGTTCGCAACTTGATCCATTGGAGCTTTCATCCTATCCCTGTATCTATCGCTCCAGCACGAGGACTCCCCAGGGACCGGTGCCGGCTTTGACCTTGTGTGTGACGGTATTGGTGGCAAGATCTAGGAACGAGACGTCGTTGGAAGGCCCATTGGCGGAGTAGAGCGTCTTTCCATCGGGGGAGAGAGCGATACCCCAGGGGCGCTGCCCGACTTCGACCGATCCAAGGACCTTATTGGTTGCGGTATCGATCGTGACGACTTGTTTTCCACGGCCGGTGCTCACATACAATTTCGTGGCGTCTGGCGAGAGGATTACATCCATCGGTTTGACGAGCCCGGGTTTGCCGAGCGAGATCGTTCCGATCATTTTGTGCTTCGCCGTATCTATTATGCCGATGGTCCCATCGTTCTCAGCGTTGACGTAGGCGCGTTTTCCGTTAGGCATGAAGACGATATTTCGTGGGCGATGGCCGACCGGGAAGGTAACGAGATTTTTTCCGGCAGCAGGATCAATGACGGAGATATTGCCGTCTTCCTCTGATGTGACATAGACAAGCTTGCCGTCGGGGGTGATTTGAACTCCCTCCGGTTGAGCGCCCATTTTTATGCTCTTTACGATTATTCCAGAGGCTACATCCAAAACGCTTAAGGCAGAGTCGTCTTCGTTCGAGATGTATATCTGCTTGCCATCCTTGCTGACATCGAAGTTCTCTGGATCGTTACCGCCGCGGAGGACTTTGATGAGCTTGTTCTGCTGCACGTCGAAGACGCCGATGCCGTCAGCACTGTGGTCCGCGGGGGGGAGAGTGCTCTCGTCAACATTTGGGCCGCCGATGGGGGATCCGCTCAATGCGACGTAGATGGTCTTATGGTCGGGGCTTGCGTGGATGCCGCGTGGGCGCTTGCCAAGCGGCACATTCGCAATCACCTGAGCGGTGCCTGAATCGATCACGGTCATATCGCCCGAGACTTCGTTCGTGACGTAGATTCGGGGGGCTGTGGATTCAGAAACCGCTGCCAGCGCGGGTTCGGCCGCTTTTTTGGAGGACGAGCAACCAGCCAGAGAGACACACAGCGCTATCGTAAGGATGTAGTTAATTTTGATCATTGTCCGTTATTTTAGGTGAACTTGTTGGTGGGCCATCTTACTAATTATTGGAATGAAATTCTCTTGTACATCGTAGCAGTATCGTCGTTATCATCCATGGAATGAGGTACGAGCATTGGCACTAGCCATTAGGCAAGAGTACATAAACAAGCTCCGAGGGCAACGTTATTATTGTGGTAAGTCAATAGGAGAGCTGCTTGGCAAACGACGGTCGATGCAGAATGAACTTGAAGCGGGGCGGGCGTTGTAAGAATAAGGCGATCAGTAAGAGCCTCTGCGGGGTGCACCGGAGAACGGCAAAACAGAGACGATCCGCTTTGCAAATCCTCCTGCAAACGGGACAGCATGTCGCGGCGATTAAGGGAATCATGTCGTTATTGCATGATCTTCAACCCGTAATACACCACGTTGAACTGATGCTACGGACTCATCGCTTTGCCGCATACAGGAAGGTTGGCGGATTTCAAAGCCCTCGGCAAGAGCTTGCGGTGATAAATTGTACCAAGGATTATTCACGATTGCCTGGGGTCTCGAGAGCAGTGCTTAGGAAAGTGGATTCAGTCTTACGCGACTAATAAGCGTCGCGGCAGGTCGCATCAGGTCCGCTCATTGCGGACAGCTACGCTGGAACGAAGTCATACTCCTCGTGTCGCAACTCGTTCGGTACGGCTGGATGAGTTCCCTCTGGCATTGTGACCCAATCGCTATCGATGAGCTGAACCAGTTCTTCAGCCGTGTGACCATTCATTAGGTATTCGGTCACGTCCTTCGCTCCGGTGCCCGCGAAGCTCACGGTCTTGTACTTGATGTTCTCGGCGTCAAGGGATGCCCTGACGGCTTCGGCATAGGCTTCTCCGGGGGCATCATTGTCCCGCATGATGATCACGACCTTCTGGCGGAGTTGCTTCGCGAGTTTGCGATGCCAGCTTCCGCTTGCTCCGCTCGTGACTCCGATGGTCTCGCCGCCATATCCTCCAAACTGAAGATTGGTTATTGAATCCGCATCCTTCTCCCCCTCGACGATGACGACGGTACCAGCTGTGCCGATGCGCTGCGTGTTATAAAGCACGGGGCCAACGCCCTTGACACTGTAAACCCGAGGAGCCGAGCAAATGGCCGAAGCAGTAAGGAGAAAGACTGTCTGTATCTATGTTCGCGTAAGCGATCAACGGCAAGTGAAGGGAACCTCAATAGAGATGCAAGAGGCGGAGTGCCGCGCATGGTGCAAGGCAAACGAATACTTCGCGGAGCGCGTCTTCGTTGAACCTGGAGTCTCTGCGAAGACGACAAATCGTCCTGTTCTTCAGGAGATGGTGAGCTATATCACGTCCAAGCCGAAAGGGTCGATCAGCGCGGTTGTGGTCTGGAAGTTCGATAGGTTTACCCGCTCTTTTGACGACGGCGTCATACTTCGTCTTCAATTGCGCGATCTCGGGGTGCAGGTGCTCTCGGCCACTGAAAAGAGCGATACCACCCCAGAGGGCATATTCATTCAACGCATTCATGACGCGAACAGCGAACTGGACAATTCACGGCGTTCGCAACGAGCACTGAGCGGGATGAAATATCGCGTCTCTCAGGGGCGATATGTATGGAGGGCACCTACTGGCTATCTAAATGGACGTAAAGGCGAACCCTCGCTGGTGATAGACCCCGTGCGTGGTCCACTCGTGAAACAGCTATTCGAGATAGTAGCGTCCGGCACTTCGCGAGCCGAGGCACTGCGTCACGTGACACAGTTAGGTCTTCGATCCATCGCGGGTGCGGAACTCGCGGACGAAACGCGTGACCACATACTGAGAAATCCGATCTACATAGGCGAGATACACGTAACGAAGTGGAGTCTGATCGTACGAGGCGACTTCGAGCCTGTCATTAGCGAATCGCTGTTTCAGATGACCCAAGACGTGATGGACGGCAAACGAAATGCCTACGTGTCCCGCAAGAGCGACAGAGAAGATTTTCCCCTGCGCGGATTGATCCTCTGCGAACGCTGTATGAAACCTGTAACGGGGCCAAATCGAAAGGGAAGCGTGACCACTTCCCTTACTACCGCTGCCATAGAGCATCCGGCCACCTAAATGTCAGAGGCGAGAAGGTGGAGGCAGATTTCTTCGAGCTGCTCGAATCGTTGGTGCCTGATCCTGCACAGGAGGCAGCCATCGAAGCGGTCTTCCGAGAGGTCTGGCTATCCGAACAATCAGTGCATCGAATGATGCGATGGTTCTGCGTCAACAGATAGGCCGACTGCAACAGCGCAAGGGTCGAGCTTTGGAGCAAAAGGTCGATGGCGAGTTGACGGTGGCGGAGTACAACGCGATACGGAGCAAGGCCGATTCCGCTTTGATTGATCTCGAATCTCGGCTGCGACGAGTAGAAGATAGAACGCTCGATCTAGATACGGCGGCGAGCTATCTAAGGCACACGCTTTGGAACACCGCGTACTCGTGGCAAATCGCTGATTTGGAGGGGAAAAAGCGGCTACAGAAGAGAATCTTTCCTGAAGGATTGATCTACACGCCAGATGGGTTTACGAACACCGTAACTAGCTCATTCTACGAGCTACTAAGGCATGAAAACCTCGATACAGGTCATATGGTGGGCCCGGAGGGATTTGAACCCCCAACCAAGGGATTATGAGTCCCCTGCTCTAACCGTTGAGCTACAGGCCCTGCAATGAGTTACGCGCTCTCCGCAATCGGCTGTAGGGACTTTTGTAGGGACTCTTTCCCTTCAGCCCTTGCCTGCGCCCTAGCGTTGAGCGCTTCCAGCCGCTCGAAAGCCAACTCGCAACTTTCCGGTGTCGGATGCACATACCGTTGGGACACAGTGACGCTGGAATGTCCCGCCAGCTTCATGATTGTAAATGCATCCGCTCCCGCTTCACCCAATCGGGTGAGGAAGGTATGGCGGAGTCCATGAAGGACAAACTCTCTAGGGAAGAGAATAACTTTTTCCCCGTCTACTATTGGTTCGCAAACGCGACGGTGGAGGTGATCGAGACTGGTCACCAGAATGGGGGTGTCGGGCGAATCTCCCGGAAATGCATAGACCGAAGTAGATTGCTTCCGTCGTGCAAATAGTACAGCGGATGCGCGAGACGTAAGAGAGAGCGTCCGTTGCGCGTTCTTGCTTTTCCCTACCCTAACTTTGAGGAAGCCGAACTTGGCCGCACCTGCGGGCTCGAAACGAATGTCCTCCCATTTGAGATTGAGAAGCTCACCGAGCCGCAGACCTGTATCGAGCATCACGGAGGCGGCATCTCGCAACAGCGGAGGACATGCCGCGAGGTATTTTGCTTCATCCTGGTGGGAGAGTACGAAGTCCCGCTGGCCTTCACCTTTCAGCAGCCGTATGCGGGGAGCACGGGTGATGACTTTCCATTCCTCTGCGAGCCGCAGGGCGCGCCGCAAGGTGGCTAGTTCGCGGTTGCACGTTGCTGGGGCTACAGAGGCGCGCCGCAACGTCACATAACGCTCGATCATGGCCTCGTCAATGGCGTCGAGCCGCGCCTCACGGAGAGGGCGATGCTTGAGCAGTTGCTCCAACTTCGTTGCGTAGAAGCCTACCGTAGCGGGCTTCTCTGCGGAGCGGACCTTTATGGCGTCCATGAACGCTTTTTTGAAAACCTGGAGCGTCGGGGCCTTCTTCCGCTCAACGATCCCAACTTCACCCTTCGCCAAATTGCTACGCATGGTGGCTTCGATTTGAAGAGCATCTCGCTGGTTCCTCACTCCGGTACTTCGCTGGTAGCGCTTCCCGTTGTGAACAAACTCAGACCAGTACACACGGCCCCGCTTGTGGATTGTCATTGGCCTATCCGTTGCCTTTCTTCTTTGTGGTTGGTTTGGCCGCCTTCGCTATCTTCGCGGTGTGTTGTCGTTTGTTATAGTTCCTCACCGATTGCAGATGGGCACACTCCGGGCTGCAATATAGCTTTGCTCTCTGGCCTTTCACCGCAAAGGGCTTCCCACAATCCTCTCTGATGCATCGCTGCCACGGTAGCGCTCGGAGCCGATCAAGAAACACCGTCGCCCTCAGAGCGTCTTCAACATCTTTGCAGCGCACTAACGCCGTCATTGGCTGACGGAAGACCAATTCCATCGGTAGATTCTGCCACAGGTAGATGTTGTCTAGTCCCTCTCGCAACTCATCACCGCTGTATTTCCTACCTATGTTGTCAATGGAGCGGTGGAGCAATGCGTCGAGGTAGTAGTCGCGTCTTCGTAAGACCTGCGACAGCTTGACGGGCTGCGCCGTAGTGTCCCACTGTTTCGTTAGCTGATAGGGGCCGTACCGCTCGAAGAACTGGAGAGCGTCGTTGGCATTTTGAATTGCGAAGAACTGCTCCCGCAAGGCAAATGCCTCTTCGACCCGATTTGGCTCACGCTGATAACGAATACCGTCTGGCTCAATGGTCTGCCGCATCGGACCGAGTTTAAAGAGATGACCGGATCGATCTCGTTACCGATAAACGCCTGCCAAGCACCTTGGGTTTCCAGCAATGGATGTATTGGGAGTGAATAAATTGAATTTGACATCATCTTTGACTTTTACATATCAAGAACATGGATATACAGTCTCATACAGGAAGCAAGATGTACAGCTAAAAGTTTCCAAACAGGAGCAATCAATGCTGGTAGGCGATCTATTCACCACGAAGGAAGCTGCGGAGTTATTGAGGGTGTCCCACTGGACGGTCTCTGCTTGGCTCTCGCAAGGGAAACTCAAACGGACGAAGGCCGGGGGTCGCACTCTCATTGCCAAGAGGGACTTGGAGGCGTTCCTTCAACAGAGCACCGCATCTCAGAGTTTCGCTACCTAGTCGAAGGCCAAAGAAAAACCCCGGCGGTTACCGCCGCCGGGTGCATTAAAATGGAGAACAACTATGCAGACAGTAGCATCGACCCGCGAAACGGACAAACGCGAAGCCACAGGCATTCCGACCCTTCAGGAGGCACTGCGATACGCCGAGAGAGGCTGGCTCGTGCTTCCGCTTCACAATCCCACTATGGATGGCTGCTCGTGCCGGAAGAGCGACTGCCAGAGTGCCGGGAAACATCCACGCACCGCAACAGGTTTGAAAGAGGCCAGCACAGATGTGGCCACGATTCGCGGCTGGTGGGCTCAATGGCCGGAGGCTAACGTCGGTATCGCCACCGGGCCGGAGAGCGGGCTCTGGGTGCTCGACATAGACGGGGAGGAAGGGCAAGCCTCTCTCCGGGCTCTGGAAGCATCGCATTGGCTCCCTGTCACTCTCCGAGCGCTTACTGGACGGACAGGGGCAACCGGAGAGCGCACGGGCGCTCACCTCTACTTCACCCACCCCGACGGAGCCAACCTTCGCAACAGCGCCGGGCTATTGGGCAAAGGGCTTGATATACGCGCCGCTGGTGGCTACGTCGTAGCTCCGCCTTCGCTTCATGCTTCCGGGCTGCGCTATGAATGGGACGGTGAAGCCATCCAAATGCGGAGTTCCAGCGTGGCTCATCGCCAAAGTATCGAAGCCCACTCTTGCTATAGTCTCCCACCAGACAAAGCATTCCGGAGGGAAAGCGAAACAATACATTGCTCTCCCGCGCTGGCACCATGCACAAGAGCGGCATGGCTTCCACCTCTATTCGTCGCCGCATTGCAGGAGGAAAACCGCCAGCGATGCTCGCCGCCGTTGCCGGAGGATGAGGTGCTTCCATCGCCGCGAATGTAGCGAAGTATCCCAAAGCGACCTCGCTCACACGCAAGACGCGCCATGCAGAGGTAGCTGCCTTGCTGACGTGCAAGGGCTGAGGAGGTGGAGTGGCTCTGGGAGCCATATATACCTCTCAAGATGATTACCCTGCTCTCTGGTGATCCTGGAGTGGGCAAGACTTTCCTCTCGCTGGCTCTTGCAGCGTCGCTCACGCGGGGCCGGGCGATGCTCACGGGTGCTGAGATAGCGCCCGGAAATGTGCTTTATCTCACGCAGGAGAACTCTCCGAGCCCACGTACTAAGACCTCGCTTCGATACGTTGGGTGGCGACCCTCACCGATTCTTTAGCTTCGAGGGACGCTTTACGAAGACGGTTCTTCCGGCGGAATAGCTCTCGAAGATACGGAGCAACTTGAAGAGGCAGTCACAAAGTACGAGGGCCGCCTAGTCGATAATTGACCCACTGCAATCGTTCCTGGGCGGCAACGTAGACGCTCACCGGGCGAACGAAACACGTCCGATCTTAGATGGCTCGGCAGACTCGCAGAGAAGACGGGATGCGCCATCCTCATCACCCGGCATCTCTCCAAGGGAATAGGCGGGAACGCGCTGCTATCGTGGCCTGGGTTCTATCGACATAACGGGAGCAGCTCGAAGCGAATTGTTGGTCGCAGCGGACCCGGATCAGGAGGGCCGTGTCGTCATGGCTCACTCGAAAATCGAACCTCGGGAAGTTTGGGCCTTCCATCGGCTACTCCATAGACGATTCTGGGGAAGCTCCAATGGCATGGAGAGAGCAGACTCAAGGCGAATGACCTACTCACTGCTCCAGCCTCATCCGCAGACCGCAGCGCCGTAGACGATGCGGAAGACTTTCTCAGGGAAACTCTGGCGGAAGGTCCGCGCCCCGTGAAAGAGGTGCAGAGCATCGCGGATGAGAATGGCATATCAATCGCCACCCTCCGCCGCGCTCAAATGCGCTTGCAAGTCGCCAAAGGCCCACAAGGCTTCAAAGGGGCATGGATGCTCAGTCTTCCTAGTGTCGCTCAAGAATCGACACAATTGCTCATCCCTACACCTTGAGCAACATTGCCTCTCTGTGAGCAACACTGGGAGAATCTAGTACGGTGAGCAAGAACTGGGAGCCAACTCCGGGGGTGGGTAAAATCTCTAGCACCTCCGGACTCCTAGACCGTAGGTTAGTCACGTTCACGCTTCCACAAAATGGCACTTTTTCCTTGAAAATCCCCCGTTTTTTGGGGGTATCGAATCGAGGGAAGAGCCGCATACGTTCGACCTCGGGCCTCTGGTGAGCATTGGAGGCATCCCGCTACATACTCGCCAACGGCTTCGCCCGCTGCAACAATGGAAGTTCACGAAAGATACTCTCTCCATGCCTCTCTCGCTCCCCGCTTTCGTTGTCCGCTGGCTCCGGCTCGGCCATGCTTTCGAGTATGCCTTCCGTCCCCACTCCGCCATCGTCAGCCCTCCTCTGGATTGGTTTCGTACCGCTGCAAGGCGCTCAGCCGCGAGATGCCGTCCTTCACGCCCTCGTCCGTCAGCCGGTAGCCCGGCCTGCCATCCAGCTCCGGCACCGGCTCGATCTCGTCGCCCATCACGAGCCGCTGGCCCTTCCCGACCACGGCCTCCAGCAGCGTGTACTTGGCCTGCGCCGTCGCCGATGCCTTGCCCCGCGCTCCGCTCTTCAGGTAGTCCGTCAGGTACAGCCGCTCGGCCGCCGTCCAGCTCCGCTCGTACTCCAGCGTCAGCATCCCGGCGAAGAACAGCACCGACAGCAGGATCGCCGCCCACGTCCACACCGGCGTCCGGCTCGGCCATGCTTTCGAGTATTCCTTCCGTCCCCATTCCGCCATCGTCAGCCCTCCTCTGGATTGGTTTCGCCGTCCGCCTTCCTTGCCTCCGTTCGAACCGCCTGCCAGGCGCTCCCGCGCCCGCTGCATCTTCATCCCGTCCGCCCGCTCGATCAGGCCGCGCATCTCCGCCTCCGTCAGCGGCTACCTTGCCCGCCCGGAAGTGGAGATTCAGGAACAGCGACCGCAGGGCCAGCAGCTCGGCCAGCACGACCTCGCCGGACTCCGCGCCTGGCTCCGCCGGCGCGGACAGCAGCACGTCCCGAACCCACTCCGAGAGCGTCAGCCCGTTCGCACGCGCACGCTCCTCCAGCATGGCGAACTCCGCCTCGCTGACTTTCGTGCTCACGCTCTTGATGCGGAGCGGCGGCTTCAGAGGGCACCGCCTGAACTGGATTTTGGATGGAGGCCATGCGATGGCCGCGCGTTGCAGGATGGACAGCGAAGGGGCCGGAGACAGGCTAAGGGGTTCGAGCTCATGAGGTTCCCCGTCAGCAACGTGCGCTCGCCTCTAGAGTAACGCCAACATAGACATTTTTTCTATTAGCCACGGCCAGCTCAACCGGTCGATGCAACACTATCTAATCAGCTGATTCCATAAATGCTTACCTTAAAGAATCGACCTGTTTGGTTGATGTCGGCAAAACCTAGCCAGGGTAAGGTTCCGGCTGATCTAATCCTAGCCAGCGCTTTTAGCTTTTGTTTTCAAGGAATGTGGGTCTGAGCTGAGTGTTGCATCGACCCATTGAGCCCGCCACCGTTTTCAGCAAGTTCCCGTACAGCAACCTAAGGTTGCTGTAGCACCCATTCTGGGGTGACGTGTCACCCTACTCCCGATGCGAAGCAGCGTGCTCTTTGCTCGGGGCGGAACGGCTCTCGATGGAAGGCTCCAGACGCAGCAAGGCCGCCCCGGAGGGACGGCCCAGCAGTATTCGGCTAAACGGTGTCGCGCAGAACCCACAGCCAGTAGTTCAGGTAATAGACCGAGAAGAAGGGCGTTCCACCAGTGGGCTGATCGGCGGCAGCGATCCATCCGGTCTGACGTAGTAAAGCTGGAACTCCCGACGAAGTACGAACGCGCTGACGATCCAGAGAACCGCCCCGGCAGTGAAGATCGCCTCCCAAGGAACGGAGTGCGATAGCATCCTAGCCGGTATCAGCTCAAGGATCGTCAGCACCGCCACGATCAGGTATCCGTAGACGGCAAGTCCAGCTTTACGTCTGAGGCGCACCCCAGATGGACAGGTAGAGGGCGACTCCCATGGCGAACACTCCACTCGTAAAAAAAGTGAACACCAACGCCCAGAACCACGTTATACGGCTGATCCCCGGCACTCCCTTTTGCTCTTCCACTCGTCACCTCGCATCGGTTAGGGGCAGTTCTGGGGATCGCTGAGGTTGGGGGTATCAGTGCCAGATTCACGTAGGCAGTCACACCAACTTTCTTCACCGTACCGTCCGCGCTCACAGACGAGACGCTGTTTCCACTCGGGTCGCTGGGAGACAAGTACACTCCGACGGGAACGGTCTTGAAGAGCGGACTAGCGGAGCGCATATCCACCCCTCCGGCCTGCGGTGTGTACCCCGAACTAGAGTGCCCGTTCGCAGTAGCCCCAACTCTACTCCAGAGGGCTAACGCCAACAGAGTTTTTGCGGAGTTGTGCCGTCACTCCAACCGAACAGATTTTCGGGATGCCCTGACTTCATAACGCCGGTCGCCAGTGCCAAGCTGCGGTCTCCGGACCAACTGTAATCGTTCTTCACAATGTACGGGATGCCGCCCAGATAGAGCCATCGCAGTTTGATCGATGTAGCCGCTTCCGTTCGCATTCACCGAAACATTTGTAAAGTTGTTCGATCCGTTAAAAATCAGCTGACAACCCCTGCGATGTCCAGTTTGCTTTTGTTGCTCCAGTCTCCTGCGCCTCAAGTTGAGAACGCTTTCGGATCAACATACGTCCCACCCTGAGCACTGCACCCACCATGACTGCCTGTCTGCTTATCGTCTGCGGAGTCGAAGCTGCCGTCATCCCAGACGCATTCCAAGCCGTTAGGATCGACGAAGCTGAGTGGGTTGTTCAGCACGTAGCTGTAGAGATTGAAGCTCTGCGGATTGGTAATGTCGGCAAGGGCCAGCCCTGAAGGATCAGGACTCATCATTCTTCCCATGCTGCTTGAGTAGTACCGGCGCCGAAGTAGTCTAGGCCGCTTTCAGCGTCTCTTTCTTTGCCGGTGAACTTGTAATGATTTGGATCGGCAGTGGATGATTTTTCTTGCCCGAAGGGGTAGAAGGTGTCCGATGAGACCGGCCAACCACCGGCGGAAATCATCATTCGTGCCGAGCCAATCTGATCGCCATGATAATACGTTGTTGTTGTATATCCCTGCACGGAATCTCCCGTTTGATTAGAGGCTTCCTCAAACGCACTCACGTTTGTCTCGGGCAGTATTGGCAGCTAAAGTGAATGTAGCACCTTGTTGGCGTTCATAAATAGGAGTGACGGTACCGTCTGTGCTTACAATAGCAATGTCGCTGAAATAAATGTCATACGTTCCAGCTGGTGTGCTCCAATCCACTACAACTTGATAATCGTTCACTGTCTTTCCTGCATAACCG
>CAWCPB010000005.1:0-28354 GCA_963797415.1 uncultured Acidobacteriaceae bacterium
CATGGCCTGCGCCTCCTGCGACAGCTTCTCCGGAAACGCAATCGGATACGGCACCCGCATCTGCTTCACAAAGCTCCGCACCGGCTCGCGGTCCCCCACGTCCATCGAGATCCCCATCACCGCCAGCCCTTTCGTGTCGTTCGCCATCTTCACCAACCCCGGAGTCTCAATCCGGCAAGGCCCGCACCAGCTCGCCCAGTAGTTGATCAGCACCACCTCGCCGCGATGATCCTCATACCGCCACGTCCCGCCATCCAGTTGTTCCAGCGCGATCGCCGGCATCGCCTTCCGCTCAGCCACCGGAATCAGCGGCTCCGATCTCCGCGGCCACGGATAAGAGACGACACGCTGCCGCCAACACGGATGCCGCCACGAACATCCATCTCGCCAACCCGGGCCTCGGCACTGTACTCTGGAGTTCAGCCATCCATCCATCCTCCCACAACCGCAAACGCGGTCCATAACACCTCGCAACCGCGTCCATCTGCATCCAACAAACAGGTACTAATAACGTTCGACAAGAGACGAGACCCGTGACCAAGACCAGAACGCACTGCACGCTCACCTCCCAAGCCACCCATACTCAACCCTCGCACCTCCTCCAATACGCCGCCGCTGTCCTCAGCGCCGCGCTGCTCTGCCCGCTCTCGGCTGCGACTCCAAAACCGCGCCCACTCCAGCTAACTTCACCACGAGCCTCAACGCCTTTTATCTCGAGCACAGCGAGTGCCTCTTCCCCGACGCCCCGCGCTTCCCCCTCGAGACCTCCGACCCCGCCCAGATCAAGCAATTCAACTCCCTAGCCAAGGCCCAGCTTCTCGAAATCGGCAAGGAGACCGGCCTCAAGTCCAGCCGCTACACCCTCACCACCGCCGGAACTCGTTACGCCCCGCGCTTCTGCTACGGCCACCGCAACATCACCGCCATCGACTCCTTCACCCCGCCCGCCCCGGCCAACGGCTTTCCCGAGACCCACGTCTCCTATCGCTACACCCTCGCCGACGTTCCCATCTGGGCCAAAACACCTGAGGTCGAGGCCGCCTTCCCCAACATGGCCAAAGCCATCTCCTCCGAATCCACCGACCAGGCCACCCTCGCAAAAACCATAGCCGGATGGACCGTCCCCAACTAATTTTTCCGCACAAGGTAGGTAAATAGGCTTCGCAGTTTCTGTGATGAAAAGTGAACGTCATTCTGAGCGGAGGCACTCACGGCATCATCGTGAGTGCCGCAGTCGAAGAACCCGCATCTCGTCTTTACCGTTGCTGTTTTGCAATTCTCCCCGGAGCACCATATTGAAGGTATCTTTCTCACCTCCCCGTCCACTACACTCAGCCGTGCTTAAGACCCGGTTCTTCCCTCTCCGGCCCCTCCTCGTTCTCCTCGCGCTCTTTCTGTTCCCCCGCTCCGCCACCCCCTACTCCGTCCAGACCCACGAAGAGATCATCGACCTCGCCTGGAAGCAGTCCATTCGCCCCATCCTCCTCAAGCACTACCCCAATCTCACCCCCGCCCAGATTGACGAGGCTCACGCCTACGCCTACGGCGGCTCCGCCATCCAGGATGCCGGCTACTATCCCTCGGGCAACGCCTTCTTCTCCAATCTCACCCACTACGTCCGCTCAGGAGACTTCATCCTCAATCTCCTCCGCAACGCCCAGAACGCCGACGATCTCGCCTTCGCCATCGGCGCCCTCTCCCACTACATCGGCGACAACTTCGGCCACGGATACGCCGTCAACCACGCCGTCCCCATCGAATTCCCCAACCTTCATAAGAAATACGGCGACACAGTCAACTACGCCCAGGGCCCGCACCCCCACGTCCAGACCGAGTTCGCCTTCGACATCAACCAGCTCAGCAAAGGTCACTTCGCTCCCGCCGGCTATCTCAAGCACGTCGGCCTCGAGGTCCCCGGCCCGCTTCTCCGCACCGCCTTCTATGAGACCTACGGTCTGAATCTCACCGGCACAATAGGCCACCACGAGCGAGTCGTCCGGGTCTACCGCAACTCCGTCCGCAGCTTCATCCCCAATATCGCCGCCGCCGAAACCCTCCTCCACAAAAAATTCCCCGACGACGTACCCAGCGACGACTTCAACCAGATCCGCACCGAACTCCTCCAGGCTGCCGCCGAAGACAACTGGAAGGCCTATAGCAGAAAACCCGGCTTCGGAATGCACATGTATGCCGGCCTCATCTTCATCCTTCCCAAGTTCGGCCCGCTCGCGATGCTCAAGATCAAAGGCCCCACCCCGCAGACCGAGGAGATGTACGTCCACTCCCTCGCGCGCACCATGCAGGCCTTCCGCCGCGCCCTCGCCGACTACGACAACATCGGCCTCTACGTCGCAAACCGCGACCTCGACACCGGCGAAGTCGTCAAGCCCGGTGGCTACTCCCTAACCGATCAGACCTACGCCATGCTCCTCGATGCCCTCGTCACGCAGAGCAATGCCAACCCAACCCAGATCATCCCGCAGGCCCTACAGCAGGACATCCTCGCGTACTACGCCAACCCCAACTCCCCCATCACCACCAAACAAAACCCCCAGCAGTGGTCCAAAGTCCAGTCCCAGCTCATAACCCTCGCCGCTATGAAGACCCAGATCGACCCCGCCCCAATCTTCGCAAAAGCCGAAGACAACTAACCATCCCCGATAAGCTCTCGTCATTCTTCGCGCAGTGAAGAACCCCGCATTTGCATTTGCATTTGCCGTTGTATTTGCCGTTGACTGTTCTTCTCGAATCACCACAAAATCCGGGTGCCCCATCCTCGCGCGATTTTGCGCAGGGTGGGGTAGATGTAAGACATCAACTCGCCACAACCACCGCCGTTGCCCGTCTTTGTTTGTCATTCTGCAATGCAGCGGAGCAATCTGCTTTTCGCATTTTGCTCTTGCCGCTGCATTCGCTCTTGCCGCTGCTTTTGCCGTTGCCTTTCGCCCGTCATTCTGAGCGAAGCGAAGAACCCCCGCATTTCCGAGGGGAGCGAAGCGACCCGAGCACCGCAGTTGCTATGGCCCTTGCCTGAGCTATCGCTCTTGCCTTTAGCCCTTGCCGTTTGCCTCTAGGTAAGCCAAGGCTTCAGCCTTGGCTTACCTAAACCAGCCAAAGAAGCGGGCTTCAGCCCCTGGGGTATGCCTTCCTACCCAACACTATTAGGCCAACGGAAACGCCCACCCTAATAAACATCCCGCTGATACCGCTTCTGCTTCTTCATCTCCGCCAGATACTCCGTCGCATGATCCAGCGTGCCATTCGACCCCTTCGCGATCACATCCAGCAGCGCCGCTCCACATCCTTCGCCATCCGCGTAGCATCCCCGCAGACATAGAAGTAAGCCCCGCGCTCCAGCCAGCGAATAGACTCAGCCGCATTCTCCTGCATCCGGTCCTGCACATAAATCTTCTTCCCCTGGTCCCGCGAGAACGCCGTATCCAGCCGCGTCAGCACCCCATCCTCTTTCATCGCCAGAAACTGGTCCTTATACAGAAAGTCCATCTTCTCCCGCTGCTCCCCGAAGAACAGCCAGTTGTCGCCCTTCTCCCCATTCGCCTGCCGCTGCTCCAGAAACGCCCGGAACGGAGCAATCCCCGTACCCGGCCCAATCATGATCACCGGAGCCGAAGTATCCTCCGGCAGCCGGAAGACTGATTCGCATGCAGAAAGATCGGCATCGTCGCGCCCGACCGGCGCACGCTCGCCCAGATGCCCGCTCGCCACTCCCTGCCGATCCCGCCCATGCGCACTCATACCGCACCACCCGCACCGTAGTCTGCACATCTGTCCGGATGCATCGCCTGGCTCGAAGCAATCGAATACATCCGCGGCGTCAGCCGCGGCAGCACATGAAACAACTGCTGCGGCTCCGTCACCACCCCCGGAAAGTCCTTCACCAGGTCCACAAACTCCCGCCCCCAGCAGTACTCCTCTGCCCGAGCCTTATGCTCCGGCCCGGTCATCGCCTGCAGCGGCTCCGCACTCCGTCGCCAGCTTCGCGAACTGGCTCACACGTACCGCGCATCAGCTTGCCGATACTCAGCCGAGTCCGCAGCGCCTCTTCCAGGCTGATCTCCACCTTGTAGTGATCCAGCACCCGCTCGTCGCCCTTAAACCCCAGCGCCGCCAGCGTCTCCACCACCGCCTGCTCGCGGTTCTCCGGCACAATCCCCACCGCATCCCCCGGCGTATAAGTCATCCCCTCTTCCAGCGACAGCTCCATATGCCGTGTCTCTTTCTCCGAGCCCTCACCCGTCAGCAGATCGTTATAGAGTCACGGTCGAAATAATAAGGGTTATTCCGCGTGTACTTCTGCTGCATGTCCTGCGGCGCTCGCGATGTCTTGCGTTTCCGTTTCGGTCATATCCCCTTATGGTAGAACGCTTCCGCGCCCTATGACCACTGCTTATAGACTCGCGACGACTCTACACTCCAACACGATTCGAGACAGAAATCATTTCCCAATTGCACCTCCAGCGGTGTATAAAAATCTCGCGCCGACTTTGGTCGTACCAGCGTCAGCCGAGCAGCGCACCTGTCTACCTCTAAGACCTGCAACCACCACCCGGAGTAAGCATCAGGAGCACCCCAGCATGGCCCGCCGAATCCGCCACCATCCTCCTAGCCTCACCACTCGCCCTCGCACATCTCCGCATTCCCCGCCGATCCCGCCAGTCACCGCCGGCCCCATCCCCACCACCTGGGTCGACAAAGACACCGGCCACCGCGTCTAGCGCCTCTCCCCCGAGCCCAACTCCGGCGGCTTCTACTTCAACATCAACGCCTACACCCCCGACCACAAGACCATGATCTACACCGCCCCCGACGGCATCCACGTCCTCGACATGGCCACCCGCAAGACCCGTCTCCTCGTCCCCAATCCGCCCCGCGACCCCAGCCGCCCCCACGCGGTCGGCCGGCGCCGACAACCCCACGCCCTCGTCGCCGGCTCGCAAAACCAACAGCGTCTTCTACACCCAGCTCGACCCCGCCACCAAAGTCGCCGCCGTCTATAAAGCCGACATCAACACCGGAGCCATCCGCAAGCTCACCGATCTCCCCGCCAAAATCAGCATCGTCAGCGTCAACGCCGACGAGACCCTCGCCGCCGGCACCTACATCGAAGGCGACGCCACCGGCAAGGAGTACGGCTCCAACGTCCCCGCCGCCCAGCACCCCCGCAGCCACACCGCAGCCCGGCGACAACCGCGTCGCCAGCGCCACCCAGGGCCCGCACTACCAGCCCGACAACAAAGGCCAGATGATGGAGGCCCGCCTCGCCGCCCGTCTGCCGCTCGTCCTCTTCACCCTCCGCCTCGAGCCCGGCCCCAACGGCGAAAAGCCCGGCACCATGAAGACCCTCCTCCACTCCACCGACTGGGTCAACCATCTCCTCTTCTCCCCCACCGACCCCACCCTCCTCATGTACTGCCACGAAGGCCCCTGGCAAAAGGTCGACCGCATCTGGATGATCCACACCGACGGCACCCACAACACCCTCATCCACAAGCGCACCATGCTCATGGAGATCGCCGGCCACGAGTTCTGGGGCCTCGACGGCCAGACCATCTGGTACGACTGGCAGTACCCCAAGGGCGAAGACTTCTTCCTCGCCGGCTATAACCTCAAGACCGGCAAGCGCACCGCCTACCACCTCCAGCGCAACGAGTGGTCGATTCACTTCAACCTCACCCACGACCTCGACCTCTTCACCGGCGACGGCGGCGATCCCGGCCAGGTAGCCCGCGCCACCGACGGCGAGTGGATCTATCTCTTCCGCCCCAACATGACTCGGCGGCACCGAAGGCGCCCTCAACGAGCCCGACTTCTTCCAGCCCGGCGTCCTCCACTCCGAGCGCCTCGTCAATATGTCCCACCACTACTACCACGAGGAGCCCAACGTCCGCTTCTCCCCCGACAAATCCCTCGTCCTCTTCACCAGCAACATGTTCGGCCCCAGCTACGTCTTCGGCGTAGAAGTCGACAAAGCCGCAACCGACCCCAGCCGACGCCGTCTCCACCCCCGACCTCGCCCGCAAGTTCAACCCCACCGACCCACCCAACAGCAAAGCGCCCCGCAGTCCCGCTGCAAACGTGTTAATCACCGTCATTCGGAGTCGACGCATGACCCCGCATTTGCTGTCTTTGCCGTTCGTTGTCAAGAGCACTCAGTCCTCTCGCACCCTCCGCGCTCTCCCGCTGCTAGCTCTCGTCACCCTCCTCTCGCCCAGGAAGCCCATCAAGCCCTCCGAAACCGGCGCCGTCCCACCCAAATCCTGGGTCGATAAGGACACCGGCCACCGCGTCTGGCGCATCTCCGACGAGCCCAACTCCGGAGCCTTCTACTTCAACGTCAACGCCTACACCCCCGACGGCAAGTAGATGGTCTACAACTCCCCCACCGGCGTCATGGTCCTCGACCTCGCCACCATGAAGAGCACGCCTGCTCATCCCCAATCCACCTCGCCCGGCCGACGCACCCGCCGCCCGCGGAGGCGGCGCGAGGCAACGCCCGCGCCATCGTCGTCGGCCACAAGACCAACAGCGTCTTCTTCACCCGCACCGACCCTGCAACCCGCACCAACGCCCTCTACAAAGCCGACACCAACACCGGAGCCATCCGCAAGCTCATCGATCTTCCCGCGCGCCTCGGCGTCTCCAGCATCAACGCCGATGAGACCCTCGGCGTAGGCACCTACAACGAGTCCGACGTCCCCGGAGGCGACCCCAACGCCCCCAACGCCTTCGTCGCCAACGCACCTCCGCCGCCACCCCCAGCCAACGCCAACGCCTCCACCAACCCCACCCTCGGCGGAGCCAACGTCCAGTCCGACGACAAGGGCAACATGATGGAGCGCCGCCTCGCCGCCCGCATCCCCGTCGTCATGTTCACCATCCGCCTCGAGCCCGGCCCTAAAGGCGAGAAGCCCGGCACGATCAAAGTCCTCTTCCACTCCACCGACTGGATCGGTCACATGCTCTTCTCCCCCACCGACCCCAACCTCATCCTCTACTGCCACGAAGGCATGTGGCAGAAGGTCGATCGCATCTGGCTCATCCACGCCGACGGCACCAACAACACCCTCATCCACAAACGCACCATGGTCATGGAGATCGCCGGCCACGAGTTCTGGGGCCTCGACGGCAAGACCATCTGGTACGACTGGCAGTACCCCAAGGGCGAAGACTTCTTCCTCGTCGGTTATAACCTCGACACCAAAAAGACGCATCGCCTACCACATGCAGCGCAACGACTGGTCCATTCACTTCAACCTCACCCAGGACCTCGACATGTTCACCGGCGACGGCGGCGACTCCGGCCAGGTAGCCGAGGCCCCCGACGGCCAGTGGATCGAGCTATTTCACCCAAAGATGATTGGCGGGACAGACGGCGCCCTCAATGACCCCAGCTTCTTCCAGCCCGGCGTCTTCAAGTCCGAGCACCTCGTCAACATGGCCCACCACAACTACCGCGCCGAACCCAACCCCCGCTTCTCGCCCGACAAAAAATACGTCTTCTTCACCAGCAACATGTTCGGCCGCTCCTACATCTTCGCCGCCGAAGTAGCCAAGGCCACCGACACCAATTAGAAGCCGTCTCCACCCCCGAGCTAGCCACCAAATTCAACCCCATCATGCCCACCCCAACCACCACCGAAAAATAACCCGAAGCTATGGGAAACGAAGTACCGTATTTGCATGAAATCGCTCTGCATCACGTTAGTTATCGCTTTCGTTTTGACGTCGTCCCTGGGAATTGCCGCCTATGTCTACGGCTACCACTCGACACCAGTGATCTGGCTGGCAATGTTAAATTTTCCTGGAGTCTTGTTTTGTGCGTGGATGGCTGGGCTTCCCGACTATTGTCTTTGTGCACTGGCAAATTGGCTTACCTACTTCTTGGTAGCGGAAGCAGCCGCATCAGCTGACGCGTGGAATTTCGACCTGAGATACCGTAGCTCGGGTGCCCCATCTTCGCGCAGTTTCATCGCGCTAAGGTGGGCATCGTGCGGAGCACGACCGCTCCCGCCCAATTTCAATCAGCGAAAGATATCGTCGTTCGGAAAAGGCCATCACCTTGAAAGATGCCGTCATTCTAAGCGAAGCGAAGAACCCCCGCATTTGCATTTGTCGTTGCCTGTTTTCTTCGTCCCTACTCGAATCTGTCATCTCACCGAAGGCGGCGCACTTTGCCGCCGCAGCGGAGAGCCCCCGCATTTCGCTTTTGCAGTTGCATTTGCGGTTGTCCTTGCCGTCGCTTCTGGCGAACCCAGAGAGCCTCAGCGCTAGGTCTTCAGGCCCAGTAAATGGGTTTGTAATCCCTGGCGTATGCTCTCCTCCACGCCGCCGAACCCAGATCCCGGCAACCCACAATCCACTCCACTTGACGCCACCGCTATAATTAAACAAATGCGCTCACCAGTCCGGCCAACGCCGGACTGCACCATTAAACCCGGGCACTTCCACCAACCGAAGTCCAAACCTAAAGTCTTTCTTTCGAAGACTTTGCACACAAAACACGGGGAGGGTACCCATTGCGGAGAACACGGCAGGAGTCAACAATGCGTAAGCAAGACCATCATCGCCTGGCCAGTCCTCGTGCAACCCTTCTCGCCACGCCCTCGCTGCCACTCCGTCGCCGCACCCACGCACCATCCAGCAATTCACCACCGACTGGCGCTTCACCCAATCCGACCCCGCCAACGCCCAATCCCCCACCTTCGACGACGCCACCTGGCACACCGTCACCCTCCCCCACGACTGGTCCATCGCCGGCCCCGTCAAGCCAGGACGCCCCATCCAAAGGCGCCGGAGGCTTCTTCCCCACCGGCATCGCCTGGTACCGCAAAACTTTCACCATCCGCCGAAGCCGACCCCAGCCAAACGCACCTACATAGCCTTCGACGGCGTCATGGCCAACTCCGACGTCTACATCAACGGCGAACTCCTCGGCCACCGCCCCTACGGCTACGTCACCTTCAACTACGACCTAACCCCAACCTCAACACCGGCAAGAACATCATCGCCGTCCGCGTCGACAACTCCCAGCAACCCGCCTCCCGCTGGTACTCCGGCGCCGGCATCAACCGCCACGTCCGCCTCATCACCACCTCCCACGTCCACATCGACCCCTGGGGCACCTTCATCACCACCCCACAAGTCTCCGCCGACAGCCGCCACCATCCACGTCGCGCACCACAGTCATCAACGAATCCGACGCGCCCGCCAACATCGTCTCGCTCCGAATTGCCCTCACTCGACCCCGACCGGCACAACGTCTCGCACAGCCGACACCATCGCGCCACTCACATCGCCGCCGCACGCCACCAGCGACCTCGACACCGAGATCACCCTCCCCAACCCGCAACTCTGGGACCTCGACCACCCCGCACTCTACACCGTCCACGCCACAGCTCCTCAGAAGACGGCACAACCCATCGACGACGAAACCGTCCCCTTCGGCATCCGCGAGTTCCGAATTCGAACCCGACACGGGCTTCTTCCTCAACGGCGACCACCACAAGATCTACGGCGTCAGCCCTCCACACCGACGGCGGAGCCATCGGCACCGCCGTCCCCCTGGCCGTCTGGGAGCGCCGCCTCACCGCCCTCCGCGCCCTCGGCGTCAACGCCATCCGCACCGCCCACAACCCGCCCGCGCCCGAGTTCCTCGACCTCTGCGACCGCATGGGCTTCCTCGTCATGGACGAAATGTTCGACGCCTGGACCGTAGCCAAGAACCCCTACGACTACCACCTCTACTTCAAAGACTGGTCCCTCCGCGACACCGCCGACACCGTCCAGCGCGACCGCAACCACCCCAGCATCATCCTCTACTCCGCCGGCAACGAAATCCACGACACCCCCAACCCCGAGATCGCCATCCCCATCCTCAAATCCCTCGTCGACATCTTCCACCAGCTACGACCCCACCCGCCCCGTCACCCAGGGCCTCTTCCGCCCCAACGTCTCCCACGACTACGAAGACGGCCTCGCCGACCTCCTCGACGTCATCGGCCAGAACTACCGCGAGCAGGAGATCCTCAAGGCCCACGCCGACAACCCACCCGCGCCATCGTCGGCACCGAAAACACCCACGAGCCGGAGCAGTGGGTAGCCATGCGCGACCACCCCGAGTACTCCGGCCAGTTCCTCTGGTCCGGCATCGACTACCTCGGCGAAGCCGGCCTCTGGCCCGCCATCGGCTCCGGCTCCGGCCTCCTCCTCACCACCGCCCTCCCCCGCGCCCGCGCCTACGAGCGCCAATCCTGGTGGACCACAACCCCCATGGTCCGCATAGCCCGCCGCGTAGCCATCGCGCAAAAATCCCCCACCGACCCCGGCTACGAAGCCCCCAACGCCCCCGCCCCCACCCGCTTCACCCAACCCTCTCGTCATCGACTGGTCCCCCGCCAACCAATCCCCCCACACCGAAAACATCGAAATCTACACCAACGCCGAAGAGGTAGAGCTCTTCCTCAACGACAAATCCCTCGGCACCCAGAAACTCCACCCCGACGCCAGCCCCATCACCTTCGAAGTCCCCTACGCCCCCGGCACCCTCAAAGCCGTAGCCCGCACCGCCGGCAAAGATCGTCGCCACGACACCCTCCGCACCGCCGGCAAACCCGCACCGCCTAGACCTCAACCTCGACCACACGCCGCTCTAGACCCCAGCTCAGCTGGCCAAACCCACGCCACCGCCCAACCCTCACCCCGGACTGGAACGACATCACCTACGTCACCGCCACCCTAGTCGACGCCAACGGCACCCCCATCCCCGACACCACCACCGATAGTCCACTTCAAAGCCACCGGCCCGGCCAGCATCATCGCCATCGACAACGGCAACCTCCTCGACCACGACCCCTACCACTCCACCAGCGCAAGCTCTACGACGGCACCGCCATGGCCATCCTCCGCGCCACCGCCCCCACCGGCGACATCACCATCACCGCCACCGTCGATGGCGTCCCCCCAGCCACCCTGAAATCTAAAAGCCGCTCCCACCAAACCACCCATCACCCAGAGGAGCTTCTAGCATGCTTCAATGTGATAACAACAAGGGGGCGGCCTGAATGTTCGGACTAACCGATGAGCAGGAGCATTTACGAAAAGAAGTGCGGGCCTTCGCCGAGCGCGAAATCGCCCCTCACGTAAAAGAGTGGGACGAGCGCAGCGAGTTCCCCAACGCCGTAGTCAAAAACTAGGCCCCATGGGCCTCCTCGGAGTCATCTTCCCCGAAGACCTCGGCGGAGCCGGTATGGGCTACGTCGAATACGTCCTCGCCGTAGAAGAACTCTCCCGCGTAGACGGCAGCGTAGGCATCATCGTAGCCTCGCACAATTCGCTCTGCACCAACCACATCATGATCGCCGGCAACGACGAACAAAAGAAGCGCTGGATACCAAAGCTGGCCAGCGGCGAGTGGCTCGGCGCATGGGCCCTCACCGAGCCCGGCTCAGGCTCCGACGCAGCCGGCGCACGCACCACCGCCGTAAAACGCGGCAACAACTGGGTCCTCAACGGCTCAAAGACCTTCATCACCAACGGCGGGCACGCCGACTGTGTAGTAGTCCTCGCCGTCACCGGAGAGGGCGGCACAAAGGGCATCTCCGCATTTGTAATCGAAAAAGGCACAAAAGGCTTCCGCCCCGGCAAGAAAGAAAACAAACTCGGCCTCCGCGCCAGCGACACCTCCGAGCTCATCTTCGAAGACTGCGAGATCCCTGCCGAAAACCTCATCGGCAAACTCGGTGAAGGCTTCAAAGACGCAATGCGTGTCCTCGACGGCGGCCGAATCTCCATCGCCGCGCTCGCCCTCGGCATAGCCCGCGGCGCACTCGACGCCGCCATGAGCTACGCCCAGCAGCGCCGCCAGTTCGGCAAAGCCATCAGCGAATTCCAGGCCATCCAGTTCAAGCTAGCCACCATGGCCACCGAACTCGACGCCGCATGGCTACTCACGATGCGCGCCGCACAGATGAAAGACAAAGGCCTCCGCGTAACCATGGAATCCTCCATGGCCAAGCTCTTCGCCAGCGAAGCCGCCTGCAAAATCTGCGACGAAGGCGTACAAATCCACGGAGGCTACGGCTTCATCAAAGACTACCCCGCCGAAAAGTTCTACCGCGACGTAAAGCTCTGCACCATCGGCGAAGGCACCAGCGAAATCCAGCGCATGGTCATAGCCCGCGAGCTGCTAGGCAACAAACCCAGCCGAGGTTGAGGCGTTCGGCTCAAATCCCGTCAAGCGCCTGCCCCAGGTCGGCCACGATATCCTCCACATCCTCAATCCCCACCGAGATCCGCATCAGCCCATCCGTAATCCCCATCCGCGCCCTCGCCTCCGCGCCCGCCGCCGCATGCGTCATCGTCGCCGGATGACACACCAGCGTCTCCACTCCGCCCAGCGATTCCGCCAGCACCCCAAGCCTCAGCCTCTTCGCAAACGCATTCGCATTCTCGAGCGACCCCGTCTCAATCGAGATCATCGATCCAAACCCGCTCTGCTGTCGCTTCGCCAGCGCATGATGCGGATGCTCCTCAAGCCCCGGATAGAACACCCGCTGCACCTTCTTATGCCCCTTCAAAAACGCAGCAACCACGCGCCCATTCGCGTCATGCTGTTTCATCCTCACCGCCAGCGTCTTCACGCCTCGCAACAGAAGATAGCTGTCAAACGGCGACAAAATCCCACCCGTACACTTCTGCACATACTTAAACGTCGCATCATGCTCCGGCTTCGTGCACACCAGCACGCCGCCCAGCCCATCGCTATGTCCATTCAAAAATTTCGTCGTCGAGTGCATCACAATATCCGCCCCCAGCGCGATCGGCCGTTGCAGATACGGCGACAAAAAAGTATTGTCGACGCTCAACTCCACCCCACGCGCATGGCACACCTCGGCCACCGCGCGAATATCCGTCACCGCCATCATCGGGTTCGTAGGCGTCTCGATGTGCACCAGCTTTGTTTCGGGCCGAATCGCCGCAGCAACATTCTCCGCAATGCTCGTATCCACATACGTAAACGTAAGCCCAAACTTGGCCATCACGTTGTCGAACATCCGCGCGGTCCCGCCATACACATTGTCCGAGCACACCACATGGTCGCCGCTCTTCATCATCGTGCACAGCGCCGTAATCGCTGCCATCCCGCTGCCGAACACGTGTGCGCTCGTCCCACCCTCCAGCGAGCACAGACTCACCTCCAGCGCATCCCGCGTAGGATTCGTCAGCCGCCCATACTCATATCCTTTGTTCTTCCCGATCGCTTCCTGCGCATAGGTCGACGTCAGGTAGATCGGCACATTCACCGCGCCCGTCAACTCATCCGGCGCTTGCCCGTCATGGATCGCCCGCGTCGCAAATCCCTGCCGCCGCTCGCTCAATTCGGCCGCTTCCCCGCATTCGTCAACGCCTGCGCGCCGCCATTCCCATCGCCCTTGTTCGAAGCCGCGCTCACCTTCGGGAAGTACCCTGTCCGTGTCCGCACCGACAGCCGCCCCGTATTCTTCCCCTTGGCCTCCACATGCACCTGCCTGTACCCACCCAGCGTCGGAGACTTCGTCGAGTGGTACGAGATCGTGTACTGCGTCCTGATGTCCTGCGCCACCTCCGCTGCAATCTCGTCCACCTGGTTCACCGACTTCGGAAAATACGCCACGCCACCTGTCTGTTCGCTCAGCGCCTCCAGCACCCGCCGAGCATGCCGCGCCTCGCCCCGGTCCGTGTCGCTTCCAAACAGCAGGCCAACACAATAGATCACAGGCCCATCCAGATCCTGAATCCTGCGAATCGCCTGCTCCAGCGTCGCCGTAGACGCATTGTCCTCGCCATCGGTAATAAGCAGCAGCACCTGTTTCGGCTGCTTGGCGTTCTTGGTCAGATAGTCCGCGCTCGCCACCAGCGCATCGTAGATCGCCGTCCCGCCGCTCGACTTGATGAACCCCAGCCCGTCCTTCAGCTTGTTGATGTCGCTCGTAAAGTCAGCGTCGATGTACGCCTCCCACGAGAAGTCCACCACAAACGCCTCATCCGCCGGGTTCGACAGCTTGATCAAATCCAGCGAAGCCTGCTGCACCGCCGTTCGCTTGTCGTACATCGAGCCCGAACTATCGATCAGGATCCCCAGCGACACCGGCAGGTCCTCGTGACGGAACGAAGTAATCGTCTGCGGCACTCCATCTTCGTACACCCGGAACGCATCCTTATCCAGCGTCTGCACCGCCTTCCCGCTGCCGTCCAGAACCGTTGCATTCAGCCGCACCTCGTACGCATCGGTGCGCAGCGTATAACGCCCTTTTTCTCTCTCGATCTTCCCCAGCTCCGTCTCCGGCGCCGAACCTGGCGCCCCCGCCGGAGGATCAGGATCAGGCGAAGCCACAGGATCCTTATCCACCCGCACCGGACCCTGAGTCGTTGTCTGCGGTTGCGTCCCGGAAGCCTGCGCCCAACCGCTTCCCACACCCTTGCAAAGCAGCAATATCACCGCCGCAATCGTCCCCACCCACACTCGTTTACTGCGATGGCGCATAGTACCCCTGACGATTGTGTACCGTCAGCGGCGGCAATCCTGCCGGCGGTACCAGTCGTATCTTCAATTTACGCCAGTTGCCATCCTTCTTCACCTCTGACGGCCGGTACCCGATCACATACTCATTCCTCAGCTCCGCACTTATCCTCGCCGCAATGTCTCCCAACTCCGTCACATCCGTCACCCGGAACATGCGCCCGCCGGTCATCTCGCAAACATCCGTCAGCAGCATCGGTCCCAACTGCTCCTCGGTCGTCGGAGCGTACTGGTCAAATATGCCAATCGAATAAATCTGCACATCGCTCTCTCGTACCACCCGCCGCAGCTCGTTCTCCGTATAGCGGCTCCGGTTGTCTCCGCCGTCCGAGATAATCAGCAGCGCCTTGCGGTCAAACTTCGCATCCCGCAGTTTGTTTACCCCCAGGTACACCGCGTCGATCAGCGCCGTCCGATTCTCCGGCTTCAGCATCACCATCCGCGCCTCAACGTCGTCCACGTCCGACGTATAGTCCACCACCACCGCCGGCCGGTCGTTGAACCCGATCACAAAAAACTCATCCTGCGGATTACACGTATGCAGAAACTCGCTCAACGCCTTGCGCGCCCGCATATACTTCGACCCCATGCTGCCGCTCAGGTCGAACACGATCCCGATCGTCACCGGCGCGTCCTCGGTTGAAAAACTCTTGATCTGCTGCGGCAGATTGTTGTCGAAGATCTCGAAATTCTCCCGCTCCAACCCCGTCACCAGCCGGTTCATCGGGTCGGTCACCGTCATCGGCACCAGCACCAGGTTCACATCCACCCGTATACGCGCATCGCGCCGCGTCGCTGCCTGCGCCGCCACATTCTCCCCTCCTTCAATCAGCGGCTTCTTCTCCTCCTCCGTCTTCGGAGCCGCAGGAGGTGGAGGTGTTTCAACCTGGTTCAGTGGATTGTCCTGTGTATACGCGACCCGCCCACCCCCAAAAACTGCCAGTGCCAGCGCCAACACCACCGCGAGCCGCACCCGTCCCGTCTCTTTGTCCCTAAAACGCCATCCGCCCAGGTATCCCATAATGTTGCCTATCGCGTCCCTCGCAATCTCGATCGGATCTCCCTGCAAGCGTCGCTTCAGCGCCCAGGAACCCGCCTCCGATGCCACCCCTGCGATTTCATCCCGCACCCGCAGATTACACCGACAAGGTTCAGCATGCACCTTCAGGAACCCTTCTATACCCTCCTCCACCGTCATATGCGCGCCATTCACGGCACGAACTATACGACCCCGGCACCGGTGGCGTCCAATCCGCCTTATGTCCGTCCAGCCTATTACGTTCCACCACTTCATGTGTCTCGCCGGTGTCATTTCTTTGTCACTCCCCAACAACCATTTCGAGCCCCGTTTCCCACAGCTTCCGCTTCCCATTGGACGCTGAATTTGCTGTCAAGCCCCCTACCCTTCCAAAAATCCAATAACTCCATTCTCACCATCACTTACTACGACAAAGAAAAGTGCGCATTAGTTACGTGCCACTTGGTAAAATAGATCTAGAGAACTAAATAAAACGCTGTCAGTTTGTGAAGTTTGTGAAACAGAGCAGGCCCGGTCACCAGCCGGGCCTAACTCTTTTATTTAGACGAATTTAGCTATAAGTCCTTTGTTTGGTCGAATTTAGCAGGGTACTATTTTGTTATATTAAAGCAAACAATAGACTTACCCCAGGCTACCCCGGGGGGGTGGGGGTACCCTACTAGGCCAAGAAATATTTGGGTTCCATTAGCGAAATGGAACTTATCCATTGATAATGGACCGCAAAGGATGGAGCAGGCCAACGAGCTTTGCTTCGCGGGGGTAAGTTCGATTGCGTAAGACTACGAAACGGCTGTATCTGATTCCGGTGCTCTCAAAAGCCCTGGACATACTTGAACTACTGCAGGCAGAAAACCAGCCTATGACGCTGGACGCAATCTACAGGCAGACGAAGATCTCAAAAACCACCGTCTATCGAGTCCTCAAGACCTTCGTCCACCGCGGCTATCTGTCCCAATCGCCCGACGGCCTATACCGCCAGGTCACCCGGCCGAAAAAGCTCCGCTTCGGCTTCGGCGGCCAAAGCGCAGACATGCCCTTCTCGGTCGAGGTAACCGAGAGCCTCAAGGAAGCAGCCGCAGCCGTAGGCGTGGATCTCCTGATCCTCGACAACCGCTACGACGCAGCCACCGCCCTGAAAAACGCAGAAGAGTTCGTCCGCAGCAAAGTAGACCTCGTCATAGAGTTCCAAGTAGAGCACGAAGTAGCTCCAATGATCGGAGACAAGATCGCCGGAGCAAACATCCCGCTCATCGCGATCGATATCCCTCACCCGCACGCAACCTACTTCGGAGTAGACAACTACCGAGTAGGCGTAGCCGCCGGTGAAACGCTCGCAACCTACGCCGCCAAGCACTGGGACAAGACCGTGGAGTGGATCATCGGGCTTGACCTCGCCGAAGCCGGCCAACTCGTCCAGAGCCGCATAACCGGCGCCTTCGAGGGCGTCCGCGCCGGCGTGCCCGACCTCCCCGTCGAGTGCTTCGTCCGCATCGACGGCCGTGGAATGCGCGACCGCAGCAAGAAGCTAATCTCGGACTTCCTGCAGCGCCACCCGAAGGACAAGCACATCCTGATCGCCGCCGCGAACGACTCCAGCGCGCTCGGAGCAGTAGACGCAGTACGCGAGCACAAGCGCGAGCGCCACGTAGCCATCGTAGGTCAGGACTGCATCGCCGAAGCCGTGGCCGAGATGAAGAAGGACAAGTCCCCGCTGATCGGCTCCGTGCTCCACCAGACCAGCTCTTACGGCCCCAGCCTCATCCACCTCGGCCTCCAACTGCTGCGCGGCCAGACGGTGCCACCCTACAACTACGTAGAGCACAAAGTAGTAACGCGCGAATCGCTGGAATAAGCGAATCGCACCCGAGATGTTGTGACAAGACGTCGAAGCTGGACGTGACGACCGTACGCCGGGTGGGGTATAGTTTCGGAGAAAATTGATACGTCTCAATTTTCATTGGAAACGGTTGCTGTATTGGTCTGAGATGTGGAATGATGGTCGGTGGACGACATAACGAATTGATTTCAGGAGCGTAGAGAGATGGCTGTCGCAGCGGTTGCAAAGTTGAAGTTTCTCGAGGACAAGTGGGACGATGCAGTAGCCGCGAAGCTGGACGCCCCGGAACTGCTGCGGTACCGCTCCAACCTGCTTGGAAGCGATCTGCGGATCACGAACTTCGGCGGCGGCAACACCAGCTCCAAGCTGGAGCAGGTAGACCCGGTGGACGGCCTGAAGAAGGAAGTCCTGTGGGTAAAAGGCTCGGGCGGCGACCTCGGAAGCATCAAGCGCGCCGGCTTCGCAACCCTCTACATGGACAAGCTCCTTGCGCTCGAGAAGGTCTATCGCGGAGTGGACTTCGAGGACGAGATGGTGGACCTCTATCCGCTCTGCACCTTCGGCAACAACCCGGTCGCAGCCTCGATCGACACTCCATTGCACGGGTACCTCCCGTTCGCCCACGTCGACCATCTGCACCCGGACTGGGGGATCGCGCTGGCGGCCTCGGCCAACGGCAAGATCAAGATGGATGAGTTCAACAAAGAGTTCGGACATAAGTTGGCATGGTTGCCGTGGCAACGGCCAGGATTCGAGCTTGGGATGATGCTCCGCAAGATCGTGGCCGACACACCCGGCTGCGATGGCGTAGTGCTCGGTGGTCACGGCCTCTTCACATGGGGTGACACCCAGCGCGAGAGCTATCTGAACACGATTACGATCATCGATCAGCTCGGACAATTTATCGAACGGCACGGGCTCACCAAAGGTCACGTGCACTTCGGAGGCACAAAGGTCAAGACGCGCGAAGACAGGCAACAGATCGCGTTACAAATCTTCCCAACCCTGCGTGGAGCCGTATCAGCGGAAGCAGCGCTGGATCGGCAGCTACTCCGAACTTCCGCAAGTCCTGGATTTCGTAAACTCGGCGCACGGCAAAGAGCTCGCGCACCTCGGCACAAGCTGCCCGGACCACTTCATCCGAACGAAGATTCGGCCAATGTTCATCAAGTGGGACCCGGCGGGCGATCCATCCGAGACTGAAAGGTCTGATCGAAACCTCACTCGAGACATATCGCGCCGAGTATGGCGAGTACTACAAGGCGCACGCCCTGAAGGACTCGCCGGCAGTGCGCGATGCCAGCCCGACCGTGGTGCTGGTGCCGGGCGTGGGCATGTTTACGTTCGGCAAGAACAAGACGGAGTCACGGCTTACAGGCGAGTTCTACATCAACGCGATCGGCGTAATGCAGGGCGCGGGTGCGCTGGGTGCCGGCGTGAAGTGCACGGACATTCCGCAGGCGGGACCTGCTGCCGGCCGGCCAGTTCAGCGTTCTCAAACTACGTCGCATTGCCGCCAAGCGAGGCCTTCCGGATTGAATACTGGAAGCTCGAAGAGGCAAAGATTCGCCGCCAGCCCGCCGAGAAAGAGCTGAGCCGGAAAATCGCGCTGATCGTGGGAGGCGGCAGCGGAATTGGCCGCGAGGTCGCTCTACTGGCAGCTGAGCGTGGAGCCCATATAGTGATTGCGGACCGCGATGTGAAGGGTGCAGAGGCTGTCGCGGAGGAGACCAAGGCGGTTGCGGGGAAAGAAGCCGTGGGCTGGACGGCATCAACATCACAGACCGCAAGGCTACGAAAGCTGCGCTGGATGCGACGATTGCGCTGTTCGGCGGTGTCGATATTCTCATCAACACTGCCGCAATGTTCCCTTCGTCGCCGGATGGCGTCATCACGGACGCGATGTGGGGAGTGACGCTGGAGGTAAATGTAACCTCAAACTTCATCCTCGCGGATGAAGCGGCGAAGGTCTTCAAAGCACAGGGCATCGATGGAAGCATGGTGCTGACGAGCTCCGCCAACGCCGTAGTAGCAAAGAAAGGTAGCGAGGCGTACGACGTAAGCAAGGCAGCACTGAGCCACCTGGTGCGGGAGTTGGCGGTGAGCCTGTCCCCGTTGGTGCGAGTGAACGGCATTTCGCCGCTACTGTCGTCAAGGGCTCAACAATGTTCCCACGGGATCGCGTGATCGCGTCACTGAAGAAGTATGGCTGCCATTCGAAGAGAAGATGACTGACGATGAGCTGCGGAATGTGCTGGCGACGTTCTATGCGAAGCGCACGCTGACGCATGTGCCGATCGATCCGAAGGACTGCGCGCAGGCGATCATGTTCGTCGGCGGACCGAATGCCCGGTGACAACGGGTCATTTGATCCCGGTAGACGGCGGGCTGACTGAGGCGTATCTGCGGTGACCCGCGGTACGGAATCGCAGGACAAGCGGCGCGATGGTTCCGCAGATCCGGGCATTGATCGCCGTGATCTCGGCGCGGAAAGCTGCCGGGTGTCGCTGCTGCGTTGGATCGATGGCAAGCCGCTGATTGCAGCTGGTGGAGCGGTTCGGGAAAATGTTCCGCGAGAGTCTCGGCTGAGCTCGGCGGCGGCTTGCGATGGAATTTCGACGCGAATTGTCACCGGGCTGGATGCAGGACTGCGGAGTGCGCGGCGATTGCAAAGAAGGAATTCGCTCGATTGCCGTGGATGGATGGGCGTTGACTTTGCGCGGGTGGATGCAGCCGGGGAGCTGCTGGCAGATCCTTTCTGCTATCGCGATGAGCGAGCGGTGACGGCAATGCGCGAGCTGCACGAACGGATTCCGGCGGAGCGGATGCGGGAGCTGACGGGCATGCAATTGATCGCCATCAATACGCTTTATCAGATATTCGCGGACCGGTTGGCGAAGCTGGATGAGGGTGTGACGTGGATGAACCTGCCGGAGTATATGCTGTCGCGCTGGGGCGGGGAGCGCGTTGCGGAGCTGACGAATGCGACGCACACGGAGCTGGTGGAGCTTTATACAAGGCAGTGGTGCGGAGGAGATCTTTGAGAAGGCGGGATTGAACGAATCCTGTGCAGCGAGACTGGTGCCGCCGGGGACGATGGTGGGTTGGCTGAAGGGGCCATTGGCGGCGCTGCCGGAGTTTCGCGAGACAATGCTCATCGCGCCGTGCGTGTCATGATACGGCCTCAGCGATTGCGGGGATTCCGACGGTGGGAGATGACTGGGCGTACATGAGTTCGGGGACGTGGTCGCTGGTGGGAGCGCTGGTGGAGCAGCCGAGAAATGGGGCGATGGAGCGCGAGGAGAACTTTACGAACCTGGCGGCGGTTGGGGACCGGATCTGTTTTCACAAAAATGTGAATGGCATGTGGCTGATTCGGCAGTGTATGGATTGTTGGGAAGCTGCGGGACGGGTTTGGGATGTCGCGGAGCTGGTCGCGGCTTCAGAGAAGGTGCCATCGCCGGATGGGCTGCTGGAGGTGGACGATCCGGAGCTGATGCTGGCTGGACGGATGGTGGAGCGGATCAACGCGCAGCGAGTCTCGCGCGGATTGCAGGCGTTGGATGAAGGACCGGATGGAGCTCCGGTTTTCGCTAGCTTGATCTTCCACAGTTTGGCTGCACGATACGCCGAGGTTCTGGGGCGGATTGCGCTGCATAGCGGGAAGAAATTGAAGCGGTTGTTTGTGGTTGGCGGCGGCAGCAAGAACGAGTTCCTGAATCGGTTGACGCGCGAAGCAACCGGGCTGGAAGTTTTTCGCGGGTCGGCGGAGAGCTCGACGGTGGGAAATTTCGCGGTGCAGATGGCGGTGCTCGAAGGCAGCAGAGATGCTGTGACGGGAGTGTATGCGGAGCAGGTGTCGCGGTGGGCCGGGTTGTTTGTGGCCGCAATGGAAGGATGAAAGGCGCGCCTGCGTGGTAGGCTTTTTGTTGCATGTCTAGCAATCATTTTGACCTTTCCGCGGCGGCGTTCACCGAGATGGTGCGCCAGGGCTTTCATCCAGACTTTCCTACAGGGACAGAGGAGCAGATTGAGCGGATTCGCGATGCCGCACCGGTAAAGCCGGCTGGCGATGTCCGCGATCTGCGTGGGTTGTTTTGGTCTTCGATCGACAACGACACTTCTCGGGACCTTGACCAGATTGAGTGGGCAGAGCGGGTTGCGGGTGGAATACGGGTGCTGGTGGGAGTCGCGGATGTGTCGCGATCAGTGGCGAAGAACACGCCGATAGACAGGCATGCGGCGGACCAGACCAAAACGGTTTATACGGCGACACGCAATTTTCCTATGCTGCCGAATGAGCTTTCGACGGACATGACCTCGTTGAATCAGGATGAGGATCGTTCGGCAGTGGTAGTGGAGTTTGTGGTGGATGCGCAGGGTGCGATCGGACAGCAGAGCATCTATCGGGCGGTGGTACATAATCGCGCGCAGCTTGCATACAGCAAGGTGGGGCCCTGGTTGGAGGGAAGGCTGAGCCGGATGCGAAGGTTGCGGCGTCCGCGGAGCTGCAGGCGCAGTTGAAACTGCAGGATGAGGCGGCTCAGGCGCTCCGAGTGCACCGGGTGAATGAAGGGGCGCTGGAGTTTCGACGGATCGAGGCGGATCCGGTGGTAATCGACGGGCAGGTACGGGCGATCCACGAGGCGCCGCACAACCGCGCTACGGAGTTGATTGAGAATTTCATGATCGGTGCGAATGAGACGATGGCCGAGCTGCTGCAGAAGGCGGGTCGCTCATGCATTCGCCGCGTGGTCCGGTCGCCGGAGCGGTGGGACAGGATTGTGACGCTGGCGAAAGCACATGGCGCCGACCTACCGAATGAGGCGGATTCGGCGGCGCTGAATGCGTTTTTGCAGAAGCAGCGGAAGGATGATCCTATTCACTATCCAGATCTGTCGTTGGCTGTGATCAAGCTGATGGGCGCTGGCGAGTATGTGGTGACAAAAGGGAACGATCCTGAGCCGCTCGGACACTTCGGCTTGGCGGCGCGAGACTATACGCACTCGACTGCTCCAAACCGGCGGTTTTCGGATCTGGTGACGCAGCGGCTGGTGAAAGCGATGCTCGATAACGAGCCGCCGCCGTATACCGATGCTGAGCTATCGGCGATTGCGATGCAGTGCAATCTGCAGGAGCACGCCGGACACAAGGTGGAGCGGGCGATGCAGAAGCGGGTCGCTGCCGTAGCGTTGAGCGACAGCATTGGGAAGCTTTTCAAGGGTGTCGTCACAGGCGCCAGCGAAAAGGGTACGTATGCCCGAGTGTTCGATCCACCAGTGGAAGGTCGCGTGATGAAGGGACAGCAGGGGCTGGATGTCGGCGACCGGGTGACGGTGAAGCTGCTGCATACCGATCCGGTGCACGCGTTTATCGATTTCGCGCTGGCGTAAGAGAGTCCGCAGCGAGCTCGAGTCGAGGTAGCTACCGGAACAGCTTGTCGCCTTTGTCCTCCAAATTGAGCAGATGGGCTTTCACATCCAGTCCACCTGCGAAGCCGGTGAGCTTCCCAGATGATCCGATGACTCGATGGCATGGCACGATGATCGATATCGGATTTCTGCCATTGGCTGCTCCGACAGCTCGCGTCGCCTGAGGGTTTCCGAGTTGTTTCGCAAGCTGGCCATAGCTTCTGGTCTCTCCAAACGGGATAGCCAGCAGGGCTTCCCACACATCTTTCTGGAAGCGTGTGCCTCTCATATCCAGAGGAACAGAGAACGTCTGTTCGCTTTCCGGCGAAGTATTCGCGGAGTTGCCGTTCGGTCTCGACGAGAACAGGATGGTGTTGGTCTTCGATCAGCTCGCTCAACCGTACACGATTGGGCCGATCGTTCTCCCACAGGATGGCCACCAGGCCTTTGTCGCTTGCAACCAGTTTCAATTTTCCGATGGGTGATTCCACAACCTTGTATGCGAGATGCATCGTCTAGTCCTTTCTGGTTTGTACGTGCATTTGCGTATGACTACAGCATGCCGACGTCGGCAGCCCAAAGATGCTGGGCCGCATAGGCGCGCCATGGTCGCCAGGATTCGGCACGGTTCAGGAGATTGGCGGTCGTTGTCTTCTCTCCGTCGATCGATGCAACACTGCGAAGGATGCCAATGTCAGTCGCCGGAAATGCGTCCATCTCGCGGAGAGCGCGGAGGGCTATGTACTGCGCGGTCCATTCACCGATGCCGCGGATCGACCGCAGACGTGTGACGGTCTCTTCGATGCTTCCGAACGGGCGGAAGAGATTTGGGTCGGCTAGGGCTGCTTCGGCTACGGCTTTCAATGTCGTGAGACGTGCGGCGGGCATGCTCAACCCGATGGACGAAGCTGAGGCCAGACGCTGCGCTGTGGGAAAGACATGTGACAGAGCCGGGTGGATTTGAAAGGACTTCGGCACGGCGCCGCCGTGGAGAGCGACGAGTTGGCCGGCCAACGACGAGCGGCTACTACGCTGATCTGCTGGCCCAAAACGGCCTTGATTGCTATTTCGAAGCTGTCCCAGCCGCCGGGGGCTCGCAGGCCGGGACGCTGAGCCACCAAGGGAGCCAGCACTGGATCGCCGGAGAGGTGGTTGCCGATTGTCTCGATATCGGCTCCGAGGTCGAACTGACGGCGCACGCGGGCGACGATGGCGGGTAGCAACCGGACATCCGGGAAGCGGATGCTGACGCCGAGACTCTGGCGGTCGGGGAGGTGGGTTACTTCAATGCTTCCAATCTTCCCGTTCACCTCGACAGTGCGCAGGTAGCGGTTGTTATCCACCATCTCGACACCCGCAACTGCTCGCGCTCTGAGGAAGTCGAGCATGCAGTCCCAGTCGTATGGGGGACGGTAGCGAAGGCGGAGGGTTACGTCCTTCTCTTCGTGCCGGGCGGAGCTCTTTCGGCGTAGGGCGCTGGGGGGACGGTGGAAGAGGTTGAGAAATGTCTCGTTGAATCGCCGCACGCTACTGAATCCGGAGGCCATTGCTACCTCGGTCATGGGCATACGGGTTTCGTGGATGAGCTGCTTGGCGAAGAGGACTCGCCGGGTTTGGGCGACGGAGATGGGGGACGCTCCGAGGTGCTGGAGGAACAGGCGCCGCAGTTGGCGTTCGCCGATGCCGAGGCGTTCGGCGAGGCTCTCAACGCTCTTCCCTTCCCCGTCCAGGGCGCCTTCGGCGATTAGAGCGAGGGCGCGGGAGACGGTGTTTGACGTGCCGCGCCATGAAGCGAGGTCCGGAGCGGTTTCGGGGCGGCAGCGTAGGCAGGGCCGAAATCCGGCGTCCTGCGCGGCGGCTGCGGAGCCGTAAAATCTGCAATTCTCGAACCGAGGGGTTCGGGCCGGGCATATGGGGCGGCAGTAGATGCCGGTCGATGTGACACCGGTGAACATCAGGCCGTCAAAACGGGCGTCCCGGCTCTGGAGAGCGCGATAACAGACTTCACGGGCGGGGAGTTCCATGAATCAATTTTCGCACTTGCCGGTGGAGCAGACTAGCGGTTTTCGGACATGATCAGTTTGCGCTCAATGCAGCCAGTTGCTTAGATCGCGATCAATAAGAGGGCCGAGGCGTGAGATGTCGTCGCGGTAGTAGTCGATCAGGAAGCTCCGGTCGAGGGCGGAGATTTTTACTGAGTTGCTTTTGCGATAGGCGAGGCTGCGGGCGAAGGGTCGTAGGGCGGCGGGGGTGAGACGTTTGAGGGCACTGTAGATTCCGCTACGACGAAGGGGTTGGGACAGGGACTTCAAGCGCGGCACCTGCGGTTGTAGATGGCGGGTGGAGTCGTCCAGGGCGAAGCTGCGGTCGACGCCGAGGAACTGGAGGACTTCGTAGAAGAACTGGCGGTAGTGGTGGGTGTCTTCGTAGAGCCAGATACCGAGCTGGGTGCGGGGGAAGACATCCATATAGCCGCTGCACCTGTTCGGCGTAGAGGCCACGCTCGAGGAAGGGGTGGTAGATGCTGAGGCCAGTGCGAGCGTGGGACAGGCTGGCCTCGACGTGGTCGCGGAAGGAGAGGCGGGAGAGGGTTCCGGTGACGTTGTGCAGGTACTGCGAGAAGGCGCGGTCGGCGGGGTCGCGGAGGATCAGGATGATGCGGGCGTCAGGGATGCGGGAGGCGATGGCGCGGGCCGCGGTGGGTGACCAGAGGTAGGTGACGCTGCCTTCGCCACGAGCGGACTGGGTGCCGGCCTTGGCGAAGAGGCGGATGTAATCGTCCCAGCGGCGGACGATGCCGCTGAAGCGCTTGTGATCCATGGGGCCCTGAATATAGCGATGGGACTCTTCTTCCTCGCGTGTGGCCTGCTCGCGAAAGGCGGGCTCGAAGTTCTCGGGGCGAACCTCCTCGGAAAAAAAGGAGGGCTCCTTCATGGGGCTCATGTAGATGTCGGGATGCTGGTCCAGGTAGTGGTAGAGGGACGTGGTCCCTGCCTTGGCGGCTCCGGCGATGAAGAAGTTGGGCAGGGTGGGCATCTTATTTTTGGACGGGGCGGTCGCCGAAGGCGGTGGCCTCTTTCGCTGGAGTCTCGCCGGGCTTGAGGGTTGCGGTGCCACCAAAGGTTACGGCGGTGTCGATGGCCGTCTGGATGGCGGCGGTGTCGAGGGTCTTGCCGTCGCCTTTTGCGCCGTAGTCGTTCGCGAGGAAGGTTACGCCGAAGGCAGGAGAGCAGGCCAGAGCGACGGCGCTGGCGAGTTGGATGAGATGTTTTGTTACTGCCTTCATGGTGCCTGCTCCCTCCCCGGGTTTTGTGTGCAAAGTCTTCGAAACAGAGACTTTAGGTTTGGACTTCGGTCGTCTGAAGTGTTGAGTTAAATGATACAGTCCGGCTGACGCCGGACTGAGTTCGTGTTGATTTAAGTTTACATTGCGCGTCAATAGTTGAGGTGTGGATTGGAGGTTGGATTGCGGCATCGAGCGCACTTCTCGTGCCAACCTCAGTTCCCGCATCCGACAGGACATAACTTCACAACCCGACTGCCGTTACCTGTCTTTCCTCGATGAGGTCGCGGTAGGGACGATCATTGCTGATCGCCCCCCGCACAGATCCGCACGAGCGCTCATTAGCGCATGCGGCTCCTATCTCGGATGAGTGGCGGCGAAGCGGTCAAGGGGCCAAGGATGCATCACGCGAGGTGTAGGAAGCCATTGTGCGGCCAGCTTGAGACGACGGACCCAGGCGTACCGGTGTCTTTGACTACGTCGCTTCAGCGCTTGCCCCCAGTAGCGGAGCACACGTTCCCGGAACAGCCCGAGGCTGTCAAGATTTCCCGGCACAGCGTAGTAGTTGAAGTACCCCTGTACAACCGATCTGAGCCACGCACCTGTGTGAGGCACGGGATCATGCATGCGCATCCTCAGTTGCTGCTTGATCTCCTGCAGCTTCTTTCGCATGCGCTTGCGGATCGTCAAGCGCCGCACAGCATAAGACCCGTTCCCGTTCTTCCCGCTGATATGCGTGAAGCCAAGGAAGTCGAAGGTCTCCGGCTTGCCTTCTCCTCTTCGTTTCCGGTTCTGTTCGGCATACCGCCCGAACTCGATCCGGCGCGTCTTTTCCGGGTGCAGCTCCAGTCCGAACTTTCCCAGCCGTTCTCCCAAGTTCTTGCGAAAACGGTCTGCGTCCGTATCCCACTGGAAGCCGAGGACGATGTCGTCCGCATAGCGGAGGACGATCACCTCGCCTCGCGCACACTTCTTGCGCCAGGCGTCCACCCAGAGATCGAACACATAGTGGAGATAGATGTTGGCAAGAAGCGGCGAGATCACCGACCCCTGCGGAGTACCTGTCTCCGTGTCCGTCCATTTCCCGTCCTCCATCACCCCGGCTTTGAGCCATTTCTGGATCAGGCGCAGGATGCGTCGGTCGGCGACGCGATGCTCGACGAACTTGATCATCCACGCTTTGTCGAGGTTATCGAAGAAGCCTTGGATGTCGGCATCAAGTACGTAGTTCACCTTCCTTTTCACGAGCGCGTAAGACAACGCATCCAGCGCCTTATGCTGGCTGCGCCCTGGACGAAAACCATACGAGAAGCCGAGGAAGTCCTCCTCATAGATGTTGTTGAGGATGGTGACCACTGCATGCTGGACGATCTTGTCTTCCAGTGCGGCGATCCCGAGCGGACGCTTCCGTCCGTCGCCTTTCTCGATATAGACCCTCCTCGATGGAAGCGCCCGATACGCACCGCGATGCACCCGGCTGTGCAGATCGGCAAGCCGACCCTCCAGCCCGGCTTCATACGCCTGCCACGTCATTCCATCGACGCCGGGAGCAGCCTTGCGTTTCAGAGAACTGAAGCTGTCCCTTAGTAGATCGATTGTGACATGGTGGAGCAGAGCGGTGAACTTCCTTTCCTTGTGTTCCGTTGCTGCTTTCCGCACACCCGCCAGCCCCTGTGACACGTGTGCCCCGCTCTGTGTCGGGCGCGTGCTGGACTGATGGATGTTCTCCTTGATCAGCGGCCTTCCCTCCTCACTCTCCGCCATCGACTGCTCGATTTTGTTCGAATGATTCATAGGTACTATGCCGCCGTCCGACTCCTCGGCGACGTTCATGCAGGCCTTGCGGCCTAAGCCTTCACCCGCCGTCCTGCTGTTACTACCAGCAGGCGTCTCCGAGGTCTCCCGGTTCTCGTGCATGAAGCTTCCAGGCGTGTCTGGGGTCTACGACTACGCAGGACCGGACAGGAACTCGCGATATCGCCCCCGCCCGTGTTGCCTTCCGCCAATGCAAAAGCGTCAGCGTCCTGATTGCATCTTTTCGAAGCTCAATACCCAGCCCACCTGTACCCCTGTTTACGCTTCGCTGAACACCTCGCGGTGGGCAGCGCAAAACTCGGGGCCGAGCGGTTCGCTACTCCTTTCTCGTAGGACTCTTTCATTCCCTGCTTCATGCCGGTTTATCCCGGCGCACTGCATTGGCGATTTG
>CAWCPB010000006.1:0-430720 GCA_963797415.1 uncultured Acidobacteriaceae bacterium
TGCTCGCGGGTGGCGACCTCGCAATAACAATCACCCCGGTGGAGATACTCTTCTTCGTCCTCTACTTCATCTTCGGCTTCCTGCTCTACTCCAGCATGGCCGCCGCCCTAGGCGCGATGACCAACTCCGAGCAGGAGCTTCAGCAGCTCAACATGTTCCTCGTCATGCCGCTCGCCTTCTGCATGCTCATGCTGCCCGTCATCATGACGGACCCCAACTCCTTCTGGTCGAAGGTCGTCTCGCTTATCCCCTTCTGCTCGCCGCTGCTCATGAACTTCCGTATCTCCCTCCGCATGCCCGCCGCCTGGGAGATAGGCGTCTCCTTCATCCTGATGAGTATCGCCATCTACATCATCATCTGGATCGCCTCGCGCATCTATCGCGTCGGCGTCCTCATGTACGGCAAGCGCCCCAACCTCTCAGAGATCATTCGCTGGCTCAAATACAGCTAAACCTCGACTACCCACTAAAATTGCCACGTGGCCTATAACCTTCAGCAGCGCCTGACCCTCGCCGTCGTTCCCCGTCTGGCGAGCCTCCTCATCCGCTGTCTCGGCATGACCCTCCGCTATGAAGACGTCGTCGACGAAGGCGCCTTCATCGGCCCTCCGCCCGGAGCCAGTGTCTACGCCTTCTGGCACCGCTCGCTGCTCTCCTGCGCGTGGCGCTTCCGCAACCTCAACATCGCCATCCTCATCAGCCCCAGCTTCGACGGCGAACTCATCGCCCGCACCGTAGAACTCCTCGGCTTCAAAGTCATTCGAGGCTCCAGCTCTCGCGGCGGAGCAGCCGGACTCCGCAACATGGAACGCGCCTTCCGCGAAGGCCGCTGCTGCGCCATCACCGCCGACGGCCCCCGCGGCCCCGCCATGGTCGCCAAACCCGGCGTCGTTCAACTGGCCCAACTGGTCGGCGAAAAAGTCGGCGCATTCTACGTCCTTCCGCTGCGTGCATGGCATCTCAACTCCTGGGACCGCTTCCTCATCCCCAAGCCTTTCTCCCGCGTCCTCGTCACCTGGCCCCCACTCGCCGCAGCCGAACCAGAAGCCGTTCAAGCCGCACTCGACCGCTCCGTCGAACTTGCCAACACCAACGTGGACCGACCATAAATCCGGGTGCCCCATCTTCGCGACAGTTTCATCGTCGCTAAGGTGGGCATCGTGCAAAGCACGACCGTTCCCTTTTCCGACCCCATAAAATCAAACCAGTGCGCGTCTCCGACTTCCATTTCGACCTGCCCGAAGAACTCATCGCCCAGACACCGCCCGCCATCCGCGGCACCAGCCGCATGCTCGTCTTAGACCGCGCCACGGGCACTTACACCGACGACCAGTTCGCCAACCTCCCTCACCACCTCCGCGCCGGCGACCTTCTCATCCTCAACGACAGCCGCGTCCTCCCCGCGCGCCTCTACGCCACCCGCGCCGGCCTCCGCACCCAGCACAACTCCCCCGACCCCACCGGCCGCATCGAAGTCCTCCTGACCCAGCAACTCAGCGGCGAAGGAAACATCTGGTCCGCCCTCGTCCGCCCCAGCCGCAAGGTCCACCCCGGCGAGCACCTCCTCTTCGCCAACGAGCCCACCGGCGAGATCCTCCTCGAAGCCGAGATCCTCGCAGCCGGAGAGTTCGGCGAGCGCACACTGCGCTTCGCCCCCACGCCCGATTTCCACGGCGCACTCGAGCGCATCGGCCACATGCCCTTGCCGCCCTACATCCACCGCGACGACACCCTGCAGGACAGATCCCGCTACCAGACCGTCTTCTCGCAACACCCAGGCTCCGCCGCCGCCCCCACCGCCGGCCTCCACTTCACGCCTGAAATCCTCCTCGACCTGAGGCACAAAGGCGTTCACATCGAGACCGTCACCCTCCACGTAGGCCTCGGCACCTTCCAGCCCGTCCGCGCCGAACACCTCGCCGACATCCACCTCCACGCCGAGCACTACACCCTGCCCGTCGCCACCGCTGCTGCCATCAATTCCGCACTCGCCGAAGGCCGCCGCATCATAGCCGCCGGAACCACCACCACCCGCACGCTCGAACACTGCGCTCAAATCGCAGCAGGCCAGCCCCTCCAACCCCACTCCGGCCAAACTAGCATCTTCATCTCCCCCGGACACGACTTCCGCATCATCAGCGGCCTCCTCACCAACTTCCACCTCCCGCAATCCACCCTCCTCATGCTGGTCAGCGCCTTCACCAACAAAGAGACCGGCCGCGAAACCATCCTCGCCGCCTACGCCCACGCCATCCGCGAGCGCTACCGTTTCTTCTCCTACGGCGACTGCATGCTTCTGATCTAAAATTCAATCCGTTTTTATCCGCAAGATCCGGGGTCGGTGCCTTTCTTCTCGCCACGCGCTACCATCTAAAAGCTATGGCCGAACGGAAGCACCACGACAAGCAAAACGACAAGCCCCCCATCTACCTGCTCGACAGCATGGCCTTCATCTTCCGCGCCTACCACGCGATGCAGCGCCAGCGCCCCATGTCGACGCGCACCGGCATCCCCACCGCCGCGACCTACGTCTTCGTCAACATGATCAACAAGCTGCGCAAGGACTTTCAGCCGCACTACCTCGCAGCCGTCTACGACCTCTCCGGCCCCGTCTTCCGCGACGCCCGCGCCAAAGACATGAAGGCCGTCAAAAAATTCAACATCAAAACCCAGCAGTTCGAAGAGATCGACTACCTCGGTTACAAAGCCAACCGCACCGAGATGCCCCCGGACCTCGCCCAGCAACTCCCCTACATCCGCCGCGCCCTCGAAGCCTTCCGCATCCCCATCCTCTCCTACGAGGGCTTCGAGGCCGACGACGTCATCGGCACCCTCTCCTGCAAACTCAGCGCCCTCGGCCACCACGTCTTCGTCGTCTCCTCCGACAAGGACATGATGCAGCTAGTCAATTCCGAGGTGTCGATCCTCAATCCAACAAAAGACAACCTCGTCCTCGATCCCGCCGGCGTAGAAGCCACTCTCGGCGTCCCTCCCCAGCAAGTCATCGACGTCATGGCCCTCCGCGGCGACTCCATCGACAACATCCCCGGCGCCCCCGGCATCGGCGACAAAGGCTCCATCGAACTCATCCAGCAGTTCGGCACCGTCGAGGCCGCACTTGAAGCTGCGCAAGCCCGTGCCGAAGAGGTCAAACGTAAAACGTATCGCGAATCGTTACAAAATAATCGCGACAACATCCTCCTCTCCAAAGAACTCGTCACCATCCACACCTCCGTCCCCATCGAGTTCTCCCTCGACGACATGGAGACCCGGCCGCTCGACAACGCCGCCTGCCGCGAACTCTTCTCCGAGCTAGAATTCACCACCCTCCTCAAAGAGCTCACCCCCGCCGCCGACAACGTCGCCCTCGAGTTCAACCTTACCCCCACTCCCGCCGAAATCGCCGCCGTCATAACCCAGGCCCGCACGCCCGATGCCTCCGGCCAACCCGCCGGCCTCTCCGTCTTCCTCTTCGAAGACGCCACCGCCATCGCCGAAGAAAAATCCTCCGACACCGCCGAACCCGAGATCGAGTCCGAACCCCCACCAGCCGCAACAATGGACCTCTTCGCCGCACCAACACCCGCACCTGTACCACCACCCTCCATCGCAACCCCTAACCCGTCGACCCTATCCTTAGGCCTCGCCGCCACCGACACCACCGCCCTCCTCGTCCGTCTCGACGACCGAGCCCTCCGCGCCGCCCTCGAGGACCCCACCCTCCCCAAACAAGTCCACGACCTGAAAGCCGTCCTCCGCGCCCTCGAGCCGCAAGGCATCCAACTCAAAAACGTCCGCGACGACGTCATGCTCTACAGCTACCTCATCAATCCCACCCACGGCTCCCACACCCTCGCCGACGTCACCGCCCGCTTCACAAGCCGCACCCTCACCCACAAACCCGAGACCATCCTCCCCGAGTCCGCCAACGCCGTCCACCGCCTCGCCGCCACCCTCCGCACGCAAATCGAGTCCGCCCAACTCACCCATATCTACGCGACCATGGACCTCCCGCTCGTCTCCGTCCTCCTCCGAATGGAGCAGGCCGGCGTCCGCATCGACTCCGCCGTCCTCAGCGCCATGTCCAGTCGCCTCGCTATCGACATCGATAACCTGGCCGAGCGCATCTACACCCAGGTCGGCGAGACCATGGGCATCGACACCAGTCATCGCTTCAACATCAACTCCCCCAAGCAACTCGGCGACGTCCTCTTCAACAAAATGCTCCTCCCCAAGCCCATGAAGTACGGCAAGGGCAAAGTCATCTCCACCGCGCAGGACGTCCTCGAAGAGCTCGCCGAGCATCACCCCGTCCCCGCCCTCGTCCTCGAGTACCGCCAGCTCGCCAAGCTCAAATCCACCTACCTCGACTCCCTCCCCCAACTCACCGACGCCGAAGGCCGCGTCCACACCACCTTCAACCAGGTCGGCACCGCCACCGGCCGCCTCTCCTCCACCAACCCCAACCTGCAAAACATCCCCGTCCGCACCGCACTCGGCCGCGAGATCCGCGCCGCCTTCATCCCCGCCCCCGGCAACGTCCTCATGTCCGCCGACTACTCGCAGATCGAGCTCCGCCTCATGGCCCACTTCTCGCAGGACCCGCTCCTGCTCGACGCCTACCGCACCGGCAAAGACATCCACACCCTCACCGCCGCAGAGGTCTTCGGCGTAGACCCCACGACGATGGACAAAGAGACCCGCAACCGCGCCAAGGCCGTCAACTTCGGCATCGTCTACGGCATCAGCCCCTTCGGCCTCGCCGCGCAACTCAACATCGACCAAAAAGTCGCGAAGCAATACATCGAAACCTACTTCGATCGTTACAAAGGCGTCCGCGCCTTCATCGACGCTACCCTCGAAACCGTCCGCACCGAGCAGGCCGTCAAGACCGCCTTCGGCCGCATCCGCCCCATCCCCGACATCCAATCCCGCAACCCCAACATGCGCGGCTTCGCAGAACGCACCGCCGTGAACACCCCACTGCAAGGCACCGCCGCCGACCTCATCAAACTAGCCATGCTCAAAATCGACGCCGCCATCACCGAGCGCAAACTAAAATCCCGCATGACCCTCCAGGTCCACGACGAACTCCTCTTCGACGTAGTCCCCGCAGAAGCCGAAGAACTCCAGCAACTAGTCAAGCACGAGATGGAGCACGTAGCCGAGTTCACCGTCCCCATCGTCGCCGAGGTAGGCATAGGCCAGAACTGGCGCGATATCAAATAGCGATGGCCACCAATTAGACACAGCCACCAAACATTGTCATCCTGACCCTGAGCGGAGCCGAAGGGGAAGGATCTGCACCCGCCCCACACATTGTCATCCTAGAGCGAAGCGAAGGATCTGCTTTTGTTCTTGTCTTTGCCTTTGCTTCTGCATCTAAAATCAGCCATGCGCCAAGAGCACATGTACTTCGTATACATACTCGCGAGTCGATTAAAGACCCTATACATCGGCGTAACAAACAGCCTGATCCGCCGATTCAGGAACACAAAGACAAAAAATACGACGGCTACACCGCCAAATACAGCATCGATCGCCTCGTCTACTTCGAACAATTCGCCTACATCGACAACGCAATCGCTCGAGAGAAGCAGCTGAAAACCTGGCTCCGCCACAGAAAAATCGAACTCATTCAAACATCAAACCCCACCTGGGAAGACCTATTCCTCCAGTTCAATCAACCAATCCCACCGCCTCTCGATTAGCCCTTACACACCACAAACATTGTCATCCGCAGCCAACATCGTCACCCCCAACATTGTCATCCTGGAGCGAAGCGAAGGATCTGCTTTTTCTTTTGTCTTTCGCTGTGTCCGCCCCGCATAACCCACCCCAACAAGAAAAAGGGCAGGATCACCCCGCCCTTCTCTCCATCTTGCTATAAACCTCTACTGCTTGATCACCGTTCCATCCCGCTTCCGAATCTCGCCCCATCCACCATTCAGACCACCTTGCTTAAACGGATACTTCGCCGCCAGCGCCTCGTCGACTTCAATTCCCCAGCCCGGCGTCTCGTTCACCCAAAGATAGCCATCCTTCATCACCGGACAGCCCTTGAACACCTGCTGCGTCGCCTCGTTGAACGGCGAGTACTCCTGGATACCGAAGTTATAGCTCACAATATCCAGCGTGACGTTCGCCATGTGCCCGATCGGCGAAACATCCCCCGGCCCATGCCATGCCGTCCTCACCCCAAACGGCTCGCACTGGATCGCAATCTTACGCGCCGGCGTGAATCCACCCACCTGCGAGACATGGCAGCGAATGTAGTCGATCAATTGCCCCGTAATCAGCGGCTCCCACTCATGCGGACTGTTGAACAGTTCGCCCATCGCAATCGGCGTCGCGCAGTTCTCGCGAATCTGCTTGAAGTACCCCAGGTCCTCCGGCGAAAGCGGGTCTTCAAGAAAGAACATGTGGAACTTCTCCGCCTCCTTGCAGAACTGCACCGCCTCATTCGGCGTCAGCCGCTCATGCATGTCATGCAGCAGCTCCACCTCGTCGCCCAACTCCGTCCGGCACACCTCCAGCAGCTTCAATCCGCGGCGGAACTGGTATGCAGGCTCGAACAGCGGCTTGTCATGCAACGCCTTCAGCTGCTGAGTATTCCCATGTGCCGAACCATAACCCGACATCCCCGGCAGTCCCACCTGCACCCGCACATTGCGGAAGCCCTGCGCCATATACTTCTTCGCCGCCGCCACCACATCCGAGAACTCCGGACCATCCGCATGGGCGTAGCAGTCCACCGCCTCGCGGCATTTGCCCCCGGCCAACTGGTACACCGGCATCCCCGCCTGCCGCCCCTTGATGTCCCACAGCGCCTGGTCGACCCCGCTGATCGCATTGTTCAGCACCGGCCCGTTCTTCCAGTACGAGCTGTCATAACATGCTCTGCCATATGTCCTCGATCCGGTCCGTCGTCTTGCCCATCAGAAACGGCTTCAGGTACCGCTCCACCGCCGGCTTCACCAGGTCGGCCCGCTGCGTAAACGTCGCGCAGCCATACCCGTACAGACCATCCTGATCGGTCGTGATCTTCACCACCGTCAGCCGCGATCCAGCCGGAGCGCACTCAATCACACTGACGTCTTTAATCTTCGGGACAGACATGCCCCGCGTGGCCTTCGCCACCTGCTCCTGCGCGCGAATGACAGGCGTTGCCAACCCCAGCAGACCGGCACTCCCAATGGACTTCAACAGATCACGACGACGCATCGACATAATTCAGAACCTTTCACACCATGAACTTGGAACTTGCGAAGAATACCGCAAACGCCCTCCCCTAATCTTCCTATCTCTACCCAGGCATCAGCGATGCTGTCGCATCCTCCTCGACCCACCTCGCCGTTACCCTATCAGTGACCCCAAAAATCGGTCTAAGTCATTTGGCGTACCAGTTCCACCCAACCAGATACAATAGAAATAGAGGATAAAAAAGAAGACCATCAATCCCGTCGAACAGAGTAGAGAAATGGAACTAACTCTAGTGTTTATAATACTTTGCCGGTAAAGTATCTGGATGCAAGACTTTAGCGCAATCTATTTGGCTATCTAATAGAAAAGAGATACTTTATTACCAAGGGGGGAGGGGGGGACATGCCCATAGCAAAATTGACCATCGAACTCGAAGTTCCCCACGCACAGTCTCTCAAGGATCGCCGCCAGGTGCTGCGCTCCCTCAAAGACAAACTGCGCCACTCCTTCAACCTCTCCGTCGCCGAACTCGACGAAGGGATCGTCTGGAACCGCGCCACCCTGGGCATAGCCGCCATCTCCTCCTCCACCGGCTACCTGACCGCGCAACTCCAGCAAATTGACCGCGCCGCGCACCGCTTTTCTGCCATGTTAAGCGCTGAAGTTGTTGATTCTTATGCAGAAATACTCTCCGAATAGCCGTACCCAAAAATCGGGAGAGCGAAATCAGTAATATTTGTTACCCTCTTAGATTGATCCAACACGAACCCTATGCCTGAACAACGAGCAAGAACGTACCACCGGAACCGCGTCGCCAACACCTTCTCCGACGAGATCGGCGCCATGCTCGAAGGCGAGCTCTCCGACCCCCGCATCGCCCCCAGCTACGTCACCGACGTAGTCCTGGCCCCTGGCGGCAAGTCCGCCCGCATCTACATAGCCGTCCACGGCACCGAGGAAGAGGAAGCGTCTACCCTCGAGGCCCTCACCACAGCCCGCGCCTACATCCGCTCCCAGCTGCGCGACCGCATGGGGGTACGCCACGTCCCCGAACTAACCTTCGCCATCGACCGTTCAGAAAAAATGACCGGCCGCATGGACGAACTGCTGGACAGAATGCGCAAAAGGGACCGGAAACGCACCGACGCATCAACGGCCCAGCCGGTAAATCCCAGGGAACAGACCGCCAAATGATGACTACAGAAGCTGCGATCGATCCCCTGCTAGAGGCCTTTCGATCCACCCCACGCTTTATTATCACCTCCCACGCCCGCCCGGACGGCGACGCTATCGGCTCCGCCATCGCGCTCGCTGACATCCTGAGCCAGATCGGTTGCGAGACAGAGATCGTCCTCGCCGACCCCATCCCCCACAACTACCTCAATCTCCCCGGCGTCGAGCGCATCCAAATAGCGCGCACGGTCATGGAACCCCATACGCCCGCCATCCTGCTCGAATGCGACAGCATCGAACGCACTGGCCTCCAAGGACTGGAGGGCCGTCGCCTCATTAACATCGACCATCATGCAAGCGGAAAGAGCTTCGCTTCCATCAACTGGATCGACGAAAATGCCTGCGCAGTAGCAGCCTTGGTCTATCGCATCGCTAAAGCCGCGGAAGTTCAGATCACGCCAGAAATAGCGACATGCTTGTACGCCGCCATTCTGTCCGACACCGGATCGTTCAACTACTCCAGCACGAACGCGGATACCTTCGCAATAGCCCACGATCTGACCACCTGCGGTGCAAATCCAGGCCAGATCGCACGCGATCTCTTCTTCTCTAATCCCGAAAGCAAAGTTCGGCTGCTGGGCACTGCACTTTCCAACATGCAGTGCGATGGCCAGTTGGCATGGAGTTGGGTAACCAATCGCGATATGGATCACGCCGGGGCGGCCGCAGAAGATTGTGAGGGTGTCGTTAACTACCTCATCGGCATCTCCGGAGTCGAGTCGGCCGTATTTCTTCGCGAGCTCCCTGACGAGAGTCTGTTTCGTCTGAGCATTCGTAGTAAAGGTAAGGTCGATGTGGCCCAGATCGCCGAGATCTTCGGTGGCGGTGGCCATCGCAGCGCAAGCGGTTGCACTTTAGAAGGCCCATTGGAATCAGCCACCGCACGCATTCTCGCTCAGCTCCGTATGGGACTCTGTTAAGGAGTCGCTCATTACAAAGCAAACCATGAACCAGATGCCGCAGTCCGCCGGTCCCGGCACGTGGAAAGACCGTATATCGCTCTCGCGGCTACGAGGTATGCTGCAGCGAGTCGATCTGACTGCAACTCGCGAGTTGCTCGTACTATCTCTCATTACGGTTTTCCTGCTCCTCTACGGTCTGATTCCCATGTTCGGAGGAAACCAATTGGGTCTGGTTGGCGCGGATGAGCCGAGGTACGCGCAAGTTGCTCGTGAGATGTTGATGGCACACTCCGAGATATGCCACTCCGTCGATGCAAAGGTGTTTCCGAAAAGCATTCGTCTGACCGATTTGAGCAACTCCTACCGATGCCTCGTTGGAGGCACGGTAACTCCCATCCTGTACGGGAAACCCTGGCTTGAGAAACCAGCCCTTTATTACTGGCGGGCGATGGGCTTCTTCAAGGAGTTCGGCGTGTCTGACTGGTCGGCCAGACTGCCAGCCTCATCCGCCACCTTCGTCCTGATCGTCTTGATCTTTCTTCACATGCGCCGCTTCCGGCCGGGAGGTCACTTCAACGCCGCTCTCATCACGGCTTCTTGCGTCGCCGTCTTCAGCTTCGCGCGAGGCGCATCCACCGATATGCAACTGGCTGCTCCCTTTTGCATTGGAATGCTGGGATGGTACGCATGGTATGAGACTGGCAAGAAGTTCTGGCTCTTCGATCTTTACTTTTTCGGTGCTGCCGCCACTCTGGCGAAGGGGCCAGTGGCTCCATTTCTCGCTCTTGCGATTATTTTGCTGTTTGCGGGCCTGCGCCGCGAGTGGTCCGTACTGCGCCGAACAATCTGGATTCCTGGCATCCTGCTGTATCTGGTGATGGTACTGCCCTGGTACATCGCCGTACAAAAGAAGAACCCGACGTTTTATCGTCTCTTTTTTCTCGAACACAATCTGGAGCGTTTCGCCACTAATCGTTATCAGCATCATCAACCGATCTGGTACTACCTGGCTGTTCTGCTGCTTGGCTTGATGCCCTGGACGGTGATTGGGCTTCGCGCACTGGCCGACTCGATTCAGATTTCTATTGCGGAGTGGAAGTCGCGTCACAATCCCCAGCGGTACCTCGGGCACATCAGGGCAGGTGACGCCTTTCCAGAGTTCCTGGTGTTATGGGCACTCTTTCCTATTTTGTTTTTCTCTTTTTCGGGGTCCAAACTGCCTGGCTACATTTTGCCGTCCATTCCTCCCGTAACGATTCTCGCCGCGGACTACTTGAACCGGATTCGCCGAGAAGGGCTACCGGACTGGTTGCTTTGGTCGCACTCGGGGGCATGTGCGCTCCTCGTCTTTGTGCTGGTTCTGGCACCACAACACATGAAGTATGAGACGCTGGTGCCTTCGACCCTTTGGCTCGTCATAGCGGCTGGAGCAGCAATCCTCTTTGGATGCGGCCGTGTTTGGTATTATTCGCCGCTGGGGAGTGCAGCAGGTTGGCAACGCGACTCTTATTCCCGTTTTCGCTACGCTCATCTTCCTATTGGGCTTTCACGGGAAGGATCTCGACGTAAACTACTCCGCACGACCGCTGGCGCGAGAGATGGCGAAAGAGGCACCTGATGTAGGCATCGTCGCGGTTCAGGACATCAAGCGGGATATGGATTACGGGTTGGCGTTTTACCGGAATGAGCCTCTCATTCATTACGACACGGATGGCGTACCCCGGCAGGAGCACCTGCTGGTTATTCGAGCAAACGATACGGCGACCAGGGATCGTTGGCTGACGGGACGGATGTACAAGCCGCTCTTTCTTTATGACTCTCAGGGCCTCGAGGTATACAAGGTAGATGCGCATCCATAAATCCCCCTAGTGATCTCTCGCACTTGAATCCTAGTTCGTACATCAAAACTCTTATAAGCTTCAAATGAGGTTTCGCCTAGAGTGACGGTGTCGACCCAACTCGAGATTCTTGATCTTCGGCACTACTCCGCGCATGAACTGCGCCCTCTGCTGCAAAACGAAGCGCGCCTGTGGCAGCAGCGGCTGCGGTGGGACTACCAGAGCTCCATGGAACTGCTGCTTCAGTACCTCGACTCTCGCATACTGCCTGGCTTCGTCGCGTTAGACAAAGGCCGGATTTGCGGCTTCACCTTCTGTGTCTATGAGGGCCACAAGGCCGTGATCGGAGACGCGTATTCCATGGCCACGGAGCCAGAGCAGGCGCTGTATTGCACTCGGCTGCTGCTGGACCATCTGCGGGAGCTGCTGAAGCAATCGCCCGGGGTCGACCGGATTGAGTCGCAGATGCTGCTTTACGATGCGGGCACCCTGGCGAACAGCTTCCGCGATGCAGGCTTCACGCTCTATATGCGGCTCTTTATGGAGTTCGACATCGAGCGAGCCGGCAACCTGGCTGGCGACTCGATGCGGGAGCTGCCGGAGAATATCTGAGATTCGCCCCTGGGCTTCCGGGTACTATCAGACGGCGGCGGAGCTGATCCATGCGTCGTATGCCGATCATGTCGACTCGCTGATCAACGATCAGTACCGATCGCTGCATGGTTCGCTTCGCTTCCTGCATAACATCGTGCGCTTTCCCGGCTGCGGCGTCTTCGAGCCGGAGCAGTCCTGGCTGCTGCGGGACAAGCGGGACGGCTCGCTGGCGGGGATCATTCTGTGTTCGCGCATTGCGCACGACGTGGCTCACATTACGCAGATATGCGTTGCGAAGGCTTATCGCGGGCAGGGGCTGGGGCGAGCGCTGATGCAGCATTGCATGGCGCAGCTACGGCGATGCGGGCTTCTCGGCGGTTACGCTGACTGTGACGGAGTCGAACGAGCAGGCCGTGAAGCTCTACGAGGAGCCTGGGATTTTTTATCCGGCACCGGTTCGATGCCATGGTTTACGACAGCACTGTCGAGTAACGTTGACTTACTCGACGTGGTAGTTCGGTGCTTCGCGGGTGATGATGACGTCGTGAACGTGGCTTTCGCGGAGGCCGGCGTTGGAGATGCGGATGAAGCGCGAGTTGGTCTGGAGCTCGGCGATCGAACCGCAGCCCAGGTAGCCCATGCCTGAGCGCAGGCCGCCGACGAGCTGGTAGACCATGGCTTCGAGCGGGCCGCGGTGGGGGACGCGTCCTTCGATGCCCTCGGGGACGAACTTGGCGAGGCGATTCATGGTGGTTCCTTCGCGTGCGGTGAGGTTGGGGCGCTCGCCGCTGGAGAACTCGTTCATGTCGTCCTGGCCCTGGAAGTAGCGTTCGCCGGAGCCCTGTGACATGGCGGAGAGGGAGCCCATGCCGCGGTAGGCCTTGAAGGAGCGGCCCTGGTAGAGGATGGTCTCGCCGGGGCACTCGTCGACGCCGGCGAAGAGGGAGCCGATCATGACGATGTTGGCGCCGGCGGCGATGGCCTTGGTGACGTCGCCGGAGTACTTGATGCCGCCGTCGGCGATGACGGGGATGCCGCGCTGGCTGGCGGCGCGGTAGGCCTCGGAGATGGCGGTGATCTGGGGCATGCCGGCTCCGGTGACCATGCGGGTGGTGCAGATGGAGCCGGGGCCGATGCCGACCTTGATGGCGTCGGCGCCGGCGTCGATGAGGGCCATGGCGCCCTCGTAGGTGGCGATGTTGCCGGCGAGGAGATCGACGTCGGGGAAGCGGGTCTTGACACTCGCGAACGGCTTCGAGGACGCGGGAGGAGTGGCCGTGGGCGGAGTCGATGGCGAGGGCGTCGACGCGGGCGGCGACGAGCTCTGCTGCGCGTTCGAGGAAGTCTCCGGTGGCGCCGATGGCTCCGGCTACGCGGAGGCGGCCTTGGGAGTCCTTGGAGGCGTTGGGGTACTTGAGCTTCTTCTGGATGTCTTTGACGGTGATGAGGCCTTTGAGCTCGTAGTCGTCGTTGACGACGAGGAGCTTTTCGACGCGGTGCTGGTGGAGGATCTGCTCGGCTTGTTCGAGTGTGGTTCCGACGGGGACGGTGATGAGGTTTTCCTTGGTCATCACCGAGTCGATGCGGAGGTCGGTGCGGGAGACGAAGCGGAGGTCGCGGTTGGTGAGGATTCCGACGAGCTTTTTGTTCTTGGTGACGGGGACGCCGGAGATCTTGTAGCGGCGCATGACGTCGAGTGCGGCGGCGATGGTCTGCTCGGGCGAGATGGTGACGGGGTCGACGATCATTCCGCTTTCAGAGCGCTTGACCTTGTCGATCTCGCCGGCCTGCTGCTCGATGGTGAGGTTGCGGTGGACTACCCCGAGGCCTCCCTGCTGGGCCATGGCGATGGCGAGGCGCGACTCGGTTACGGTGTCCATTGCGGCGGACATGAGGGGGGTGTTGAGGGAGATTTTTTTGGTGAGTTGGGTCTGGGTGCTGACCTGGGTGGGGACTACTTCGCTGAAGGCGGGAACGAGGAGTACGTCATCGAATGTCAGGGCTTCGGGAATCGGGGAACTGATCATAATTTATAGGGCGTCCTGTCCTAAGGCTATCAAGACTGGGGGAGAGGCGTTTAATGGCGGCGGTTGGTTGATTGTAGAGTCGGGCTGGGTGGGAGAGCAAATGTCTGATTCGGTTTGGGTATCCCCACCACCCTTAGAGGGTACTTTGGGGCTAAAGTATTGATTTAGATAGAGCTTAATGGTGGTGCATTCCTGTAAAGTATTGATTACGGGACCTTACCGCCAAAGTATTGATAAATATGGAGTTACGGGCTGGATTTGCAGTTGCGTTAATAGCGGCTGAGCTTAATGAGTTTTTCTTCTACCTTACTATTTTATCGGGTTGGGGTGAACTGGTAGCCAGCTCTATTCTGTTTGTTTTCATGGAGTTAGTGGATCTGGGACTTGACATTGCGATTTGTCCGGATTTCATGGGAATTTGAATTGTGCGGGGGATATTGCCGGTAACTCCATCTCAGCGACGATGAGTCCGTCGCTGAGATGGAGCCACCCAGTTTCAGAAATGTTGGATTGGATGTAATATAAGGGTTGCAAGCGATTTTGTTCCGTCGTTCGACAGCCGCCGTGAGCGTACCGGCATATTGACGGAGGAGATGAGTGGGCGAGAGCCCACTTTTTATTTGCTCTGAACGCTGGCGGGTTTTGACGGTTTTTGGCCGGTTTTTGCCGGTAGTTGATGGCTGGCTGTACTGGGACTAGAAGCGTACGCACAGGTATCGGTATCAGGTCTTGGGGTCTGGGTTCGCGGGTTTCACCGGCTGACAGCAGGGATTTTCGTTATGGCAGTTCAGTTGGACGCAATTCGGAGTACGGCGCAGCGGGTCGCGGCATCTTACAACCTTGAACTGGTAGATGTTGAGTTTCAGGGGGGCGCGAAGTTTCGCACCCTGCGTGTGTTTATCGAGAAGAACGCCGCTGAGCGGGCCAAGCTGGCGGCAGCAGCGGAGACGGGCGAGGCGGAAGACCTGCCGCGAGGCGTTCCGGCGGAGCTGCTCTCGGGCGTGACGCATGAGGACTGCGCGACGTTTGCGCAGGATTTTGGAACGGTACTGGATGTAGAGGATTTGATTCCAGGCGCGGAGTACACGCTGGAGGTATCTTCTCCGGGGCTCGAGCGGAAGCTGTACCGGGCTGAGGATTATTTGAGGTTTCAAGGCAGCTTGGTTAAGTTGCAGACGTTTTCGCCGGTGGAAAAGAACCGGCATTGGCAGGGCCGGTTGACGAAGTTCGCCGATGGAGTTTTGACGCTGGATCTTTCGGCTGTGAAGCAGAAGGGCAAGGCGAAGAAGGAAGTGGCGGCACAGACGGTTGAGATTGCGCTGGCGAATGTGGAGAAGGCGAATTTAGTGGCGGAGATTTAAGGTGCCAGGGCTCAGGGTCAGCAGGCGAGTTCGAAATAGAGATAGTTTGACGGCGGGTTTTTTGACTCGCTGAAGCTTTGAGTAAAGGATGTATTTGCGATGGCAAGTGTTCTGTACCAGTCGATCGAGACGTTGAGCCGGGATAAGGGCATTGAGCCGGGCGTGGTTGTGGGCGCAGTGGAAGATGCGATTGCGCTGGCGACGCGGAAGTACTACAAGACGCAGGAGAATATGCGGGCGGAGATGGACCGGGAGACGGGCGAGATTCGCGCCTACGTGTTCAAGACCGTAGTGGAGACGCCGGAGCAGTTGGAGGACGAGGTAAACCAGATGACGCTGGAGCAGGCGCGCGAGCTTGCACCGGAGGTCGAGGTAGGGGGCGAGCTGCGCTTCTATAAGGACACTTCTCCGCTGGGACGGATTGCGGCGCAGATGGCGAAGCAGGTGATCTTCCAGAAGGTGCGCGAGGCTGAGCGCGACACGGTGTTTCTGGAGTACAACCACCGCGCGGGCGAGGTGCTGACCGCGATTGTGAAGCGGCTGGAGCCGATGGACGTGATCTTCGACCTGGGCAAGGCCGAGGCGCGGATGCCGAAGCGGGAGCAGAGCCGGCTGGAGCAGTTTGCCGTGGGCGAGCGGGTTCGGGTGGTGCTGCTGCGGGTGGATCGTGCGGCCAAGGGCCCGCAGGTGATTGTGAGCCGTGCGGCTCCGACGCTGGTGCAGAACCTGTTCCAGAGCGAGGTTCCGGAGATCTATGACGGAACGGTTTCGATCAAGGCGATCGCTCGCGAGGCGGGCGAGAGGACGAAGATCGCGGTGATGAGCCGGGACAAGGACGTCGACCCGGTAGGCGCGTGCGTGGGCATGAAGGGTATGCGCGTGCAGTCGATCATCCGCGAGCTGCGCGGGGAGAAGATCGACATCATCGAGTACTCGGATGAGATAACGACGTTCGCGGAGAAGGCGCTGCAGCCGGCGAAGGTAAGCCGGGTGTCGATTACGGACCTGGCGGAGAAGCAGATCGAGGTGATTGTCGACGATACGCAGCTTTCACTCGCGATCGGCAAAAAAGGACAAAACGTCCGGCTGGCGGCGAAGCTGCTGCAGTGGAAGATCGACATCAAGAGCGAAGAGGAGAAGCGTCAGGAGGTCGATAGCCAGATGCAGGCGATGAGCGGCGGACCTTCGACTGCGATCGAGCAGGTGTCGGAGCTGGGCGATTCGATTCTGGAGAAGCTGATCGCCGCTGGTATTACGACGGTCGAGGCGTTGGCGGATATGACTCCGGAGCAGTTGGAAGAGGTTCCGGGGATCGGCGAGAAGACGGTCGAGAAGATCTCGGTCGCGGTTCGGCACTACTTTGGCCAGTATGAGGAAGGCGAAGAGAGGCCGGTTGCGGTTGCGGCTGAATCCGCGGAAGAAGGCGACGGGCTGTCGTCGAAGACGCCGGAGGAGATTCTGGCGGCTGAGGCGGGCGCGGGCGAGGCGGAAGAGGTATCGGATGTCTCGTCGGAGGAGATTGCTGCGGCGCAGGATGAGGCGAGCGATGCCTTAAGCGACGCGGACGCACGGGAAGAACAGATTGAACTGGATAACGACGCGGTCGATTCGCTGGTGGAAGAGAGCCAGGAAGTTTCGGATGAAGGAATCGACAACGACGGACATGATCGTGGTTAGCGGATTGGACCACGTACAACAAGGATGCCTGAATAGCGCAGCATGCGATTTCAGGGTGATACTTAGAATAGATTCCCATCTCGATGAGGCTGATATGAACAGCTAAGGGCGCAGGGAAACTGAAAAGGGCGGGATGAATAAAGTTCGAATTAACGATTTGGCGAGAGAACTGGAAGTAAAGAGCAGGTCGATTCTGGACGCGCTGACGGCTGTGGGCGTGACGGAGAAGAAGACCCACTCCAGTTCGATCGAAGAAGACGAAGCGGAGAAGGTGCGCGGCTACTTCAGTGGCGGAAGCCGCGGCTCCGCGAGCAAGCCTGCAGTTGAGGCCAAGCCGAAGTTCGACCTGTCCAAGGTTTCGAAGCCGGGCGATGCGCTGAAGGCGATCCTGGAGCGGAAGCAGGCGGAGGCGGCTGCGAAGGCTGCTCCTCCGGCTCGTCCGGCGGCGGTGGTGGTGTCGCCGCTCGAAGGCTCCGGTTGCGCCGCCAGCGGGTGGAGTAAGGGTTGCGGCTGGGCCGGCCTCAGGTGGGGCGACCAGTGTGCCGAGTATGTCGGCCAGTGCGGCGGCTCCGGCTGAGACTGTAGCGCCGCGGCGGATCGTGCCGCAGCCACGTCAGCAGGCAAACATTATTTCGGCTGCGCCAACGGCGCCGGCGATTGCGAGCAAGCCGCCGGTTGGTCCGGTGATTGCGCGTCCGCCGGCCGCGGTTGAGGGGCATGAGAAGCCGGTGGTTGTGGCGGCTCCGGTGGTGGCGAAGCCTGTCGTGGCGGCGCCGGGAGTCTCGGCTCCGGCAGCGGTGGTTGCGGCTCCGGCGGCGGCGAAGGCTCCTGTGCTGGAGGCTGCACCGGTTACGGCTCCTGTGGTGGCTGAGGCTCCGGCTCCAGTTGCTGCGGTGGAGACGCCGGTTGAGACTGCGGCTGCGCCTGCGCCTCCTGCTGCTCCGGTTCGGCGCGTGATTATGCCGCAGACGGGGCCGAGGCCGATCTATACGGCGCCGCCTCCGGTGCCGGGTGCTGCTGCTCCGCAGCGGGGACGACCGATCTTTGAGCGGCCACGTCCGCAGGGACCGGGTGCTCCCGGGGGCCGTCCTGCGACGATGGCTCCGGGTGCGCGGCGTCCGATGCATCCTACGCGTACGTTCCCGGGTGGACCGGCAGGTGCGCCTGGTGGTGCGCCGGGACGTCCTGGATTTACGCCGGGAGCACGGCCGGGATTCCCGCCGCGTCCGGGATTTGGTGCGCGTCCGGGTGGACCGGGCGGTGCGCCGGGGGCGATGCCGGGACCGGGTAGCGAGAAGCCGGGGATGAGGCCGGCGGCACGTCCGGCTTCGCGCAGAGGCAATCAGCGATACGAGAAGACGAAGGAAGGCCCGATGAAGGGCTTCCAGCCGCCACCGCGTTACGGCGGGCAGCAGATCTCCAATGAGCCGGTGCCGATTACGAAGACGATCACGGTGACGGAAGGGATCAGCGTCAAGGACCTGGCGGAGAAGCTGGATGTTCGCGGCAAGGACCTGATTGCGACGCTGCTGATGAAGGGCGTGTTTGTGACGGTGAACCAGTCGCTGGAAGGCGAGCTGGTGAAGGAAGTGTCGCGGCAGTTTGGCGCGGATGCGCAGGTGATCTCGGTCGAAGAGCAGCTGGAGAACGAGGCGATCGAAGGCTTCCTCGAAGATACGACGGGGATGGTCGAGATTGTGCGTGCGCCGGTGGTTACGATCATGGGCCACGTCGACCACGGTAAGACTTCGCTGCTGGATGCGATTCGGCAGACGGATGTTGCGGCGGGTGAGGCGGGCGGTATTACGCAGCACATCGGCGCGTACAAGGTGCATGTGAGCAAGCCGGATTCGCCGGCGTTTGGGCGCGAGATCGTGTTCCTGGATACGCCGGGTCACGAGGCGTTCACCCGGATGCGTGCGCGCGGTGCGAAGGTGACGGATATTGTCGTGATCGTGGTTGCGGCGGATGACGGCGTGATGCCGCAGACGCTGGAGGCGATCGACCATGCGCGGGCGGCGAAGGTGCCGATCATCGTGGCGGTGAACAAGATCGATAAGCCGGAGGCGAACCCGTCGAAGGTGATCCAGCAGTTGGCTATGCGTGGATTGCAGCCCTCGAACCAGGGCGGCGATACAGAGTTCGTCGAAGTTTCGGCGAAGAAGCATATTGGGCTGGACCTGCTGGAGGAGATCATCCTTCTGGTTGCGGATATTGCTGCTCCGAAGGCGCAGCCGGATCGTCCTGCTGTGGGTACGGTCATCGAAGCGAAGCTGGATCGCGGACGCGGCGCTGTTGCGAGCATTCTGGTGCAGAACGGTACGTTGCGCAACGGCGACAGCTATATCGTCGGCAATACGTTCGGCAAGATTCGCGCGATGTTTGACGATCGTGGACGGGAGATCAAGGAAGCCGGGCCTTCTACGCCGGTTGAGATTCTCGGACTTGAGGGGATGCCGGATGCCGGGGATACGTTCCTGGTGATGGCGGACCGCGACAAGGCCAAGGGCATTGCGCAGTACCGCAAGATGAAGGAGCGCGAGGCACAGCTGGCGAAGAGCTCGCGCGTGTCGCTGGAAGGCCTGGCGGAGCAGATCAAGCAGGCCGGTATGAAGGATCTGAACTTGATCCTGAAGGGCGACGTGCAGGGTTCAGTCGAAGTGCTGGCCGACTCGTTGCAGCGGATGTCGACCGAGAAGGTTCGGGTGCGCGTGCTGCACTCGGGCGTCGGCGCGATCACCGAGTCGGATGTGCTGCTGGCTTCGGCTTCGAATGCGGTCGTCATCGGGTTCAATGTTCGTCCGGACAGGAAGTCGGCGGAGATTGCGGAGCGCGAGAACGTCGAGATCCGACTGCACTCGATTATTTACGAGCTGCAGGACGAGATCACGAAGGCGATGTACGGGTTGCTGGAGCCGGTGTTCAAGGAGAACTATGCCGGCCGCGCCGAAGTGCTCAACGTCTTCAAGATCACGAAGGTCGGACAGATTGCGGGTTGCCGCGTGACCGATGGACTGATCAAGCGCGATGCGCAGGTGCGGTTGCTGCGTGAGGGCGTCGAGGTCTGGCGTGGCAAGATCGCTTCGCTGAAGCGCTTCAAGGACGATGTGTCCGAGGTTCGGCAGGGTGTGGAGTGCGGTATCGACCTGGCCGGGCATAAGGACATTCGCGTCGGCGATGTGATTGAGTCGTTCACGACCGAGACGCTGGCTGCGGAGTTGGGTCAGAACTCGGCTGCTGCGCGCAAGGCTGAGAAGGCAGAGAAGGAGCGGGTCGAGAAGGAAGCGGCGGCTGCTTCTGAGGAGACTGCTAACGCGTAGCTGCTTGATGCTGGAATGATAGTGAAGGCTGGGAGCGATCCCGGCCTTTGCTGTTTAACCCTGTCGATCCTCGTCTGCGGTAGTGGGAACGGATAAGATTGGCTGCATGAATCTTGAGGATATTCACAGTGCTTTGCGGGAGCAGGGGGTGGATGGGTGGTTGTTTTATGACCATCACTATCGTGATCCGCTGGCTTATCGGATTCTGGGGCTGGGCGAGGATCTGCTGGTGACTCGGCGGTGGTTTTATTTTGTTCCGGCGGAGGGTGAGCCGCGAAAGCTGGTGCATCGGATTGAGGCTGGGCGGCTGGATGGGCTGCCGGGGACGAAGGCGGTTTATTCGTCCTGGCAGGAGTTGAACGCACGGCTGGAGGAGATGGTGGAGGGGGCGACACGGATTGCAATGCAGTACTCGCCGCGTAACGCGATTATGTATGTCTCGCTGGTGGATGCGGGGACGGTGGAGGTGCTGCGGGGGATGGGGAAGGAGATCGTTACCTCTGCTGATCTGGTGAGCCGGTTCGAGGCCGTGCTGACGGAGGAACAGATCGCTTCGCACTATGTGGCGCAGCGGAAGATCGATGCGATTCTTGAGGCGGGGTGGAAGTCGCTGGGGAGCCGGGTGCGAGGCGCGGGGACGGATGAGTTTGCGATGGTGGAGTACCTGCAGGAAGCGATGCGGCGGGAGGGGTTGGTATGGGAGCATGGGCCGAATGTGAGCGTAGGGGCGAACAGTGCAGACTCGCACTATGAGCCGGAGCGGGGGCGGTCGAAGGCGATTGGGCGGGGGGATTTTGTGCTGATCGATATTTGGGCTAAGGAGCAGCGGGCCGGGTCGTGCTTCTACGACATTACTTGGACGGGGGTGGTGGACCGGGAGCCTTCGGAGCGGGAGCAGATGGTGTTTGAGACGGTGGTGCGGGCACGGGATGCGGCCGTGCGGACTGTGTCGCGAGGCGTTTGCGGAGGGCGTGCCGATCGCCGGGTGGGAGGCGGATGCGGCGGCGCGGGGGGTGATCCGGGAGGCGGCGATGGGGGAGTGGTTTACGCACCGGACGGGGCACAATATCGGGACGATGCTCCATGGAAATGGAGCGAACCTGGACGATCTGGAGACGCATGATGAGCGGTTAGTGCTGCCGAATACGTGCTTTTCGGTGGAACCGGGGATTTATTTTCCGGGGGAGTTCGGGGTTCGGAGCGAGGTAAACATGATGGCGCGGGCGGGAAGGGCCGAGGTGACGGGGCGGGTGCAGACGGAGCTGGTGAGGGTCTGAACTGCTATCATCAGAGATGGAATGACTACAAATGTGCAGGTTGGCGGACGGGTAAAGAGCGGGGCTTCAAGTATGCCGGGGCTGGTTTTGCTGGCCGGGTGGCTGGTGCCGGGGGCGGGCCATTTATTGCTGGGGAAATGGGTGCGGGGGCTGCTGCTGTTTCTTTCGATCGTGACGATGTTCTTTATCGGGATCGCGTTGAAGGGCAAGGTCTATTCGCCGAATACGGGCGACCTGTTGGATATTCTGAACTTCGCCGGTGACCTGGGGACGGGCCTGCTGTATGGGCTGGCCAAGCTATTCGATATGGGGCAGGCGAGCGTGCAGGTTGCGGTGGCGGACTATGGGACGAAGTTTATTGTGGTGGCGGGGCTGCTGAATGTGGTGGCGGCGGTGGATGCGCACTCGCTGGCGACGGGGAGGAAACTCTCGTGACGATATCTCATTTTGGCGCGGTGCTGCTGTTCTCGTTTTTTACTTCGGTGGTCTTTGGCATTACGCAGCGGTCGCAGCCGCGAATGATGATCCGGTTTGGGGCGTTCTGCTTTGCCCTGTTTGTCGGCGGAACGATCGCGGCGAGCTGGGTGATGTGGCTGATCAAGCACTGATGTAACGAAGCGCCATCTCCCGCAGATGGGGGATGGCGCTTCTTTGTCTCTGACGGTGGGGCTACTTCTTTGTGGTGTGCAGGATGTTGATGCGGGTCTTGCCGCTGTCGACGGGGTGACCGTGACCATGACCTTGTTCTTGCTGTCGGCCCCGGCGGTGAGGATGGTCGAGTTGCCACTTTGCATGGAGGAGACGTCGCCTGCCGAGCTTGCTCTTGTAGAAGTCGACAACCTGGGTGGGTGAGTCGGAGGTGAGGAAGACTGCGCTGATGAGAGAGCCGAAGGGAGTATGCATGTTCATGGAGCCTTCGCCGCGCGTCGCTCCAGGATAGAGGGCGACGCCGAGATCCGATTCGCTGATGGTGGAGGCGCTTCCGGAGGTGATGGCACCGCCGGGAGTGTTGATGGTGACGTCTCCGTTGCTGTTCTTGTGGACGATAGAGTTCGAGACCGCCTCGTGGCGTGCCAGACGATGGCACCGACAACCCCGGCAGCCACTACACCGAGAAGGACGAAGACGCCTACGACGATGAGGATGATCTTGAGGGCTCCGCCGGATTTGGCTGGCGGAGGAGGTGTGGCGTAAGGGGTGGCAGATGGCGCGTAGCCGGGAGGGGTCTGGACACCTGGCTCCAGGACCGGCGTGAAGGCTGGGACAGCGGAAGGGGACGGTTTCGCCGCAGGCTTGGCAGACGGTGTTGCCGGGAGGTACTTCTCGACCACAATGAGTGCAGATCGTCGCCACTAGGTTCTCCTTTTCGTATCCAGTGGACCTGTCGTGCAATGAGAGAACAAACTCTCACGCAGGGCTGAGAATTCCTGCGCGTTCGAGGCCCGGTGCAGAATTACAGATAACCGATTGTCGTTTGTTGCGTGTTGAAGCGTGAGGGTACTGCAAGAGAACCGCAAAGTCAATGAGATCGAGTAGGAATGAATCAAATAAGCGGGGACTTAGGAGCGGTGGGTGGAGATGAGACGCGTCACAGAGGGGCTCTTTGCGTATCTGGTCGAGGAGAGGGGCAGTCTTGAACTCGGCGGTCTGGTTGTCGAGGGTGAGATGAAGGGTGGAAGCGCGAGCAGGTAGCGGAGGTAATAGGTAATGTCTTCCATGTTGTTGGAGGTACCGGAGGGAGTGTTGTAGCGGTACTGGCCCTGGCGGAACGAGAGGGCCTCCCACTGGCGCTTGACGGGTTTGACGTGGGTGTAGCCGAGGAATTCCATGGTCATGTTCGGTTTTTTGAGTCTGGGTGGGTAGAGGTCGTCTTTGGATGGGCGCCAGGGCGGGTAGTAGGTGGTATCGGTGATGCCGCCGAAGTTGGCGAGGAGTTCGAAGGCGAGCTTTCCGGAGGCGCTGCTGGTGCATTGAGCTATCAGTGCCGGGGGAGACGACGGCGGGGGAGCGACGGCGGCTGCCTGCGGGCCGGTAGGCGTGAGGAGGGTGCCGTCCAGATAAAGTCGGAGGTAGTGGATGCCGGAGGACTGGTCGATGCCGTCCAGCCGGATGATGGCAGGGGTGGGAGCTGGTGCTGCTGGGCAGATAAGTGAAATGGCGGACAAAGAAGGACTAGACCGGGCATGACGATATAGAAGATGTTCCAATAGCGCATGATGGCAGTATGCAGCTAAAGACGTATTTGGTATGTCATGTTTTCGCTAACACTTAAACTGCTGTTGGTTAGAATCGGTGCACATGAGTTTGCGTCGGGTCGAGAACGAAGAGATGGAGGTCAGCACAGCGATGAGGGGGAGCATGATCCTGCCCCGGAAGCGGAGTGCGACGAGATCGTGCATTTCGCTGCATCCTTTTGCGGAATGCCGGTGGGATTCCTGACGCTGCTGGATGATCGGCAGCAGTGGTTCCGAGTGTCGGAGGGGTTCAAGCTGGAGGAGACACCGCGGGAGATCGCCTTCTGCGCGTATGCGATTCGGCAGACGGAGCTGTTGGTGGTGCAGGACGCGCTGGCTGATCGCGCTTCTCGCACAATCCACTGGTGAATGCAGAGCCGCCGATCCGGTTCTACGCGGGCATGCCGCTGCATACTGCGGAGGGTCATGCGGTGGGGACGCTGTGCGTGATGGATACGATACCGCGGATGCTGACTTTTGAGCAGGAGAATGCACTGCAGGTGCTGGGGCGGCAGGCGAGCGCGAGGCTGGAGCTGCGGATGCATCGCAAGGCTCTGGAAGAGGCACTGAAGGAGAAGGACAAGGTTGCGGCGGGACTGCGGGCCAACGAGGAGTTGTTCCGGGCGTTCATGAATGCGAGCCCGTTCCTGAGCTACATCAAGGATGCAGCGGGACGGCTGCTGTTTTACAACAAGGCTTTGCGAAGCGGTTCGGGGTGGGCGAGTACACGTGGCTGGGACGCACGGATGAGCGGCTGTGGTCGCCGAACCTGTCGCGCTCGGCCGGCGCGCACGACCTTGAGGTGATGGCCGGCGGCAAGATGGTTGAGACCGAGGAGCGCATACGGGGCGCGGATGGGAAGATCTACCTCGTGGCGGTCGTTCAAGTTTCCGTGTCACGACTCGGCTGGAAATGTGCTGCTGGCGGGCGTGGCGGTGGACGTGACGGAGGAGGTGGCGCGGAAGTCGGAGCTGGAGCGATACCACCAGGAGCTCGAAGAGGCGAATGAACAACTGAGGAAGCTGGCGGTGACGGATGTGCTGACCGGATTGAGGAACCGGCGGGCGTTTGAAGAGCGGCTGGTGATGGAGTTCTCGATGGCTCGGCGGCGGAAGCGCGAGCTGGCCGTGCTGCTGCTGGATGTCGACAACTTCAAGCAGATCAATGATCGCTATGGTCATGCCGCGGGAGATGATGTGCTGCGGCGGCTGGGATGCTGCTGCGGACGACGGTGCGGTTGCCGGATCTGCCGGCGCGATATGGCGGCGAGGAGTTCGTGGTGCTGCTGCCGGAGAGCGGCGAGGAGAGGGCGCTGGGACTGGCGCGACGCATCATGGATAGGGTGGCTGCCGAGCAGTGGAATAACGAGCGGATGACGATCAGTATTGGGATGGCAGCTATGAATGAGTCGCTGGTGAATGGATTGCAACTGGTGGCGCTGGCGGATGAGGCTCTGTATGCGGCTAAACGCGCGGGGAAGAATCGCGCGATGCTGCATGAGGCGAGATGAAGGGCTGGCGTCAGACGCAGGCTAACGGATTCCGCTGCGCTAGAATGACGGCATGCAAATACAAAGGGCACGGCTTGCGCCGTGCCTCTTTTGTTGATTTGCGATGCGTATGAGATTGAGATCTATGGCTCGGCGTTGGGGTCATGGCCTTCGCCGGGGTTTTGCTCTTCCATCTGCTTGGCGAGCTCTTCGCGCTTCTTGGTGCGGGCTTCGGCGCGCTTCTGGGCCTTCTCGTTGAGCTCTTCTCGGCTCCGAGGAGCTCGATGAAGGCCATCTCGGCGGCGTCACCCTTGCGGGCGCCGGTGCGGGTGATGCGGAGGTATCCGCCCTGGCGGTCGCTGTAACGCGGGGCCACGGTGGCGAAGAGGCGATCGACGGACTCAGGCGTCATGAGGTAGGCAGCAGCCTGACGGCGGGCGTGAACGGTGCCGCGCTTGCCGAGGGTGATCATCTTCTCGATGAGGGGGCTGGTGGCCTTGCACTTGGTGATGGTGGTCTCGACGCGGTCCATCAGGATGACGGAGGTGACGAGGTTGCGCAGCATTGCGCGACGGTGGCTGGTGTTACTTCCTAATTTGAATCCTGCATTACGGTGACGCATGTTGATCTCCTTCGATTCGGCTTATGCCGTGAGTCGGTGTTACTGAATGCTGCTCGAGAGCAGGTGCTGCGTGTTGCGAGAAGGGGAGCAGGGATTGATGATTCCCTGGCTCCGCGATCTGTCCGTTGAAGCGTTAGAAGTTTTCGGATTCGGCGGCGCCGAGGTCGAGGTCGTCGTCTTCGTCCTCGTCGTCGTCGTCGAAGTTGCCGAAGCTGGCGGCGAGGGTGGCTGCCGGCAGGACCGAGGTGGGTCCGGGCTGGGGGTTGCCGTGCTCGTCGATCTTCATGCCGAGAGAGAGGCCCATCTGCGCGAGGATCTCTTTGATCTCGTTCAGGGACTTGCGGCCGAAGTTCTTGGTCTTGAGCATCTCGGCTTCGGTCTTCTGGATGAGCTCGCCGATGGTGGCGATGTTGGCGTTCTTGAGGCAGTTGTAGCTGCGGACGGAGAGCTCAAGCTCTTCTACGGAGCGGTTGAGGTTCTCGTTGCGCAGCGCCGGGCCGTCGTGCGCGCCGTCGTGACCGGCTTCCATCTCTTCTTCGAAGTTGATGAAGATGGTCATGTGGTCCTTGAGCAGCTTGGCGGAGAGGCCGAGTGCATCGGCGGGAAGCACGGTGCCGTTGGTCCAGATCTCGAGGGTGAGCTTGTCGTAGTCGGTGATCTGACCGAGACGGGCTGCTTCGACGAGGTAGTTGACCTTGCGGACGGGCGAGTGGACGGAGTCGACGGGGATGAATCCGAGGCCGAGGTCGGCGTCGAAGTTCTTGTCGGCCGAGATGTAGCCGCGGCCGCGCTTGAGGCGCATCTCCATGTCGATCTTGCCGCCTTCGGAGACGGTGCAGATGTAGACGTCCTTGTCGAGGATCTCGACGTCGCCGTCGGCTTCGATCATGCCGGAGGTGATGACGCCGGCCTGGTCGGCGCGGAGGTAGAGGGCCTTGGGGCCTTCGCCGTTGAGCTTGAACGGGATCTGCTTGAGGTTCAGGATGATGTCGGTCGCGTCTTCAACGATGCCGGTGATGGACTGGAACTCGTGCAGCACGCCTTCGATGCGGACGGCGGTTACGGCCGCGCCTTCGATGGACGAGAGCAGGGTGCGGCGAAGGGCGTTGCCGATGGTGGTACCGAAGCCGCGCTCAAAGGGCTGCGCGCTGAACTTGCCGTACTTTTCGGTGAGTGTTTCGGTGTCTACTGCGAGACGCTTGGGCTTTTGAAAACCTCTCCAAAGCATGTGTTTCTCCTTTATCCGTCCTAGACGCGATGCATTCTGCGAACTGGCGGGTGGTGCGGTTGCGGTTAGGTTGTGTGTGGTGCATGGACAGCGGTGCAGTGAGCATAACTCACCGCACGCCGGTAAACTTGTGCAAAGTATTCAAACTATCGTGCTTAAGTCCGGACTTCAGGTTTGACGAAGTGCTGTGAGAGTACTTTTATTTCGCAGTAAAGTTCGACGATGAGCTGCTCGTTGACGGGCAGGTTGACGTCTTCGCGCTTCGGCAGAGCTAGGACCTTGCCGGAGAGATTGTCGCGGTTGATGTCGAGCCATGGACTGAACTCTGACCGGCGGCGAAGTTCTTCGCCTCCTCGAGCATGACGAGGGTCTTGGACCTTCCTTGATCGCGATCTCGTCGCCGACCTTGACCTGGAAGGACGGGATGTTGACCTTGCGGCCGTTGACGGTGATGTGACCGTGACGGACGACCTGGCGGGACTGGCGGCGGCTCGAGCGCGAAGCCGAGGCGGTAGGCGACGTTGTCGAGGCGGGTCTCAAGCTGCTGGAGCAGGAGTTCGCCGGTGACGCCGGTCTTGTTCGAGGCCTTCTGGTAGTAGGCGCGGAACTGGGTCTCGAGGGTGAAGTAGATGCGCTTGGCCTTCTGCTTCTCACGAAGCTGGAGACCGTAGCCTACGACCTTCTTGACCTTCTTGGACTGGCCGTGCTGGCCGGGGGGGAAGTTGCGCTTCTCAACGGGGCATTTCTCGGAGAAGCACTTGGCTCCCTTGAGGAAGAGTTTTGTTCCGTCGCGGCGGCAGAGGCGGCAGACGGGTCCTGTGTAACGTGCCATATTTTATTGCTCCTGAATACTTCGGGTGTCGATCGCTTTACGCGCTGGCAGCGCTTCGTCACGATCCGGTTTGGTTACAAGCTTTGAGCCTCTGAGTGCGTCAGCTTCGAGCTCAGAGGACCAGAGCTGAACAGCTGAAAGCTGTACTTATACGCGGCGGCGCTTGGGCGGACGGCAGCCGTTGTGCGGCATCGGCGTAACGTCACGGATGCTGCGAACCTCGATGCCGGTGGTGGCGAGGGCGCGGATCGCGGACTCACGGCCGGAGCCGGGACCGGAGACGCGCACATCGACCGAGCGGACGCCGTGGTCGCGGGCTGCGTTGGCAGCACCGACGGCGGCCTGCTGCGCGGCGAACGGGGTTCCCTTGCGGGAGCCGCGGAAGCCGAGCGAGCCGGACGATTTCCAGGAGAGCGTGTTGCCGACCTGGTCGGTGATGGTGACGATGGTGTTGTTGAACGGGCCTGGATGAAGACGAGACCGAATGGAACGTTCTTCCGCTCGCGCTTCTTGAACTTCTTGTTCTTGCCGCGGCTGCTTGCCGCGTCTTTGCTGATTCTGTGTCTTTGCCATGGCTTATTTCGTCGCTTTCTTCTTACCGGCGACGGTGCCCTTGCGAGGACCTTTGCGGGTACGAGCGTTGGTGTGGGTGCGCTGGCCGCGAACAGGAAGGCTGCGGCGGTGACGGAGGCCACGGTAGGACTGAATTTCGATGAGGCGCTTGATGTTGAGCGAGATGTCCTTGCGGAGATCGCCTTCGATCTGGCCCTCGGCTTCGATGACCTGACGGATGCGGTTCAGCTGATCTTCGTCGAGCGTGCCGATCTTCGCGAAGGGATCGACGTCCGCCTTCGCGAGGATCTTGGCGGCGCGAGAGTCGCCGATGCCGAAGATGTAGGTGAGTCCGATGCGTGCCTGTTTGTTATTCGGTACATCGACTCCAGCAATACGTGCCATGGGGTTCCTTTTCGGTTGGGCTCTGCGAACTGGTCACAGGAGCGGGGTGAATGGTTTTCGGTAGTTCCGCCGGGTTCAACGCAAGCCTTGACTTCGGCTAACTAGCCCGGTGGGGCCGTAATGCAGGGACTAAGAGGCTAGAGACTTCAGGGCCTGAATTATCCCTGGCGCTGCTTGTGCTTGGCGTTCTCGCAGATGACGCGAACGACTCCACGGCGGTGGATGACCTTGCACTTGTCACAGATCTTCTTTACTGAAGCACGGACCTTCATTGTGATTCCCTTCTTCTAATTACAACGTGGTGCGAGTGGAACAGAGAGCATACCCAAGGGGCTGAGGCCCGATTCGTGCATGATCCTTGAATGCCAAGGCTAAAGCCTTAGCTACCTAGAAGCCAGAATGAGTCGTGGCAGTCTGGGCTGTGCGGCGTCTACTTGTAGCGGTAGACGATGCGGCCGCGGTTGAGATCGTACGGGCTGAGCTCAATCGCGACGCGGTCGCCGGGGAGGATGCGGATGAAGTTTTTACGCATGCGTCCGGAGACGTGGGCGAGGGCCTGGTGCTTGTTTTCAAGCTCGACCTTGAACATCGCGTTTGGCAGGGTCTCGACGACGACTGCCATGACTTCAATTGCATCTTCCTTCGACAAACGATCTCCTTTGGAATCCAGGGGTCGTCTCCCTGGTCATTCCTGATACTGTGCCCTGCTTACGCGCAGTACCTCTTATCATACCCCGATTTGGGCCTAAATTCCTAGCGAGTTAGGACTAGCGGGCCATCTTTTGTGATAGCGACGGTGTGCTCGAAGTGGGCGCTGTAGCTGCCGTCGATGGTGACGGCGGTCCAACCGTCCTTTAGAACGTGCACCTCGGGGCCGCCGGCGTTGATCATGGGCTCGATGGCCAGGACCATGCCGGCCTTGAGGCGGGGGCCTTTGCCGGCTCGCCGAAGTTGGGGACCTGGGGGTCTTCGTGCATGGAGCGGCCGATGCCGTGGCCGACGAACTCGCGGACGACTCCGAAGCCCTGAGCCTCGCACATCTCCTGGACGGCGGCGGAGATATCGAAGAGGCGGCCGCCGGGCTGGCACTGATGGATGGCGGCTTCGAGCGAGGCCTGGGTGGTTTCGAGCAGCTTAGTGGTGGCAGGACTGACTTTACCGATGGGGTAGGTGACGGCGGCGTCGGAGTAGAAGCCGTCGATGATGACCCCGCAGTCGATGGAGAGGATGTCGCCTTCCTTGAGGATGCGCTTGTCGCTCGGGCATGCCGTGGACGACCTCGTCGTTGATGGAGGTGCAGAGGGCGGCAGGGATAGCCGTGGTAGCCCTTGAAGGCGGCGATTCCGCCGAGTTCGGCGATTTTTGCGACGGCGATGCGCTCGAGGTCCATGGTGGAGGCGCCGGGGACGACGTGGGGCGCCATGGCGTCGTGGACCTTGCGGAGCGCGATGCCGGAGATGCGCATCTTTTCGATCTCGGCGGCGGTTTTGATCAGGATGGCCATAAGGAAGCGAAGTCAGCTAAGAACAGTGTGGACGGGAAACGTTGGAAAAACGATGACTAAGGTCTATAGGAGCTGCTCCGCGCAAGACGCTTCAGCGCGGCCTTGATGGCGGCGATTGACCTGCTCGACGGGCTGGTCGCCGTCGATCTCCTGGAAGCGGCCGAGGGTGCGGTAGTGCTCGATGACGGGTGCGGTCTGGGTGGTAAAGGCGTTCATGCGCTTTACGAAGACCTCTTCCGAGTCGTCGGGGCGTTGGATGAGCGTGGAGCCGTCGACGTCGCAGATGCCGGCGACTTTGGGCGGGTTGGAGTAGATGTTGTAGATGCGCCCGGCGGGCGAGATGCGGCGGCCGGTGATGCGGTGGAGCAACTGATCGTAGCCGACGACGATGCTGATGGCGACGACGGGAAACGCCGCGCCTGCGTGGAATCGTCCAGTCACCCTCGAAGCTCCGAATCATCACTTCGTCCACAAGATGAACATCGAGCCACTCGGCCTGATTGAGGGTGCGGGGGAAGCCGTCGAGGATGAAGCCGCGGCCGACGTCGGGCTTGGCGAGGCGGTCGGCGACCATCTCGTTGACGAGATCGTCGGAGACGAGCTGGCCTTGGTCCATCAGGCTTTGGGCGGCTCTGCCGAGCTCGGTTCCGCGGGCGATGTTATCGCGCAGGAGGTCGCCGGTGGAGATCTGAGGAATTCCATACTGAGCCATCAGGAGCTTGGCCTGAGTGCCTTTGCCGACGCCGGGGGCTCCCAGAAGGAGGACCGGCCCGGGCAGGAAGTTGGCGTCTGCCGGGGCCGGTTTTGTATGTGCTGCTGAAGTGTTCAATGCTGGTTCCGATGCGGACATAAGACAAAAAATGTTATGAAGCGTTTCTTTACCAGCTGCGTGCGGCCACGGATACGGCCGGACTTGGGAGAGAAACCATCGTAGTGGCGCATGATGAGCTGCGATTCGATCTGCTGGACGGTGTCCATCGCGACGCCGACGACGATGAGCAGCGAGGTGCCGCCAAAGTAGAAGGTGACGCCGAGACCGTTGGTGACCCACGTAGGCATGCGATCGAAGATGGGGCCGATCAGCCAGAGGTGATTGAAATGGATACCGCTGATCAGCATCGTCGGGATGACGGTGATGATGATAAGGTAGAGAGCGCCGACGAGCGTGATGCGGGTGAGGACATCGTTGATGAAGTCGGCGGTGCGCTTGCCGGGGCGGATGCCGGGGATGAAGCCGCCGTACTTGCGCATGTTGTCGGCGATGTCGTCGGGACGGAAGACGATGGAGATGTAGAAGTAGGCGAAGAAGATGATCGCGACGAAGCTGAGGATCTCGTACCAGGGCTCGCCGGGAGCGATGGCGCGGAAGAGGGGGCCGAAGAAGGTGGTGTCGCGCAGCGGGGTTCCGAAGAAGCTCATGCCGGAGATGAGCAGAGGCGCGGAGAGGATGGAGCTGGCGAAGATGACCGGCATGACGCCGCCGGAGTTGACCTTGAGCGGGAGATGGGTGGACTGGCCGCCCATCATCTTGCGGCCGACGATGCGCTTGGCGTACTGGACGGGGATGCGGCGCTCGGAGCGCTCGACGAAGACGATGAAGGCGACGACGGCGATCATGCCGAGGATGAGGATCAGCATGACGATGGGGGTGAAGGCTCCCCAGGCGCCGGTGGTGGCCTTGTCGTAGAGCTCCGCGATGCCGCGGGGCAGGCCGACGACGATGCCGGTGAAGATGAGCAGCGACATGCCGTTGCCGATGCCGCGCTCGGTGATCTGCTCACCCAGCCACATGATGAAGGCGGTGCCGGCGGTGAGCGTAAGGACGCAGAGCGGAACAAAGAACTGCGCGGGAATGGTGACCATCGCGGAGCCGGTCTGGGTTCTGGTGAGCGAGAACGCGATGGCGAAGGACTGCACGATGCCGAGCAGGACGGTGACATAACGGGTCCACTGGGTGATCTTGCGGCGGCCGAGCTCGCCTTCCTTCTGGAGCTTCGCGAGCGGCTCATAGATGACGGTGAGCAGCTGGAAGATGATCGACGCCGTGATGTACGGCATGATGCCGAGGGCGAAGATGGTAAGCTTGCGCAGGTTGCCGCCGGAGAAGAGGTCGACCGAGGCCGAGCAGCGGAGCTGGAGTTCTGATTGAAGAACTGGGCGAGCATGTCGGCGTTGATGCCGGGGGTAGGGATGATGCGATCCGAGACGATAGACGGCCAGCATCGCCAAGCGTGAAGAGAACGCGCTTGCGGAGGTCGGGGATGCGGAAGATGTTGGCGAATTTATCGAACATCGGTGACTGGGACCTCGGGGGTGAAGACTTGGTTCGGGTAAAACGGCAATGCGAGGGCATGTGCCCTCGCCTGCCATACAAGTGTAAATGCCGCCTAGCCGATGAGGATGGCTTTGCCGCCAGCCTTCTCGATGGCTTCCTGCGCGGTCGTGGAGAACTTGTGCGCGTGAACGGTGACGGCGGTCTTGATCTCTCCGTTATTGAGCACCTTGAGGAGAGCCGTTCTTCTTGCGCAGCAGGCCGAGGGAGACGATCTTCTCGAGGGTGAACTCGGTGACGTTCTCGGCGGCTACGATCTCGGCGATGCGGTCGAGGCCGAGGACCTGGTACTCGACGCGGAAGATGTTGGTGAAGCCGCGCTTGGGCAGACGGCGGTGAAGGGGCATCTGGCCGCCTTCGAAGCCGCGCATGAGAGATGAACCCGAGCGGGAGCCCTGACCCTTGTGGCCGCGGGTGGAGGTCTTACCCATGCCCGAGCCCATACCGCGGCCGACACGCTTCTTGTTTTCGTTGGCCTTCTTGGGGGCGCGGAGATTGGAGAGATTGCGGATTGCCATTTGTGTTTCCTCGCTTAACGCCGGACGGACTCGTTGGCTCGAACGACTCGCATTTAGTGGGCCCGATAGCTGCGCCCGTGGTTCTAGAGTTACTCGACGACGCGGACCAGGTGCGGCACCTTGGCGACCATGCCGCGGATGGAGGGGGTGTCCTCGCGCTCGACGATCTGGTTGAGGCGGGTAAAGCCGAGGCCCTTGACGACGAGCTTGTGCTTGACCGGCGTGCAGATCTTGGAACGGAAGTACTGCAGTTTGATTTTGGCGTTGCCTTGGTGTCGGCCATGTTGAGAGCTCCTAAGAAACTTTTGGGGCGAGGTTGAGCTTAGAGCTCGTCCTCTGCTTTGCCGCGCAGGGCGGCGACTTCGGCCTTGTTGCGAAGCTGGATGAGAGCGTCGAAGGTGGCCTTGATGACGTTGTGGGGGTTCGCGGTGCCGAGGGACTTGGTCAGCACGTTCTGAACGCCGGCGGCGGTCATGACGGCGCGAACCGTCTTGCCGGCGATGATTCCGGTACCTTCAGGGGCGGGCTTGAGCAGGACCTGGCCTGCGCCGAAGTGGCCGAGCACCTGGTGCGGAATCGTGGTCTGCGGTCAGGTTGACCTTGTGCAGGTTCTTCTTGGCGGACTCGATGCCCTTGCGGATGGCCTGCGGAACTTCCTTGGCCTTGCCGGAGCCGTAGCCGACCACGCCTTCACCGGGATCGCCGATGACGACGAGTGCGGCGAAGGACATGTTCTTACCGCCCTTGACGACCTTGGTGACGCGATTGATGGAGACAACCTCGTCCTTGAGGTTGAGGCGGTTCGCGTCGATCTTTTTCTTCATTGCCATAATTTCCTATCCAGCTTTCTGGCTGCCGCTTCAGGCGCCGTAAGAAACTTTTTCTTAGAACTCCAGTCCAGCTTCGCGGGCGGCATCGGCGAGGGCCTTGACGCGGCCATGGTAGAGGTAACCGCCACGGTCGAAGACGATCTTCTTGATGCCCTTTTCCTTCGCGCGCTCGGCGATGAGCTTGCCGACTTCCTCGGCTGCGGCGACGTTGCCGCCGTACTTCTTCTCTTCGGCCTTCTTGCCGAAGGAGGACGCGGAGGCGATGGTGACTCCGTTGAGATCGTCGATGAGCTGAGTGTAGATGTGGTTGAGCGAGCGGTAGACGTTGAGGCGCGGACGCTCGGCGGTACCGGACATCTTCTCGCGGATGCGCGTGTGGACGCGCTGGCGGATGACGTTGCGTTGACGGGGATTGATCATGATTCGTTTTCCTTCCTAGTGGCGTACCCAGAGTGCTGGGGACGTTCGGGTTGATGTTGCTAATGTAGCGGCGCAGGGACAGGACTCGCTAAGCCGGTATCCCTGCGTCCTAGAAACTTACTTCGCGCCGGTCTTGCCGACCTTCTTCTTCAGCTTCTCGCCGGTGTAACGGACGCCCTTGTTCTTGTAGGGGTCGGGCTTGCGGAGCGAGCGCATGTCGGCGGCGACCTGGCCGACCTTCTGGCGATCGATGCCGGAGATGGTGAGGTGCGTCTGCTTGGGGTCGATCTCGACCGTCGATGCCGGTGGGCAGAGGAAACTCGATGGGGTGGGAGTAGCCGAGCGTAAAGACGACCATGCCCTTGCCCTTCATCTCGGCGCGGTATCCGATGCCGACGATGTCGATGTCCTTGGTCTGGCCGGTGGTGACGCCGGTGACCGCGTTGAAGACGAGCGCGCGGGCGAGGCCGTGGAAGGCTGCCTGCTTGTCGTTCTCACGCTCAGCGATGAGCTGGCCGTCCTTCTGGACGAGCTTGATGCCGCCGGGCAGCATGGCGGTGACTTTGCCCTTGGGGCCTTCGACGAGAACGGTGTTGCCGTTCTCGGCGACCGTGTACTTGACGCCGGCGGGAATAGCGATCGGCTTTTTACCAATACGTGACATCGTAAATTCCTTTGTTGGCTTGCGAGTCGCAGACTTGAGGCCTGTTCCACTGCAGCCGGCTAATGCCCTTACTTCTAATCTCGATTCCGGCGCGGGCGAACCGCGCCGAAGCAAATCGTTAGTACCGCGAAGAACGGCGCGAAGCGCTTCCGCCCGACGCGGCGAGCGTTACCAGACTTCGCAGAGAATCTCGCCGCCGACACCTTCGCGGCGGGCCTGACGGCCGGTCATGACGCCCTTCGGGGTGGTCATGATGGAGATGCCGAGTCCGCCCTGGACGCGGCGGATCTCATCGCGGCCAAGGTACACGCGGCAGCCGGGACGCGAGACGCGCTGCAGGTCGCGGATGACGGCTTCGTTGTTCGGGCCGTACTTGAGGTAGACGCGGAGGACCTTCATCCCATTCTCTTCGGTGGGCTTGTAGTTGGCGATGTAGCCCTCTTCCTTGAGGATGCGGGCGATCTCGCTCTTGAGCTTGGAGGCAGGGACGTCGAGCTTCTGGTGACGCGCACGGATAGAGTTGCGGATGCGGGTCAGAAAGTCTGCTACTGGGTCAGTGAGGTTCATTCATTCTCCTTCATCCCCCGTTCGCTCATGAGTGTCTCTCGTGAGAACCAGCGGGAATGTCTGTTGCGGTAAAGCTTCCAGACTTCTGCATCCTCAGCCGAGGCTGTGATGAGGTCTCTGGAGTGAGGCACGGTGAAGGCTGTGCGCGGAACAACTCTACAAGTCTACCAGCTTGACTTGACTACGCCCGGAATTTCTCCCTTGAGAGCGAGACCACGGAAGCAGAGACGGCATACGCCGAACTTCCGCAGGAAGGCGCGAGGACGGCCGCAGAGCTGGCAGCGGTTGTGCTGGCGGGACTTGAACTTGGGCTTCTTTGCATCTTTGACGCGTTTCGCGGTCGTTGACATAATTTGCTCGCTATCTGATTGCTAAATTAATTTCGTTATGCGCCAACGCGGAAGGGCATACCGAATCCCTTGAGCAGAGCGCGGGCTCCGTTGTCATCCTTCGCGGTGGTGACGATGGTGACGTTCATGCCCTTGATCTTGTCGACCTTCGCGTAGTCGATTTCGGCGAAGATGAGCTGGTCGCGGAGGCCGAGAGTGTAGTTGCCACGGCCGTCGAAGCTCTTCGACGAGACGCCGCGGAAGTCACGGACGCGAGGCAGAGCGATGGAGATGAGGCGATCGAGGAACTCGTACATCGTGTCGCCGCGCAGGGTGACCATGGCGCCGATCGGCATGCCCTCGCGCACCTTGAAGGCAGCGATGGACTTCTTGGCCTTGGTGGTCACAGGCTTCTGGCCGGCGATGGCGGCGAGGTCGGCAATCAGCGGATCCATGATCTTGACGTTCTGCGTTGCTTCGCCAAGACCCATGTTGATGACGATCTTCTCAAGCTTGGGAATCGCCATCGCGTTGGTGATGCTGAGCTCTTTGCCGAGCGACTGCCGGATCTCTTTGTCGTACTTCTCTTTGAGTCGTGCTGCCATGATTGTTCTTCGCTTTCTCCACGGGTGCCGGGGTGGAATGATCTCCGTCTACCGATGCGTGGGGTGAACCTTTGTTGAATCTAAACTGCTGAACCAAAGCTCGTTGACTTCTTTACTTCTTCTTCTCGGGGATAACGTTGCCGCTGGCCTTCGAGAAACGAACTCTCTTGTCGCCTTCCATGCGCGAACCGACGCGGGTCTTGTTGCCTTCGGCGTCGAGCAGCATGACGTTCGAGATGTGGATGGTGGACTCCTGCTCCGCGATGCCGCCCTTGATGTTCCGCTGAGGGTTCGGCTTCATGTGCTTCTTCACCATCATGACGCCCTCTACGAGGACGCGATTCTTGTCCGCAATGACGCGCAGGACGCGGCCCTGCTTGCCCTTGTCCTTGCCTGCGATCACTTCGACCTTATCGTTACGCTTGATCTTGATGCCTGCCATAACTCTCTCTTATCCTCGACGATCTGTACTGCCGCGGAGCCGGACTCCGGTAAATTTATGCTTCAACTGACTCACAGCTCAGAGCCCAAAGCTCAGCGCCGCTAAATAACCTCGGGGGCGAGCGAGACGATCTTGAGAAACTTCTTCTCACGGAGCTCGCGGGCCACGGGGCCGAAGACGCGTGTGCCGACCGGCTCCATCGCATCGTTGATGACGACGGCAGCGTTCTGGTCGAAGCGGATGTACGTTCCGTCCCGGCGACGATACTCCTTGCGGGTACGGACGATGACCGCCTTGACGACCTTGCCCTTCTTCACCGTTCCATCGGGGGACGCTTCCTTGACCGCCGCGGTGACGATATCGCCAAGGCCGGCCTTCTTGCCGAGACCGCCACCGAGGGGCAGGATCACCTGCAGCTTGCGTGCGCCGGAGTTATCGGCCACGTCAAGGATTGTTCTCATTTGTACTGACATCGTTCTTCTCCTGGGTGCTGCGGCCGGGGCGAAAGCCCCCAGCTAATCTTGATCAAGCTACTTGACTTCGGCGGCAGTCGTCTTCTCGTCGGCAAGCTGCGCGAGCGAGGAGCGGCGGACGATCTCTTCGAGCGACCAGCGCTTCAGCTTGGACAGCGGACGCGCCTCGCGGATGCGGACCACATCGCCGACGCGGGCCGAGTTCTGCTCGTCGTGCGCGTAGAACTTCTTGTTCGACTTCATGACGCGCTTGTACTTCGGATGTGCCTTGCGCATCTCGATCTCGACGACGATGGTCTTCTGCATCTTGGTCGAGACGACGAGGCCGACCTTCTCGTTGCGGCGGGAGGTAGCTTCTGCGGCTGCGGGGGTGTTGGTTGTGTCTGCCATGAATTAGTCCTTCTTCGCTTTCTTGCGGGCGGTGCGGGTGCTCTTGGCCGGCGCGACGTTGGCGACGACCGGGTTGGCCGCCTTCTCGGCAGCGAGCGTACGCTGACGGGCAACGGTCTTGATGCGCGCGATATCGAGCTTGAGGGTGCGCAGCTTCTTGAGGCCCTCGACGTTGCCGAGCGACTTCTGGAAGCGGATGCGGAAGATCTGCTCGCCGGCCTGGGCCTGCTGCTTTACGAGCTCTTCGTCACTGAGGTTACGAATCTTTTCGAGTTCCATTGTCTTATCCTTCAAAACTTCTTACTTGGCGGCTACGGTCGCCTTGACATCGTGACGCATGACGAAGCTGGTCTTGAGCGGAAGCTTGTGGGCCGCGAGACGCATCGCCTCTTTCGCGAGCTCCGGCGAAACGCCTTCCATCTCGAACAGAATCTTGCCGGGACGAACAACAGCGACCCAGTGATCCGGAGCGCCCTTGCCCTTACCCATACGGGTTTCGGCAGGCTTCTTGGTGATCGGCTTGTCCGGGAACAGACGGAGCCAGACCTTTCCGCCGCGCTTGATGAAGCGCGTCATAGCGATACGGCTGGCTTCGATCTGGCGGTCGGTGATGTAGCCGCACTCCATGACCTTCAGGCCGAAGTCGCCGAACGAGAGATCGGAGCCGCGCCACGCCTTGCCGCACATGCGGCCGCGCTGCTGCTTGCGATACTTGACCTTCTTTGGCAATAACATAACTGAACCCTCTTACCCTCGGGAGCCAAAGCCCCTTCGCGTTTACCTTGCGATTTCGGAGGCTAGCCTCCGTCCATCAAAATCCTTACGAGGCGAATGCGCCCGTGGTGACGCCCTGGTCGCGACGCTTCTTCTGCTCGTAGATGTCGCCACGATAGACCCAGGTCTTGACGCCGATGATCCCGTAGGTGGTGTGCGCCTCGGAGAAGCCGTAGTCGATGTCGGCGCGCAGCGTATGCAGCGGCAGACGGCCCTGGAGGTACCACTCGGAACGGGCGATCTCGTTTCCGTTCAGACGGCCGGAGACGCGAACCTTGATGCCCTTGCAACCGAAGCGAAGAGCGGAATCAACCGACTTGCGCATCGCCCGGCGGAAGCTGACGCGCTTCTCAAGCTGCAGCGCGATGTTCTCCGAGACCAGCTGAGCGTCGAGCTCTGGCTTGTTGACTTCCAGAATGTCGATGAAGACCTCGCGCGACGTGCGCTTCTGGATGTCGGCCTTGAGCTTGTCGATCTCCGCGCCCTTGCGGCCGATGATGATGCCCGGACGCGCGGTGCGGATGATGAGACGCAGCTTGTTGCCGGGGCGTTCGACCTCGACCGAGCTCACGCCGGCGGCCTTCAGCTTCTCGCGCAGCTCAGCCTTGAGCTTGACATCTTCGACCAGCAGTTTGTCATAGCCGCGCTCCACGAACCAGCGTGACTTCCACGGCTTGTTGATGCCGAGGCGAAACCCATACGGATGGACTTTCTGTCCCATAGCTTCCCTTTTCCGTGCCCTCTCCGGTTGAGCCGGAGGGCGTAGTGCAAAACTCTAAGTTTACAAGAAACTGCTTACTTCGCGGCCTTTTTCGCTGCTGGCTTCTTGGCGGCTGCCTTCTTGGCTGCGGGCTTTGCCGCGGTCTTGGTGGCTGCCTTCTTGGTGGTCTTCTTCTTCGCTGCCGGTGCGGGGGTGGACTCGGCGGCTGCAGCAACTGCAGTGGCCGACTTCTTCTCCGCGACGGTGACGATGATGTGTGCGAGTCTGCGCTGGTAACGGAACGCGCGGCCCATCGGGGCAGGGCGGATCCGCTTCATGCGCGGGCCTTCGTTCGCGATGGCGGTGCGGACGTAGAGGTTGTCGACATCGACATCCAGCCCCTGCTCCTGCGAGACGTAGGTGGCGTTCTGGATAGCCGAACGCAGAACCTTTTCGATCACCGGCGCCATGCGCTTGGTGCTGAAGTGGACGGTGTTGAGTGCCTGCTCGACGCGCAGGCCCTTGATCATGTCAAGGACGAGCTTCGCCTTCTGCGGACTGGTGCGCTGAAACTTCGCTTCGGCGCGGAACTCTCGGATTTTCTCTACTGCTACCTTTGCCATGACTCTTCTTCCTTAAACTTCATCTAGCCAGACTTCATCTGCCCTGCAGGGCAACAACTAAGAACGCTGCCGTTTATTTCGGCTTCGCGGAGGTTTCAGCGGCACGCGCGGAGTGGCCTTTGAAGGTGCGGGTGGCCGAGAACTCGCCCAGCTTGTGACCGACCATGTTCTCCGTCACGTAGACCGGGATGAACTTGCGGCCGTTGTGGACCGCGATGGTGTGGCCGACGAAGTCCGGGTGAATGGTGGACCGGCGGGACCAGGTGCGCACTACCTTCTTGTCGTTGACCTGATTCATCCCCTCGATCTTCTTCATGAGGTGACCGTCGATGAAAGGACCTTTTTTCGCTGAACGTGACATTGTGTAAAGCTCCGACTTTCTTTGTTGCGATGCTGGATACGACGAATCTCTTGCGTGCGAGACTTGGTGTTTCGTTTACTGCCGGACTGCGACTACTTACTTCTGCGGTTGACGATGAATACGTCCGTCCGCTTGTTATTGCGGGTCTTGTATCCGCGGGTCGGCTGGCCCCATGGGGTAACCGGGTGACGTCCGCCCGAGGTCTTACCTTCACCACCACCGTGCGGGTGATCGACAGGGTTCATCGAGACACCGCGGTTGGAGGGACGAATACCCTTCCAGCGGTTGCGTCCGGCCTTGCCGACGGTGACGTTCTCGTGGTCGGTGTTGCCCACCTGGCCGATGGTCGCCATGCACTCGACGAGCACCTTGCGAGTCTCGCCCGATGGCAGCTTGAGCAGTGCGTAGTCGCCTTCCTTGGCGACCAGGTTGACCTGTGCACCCGCAGAGCGCGCCATCTGCGCGCCCTTGCCAGGACGAAGCTCGATGTTATGCACGATCGTACCGGTCGGAATGTTCTTGAGCGGCAGAGCGTTGCCAACCAGAATATCGGCGTCCGGGCCGCTCATGATCTGCTGACCGACCTTGAGGCCGATGGGCTGGATGATGTAGCGCTTCTCACCGTCCGCGTAGTGAACCAGCGCGATGCGGGAGCTGCGGTTCGGATCGTACTCGATCGTCGCGACGGTCGCCGGGATGCCGTACTTATCGCGCTTGAAGTCGATGAGGCGCAGCTTCTGCTTGTGGCCGCCGCCCTGATGACGCATGGTGAGCGCGCCGGTGCTGTTGCGGCCGCCGGTGCGCTGCTTGACTCCGAGCAACGGCTTATGCGGCTTGTCCGTCGTGATGTCGTCGTTGACGAGCTTCGTCGCGAAGCGGAGTGATGGAGTAATCGGTCGAAATGATTTGATCGGCATCGTCTTTATTCCCTTGCCTGCGCTCTGATCTCTCAGCGCGCTTCGTTTCCTGCAATCTGTTGCGTGCGGCTAGTGTTGCAATCCTGCGGTTAGAGGCTGTCCAGATACTCCGGCATCTTCTCGCCCTCTTTGAGGCGAACATAAGCCTTCTTCCAGTCGGGGCGGTAGCCGGCGAACTTGCCACGGCGACGCTCTTTTCCTTCGACAGTCGCGTGCGGACGCCGCTGACCTTCACCTTGAAGAGGGTCTCGACGGCCTGCTTGACCTCGGTCTTGGTGGCCTTCAGAGCAACCTCGAAGACCAGGGTGTTCTGGGTCTCTTTCACGGCCATGCCCTTCTCAGTGATCAGAGGCCGACGAATAACGGTATAGAGGGTTGGCATTACGCAACCTCCTTCTGCGCGGCGGCTTTGCTGCGCTTCGAAACAAATTTCTTGAGCGTCTCCTGCAGCGCCTCGATGGCGTCCTTCGAGAAGACAGCGTGCTCGTAGCGGAGCAGGTCGTACGGGTGAACCTCGGAGGTGAGCACCAGCTCAACGCCCGCCAGGTTGCGCGAACCGAGGTAAAGCTTCTCGTCGAGCTTGCGGCTGGACTCCGACCAGCAGGGTCGTCTTGCCGGCCTCGAGCTTGTTCAGCGCGGTGCGGAAGAGCTTGGTCTTGGCCTCGGCAACCTCGAACGAGTCGACGATGGTGAACTTGCCGTCGGCAATCTTCGCCGCGATAGCCGAACGCAGCGCGCCCATCAGCTTCTTCTGCGGGAACGCATACTCGTAGCTGCGCGGCTGAGGTCCGTGGACCGTACCGCCGCCACGCCAGAGCGGGGTGCGGATCGAGCCGACGCGTGCGCGGCCCGTGCCCTTCTGCTTCCAAAGCTTCTTACCGGCGCCCGAGACGCGCTTGCGGGTCTTGGTTGCGGCGGTTCCCTGACGCAGGGCGGCGCGGTAGTGCTTGACCGACTCCCACAGCAGGCCGTCGTTGATCTCGCCGCGAAGACCTCGTCGGCGAGTTCGAACTCGCCGACCTTCGTTCCGCCGAGATTTACTACGTTGATGTTTGCCATCGTTCTTCTCTCTTCGTGCCCGCCATCGATGCGGCGGGCCATAACTTTGTTTGCGCAAAGCACTATAACCAAATGCCTTGCTGAGCTTGAATCTTCTTTACTTCTTCTTCGGTGCTGCCTTCTTCGAAGCCTTCAACGCGTCCTTCGTTGCGGCACCGGCGAACCCACGACGCTCGCGCGGCGGAGCCTTGGCCTTGGAGATCAGAACGTATCCATCACGCGGGCCGGGTACTGCGCCCTCGACCAGAAGGAGGTTGTCCTCGAGATCGATACCGCGGATGCGGAGATTGCGAACCGTGATCTGCGCGTGGCCCATGTGGCCGGGCATGCGCTGGCCAGGGAATACGCGCGACGGGAACGACGATGCGCCGATCGAGCCCTGCACCTGGAACATGTGACCGTGCGACTTGGGACCGCCGCCGAAGCCGTGGCGGCGAATGACGCCGGCAAAACCGCGGCCCTTGGAGGTGCCGATCACGTCAACAAACCTTTCGTCGTTGAAGATGTCGACCAGGATGCGGTCGCCGGCCTTGGCGGTAACTGCCTCTTCGCCTTCAGCAGCCTTCACTGCCTCGAGCGCAACTTCCTTGATCATGCGGACGGGAGGAACATTCGACTTGGCGAAGTGGCCGGTCATGGCCTTGTTCACCTTCGAGGCCTTGACGAAGTCGACATAGCCGATCTGGGCGGCCTCATAGCCGTCCTTCGCGAGCGTCTTGAGCTGCGTGATGACGCAGGGGCCAGCCTTGAGCACGGTGACGGGATGAACATCGCCGCGCTCATCGAACATCTGGGTCATGCCGATCTTCTTACCGAGAATTCCTGATACTGACATTGTCATTTCCTTTCCTCATCATGCTGGCCTGAATCGCTCAGCACTGCCGGGTTGCTGCTTCGAATAATGTCTAAAGCTTCTACTAGAAAGCTTCTTACTTCTGAACCGTCTTGATCTCAACGTCGACGCCGGCCGGCAGATCGAGCTTCATCAGCGCGTCTACCGTCTGCTGGGTCGGCTCGAGGATGTCGATCAGCCGCTTGTGCGTGCGGATCTCGAAGGCCTCGCGCGACTTCTTGTCGACGTGGGGCGAACGCAGCACGCAGTACTTGTTCTTCATCGTCGGCAGCGGAATGGGCCCTGCAACCTGTGCTCCCGTACGCTTTGCCGTCTCGACGATCTCGCCGGTGGACGTGTCGAGCACGCGGTAGTCATAAGCCTTCAAACGGATTCTGATTCTCTGTCCAGCCATTGTTTTTCTCTCTTCTGTTACTCAAAGATCGTTTGGAGTGGCTGCCGGTCATGAACTTCTACACGCAATGCCGGCAGCCCTCGATTAGTCGTTTACTTGATGATCTCGGAGATGGTTCCTGCGCCGACGGTGCGTGCCGCCTTCGCGGATGGCGAAGCGCAGGCCCTTCTCCATGGCGACCGGGGTGTGCAGCGTGATCTCCAGCTGGATGTTGTCGCCCGGCATCACCATCTCGGTGCCCTCCGGCAGCTTCGCCGAGCCCGGTCACGTCCGTGGTGCGGAAGTAGAACTGCGGACGGTAGCCGTTGAAGAACGGGGTATGACGGCCGCCTTCTTCCTTCGACAGCACATAGATCTCGCCCTTGAAACTGCGTGTGCGGCGTGATCGAACCCGGCTTGGCCAGCACCATGCCGCGCTCCACATCTTCCTTCGCGATACCGCGCAGCAGAAGACCGGCGTTATCGCCCGCCAGACCCTCGTCCAGCTGCTTCTTGAACATCTCGACGCCCGTGCAGACCGTCTTGCGGGTCTCGCGGAAGCCGACGATCTAGCAGTCCTCGCCCACCTTGATCTTGCCGCGCTCGATACGGCCCGTTACCACCGTGCCGCGGCCCGAGATCGAGAAGATGTCTTCGATCGGCATCAGGAACGGCAGGTCCACCGCGCGCTCCGGCTGCGGAACGTACTTGTCCACCGCCTCCATCAGCTCGTCGATCTTGGCCTCCCACTGGGCTTCGCCGTTCAGCGCGCCCAGCGCAGAGCCGCGGATGATCGGAGTGTCGTCGCCAGGGTAGTCATACTTCGACAGCAGCTCGCGAACTTCCATCTCGACCAGCTCGATCAGCTCTTCGTCCTCAACCGCATCGCACTTGTTCAGGAACACCACGATGTACGGAACGCCAACCTGGCGCGCCAGCAGCACGTGCTCCTTGGTCTGCGGCATCGGGCCGTCGGTCGCCGCAACCACCAGAATCGCGCCGTCCATCTGCGCCGCGCCCGTGATCATGTTCTTGATGTAGTCGGCGTGGCCCGGGCAGTCGACGTGCGCATAGTGCCGGTTCGGCGTCTCGTACTCCACGTGCGAGGTCGCAATCGTGATGCCGCGCTCGCGCTCTTCCGGTGCGTTGTCGATCGTGTCGAACGAACGGAACGTGTTGTTCGGGTTGTGCTTCGACAACACCTTCGTGATCGCCGCCGTCAGCGTCGTCTTGCCGTGATCGATGTGCCCGATCGTCCCAATGTTCACGTGCGGCTTTGACCGGTCAAACTTTTCCTTGCCCATGACTCTCTCCGTGTTTCGTTGACTTCTAAATTCAGACTTCTAAGCTCAAACTCAAACCGTTTGCAGCCTTGCGGCACCGGCTTACTTCTGTCTTTGCCCTGCACCTTGGCGATGATCTCTTCCGAGACCGACCGCGGCGCCTCTTCGTACTGCTTGAACTGCATCGAGTAGTTCGCGCGGCCCTGCGTCGCACCGACGCATGTGCGTCGCGTAACCGAACATCGTCACAGCGGCACCGTGGCCTTGATCGCCTGCGTGTCCGCCGACCATCTCCATGCCTTCGATACGGCCGCGGCGGCGAGTTCAGGTCGCCGATGATCGTACCCATGTACTCCTCAGGAACCGTGACTTCGACATCCATCACCGGCTCAAGCAGAACCGGCTTCGCCTTGCGGGCCGCTTCCTTGAACGCCATCGAACCGGCAATCTTGAACGCCATTTCGTTCGAGTCGACGTCGTGATAGCTGCCGTCGTACAGCGAAACCTTGATATCGACCATCTCGTAGCCGGCCAGAACGCCGCGCTGCATCGCGTCCTGAATGCCCTGGTCGATCGGCTTGATGTACTCCTTGGGAATCGCGCCGCCCTTGGTGTCGTTGAGAACTCGTAGCCCTTGCCCGGCTCGTTCGGGCTGATGCGAATCTTGGCGTGGCCGTAGTTACCCGAACCGCCCGTCTGACGGATGTACTTGCCCTCAGCCTCAGCGTTGGCGCGGATCGTCTCGCGGTAAGCGACCTGCGGCTTACCGACGTTGGCCTCGACCTTGTACTCGCGCATCATGCGGTCGACGATGATCTCAAGGTGCAGCTCGCCCATTCCGGCGATGATGGTCTGGCCCGAGTCGATATCCGTGTGGACGTTGAAGGTGGGATCTTCCTGCGCCAGCTTGGCCAGCGCCATGCCCATCTTCTCCTGGTCGGCCTTCGTCTTCGGCTCGACCGCAACCTCGATAACGGTCTTCGGGAAGTCGATCGACTCAAGCACAACAGGATGCTTGTCGGTGCAGATCGTGTCGCCCGTCACCAGGTTCTTCAGACCGACCGCCGCGCAGATATCGCCCGCGAGAATCTCGGTGATCTCTTCACGCTTGTTGGCGTGCATCTTCAGCAGGCGGCCGATGCGCTCCGTCTTGCCGGTACGCGGATTCAGCACCGAGTCGCCGGTCTTCAGCTGGCCGGAGTAGACCCGAATGAAGATAAGCTGGCCGACGAACGGGTCGGTCATGATCTTGAAGCCAAGCGCCGCGAACGGCTCAGCTGTCGTCCGCCTTGCGGATGATCTTCTTCTTCCATGTTGTCGGGGTTTGAGCCGATCGATAGGAGGAATGTCGAGCGGGCTGGGCAGGTAGTCGACCACCGCATCAAGCAGCGTCTGCACACCCTTGTTCTTGAACGACGAGCCGCACAGCACCGGGAAGATGTTCATCGCGATGGTCGCCTTGCGGATGCCAGCCTTCAGCTGCGTCTCGGTCGGCTCCTGGCCCTCGAGGTACATGATGCATCAGTCTCGTCATCGTACTCGGCAACAGCTTCGATCAGGAAATGACGTGCTTCCTTCGCCTTCTCGAGCAGGTCGGCAGGAATCTCTTCGATCGAGTACTCCGCGCCCATCGTCTCGTCATGCCAGAGAATCGCCTTCATCGTGACCAGGTCGATCACGCCGAGAAACTTCGCCTCTGCGCCGATCTGAATATTGATCGGCACCGCGCGAGCGCCAAGACGGTCAACGATCGTCGAGGTCGCATACACAGCATCCGCGCCGGCCTTGTCCATCTTATTGATGAAGCAGATGCGGGGAACCTTGTACTTGTCAGCCTGACGCCACACCGTCTCCGACTGGGGCTGCACACCGGCAACCGCGTCAAAGCAGGCAACTGCGCCGTCGAGCACGCGCAAGCGAACGCTCCACCTCGGCCGTGAAGTCCACGTGGCCAGGCGTGTCGATGATGTTGATGCGGATGTTCTTCCAGGTGCAGGTGGTCGCAGCCGAGGTAATCGTAATGCCGCGCTCCTGCTCCTGCTCCATCCAGTCCATAGTCGCAGTGCCCTCATGCACCTCGCCGATACGGTGCGTGATGCCCGTATAGAAGAGGATGCGCTCGGTCGTCGTCGTCTTGCCGGCGTCGATGTGCGCCATGATTCCGATATTTCGGCAACGATTCAGAGGTGTAGTGCGTGCCACGGTCGATCTCTCATCTGCGAGCGTCCGCTCGCGGTAATTACTACGTTGAACCTAAAATCTAAAGCTAGACGTCTCCGGCTCAAACCGCTCACCTTACCAGCGATAGTGCGCGAAGGCCTTGTTCGCCTCAGCCATACGGTGAACGTCTTCCTTCTTCTTCATCGCGGCGCCACGGCCATTGGCGGCATCGAGCAACTCGGCGGTCAGCTTCTCGACCATGCCCTTCTCGCCACGAGCGCGGCCATAGGTCACAAGCCAGCGAATCGCCAGCGACGTGCGGCGCTCCGGCAGAACTTCGATCGGCACCTGGTAGTTCGCACCGCCAACGCGGCGGCTCTTCACTTCGAGCAGCGGCTTGCAGTTCTCGATCGCCTTCTTGAACAGCTTCAGGGCCTCGTCGCCGCCCTTCTGCTCGAGGTTCGTCATCGCCGTATAAAAGATGCCCTGCGCGGTCGACTTCTTGCCGCCCCACATCATCGAGTTCACGAACTTCGTCACCAGGGTCGAGTTGTAGACCGGGTCCGGCTGCAACTTCACGCTTCGCGATGTAACCTTTTCTAGGCATCTTCTCTTCTTTCTCGTCTTCCTCCAGCGCGGTGACTTCTCAAGCCCTGGACTTGTATCTTGCAGCTCATCACCTGCGGGCCGCGGAACTCTTCGTTGACGCCGCCGTTTACTTGGCAGCAGCCTTCGGACGCTTCGCGCCGTACTTCGAGCGGCTCTGCTTGCGGTTGGCAACGCCGACCGAATCCAGCGTGCCGCGAACAACGTGGTAACGAACGCCCGGCAGGTCCTTCACACGGCCGCCGCGGATCAGCACAATCGAGTGCTCCTGCAGGTTGTGGCCAATGCCCGGGATGTAGGTCGTCACTTCGATCCCGTTGGTGAGGCGAACACGCGCAACCTTGCGGAGCGCCGAGTTCGGCTTCTTGGGGGTCTGGGTGTAGACGCGGGTGCAGACGCCACGGCGCTGGGGCGAACCCTGCAGCGCGGGGCTGGCGGTCTTATAACGTGTGGGCGTGCGGCCCTGCTTGACGAGCTGATGGAACGTAGGCACTCGAACTCCTTAGTAAACGTTCGCAAAACCTTGAAACTAATCTCATGTCAGGCGCGCAGAAGGGTTCGGACTTCGCTATTTGCCGACAAATCCCGTACACGCAAAAAATTGAGAACGCTGAAGCGTCTCTGACGAAGATCTTCCCTGCTTCGCGTCTGTAAACCAGTACAACAACCAGACGAAAACAGTCGACGGTGGCCGAGCGTCTTTCCCTCATTTCAAAGGATGAGCCGACTCCGTTTCGCTGTCCCGGCCCGCATAGCCCATCCGAGAGGAGGGTGTCGCAGGCACGATTGCGATGGGCCGCAGAACTCCACACCCCATCCCAAATACCGAGGTGCACTGCGGTGAAATCTCTTGTATCCAGTGTAGCGCAAACGCAATTTGCTTGCTTGCGTGGGTCTTTCTTGCACATCTACCGCGTATCACTTGACGTCATCGGTATGCGACGACGCGTTCCGGATACTCGCGGAACCCTCTAACAATAACAAGCGAGGTGCCAGGAGTCAACCTTTTGCTGTCACTTTATGCGATTTTTCACGTCTATTCCTCCAACACCAAAAACAAAAGAAATCCATCCCCTGATATAAATATTCTGATATAGGAATATATAAAACGGCCAGTTGCGTTTCATCGTGACTAGTACCCATGGAACTTCAAAACGGAGCCAGCAGCATGAAAACTCTCTTCGAAGCAGCAAGGGTAGAAGAAGTAAAGCAGCGCATCGCGCAGTTGCGGCCCGAGAAGCAAGCGCCAATGGGGCAAGATGAGTCCAGCCCAGACACTCGCCCATTGCTCCGCAGCATTCGAGATGGCGCTCGGCAAAATATCTCCGCCGCGAATCCTGATCGGACGGCTGTTGGGACCATTGGCAAAGAAATCGATGATCATCAACGGAAACCCAATGCGCCGCAATTCGACAACCGACAAGAGCGTCCTCGTCACAGACGAACGAGACTTCGCGACAGAGAAGCAACGCCTCCTCGAATCGATCGACCGCTTCGTCACCGGCGGCCCTGCGACATGCTCCAAGCATCCGCACTTCTTCTTCGGTCCGCTCACGCCAGCCGAATGGTCATCCTTGATGTACCAACATCTCGACCACCACCTCCGCCAGTTCGACGTCTAGCTCCTGCGAAGGTTACGGCGTCCCGGCTTATAACCCGGCCCCCGCAGAACCCGCCCCGGAAGCGCATCCGTCGGCGTCCCATTCGCCACCACCGCCGTCCCGTTCACCAGCACCCAAGCGATGCCCTTCGAATACTGATCCGGCTTCGCATACGTCGACATATCCTGCACCGTCGCCGGATCGAAGACCACCACATCCGCCTTCATCCCCTGCCGCAGAATGCCGCGATCGCTCACTCCCAGCCGGTTCGCAGGCTGCGACGTCATCTTCCGCACCGCCTCCTCCAGCGTCAACACATGCTGCTCACGAACATACTGCGCCAGCACCCGCGTATGCGTGCCAAACGAACGCGGATGCGGATTCCCGAACGACGTATGCACGCCTGCCGGAAGCGCAATCCCGTCCGACCCCACATCCAGCCACGGATTCTTGAACGCCATCGCCACGCCCGCATCCAGGCTCGGGTTCGGCGGCCCAATCTGAAAGCCCTCCGCCTTCTGCTGCGATCAGAAAATCGACCATCGCCTCTTCGACCGAGGTATGCGTTGCTGTCCGCGATCTGCTGCAGCGTATGCCCGTCATATTCAAGGTTGGCCGAACTCAGCCTGTACTGCGCAAAAGGCCGCGGGTCAGCGTGCAGCTCCTTCACCACCCGCGCGCGAACCTCCGGCTGCTTCAACCGCGCCGTGATCGCGGCAGCATCGCCAGCCTGCGCCCACACCGGCAGAAGCTGACGCACATACGTCCAACCCACGGTATATGGATAAGCATTACAAGTCACATCGATCCCCTCACTGCGCGCCTTTTCGATAAGCGGAACGAACTTCGGATCTCTCGCAATCGCGCCACCCAGATGAAATATCTCCACCGGAATGTTCGCGCCTTGCGCGATCTTGAACGTCTCCAGCAACCCCGTCTCGCCGCCGTCTCGCATATGGACCGAATAGATACCGCCATAGCTCGCCGCCACCTTCGCGAACTCGATCATCTGCTCCGTCGTATCGAACGAGTTCGGCACATAAACCAGACCAGCCGACAGACCGAACGCGCCCTCTTCCATCGCCTGCGCGATCAGCTTCTTCATCTGATCCATCTCGGCCGCAGTCGGCGTGCGGTTCTCATACCCCATCACCGACGCCCGCACCTGCCCCGCCCCGACGTAGGACACGATGTTCAGCCCGATGCCCTTCTTCTCCAGAAACGAAAAGAAGCCGCCCAGCGTCGTCCACGTCCGTTTCACAGGCGGCGTAATCATCATCGGATCGTCCACCGCCGGCCCCAGCACCGGCCCCGCGGAAAGATGTTCGCCCAGCACCTCGGTCGTCACACCCTGCGTCACCATGCTCAACCCGCGGCCATCAAGCGAAAGACCGAACTCCGAGTGAGCATGCATATCGAAGAAGCCCGGCGTCACAACATTCCCCGTCGCATCGATGACGCGCTTGGCCTTCACCGGCGCGCGCCCCACATAAACAATCCTGTCGCCCTTGATCGCAACATCGGCAAGCATCCACGGCCCGCCCGTGCCATCGATAACATGGCCACCCTTGATCAAAACATCCGCCTCCTCGGTGGGCGGGCTTTGCGCAAACGCATTTGACCTAGGCAGCCCAACAAACAGCAGCACAGCGACAACCGCAAAAAAGCAGACATTGTCTCTCAGGCGAAGACGACAGGAGCGAATAGCAAACCCGGACGAATGGAACATTCGATGATGACCCTCGTGATGAAACTCCAACATATAGAAAGAACACACATCGTTGCCAGAAAAAATTGCAAAGCAAACGATCTATCTCAAGATGTTGATAGACGCAACGTCTCTGGGGACATGCTCGAAGTTCCCTAAAATATCTAGATTGCGTGAAGGTCTACTTACCGAAAAACCCGGCCTTGCAGGAACTAGCGCACCTTTGTCAGGAATGCATTCATTTCCTCGACGACTTCCGATTCATTGGACCGGAAGATGAAGTGGTCTGCGTTGGGTATGCGGACGACACGCGCGGAGGGAATCCCTGCCTGGAATGCATCGGCCTGCGCAGACGTCGTGTCCTTGTCGTTGGCGACCACAGCAGCTCTGGCGGTGGGATTGTCCTTATAAAGAGAGCCGTGATCGTGAGGGTCAGCGAATATGGCGAGGACCGGTACGTTAATCTCTGTATATTTTTGCCTGCCGGCAGCTATTGCAATTGCGATGGGAGGGGGCGGTGGCGCATTCGGCGGTCGTGGTGGCTGAGGGGGCATAAGCGCTCTCTCCTTGAGAAGGTCTTGTAGATCTTTATCTAGTTGTGCGGATCTTTTTGGAGATCTTTGAAGTCGTCAGGACTTTGAAAGCTGCCGGTGACGAACAGGTCGAGTTTTTTCTTGAGGTCGAACGCGTCGATGATCGGGTCGCCTATGGCAGGACTGTAGTAGGCATAGGAGTATCCGGCATCAAGATAGATGAGACCTGCGACTTTTTGAGGGTGACGGCTGCCGATGGAGCTCATCTCTTCTCCGGCGAGCGAATGACCGACGAGGACGGGCTGATCGAGGTGGAGAGCGTCGATTACGGCGAGGACATCATCGCCCAGGTGGTCTGCCGTGTAATTTCCGTTTGCGGGTGCAGGGGCGCTGGAGGCGCCGAATCCGCGTCGCGTAATGCCGTAGACGTGATGGATAGCAATGAATTTGGGGGCGAATGTGTCGAAGACGTGCGCATCGAATCCAGAGCCCGCCAGGAAGACCAGAGGACGTCCGTTACCACCCCAGTCGAGGACCTCCAGCTTGACTCCTTGATCGACGGTGACAAATTCGACTTTGTGTGGGGAGGTGTCGGGTGTTTTTGCGATTTCTTGCTGACCGTTCGCTAGACGCGCAGTTAGAACTAAAAGAATGATGAACCATTTAGAGATATCTTTGAGCGGGAAACCATAATTTGAGTTAACCATGTACCTATGTAGCATTCTGCACTATGCTAGTCAAGAGTTCGTCTACATTACCAGTGACGGCCAACCCAGCCGGACTCCTTCGCCCTCTCCTCGGTCCTCTATGCGCTGGAGCACAACAAACAGGCACATCTCACCTCCGACAGCTCCGGCGTTGCCCGTTCCGCCACATCCGGAGCCGCGGCTGACGACGACAAAGACGATCCAGACCAGATTGACACCATCGTCCTCGGTGATCCCGCCGACGCTCCTGTGCCTGCCCGCCCGGGCAACCACGTCAGCCCCGTTCACCCCACCATCCTTGTTCGCCTGCCCCGGTTCGGAGACCAGGTCGGCCTCATCCCCAACACCCCCGCCGGCCACCTCCTCTACGACTGGCTTGCCGCCTTCAACCAGGCAAGCAGCCCCGCGCTTAGCAACGCTCTGCCCAATGTCCCAGCCGCCACACAGATGGAACTCCGGCGGCTGACCGGCGGCTTCACCCTGCTCTCCGCCAAAGAGGTTCAGCCCGGCGTCCTCGTCTTCCGGCTCCACGACCAGACCCCGGAGGCGACCGAAGTCCTCGGCACCCTGCAGATGCGTCCTAACTCCAACCCCGCCGCCATCGCGAGCTTCAGCCTCCGCACCGTTTCCTCACCCCACCAGAATGCCAATACGGCCGTTTCCTCACTCTCGCCAGCCTCACCGCAATTTTGAATGTAATGGTCGCACCTTGCATGCCCCAAAACCTGTCAAGCCTCAAACCCACAAAACCCACTCCAATCCAGCCGATTCGCGTGGCGTACTAGTTCCACTCAACCCGCTATACTGGATATAGAGATCAAGCCAAACAAACCCCGGTCAACCAGCCGGGGTTTATTCATTAAACGACCATAACCCCTTTAGAAAGACATATTTTAGCTATAACCCTTTTGTTATGACTATTTTTGCGAGACTATATCGTCTGTAAATAAAACTAACAAAAGGAGTTATCGCCGGGCAATGGGGGGGAGGGGGGACCTCTGTGTACTACACATTTCGAAGAAGCATCAGATCCACCCTGCCGGAGCACGGCACTTCCGCCGCGAAGACGCGGGGTGGACGCGTAACGGTGACCCAGCCACGCATGCTAGCCTTTCGAGATGATTCGGAAGTCGTTTTGCGCACGTTTGCTGTGTCTTTTTTTATTGGGAATTACCGGGTGGTGGGCTTCGGCAACAGCTTTTTGTCAGACATCAACAACAACAGGTTCCCCCTCTGTTGAGGCCTCAAAGGCCATCGATACCCAGATCGATGGCCAGACAGACAGCCGAATCGAAGGGTTGATGGACCAGTTGGGCCGAACGCAGTACCCAACCACAGCCGCAATCTCGCCCGACGGCAACTACGTGGCATGGTCGCTGATGACCGCGAACGGCGCCGAGTTGCATCTGACCCGGCTGGCAAAAGTTAGCGCGCAGGACCGGGTAATCTCACCGGACACCGTAGCAGACAAGACGAACACGCACGCAGGAATATGCACTGGCGGACTGGCCCGTCTGGTCTCCGGACGGGAAGCGGCTGGCCTTTCTGTCGGACTGCTCTAAGAAGCCTGGCGAGACCGCATGGCAAGCAACGGAGCAGAACCAGATCTTTGTATGGGAGGTAGGCAAAAACACGACGAAGCAGTTGACTGAACTCACCGGAGCCATCACCTCGCTCGACTGGTCGCCCGACGGCAAAGCCATCGGATTCCTCTTCGTCAAGGACGCAACCAGAACGGCAGGAGCACTCGCAGCCATGAAGCCATGGTCGGGAGTAGTAGGCGAAGACGGCGTCGAAATCCAGCGCGTCGCCGCCGTCGGCTCCACCAACGGCGAGTTCTTCTACCTGACGCCACCCGCCCTGCACGCATACGAGTTCAGCTGGGCGCCCGACTCCCGCCAGGTCGCCTTCGTCGCCGCCGATCCTCCCGGCGAGAACAACTGGTGGATAGCCAAGCTGTACACCATCTCGTTCTCCCGCCCGTGGGACACGAAAGGCGGTCAGTGTCCGAGTACAGGCTGCGACGTCGCCATGATAGTCTTCGACCCGGTCAAAACCGCCGGCCCGCTGCACGGCCTGCAAATCGCCGTCCCCCGCTACTCCCCTGACGGCAAACAGATCGCCTTCATCGGCGGCCTCATGTCCGACCAAGGCTCAATCGGCGGCGACATCTACACGATCCCCGCAACTGGCGGATCACTCCGGCACCTCGAGACAGTCGGCTCCGCCGCCTGGCTCGAATGGCTCGAGAACGAAGACATCGGGTACACCGCCCGCTGGAAGGGCAAGACGATCTACGCAAAGTCCGGCAACGGCGAAGGCAGCGCTGGATTCGAAGTCGCAGCCTCCATAGGAGACGGACAAGAGTTGATGGCTCTCTCCTCAGCGCGCGACGGACGAGTCGCCTTCATCCAAAGCTCCTTCGACAAAGCCCCGGAGGTCTTCGCAGGCTGCATGGAAGGCCGAACCAACCCGCAGCACCCGACTCCAGACTGCAAACCAACCCAGATCACCCACCTCAATGACGACCTAAAACCCACCTGGGGCAATAGCGAATCGATCAACTGGACCAACGAAAACTTCAACATCCAAGGCTGGCTCCTCTACCCCGCCAACTACGACCCCTCAAAAAAATATCCAATCATCACCTACATCCACGGCGGCCCATCAAACGCAACAACTCCAAGCTGGCCTCCTCAAGCATTCGGCGGCGTTCCCTTCTCCGCCCTGGGTTACTTCGTCTTCATGCCCAATCCGCGCGGCAGCTATGGCCAAACCGAAGCAGTTCACGCAAGCGAACGTCAAAGACTTCGGCTACGGCGATCTGCGCGACACTCTCGCCGGTCTCGACCTCCTCGAGAAACGCCTTCCAATCGACAAGTCACGCGAAGGTCTCACTGGTTGGAGCTACGGCGGCTTCATGACGATGTTCGCCGTCACGCAGACCAACCGCTTTCACGCTGCCGTCGCCGGCGCCGGCATCAGCAACTGGCAGAGCTACTACGGCCAGAACTCAATCGACCAGTGGATGGTTCCCTTCTTCGGAGCAACCGTATACGACGACCCGGCCATTTACGCCAGAAGTTCCCCCATCAACTTCATCAAGAACGTCGACTACTCCAACTCTCATCGTTGTCGGGGACCGGGATGGCGAGTGTCCGGCGCCGCAGAGCTTCGAGTTCTGGCATGCTCTCCGAGCAAGGGCGTGAAGACGCAGCTTGTGATCTATCCCAACGAAGGACACTCATTTCGCGATCCGGCACATCGGCGCGATGTGCTGGGAAGAGCACTACGCTGGTTCGAGACCGAGATGCCAGCAGCTAGGAACAGCCAGTAAGCAAGGAAAGCCAGATGGTTGCGAACGCTGTACGGGCGCGGAACGTCTAACATCAGGGATAACGGAAAATGTTGAAGAGGCTCGTAATAATCTTTTGCTCCATTTGCTTCCCATGTGCGCTAGCTTTTACACTAGAGGCTTAGCTATCCAGCGGTTGTGGTGTGACCGTTCAGCTTGAGTTCGGGTTGGACGGGGAGGTTCAATGCGTCGGTTTGTCACTCTAGCAATTTTGTTTTTGTTTACGATTCCGTTTGGTATTTCGATATCAGGCTGCGCGAAGAAAACGGTCACGGTGTATTGCAACGGCGGCGACTCGGGTGTTCCGGTCGGGCAGGTGACTACGGTCGTACTGCAGCCGAGAATTACTGGTATCTCGCTGAACTTTGGGGTAATCGGACAGTCGGGTAATCCTACGGCGACGGATTGCAAGGGATCAAGTGTAGCCTCCACCTCGTTCACCTACGCTACAACGGATATGACGATCGCAGATATTCAGCCGACGTCAGGGCGCATATGTGCTGGAACGTGGAACCGCAACAGCGGCGCCGGGGTAGCGGACTATACGACATGCATTCCGACCAACAAGTCCGGAACGGCTTTTATTACGGCGAGTACTGGGGGAGCGGCGAGCAATCCCGTGCCGGTTTTTGTCCATCCGATCGTCACGAGCGTGGTGCTGGGGAACCCTTCGACTAATTGCGCCACAGATCCGGCGACAAACTGTAGTCCGGCTGCGTCTACTTCGACCACCCTCAATATTGGCTGCACAGTGCTCTCAAATGGCTGCTGTACGCAGCCGATTATTAATAATGTGCCGCCCTATACGCAGAACAGCTGCAGTTCTCAGAGCTTCACTACCCAACTGGCAGCGCGTATATATCAGGGTACGGACCCCACGGTCCCCGCAAATAATATCAGTTGTCTGGTCGGGCATCTCACTTACACTCCGCAGGTTCCTGCGATTCTGACGGTCGATGAGAATGGGGTAGCTACGGCACAGGCTCCGGGATCTACTGTCATCACATCGAATCTGTCGAATGCTGGCAGTTCTGCCGGATTCTTTTCGACATGTCCGCCGGCGAGCATCCAGCTAACCATTCCGCAGGTAGGGGGTTCGAGTATCGCGGTGAATCAAAATAATCCCCAGCCACTAACGGCGACCGTAACCGACACGAATGGAAACCCACTGACTGGCTTGACGCTAGAGTACGTATCGACGACGCCGACGACAATTCCGGTGAGTTCGGCGGGAGTTGTGACACCATCCTTCCCGGGAACTGCCGAAATTACAGCACAGTGCCAACCAGCGAGCTGCAATCCGGCTCCGTTCAATAATATTGGGCAGTTCGGGAACGGGAAGCCGATAACGTCAAACCCGATTACGATTACGAGCCCCGGTACCGGCAGTACGCAGCTTTACATCGCCAGCACCCAATCCCAATACCTGGTTCCGATCGACTTTACTACGACAACGCTCGGTGCTCCCGTACGCCTGCCTTACGTACCCAACTCCATGGTGATCAGCAACGACGGCGCCACTATTTATATGGGCAATGCGTTGGAGCTGATGGTCGTGAATGCAGCCACGAACGGGGTAGCGGCGGAGTACCCAACGCTTGCGGGGACGGTACTGGCGGTGTCTCCGGATAGCGGCACGGTTGTGATTTCGGATCCCGTGCGGCAGTTCGTTTATCTGGCAAGTTCCACCGGCACGGTTACGGCACAAACAGGTGGCGTCGGAACGCGGGCAGCTTTTTCTCCGGACAGCCAGACGGTCTATATCACGGCTGGATCGCAGCTACTGGTGCATTCCAACTTTACTGGGTGGTACACAATCAACGGATCTTCGCTCCCGGTGCCGCCGACGGACGTTACAGCGACTGTTCCGGGAGTCGGGGCATTCTTTTCGGGAACTACGACGACTGCACGTGGTTATTGCCCGGCCACCACGATCTCTACGAGTAATGGGATACAGAGCGTGACGAATGTGTTCTATCCCGATGCTGGAGTTACGGCCCCGGCGACAGACCGGGTTGCTGCGACCACTGACGGCGATTCATATTTTGGGTGCGACGGTGGCGCCGGCGCCGACCTTTACGGATCTGCACATTGTCGACGCCTGAATGCTGCCAATCCCGCGCCTTCTCCTCTCGCCGGCGCATGTCCTCCGAATGGAACCGGCCTGACCTTCACGGTCACTCCCGCGCTGACGAGCGTGCTTCCCGGCGTTACGGCGACGGCGATTACGGGCGTGGATGTGACCTCCGACTCAACTACGGCGTTCGTTACGTATACCGGTACGGGCGGGGTGTTGCCGCGGTATACCCCGACGGCGAACGGGGCTGGGACGCTGACCAACATCCCTCTCTCCGGAACTGCCACTGCGCCTGTGGCCGGTGTGTTCAGCACTGACAACACCACGTTTTATGTGGGTACTTCGGGCGACAACCTGGTTCACATTATTACCAAGGGCGCTACCGGCTTCGCTGACACCGCAACGCCCATCGTACCCAATCTGCCGAACATCAATGGAGGCTCTGTTGTTGCCACGCCAAATCTGATCGTGCAGAAGCCGCGGAGGACTACTTCGTAGCTTTCTTCCCGGTTGCGTTAGGTAAAAGGCCCTCTCACTGTGAGAGGGCCTTTTTGCAGGTACCCCACCCCCCTGATATGGTCCAAAGTCTTCATTTCATTACGCTTAGGTCTGGACTTCCGGCCTAAAGTATTGATTCCATTGAATCATTTACTGCAAAGTATTCAAAATACAAGGGTTACAATTCGTCGTACAGCATAAGAAAGGCCCGGCTGATCGCCGGGCCTTCTATTTTGCTTCCTGAATCTATTCTACCGGATGGAGCATAACTCATGCGCACCGCTAACTGGCTTATCTGGTTGCAGTTAGGGGGTTCGAGGCTTGACATGTCGACTTTGCTAAAGAATTTCGGGTTTATGCGAGGCGCTTTTTGAGGATGTCACGAGCGATCGCATCGAGGATGCCGTTCAGGAAGTGGATGGATTCGGGGGCGGCGTAGCGGCGGGCTACTTCGAGGCTCTCGTTGATGATGATGGGGGCCGGGGTGGCGGGGTAGCCGAGCATCTCGGCGACGGCGGCGCGGAGGAGGTTGCGGTCGACGGTGGCCATGCGCTCCAGCCGCCAGTTCTGCGAGTGAGCTTCGATGAGGGCGTCGATCTCGGGCTGACGGGTTGTGGCGACGCGATAGAGATCTTCGGCGAAGCCGCGGGTCTCGGCGTCTACGTCGTCGCGGGAGGGCCAGAAGAGATTGCTGACTTCGTCGGCGGTCTGTTTGCCGAGGTCGCCCTGGAAGAGCATCTGCATGGTGAGTTCGCGGGATTTGCGGCGGGTTCCCATTAGGCTTTGACCTGCTGATTCTTGCTGCTGTTTTCGACTTGAGTTTGCGATGGATGGAGACCATTTCGATGGCGGCGATGGCGGCTTCGAAGCCTTTGTTGCCGGCTTTGACGCCGGCGCGGTCGAGGGCCTGCTCGAGGGTCTCGCAGGTGAGGACGCCGAAGGCATGGGGGACGCCGGTCTCCTGCTGGGACTGGCCGATTCCGCGAGCTACCTCGGTGTAGATGGCCTCGTAGTGGGCGGTTTCGCCGCGGAGGAGGCAGCCGAGGGTGACGATGGCGTCGTACTTCTTCGACTCGGCGAGGGCGCGGGCGGCGGAGGGGATCTCCCAGGCGCCGGGGACGCGGACGATCTCGATATCGGACTTGGCTGCGCCGCTGCGGAGCAGGCCGTCGAGGGAGCCCTGGAGCAGGCGGTCGGTGATGACGGCGTTCCAGCGGGTGGTGACGATGGCGAAGGACATGCCCGGCGGCGCAGAGGTCGCCTTCGATGGCGGCGGGGCGGTTGTGGAGGGGGTTCTCGGACTGCCAGAAGCCCAGCGTTGAGCCATCAGCGCTGCCGTTGGCGAGCTTGACGGTGAAGAGGCGGGTGTTCCAGTGGGTGAGTTCGGGGGCGGAGAGGAGGGCTGCGAGTCTCTTCGGTGCGGTAGTTGGCGAGCAGCCACTTGTGAACGGCGGCGTGGATCTGGTCGAGGCTGAGAGATTTCGATCAGGAAGGAGGGACGCAGGCGGCCGGCCGGTGACGAGTTCGAGGTTGCCGATGGGCGCGAGGAAGGCTGCGCCGCGGCCGGTTGCGTCCTGCCAGCCTTTGCCGGGCTCAAAGCCGAGGCTGTGGAGGAGGCTGGAGAGCTTGTCGAAGGCATCGGAGGAGGCGACTGCCTGGACGAGCGTGATTCCCTTGATCATGAATACGATTGTATCGTCTGAAGTTGCGAGACGTAGGGGAACTGGCGGAGGTAGTTGCGATGAGTTTTGAGACGGTGCTGTGTGAGATTGCAGGTTCGGTGGCGACGGTGACGCTGAATCGTCCGAAGGTGCTGAATGCGCTGAATGCGCAGGTGTTCGACGAGTTGGAGGCGGTGTTTACTGCGCTGGCTGCGGATACTGCGGTGCGGGTGATTTTGATTACGGGCGCGGGGGAGAAGGCGTTTGCGGCAGGGGCGGATATTAAGGAGTTGGCGGGGGCGGATGCGGTGGGTGGGGAGGCATTTGGCGCGGCGGGGGCAGGGGGTGTTTCGGCTGATAGAGACTTGCGGGAAGCCGGTGATCGCGCTGGTGAATGGGTTTGCGCTGGGGGGTGGGTGCGAGTTGGCGCTGGCGTGCACGATGAGGATTGCGAGCGAGACGGCGCGGCTGGGGCAGCCGGAGGTGAAGCTGGGGCTGATTCCGGGGTATGGGGGGACGCAGCGTTTGCCGAGATTAGTGGGATCGCCGGCGGCGCTGAAGATGATGTTGACGGGTGAGATGGTGGGGGCGGCGGAGGCGTTGCGGATCGGGCTGGTGGATGAGGTGGTTCCGGCTGAGGAGTTGCTGGGCGGGGGTTGCGTTGGCGGGGGCGATTGTGGCGGTGGCTCCGCTGGCGGTGGCGGGGTGTATGGAGGCGGTTCGGAGGGGGAGCGGGTTGGGCTTGGATGATGCGCTGGGGGTGGAGGCGGAGATATTCGGGCGGTTGTGCGGGACGGCGGATAAGGCGGAGGGGACGGCGGCGTTTCTGGAGAAGCGGGCGGCGGTTTGGACGGGGCGATAGGCAGTTCAGGCGGGTATCCCCTCCCCCTCAAAAGTCTCAAAGTCTTCAAAGCAGATACTTTAAGTCTGGACTTCGGTCTGACTGCGGTACGAAGTGTGCGGGGATGGGATCTATTTTCGTTCTCGTTTCAGGCGGGTGCTTGTCAAGTTTTCGGCCGGGGTATGTTGTCGGGTTGATGCGGAACAATGTCCGCTCGTTCGAAGACTTGATATGCTAATGATCGTGCGTGTTCTTCAAATAACCTTCGGAATTGCCCTGTTTCCGGCCCTGTTGTTTGCCCTTGGGACTTGCCGGTTGCACCGGATCATCTGCTGCGACGCAGACACGGCTCCTGCTGTTGCCGCCCAGCAACAGCAGGAGACCGAGGATACGCGGAAGCAGATGGAGTTGATTCCGCCTCCGTCGAAGACGCCGGTATATGGCGGTGAAGAGCCTGACGGTGTGGGAGAATCCTTACGTTACGGTGCAGGGTGGGATGGTGACGCTGCATGTGATGACCCCGGATGAGGCTGGCCTCGGCAGTGGCGGGATGCTTCGTCCGATCGGGCGCGCGGCGGCAGGACCTGAACGTGCGGGTGGGTGAGCTGGCGGTGGCGTTGAATGCGGTGCCGGAGGGCTCGTGGCCGTATGGACGCGTGGTGGCGGTGGAAGAGGCGCATAATGTTCCGGCGAGCGCACGGCCTGGGGTGCGGCGGAATATGGAGACGGTGATGAAGACGCTGGGCGATCTGGGTGTGGTGGTGTATGAGTGGAACGAGGCGGCGTTGGGCTGAAGTAAGTTCTACCTCTTATCCTCTTGAAATGCAGTTAGTGTTCGGCTTGCGAACTCAGTGTGAGCGGTGTGGCGCGTGCGCTAAGATTCCGAGTAATCTGAGTGGGGCAAATCCTCGATACGGGTGAACGATTGCATACGATTGCGCTGGTGGTTTTTTGTTTCTTTTTCCTGCTGGTGACTTTGGCCGGATTTTGGGCGGCGCGGTGGCGGCGGCCGGCGAAGGGGATGGCTTCGCTGGAGGAGTGGGGGCTGGCGGGGCGCAGCTTTGGGATCTGGGTTACGTGGTTTTTGATTGGCGGCGACCTGTATACGGCTTATACGGTGATTGCGGTTCCGGCGTTGCTGTATGGCAGCGGGGCGAAGGGGTTCTTTGCGGTGCCGTATGCGGTGATCGCTTATCCGTACATGATGATGGTGCTGCCGCGGCTTTGGAAGGTATGTCACCGACATGGTTACATAACGTTTGCGGACTTTGTGGCGGGGCGGTATGGGAACCGATGGCTTACGGTGGCGATTGCGCTGACCGGGATGATGGCGCTGATGCCGTATATTGCGCTGCAACTGGTGGGGATGCGGGTGGTGATTGCTGCGATGCTTCCGGGAGCGATCTCGGATGCGATGTGGCATGGATTGCCGGTGAATGAGTGGGCGCTGGTGGCGGCGTTCGTGATTCTGGCGGCTTATACGTATTCGAGCGGGCTGCGGGCTCCGGCGGTGATTGCGATTGTGAAGGACATCATGCTGTATGTGATGGTGCTGGCGGCGCTGGTTCTGCTGCCGCTGAAGCTGGGCGGGTATGCGCATGTGTTTGAGGTGGCGAATCAGGCGCTGTCGACGCACTCGCCGGCGGGGACGATTATGTTGAAGCCGACGCAGTTTCTGGGGTACTCGACGCTGGCGATCGGGAGTGCGGTGGCGCTGATGCTGTATCCGCATACGGCTACTGCGGTGTTGAGTGCGCAGAGTGCGAGTGTGGTGCGGCGGAATGCGGCGATGCTGCCGGCTTATAGCTTTCTGCTGGGGTTGATTGCGCTGCTGGGTTATGTGGCGCTGGCGGCGGGGGTGGTGACGAAGGATACGAGCTCGGCGGTGCCGCTGCTGTTTCTGAAGATGTTTCCGGAGTGGTTTGCGGGGTTCTGCTTGTCGGCGATTGCGGTGGGAGCGCTGGTTCCGGCGGCGATTATGTCGATTGCGGCTTCGAATTTGTTTACGCGGAATCTGTATGGCGCGTTTGTGAGGAAGAAGATGCTGCCGCATGAGGAGTCGGCGATGGCGAAGGTGGTGAGTCTGCTGGTGAAGTTTGGGGCGCTGGTTTTTGTGCTGCGGCTGCCGGCTCCGTATGCGATTGAGATGCAGTTGCTGGGTGGGATTTGGATTGGGCAGATGTTTCCGGCGGTGGTTTGCGGGGTGTTTACGCGGTGGTTCAATCCGTGGGCGCTGCTGGTGGGCTGGGCGGCGGGGATTGCGAGCGGGACGGGGATGGCGGCTGCGCTGGGGCTGAAGAGCTCGGTTTATCCGGTGCATTTTGCGGGTGGGGTCTTATCCGATGTATGCGGCGGTGCCTGCGCTGGTGTTGAATCTGGCGGTTTCGGCTGTGCTGACGGTGGTGTTTCGTGGGTCGAAGCTGGGTGAAGGGACGGATGTGACGGATGCTGCGGCTTATGTTGGGTGAGGCTGGTTGCTGGATCGGCGTGGGTGCTGCATCCTATTGTGGATTGGAGAGGGTGATTGGATGAGTGAAGATTAGATGCGGGGAAGCGGTCGCTAGTGAAGGGGATGCTGGCGGGGCTGATTGGCTGGCGTGGTGGCGACGGCGGCGAAGACGCTGGCGGAGAGGATTTATGCCCGCGGACGCATGGGGAGCCGGAGCCTGCCGGCGCTTTTGGCGGAGAGGATTGCGGGGCATGAGCTGAGTGCGACGCAGTTGGCGGTGGCGAGCGAGGGGATCCATGGGGGTTTGGGGCGGTGGCGGGAGCGGCTTATGGCGCGGTGGCGGAGTACTTCCCGATGCGACGGCGAAGGATGGCGCGAACTTCGGGATGGCGCTGGCTACGCTGACGCATGCGACGGTGCTGCCTGCGATGGGGCTCTCGGCTGAGCAGAGGAGCAGAGTGTGCGGGAGCGACAGCGAGATGGTCTCGCATGTGGTGTATGGAATGATGACGGAGACGGTGCGGCGGTTTGTGCGGAAGAGGCTGGATTAGAGGTGGGAATCTGCTCGCGGATTTGGAGACAGTTGGCTACCAGGTTGTCTACGACGGTGGCCTACGAGATAGGCGTCTTCAAATGATTTGGGCGGCTAATGATTCTGCAGCGGGCGACGAAGGTGGGTGGTGGAGTATGCGTACCGCATTCGGCGCTTGACACGATTTTGAGGTCTTTAATTCGAACCATGACAACTTGGACCGCCAGATTGCGTCATAAGTTATTGGATATGCTGCGGGCGGATGGTTTTGCTCAGCGCGGCAATTCCGGAGGTTATTTCGATGAAGTCTTTCACGTGTGTTCGATGGTTGTTGGTCGCTTTCGTGGTTTTGTTGCCGGTATCGTTGCCGGCTATGGCGCAGCACCAAGGTAATGGAGGTCATCCGGGCGGAGGCGGCGGTGAGCATCCTGCTCCGGCGCATGGACCCGAGCCGTATCATGGGACTCCGCATGTTTATGAGGCGCCGCAGGCTCATGGGGTGCAGCAGGCTCATGGGGTACAGCAGACTCATGAGGCGTCGCAGGCTCATGGGGTACAGCCGGCTCATGAAACGCCGGGAGCCCGCTCGTATGCGGATACGCCGGGACATCCGAATGCTCCGCATGTCGATAACAACCATTGGGTCGGGCATGACACGGGGCGGGATGATCACCACTATCAGGTGGACCATCCGTGGGAGCATGGGCACTTTACGGCGGGTTTTGGGCCGTCGCATGTTTGGAGGCTGGGGGGGGGAGGACCGTCGCGGTTCTGGTTTGGCGGGTTCTACTTCAGCGTTGCGCCGTATGACTATGGGTTTGTGAATGGATGGCTGTGGGACTCGGATGACATCGTGATCTATGACGATCCGGACCATCCGGGATGGTATTTGGCTTACAACACCCGGTTGGGGACTTATGTGCATGTGCAGTATTTGGGGTAGGTAGTGTTTGTGATGAAAAGACCGCCGATTATTTCGGCGGTCTTTTTTTGTGTGCTGAAGGCTGCGACGACAAAGGCAAAGGCGAAATACGGAGGTCTCTCCACTGCGCAGTTCACGATGAAACTGTGAACCGCTTCGGTCGAGATGACGGGAGTTAGTGGCGGGGTGGGGGAGAACAGGCAACTGCCAGTGCAAAAGCAGATCCTTCCCTTTCGGCTCCGCTCAGGGTCAGGATGACAAACAAAAAGCCGCTCCAGGATGACACTTCATGGGCGCGGAGAAAACAACTGAAAAGTCAAGAGTGGATTGTGATTATAATGGCGCGTTGAAATTGGGCCACTTGCGGGCGTTCGCTGTAACGGGAACTGGAGGAAGCAAATGATTGCTGGAACGATGGCTGCTGGAATTCAGCGTTGTGTGGTCGGTGGAGTGGCGGTTGCGGTGGTGCTGTTTGCCGGGTGCTCAAAGCCGGTGCAGGCTCCGGTGAACAGTGAGTCTGCTGCGGCGGCGGCGGGGCCTCCGCAGTTGATGACTGCGAAGACGGCGTTCTGGCCGATGTACAAGGCTGCGCGTATATGGAGTCCTGATGTGCAGCTTATCGGTATCAAGATGCGGGAGGTTCCGGGGTTTACGAATGAGGGCGGGAAGGCGGCGCTGTGGGAGGCGACGTTCGGGGCGCCGAGCCAGCGCAGGTATGAGGTGGACACGAACGCAATCGTCACAGTGCTGCCGGACATTCACAAGGGGGCGACTGAAGGGCTAAGGATGCCGTGGAGCGGGACGAACCGCAATGCGATGCCGATTGATCTGGATAATTTTACGGTGGACTCGGATGCTGCATACCAGGCGGCGGCGACGGATGCTGAGGCGTGGCTGAAGAAGAATCCAGAGAAGAAGATTACGGCGTTTGAGCTTGGGGCTACGTACAAGTTTCAGTCGCCGGTGTGGTATCTGGCGTGGGGGGATGTGAAGAAGGGCGGGTATGTGGCTGTGGTGGATGCCACTAGTGGGAAGGTGCTGAAGAAGTGATGGGCTGATGGATAGAGAGACCAAAGGCGGCGGGTGGAGAACTTACATTCCATCCTTCACGATGATGCCGTGAAGGACGGGGCACGCGGCGGTAAGTGGCTCGACGATGTAACTAACACATTCTTTGAAAATGCGGCAAAGCGGCGATGCTGAATCCGCAAATAAACGGGGTTGCCGGGAGCAGATATGTTTAGCGTTTCAAGTACGTGGTTAACCGTTGTACTCATGTTTTCAAATGTCTGCTTCGCCTGCTCGTGTTCCCGTCTTGAACGGTCGTGTGAGTATTTACGGGCCGATGCGGTTTTTGTGGGGCGTGTAGAAGCGACGACGGGCGTGAAGCATCTGCTGGAAAAGGATTCATGGACGTCCGGGTACTCCATGCGATTTACGGTGGAAGAGCCACTGCGGGGCTGGAAGGGAACGGAGGTTACGGTTGAGACGGGCAATGGAGGCGGGGATTGTGGAACGCCGCTTCCCCCGGGACGGAAATTTCTCATCTTCGCTTACAGGAATGATAAGGATGGAAAGCTATGGACGGGGATGTGTAGTGGCAACCAGGCACTCGATGGAGGTCCGGGTGATGCGAAGATTTTGGAGGAGTACCGATCGCTCACGCAGAAACGTACTGCAAGCGTCTTCGGCGCAGTATCAAGCAGCAAGACTGTCTGGCGTGACGATGATGTTGCAGATGTTCAACCAAAACCAATGAAAGACATGGTTCTGCGTGCGAAGAGCGAACGTTTCACTGCAACTACCAAGACAGCGGCCGATGGGTCTTACGAATTCAATGAGTTGCCCAATGGGAAATACACGATCACTCCAGACATAAGCAAAAGTCTGGATTTTGATCATGAATATCTGGATCGCTACGAGGCTGATGTCTCAGACGGTGCATGCGTCAGGGTCGGATTCGACCTGAAACCCACCACTCGCATACGAGGCCACCTGACTGTCCCTGCCGGATTTGAGAAGAAGAGCATCGAGGTTGTCGCGATTCCGACATCCCTAAAGAAGATGAATCAATTCAGTGGAAAATCGGACTTTATCGATGAAGGTGGTCGCTTTGATTTGTGGCCTCTTCCTCCGGGCGATTATTACGTTGGCGTCAACATCAACAGCTCTCCGAAGACCGATGTACCTTTTTTGCCGACGTACTACCCGGGCGTGACAAAACAATCAGCGGCGACGATTGTGCATGTCGCCAACGGTGAGACCAAGGAACTCGAACTTCCATTAAGCATATTCGCTACTCCGCGTTCTGTTCATTTCACCGCGACCGGACTGGATGGAAAACCTTTGCGAACGATCTATGTTCAGTTGGAAGATCTGCGCCATCCAGGAGATGCTGCGAGTTATGTGAATGTAGATCTGGATGAAAAGGGGTCAGGCAGTTTAATGACCATCTATTCGGAATATTCCTACCATTTGCATGGGAGCCACTGGGTGGGAGGGCAGGATTGGTGTGCCAAGCCAGTGGTGATTCCGAAAGGAACTAAAGCTGTGGAAGCGAATTTCATAATGGATCGTGAGGCACGGAACTGCGACATTTACGAGATGGATGGTTTGAAGAGATAGAAGGCGACGGGGTAGATGGGGTATGTGGGAGAACAAACAACAGCAAAAGCGAAATACGGGGGTCTCTCCACTGCGCGACGTGCACGGTGAGACTGTCCGTCGCTTCGGTCGAGATGACGGGAGTTGGGGGGAGACAGACAAAGGCAAGTGCAAAAGCGAAATGCAGGGGTTCTTCGCTGCGCTCAGAACGACAAACGTAAAACAAACAATGGCGAGAGCAGCAACAGCAAAGGCGAAAAGCAGATCCTTCGCCTTCGGCCCAGGATGACAATGTCTAAATGGGATTCCTCTATCAAATAGCGGGGCTTACGTTGGCTTGGGGAATTGCTTTGCGGATGGCGGGGGCTACTTGGGTGCCGAGGAGTTGGATGGCGCTCAGGAGTTTTTCGTGGGAGAGGGTGGCTACGGACATCTGGAAGTTGAGGCGGGAGATGCCGCCGAGGGCTTCGTTGACGTAGAGGATTTTTTCGATGACTTCGGTGGGGTCGCCTACGATGAGGGCTCCGGTGGGGCGGCGGAGGGCTTCGAACTGGGCGCGGGTGGTGGGGGGCCAGCCGCGTTCTTTGCCTATCTCGGTGAAGGATTTGGCGTAGCCGGGGAAGAAGTCGTCGGAGGCTTTGGTGGAGGTTTCGGCTACGTAGCCTAGCATGTGGAGGCCGACTTTGAGCTTTTCGGGGGCGTGGCCGGAGCGGGCTCCGGCTTCGCGGTAGAGGTCGATGAGAGGGCGGAAGCGGTGGGGTTCGCCGCCGATGATGGCGACCATGAGAGGGAGGCCGAGGACGCCGGCGCGGGCGAAGGACTCGGGCGTGCCGCCTACGCCGAGCCAGATGGGGAGCGGGTTCTGGAGGGGGCGCGGGTAGATGCCTTGTCCGGTGAGGGCGGCGCGATGTTTGCCGGACCAGTGAATGTTGGTGGTCTCGCGGATTTTGAGGAGGAGGTCTAGTTTTTCGGCGAAGAGGGAGTCGTAGTCCTGGAGGTCGAGGCCGAAGAGGGGGAAGGACTCGATGAAGGAGCCGCGGCCGGCGACGATTTCGGCGCGGCCGTTGGAGAGGAGGTCGAGGGTGGCGAACTGCTGGAAGACGCGGACGGGGTCGGCGGCGGAGAGGACGGTGACGGCGGAGGAGAGGCGGATGTTTTTGGTGCGGGAGGCGGCGGCGGCGAGGATGACGGCGGGTGCGGAGTCGAGGTACTCGGCGCGGTGGTGCTCGCCGATGCCGAAGGCGTCGAGGCCGACCTGGTCGGCGAGGGCGATCTCTTCGACGAGGTTCTGGAGGCGGGCGGCGGGGGTGGGGACGGATTGGGTGATGGGGTCGGGGACTGAAGGCGGCGAAGCTGTCGATACCGATTTGCATGTTGCTCCTGAGGCCAGGGTGCTGCGTTTATGACGTGGTGGTTCGATGTCCGCCGCAAGGATCGGATTCATGGGCGCTTGATTCAAAGTGGGTTAGGGGACGTGGACTTCGCCTATCCAGGTGGCGTATGGGGGGAGGGTCAGGTTGGCGGAGGTGGCGGATTGGAGCGAGGGCTCGTTGGTGAGGAGGGTGCGCATGAGGGTCTGGTGGATGTTGGCGACGGTGAGGTCGAGGTGCGATGTGCTGCGGCTGGTCGGTCATGTTGAGGGCGATGACGATGTTGTGGTGGCCGGGAGGTGCGGTGCGGACGTAGGAGAGGACGGAGGGGTTGGTGGTGTCGAGCATGACGATGCCGCCGTCACGGACGCTGTCGCGGGTGCGGCGCATGGTGATGAGGCTCTTGTACCAGTTGAGGAGGGAGTCGGGGTTGGCTAGTTCGGATTGGACGTTGACGGTCTTGTAGTTTGGCGGGAGGGGGAGCCAGGTGTGGGGGTCGGTGCTGAAGCCGGCTTGTGGGTTGGAGGCGTCCCACTGCATGGGGGTGCGCTCGCCGTCGCGGCCTTTTTCTTTGGGCCAGCCGGTGATGCCGATGGGATCTTTTACGTCTTCGCGGCGGGTGGGTGTGGCGGTGGTCATGCCGAGTCTCTTCGCCGTAGTACATGAGGGCGGTGGAGCGGGTGGTGAGAAGGATGGCGGCGATTTGTTTGGCGATGGCGAGGTTGTGGGCGCCGTCGCCGAAGCGGTCCCAGGAGCGGGGGTTGTCGTGGTTATCGAAGACGAAGATGGGTTGGGAGCCGTGGAGGTCGAATTCGGCTTCGGAGATGTATTTGCGGAAGTGAGCGACGTTGAGGGTGGCGTTGGGGCCGCTGGGGCCGTTGCCTTCGCGATGGAAGCCGACGAGCATGTCCATGGGGAGCTGCAGCTCGTTCTTTGCAGGGCCGCCGTACCATTTTTCGAGCTCGGCGGTGTTGGGGAGGTAGGTCTCGCCGATGAGGACGCGGTTGTCCGGGTATTTGTCGACCATGGCGCGCATGCGGCGGATGACGTCGTGGACCTCGGGGAGGAGGTTGGTGTAGATGTCGTTGTGGTTGGGATCGCCCTGGGCGTTGGTGCCGGGGAGGATGGGCTCGTCGCGGAGTTTGGGGATCTTCGAAGAGGGTGGGGATGGCGTCGAGACGGTAGCCGGCTACGCCGCGGTCGAGCCAGAACTGCATGGCGGCGAACATGGCTTTTTCGACGGCGGGGTTGCGCCAGTTGAGGTCGGGCTGCTGCTTGTAGAACTTGTGGTAGTAGAACTGGTGGACGGAGGGATCCCATTGCCAGGCGGAGCCGCCGAAGAGGCGAGACCCAGTTGTTGGGAGGGATGCGGCCTTCGTGTTCGTTGGGGGCTTTGCCGTTGCGGGGGCCGGGCTTGCCGTCGCTCCAGACGTACCAGTCGTGTTTGGGGTTGGTGCGGGAGCTGGCGGATTCGATGAACCACTGGTGCTTGTCGGAGGTGTGGTTGAGGACCATGTCGAGGATGATGCGGATTTTGCGCTTGCCGGCTTCGGCGACGAGGTGGTCGAAGTCGGCGAGGGTTCCGTACTGGGGATCGATGGCTTCGTAGTTGGAGACGTCGTAGCCGAAGTCGACCTGCGGAGAGGGGTACATGGGGGAGATCCAGATGGCGTCGACGCCGAGGGACTGGAGGTAGTCGAGGCGCTGGGTGATGCCGTTGAGGTCGCCGATGCCGTCTCCGTTGGAGTCCTGAAAGCTGCGGGGGTAGATCTCGTAGACTACGGCGTGCTTCCACCAGGTGGTGTCGATGGGTGGGGCTGACGATCTGGGCGGAGAGGATGGAGGCGGTGAGGGTGGCGGCTAGTGCGATGGTGCGGAGGATGGGGAAGCGCATGGATGAAGCGTAGCATTTTGGCGGATGGGGATGCATTCGCGATCAATCGATAGACTTCTGGATCTGGAGGATAGCGCTGATGAAGATGAAGGGGATTCCGTTTACGAATGTTGTTTGGGAGGAGGAGCCTGTTACCGAGATTCCGGGGGAACAGGGTAGCTCGGTTTCGCGGACAGTGCAGAGTGGCGATATGAGGGTGCGGATGGTGGAGATGGGTGCGGGTTATCGGGGAGATCACTGGTGCTCAAAAGGGCATGTGGTGCTGGTGATGGAGGGTTCGCTGACGATGGTGCTAGAGGATGGGAGGCAATTTGTAACTACGGCGGGTAATAGTTTTCAGGTGGGCGATGAGGATGGACGGCATCGCGTTGAGACTGAGCTGGGGGCGAAGGTTTTTATTGTTGATTGAGGGGAACGTGCAAATGCAACGGCAAAAGCAGGTCCTGCGACTGCGTTGTGTCGCTCAAAATCGCGAACAACTTCGCTCAGGATGACACTTCCTAGCTGGAGTTCGTTAGACGCCCTTTTTCATGGGCTCCCAGATGAATTTGTGGATCTGGAGGGAGAGGCGGGCGTCGATGCCGTCGGCCATCATCCATTCGACCAGGGTGCGGGGGTCGAGGGTGGCGTTGTCGGTGGTGCGGAGCGGGCTGGGGGATTTGTTGAAGGCGGGTGAGAGGAGGACGTTGCTGACTTTTTCGTTGAGAGCGTGCTCGAGGATGAAGGTGCGGGCGAAGTCGTAGTCGGCGCGGTTGGTGAGGACGAACTTTACTTCGTCGTTTTTGGTGAGGGCGGTCGAGATTTTCCATGCGGAAGGAGTTGGCGGCAGCGCCTGCTCCGGGGCATTTGACGTCGACGATTTTGTGGACGGCTTTGGGGACTTCGGCGAGGGGGCGTTCGCCGGAGGTTTCGATCATGAGGGTGTAGCCGGTGTCGAGCAGGCGTTGCATGAGGGGAAGGAGTTCTTTGGCTTGGAGCATGGGTTCGCCGCCGGTGAACTCGACTAGTTTGCAGGGGGCTTCAGCGGCTTCGATCTGGTCTACGATTTGGTCTTCGGTGAAGGGCTTGCCGCCGGTGAAGGTGTACTCGGAGTCGCACCAGGCGCAGCGGAGGTTGCAGCCGGCGAGGCGGACGAAGATGCAGGGGAGGCCGGCGAAGGAGGATTCGCCCTGTACGGATTTGTAGAGCTCGATGAGGTGCATCTGTTGTCTTCTATTCTACCGGGCTGACGGATGGTTCGGTTTTTTGCGGCGGAGAAGAAAGAACTCGCCGGGAGTGGATTCGCGTGCCTAGAATGGTGCGATGAAAATCAGCCGTAGATCGTTTGTGTCGGGTTTGCTGGCTTCTCCTCTGGCGGCGAAGTATGCGGTGGCGGCGCAGTCGATGGCGCCGATGAAGATTACGAGCGTCGAGACGGTGTACTGGAAGTCGCGGGACGATGCGGCTTTCTGGCCGCACTGGACGTGGGTGAAGATCGATACCGACGCGGGAGTCTACGGGATTGGGGAGACGTATCCGCGCAATCCGGTGGAGGCGGCGATGATTCATAGCACCGCCGAGTGCTTTGATTGGGCGCGATCCGCGGGACATTGAGCGGATATGGGCTGACCTTTATCGCACGTTCGATTTTCAGGTGGCGGGTGGGACGGAGATGCGGTCACTGAGCGCGATTGATCTGGCGCTGTGGGATCTGCTGGGGAAGTCGCTGAATGCGCCGGTGTTTCGATTGATTGGCGGAAGGGCGAATCCGAAGGTGCGGCTGTACAACACTTGCTTTCCGTATAAGTACGACTTCAATACGGAGCCGGAGAAGATCATGCGGGAGCTGATCGATACGCGCGGGATCAAGGGGATCAAGATTTGGCCGTTCGATGGGGCGGCGGCGCGGAATCAGAATGAGTACATTACGTGGAACGATATCGATCAGGCGCTGGTGCCGGTGAAGAAGCTGCGGGATGGGTTCGGCAAGGAGATTGAGATTGCGATTGAGTTTCATGCGCAGTGGAATTTGACGTCGGCGATACGGATTGCGCATGCGCTGGAGCCGTATAGTCCGATGTGGCTGGAAGATATGTTGATGCCGGGGAACTTCAAGCAGTATCACGAGCTGGCGGCGGCGACGTCGTTGCCGTTGATTGCGGGCGAGCGGATGGGGGGCAAGCTGCAGTTTGAGTCGCTGTTCGAGTCGCGCACGGTGAAGTATGCGATGTTCGACGTGACGTGGTGCGGCGGGCTGACGGAGGCGCGGAAGATTGCGGCGATGGCGGACTCGATGGAGTTGCCGATGGCTCCGCATACGGCGGGAGGGCCGCTGCTGTTTTATGCTTCGACGCATCTGTCGACCGCGGAGCCGAATGTGTGGATACAGGAGAGCTGCCAGCGGTTCTATGAGCATGACTGGCCGCTGATGCTGGAGAATCCGATTGCGCCGAAGGATGGATTTATTACGATGCCGGAGGAGCCGGGGTTCGGGATGAAGATCAAGCCGGAGGTTTGGAATCATCCGGCTTCGGTGCATCAGGTGACGGGCAAGACGGAGGGGTGCATGCGGCGGGGGGATCAGTTAACTTGCGCGCCTGCGAAGTAATTATTCGTAGTAGCGGGCGAAGCTGGTGTCGGTCTCGTAGAGGGTGCAGTCTTTGACGCGGACGCGGCCATGGGTCATCTGGTGGAGTTGGGTGCTGGTCTGATCGTAGAAGTATTTGGCGAGGTTTTCAGCAGAGGGGTTGATCTCGGAGACGAAGGGCTCGAGGTCGTTGATCATGCGGTGGTCGAGGTAGTCGACGGTGGGGCGCATGACCTGCTTGAGGAGTTTGAAGTCGAGCAACATGCCGGCTTCGTCGAGTTCCTCGCCTACGAGGGTGACGAAGACCTTGTAGTTGTGGCCGTGCGGGTTTTCGCACTTGCCACGATAGTTGCGGAGGTAGTGGCCGGAGGAGAAACCGGCTTCTACAGTGACTTCAAACATGACTCTTCTTTTCCCTTCGATGGCCGCTGATATGTATTTGATGGGAGCTGGCGGCGGGCGGGTTCAGCCTACTTTGATTGTACCGTTTTGAGGAGGTTGGGGTCAGGCTCAGGGCTGGCTCAGGATTGCGGCTTGCGTTTGGCTCGGCGGGCCTCTTCGGCGCGGCGCTCGGCCTGCTCGAAGAGCGAGGAGAGGATGCCAGCGAGGGCTACGACGAGAGAGACGACGAAGAGGCCGAGGCCCATGGTGCGCCAGAGGGAGACGTCGCCGGGCGAGCCGGGCTGCTGGGCGATGTTGGTGTAGGCCACGCCGCAGGAGACGAGTGCGAAGAGGAGCAGCGTGGCGGCGAGGATGTAGAGGTTGCGTCCCATGGCGGTACTGATAACAGGATACTTGAGTCGGATGATTTTTGACTTGGCCGGGTTGAGTACAAACGGCTAGGATCGCTTATTCGAAATTTGTGATTGTTGAGGGCCGGCTGCGCACGATGAAGATTCGACAGATGCTTTATGGTGCGACGATTACGCTGGGGGCGTTTCTGCTGTTCAGCGTGGAGCCGATGGCGGCGAAGCAGTTGCTGCCGGTGCTGGGTGGGTCTTCGGCGGTGTGGCTGACTTGCCTGTTCTTTTTTCAGGCGATGCTGCTGCTGGCTTATGGGTATGTGTACTGGATGCGGCGGGCGCTGCCGGTGCGGGTGGGTGCGGGTCGTGCATCTGGCGCTGCTGATTTTGGGGATGATTTCGCTGGCTTTGCCGCGGCATGTTGCGGGTGCCGGGGCTACGGCGAATCCGGCTACGGCGATTTTTGTGATGCTGCTGACTTCGATTGGCGTGCCGTTTTTTCTGCTGGGGACTACGGCTCCGTTGCTGCAGGCCTGGTTTGCGGTGAGTGAGGGACGGAGTGTTCCGTATGGGTTTTATGCGCTGAGTAATCTGAGTTCCCTGCTGGCGCTGGTGGCTTATCCGGCAGGGTTTGAGCCGTATATGACGCTGCATTCGCAACGGCTGGCCTGGGCGGTGGGGTTTTGTTGTGTATGCGGGGTTGTGTGGAGTGGTTTGCTGGCAGGTGCGGGGCGAGGGTGGTGATTTGCGGGAGGAGATGGGAGAGCGGAGAGGCCTGCATTGTTGCGGCGGGTGCTTTGGTTTTTACTGCCGGCGGTGGGTGCGGTGCAGTTGTGTGCGGTGACGAGTCATTTGACGGCGAATGTAGCGGCGATTCCGTTGCTGTGGGTGGTGCCGCTGGCGGTGTATCTGCTGAGTTTTGTGCTGGCGTTTGAGTTTGCGGGGTTGTATCGGCGGTGGTTGTTGATGCGGTTGCTGGCGGTGATGCTGGCTAGTCTGGGGTATCTGCTGTCGAAGACGGGGGTGGGGCTGCCGATCCAGATGGCGGTTGGATTTTTTGTGATGGAGCTGTTTGTGGCTTGCTGGTTTCTGCATGCGGAGTTGTATGCGTTGCGGCCGGCGGGGTCGCGGGCGGCTACGGCTTTTTATCTTTCGATTGCTGCTGGGGGAGCGGCGGGGACTTTCTTTGTTGCGGTGGTGAGTCCGGTGGTGTTTCGGTCGAACTATGATGTGCCGCTGGCGTTTGCGTTTACGGCGGTTGCGGCTGCGGTGGTGACGTGGGGTGGGGGGTGGCAGTTGCGGATGCTTTGGTGTGTGGGGTCGGCGCTGTCGGTGGTGTTGCTGGTTGCGGTGCAGGTTCAGTATGCGCGTAACTCGCTGGTGAGGCTGCGGAATTTTTATGGGACGCTGCGGGTGACGGAGACGCAACTCCCGCCGCAGGCGGTGACTTCGCGGACGCTGGTGAATGGGTCGATTCGGCATGGGATGCAGTGGTTCGCGGATGAGTTTCGGACGAAGCCGATGACTTATTACGCGGAGGACTCGGGGGTGGGGTTGGCGATGCGTTTTGTTGTGGGCTGCGAGAGCGAGGCCGCGGCAGGATTGGGGTGGTGGGGCTGGGGGCGGGGACGATGGCGGCGTATGGGCGGAGCGGGGGATGTGATGGAGTTTTATGAGATCAATCCGCTGGTGGAGCGGGTGGCGCGGGAGGAGTTTACGTATATGCGGGATGCTGTGCGGGAGCGTGGGGCGGTGGTGTCGGTGGTGCCGGGGGATGCTCGGGTGTCGCTGGCGGGGCAGAGTCCGCAGGGGTTTGATGTGCTGGTGGTGGATGCGTTTTCAGGGGATGCGATTCCGGTGCATCTGCTGACGGCGGAGGCGTTGGCGTTGTATCGGAGGCATATGGCTCCGGGTGGAGTGATTGCGTTTCATGTTTCGAATCAGTATTTGAATTTGTCGCCGGTGCTGGGGCGGCTGGCGCAGTGCGAGTGGGATGCAGGCGCGGGTGGTGGATTCTGCCGCGAAGGATTGGCGGGGGGAGTTTGCGGCTACGTGGGTGTTGCTGAGTGAGAGTGGGGATTTTTTCGCGGTGCCGGAGGTGGCGGCGGCTTCGTTGCCGGTGTCCGTGCCTGCGGGGAGCCCTGTGTGGACGGATGATTATTCGAGTCTGCTGCCGCTGGTGCGGTGGGATCGCAGTCTCGTTTTTTTCGCATTGAGTTGCGGTTCAGGCGAAGAGGATGCAGGAGGGGGCGTCTACGGGGTAGGCGGCCGGGAGTGGGCGTCAGGACTCCAGTGTTGCGGTTGCGGGCGAAGACTGCTACGTTGTTGCTGAACTGGCGGGCTACGACGAGGTGTTTGCTGTCGGGAGAGAGCGCGTAGTGGCGGGCTTCTTTGCCTCCGAGCGGCGTGTGGGTGATGAGGACGAGGTGGCCGTCTGGGGCGATCTTGTAGGTGACAAGATCATCTTCGGGGCCGCGGTTGCAGGAGTAGAGGAAGCGGCCGGACGGGATCGATGAGGACTTCGCCGGCGCGGTTGGCGGGGATGTCTCCCCGGGGAGGAGGGTGGGGACGCTGGAGAGGAGTTTGAGGGTTCCGGCGGCGGCGTCCCAGCTCATCTGGGTGACGGTGGAGTCGAGCTCATTGATGCTGTAGGCCCACTTGCCGTTTGGGTGGAAGGCGAGGTGGCGCGGGCCGGCTCCGGGGAGCGAGGTGAAGTAGGGGGTGGTGTTGGGGGTGATCTCGGCGGCGAGGGGGTAAAGCTTGTAGACCATGATGCGGTCGGTGCCGAGGTCGTTGATGAGGACGAATTTGTTGTCGGGCGAGAAGCAGATGCCGTGGGCGTGGGGGCCGGCCTGACGGGCGGTCTTGGGACCGTGACCGTTGAGTTGGATTTGCGTGACGGGGGCGCTGAGGCGGCCGTCGAGGCCGATCTTGCTGGTGAGGATCTTGCCGGTGCTGTAGCTGACGGAGATGAGGACGCGGCCGGTGTGGTCGACGGCGGTATGGACCATGTCGAAGTCGGGGATGGTGAGGGTGTTGATGAGTTTGAGGTCGCCGGAGGGCTGGATGGCGAAGGCGCTGAGGGCTCCGGAGGTTTTGCTGGTGGGACCGCCGGCGAAGAGGAAGCGAGTGGCGCCGTGGGGCTGACGGCGAGGAAGTTGGGGGCGACCATGGGGGCGGCTACGCGGAGATCGGAGAGGGTTCCGGCGGAGTTCCAGCGGGCCACGTGGATGCCGTCGCCGGGTTTGGTGGTGGTGGAGCCGATGTAGACGAAGGTGTCTTTGGTGGGGGTCGCGGCGGGGAGTTTTGTGGCGGCGAGGGTTGCGGCGGCAGAGGCTACGAAGGTTCGGCGGGACCAGGTCGTGGGCATGTTTTCTCCGGCATCCATAGTAGCGCAAGGCTTTTGCGGGTTCGGACTGACTGGCGACGGCTGCCGGTACTGTTCCGGTTGATTGAGTGATGTCTAACATCGGTACCCTCCCCCTCCCCCTAAATTGTGCAAAGTATTCAAAAGATTAGACTTTAAGTCTGGACTTCTATGTCAGCTCTTTTGACTTTGCAGTTAAATGCGAAGGCCCGGCTGGTGGCCGGGCCTCATCTTTTCTTCTGGTTCAATTATACGGGATTTAACATAACCAAACGGCAGGTTATTTGTGGTGTATTTCTTTTGTTTTGAGTTGGTTGGAATTTCAGTGGCTTGACAAGATTTTACGTCAGGCGGGCAGTGGGTCAGTTTGAACACCGGGGCAGCCGTAGTTACCTATAACCCCATTTTTCGGCAACTCTGGTAGATCCTCTTTCAAATATCTGTATGTACTTTCAGGCCAATCGTGTATGAAGGAATGGTGCTTTCCCTGATCAGGTCCGCCAAGGTCGGCTTCTTAAGCCTTTGTTCGCTCATGGCATGAAAGCGCGTTTCAGGAGACATGCAATGATCTCGTTTGATGCGGCCCACGCCGCCGTTCATTATCCCCCTGATCGCCGCTTATCGTATCTGGATTCGGCCCTCGATTCTTGATCACTGCGGCCGTACTGGTGCTGCTGCCTGTGCTTGCGGCATGGATTGAATTTCTCTTTGTTGGACTCCCTCATATTCCGCCTGTCCCGCAGATCTATCCCAATAACTTCGCCGGTCCGCACGGCTTTCCGCTGTGGGTGCGCTACTGCCACTTCTTCAACTTCGTTTTTGTGATGATGCTGATCCGGAGCGGGCTGTCGATCCTGGCCGATCATCCTCGCCTCTACTTCAACAATCACTGCACGCCGGGCAGCGAGTGGATTCGGTTGACACCGATCAAGGTCCCGACGGATCGCCTCTGGACGGCGAAGGACGATGCTCGCTACGTCTCGCCCATCGTTGCCACGCCGGGCTACCGGCATACCATCGGCATCGCCCGCTCGTGGCATTTTCTCAACGTTTACGGATTCATTCTCACAGGCATCTTCTTCGTCATCATGCTGTTCGATACGGAGCAGTGGCGGCGGCTCGTTCCACAATCGACGCTCGTGCTGCTGCAGGCCTGGAATACATGGGTGCACTATGCGACGTTCCACCTGCCGCCTGAGTTCAACGGATACTACGGCTACAACGCGCTGCAGCAGATCGCCTATTTTTCCGTCGTCTTTGTCTTCGGCCCGCTGGCGATCCTCACCGGTATCGCCATGTCGCCCGCCGCCGTCAATCGCTTCCACTGGTACGCGAAGCTGTTTGGCGGCAGACAATCGGCGCGATCCATTCACTTTCTGACGATGCTCAGCTTCTTTGCGTTCATCGTCGTGCATGTGACGCTGATCGTGATGACCGGCTTCGTTCGCAACATGAACCACATCGTGATGGGCACCGACGATCAGAATCATCTGGGAATGATTCTGGGCTTCGTCGGCATCGGCGTGGTCGTTCTCTCCTGGATCGTGGCGCATTACATCTCGTGGATCTACCCGCGCGTCCTGCAGCATGTGCAGAAGTTCATCACGTACCCATTGATGCTGACGACGCTCAATCGCCTCTCACCGAGTGAGCATTACACCGAGGCGGACATCTCTCCGCGCTTCTGGCCCAACGGCAAGATGCCCGAACGCGAGGATTGGAAGCAGATGGCCAAGGGTGGATTCCAGGACTTCAGGCTGAAGGTGGGCGGCCTCGTCGACAACCCGGTCGAGCTTTCTCTCGCGGATATCGAGAGACTGGCCAAGGCCGAGGAGATCACCATGCATCACTGCATCCAGGGCTGGACCGGCATTGCCAAGTGGGGCGGGCTTCCCATGAAGTCTCTCGTCGAACTCGTCCGACCCAAGCCCAATGCCAAGGTCGTCGCGTTCTTCTCGTTTGGCGGATCGCTCTACGGCGGCGCATACTACGACACGCAAAGCCTCGAAAATGTACTCAAGGCCCAATGCCTGCTTGCTTCGGAGATGAATGGAAAGCCCCTTACCGAGGTATATGGAGCCCCACTGCGGCTGCGGGTCGAAAATCAGCTTGGCTACAAGATGGTCAAGTGGATCGAGCGGATCGAATTCATCGAGTCGGAGAAGACCGTCGGCCTCGGTGAAGGCGGCAAGAATGAAGATGATGAATACTTCGATCTGCTGCCGAATATCTGATGATCTCCATGGATAAACAGAATCAGCGCAAGCGCTACGCACGGCAACTTCGAGCACGTCGGCGTGCTGCTTGCGCACATGCGGCTTGCAGTGGCTGCTGCAGCACTTTCCGCCGCGGCTGGTGTGGGCTGTCTATGTCTGCATCAACGGCTTCATCACCATCGGGCTGCTCGCGTTGCTGGCCCTTCTTACGGGCAGTCCGTTTGTCTTTCCATCGCTCGGCCCAACTGCATATCTCTTCTTCTTTTCCCCACTGGCGGAAGCCTCCAGCCCGCGCAATGCCATCCTGGGACATGCTATTGGACTCATCTGCGGCTATGCTGCCTTTGCGCTTACAGCGGCCTCCAGCCCGCCTTTCGCTATGCACGCCGGCGTCCATGGCGCGAGAGTTCTGGCCGCTGCGCTCTCGCTCTCGGCTACCGGCGCTCTCATGGCTCTGTTCCGGGTAAGCCATCCGCCTGCAGGAGCGACGACGCTCATCGTTTCGCTCGGCATCATCTCTCAGCCCAAAGAACTCGTCATCATCGAGGTCGCAGTGATCCTGCTTACGGCGCAGGCTTTCGCAATCAATCGACTCGCCGGACTACCTTATCCGCTTTGGAGAAATCAGAAAACTACAGGAACTTAACCTGGCGAGTCATCTGCAGCCCAATACCGCTTCTGACCGGTTCCGCGGTGTAGGCGACTAATATTCCATCGAAATGTGATCGATCCAGGCTGCGCCCTGACCGATCAACTGCATGCCAAACTCCATATGGTATGCATCCATAGCGATCGGGGCGCGAATTTCGTATAGCGCCCAATTACCGAACGTTACCGGGTGATCTCCCATGTCATCGCGAAAGGTCGTGGAACAATCCTTCCTGTGGAGGCGCACGAGCAGTCTCGCGACACTCTTTTGAGTGGGATCAACCCGCACGAACGCTCGATAAAGGAGAGTTTGCCCACGATGCTGTGTCACATCCAGGTTCTGGTATAGGAAGGTAAGGGACTCGGAAGCTTCGCTTCGCAAAGAATGGAGAGTGGCGCACTGCTGGCTGCCATCACACTGTTTGGCGGGTACATTGATCGCCTCGTAGACCGGTACTTGAGTGAACCCTTGCGGAACCCTTCGGCTGTGCAGATCACGATGGTGCTGTGATCTGCTTCGCTCAGGATGACCGGCGTAAAACAAGCAACAGCAAGAACAGAAGCGATCCCTTCCCCTTCGGCTCCGCTCAGGGTCAGGATGACAATGTGTGAACAAAGTCCAGACGTGGGGCACACGGATTAGTCGCGGCGGTCTGGCAGTTGGGGAGGGGCGAAGAATTGTTCGACGTCGGTGATGTCGTGGGTGAGGCGGTAGGGTGGGAGGGAGTCGAGGAAGATGCGGCCGTAGCGCTGGCGCTGGATGCGGGGGTCGAGGAGCATGAGGACGCCGCGGTCGTTGAGGCGAGCGGATGAGGCGGCCGAAGCCTTGTTTGAGGGTGATGACGGCGTTGGGGACCTGGTAGTCGAAGAAGGGTTTGCCGCCGGCGGTTTCGATGGCCTCCATGCGGGCTTTGACTACGGGGTCGGAGGGGACGGCGAAGGGGAGGCGGTCGATGATGACGCAGGAGAGTTGCTCGCCCTGCACGTCTACTCCCTGCCAGAAGGAGGAGGTGCCGAAGAGGACGGCGTTGGGGGTGTCGCGGAATTGCTGGAGAAGGACGTGGCGGGGGGCGGTGCCGTGGAGGAGCGAGCGGGTAGGGGAGTTCGGCGAGGAGGCGGTCGTGGACCTCGCGCATCTGTTTGTAGCTGGTGAAGAGGCAGAAGGCGCGGCCTTGCGTGATTTCGAGGACGCGGCGGATGCGTTCGGTGGCTTTGAGCTGGAAGTCGGGCTCGCGCGGGTCCGGCATGTTGGGCGGTAGGTAGAGGAGAGCTTGTTTTTCGTAGTTGAAGTGGCTGGGGACGACTAGCTCGCGGGCGGAGATGAGGCCGAGGCGCTTGCGGATGTGGTCGAAGCCGGAGGCGTCGGTTGGCGGAGGCTACGGTGAGGGTGGCGGAGGTGAGGATGACGGAGGAGTAGGTGCTCGAAGAGGGTGGTCTGAGAGGAGCTCGGAGACGTCGATGGGGGTGGCCTGGAGGTGGGTGTGGAAGGATGCGTGGGCGGCGGCGCGGGCAAGGTTGCGGACTCCGCCGGCGGCGCGGCGTTCGATCCAGAAGACGGTGTTGGGGTCGGGGGATTCGAGGAGGAAGTTGAAGGTGGGCGCGGATGTCGGCGGTGCGCTTGCGGAGGCCGGGGGTCTCGTCGACGTTCTTGATGTGTTCGAGCTCGCCTTCGAGGCGGGTGAGGGCGTTGAGGGTGGCGGTGTAGGTGTCGCCGGATCTCTTCGAGGAATGATTCGCGCTGCTCGAAGGGCATGCGGCCGGGGGTGGGTGGGGCGAAGGGGTCTTCGCCGGGGAGGGAGCTGAAGAAGAGGCGGGAGCGGTCGTGGAGGGTGGCGCAGGCGGAGATGATGGAGGATGGAGAGCGCGTCTTTGGACTTGAGCATGGATCTCGACGTCGCGGGTGAGCTCGTCGATGCGCTGGGTGGAGAGGCCGATGCCGAAGTAGTTGGAGGCGACCTCTTCGAGCTCGTGGGCCTCGTCGAAGATGACGGCGGCGGCTTCGGGGAGGATGCCGGCGTCGGGGGCGTTGGCGGCTTGCTGCTTGATGGAGAGGTCGGCGAAGAAGAGATGGTGGTTGACGATGATGATGTCGGACTCGAGCGCTTTGCGGCGCATGGAGGTGATGAAGCAGTTCTCCCAGTCGGGGCAGGTTTGGCCGAGGCAGGCTTCGGTGCGGGCGTCGAGTTTGTGCCAGAGGGGAGAGGATTCGGGGAGGGAGTTGATTTCGGCTCGGTCGCCGGTTTCGGTGGTGCGCTCCCACTGGGCGATGTGGTGGAACTGGTCGATCTCTTCGAGGCCGTTGAGGAGCGGGTTGCCGCGCAGGGCGTAGAGCTTGTGCTTGCAGAGGTAGTTGGCGCGGCCTTTCATGTAGCAGACTTTGAGGGGGCCGAGGATGGATTCGAGGAAGGGGACGTCCTTGAAGTAGAGCTGCTCCTGGAGGTTTTTGGTGCCGGTGGAGATGATGATGCGCTGCTGGTTCTGGCGGGCGAGGCGGAGGGCGGGGAGGAGATAGGCGAGGGTTTTGCCGGTGCCGGTGCCGGCTTCGACGATGAGGTGGCGCTTGTCTGTGAAGGCTTTTTCGATGGCGCGGGCCATGTCGTACTGGCCGGGGCGGTGCTCGAAGGAGAGGGTGGAGTGGGAGAGGAGGCCGCCGGGGGCGAAGAAGTCGTGGAGCGTGGGGAGTTCGCCGGTGGGGTTGGGGTTGGCGGGGGCGATTTGGATGGGGGCGGACACGCGGGGCTTTGTCCCATGATAGTCGGTGGGAGGATTGGGGATGGTGGCACCCTCCCCCCTCCCCATTAAAGTGTGCAAAGTCTTCGAAAGAGATGGGTTAAGTCTGGACTTGGTTTTGGACTTGGGTGGGGCTCGTACGGACTTGCTTCTTTGTCTGGGGGTTTCTGGCTGTCGGGTTTGTCAAGTTTGTGTACCCCGAGTTTGGCGAGTTGGAGGAGAGCGGTTCGCGCGGAGCGCGAATGCCCAATCATCGCATGAGATAAAGGCGCGATGAATGGGGGCACCCGGCCACCCCAAACAACTCCAGCGGCGCTCCAGCAAGCGCAACATAGCGGACAGAGTTTACGGTATATGCAGAGTCTTCCATGTAAAGTCGTAGCGGAAGCCGAGGGCTGCTGCGTTGTTACCTCCCATTCCTACGGCGTTGGTGGTATCTCCCAGCCTTGATTCGAAAAACGCGTAGCCAGATGGCGAGATGTGCCATTCGGCGCCGAGGACTGCATATCTTGTCTTGAAGTTTGGGTTGATGAGGGCACTCAGGTCGAAGGGAATGTAGTCCTCAAAGCCAAGTACCGCTGCATACTTTTTTCCGAACCACAACCTGGAATAGACCTCAACTCCGTTCGCGGAAAATCCAACCGCTATATTGGATGGTCCGCCTGCGGGATCGGGAATGAACGCCAGGTCGCCTCTGTTCTGATGGATGTAGACCGCTCCCCATTCAACGGCGCGCCATCTGCCCATACCTCCAAAGGCCCAGTAATCCGTGCCGCCATGGAGTGCCGTATTTACAAGAAATTGGCTGAAATAGGTCTTGTTGTAGGCGCCCCCAATCTTTAACGTCGGAAGCACCTGCGCTTGCAAAGAGAAGCCGAAGCCGTTGAAGGCCTGCGGAGTGGCTGCGGTGCGCAACTGCCCCTGCGCTCCGAAGTCAAATATCTTGGCGAAATTGACGTGATAGAGAACCGTCTGGTCTGCACGGCCGGTACCCGATTGACCGCCGTCAGTGCCGGCAACATAGGTGGCGGTGGATATTCCACCGAAGACGTTGAAGCGATCCGTCGTGTAGCCCGTTATGTCGTAATGGGTGGAAAGCTGTTTGCCATAAAAGACGCGTCCATATTTGCCGGTATCGACACCAAAGAATCCAAGGCGAGCGCCGAAGACGGGTTGAGTCACTTGCTGCACAACGCCGAAGCCAGACGCCGTGGTTGCGCCGGCGTTTAGCGTGGTTTCGCTCTGAACGAGGTTAATCCCCCATTCCGTCGTGCCAACCACCTTGATCGCTCCAATCGTTGAGAAATTGATGCCGACGCGAGTGGCATCGTCCTGTACTTCCGCTGGTCCGTTGGCCGGAATGGAAATGATGGTCCGCATACTCCCATAAGGCTGGAAGCCGCCCGTGTAGTCCTTCGTAGGGTTTGTCCCGGTTGTAGCCGTCTCGATCGCGGCCGTTTGCTCTATCGAGTGAGCCAGGGCCGCGGCGTCGTTTGTTGGCGCAGCAGCGCGGGAAGCACTTCCAGTCCCGAAGTCACCTCCGCAACCTTCGGATACCCAAACCCCCTGGTCGTCATAGCCCCAGTTTCTGCCCAGCAGGCAAGCAGCCTCACCTGTTGGTCGTAACATTACGATGCCCGCACGTGTGTCCGCCGAGCATTGTTGTCGTTCTCTGCCTCTCGAGACGCAGCTTACAACGGATGACACCGACGCTTGCCCAGCGCTTTGTTGAGCATTTAGACATGCAGCCCAGCCCAGGGCGATGGCTGCAAACGCAAAGTAGCTTCTTCGTTTCATGCTCCTCCTTTCGCGGGCTGGAACCGTCATCATCCGACAGAACCTGCGGTTTTCCCGGAAGGAGGAATTCGCGTTTGTGAAGTTATGTCTTGGGAAGATATGTCTGCAAGGGAAAGCACTCATTGGTGCCCCATGAGTGAGATCCAAGGCTCTCCACGCGCTTCCGTACGCAACTACTCTTTAGGCCCAAATATGGCACATCTGAAGCCTTCCTTGAGAACCTAAGGTTCGGAGCCCGTTGTACGCTACGTTTTAGGCTGCCTCTACCGGGTTGTCTATTAGCAGAACTAAGAGTGTCACCGTAGAGCGTAGCTTCAGGCGCATAGTGAGCTCAACGCGTCCCTATAATGGTTTGAGGCGCTGCGGTGCCGAGAGAAGGCATAGCTATGGCGCAACGAGACGATAAGAAGAGATTAGGCAAGAAGCACCGGCAGGCTAGTACTCGGCCTAAGAAGGGGCGTGCGCCTAAGGCTACGCCTACTACGGGGGCGGTTGATCCGCGGAAGAGGAAGGTGCTTTCGACCAAGAAGGCGATGGCGGAGAAGTTGAAGCGGGTGCCGAAGCGGTCTCCGGAGAAGGAGGCGCGGAAGACGATTCGGACGGATCGTGGCGCTGCGGGCGAAAAGCAGATCCTCCGCTCCGCGAAGGATGACAACTTCAAAAGGGATGGGATTGTTGGGCGGCAGACTCCGCGGTCGGCGAATGTGGCTGGGCGGGAGCGGATTGATGAGGATGACTGGCGTGAGGTAGAGTTGCTGGCTGCGCAGATGGTGACGGAGACGGCGCATGCGCATAATCAGTCGCTGCCGCTGATTGCGGTTTGCGGGCGGCCGAATGTGGGGAAGAGTACGCTGTTCAACCGGCTGACGGGGTCGCGGCGGTCGATTGTGGGGGATGAGCCGGGGATTACGCGGGACCGCATCTATGGCGAGATTGAGTGGATGGGGCGGGATGCGCGGATCGTCGATACGGGTGGGGTGGTGCCGGATGATGAGGCGCTGATTCCGGCGGAGATCTTTCGGCAGGCGAAGGTGGGGCTGGAAGAGGCGGACGCTATCGTGATGGTGGTGGATGGGCGGACGGAGCTGGCTTCGCCGGATATGGAACTGGCGCGGTTACTTTTGCGCGGGGGCAAGCCGGTGTTTCTGGCGGTGAACAAGATGGACACCGAGGCGATGTTCTCGGCGGCGGAGAACTTTCGGCGGCTGGGGTTCAGGAATGTGCTGCCGATCTCGGCGGAGCATGGGGCGGGGATTGGGGATTTGCTGGATGAGGTGTTTGCGGTGCTGCCGGAGGTGAGGGAAGGCGAGCCGGATGCTGTGATGCTTACGGCGGCGGATGAGATGGGGGAGGATGAGGATGGGCCGGACTATTCTCCTGCTGCTGCGGGCGCCTCTCCTGCTGCTGCGGGCGCGTCTCCTGCTGCCGCGGGTGCGCCGGTTCGGCGGTTGCGGTCGCATGGGGAGCACGTGTCGACTGAGACGAAGATTGCCATTATTGGGCGGCCGAATGTGGGTAAGAGCACGCTGCTGAATGCGCTGACGGGGACGCAGCGGGCGATTGTGTCGCCGATTGCCGGGACTACGCGGGATGCGGTGGATGAGGTGGTGGAGCGGGATGGGCATAGCTTCCGGTTTGTGGATACGGCTGGGATTCGGCGGAAGGGCAAGACGAAGCTGATGGCGGAGAAGCTGTCGGTGATTATGGCAAGGAAGCATCTGGAGGCGGCGGATGTGAGTTTGCTGGTGATCGATGCGGCGGAGGGTGTGGCGGCGGCGGATGCGAATATTGGTGGATATGCGCATGAGAGTGGGCGCAGCGTGATCATCGTCATCAATAAGTGGGACCTGATGACGAAGGTGGGGAAGGATGGGATGCGGCTTGATGTTTGGAATGGGCAAGCCGCCGGCGGACCAGAAGGTGTATGAGCAGGATGTGCGGGATGCGCTGAAGTATCTGGATTATGCTCCGCTGCTGTTTATCTCGGCGGCGGATGGGAAGAATATCGAGTCGGTGTTCAAGAAGGTGGAGTTGGTGGCGCGGGAGCGGCGGAAGCGCGTGACGACTGGGCAGATGAATCGGTTTCTGGAGAGGGTGGACTTTCAGAAGGCGAGTGTGCCGATGAATAAGCGCGTGCGGATTTATTACATGACGCAGGCTGCGGTGGCTCCGCCGACGTTTGTGCTGTTCACGGATAAGGATGTGAAGCTGCACTTTGGGTTTGAGAGATTTCTGGCGAATCAGATTCGGGAGAGCTTTGGGTTTATTGGGAGCCCGATCTGGTTCAAGGTGAAGGCGCGGAATAAGAAGAAGGACATGTAGACAGAGCGCATTTCAAATACAGACGCCCAGTCCCTGCGACGGAGTGGGTGTTTTTTCTCGCGGGTTGCATTAGAAAAACAGTGGCTAGGCGCGAACGTTGATTTGATCTCGAACGGTGAAACGGTCTTTTAGGCGCAGAAAAGGCGCTTCAAAAAAACGGAAGCTGAGGAACGAGGCAGCCAGAGTGCAGAGGAATGCCAGAGCGGCGATAGAGAGGTCAACCACGATGGGTTTCGCGTGCGCGAAGTGCTTTAGAAAGTGGGTGCAGACTGAGGTATATAAGGGGTGAGGGATGTCGTGGAAGACATAGAAACCGTAGCTGACCTCACCAAGCCGACGAAGCCAACGACGAGTGAAGAGACGGTAGATGAGGCCATGGGGATTAAGGGAGAGCAGTATGACGATCGCAGCAAATATGTCGATGAGCGTAAAACCGATGGTTGACATGCCTCCGCCACTCACATCGGGGTGATACAGATGGTGAAGTTTGGCGACGTAGAACGCTTCAAAGAAGATAAAGCCAGTTACAAAGATCCAGAATAAGGGGCGAACGCGGGCGATCAGTGATGGAGCCTCAGGGCCACGAATTATAAGGGCTAAGGCTCCGCCGAGAAGGAGAGCATCGGCGCGAAAAGGTGTCAGCCTGTAAAGGATCTCCGCGTCCAGATAGGCCTTGGGAAGAAACAGGACACAGGCAATACGAAATGCGAGCGTGAGGCCGCAGATGATAAGGCAGAGATTACGAAGGCGAAGACGGCATTTTATGAGAAAGACGCCAAGCGGCCACAGAAGGTAAAACTGCTCTTCGACACAGAGGGACCAGAAGTGATTGATATAGAGAGTAAAAGAGTTGTGAGGAAAGGTCAGGCCCGGGTGAAGATGGTCCACGACGAGACTATTATGTAACCAATCATGTAGCCAGAAGAAACGGGCATAGTTCCCAAGGTAAAGCGGCCAGAGCAGAACAGCCGGATGCCAGATCCAATGAACTACCGGTGCGAAGAGTAGAGCCAAAAGAAGCACGCCGTAATAGAGGGGAAAGATTCGTAAGGTACGCCGGACGTAAAAGTTGCGGAAGCGATGTGTCGAGTTGCGAGTATCGAAGAGAATACCGGTGATAAGAAACCCGGAGAGGACGAAGAAGAAGTCTACTCCTGCCCAGCCCCAGCTGAGAGAAGGCAGACGAGAAGAGAGGTAGTGCTGATAAAACACCATGAGGACTGCAACAGCGCGAAGACCATCCAGGGCTGGATAGAAGCGCTTGTTCTCCGATGGAGGAAGTCCGGGAACGACATCGTCGTCATGCAGTCGTTTCGTTTCGACTGAGGTTAGAAGAGGGTCGGAGGGGATGGCGGGTCCGAAGCTCATCTGAAGAGTCTAACCTTCGCATGCTACGAGCACTATCCCTAACCACAGTGTCCAGGCCTCGAGGGCGCGGTCGCACTGGATGCGGTGGCGTTCTTTTTTGTCGCGGATTTTTTTGCGGAGGTCTTCTTCGAGGGGTGGGAGGAGGTCGAAGGTGATGTTGGCGGGTTGGAATTTTTTTGTTTCGGCGTGGGTGATGTAGTGGGTGAGGGAGCCGTTGGCGCTGAGGCTCGGGGGGCGGGTGTGGGTTGGGCGCCTTGGGCGAGGGCGCGCGGCGTAGCGGCCGGCGAGCAGGCCGGAGGCTATGGATTCGGTGTAGCCTTCGACTCCGGAGAGCTGGCCGGCGATGAGGATGGTGGGGTGGGCGCTGAGCTGGAGGGTTTCGGTGAGGAGCGAGGGGGCGTGGATGTAGGTGTTGCGGTGGATCTGGCCGTAGCGGAGGAACTTTGCGTTTTCGAGGCCGGGGATGAGGCGGAGGACGCGGGCCTGCTCGCCGAACTTGAGGTGGTTCTGGAAGCCTACGAGGTTGTAGGAGTCGGCGCGGAGGTTCTCCTGGCGGAGCTGGACTACGGCGTAGGGCCAGCGGCCGGTTTTGGGGTCGGTGAGGCCGGCGGGCTTCATGGGGCCGAAGCGGAGGGTGTCGCGGCCGCGGCGGGCGGTCTCTTCGATGGGGAGGCAGCCTTCGAAGTACTTGGAGTTCTGTGGTGTCGTCGAGTTGGCGTTGGAGGCTGAGGTTGCAAAACGGGGCCGACGGCTTTCGGTGATGTCGGCAGCTTCGGGGTCCTTCGACTCCGCTGCGCTCCGCTCAGGATGACAGAGCTGTGGGAGATTCGTGGGGATTTGTTCCCAGGATTTTGGGGGGACGGCTTCGGCGGTGGTGAGGGCTTCGAGGAACGTCTCGTACTCTTCTTTGGTGAAGGGGCAGTTGATGTAGTCGGCGGTGCCTTTGTCCTAGCGGGCGGCGAAGTAGACCTTGTCCATGTCGATGGTGGTGGCGTCGACGATGGGGGAGATGGAGTCGTAGAAGGCGAGGTGGTCGGAGCCGGTGAGGCGCTGGAGTTCGGCGGCTAAGGCGGGCTGGTGAGGGGGCCGCTGGCGAGGATGGTGATGGTGTCGGGGTCGTTCTCGTTGAGGGTGGTGACTTCTTCGCGGTGGACGGTGATGCGGGGTTCGGCTGGCGATGCGGGCGGCTACGCGGGCGGAGAAGAGTTCGCGGTCTACGGCGAGGGCGTGGCCGGCGGGGACGGCGGTGGCGTCGGCGTCGGCGAGGAGGAAGGAACCTGGCGCGGCGCATCTCCTGCTTGAGGAGCCAGGGGGCGGAGTTTTCGGACTCGGACTTGAGGGAGTTGGAGCAGACGAGCTCGGCGAAGTCGGAGGTTTGGTGGGCTTCGGTGGAGCGGGTGGGGCGCATCTCGTAGAGGTCGACTTCGCAGCCGAGTGAGGCGGCTTGGAGGGCGGCTTCGGGGCCAGCGAGTCCGCCGCCGATGATTTTGATCCTTTTCATGCGAGTGAGTTCAAGGTACGGCAATGGCCGGCCAAGTCGCCACCGATGATTTTGATCCTTTTCATGCGAGTGAGTTCAAGGTACGGCAATGGCCGGCCAAGTCGCCACCGATGATTTTGATCCTTTTCATGCGAGTGAGTTCAAGGTACGGCAATGGCCGGCCAAGTCGCCACCGATGATTTTGATCCTTTTCATGCGAGTGAGTTCAGGGTACGGCAATGGCCAGGCCAGGTCGCCGACGACGATCTTGATGCGCTTGATTGTCATGTACCCTCCTCCCTTGAAAGTCTCAAAGTCTTCGATTGAAAAGACTTAAGTCTGGGCTTGTGCTGCAAAGTATTGATTCTAAACAAGGTGAAGTCCTAAAGTATTCCATGCATTGGACTTAGCTGCGATTTAGCACAACGAGTCTGACTGGTTTTTGGACTTGCCCCCTCCTTCTATTATAGCGGTGGCGTCAAGCCTATATGGGGTCGTTGATCGGTCTGCTCCAGCCCGACCGCGATTAGCAAGCCAATCGCATGCTGAGCGTCAGAGTGTTGTAGACTTCTTCCGTCTGCGAACCAGTTTGCTGAGTCCGACTGCTTGTCCTGTCAAACGGGGGGCAACTTATGGAAAAAGCGACATCGCCGGTCATGTTGACTAGACCTTTGCGTCAGGCGATTAAACGTCGACTGCCTCTTTGGTTGCTGCGCTGGAGCAAGCGCCGCAAGTGGGAGCCGATCCGGCAACAGTACGGGGCGCTGAAGGTTGCCGATTGCTTTTCCGAGATCTACCGCACGAAACTCTGGGGCGAGGCCGACGGCGAGGTCTACTGTTCTGGCGGGGGATCGGATGCGCCATTTGCAGTTCCCTATGTGCAGCAGGTCCAGGCTTTAATTGCGAAGGACAAAATTCGGACGGTAGTTGACCTGGGATGTGGCGACTTCCGCGTGGGTCGCCTGATTTGCGCACAGTGCGATGTGCGGTACGTGGGCGTTGATGTGGTCCCGGATCTGATCGAATATAACCGCTCTCGTTTCGGGGGGCCGCAGGTGGAATTCCGTTGCGCGAATTTGATCGACGATGAACTGCCCGATGGCGAGCTTTGCCTGATCCGACAAGTGCTGCAGCACCTGTCAAACGCTGAGATCTCACGCGTACTGGCTAAGTGTGCGAAGTATCAAGATGTGTTAGTCACGGAGGAACTGTATACCGAACCTGGCGGCCGCCCCAACCTGGACATCGCGCATGGACCCGATAACCGGGCAAGTGATAATTCAGGAGTATTTCTAGACCTTCCCCCTTTCAGCTTCAAGACGACGACAATCCTCCAAATAGCTGTTCCAGGAGATAAATCGGTCATTCGAACGGTTCTAGTCGAAAGACCAACAAGTAAGTAAATCTAGTTCTCCGGCCTGATCAGATATCTGCTTTCGCGCAGATGTTGATGGAGGTTGGCCAGGTGGAAGAGGTATTGATGGAAGCCTGCGGCCATCAGCTTCATGGTCGTTGCCCTCTTTCCCACTGCCGCCATGAGATAGCATTCTTTGCCCATTTGGGAGTAGAACTCGATGTTGTGACGGTTCTTGTTTTGGTTTTGGAAGAATCCGGCGTAGAGGAGGATATGTGCGCCGGCTGACTCCATCCAGAGGGGGTTCTTCGCGGTGGTGAGCTGCTGCATCATGAGTTCAGCGATCTGGGTGAGATCGGCGAACTGACGGAATTCCTGATCGCCGGGGCTGTAATCCGGAGAGATGACTTCCGCGTGATCTACGGACTGCAGGCAAAAATGACCAAGTACGCTGGCGAGATAGACTCCGGTGGAGTCGCGAATCTGGGACCACTGCTTGCTTCCTATCGCCTCGTGGAGATTTGTGGCCCAGAAGTTGAGAGCTCCCTCCTCCGTGACACCATACAGGTCCTCAAAATCAAAATCGTGAGTAGATGGCATAGCCTAACCTCCGGCCCACGTATTGTTTATAAGATGCCTATTCATATCCTGTTCACCTTCGGTGGGGAAGGATTATTTGGCATCAGTATCTAATTGAGTACTTTGGCTCTTCGCAGAGGGTCTGGCCGAGCCTCTCCTGGTGGGGGCTGGGCGCGACGATGCGTTGGGCGTTGAGCGTTGATCAGGCAGGCTGAGGCCAGTCTGACCAACGCTTTTAGCGAACCTTACTGGGTTCCGTACTTATTGCGGAGATAGCTTTCCACTCGCGCTGCCTCGTTGTCGGAGAGGACGCGGTTATAGACGAGAATTTCGCTGATCTCGCCGTTGAAGTATGTGTTGTTGATGCCTTCGCCGATTATGCCGGCGCCGGTGACCCCACCGAGCGCATGTGTCTTTCCGCCCTGAGAGAAGACCCGAAGGCCGTTGACATAAATCTCGTCGGTGCCTTTGTCGTGTACGGCACGTGTGACCGTAAAGTCCTGGCCAATACCGCTTGCGCGCCTTGTGTCGCCAAGATTGTTGCCGACCTGCGTGGTTCCGAAACGCGCATAAACGTTTGTTTGATAGGGGCTTACAAAGGTGTTGCCCCAAAGAGCATTCTCTGTCCACAGGATGGCGGCGGCTTCCGAGAAGTAGCTGTCAGCTGGGGGGTCTTTTGCGTTGTTCGCGACAAGAAAGACGGTCATCTCTCCCCAACCCGCGATGGGCAGGCTGAAATTAAAGGAAGACGAACCATTAAACTGCCAGGTGAATTGGCAGGTTCGGCCGTCTGCGGTCAAATTGGGCTCGTGACCGAGTGAGGGCGTCGCATCGTGGCCATTGCCCGACTGATCCTGCCAGATGCGCGTACCGGATTGGGAAAAGAAATTGTAGTTGGTGCCCTTATCTGACCGAAGCCACTGCTGGAGACCTTCGGTTGGAATCGAGCTTGCGGGATCCGGCGCCGAGGTCGATTGGACGCGTACGTTGGAAAAAGTGACAGAGTGAAAAAATTCCATCGGGTCTCCCGGGAACGCTACGGCTGCCGTCTGGAAGGTCGTGTCAAGCCCCACCATCTGCAGGACTTGATCCCGCGGAACAGAATATGTCGGCGGTGTATCCGCCGGCGGTTGTGGTGAAAGCAGGCAAGTTGTTTGTGCCGTCACCTTGCTGCAGATTGTAGGCGTATTGGAACCGGCCCTGGGGATTTTGGGCATTCACCCCAACGCCCATGATGGGCTGATTGAAGTTGAGTATAAGCGCGGTTGCCCCGCTGCCTGGCACGCCTGGGTAACCGTTCAGCGTAAGCGTCCCGCCGTTCACTGAGTAGGCCGGGACGGGGGGCTGTGTTGGGATGAATACGGTGAGCGAAGGAATCGTAATCGTCACCGTAAGTCCCGGCACACCAATGACCGGCAGAGTAGCGGTAACTGGAGGCGAAGGCGAGCTCCCTTGAAGAGGGGGCCCTGCCGGGAGGCCGGAGAAGTCGATGTAACCATCGGGATGAAGGCCCGAGGCGCAGTAGAGCCCGTTGGGAGGAACCTGTCCATATGCAGTGGTGTAGGTGAGTAGGGTGGATGCGATGAGGAGGAGGGCGAGGGACATCGATTTGCGCATAAATGCTCCACGGCGTAGGAATATGAAACTGTAGAGATTGGCCCGGGGTCTGAGCGGAGTCACAGGTCGGGCGCGTCTCTGCGGGGTTGCAAAGACAGTGAGGAATCCACTGGTAAACCGCTCAACCGTAGAGCGGCTGGGGCTGTACGTCAAGCGTCATCTTCCGCCGTGCCGGACGACATGGCGGTCTGCATCTCGGGGAGAGATCGAACTAGCGGGAGCGTTCGGCGAGGGCGGGCAGTGCGTTGCCGGAGAGGCGCATGGTGCGCCATTCGGTGAGTGTGCGGGCACCCATTTGTTCGTAGAAGTCTATGGCGGGGGTGTTCCATTCGAGGACGTCCCACTGGAGGCGGGGGCAGCCTTCGGCAACGGCGATGGCGGCGATACGGGTGAAGAGGGCTTTGCCGATTCCTTGCCCTCTTAGGGTGGGGTGGACGTAGAGATCTTCGATGTGGATGCCGTGGTGGCCGCGCCAGGTGGAGTAGTTGAGGAAGTAGAGGGCGAAGCCGGCTGGTTGTTGTTCGACTTCGGCGATGAGGCAGTGGAAGCGGGGGTTGGGGCCGAAGCCGTCGCGGAGGAGGTCGGCTTCGGTGGCGAGGACGGCTTCGGGTTCGAGCTCGTAGGTGGCGAGGTCGCGGATGAATTGGAGGATCTGGGGGATGTCGGTGGGGGTGGCTGGGCGGATGGTTAGTTGCATGGCTTTTTTAGATTAGTGGATGCTTGGGTAGAACAAACAACGGCAAAAGCCAAAAGCAGATTTCTTCGCTTCGCTACGGAATGACAAACAAAGGGAGAGGCAAAGGCAAAAGCGAAATGCAGATTTATGGGACTGCGGGGGTGTCTTTTGTGCTGACGGGGGTGGTTTGTTTGGCGGGTTTCTGGCCGGGGTTTGCTTCAAGCCATTTGTTGAAGGGGATGGTGAAGGCGAAGAGCTGCTTCTGGTTGTCGGCGGTGTGGATCATTTTGAGGTAGAGCTCGGCGCCTTTGAGGGGTGGGTCGTCGAGGTTGCGGACGTCGTAGAAGAGGTAGCCGGCGAGGGTGGTGTGGGGTTTGACGGTGGTGGTTTGGAAGCCGAAGTCGGTGTCGTCTTCGATGACCTTTTTGTCGAGGGGCGTCGTGGTGGATGGTGATGGGGGTGAGGGGGATCTTGGTGCCCATGGCGCTGCGGGTGGAGAAGAGGCGGCGGTTGATGTCGTCGAGGGTGGCGGCGGGGATCTTGTCGTTGTCGGCGGAGATGAACTGGATGCGGGCGTCGTCGAGAGAGAGGGGGGCGTCGCCGTCGTTGGTGACGATGACGCGGACGGGAATGAAGCCGTGCTCGACGTAGGGGAGACGGAAGAAGCTGCAGTCTTTGGGGTCGATGCAGGGGTCGGCGGCGATGGTGACGTGCTCGTTGGGGTGGGCGTCGAAGGCGGCGTACTGGGCGGCGGGTTTGGCGGGTGGGGCTTCTTTTTTCTTCTCGGCGAAGGCTGGGCTGGAGAAGGTGCAGGCAAAGGCGAGGGCAAGCGTTGCGGCGCTTAGCGTGGAGGCGAGAGAGGGTGGGAGCCGAAGGGTGCGATACGGATTCATGCCGGGTTGATTATCATCACTCGATATGACGATGGTACATGGCGTAACGATAGCGGGCGGTGGGGTGAGTGCTTGTTGATGGGGGTGTACAGCTTTTTGCTGCTGCTGACGCTGGTGGTGGGGGCTCCGTACTGGCTGGTGCGGATGGCGACGAGTGGGCGCTACCGAGCGGGGCTGGCGGGTCGGCTGGGACGGGTTCCGGCGGAGCTGCGGGCGGCGGTGGCGGGGCGTGAGGTGGTTTGGGTGCATGCGGTCTCGGTGGGTGAGGTGATGGCGGCGGCGACGCTGGTGAGGGAGTTGCAGGAGGCGTTGCCGGGGTGGGTGGTTGCGGTTTCTACGACGACGGAGACGGGGCAGCGACTGGCGCAGGAGAGGCTGGAGGGGTCGCCGGTGTTTTATATGCCGCTGGATTTTCGGGTGGTGGTGCGGCGGTATCTGGGGGTGTTACGGCCGAAGCTGGTGGTGACGATGGAGAGTGAGCTGTGGCCGCGGCTGATTGAGGAGTGTGAGGGGGAAGGGATTCCGATGGCGGTGGTGAATGCGCGGGTGTCGGATCGGTCTTTTCCGCGGTATATGAGGTTGAGGGGATTGTGGCGGCCGAGGCTCGAGAAGATTTCGCTGTTTCTGGCGCAGAGTGGGGAGACGGCGGAGCGGTTGGTCGAAGATGGGAGCGCGGGCGGAGCGGGTGAGGGTGACGGGGAATTTGAAGTATGACGTGCGGGCGGGGGCGGCGACGGCGATGACGCGGCGGGTTGGTGAGCTGCTGGGGGGGTACGAGCTAGTGGTTGCGGGTAGTACGCATCCGGGTGAGGAGGAGGTGCTGCTGGAGGCTTGGCGCGAGGTTCCGGGGAGTGTGGCCGGTGCGAGCCCGGTGTTGATGATTGCTCCGAGGCATCCGGATCGGTTTCAGGAGGTTGTGGGGCTGATATCGAGGAAGGGGTATGCGGCTTTGCGATGCAGTGAGCTGGGGGAGAAGGGGCTGCCGGAGTCGTTTGCTGCGGGGAACGTGGTTTTGGTGCTGGATACGATTGGGGATCTGGCGTCTGTGTACTCTCTCGCGTCGGTGGCGTTTATGGGAGGGAGTTTGGTGGCGAAAGGAGGGCATAATCCACTGGAGGCGGCGCAGTTTGGGGTTCCGGTGGTGATGGGGGAGTCTTACGAGAACTTTCGTGAGATGGTGGAGTTGATGCGGGCCCAGGATGCGATTCGGGTGGTTGCTCGGGCCGAGTTGGCGGGAACTTTGGTGAAGATGCTGGGAAGTGAAGGCCGGGCTCTGGGAGAGCGAGGACGCATGGTGTTCGAAGGACAGGCGGGTGCTACGGGGCGGACGGTGCAGGGGTTGCTGGAGCTGCTGCCGGCGCGGGGGAGATGAACGTGAAGAGACCGTGGCTGCTTCCGCTGGTTCCTGTGTATGCAGCGGGGCTCGCGGTGAAGAGATGGATGGTGAAGCGGGGCTGGCTGACGCAGCGGCGGCTGAAGTATCCGGTGGTGAGCGTGGGGAGTGTGTCGGCGGGTGGCGCGGGGAAGACGCCGATGGTGCTGCTGCTGGCGGAGCTGATGGAGCGGAGCGGCTATGCGGTGAGGATTCTGACGCGGGGGTATGGGCGGCAGTCGCAGACAGTGGAGCGGGTGGAGCCGGAGGGCGATCCGGCATGGTTTGGGGATGAGCCGGTGCTGCTGGCGCAGCGGAGCGGAGCGGAGGTGTTTGTCGGGGCGGACCGGTATGAGGCTGGGTTGCTGGCGGCGCGGGAGGTTCCGGAGGGGCGGACGATTGTGTACCTGCTGGACGATGGGTATCAGCATGGGGCGCTGGCGCGGGATATCGACATTGTGCTGCTGACGAAGCAGGATACGGAGGATGTGCTGCTGCCGGCGGGCGATCTGCGGGAGCCGCTGGCGGCGCTGCGGCAGGCGGACATTCTGGTGCTGCGCGAGGAGGAGCTGGCGTGGACGGAGGACTTTGTGGTGAGGCTTACACACGAAGGAGTGACGCCGCTGCTGTGGGTGATTCGGCGGAGGTTGTTCTGGCCGGCGAATGAGGGGGAGAGGATGCCGCAGCGGCCATTGATGTTCTGCGGGATTGCGCGGCCGGAGGGGTTCGCTGGCGATGCTGGAGGCGGAGGGTTGTAGGACGGTGGGGGCGATGACGTTTCGACGACCATCATGCTTATACCGAGCAGGATGTGGCGGAGTTGGTGGAGCGGGCGCGGACCAGTGGGGCGGATGGTTTTGTGACGACGGAGAAGGATGCGGTGAAGCTACGGCGGGGATGTGGCAGCGGCTGGAGACGGTGGGGCCGTTGGCGGTGGCGCGGCTGCGGGTGGAGCTGGTGGATGAGAAGGCGAAGATGGAGGAGATGATTCTGCTGGTGGGGCGGATGGAGCGGCGCAGGCATTAGACTGTTTGGCGCGGGGCCGCGTGAGAAGATTGTGGCTTGGGAAACGGACTCCAGCGTGGGAAGGGTGACGACGGGCCGCGGCGGCGCGTGCTGATTGTGCGGATCGGTGCGATGGGCGATGTGCTGCATGCGATGCCGGCGGTGGCGGCGCTGCGGGAGGCGCATCCGGAGTGGTTTATTTCGTGGGCGATCGAGCCGCGGTGGAGTGAGTTGCTGCAGGCTGCGGGTGGCGGGGATATGCCGCTGGTGGATGCGTGGCATGGGGTTCCGACGCAGGAGTGGCAGCGGCGGATTTTTTCGGAGAGGACGCTGGGGGAGGTTCGTGCGCTGCGGCGGGAGTTGCGGTCGGGGGAGTTTGATCTTTGCGTGGATATGCAGGGGTTGTTGAAGTCGGCGGTGGTGGGGAGGATGGCGGGGGCGGAGGTCTTTGCGGGGGCGGCGAATCCTCGGGAGCGGGTGGCGGGTTGGTTGTACTCGCAGCGAGTGGCGAGGAGTGCGGCGCATGTGATGGAGCAGGGGTGTGAGCTGCTGGGTGGGGCGGTGGGTGAGGTGCTGCGGCCGGCTAAGGTGATGTTGCCGGTGGATGAGCGGGCGGAGATTTGGTGCGATGGGTTGGGTGTGGAGGCGGGGCGGTTTGTGGTGATAGCTCCTACGGCTGGGTGGGGGGCGAAGCAGTGGCCGATGGAGCGGTTTGGTGCGGTGGCGGCAGAGCTGGGACGGGCGGGGTTTCGGACGCTGGTGAATGCGGCGGCGGTGGACGACAGAGTTGCGCTGGAGGTGGTGAAGGCGAGCGAAGGGTTTGCGAGTGTGGTGGCGTGCTCCATTGGTCAGATGATTGCGATGGTGCGGCGGGCGGCGGTGGTGATTGCGGGAGATACGGGGCCGCTGCACCTGGCGGCGGCGCTGGGGAGGCCGGTGGTGGGGTTGTATGGGCCTACTGATCCGGTGCGGACTGGGCCTTATGGGACGGGAGCTTATGGACGGCGGAGCAGGGTTTTGCGGCATGAGAGCAGCCGGGAGGATCACAGGCGGCTGGTGGCTACGGAGGCGGGGTTGGGATTGATTGAGGTGGATGCGGTGGCGGCGGCGGCGCTCGAGCTGTTGCAGAATGGAAGGGACGAGGTTCAGTTTGAGTGAGCGTACGAGATGGCAGAAGATTGCACGGCGGATCCGGGTGCCGTTGGGATTTGTGTTTGCGGCGGTGTTTCTGTGGCTGGCGAGGCCGACGTGGTTGACGATGCTGACGAGCCTGGTGCTGGTGGCGCCGGGGGTTTGGCTGCGGGCGTATGCGTCGGGTTATGTGCGAAAGAATGCTGAGCTGACGACGAGCGGGCCGTATGCGTATACGCGGAATCCGCTTTATCTGGGGAGCATGATGATCGCGTTCGGATTCGCGTGGGCCTCGGCGCTGTGGTGGATCGCGGTTCTGCTGGCGGTGCTGTTTGCCGTCATTTATGTGCCGACGATTCGGGGCGAGGAGGCATATCTGCGAGGGCAGTTTCCAGGGTTCGATGCATATGCTGCGCAGGTGCCGCGGTTGCTGCCGCGACTGACGGCGGCGCCTACGACGCAGGGGACGGGGAGTTTCTCGCGCGAACTTTACCTGAAGCACCGCGAGTACAATGCTGCTATGGGTGCGGCGGCAATTTACGCGGCGCTTGCAGTGGGCAAGTTGATGCGAATGTGATCTCCGTTCTACTTGTTCGTCATGGGCCATGAGTTTTAATCCCGCGGCGACAATCTTCGACGAAGCGGGTGCTGTGCCCTTGATCTGGACGATGTTGGCGAAGCGAAAGGTGAATTTGACGCTCGCGGCGGTGCTGGCTATGACGGCCGGCGTGGATAGAGCAGGTGCACAGTTTCTGGGGCCGAAGCCGGCTCCGCAGCCCGTAGTGATTCCGACGTTGCAGCCTCCGATGGCGGGTTATGTGTTTCCGACCAAGCAGACGCTGACGTTTACGGTGGACTGGCGGGTGTTCACGGCCGGGATAGCAAAGTTCCAGTTGGAGCAACAGGGGACAGAGATGAAGATCATGGCCACGGCGGATACGGTCGGCGCGGTGACGATGCTGTTCCCGGTACTGGATCAGTTCAACTCGTCGTTCGATACGAAGACGGGATGCTCGGGCGGGTTCGAGAAGAATCTGAATGAGGGACGGCGGAAGATCAGCAGCCAGTTGAAGTTCGACTACGCGGCGGGCAAGCAGATGCAGACTGAGACGAACGTGGTGAAAGGGACGACGCGTAACCTGACAGCTTCGATTCCGGCTTGCGTGACGGACTCGCTGTCGGCGATCTTTTATGCGGCTTCGCAGCCGATGGTGGTGGGACGGAAGATCGGGTTTCCGCTGGCGGATTCGATGCGGACGGTAACGGTACAGATGAAGGTGGAGGCCAAGGAAGAGATCAAGACACCGGCCGGAACGTTTCAGACGCTCCGTGTGGAGCCGACGGCGGACGAGGGCATCGTGAAGAGTAGGGGAAGAATCTGGATATGGTATACAGACGATGCTCGGCACATGCCGGTACAGATACGGGCAACTCTGTTCTGGGGGACGATTACGTTCCATCTGCAGTCGTTTGAGACGAAATAACCGGAAGACGGCGAGTTCCGTTTGAACGGAGGAGTAATGACAGATACGGTGCAGGACCCGGAGGAGTATGTCACGGTCGGCAAGTTTATGGAGCCGGTGGATGCACAGATGGCGAAGGGGCTGCTGGAATCGGCGGGAATTGAGTGTTTTTTGCAGGGCGAGAATGCGAATAATCTGATCGCGATGGCCTTCCGGGTGCGGCTGCAGGTGCATCAGAAGGATGAGGCGGCAGCCCGGGAGATGCTGGGCGGCGAGGCCGTGGAAACAGGGAGCGGCGATTTGGAGGAGTGAGCGGAAGTGGCAGGGAGTTGAACAGGGTGCGGTGTTCCATGTAAGTTGATGCATGGTGTAGAAGCGAGAAGGATTGCCGGCGGCTGGTGGCGATGCTCCATGACGCGCACGGTCCCGATGGAATTTGACCGAAGTTAACTGTGAAGCGGAGAATGCGCCGGTAATGATGGCGCGAGGAGAATAAGTCATGAAGCGATCTGGATGGAAGTTTGGTGGGACGATGGCAGCCTCGTTGCTGGCGATGGTTGCGATGATGTCCTCGGGCAAGATACAGGCACAGGCGGCTCCGACGGCAAGTATGCATGGGCACGTCACCAACCCGGCGGGCTTTCCGGTAACGAAGGGTGAAGTGAAGCTGACGCCCGACAAGACCGGCGATGTAAAGACGAGGAAATTCCCGTACAGCTTTCCCCTGGACGCGAACGGCAATTACACCGGAACGGGTATCGCACCTGGATCCTATGTTGGGGCAGTGTTCCAGGAGGACAAGAGCGTGGATTTCAACGACAGCCTGGTCTTCGTAGCGGGCGATGACAAGACGGTCAACTTCGACATGAGCCGGAAGGAGTACATCGACAAGATGACTCCGGATGAGAAGAAGCAGCTGGAAGACTACAAGAAGAAGATGGGCGATGTGGTCCAAACGAATGCAAAGATCGCCAATCTGAATGCGCTTCTGACGCAGGCGCGTGCCGACAACAAGGCAGGCAACTACGATGCGGCGATTACTGCGATGCAGACGGCGACGGCCGCCAAGCCGGATGAGCCGATCCTGTGGGTGACGCTGGGTGACGCGCAGCTGGGAAGCGCGAACGCGGCGGCGGCGGCGTTGAAGTCGGCGGGCAAGCCGGCTGACGATGCGACGAAGCAGAAGTTTGCCGATGCGGAGGCCTCTTATAAGAAGGCGATTGATTTGAGCGCTGCTTCGAAGAAGCCTAACCCGGAGACGATCGCGGTTGCGTATAACCAACTGGGTCAGGCGTATGGGAGATCGGGCAACGCGAAGGACTCCGCCGATGCGTACGACATGGCGGCGAAGACGTTGCCTGCGAACGCTGGAACGTACTATTACAACGAGGCCGCGACGTTCTACAACGCCGGCATGATGGATGATGCAGCGACAGCGGCGGATAAGGCGATTGCAGCCGATCCGAAGCGCGCGGACGCGTATTACATCAAGGCTCAGGCGCTGATTCCGAAGGCGACGGTGGATCCGAAGACACAGAAGATCGTGGCTCCTCCGGGATGCGTGGAGGCTTACCAGCAGTACTTGGAACTGGCGCCGGATGGTCCGCATGCGGCCGATGTGAAGGGCATCCTGGCGGGTATTGGCGCTCAGGTGAAGTCGAGTTACAAGGCAGGCAAGAAGTAGCGGGACAACAAAGAAACGAGGCCCTGGGCGAATGCGCCTGGGGCCTTTTTTCGTTGATCGGTGAATGGAGTTGGCCATGAGTAAGGAAGCTGCGGGCGTGTTGGATTTTGATGAGGCTTTAGGGGTGGTGCTGGGGCAGGCTGCGGAGGTTCGCAGGCCGGAGGTGTTGGAGCGGGAGTTGGCGGCCAGCGGAGGGTGGGTGCTGGCGGAGGCGGTGAAGGCGGACCGGGATCAGCCGCCGTTCGACCGGTCGACTCGGGATGGTTTTGCGGTACGAGTGGCGGATTTGGCTGCGGGTGGATTGCTGCGGGTGGTGGGGCAGGTTCGGGCCGGAGAGTTGTGGCGGGGAGAGGCTCTGGCGAGTGGCTGTGCGATTGAGATTATGACGGGGGCTCCGGTGCCGCCGGGGGCGGATGCGGTGGTGATGGTGGAGCATGTGGTGCGGAGCGGCGATGGGGTTCGGCTGGCTGAAGGGCGGCGGGTTGGGAGCGGGGAGAATATCGTTTTGCGTGGGAGCGAGGCGCGGGCTGGTGAGACGGTGGTGCCGGTGGGGACGGTGATGGAGGCGGCAGAGGTTGCGCTGGCGGCGGCTTGCGGGAGGGCGAGGCTGCGGGTGTTTGCGCGGCCGACGGTGGGGATTGTGGCTACGGGGGATGAGTTGGTGGAGGTGGATCAGGTTCCGGAGGGGCAGCAGATTCGGAACTCGAACAGCTATGGGCTGGCGGCGCTGGTGGCGGAGGCGGGGGGGAGGCGAGGCGGATGCCGATCGCTCCGGATCGGCGGGAGGAGTTGGAGAGCGATTATCCGGGCGGCGCGGGCGTTTGATTTGATGATTCTGTCGGGTGGGGTTTCGATGGGGGAGTATGACCTGGTGGAGGAGGTGCTTGCTGGGGATGGGGGCGGAGTTCTTTTTTACCGGGGTGAGGATGCAGCCGGGGAAGCCGGTGGTGTTTGGGAGGCTGCCGGCGGCGGGGGAGTTTGGGGAGCGGTATTTCTTTGGGCTGCCGGGGAATCCGGTCTCGACGCAGGTGACGTTTCATTGCTTCGTTGGTCCGCTGCTGCGGGCGATGGGTGGGGCGGGGGTGCGGGGGCCGCGGTTTGTGCAGGCTACTCTGGGGGAGGATGTTATGGGGAAGGCTGGGTTGATGCGGATGCTTCCGGCACGGGTGACGATGGAGCGGGTGCGGCCGGAGGTGAGGCTGGTTGGATGGCAGGGGTCGGGGGATCTGGCGGCGAATGCGAGGGCTAACTGCTATGCTGTGCTGCCGCCGGAGAGGCAGCGGTTTGTGGCGGGGGATGTGATTAGTATTCTGCTGCGGTAGGCTATTGGGTTATGAAGAAGGATGACGAGATATATTCGGCTGAGTTGATCCGGGATGATTCGCCGGCGCCGTTGGGTGAGGAGGGCGAGGTTGTGACGGTGGTGGTGGAGAAGCTGTCACATTACGATGAGGCTGGGCAGGCTCACATGGTGGATGTGAGTGGGAAGGCGGCTACTCGGCGGGAGGCGGTGGCAGGGGCGTTTGTGGAGCTGTCGGAGGCGGTGCTGCGGGCGTTGCCGGAGAATCCGAAGGGGAATCCGCTGGAGGTGGCGCGGATTGCGGGGATTATGGCGGCGAAGAAGACGGCGGATTTGATTCCGATGTGTCATCCGCTGGCTTTGAGTTTTGTGGATGTGCGGATCGCGGTGGTGGAGGGGGGCGTGGCGATCGAGGCTACAGCGGCTACGGTGGCGGGGACCGGAGTGGAGATGGAGGCGATGGTGGCGGCTTCGGTGGCGGCGCTTACGGTGTATGACATGACCAAGGCGCTGGATAAGGGGATCAAGATTCGTGAGGTGGTTCTGCTGCGGAAGAGTGGTGGGAAGAGTGGGGAGTATCGGCGGTAGGTATCCCCCCTCCCCCTATCCTGGATGTAAAGTCTTTAGATTTAGCAGGTTAGTGAAGGAGTGTACCGCTAAAGTCTTCCATCTAAATACTTTATTGGTAAAGTCTTGTAATGGAGTGGGTTACGGATTTCTTGATTGTCAAGGATCTTTTTTGCTATGAGTTAAGTATAAGGGTTTGGGGGGAACTAAAGCGCCAGGTGTATGTGGCTTGTTTGTTTGGGTTTAGCTGGTTTTGGGGCTTGACAGGAACAGAAACCGCAACAATAAAGGCGAAATACAGGGGTCTCTCCACTCCGCGACGGACGATGAAACTGTCCGGCGCTTCGGTGAGATGACGCAGCTCTTTAAAACTGTTGCGAAGATGGGGCACCCGGTTATGGGGCGGGTGGGACTTCGCTCATGAGGGCGAGGGTGTTGCCGTCGGGGTCTTTGAAGAAGGCCATCCAGAGTTCGTGGTTGGGCATCTTTGCGACTAGATGGGGCCGTGGGTGAAGGTCACACCTTGTGAGTGCAGCGTGGCGTGGGTCTGATGGATGTCCTGAACTTTGAAGTAGAGGATTGTTCCGGAGGGTGCGATTGGCTGATCGGATGTTCCGATCATGAGGCGGATGGCGCCGCACTGGAAGAAGGCCATTGTGCCGGCGTCGAAGAGGAGTTTCATGCCGAGGGTGTTTTGGTAGAACTTTTTGGATCGGGGCAGGTCGCGGACGGTGATTGCGATTTGACCTATGGTGTCGAGATGAACGGGGTGGGTTTCTGTAGCGGATGATCCGGGGTTCATGCGGTTCCTCCATAGTCGTTAGCTTAGCTAACGAGATAATAAGTGGGATCGAGCATGGATTTCGCGGATTGACGCGGATCAAGAACAGACAACTGCAACGACGAAATACAGGGGTCTCTCCACTACGCGGCGGACGGTGAAACTGTCCGCCGCTCCGGTCGAGATGACGGTGTTTTTGGATAATGACGGGATTTGGATGATGACGGGGTTTTTGCCAGCAGAAGCTAGACAGCCGTGGCGAGGGTTACGGCGAAGAGGGCTGAGGGGTCTTGCCAGGTTTGGGTGGGGGTGAAGTTGGCGGCTTTGAGCAGGGCGGAGACGCGGGTGCGGGTGAATTTGTAACTGTTTTCGGTGTGTATGGTTTCGCCGGGGGTGAAGTGCAGGTTGAGGGCGGGAGTGGTGGCGGTGGCAGGGATGTGTACTTGCTGGGTAGTAAGAGATTCGAGGTGCATCTCGATGCGGGATTCGGTTGGGTTCCAACAGGCGTGGTGGCGGAAGTTGGGGAGGTTGAAGTTTGCGCCCAGTTCGCGGTTGAGGCGGGTGAGGACGTTGAGGTTGAAGGCGGCGGTGGTGCCGGCGGCGTCGTTGTAGGCGGCGAGGAGGGTGGGGATGTCTTTGTGTGCTGGCGCAGAAGGTTGGGGGCGAGGTCGGTGCCGAGGAGGAGGGTGTCGCCGGGGAGGAGCTGGGCGCGGAGGTTGGCGAGGACGTCGTGGGCGTCGGCGGGGGCGAAGTTGCCGATGCTGGAGCCGATGTAGAGGGCGAGGGTGCGGGTGTTGGCGAAGGCGGTTGAGGGGCAGGCCTTCGCGGGTGTAGTCGGCGATTTGGACGCGGACTGAGACGCCGGGGATATTCTTCGCGGATGTTTTCGCTGGCTTCGATGAGGGCGGTGGGGGAGACGTCTACGGGTTGGTAGACGACGCTTCCCTGCTTGCGGACGGCGGCGGCGAGGAGGATTCCGGTCTTGGTGGCGGTGCCGGCGCCGAGTTCGATGAGGGTGAGGATGGGGTCGGGCTCTGAGGCTTCATCCAATGCCGCGGAGCTTGTGCGAGCGCCAGTGCGATGATCTCGTCGGCGTGGGCGGTGAAGATGCTGCGCTCGGTACGGGTGAGGTAGTACTCGGGGAGTTCGGTGATCTGTTCGAAGAGATGGGAGCCGGCTTCGTCGTAGAAGAGCCAGGGGGAGAGGGTTTTGGGGGTCGAGGTGAGGCCGATGCGAGCTTCGTGGGCTACGGCGTCGATGGTGCTGATGGTGGGGATGCTGGCGGTCTCTGGAGCTATGGCGAAGGTCGACAAGGGGGCTCCTCAGGGTGCGTTTTTTATCTCACAACGGCGTACCCTCGAGGGTGCTGTCTTCACCGTGTCAGGATGAGATGCAGCCGGAGTGCGTTTTGGTCTCATTAATCCTGATGAGTGGGGTGCCGGTTTTGGATTGTCCCGATTTAGCGGCGGATTGGCAGATTTGTGGGCGAGTTGCGTGAATTAGAATCGTCGGGCGTAGAGAATCCAAATGAGGCTAAGATGAGAGCTTTGCGAATCGTTCCGGCGGTGTTGTTGTTTGTTTCGATGGGGTTGCAGGCGCAGACACTGACGGCGGGGGAGGCGATTGTCAAGATTCAGCAAATGTATGGCACTGCGCCGGGGCCGGGGACGGTGGACACGATCAAGGTAGGTGAACCCGAGTACGGTGGTGACGGGGATTACGACGACCTGGCTGGACACGATGGAGGTGCTGCGGGAGTCGGTGAAGCGGGGAACAACCTGATCATCACGCATGAGCCTACGTTTTATAACCATCGGGACGCTACGAAGAACTTGACCGACGATCCGGTCTATAAAGAGAAGCTGGCGTTTATTGAGAAGAACCATCTGGTGGTGTTTCGGCTGCATGATGAGATTCATCGCGGGGAGGCGACGGACCATATTTTGAAGGGCGTGTATGCGGCGATGGGATGGGAGGACTATCCGCATCCGGAGGGGGCGCGGGGACAGCATTTTGTGACGATTCCGGAGACTACGCTTGGGGAGATTGCGAAGAAGCTACAAGCTAAGCTGCAGATTCAGACGATGCGGGTGGAGGGCGATCCGAAGCTTTCGATTACGCATGTTGCGCTGTTGCCGGGCGCTTCAGGGCTGGAGAATCAGGTGTTGGCGCTGCGGGAGCCGGATGTGGAGCTGCTGATTGCGGGCGAGGCGAGCGAGTGGGAGACGGTGGAGTATGTGCGGGATGCGGTGGCGCAGGGACGGCATAAGGCGATGATCCTGCTGGGGCATGAGGTGTCGGAGGAGCCGGGGATGGAGCAGTGCGCGAAGGAGCTGCGGGCGGTGTTTCCGAAGCTGCGGGTGGAGCATATTGTTTCCGGGCAGCCGCTTTGGAATCCGGAGCATGGGCCGGTGGGGACGCCTTGAGATGTTATTGCCGCGCTATTTATTTCCGAACGTCAAACCGAGCCCTGAGCTGGCGCCGTAGTCGCTGCCGGGGTAGCCTGCCGGAGGGCGAGTATCCCAGTTGCCATAGAACGAGGTGTTCCAGTTGAGTTTGCCGAAGAGCTTGACGTAATAGGTGATGTTGGTGTCGTAGTAGACGCGTCCGGGCTGGGTGAGTGCGGGGAGAATCGTGGCGGTGACGTCGAGGTTGGTCTTGTCGAACCGGAACAGGCTCATTTTCCCACTGATCAATGCGGCGAGAATTTGTTGCTGCCCGAGCTGGGCGGTGCTGGACGGGGAGTATTTCGTATTCTGCCAGGCGAGGCCGCCCATGAGTGAGATCTTGGCGCGGTTCGTGTTCTTCAAGAAACGTCCGATGCCGCCGCCTAGGTTGGTCTGCAGATCGATGTTTTGTTCCGAACTTTGCCGTAAGGTTGCGTCACCTGCGTAGAACCAGTTGTCCCATGGCAGGAGATGGTCCACGTTGAAGGTGAGCGCGTTTCGTGTCGTCACGGGTGATCCACTGTTGGAGGAGAGAGTGGACTGATAGCCGAGCGGCTGCGCCCCAGCGAGGGCGCGGGTATGCGACTGACGAAGCTGAAGTTGTACTGTGCCGCTTGATTGCCCTTCGTGTAGTTGAAGCCCGAATTGATACCACCATTGAGTCGCTGCATGAACCGCTCAGCGGTTTGATCAACTTCGACGATCTGAGGTTGCGAGACTACGACGGCGGGCGCCGCCTCAACCGCGATCTCAATCTGCATGGGTCTTTCTCCGGCACGTTCCGTTGTCTTAAGCGTGCCGGTGTACACCGACCCGTCCTCGGTTCTGACAATAAACAACTGTTTGCTTTCCACGTGATTTACTTTGGACCAGTTGACCGAGGCGGTGCTGAGAAAGTAGTCAAAGCTGACGTAGAGGGTGCCGGCGGAGAGCCCCTTGATCTCGCCGGTCAGGCGGTCACCATTGTTCATCACGAGTATGTCGGTCTTGGGTCGTGCAAAGAGAGGAGGTGTAAGAAGTAGCGTGAAGAGAAGGATCGAGGTATGAATCTTCATGGGTACCGCTCCTGTATCGACTCTGCATCTTCTAATGCTGCGCGAAGCTCGCCCGCAGAAGAGGCGAGGCTCTCCCAGGGGAGTTGGAGAGACGATACAAGCGAAGCAGGCGCAAGGGCACTAGGAGATTACCCAGTGGCGCGGGGCGGAGGGTGCAACCTGCAGATGCATTCAGGCGGGGTGGGTTTGCGTCCTGGGCGAGGCGGAGGCCGGAGAACTGCCAGCGGGTGGCGGGGGAGAAGAAGTTGCGATAGGTGGGGCGGATGTGGGTGGCGGGGGTGACGCAGGAGCCTCCGCGGAGGACGACCTGCGAGGACATGAATTTGCCGTTGTACTCGCCGAGGGCTCCGGGGAGGGGTTTGTAGCCGGGGTAGCCGGTGTAGCCGCTGGCGGTCCACTCCCATACGTCGCCGAACATTTGCTGGAGGCCGGGCATGGAGTTGGCGGGGGTGGGGTGGAGGTGGTTGGATTCGAGGAGGTTGCCGGTGGATGGATTGCGGCGGCGGCGGCGTGCTCCCACTCGAACTCGGTGGGGAGGCGGTGGCCGGCGAAGCGGGCGTAGGCGTCGGCCTCGAAGAAGCTGAGGTGGCAGACGGGGGTTTCGCTGAGGTCTTCGAGCGGGATGAAGCCGTGGAGGGTGTAGATGCTCCAGCCGGAGTTGGTGGTCGTTGTCGCGATGCCAGTAGAGCGGGGCCTGCCAGCCTTCGGCGCGCATGCGTGGTCCAGCCCTCGGAGAGCCAGAGCTCGGGGCGGTTGTAGCCGCTTCTGTCGATGAAGGCGAGGTACTCGGCGCAGGTGACGAGGCGGGTGGCGAGGGAGAAGGGCGCGAGGTAGACGTGGTGGCGCGGGGTCTCGTTGTCGAAGGCGAAGGCGGTCGAGGTCGGCGGGGTCGGGGGTGATGCCGATCTCGGTGAGGCCGGGGGCGAAGGCGATCCAGTCGAGGGGTGGGGCGGGGAGCTTCGCTGTCGGGGCAGCGTCGGGGGCTTCGAGGTAGGCGGGGTGGAGGGGGTTGGTGAAGAGGGCGTGCTTGATGTCGGTGGCGATGAGTTCCAGGTGCTGCTGCTCGTGCTCGAGGCCGAGGACGATGCGGCGGGCGGCTTCGTCTTCGACGGGATGCTGGAGGAGGCGGTCGATGGCGGCGTCGACGTGGGTGCGATAGGCGAGGATGGCGTCGAGGGGCGGGCGGGAGAAGGAGGCGCGGAGCTTTTTCTCGGGCATGTCGCCGAGGGAGTTGTAGTAGCTGTTGAAGAGCCAGCGGAAGTCGGGATGGAAGGGCTGGTAGCCGGCGACGAACTCGCGGAGGACGAAGGTCTCGAAGAACCAGCTGGTGTGGGCGAGGTGCCATTTGACGGGGCTGGCCTCGGGACAGGACTGGACCATCAGGTCTTCGGGGGAGAGCGGGCGACAGAGTGCGGTGGTGGCGGCGCGGACGGCCTGGTAGCGGGCGAGGAGCGGTGGCAGCGGTCGAGGCGGGGGCGGCAGTGGTTGGCATGGCTTCGTCTCTGACGAACTGCGGTGTGGATGGGATGCCCGAGGGTGGGGTTGCGTTGGTTTATTTTGCCGGTGAGTCGGTCGATGGTACTAGAGTGCGATTAGATGGTGCGAACTGTTGAGGAGGCGGGCGAGCAGATAGGCGGCGGCGGCGGCGGTGCCTCCGATGAGGGTGGTCTGGAGGGCGCTGCGGAGCCAGCCGGTGCCGACGAGCTTGCCCTTGAGGGCTCCGAAGAGGGCGAGAGCGATGAGGGTGATGACGACGGAGAGCTTGAGGGCGCGAAGCTGTCCTGGAGCGAGCATGTAGGGGAGCAGAGGGACGAAGCCGCCGGCGATGTAGGCGAAGGCGATGGTGAGGGCGGAGCGGTGGGCGCGGTTGGCGGCGGGCTCTTCGAGGCCGAGTTCGAAGCGCATCATGAAGTCGACCCAGGCGGTGGGGTTTTGTTTGAGCGCGGCGAGGACGGGGGCGGCGGCGGCGCGGTCGACGGAGTACTGCTCGAAGATCTCGTAGATCTCTTCTTCTTCGTCGTGGGTGCGCTCGATGATCTCGCGCTCTTCGCGGCTGGCGCTCGGAGACGTAGTGCTCGGCGTCGCCGCGGGCGGCGAGGTATCCGCCGAGGCCCATGGCGATGGAGCCGGCGGCGATCTCGGCGAGGCCGGCGAGGACGACGATGCGCGAGGAAGCTACGCTCCGGAGAGTCCGGCGGCGAGGGCGAAGGGGACGGTGAGTCCGTCGGAGAGGCCGATGACGATGTCGCGGACGGTTTCGGTGGACTCGAAGTGATCTTCGATGTGGGGATCAGAGTGTTGATGCGTAAGGTCATGCATGGCGGTAGTGTAGTGCAGGCTAAGGGGATCGAGAGTTGGAACAGATGGATGCGGAAAGTATTTATGCGGTTCCAGCGTCTTTTAGTAGGCGATTCGTCTGTATGTGCAAGGATTTCGTTACGGGAGCCGGAGAAGGACGAGCAAGTATGAGAGGGACACCGGCAAGGCATCGGGTCTGCATGCTGTCGTCTGTTTGTGGCGGCGACGGTGTTTCCGGCGATAGCTAAAACACAGATGCAGGATGAGCAGGCTACGGGCCGGACTGCGTTTGCCGGTGGGCAGATGGTGCGAGGGACTGTGACTGCGGTTGCGGCGGATCGCTTGACGTTGAAGACGGAGGCGGGCGAGGTGTATCAGGTGGCGGTGACCACGAATACGCGGCTGATGAAGGCCCGGCAGCCGGTAAAGCTGGCGGAGGTCAAGGCCGGCGATGGCGTGGGCGCGATGGGTGTGCTGGATGCGGGAACGAAGACGGTGCATGCGGTGTTTGTGACGGTGATTAGTGCGGAGGAAGTGAAGAAGGCGCGCGAGGATTTGGGGAAGGTCTATATCACGGGGACGGTGACGGCGATCAACGAGTTGAAGTTGACGGTGAAGCGGACGGATGGTGTGGTCCAGGTGATCGAGGTGGATGAGGGGACTTCGTTCAAGCGGGCGGACGAGGGATGGCCGCGATGATGAGCGGAGACGTTATTACGGTGGAGAGCCCCGGCGGCGGGAGCGGCGATGCGGACGGCGAGAGCATCACGCTGATGGATGTGAAGGTTGGAGATGTGGTGGCTGGACAGGGTGGGTTGAAGGGTGGCGTGTTTGTTCCGACTCTGCTGCGAGTTGGAGATGCGGCAGCCGGGCAGCGACGGCGGCGGAGTACGGGTGCTGGAGCGGCGTCTCCTGCGGGGGCGGCGGCTCAGCCACAGTAGAGATTGAGTTTAGAAATTGAGTTTTGGTGCTGAAGAATTTTGCTGGGGACTTTTGGGAGAGGTGCACGTGCGGCGAGTAAGTCAGGTAACGGTTCTGGGTTGGATGATGACGGCGATGGCTTGCGGAGCATGGGGGCAGGCTGCTACGCCACCGAGGGGCCGGATACGGTGCAGCCTCCTGCGGCCCAGGCTCCGGCTGCGCTGGCTCCGCGGTACAAGCTCCGACGACTGCGAAGGCTGGGGGGACGATTCGTGGGACGGTGAAGTCTGGTGCGGTGCCGCTGCCGGGGGTGGGGGTGACGGCGACCAATACGCTGACGGGAAAGAAGTATGCGACGACGACCGATGTGACCGGCGCGTTCGCGATGGCGATTCCGAGCAACGGCCGTTATGTGGTGAAGGCGGAGATGGCGGCGTTTGCGAGTGAGACGAAAGAGGTGCTGATCAACGCGGCTGGGTTGAATGGCGGCAAGGCGGAGCAGACGGCGGAGTTTGGGCTGCAACTGGCTTCGCGGGTGACGCAGCCGGCTGCACCTGGGGTTTCGGGGCCTGGGTCTCGGGGCTGGGACGTTCGGGGTCAGGTGGTGCTGGTTCTTCGGGAGCTCTGGCGGCTCGGCCAGCGGGCGGGCGGCGAGGGCGGCAGGGCGCGGTGCGCAGGCTCTGAGTATGACGGGCAGCGATACTGGACCAGGAGGACGCGAGTGCTGGCGGAGGCAATGCGGGCGTGCAGATGCCCACGTTGTCGGGTCTGGATGGCAGCACGGATAGTTCATCGGGGATGGCGACGGACTCGGTGGCGGTGAGCGGGGCGATGGGGCAGACGAATGGACTGGCGGATCAACGAAGACGACATTCGGCAGCGCGTGCAGGACACGATAGCGCAGGCACAGCGGCAGGGAGGCAATCAGAACGATGTGATGAATGCGGTGGTGGGGCTGCTGGGCGGATACATGACTGGGGGAGGATTTGGTGGACCTGGGGGACCGGGTAGGCGGTGGACCAGGTGGCGTGGTGGCGGCGGACGAGGCGGGCGTGGCGGTGGTGGCGGCGGAGGCGGCGGTGGTTTTCGCGGGTTCAATCCGACGCAGGCCGCATGGAGCGTTTGCGTATACGGGGGCTAATAGTGCGCTGAATGCGAACAGCTTCTCGGTGACGGGACATCCGCTGCCGAAGCCGGACTCGAGCATGAACACGTTTATTGGAAGCCTTACCGGGTCGCCGTATATTCCGGGATTGACGAAGCCGAATCCGAAGCAGTTTGTGTTTCTCAGCGGGCAGCTGAGCCGCAAGACTACGCCCACGATCCAGCAGCTGATCGTGCCGACGGTGGCGCAGCGTGGAGGGCGATTTCTCGACGCTGGGGCAGCCGATCTATCGTCCGACTGCGGGACTGTCGGCGGCGTGTTTGAGTGCAGGCGTGACGCCGGGCCAGCCTTTTCCGACGGAATCGATTCCGGCGAGTTGCATCAGCAGTTCGGGGCAGGCGTTGCTGAACTACTATCCGCTGCCGAACGTTGCGCCGATTGGGACGCAGGACAACTACCAGACGAATACGACGGGGACGTCGCACTCGGATCAGATTTCGGCGCGCTATAACCGCAGCTTCGGGCAGGCTCCGGCAGCGGGTGGGCGCGGTGGGTTTGGAGGCGGCGGATTGGCGGCGGTGGCAGGGCGGCAGCAGAATCAGAACCTCCCCAGGTGCTGCGGCAGAGTATTGCGGAGAACTTTGCGTATTCGCATTCGGCGGCGAGTTCGCAGAACTTTTCTCCATTGCTTGGCGGCAAGACTGGAGACGAATGGATATAGTTTTCGAGCTGGTACACGGTGGGTTATGGGCGGCTGAACAACACGGCGACGCTGGCGTGGAATCGGTCGCGCAGCGAGGCGATTGAACTACTTTACGAACACGGCGGTAAACCCGGCGCAGGTGGCGGGCGTGAACGTGGGCAATCCGACGATTTATAGCAATCCGTTTTATTTCGGCGTGCCTTCGGTCAGCCTTAGCGCCATCCGGTGTTGGCAACACGGGCTGGCTGGTCTGAAGATGCGACGCCAAGCAGCAGGTGAATCAGACGATCTCGTTCTAGGACTTTGCCGCGTACCGGTTCAAGAAGCACAATGTGCGGTTTGGATTTGATTATCGACGCATCCATGCGGACTCGATCGGCGGGACGAATGTGCTGGGGTCGTTTACCGTTTTCGGGCTTTTCGACGCAGAGCCCGGCGCACAGAATTGCGTGCCGAATCAGGAGTCCGTCGAATCCGAACATGCACCTTTGCGCCTGCGGGATCTCCGGTGGCGGACCTGCTGCTTGGACTGCCGCAGCAGTCGGCGGTGACGGCGGGGCTGAACAAGATCTATCTGCGGGCGAATGTCGATGGACTGGTATGCGAAGGACGATTACCGGGTGAAGGCGAATGTGACGCTGAACTTCGGGCTGCGGTGGGAGTACTTCTCGCCGTATGTGGAGAAGTACGACCGGCTGACGAACCTGAGACACAATGCGGACTTTACGCAGATATCGCAGGTGTGCGCGACGGCGGCGGCGGGATGCACGCTGGGGTCGCCGCGGTCGCTGGTGAATCCGGACCGGACGATGTTCTCGCCGCGGATCGGAGTTGCGTGGCAGCCGAAGACGAAGTTCACGAAGCAGACGGTGGTGCGGGCGGGATACGGGATCAACTACAACACGGCGCAGTATGCGGCGTTTGCGCAGTAGCTGGCGTTCCAGCAGCCGTTTGCGGTGACGCAGACGAACACGCGTGAGCACACCGACGAGCCATCCGACGACGCTGCGCGCTCGGCAGAATGATGACGCTGGCGAATGGATTCAACTGCTCGACGCAGACGACGCAGAGCAACTATGCGGTGAATCCGAACTACCGGCTGGGAATGGTGCAGGTGTACAACCTGGATATACAACGGACGTTGCCGCAGGGGATGGTGCTGAATGTGGGGTACAACGGCGTCGCACGCGCGGCGATCTGGATATGTTGCGCGCACCGAACCGGACTGCTTCAGCGGCGTGCTGAATCCGACGTCGGGCCAGTTCACTTATGAGGATTCGCTGGGATACCAGAGATTCAATGCGTTGGCGGTGAATGCGCGGAAGCGGCTGCAGAAGGGGATTTCGCTGCAGGCGACGTATACGTACTCGCACTCGATCGACAATGCGTCGTCGATTGGCGGCAGCGGCAACTCGGATCGCGCAGAACGATCAGAACCTGGCCGCGGAGGAGAGCAATTCGAGCTTCGATGTGCGGCATAAGCTGAGCGGCAACTGGATTCTCGAACTGCCGTTCGGCCCGAACCGCGCGTTCCTGAACAAGGGCGGCGTGTGGGCGAAGATACTGGATGGGTATTCGGTCTCGGGCGACTACACGTTTGCGACGGGGAGGTTTGCAGACGCCGACGCTACGCGGGAACGCCGGCGGAGATTGCGGCGGGCGCGGGCAACTCGCTGCGGCCGAACCTGGTGCCGGGGCAATCGATCAAGGGAGCAGGGCACGCTGAAGAACTGGTTCAATACAGCGGCGTTTTCCGCGCCGCCGGCGGGGACGTATGGGAGCTGCTTCGAGGAACTCGATTCGAGCTGCCGGGGATGGTGCCGATCAATGGGTCGCTGTCGAGGACGGTGCCGATGGGCGAGACGCGCAGCTTCGAGGCGCGGGTGACGGCGAACAATGCGTTCAACACGGTGCAGTACTCGGGCGTCGAGCACGACAGATCAACTCGGCGACCTTTGGGCAGGTGACTTCGGCGGCGCCGATGCGCTCGTTGACGTTTATGGCGCGGTTCCGGTTTTAGGGACGAGATTTTCGATGGCTATGGAGGATAGATGGATGACGACGATTGCGGATGTGACGAGGCGGAGTTGGTGGCGGGGACGCTGGTGTGCCTGCTGGCGGTTTCGCCGGTGAGCTGGCGGAGCGCAGCAGCAGCCGATAGACGGAGCAGGTGTCCAGACGCATCCGGGTGAAGACCGAGATTGTGCTGACGAACGTGGTGGTGCGGGACAAGAAGACGGGCGAGGTGGTGAAGGGGTTGAAGGCGAGCGACTTCACGATCCTGGAGAACGGGAAGCCGCAGACGATCGCCAGCTTCGACTATCAGAATGTGGATGAGGCGGCGGTGCTGGCGGAGAAGTCGACGGTGTCGGGCAAGGCGACGATGGCGGATTTGCTGAACCGCGACTTCGCGGCTACGCCGGAGCAGTTGCAGCGACCATCGGCTGATCGTGATGTTCTTCGACCTGAGCAGCATGCAGCCGGAGGATATCGACCGAGCGGTGCGAGGCGGCGCAGGACTACATCAACAAGAAGATGCAGCCAGCGGACCTGGTGGCGTCGGTGAGCCTGGCGACTGGGCTGACGATGGACCAGGACTTTACTTCGGATAAGGACGCTGTTGCTGAAGGCGGTGAAGAAGTACAACGGGACCGACAGCACCGGGTTTGCGCTGGGGAACGAGGGCGGCGACTCGGATGGGACTTCGGATGATTCGTCGAGCTTTACGGCGGATGACAGCGAGTACAACGCTTTGAATACGGACCGCGAGCTGTTTGCGATTCGTACGATTGCGCAAGTCGCTGGAGCGGGTGGACCAGAGGAAGAGCATGTTGTACTTCAGCGGCGGATTGACGCGGCAAGGGATTGAAAACCAGGCGAGTATGCGCGCGGCGACGAATGAAGCGGTGAAGGCGAACATGGCGATCTATGCGTGGACTCGCGCGGGCTGGAGGCGCTGCCGCCGGTGGGGGATGCCTCGAAGGGGAGCCTGCGCGGGACGGCTGCCTATAGCGGCGCGGCGATGCAGAGCCAGTTGAATTCGAACTTCAGCTCGCAGGAGACGCTGGGGACGCTGGCGTCCGACACGGGCGGCAAGCTGTTTACCGACTCGAACGATTTCGCGCCGGCGTTTCAGCAGATACAGCATGACACGGAGGCTTACTACATCATTGGGTTCCACTCGACGAATCCGGCGCACGATGGAAGCTATCGGCATCTGACGGTGAAGCTGAATCGGAGCGATGTGAAGATGGAGTACCGGCCCGGATACTATGCGCCGGCGGACTTTCAGCACTCGAAGACAGAGGACCGCGAGTTGGCGCTGACGGAGCAGATGCGGAGCGATCTGCCGGCGACGGATGTGGCGGTTTATCTGCAGGCGCTGTACTTCCGGATGGAGGACAACAAGTTCTTTGTGCCGGTGTCGCTGGTTGTGCCGGGGTCGCAGATTCATTCGGCTGAAGAACGGCGACAAGGACAAGGCAAACATCGATATCCTGGGTCAGGTGAAGAATGCGCAGGGGATCATCGGTGGGCAATGTGCGCGATACGGTGAAGCTGGCACTGGATGCGGCGCAGCAGGTGCAGCAGAAGAACATTCAGTATTCGACGGGATTTACGCTGGCGCCGGGCAGATATCACTTGAAGTTTGTGGTGCGCGAGAACCAGACGGGTGCGATGGGAAGCTTTGAGACGGACCTGCAGGTTCCGGATATGAAGAAGAGCCCGCTGAAGCTGAGCTCGATCGTGCTGGCGAGCCAGCGGGTTCCGAATACGGCGAAGAAGACGGTGAGTCCGCTGGTGCGGGATGGACTGGAGTGGATTCCGAATGTGCCGCATGTGTTTCGGCAGGACCAGCATCTTTACTTTCTGTACGAGGTGTATGATCCGGCGAAGGAGAAGGGTGCGCCGGAGCCTGCTGCTTCTCCGGGATTGGCCCGGCGCGAGGGCGGGCCGGTGCGGGTGTTGACGAGCATCGAGTTTCTGAGCGAGCGGAGTGAAGGTGTATGAGACGCCGCTGGTGGAGGCGACTGCGATCAACATGCCGGAGCGGAGGCGCGGTGGCGTTTCAGTTCGATGTGCCGCTGACGCAGTTGAAGCCGGGGACGTATGTGTGCCAGGTGAACGTGATCGACGATGCGGGCGGGAGCTTCAGCTTTCCGCGGATGGCGATGATTGTGAGGGCGGGAACGCCGGCGGCTCCGGCGACGGCGGCAAGTGCTGCGTCGGTAACGGTCCGGCCACCGGTGGTGCGCCGGCGGCGATTCCGAGTCGTAGAAGAGCACTTGACAGGGGCATTCCGCAGGAAGATAATCTTTCGCAAGAACCTTCCGGGGTTCCGCCATGCGATTTCCGGGCCTCTCTGCCGCTTCCCTGCTTCTGCTGCTATCGCTGAATGCGATTCTGCCTCAAGCTCTGGGTGCAGCAGGGCGAGGCGGATACGAAGACGCCAGCCGGAGCCGATCCACAGTGAACTGAGCTGCAGTCGATTCGAGCCCATATGGCGGATCCGGCGACGTCGAGCGCGGAGAAGCTGGAGCACCAGGGCGATATATTGCGGGCCCGGCGGATGCCGGAAGATGCGGTGATTATTACCGGTATGCGTTGCAGCACGGTGGGCGACCGGGTCCGCTCTGAATAAGATCGGCTCTGGAGATGCAGATGGATTCGACTTCGCTGGCGCGGTTGTACTTCGGACGTGCGATGAAGCCGATCGAAGGACGCGTCGGCGTGGAACAACCTGGGCGCGGTGGATTATATGGAGCGGAATATCGGTGCGGCGATCAGCGACTACAAGCGCGCGGTCAAGCTGCAAAAAAGTCGGCGGTGTTCCACTCCAACCTGGGCATGGCTTACTTCTCCGAGAAGAACTTCATCGACGGGCAGAAGCAGATGGCGATCGCGTTGAAGCTGGATCCGGAGATATTCACGGAGAGAGGCAACGGCGGCGTAACGGCGCGCTTTTTGTCGGCGGACGACCGGGCGCAGTTCTGCATCGAGATGGCGAAGACGTACGCACGGCATGAACAATATACCGGAGATGCTGCATCAGCTGGCAGTGGCCAGCGAGTTGGGCGTGGACGTGATGCAGAAGATGGGGGAGGATCGTGTGCTGGCTCCCTACCGCAAGGACGAACGGGTGATTGAGCTGGTGCGCGTGGCAAATTCGATGCGTGGTAAAGGCGTAAGCTCCGCCTAACGGTGCGAGCCCGGCCATCGCTGCGTTGCCGCCGGAGAAGCCGTAAGTCGATACGAGAGGCGCTAGATGCTACGAGTCGTCGGCGTCCCGATAGGGGCAGTGGCGGCAGCCTGAGTTGCAGCAGTAGCCGCGCTTGAGGTGGTAGGCGGCGGTGAAGACGAGGTATGGGCCTTCGTAGTAGAAGTCCTCCTCGGTGAGGGCGGTGGGGGTAGGTTCGTCCGAGGGTGAGGTCGGGAGCGCGGTGGGCGGATTCGTGTGGTCTGCCATTACTGGAACAATCTTAGATCCGAGTGCGGGTGCTGGAGGCGGCGGTGGGGTGAGATCGCCGAGGGGATCGAGTGGCGGAGGTTGGCGCTTCGGGCGTGTAGAGGTTGTCCGTTGCGATAGTGGAGCTTGTTTTCCGGGGACGGCGGCGACGCGTTCGCCGGGGATGACGATGCCGACGAGGTTGATGGGGTCGGCGGCGGCTACGGTGATGATGCTGTGCTGTCGCGGGTGCGGGCGGCGCGGAGGGATTCGACGGCTTCGGGGAGGGCGAACTGTTCGCCGCCGAAGCCGGAGACGAAGCGGCCGCCGCGGATTTCGCCGCGGGCTTCGAGGCGACGGAGGATGTTGAGGAGATCGCGCCACTTGGGGGCGTTGGATTCGCGGGCGAGGAGGTCGCGGAAGAGGATGCCGTAGCGGGTGAGGAGTATGCGGGCGAAGGATTCGAGGGCGGCGTCGGTGCGGCGGGCTTGTTCGATGGCGCGAGTGAGTTGGGCTTCGGCTTTGGCTGGATTGCGCTTCAGCCCAGGTCCCAGAGGCGGGACCGGGGCACCCGGTTCTTCGCAGAGGAGGGACCAGCGGCCTGCGGAGCTGCGGACGGCGCGTTTGCCGGGGGTTTCGGTGGTGATGGGTTTGCGGCGGGGGTCCATGAGGGCGCGGAGTTGGTCGAAGCCGTCGGCTGCGGCGAGGCCGGCGGTGGCGAGTTCCCAGAGTGCCTGCTGGGTTTGCGGGCGGGTGAGAGAGCAGATGCGCTGGATGTCGTTGGCGAAGCAGGCTCCTCGCTGCTGGAGGAGGGTGCGGACCTGGAGGGCTTCGGGGCTGAGGGCCTGCTGGAGGCGGGCTTCTTCGACGGACTGCTGGGCGAGGGCGTGGGGGAGCCAGTCGGCGGACTCGCGGATGTAGAAGGTGATGGGCGCGGCGTTGGTGGGGATGACGCGACGGGGGGCGCCGCCGTCGGTTGCGGACCATGCGGGGTGGGGGGAGATGCGACCCCAGCCTACGGCTCCGGAGAGGCAGAGGTTGTCGAGCCAGCGGGGGTCGTAGTTGGCTACGCGCGCGGGGAGGAGGGTGCGCTCCCACTCGATGGCCGGGGCCTCGAAGCCTTCGAGCTGGTGGAGGGCTTCGAGGACGCCTTCTTCGCCGGAGAGCTGGGTTTGGGGGGCGAGGTGCTGCCAGTTGAGGAGCCAGCGGAGGTAGACGGCGGGGGTGACGGGCTCGATCTGTTTGCGGAGGGTGCCGAGGGTGAGGCGATGGATGCGTTGGAGGATGCGGCGTTCGCACCATTCGATGTTGTGATCTTCCGATCCGTTGCTGGGTGTTCGAAGGTTCCGCGCATGAGGAGGCCTTGCATCTCCATGGCGAGGAAGGCCTGGTAGATAGCGGCCGGATTTAGGTTTAGGAGGGTGGCTAGAGAGTTTGCGGTGGTGGGGCCGAGGATTTGTAACCATCCTTGAACTAATTGTTTTGTGGCGGCTTCTTTTGTGACTGTTTCCGATTTTTGAGTTAGCGTGTGTTGAGAAGTTGTTCTTTTTGGGTGTTAGGTATCAGGTATGAGGTATCAGGTATCAGGTCGTTCGGTATGGTGGGCCAGAGCGTGGCGATGTGGGGGAGGCGTTCGGTGGCTGCCCAGCAGTGGAGTTCCGGCGCAGTTGATGGTGTTGGCGCGGCCGGTTTGGGTGAGGCGTTCGTAGAAGGTTGCCCAGTGGCGGGCTTCGGGGGTGTCGACGAATTGCAGCGGCAGAGCGATGAGGGAGTGGAGCAGGTCGTGGAGCTCGTGTTCGTCGCGGATGTCGGGCCAGCACTCGCGGCGTACGGTGTCGATGGCAGCCTGATCGAGCTTTGCCTCGGGAGCGGCGGGGATTTCGCGGCGGAGGGAGACGGCGCGGGCGCGACGCTCTTCGAGGCCGGCCTCGTCGAGGAAGGCGTAGGGGTTGGCGTTGAGGAGTTCGTGGGCGAACTGCGAGGGGATGGGAGTGTCGACGGCGAGGCAGCGGATGGTGCCGGACTGGATGCCGCGCAGGATTTCGATGAGGCCTTCGAGGTCCATCGCCTCCTGCAGGACGTCCTTCATGACTTCGTTGACGAGGGGATGGTCGGGGATGACGATGTCGCCTTCGATGGTCTCGAAGCAGGCGGCGGCCTGCGGGAAGACGCTGGCGATCAGGTCTTCGGAGCGGGTGCGCTGGATCTGCGGGGCGATGCGTTTGCCTTTGGACATGCGCAGAAGCTGGAGGCTGCGTCCGGCGGCCCATCGCCAGCGGGATTTGAAGATGGGTGAGGCGAGGGCGGCTTGCTCGAGGAGTTCTTTGGCGGTGTGTTCGGTGAGGAACTGGAAGACGTCGGCAAGGGGGAAGCTGTGCTGCTCGGCGAGGGAGATGTTGATGCCGTTGTCGGTGGCGGCGGCTTGCAGCTCGAAGTTGAAGCCGCGGCAGAAGCGCTTGCGGAGGGCGAGGCCCCAGGCTTTGTTGATGCGGCCGCCGAATGGGGCGTGGAGGATGAGTTGCATGCCGCCGCCTTCGTCGAAGAAGCGCTCGGCGATGATGGTGGTCTTGGAGGGGACGGCTCCGAGGACGGCGCGGCCGGTGACGATGTAGGTGATGAGTTGGTGGGCTCCGCTGGCGCAGACGCCGCAGTGTTCGATGAGCCAGGCGATGGCAGTGTCGACCTCGGGTTGAGTGGGGGAGATGTAGCCGGGCGTGATGTTGGGGGTGAGGGTGGAGATTTGTTCGCGGAGTTCGGCGACGCCGTCGGAGAGGATTGCGGTGCGCTGCGGGGCTTCGCCGAACCAGAAGGGCAGGGTTGGGGGTGCGCCGTGTGCGTCTTCGACGAGGACGCGGCCTGCAGCTTCGATGCGTTGGACGCGCCAGCTGGTGTTGCCGAGGAGGATGACGTCGCCGGGCGAGGAGTCGACGGCGAAGTGCTCGTCGAGCGTGGCGATCTGGACGCCTTCAGGCTGGAGGATGACGTTGTAGAGGGCGACGTCGGGGATGGCGCCGCCGTTGGCGATGGCGATCATGCGGGCTCCGCGGCGCGGGTGGAGCTGGCGCTGGATGCCGTCGCGGAGGAGGTAGGCACCGTAGCGGCCGCGGCTGGACTCGATGCCGCTGCTGAGGAGGGTGAGGAGTTCGTCGAAGTGCTCGCGGGTGAGGTCGCGGTAGGAGTAGGCGCGGCGGAGGATGTGAAAGAGGGTTTCGTTCGTCCCAGGGCTCGGCGGCGCAGGCGGCGACGATCTGCTGCATGAGGACGTCGGTGGGTTGCGGTGGAATTTGTAACTGATCCAGTTCTCCGGCGCGCATCTTGCGGATGAGGGCGGCTTGCTCGAGCAGGTCGTCGCGGGTGGTGGCGAAGAAGCGGCCTTTGGGGATGGCTCCGCGCCAGTGGCCGGCGCGGCCTACGCGCTGCATGGCTACGGCAACGGCGCGGGTGGTACTGATCTGGCAGACGAGGTCGATGTCGCCGATGTCGATACCGAGTTCGAGGGATGCGGTGGCGACGAGGATTTTGATTTCGCCGTTTTTGAGGCGCTTCTCGGCGTCGAGGCGGAGATCGCGGGAGAGGGAGCCATGGTGGGCTGCGACATGCTCAGGGCCGAGGCGTTCGGCGAGGTTGAAGGCTATCTTTTCAACGAGGCGGCGGGTGTTGACGAAGACTAGCGTGGAGCGGTGGTTTTGTGCGTGGGCGGCGAGTTTGTCGAAGATCTCTTCCCACATGTTGTTGGTGGTGACGGCGCTGAGTTCGTCGGAGGGGACTTCGATGGCGAGGTCGAGCTGGCGGCGCTGGCCTACCTGGATGATGGTTGCGGGTTTGCGGTTTGGGTGGATGCCGGCGAGGAAGTCGGCGACTAGCTCGATGGGGTTTTGGGTGGCGGAGAGGCCGATTCTTTGCGGAGGTGTTGCGAGGCCGGTGAGGAACTGGCCCGGGCTGAGGCGGTTTTCGCCGGTGACGAGGGCGTCGAGGCGTTCGAGCGAGAGGGCGAGGTGGGCTCCGCGCTTGTTGGGGGCGACGGCGTGGATCTCGTCGACGATGACGGTGCGGACGCGGCGGAGGTGTTCCCTGCTCTTTCCGGCGGTGAGGAGGATGTAGAGGGACTCAGGCGTGGTGACGAGGATGTGGGGCGGGTTGCGCAGCATGGCGGCACGGTCTTTGGTGAGGGTGTCGCCGGTGCGGACGCCGGTACGGATCTCGGGGCAGAGATAGCCGCGGGCTAATGCTAACTGCAGGATTTCGGCAAGGGGAGCGTCGAGATTCTTCTGGACGTCGTTGGAGAGGGCTTTGAGGGGTGAGATGTAGATGACTTGCGTTTCGGGCATGAGGTTGCCGGAGATGGCTTTGCGGAGGAGCTGGTCGATGCAGACTAGAAATGCTGCGAGAGTTTTTCCGGAGCCGGTGGGGGCGGAGATGAGGGTGGGGTCGCCGGCGAGGATGCTGGGCCAGCCGTGCTGCTGGGGCTCGGTGGGGGAGCCGAATTTTGAGAGGAACCACTCGGCTGTGACGGGGTGCGCCCAGGCTAGGGATTCGGGAGTTGCTGGCGGCATGGGGAGATTGTAGCGCGTTGTTCGCCTCTCCTTCGCCTGCAAGGATTTACATCCTGCCGGTGCCTACGTCGGCGGCGGCGGCGGCGGGGTTCTCTTCGTCGAGGTAGGCTTCGATGACTTTGTCGAGGGTGCCCTGGGCCTTGAGGATGAAGTCTACTGCGTCGCGGCCGGCTCCGAAGCCTCCGGCGTTGGGGGTGACGTAGTGGGCGGCGGCTTTGACTTGCTGGCGGGCGTTGGCGGTGGCAATGGCGAGGCCGCACTGACGCATGACAGGGAGGTCGATGATGTCGTCGCCTACGTATGCGAGCTGGGAGATACCGATGTAGGTCTTGGCGAGGATCTCATTGATGGCATCCATCTTGTGAGCCTGGCCCTGGTAGACGAACTCGAGCTTGAGGTCGTGGGCGCGGATGGCTACGGTCTGAGACTGGCGCTTGGTGATGATGCCGACGCGGAGGCCACCGAGACGAGCGAGAGAGATGCCGAGGCCATCGTGGGCGGCGAAGCCTTTGGTTTCGATGCCTCGGGCGTCAGGGCCGGCGCTGTCGGGGATGACGAAGATCTGGCCGTCGGTGAGGACGCCGTCGACGTCGAAGATGAGTACTTTGATGTTTTTGGCGCGGTCTTCGGGGGTGGGGCTCATGATCTCGATCATACGAGACGAGATAGAAGGGATTGCGAAGATTGTTAAGTACAGGCGTCGATTTTTACGCGGTTAGGGGGTGGGTGGGGGTGGCGGGGGGTAGTTGGGGATGGTGGAGTAGCCGGGGGAGGTGGCGGGGGGTGATGGCGGGGGTGGTTGTCGCCGAAGCGGTAGACGACGGCGAGGGTACTGACCTTCGGGTGGATGCTTCCGGAGGAGACGCCGGGGGGGGTGCTCCAGAACTGGTACTGGAAGTCGGCTTTGACGGAGAAGTGATCGGTGAAGTCGTAGTCTACGCCTCCGCCGGGAGAGTAGACGTTGGTGGTGCTGGAGAGGTAGGTGATGGTGCAGGAGGGGGTGAGGGGCAGGAGGGGGAGGTGATGGGGCCGACAGTGAAGCCACCACTCTGATAGTCGATCTCGCCGCGGCCAAGGAGGAAGTCGGCGTAGGGGCGGAAGTTGCCGTACTGGTGGTCGATGCGGGCACCGGCGAGAATGCTCTTCTGGGAGTCGATGGTGCCGGTGTGGACGGGGTAGGTTCCGCGGACCTCAATGCTGGGGTGGAAGCCCCGGAAGGAATAGATGGACAGGTCGAGTCCTGCGGTGATGCTGAGGTTGCGCCCGCCTTCGAGATTGGTATAGACGCCGGTGCCTCCGGCGAAGGCGGAGAGGTGCGTCATCTGGGTCGCGGTGGGAAGCGCCTGCGCAGCGGCTCGATGGGAGAGAACGAAGAGGGCGAGAAGGAGGGCCGGCAGTACCGCGGCGCGGGTCAGCGTCATTCGAAAATTGTATCCTTCCGCAGCGATGCAGGGAGTGTCGGAGGTGGTATCCCCCCTTCCCCCCTTAGTTGTAAGTCCATGGGTAAGTGCCTTTTTTACAGAGAGATACCGAAATGGCACCTAGGCAAAGTCTTGCACCGAAAAGGGTTATTGGTAAAGTATTCCATCTAAAGGGGAAAGCATGACGCTCGAGTCAATGGAGCGGTCACCTCTCTATGTATAGTATAGCGGCTCAGATGGAACTACTCGGCCAAGTTCAGACTACTGATGGATAAGGAGATAGGGTGGTCGCGGGCTTGACAGGAGATTGTGCCTCTCATTGCCGTCTGCGGGGTAGGGTAGGATTTGTTTTGATGATGCGGATTGTAGCCAAGGGGATGATGGGCCTGGTGGTGTTGCTGGCGCTGGTGTACCTGGGCGACTGGGCGGTGTGGCGGGTGAGAGTTGCGAGGGGTGGTGGGATGGGGCGGCTGACGGTGAGCCGGGTTGTGGTGGCTCCGCTGAAGGGGAACCGGGAGGAGTATTACTCGGACGGGAAGACTGACGTGGATTGCAGCCGATCGATGTTTCCGCAGGGTGGGAGTGATGCCTGCTGGTGGGTGCAACGGCATCGAGTGATGTTCGACCGGTAAGCTTTGTCCTATAGCGCGGCGGGAGGATTGCTGTGATATTTGTCAAGTCTTGCTACTCCTTGTTCGGTGGGGCGCCACGGACGATGAGCTGGTTGGTGATGTTGTGGGCTCCGAAGGCGGAGTTGGCTTTGAGTTGGGCGAGTTCGGAGTCCTGCTGGTTGAGGACGATGCCGGTGAGGATGACGTTGCCGTTTTTGACGATGATGTGGATGGCATGGAAGCCGAGAGGTGGGTCTTCGGTGATGCCGCCGGCTGCGATGAGGGGGCTTGGACCGTTGCCCGCACTCGCCAGATTGCCGGCGCCGGCATTGTATTTACTTAGCGAGGGCGCGGTGTAGATGGCGTTATAGACGGTGGCCCGGACGCGGTCGTCGGAGGGTGAGTTTGGGAGAACTTCCAATTGATTGTCGACAGACTCCACGCCCTTAATGGTTTTGACAACGCGGGTGGCGTCGGATTTGAGGGCAGGGCGGGAAGCGTAGCCGCGAAGGATGATGGTCTTGCCGTGAATGGCGACGGATACGTCGTCGAAGACACCATAGGTGGTGAGGGAGGTGATCTTCTTTCCGACCTGGGCGGCAATGCTCTGCGCTTCTGCGGGCGTCCAGGCATCGGGTGCGGCTTGAGGAGCACCGGTTGCGGACTGGGCATGGAGAGACGGCAAGCCGAGGACCGAGAGGGTGAAGGTGAGGAGCATCGCTACAAACAATCGGAAGGACTTCGGGGTGGGCATGGTGTGCTCCAAAGAAGTTACATATAAGAAGAGATGGCTGGACGCTGGATCTGGTTGTGCGTCCGGCAGAACGATTTGAGACCGGATGGGAATGCGGCTTTAATGAGGGTTGAGACGGGGTGCTGCGTCCTCCTGTGGCGCGGTCTAACGCGACTTGCCGCGCCATTTGGAAGAGAAAGGTGATACGTCACTGACTATTTTCCGGAGCCCTGGACGCCGAGCTCGTTGGTGACGCTAAAGACACCGGAGACGGTGTTGGCGCGGATCTCGGCGAGGTTGGAGTCCGTGGGGTTGAGGACTGCGCCACGGAGGATGACGTTACCATTTTTGACGATGATATGGATGGCGTGGAAGCCGAGAGGGGGATCGTTGGTGATGCCTCCGGCCATGCGGGCGACGCTGGGACCGCTGTTAACGCGCCCGCCGCTGCCGCTGTACTTGCGCAGGGCCGGGTAGGTGTAGATGGCGGTGTAGGCGGCGGCACGGATGCGGTCGTCAAGGCTGGAGAGGGGGAGGACCTCGATCTGGTTGTCGACTGACTCTACTCCGGAGATGCCTTTGACGGCGTTGCCGGCGTCGGACTTGAGGATAGGACGAGAGGCATAGCCCCTGAGGATGAGCTTCTTGCCCTGGATGGCAAAGCTAAGGTCATCGAAGACAGAGTAGTTGGTGAGAGACGCAAGTTTTTTCTGGACGGTGGTGACGATGCGGGTGGTGTCTTCGTTGTTCCAGGTGGCTGGGGCGGTTTGGGCGGGGACAGTGGGGGCGCAATGGCGAGAACGAGGGCAGTGAGGAGGCCGCAGATCTTGAACTTGTTCCCGATACGGGACATCGTACGCTCCATAGGATGAAGTGGTTACGGTACGACGATACTGCCGGGGTGGTTGTTCGTCCAGTATTTTGAAGTGATTGGATGTTCGAAGGAGCCTCGTAGTTTTTTCGACTTGGCTTCTATGAATTGCTAGTGTTGCCGCGGATCAAGATTGAGACAATGGGATGGATCAGGCGCGCGAAGGGCCAGCTGTGTATTGCGAGCTCCGCCTAATCCATCCACTTAATCTCACTACTCGAGGACCGAAGCTATGAAAAATATATTGAAGATGCTTGGAGCAAGCGCGTTGCTATGTCTCATGTATTCTATGCCCGCCAAGGCGCAGATTGCCGATAGTCTCAGCTTCACGACGACGTTTCCGTTCACGGTGAACAACGTGAAGATGCCCGCGGGTACTTACGAGGTAAGACAGAATGACCAGGGCGTCTTGACGATCCAGGATTCGAGTGGAAAGCACACGACGTTGGCTCAATTCACCCCGATGACATCGGACACCCCACACACCGGCTCCGATGTGACTTTTAATCGATATGGGTCCTCCGAATTTCTGAATAAGCTGTGGGTAGGCGGGCAGACATTCGGGATGCAAATTCAGACGAACCAAAGCCGAACAGAAACTCGCCGCTGACTTGGAAGCCACAGGTGCACTCGGTCTCGGGGATCTGGAAAGTAAAACCCTGAAAGAGTGGGTGGATGCTACACCGCCAGGAGAGGTCATCCTGACGGCAGTGGCGTTTAAGCGGGATGAGCGTGGAGACCGGGCGGGACCAGCTTCTTGACACTATGATGAGTTTTCGCTGAGTGCCAAGGAGGCGATGGTATGAGCGCAATGTGGAAGCGGGTTGCGACCGGGGCAGGTGTTCTAGCATGCAGTGCTCTGGCGGGAGCGAGTGACTTGACGCTGCATCTGAACGGGTCGCAACCGATCTCTCGAAACACGGTGAAGTTCGCATGCGATGCGCAGGGCGCGAAGATGGGGCTTCCGGCTGGTGTGTTTTCGGTGGAGTATCTGAATGGTGCGGGAAATAGTCTGGCGGTTGTTCCTGTGGGCGGAAGCTCGCTGGTCTTTGCGAATGTGATTTCGGGTTCGGGTGCGCGGTATGCTGCGAGGGAGTTTATCTGGTGGGATGCGGGTGGGACGAGGAACTACTTTTTCTTCGGACTCGATTGCGGGGAAGATGTCGTCGACTTGTCATCGGGTGCAGTGATGGGTGTCTCCTGCCTTGACGTCTCAACCTGATGGGGCGTAGGTTTGGGGTTTCCCCTTTTCAAAGGCCCCCAAACATTCTCGAACTTCAGGAGCGATTTATGCGCATGATGATGCACGTTACTCTTCCCCATGAGCCCTTCAACGCTGCGGTCAAGGACGGCAGCATTGGAGCCAAGATGAAACGAATCCTTGACCAGCAGAAGCCTGAGGCTGCGTATTTCACGGCCTCGGGTGGTCGCCGATCTGCGCATCTGATCGTCGATTTGGCGGACGTTTCGAAGATTCCGTCGCTCGCAGAGCCGTGGTTCCTTCTATTCAATGCGGATATTGAAATACAACCCGCGATGACGCCTCAGGACCTTGGGTCGGCTGGGCTGGAAGCTCTCGGGAAAGCGTGGGGGTGAACGGACTGAAGACGAGGAGGTGAAATTGCCTTGCCCATCCTTCGCCGATGGTCGCGAAGGATGGGCACTCCTCTATCCGAATCGAATTCTTAGCTACCTTTACCAAATCTGATGTTGACTCCCGCCATATAACGGAAGTTATTTTGATTTGCGCTAATTTGCTGGGCGCTGAAGCGAGTTAAAAGATAATCGACTTCGACCGCGCGAATCGAGACGTATGGCGTTATGGCGATATCCAGTCCACCGCCTGTCTCCATTGCAAAGGAGTTGTTACTGCTGCCGCCGGACTGGATGCCGTGGATGGTGTTGTATATCGTTGCGTAGGATCCGCTATGTCCGGCTCCGAATAGAGCTTCGCCAAATGGCATAAATCTGCCTCGGTGTTTTTTGATTTGCGGACCGAACAGATACGTGAAGAGATTTCCACTTACGTTGCCGTTGTAACCGTGAGCTCTGAGTTGCGCGCCACCGCCTCCGGTGTAGTCCATGAACTCTGCCTTGATCCCGAATTTGGGCGTGGGGTTATATACGAATGCGGCTCCGCCGCCGTTGATGTTGTAGCTGGTGATGGGAGGCAGGTCGGGGTGAACGTTGATGAATGAATATCCAAAGGCTATCTCTCCCTTTGGAGCCGAGCTCTGACCGAATGAGATTGTGGGGAGTAAAAGTCCGAGGAGGAAGATCAGTAACTTGATTTTCATGAAATGGCTCCGTAGCTATCAAGTGAGGGTAGCGCTAAAGAGGAACCATGAGGATTAGCAAATATGCGAGAGATATCGGTCAGTTGACGGTGGTGTAATGGGGAGTCAAACTGACGAGAGTTCACGAGGAGGATTCACTTGATGTATGACACAGCGAATTTGAAGAAGTTGAAGGGTCTGGGCAAGGCTGCTACGGCGGCGGTGGAGGCTTTCTGGGCGTTCGATAAGGCGGCGATGGCGGATGGGGTGGTTCCGAAGAAGTATAAGGAGCTGATTGCGGTTGCGGTGGCGCTGACGACGCAGTGTCCGTACTGCCTGGAGGTGCATCGGAAGGGCGCGGAGGCTGCGGGCGCGACGCAGGAGGAGATTGCAGAGGCGGCGATGGTGGCGGCTGCTCTACGGGCGGGTGCGGCGGTGACGCACTCTACGCATGTGCTTGGTGGGGAGGCTGCGAAGTGAAGTAAATGACTCCGCACGCCTTAAAAATGCATCTGACTGACATAGATAACAAATAAGAGGAGATTTCATGCGATCTGTTGCACTTTCGAAGTGGCTTACGATTGGTGGTTTGCTGCTGGCTGCAGCAGGTGTGAGCGTAGCGCAAGGACCTTCGGGCGGCGTGCCTCCCGGGCAGGCAAAGAAACAGGGATACGGCAACGTGCCGCCGGGACAGGCGAAGAAATACGACGACGGAGACCACGGCATGCCGCCGGGGCAGGCAAAGAAGCATCAGGATTTCCGGTTCCAGCAGGATGATCGCAGCCGGTTCTATGCTCACTACCGAAGTGATGCAGACCGTTGGCGTGGTCACAAGCGGCCGCACTTTGCGCAGGGAGAATACATTCCGCAGACGTATGTGGTTCAGCCGGTGCCTCATTCATACTGGGCAGGGAGTCCGCCGCCACCGCCGGGATATCAGTATGGGTACTATGACGGCTATGTAGTGGCATACAACCCGGCTACGCGGATTATCGCGGATGTGCTGGATCTGGTGACCGTATCAGTGACCACGCGATAGGTTTCGGCTGATTCGGAATTCATTGAAGGTCAGAATCAGCAAAGGAGGCTCCATGGCTCTCAGTTTTGCTACGGATATCCGCCCGCTTTTCCGGGATGGGGACATTGAATGCATGAAGCCTGACGGGGTCGATCTGGATGATCCCGCGTGGATGTGTGTGCCGGCCAATGCGGAACGTGTCTACGGTGCGGTTGCCAATGGCTCGATGCCCCCGGATGATCCCTGGCCGGCTGAGCGGGTTTCGCTGTTCAAGAGGTGGATGGACGCGGGGTATCCGGCTTAAACAGTTTTGGTTAGAGGAGAGAACGGTTGGGGCGTAGCGCGGGTGCCCCACTCATGGAGTGAGACTGATGAGTGGGGCACCCGCCGTTCTATGACGTGGATGTCAGCATCCGGCGAAGGAGATGAAGGCTCCGAGCGGATTGGGTAGAGTCGGGGTGAAAGGCTCGAATGGAAAGGCTTGCGATGTGTTGAAGCCTGCGGCCTTGGCGGCGTTAAAGTCCACGAAGGGAGTGAGCGCGACTAAAGCCTGGTTGATCGAGGTCCAACATAGCGTTCTTTCGTAGCCGTTGTTGTTTGGCGGGGCGATACTCTCTGCGACTCCCTGGATGCCAGTGATGGTGCTAAGCGGACCACCAAACGATGGGGTAACGTCATTCCCTACGACACGCGCGAGTGTGCGGTGGTCGCTTTCTATGCCCATGATGCGCGCGGCAGTGACTCGCAGGTTGCGAGTGCTGAAGTTCCGCACACCGACCAGATAGGCCGCGATGAATGCGTCCTCCAGTGTGACCAGAATATTGAGGGTGGTCTGTGCGTCGGAGAACATGTTTGGGGGATAGAAGAACTGGGTGAAGGGTGTGGCTTGGTCGGTGACCGACTGCTCGAGAAGATAGTGGGACATCTCCTCCTGACGTGCAGCGATCAGGTAGCCCTGATCGTCATCAGGAATCTGCTTGAAGAATGGGGCCATGTCGATGATGTTGGAGTAAGTGGTGACGGCCAAGGCTTCGGCGATCTGTGCGGCGACGAGAATCTCCCGATCAGCCTGCTTGAGGTGATCGTGTTCCGACTTCATGCTATCGGGGTCTTCGTCATGCTGTTCGGCCGAGGCTGCGGTGGTGAGTCCGCCGAGAGCAGCGAAGGTTGTGGCTCCGGCAAACGCTGCGTTTTTAAGGAACGATCGTCTGGAGGATGCTGACTGGTTGCCTTCGAGTGAATGGGCGACTTCGATTTGATTCGGTGAGTTCATGACGTTCATCTCCTGTAGCGATTCCAGGACGGACATCCAGGGTCAATGTCTATTTGAGATAAAGGCGATGGGATCTCCTGGTTGCATAGAGTACGGCGCAGCACGTCCAGTGGATTTTTGCGGGCGGAGATTATTTTCAGAGTGATGGATTTATACGTGTGGGGTTGACAGGATTTGGGGTACCCAGAGGTATGGGTGCGTTTTCTAAGTAGGCTGCCCGCTACCCAAATTTGTTATGGGCTAACCCTCGCCACTCGCTCAGTCAGCGTTTGTAGCCGATGCGTTCGAATGTGGTCTCTAGCATGCGTTGCATTCTTTTCGCGGCGCCAGAGACGGCGGTTTGTACGTCCGCAGCCTCATCCGTGATCGTGAGGGATCGATAATGTTTGGGCCAGACTTCGAGGGCGCAGCGTTTGTCCTTCGGACCGGATTTAGCGGCGTTCTCATCGGCGAGGAAGACATCGATGCGGGTGAGACGGCTGTCGAATCTGTCGAGGAGGCGGTGGAGTTCGGCTTCGATCCAAGTAGAGAGCGCCCCATGCATAGGAATGTTTTTGTCGGTATTAATCAGGATTTGCATTGGGTCATCTCCTAGAGGGGTCTCCCAAGGCAGTTGACTGTCTGGTTGCTTTCTATTCGTTCGCGATCATTTCTCGGAGGTCGGCGATGTGTTTTTTGACCCGGGCGATCTTGTCGTCCCAAGAGGTCAGGCCCTTGTACGGTACTCCGGCAGCTTGCTCGCGTTCGGCTTCGGCGAGGGCTTCGATTGCGTGATCGAGTTGCTGTTGCAGGGTGGGGCCGGGCATAGGTGCAGGTTATCAGGATTCGTTGGAGTCGGGTTGGTAGGGGCCACCGGGGACGCCCCAGTTCCAGGCGGGCATGGGGGCTTCGGCGACGGGGGTTTCGGCGGGCAGGGCGGAGTTGATGACGGCCAGGCGGGAGCCCCATTCGAGGTAGGCGACGAGTGCGGAGCGGAACTCGGGGTCGGAGGGGAGGTTCATCTCGTCGGCGGTTTCGAGGAGGAGGCGGACCCAGTGCTGGCGTTGCTGTTCGGTGATGCCTTTCCCGAGGTGGTGGCGGATCATGGCGGCGTGTCCGCCGTGGTGGGCGGAGTAGTTGGCGGGGCCGCCGAGGACCTCGGCGATGAAGGCGGCGACGTGAGCGAAGTGCTCCTTAGGCATGTGGGCGAAGAGGGGTTCGAGGATGGGGTCGGCGGGGACCTTTTCGTAGAAGCGGGCTATGAGAGCGTTGAGGGGTTCGGAACCGCCTAGCCATTCGTAGAGGGTGGGGACTTTTGGGGCCATGGTGAGGATTTTAGCGCCTGGGAGACGAAGACAGCACTTCTGCGATGAGCCTGCACAAAGGGGCACCCGCACAGGTTGCTAGACCCGGCGGCGACGAATGTCTGTCGATCGCCGCCGAGGATATCCAAGGGTACGATTACGACGCCATATTCTGTCCAAGGAACTCCTTGGCCTTGGCAATCTCTGCGTCCCACGTATTCATTTGCTCTGGGGTCAGGAAGCTCACCACACGCTGACGAATCTGGTCCCGCTGGCCGGCGACTGCCTTGACGATGTCGGCCCTCGTGACATTTGGGTGCTCTTTGAGATAGTCGCCCACCTTGGAGCGAGCTTCTGTAAGGGCGGTTTGCAGTTTTTCTTTCTGATCGTTACTGAGGTGAAGGTTGGAGGCAAGTTTCCCAGCCTCAGCGATGACTTGACTACGTTGTTCTGGTGTTAGGTTCATTGCGACCCTCCGGTTGCAGGTTGATTGTTGAGGGGCCTGACTCAAGACACATTTCATTGTGGTTTGAGTCCGTCTGTGGGGAGGTTGACGGACGAACGGCGCTTTCACGAGGGCCGTGCCAGTGCGGCGATGCTTGTCGCGCGGCAAACCTGCTTGCTTGCTTGATAGTGGGCCGTAAGGTCGTCCATCTACCGGATTGGGTCAATCGCGGCCGTACGGACGAGACCGCTTCTTTTCGATGACCTGAGCGGGATGATAGTGGAGAGGTCCTACAGCCCGCAACCGGGCCCTGGTCAAAGGTTCCGTGGCCTACTGTCTGGTTTGCCAGCTGTATTTTTTCGAGGGGAGGCGGCCGTTTGGGTTGTTTTCGTTGTTTTTGCAGGAGGTTGTGACGGAGTTTTTGATGGTCAATTTGTGAGCGATGATGAGACTGTCTCAAAGATCGACCCCTAAATATTGTTGCTAGACCTAGGCCACCTGCGTGGGATCAGGCCTTGGGCATGGGTCGAAAAGAGTTCGGGGACGGGTGGTGGGGACTTTTTGTAGAAGTGGGCGACGAGAGCGTTCAGGGGTTCTGCTCCGCCTAGCCGTTCGTAGAGGTTGGGGATTTTGGAGTGAGGATTTGAGCGTTCGCATGAGAAATGCGGTTCGCTTCTTCGCGCTAATGCCCATTTATGCAGTGAGGCTGCATAAATGGGCATCCGAGGTGTGGTTATGGATCAGAAGGCGAGCAGACGATCGAAGAACGAGCGGTAACGGCGCAGGGCTTGCCGCAGATCTTCGGTGGATACGTTGTCGCCCTTGGCCCACTGATCTTCCAGAGTCGAGCGCTCGGCGGAGAACTGCTCGGCGATGCGCTTGACCACATTTGCCACGAGACTGTCGGCTTGTTCTACGGCTTGCCTGGGCTCGTCAACGAACGAAGTCTGAACCTGATCCCAGCGGGCACGGAAGTTATGCAGTTCATCGTCTGGAAACAGAGGATTCGCGTCGATCGTTTGTTGAGGCGCGTTAGCTTTCTGAGCCGGTTGAATGTTTCGGTCGTTGATGTCGGTTGATGGGACGAGACCGGCGTCTGACGGGATGGGCAATGTCTGCGGTGGTCAAGGTTTCGTCCTTAAGAAGCGATTCGCTCATGGGTGACTCCTATCTTTGAATTTGCGATCTTTGGGGAATCGAGCAGTTCATCGAACAGCGAGCGGAAGTAGACCATGGATTGACGCAGGTCTTCGGTGGATGACTGACCCTGCGCATGACGCACGGTGATTTCGCGCGCGGAGCGATAGTTTTGCACTACGGCCGGATAGTTTACGGAGATGTCCGCGGCGCGCTGTTCGAAGTCGCCCATGGGATATCCGCGTGCGGTCATTACGGCGGTCACCAACTTCTCAGCCTGAGTGACTGCCATGGAAGGGTCGTCGACGAAACGCTTTTGTACATCGGCCCATTCATTCGCATATCGATCGCGGTCCGCGGGGGAGAGAGGGCGAATGGCAAACTTTTCGACGCGCTTTTCTCTTTCGAGCAGAACAGCTTCGGCGTGACGGGCGTCTCCCTGTTCCCGGAGAGTTCGGTCGTATTCCGGGCCGAATTGTTGTTTTAGATGGTCGCTCTTTCGTTTGCGTTGGATGAGCAGAGCCGCTATCAAGACGACTGCTGCGATCACGACGATAGCTAAGACGATCATGGTCCTTTGGTCCATGGTTCTCACCTCTGGAGCTATGATGCGTGATTTGATTTAAGCGATGTCGGAGAGAGGGGCCACTCGCCTGATCACATTCTTATGTCGTGTTCTCCGGTGATCGTGAAGGCTGGGAGCACATTGATCATGATGAGAAGCTCGCGAATCTTTTTGCCGAGGTTCAACTCAACGGAGCAACCCTTGGTTTTGGTTGTTGCGTAGATGCGGCTGTCGATGTGCGAGAGGTAGGAGAGGTCGAGGACGATGCGCTGGTGGGTTGGGACCAGTTGCGAGACGGGGACGTAGAGAAGATCGGTGCGGCCATAGACCAGTATGCCGTGACAGAGCATGACGGCGGTCGTGCCGATGCGCATTCATCTTTGCCTCTCCCGGGGTACCCCCACCCCCCCTATTGCCCGGCGATAAAGTATCTAGAATGAATGGTTACGGGGGAAATAACATACTTGACAAATCAAGATAGAACCCCTATTCTTGATACATGGAACAGCCCAAAGACTCTGCAGGAAGCGATCCTTCACTTCTCCAATCCGGATAACTGCATCGCCTATATGGTCAGCCAGCGTTGGCCGGACGGCGTAGTCGTCTGCCCCACCTGTGGGCGGAACGATGTGTCTTGGCTGGCGAATCAGAAGAAATGGCAATGCAAGTCCAGCCATGCGAAGCGGCAGTTTTCGGCCAAGGTCGGAACCATCTTTGAAGACTCTCCCTTGCCTTTGGACAAGTGGCTGATGACTGCTTGGATGATTACCAACTGCAAGAACGGCATCAGTCAGCTACGAGATCGCTAAGGCCATCGGTGTCACTCAGAAGTCTGCATGGTTCATGCTTCACCGTCTGCGGGTTGCGATGAAGGAAGAGCACAAGTACACCATTGGAGGACACTGGCAGAACCCTATTGAAGTGGATGAGACCTATATAGGCGGCAAGGCCAAGAAACAAGCACCTGAGTAAGCGCAGACAGGAAGAGAAGAAGACCATCGTCATGGGAATGCTCAACCGTGAGACTCGCCAGATTCGGGCCAAGGTGATCCCCGCAGCGCGGCGTGATGTTCTTGCAGGGCGAGATTCTCAAGCATGTTGGTTTCAACGCTCATGTATTCACTGACGGACATCCGGGTTATGACGGTATCGGACAAGTACAAGAACTTCACTCATCGCACCGTGAATCACATCAACGAGTATGTGAATGGTACGCGTACACACTCAGGGCATTGAAAACTTCTGGTCACTGCTGAAGCGTGGATTGAACGGAACCTATGTTGCAGTGGAGCCGTTCCATCTGGACGCTTATGTTGATGAGCAAGTGTTTCGGTACAACAATCGCAAAAACATGAACTGATTCAATGCGTTTCAAGAAACTCTTATCGCAGGTTGCGGGCAAGCGGTTGACCTATGCGGAGGTCACTGGTCAGGTGCTGGAAACGGCATTCTGACGTGAGACGGCAGGGACGCGGGAAGAGGCGGATTTCCTCTTCTTCTCTGCCTTCAATCGCTTATCGAGTTCGTCCTTCGAAACAGAAAGAATCTTCTTCATTGCCTTATCAAATGCTTCTTTTTCCGTCATAAATTTTGGTCCTCATGGTTTGGTGTATTGAGTAAAGCTGCCAGTTCTTCCACGGTGTTTTTACTCAGGTGTTGCAGGTTCCCTTTTTTGCGTCCAAGTAGTTCGTAGCGACGATAGTCATTGCTATCCATCTTCCAGGGTTTCTAAATCGGGCGGTATGCCAACAAAGAACATCAGCCGCCTGAGCTCGGACGCGATCTTTTCCGACAGGTAGAAGCTCACCAACCAATCGCGCCAAATCATGACGTCCAAGCGCAGCGATATGTTTGCCAATCGTGGAATGGAAATCGCTGATGTAGTCGGTTATCTTGCCGTTTCATTCCACTGCGAAGTCCAGTTTTTCGCACTCCGGATGCTCTCTAGCCACGTAATCAAGAGACACCATTGCATATCCCAAAAAGCACAAGTAATCGGGTGCAAAAACCGAACTTGCCCTATTGGGAGACTTTACCTTTACGTTGGCAAATGCATCGCAGATATCTGCTCCGCTAACTGTAAGACCTATTGAAAATATGAAGTCGGCGGCTGCAATGGCTTTTACCGCTCTGTCCACTCGCTCATCCGCATCTTGTTCAGTCAAGAACTGCTCTTCTCGCCATTTCCGACTTCTAATATCAGTCATGTGCAGATACTCGATCTCCGGTGGCCCTTTCAAAACGAGCCCGTGCCACGCGGGGGCAAATATCTTCGACCAATCTTCTTCATTGGCTATCAAACCAGCGAATACAAATTTGTCATGCCGATCTTTCCCCGCACTTTCGTCAGATGCTGCCGTAAATACAGCCATGCGTTTCTCCGGTCGCGGGAGTCCACAGAAAAGAGAACGCACCAGTTCTGCGGCGAGGTTACTCACAGGGCACCCCCGCTGGACAAATCATGCTCTTGACTGGTTGATTCGTCAAGTATGTTATGTCCTTTACGGGATAGTACTCCCTGTAAAATAGTCATTCCAAAGGGTTTATCGCCAAATATGTGCAGCTCAATGGGTTACGGGATGTTTGTTGTCTTTCGAACCGTTTTCTTTTGATCCTTTCTGTTTTTACACTCTATTTCTATTCTAGAGGGTGAAGGGTAACTACTACGCCAGGTGTAAGTCATTGGTTTGGCTTGGGTTGATGGGTTTGGGGGCTTGACAGGAATTTATCGGCTTGGGAGGGACGGTTCGGCCTCGGGCAAGAGGAGCAGGATGAGGATCAGGGCTTCGGTGACGAACATGCGGAAGGCAGCTTGCTGTCCGTTCCATTCTCTTGATTGCCACATGAGGAACCATTCTCCGCCGATGGTGGTGAAGGCGAAGAGCCAGAGGAGCAGGCCGGTGGTGAGGGCGAGGGTTCCGATGCGTTTGGCAGCGGCGAAGGCGGCGGGGGAGGCGTGGCGGGCACGGAAGAGGGCGATGGCTCCGGCCCATCCGAGGAGCGCGCTGAGTGTTTCCCAGAGGATGATGCCGATGTAGAAGGCGAGATGAATGGCGGGGGAGCGGATGGCCCGCCACATGGCGTGATTGTTGGGGAAGGTGGTGTCCATGGCGAGGACGTGGCGGACGAACTGGTAGTTGGTGTCGAAGGCGGTGATGTTCGTGAAGGCGACCAGAGTGAAGAAGAGCGCGATTACAGCGAGAAGAAGAATCTTTGCCCAACGGACGGCGGCCTGGGTGGAGGTGGGGAACATGGTGGGATTTTAGCGGGTTGGGGTTCGAGAATGAGAAATCGATGAGTCCGAGCCCCGCTCACGCGATGAGGCTGCGTATGAACGGGGCACCCGAGATTTGATGGCTGGTTTGAGGGTGGGCGACCCGCCCACCCTGTCACCGGAATTTAGAACGAGTAGGTTTCTCCGCTCGGATTTGTGATCTTAAGATTGGTTCCGGGCGTGGCCGAAGGCAAAACGAAGGTAAGTGTTTGAGGATCCGTAACAGTAGTAGGAACGTTCTGACCGTTGATGGCGACAACTGCTCCAGGCTGGAAGTTGCTTCCCTTTAGAGTGATGACGGTGCCGGCATTCACGGTATTCGGGAGGGGAGAGATACTTTTGATGGAGAGGGGGGGACGTCACGGATAACATCCAGACCACTAAGAGTCAGTAGATAGATATAGCTGCCTGTGTCGTCGGGAGTTGCAGCCCGATAGATTGTGCCATTTCCTGCCTCTTGTACTCCTATACGCCTCACGAGGCTGCCTGTGTGGACGTCATTGATATCGATTCCATTGCGGACAGGCACATAGAGTAGTGCTCCCGATGGGCTGAGGAACTGACCATAAAGAGTTCCTGAGTGAAGTCCTTCCGGACCGATAACGTTTGCAAGGATATTGAAGCTGGAATCGAGCACATATTGATACGTAGGCCCCGCTGGTGTTGTGACTGGCACGCCTAAGGTTGTTCCGTCAGGAGAGATGGCTGCATCCCAGACGAAGCCTGGCGTTGTAACACTGACAAAAGCATCGGTTGTCGCGTTCCAAAGAACAATCGGCCCTGCGGTATTATCGGGGCCGGCCACGAGCACTCTTGTAGCGTCGGCTGAACGGAGGAGACGATAACCTGCAATTTCAAGAGGGGCCGTTCCCACGCTTGTGCGCTGTTGCAGAGTACCTGATGCGGGATTCAGTTCGTAGAGCGAATTTCCGGCACCTGTGATTCCCAGTACACCCAGACCGACGAAGAAGGTTCCCTTACTGTTGGCAGTAACTGAGTATGGTCCGTAGGTGTAGGTACCGGACGTATAGCCGAGGGGAGCGAGTGTGGCTGTGGACGGTTGATCGGGGTTGATGATGGCGATCGATTCGTCTGCGAGGTTGGCAACGACGAGCCATTTTCCATCGGGTGAGATATCGAATTCATTGAGAGCAAGTTTCCCGTGCAACGTGCGAGGAACGATGGGTTCGAGGAAACTGCGCGAGCTGGTTGAAAAGACGTCGATGTGATCGCGTGTTCCGAGATAGAGCTGTTTGCGCGAGGGATCGTAGACGATCCGATCGGGAACATCGCCATTTGGAAAGGGATAGTTTGCGATTTCCTGCTCGTATTGGAAGGCTTTCGAAAGCGTCGCGGCGCCGCTGGGACCAGATATGGTGACGTCTACGGCCGTGTTCGCCGTTCCCGGAGGTACTATGAATTGAACGTCGTAGTACGGGAGCGGATTTGGGAGCAAGCCGCCAACTCGAGTTACGGAGACGACTTTTGCAGCTGCACCGCCTACTGTGACGCTAGTACCTGCAAGTCCGCCGCCAACCCCGTACGCAAGCACGTCGGCTGTAATGCCTCCGGCTGCAGGACCGGCTGAGGGCTGGAGACTGGTCGCCTGGATACCGAACGTGAATGCGGCTGGGTAGAAGGAAAAACTCTTGTCCGGTTCGACCATATTGATGTTTACGGGGCCAGGAGAGCCGATCAACGGTGTCGTAATGGAGAGGTTGCCGTTTGAAGTGGACGAGACGCCCAGAGCGGGAACGCCATCAAAATAGGCGCCAGGAGTGGGGCTGTAAGAGTTATAAGGTTGTGTAAGGCTCGCCGTGTTTACTGGACCCGAGTTGGGGTTGAAGAATTCAAATCCTCTTCCCGTTGCAGGAGACGAGGTTGTGTAGTAGTTCAATGGGTCGTCTATGGCAATGCCTCGAAGCCCCTGACCGTAGATGAGGTTATTTTCATCGATAGCGAGAGGGACTTCTGAGTCAACGTCCGCACTGGTTTCATCGTCTCCGCTAAAACTCATGAGCGGCGCTTGCTGGCCAAGAGTGTAATGAACGGCATCGACGGTGCGATAGGCGTATAAGCCGCCGAAAAGCCCTGATTGGGCGACAAAGAGTTGAGTGCCGTCCAGACTAAACTGAAGACCATATGGACGGTTGGCGCCCAGGTTGGAGAATGGCAGCGTTCCCAGAGTGTGAAGAGATGTATCGAAGATTTCGAAACCGTTGCTATCGAAGGCGGCAAATCTCGGGTTAACGGGATCGGATGCAGCGAACGCGGCGAAGACTTTGTTTTGAGCCGTTATGGAATTTATCGTCGGATCGTAGATGAACAGATTGTTCTGGGGGGTAGTGATGAGCACCTTGCTTCCGTCAGGTGTCCGATGTAGGTCCCGGCCTATTTTTATGTCGGTTAGGTTGCTGACGTTTGGGTTCACTATTGAGATTGCGTTCGTAGCAGAAGACCAACGAAATAGGTTCGATAAGGGACCGAGAAAGAGGACGTCTCCGCCTGCGAGAAAAACGGGGGTTGTCACCGCCCCGCTCAGTGTGAGGCCAAAGAAGTTGTCCCCATTTGCAAAGGATTAAAGTGGCACTGTTCTGGTGATCGATTGAGATGTGGTACTGATGAAGGTTAGGGAAGGCACGAGGTCTGAACCCACTACGATCTGCGATCCATCAGGGCTGATGTCCATTCCGCCGGGCGTGCCGACGGACAAAGTTTTGATGACGGTTTGTCGCGTTGCATCAATGAGCAACACTTGATTAAGACCAGGAATGGCGGCGTAGAGGATCTTGTGAGCGCGATCATAGACGATGCTCTCTGGTATTTGACCTGTGAGGATGTAGGACGTTCTGCCGGCTGCAGGAAGCGGGATTGCTGGTCCAGAAATTATGAGCGGAATGGTGTAGCTATGAGTGAGCCCGGTGCTCGATGTTGCTGCAATCTGCAACGAAGAAGACCCCTTGGATAATGATGCAGCAGCCACAAGAACGAGTGTGCCCGACGTGCTTCCCTGAGAGATTGTGACGGGAGCGGATGAACCCAATGATATGCCTGCGGGGAGAGCTGTCAGGCTCAGTGAGACTGAGGCGGTGTTTGTGCCTGTCCAGGTGAGTGCGATTTGAACAGGGAGGGTAGAACCAGATTGAACCGTCCATGTCGATGGGGTAAAAGCTAAGCTGAAATCGGACGTGCTTTGAGGAGGGGATCCATTTCCGTTTGATCCGCTTCCGCCTGATGAACAACCAATAACAGCTAATCCAAGGACAGTACAAAATGCAACGATAGGTCGGCCCATGTTCTTCTCAATAAAGGTTTCGAAACGCGTACTAAGGTCGGACTAAATATATCAGCCTGTTTTCGTGATGAAGTATGTCTGTTTATTCCACGGTCACGCTCTTGGCAAGGTTTCTGGGTTGGTCTACGTCGCAGCCTCTGCGTACGGCTATGTGGTAGGCGAGGAGTTGGAGGGGGACTACTTCGAGGATGGGGAGGAGTAGTTCGGGGGCCTGGGGGATGTAGATGGTGTGTTCTACGAGCTGGGCGATGTCCGTGGTCGCCTTCGATGGCGATGGCGATGACGCGGCCGCTGCGGGCGGTGACTTCTTGAATGTTGCTGAGGGTCTTTTCGTACTTGAGGACGCTGGCGGGGTCGTTGGGGTCTTTGGTGGCGATGCAGACTACGGGGAGGGTTTCGTCGATGAGGGCGTTGGGGCCGTGCTTCATCTCGCCGGCGGGGTAGCCTTCGGCGTGGATGTAGGAGATCTCCTTGAGCTTGAGGGCGCCTTCGAGGGCGATGGGGTAGTGGATGCCGCGGCCGAGGAAGAGGAAGTCGTTGGCGGTGTGGAAGATTTTGGCGAGCTCTACGCACTGGGCGTCGAGGGAGAGGCGGGGGCGCTGCGGCGTCTGGCCGCCAGAGTGGCGGGATCTGAGTCGTCGGGCTGTGGCGAGAGTGGGGCGGGGCGGCTACGCCTTCGGACATGCCGGTGGCGGCGGAGGAGGTTGAGGGCGAGCATGGTTTCGAGCTTGGCGGGGATCTTGGAGAGCTCGTGTGACGAGGTGGAGGGATTCGGCGTCGGTGATGGTGCCGCGGACCTGCGCGAGGTGGAGGGCGAGGAGGAAGAGGGCGGTGAGCTGGGCGGTGAAGGCCTTGGTGGAGGCGACGCCGATCTCGGGGCCGGCGTTGGTGGTGATGGTGCCCTGGGCTTCGCGGGTGACGGCGGCTCCGACGACGTTGCAGATGGCGAGGGTCTTGGAGCCTTTGGCGATGAGCTCGCGCTGGGCGGCGAGGGTGTCGGCGGTTTCGCCGGACTGGGTGATGAGGAGGCCGATGGCGTGGGGGTCGGCGATGGGGTCGCGGTAGCGGTACTCGGAGGCGTAGTCGACGTCGACGGGGAGGCGGGCGAGGCGCTCGATCATGAACTTGCCGGCGAGGCCGGCGTGCCAGGAGGTTCCGCAGGCGGCGATGGTGATCTGGGAGGCGGCGCGGAGGTCGGCGTCGGTGATGGTCGAGGTCGTCGAGGAAGACGTGGCCGGTGTCGAGGGAGACGCGGCCGAGGGTGGTGTCGCGGATGGCGCGGGGCTGCTCGTTGATTTCCTTGAGCATGAAGTGCTTGTAGCCGGCCTTTTCGGCCTGGATGGGGTCCCAGGCGATGCGCTGGACTTTGAGGGGGAGCGGGTCGCCGTCGAAGTCGGTGAGGGTGACGCCGGTGGCGGGTGAGGACGGCGAGTTCGCCGTCGGCGAGGAAGTGGATGTTGCGGGTGTGGTGGAGGATGCCGGGGACGTCGGAGGCGAGGAAGAATTCGCCGTCGCCGATGCCGATGACGGCGGGTGGGCCCATGCGGGCGGCGACGAGCTTGTCGGGCTCGTTGGCGGAGAGGACGCCGATGGCGAAGGCTCCGGTGAGGCGGTGGACGGCGCGGCGGACGGCTTCTTCGAGGAGTGATGCCGGGGTCGATCGCTTGATCTGCTGTCTTCGATGAGGTGGGCGATGATTTCGGTGTCGGTCTCGGTGACGAACTTGTGGCCGTTGGCGATGAGCTCGGACTTGAGGGCGAGGTAGTTTTCGACGATGCCGTTGTGGACGACGACGAGGGTGCCGGTGCAGTCGCGGTGGGGGTGGGCGTTCTCTTCGGTGGGGCGGCCGTGGGTGGCCCAGCGGGTGTGGCCGATGCCGAAGGTGCCGTGGATGGGGGCGTCGGCGATGACGGCCTCGAGGTTGCGGAGCTTGCCGGGGGCGCGGCGGAGCTGCGAGGCCGGCGTTGCCGGTCTCCGGCTACGGCGATGCCGGCGGAGTCATAGCCGCGGTACTCGAGGCGGCGCAGGCCTTCGATGATGACGGGGACGACGGGCTTAGGGCCGATGTAACCGACGATTCCGCACATGGGATGAGTGTAGATGGGGGCGGCGGGGTTTGGGGAGGTGGATAGTGTGGGACTTTTGTGGGAGTCGGAGCGAAAAAGGTTTAGGGTGGTAGAGATGAAGAATGGGCGGGCAGTTCTGGTTGGGGTTCCGGCGGCGGCTGTTGGTGGTTTGCGTGGTGGCGAGCTTTTTGACACGGGGTGCGATGGCGAATCTGCCGTTTTTGCAGGGAGCGGCGGTGCGGGCAAGGCTTCGCGGGCTGGTGGATCAGCGGCCGTGGCAGACGGTGGCGGCGCTGGCTCCGCTGGCGGTGTCGGCGGAGGAGCAGGGGTTTGCGCGGGAGGCGGAGCGGCTGGCGGACCATGAGGTCGACCAGGCGTTTGCGATGGCGCTGCGGCAGGCGGCGCTGGAGACGCGGGCGTTGACGGGGGATGCGCTGGCGCTGCAGCAGAAGATTGACGAATCTGCAGGAACTGGTGAAGGAGGACCAGGCGCGAGTCGACGATTTGACGGCGAAGATGGCGGCGGCAACGAAGAGCGGCGAGTCCGACGGCGGATTCGCTGTCGGACGATCTGGATTTGCGAAGGCGCAGCTGCAGTTGGACACGGATGAGCTGAACGATGCGAGCGATGATCTGGCGCGGGTGAGCGGGGACAAACGCGGGCAGATTCAGCAGGAACTGACGGCTCGGGAAGCGGCGATGAAGAAGTATGACGACGCAGGCAGAGCAGCGGCGGGCAGACGGCGGTGGTTTCGTGCGAAGCGGTATGGGACGCTGGCGGGACGGATTGGAGGATGGTTCGATCAGCGGAGCCGGATGGATCTGCTGCGAGCAGGCGAAGGCGCAGGCGGATGCGGATGTGAAGGCGCTGATGGCGCAGCATGACGGATACTGGAGAAGAAGACCAGCGCGGCTACGCGGCGAAGGTGCGAATGATGGCGGGGCTGCGACGGATGCCGATGATTCGATGAAGGGCAAGGTGGCGCGCATGGGGAAGGTGCATGCGCTGGCGCAGATCCACTCGATTCTGGAGGACCGGCTGCAGACGCAGCAGCAGCTGTCGGCGGTGTATGGGAAGTGGATTGCGCAGGTGGGGCTGCAGCACCGGATTGTGATGCACCTGATACTGGCAGTCGCTGACCGGGAGTTGCGACGGTGGTGCTGTTCGGGGTGCTGGTGTGGTGGGGGCGCGAGGTGCTGCTGGACCGGGCGGCGGCGCGCAGGACGGGGGTGGACCGGCGCAGTCTGCATACGCTGCGGACGATTGCGATCCTGGCGATTCAACTGGTGACGCTGCTGGTGGTGTTGCTGGTGGTGTTCGGCGCGCCGAACCAGGTGCCGACGATTCTGGGGCTGGCGACGGCGGGGTTGACGGTGGTGTTTCAGGACTTCATCCTGGCGTTCTTCGGGTGGTTTGTGTTGATGGGGAAGAATGGGATTCGGGTGGGGGACTGGGTGGAGATCAATGGCGTTGGCGGGAGAGGTGGTGGAGATTGGGCGTGTTCCGGACCTCACTGCTGGAGACGGGCAACTGGACGGATAAAGGGCATCCGACGGGGCGGCGGGTGACGTTCATCAATAACTTTGCGATCACAGGTCAGTTCTTCAATTTCTCTACGGCGGGGCAGTGGATGTGGGACGAGATCAGCGTGAATGTGCCGGAGGATGAAGACACTTACAAGACGATCGAGGCGATTCACGACGCAGTGCTGAAGGAGACAGAGAAGGATGCCAAGCTGGCGGAGGCGGAGTGGAAGAGTGCGACAAAGCAGGGTCTGAGCCAGTTCTCGGCGACGCCTTCGGTGGACATGCGACCGGCGGCATCGGGGATCGATATTGTGGTGCGGTATGTGACGCGGGCGGGGGACCGGTTCGAGATGCGGAACCGGTTGTATCAGTCGGTGATTGGGTTGCTGCATAAGCCGGACCTGGCGTCTGCGGGTGGAAGTAAATAGGAATCTACTGAACCTGCGGACTGAGAGCCGCGGATTCTTCGAGCCGTTCGAAGACGCCTTTGACGACGCGGTCGCAGCGGACGCCCATGAAGGGAAATGCTTCTTTCGCTCCTGTCCCGATGCGTTCGAAGAGCCAGCTACGGATCATCCCGTGGCCGCGATGGAGCCGTACTTTGACGTTCTCTTCGGAGAGATCGAGGACGTGCGCTGTTTCGGCGGTGCTCAGCTCTTCGATGTCGCGCAGCATGATTACGGAGCGGTAGTGTTCCGGCAGGCCGAGCACAGCTTCTTCCAGAAGATCCCTCAGTTGCGCTCCGGATGCGTTCTGCTCTGGGTCGGGCGATTGGCTGGTCATCTTCATGGATAGTTCTCCGTCATTTTCGTCATCGTCCAGAGGTTCCTGGCGTTTGCGCTGGCGGAGGCGCGCCAAGGCCTCGTGTACGGCGATGCGCGTCAGCCATGCGGAAAAGGGTGCGCGAGCGGCAAACTGATCGAGATGCTCATAGGCGCGAACGTACGCGTCCTGCATGACGTCTTCTGATTCTGCGTCGTTATGCAGAATGGCGCGCACGACGCGGTAGAGGCGCTGGTTGTACCGGCGCATGATGATCTCGTACAGGACGGTCTCTCCGGCCCGGACGCGAGACACGACCTCTTCGTCGGTGAGGCTTTCCGGTTTGGTCTTATCTGCTACGGCTGATTCCATAGATTGCTCATACTGACTAGAGTTACAGGAGTCGAGAAGGTTACATACTCTTTTCGAGGGTTAGAATGTTTGGCGAAGAAAGAGCTTAGTTGCAGGCTATCCGAATTTCCTTCGATTGACTGTTATCTGTGTAACCAATCTCTTCCCTGGCACTCTTCTGATTGAGAGGTGAACCATGAAGACATTCGATCATCGCCTTGACGTGAGTTGGTGGGCGTTGAGGATTGCCCTCGGGTTGATGCCTATCATCGCCGGGTTGGACAAATACTTCAATAAGCTGGCCGACTGGGGAATGTACCTGAGCCCCTTTGCGACGAAGGTGGTTCCGATCAGCACTCCTGCGTTCATGCATGTTGTTGGTGTCGTGGAGATTATTGCCGGGTTGATCGTGCTGAGCCGATGGACGAAGATCGGCAGTTATATTGTCATGCTTTGGTTGATTGCAATTGCAGTAAATCTAGTCACCACGGGTATGTTTTACGATCTTGCCGTACGCGATCTTGAGATTGCGGTGGGTGCATTTGCGCTCTCGCAACTTACGACCGTTCGTGAAGAAACCGCGCTGGAAGCAAGAGAGGCAGGCCCCAGCGCAAGTCCACAGCTTGCTAAAACTCTGTAATGAAATGGAGAAGATGATGAAGATACTTGCTTCCTTACTAGCAATGGGCCTGATGGCTACTCCGGCACTGGCCGCTACGCAGACGTTCGACGATGTTTCGGTGGTCGATGTGTCGTGTTCGAAGAAGGTGGCTGCCGATGCGGACACTCATACGCGTAAGTGCGCTTTAGTCTGCTCTAAGAGCGGCTATGGCATTCTGACCGCCAACAAGCAATATCTGAAGTTCGACGCAGATGGTAATGCGAAGATCCTTGAGCAGCTGAAGGCGTCCAACAAGGCCGACCACCTGAGAGTGAACGTCACGGGTGATGTGCAGGGCGATACGCTGAAGGTGACGTCGGTAAAGCTGTTGTAGTCTTCATCACGGGTCAGGCTCCGCCGCGTTGGAGGGCTTTTGTTTTGATGACGATGAGGTACTCGTAGAAGGCTTGGAGGGTGGCGTAGGTTAGGCCGGCGGCGCCGTCGAGGATGGCGCCGCGAACCCAGACCATGTATAGCCACTTGAGGATGGGGCGGCCGGGCAGGCGGTAGAAGATGGCCTTCTGGTGGAGACGGCGGGTGTGGAAGTCGGGGTGGCGCAGAGCGGTGAGCAGCGAGGGTTGCTGGAGGCCCTGGTTGCGGTAGATGAGTTCGGCCTCCATGGAACTGTAGAGGTTGTGCTTGGCGACCCAGTGGGCGATGCCTTTTGAAAATGGGTAGTGGTTGAGGGGGTAGCTTAGTTCGGCTATGGGGCCGTCTACCTCGATGACCTCGTTGATGGCGCGGGTGTATTTGCTGCGCTCGGGGCGGACGAGGCGGATGTAGAAGGGCGATATTTGCGCGTGCTTGAGCCAGGTGTCGAAGAGGAAGTCGCGGCGGCGGAGGCGGAAGCCGGAGATTTCGTGCGGGGCGGCGAGGGCTAGTTGCTGCATCTCGTGGGAGAGCTCGGGGGTGGGGCGCTCGTCGGCGTCGAGGATGAGGAGCCAGGGGTGATTGAAGGGGAGTTGGAGGGCGGCGTTGCGGTGGGTGGCGTAGTCGTCGAAGGTGCGCTGGTGGGTGTGGGCTCCGGCGGCCTGGGCGATGGCGATGGTCGAGTCGGTGGAGTAGGAGTCGAAGACGTGGATGTCGTCGGACCAGGAGACGGAGGCGAGGGCTCCGGGGAGGTCGTGCTGCTCGTTCCTGGTGAGGATGAGGACGGAGATCGCGGGCATCTGACGAGATGGTATCGCGGGTGCGGCCTGTGGCATTCGATTTTTCTCCCTTCCGGGGTATGGAGTCCCCTCCCCCTCGTTTTTGTGCAAAGTATTCATTCGAAGATGCTTAGCTTTGGACTTCCGGTGCAACGTATTGATTCTACAAGAACATATGTGCAAAGTATTCATTCGGCTTGCTTTATGGTCCGTGCCGAATGTTTTAGGGCCTAAATGCGAAACCTCAGCCTTTGGGCTGAGGTTTTTTCTTCTACTTCCATTTTACCGGATTGGGTGGAACTAAGACGCCATGGTTATCCTGCTTACTTTGTGATGTTTATGTGAATTTACGCTTGACACATGAAACAGCTACGGGAGTTCTACAGTCGGGCACGACTCTCACTGGTTGAACTTAACGAAACCCCACCTTTTCGGGAATTATGTAGAGAATACCTAGATATTGGTTTCACTCTACTTAACTCAGCCGCATCACCTACCTATTCACTCCTCAATGCACTCGCCGGATCAACCGAAGCCGCTCGCCGCGCCGGAATCAACCCGGCAACGCACGCGGCAGCCAGCAACGTTCCCACCGCCACCGCCAGCGCACCGCCACTCACGGTCGTCATCTCATACAGCTGCGACTTCACCAGCTGTCACCCCGTAGAACGCGACCGGAACTCCAATCGCCAGTCCAAGCAGCGTCTGCAACAGCGCGCTGCGCAGGACCATCGCCACCACGCCGCTCGCGCTCCGCGCCTAATGCCATGCGGATGCCGATCTCGCTAGGTGCGCCGTGCCACGCCATACGCCGTCACGCCATAGAGTCCAACCGCAGCCAGCAGCAGCGCCAGCCCGCCGAAAAGCGTCATCAGCCGCGAGAGCATCCGCGCATGCGTGAACTGCTCTCCGATCTGGTCGATCTGAAGGTCTGGAACTTCACCACCGACAGGTTCGGATTGATGCTGGAGAGCGTCTTCCGCGACATGGCCTCCATATTATCCATGGGTCGCGCTGTCTCCAGCACGATCGGCCGGCATAGAGTGCTCCAACCTTATCGGTCGGCTCTCTTATCCGACGGCGGCTCGCTGCAGGAGGGGAGGAAAAACATCGAGTGGTTCTTCCAGCGCACGTGCCGTAGGTGGTGTCCTCCACCACGCCAACGATCGTCGAAGTCGCCCGGCGAGTCCGGGTGACCTCCGAGGTGCGCGCCGATGGGGTTCTCCCCCGGCTTGAAGAAGGTCTTCACGAAAGCCTGGTTGACCACCGCGACCGCGGGCGCGGTAGGCGTGTCCTGCGGGCCGAAGCCGCGGCCCATCACCACACGCGTGCCCACGGAGTCGAAGTACTCAGAGTTAGCCCATATATACGACGAGATCTTGTACAGATCTGGCTGTCCCTGGATCTGGACCGACGTCGTTGTCGTTATAGGACTCCATCGGCGTATAGGTGCTGAGACCGACCTTGACCATGCCGGGAATCTGGTGGAAGCGCTCCTCGATCGTCTGGTAAAGAGCTACCAACTGCGCCGAAGAGTAACCCGCGGCCTGCGGATCGAAATGAATGATGTAGCGGTTGGTAGCGTCGAGCTTCATGTCAAAGTGCTCAAGCTTGCTGAGGCCTGGGCGAACAGGCCTGCGCCCACCAGCAGCACCAGCGAAAGCGCCGCCTGCATCACGACCAGCGCGCGCTGCAGCACCGAAGCTCCGCCGGCCGTTGTGCGCGAGCCGCTACGCAGTGCATCGGCAGGTTGTGCGCTTGCCGAGCAGCCACGCCGGCGCCACGCCGAAGAGCACGCCGGTCATCAGCGAGACAGCGCAATCGCAAATCCCTGCACGATCAGCGAGGCGGGTGGCATGGATGGGCACATCGTTTGAAGACGGGAAGGCCAGCTTCAGCAGCAGCTCTGCTCCAGCCATACGAAACGCGCAAGCGCCGACGATGCCGCCGATCACCGCCAGCACAGGCTTTCGGTCAGAAGTTGGCGAACGATGCGGCACGCGTGCCGCACCCAGCGCCGTACGCAAGCTCATCTCCGCCTTGCGTCCCATGCCGCGCACCAGCAGGAGGTTGGCGATGTTGGCGCAGGCGATCAGCAGCACCAGCCCGGCGATCCACTGCAGCAGGTGTCAGGTTCGACCTGTATAGCCGGCCTGCATGTTCTGGATGCCTGCACCGCCGCGGGGTAAGAGGAACCTGCATGCGAGTCGAGCAGAGCGGCGGTCATGCGCGCTCGAGAGAAGCTTTTGCTGGGCGATAAGAAGCTGCCTCAACTGTGCCAGAGCTTCTGCTCCAGCGGACGAGCGCCGTACCCGGCTTCACCCGTGCCGATGAGATAGAGCCACCTCGCGTCCGGCTCATGAACATAATCCGTGCCTCGCAGCTCGGCAGCGACTCGATGGGTAGATAGAACACCCGGCGGCGAGCTCTGCATGCGATCGCCATAGAAACTGCTGCGGCGCGATGCCCACAATGGTCACCGGCTTGGTATTGATCCAGAAGATGCCCGACGACCGAGGGGTCGCGCGTCATAGTCGCGCTCCCATAGCCGCATAGCTCATCACGCCAGCGACCGGCGCGCCCTGCACATCGTCGGTGTCCTGCAGCAGCCGTCCAGCCGGGGGCCGCAGCCCAAAGGTGCGGAAGTAGTTGCCGGAGACGAACTCGCTGCACTGAAGAATGCGGCAGGTCCTCGTCCGAGTGGTCGCGGCGCACGATCAGCGGGTTAAGAAATTGAACCCCGACTGCATCGCCGCCAGCTCTTCAAACTCAGGCTTGTTCTTCTTGAACTGCTCTAGGTGTCGGTGGAGAAGATGGGCATAGTCGCCGTCTTCCGCGCGCCGCTATTCACGCAGCACTGGTCGGAATCGTCCAAGCGCACCAGCGACTTGCGGATCGACCACCGGCAGGTTCTTCAGCAGCACGCATTCACCAGGGTGAAGATCGCCGCATTTGCCCCAATCCCCAGCGCCAGCGTGAGCACGGCCGATAACCGTAAAGCCGGGCGCCTTTCGGAGCTGCCGGATGCCATAGCGGAAGATCTTGAAGAAGGGTCCCAAGGAAGAAGCTTGGACGTTGTTCGTGAGATTGCCCTCGCACGCTCTCAACCCCGCCGAACGCAATGACGGCCTGCCGATGCGCCTCCTCCGGCGTCATACCGGCAGCGGTGTTTGCCTGGGTCTGCCGCTCGATGTGGAATACGCAGCTCGTCATCTATTTCTCGATGGGGCTTCGGAGACAACAAGAAACGGAGCCGCGTTTGCCATTCCTTAAACATCGAAACTCCTCCTACTCGAGCACCAACGCGATTGCTGTTGAAATACGTCCCCAGTCCTCTAGCTCAGCCTGTAGCTGCTTCTGCCCAGTCTTCGTCAGTGAGTAGAACTTTGCCTTGCGATTGTTTTCCGAGGCGCCCCACTCGGCCTGAATCCACCCTTTGTACTCCAGCCGGTGAAGAGCGGGGTAGAGCGACCCCTGCCCAATCAGAAGAGCGTCTTTTGACACCTGCTGAATTCGTTGCGCGATACCCCAGCCATGCATTGGCTCTAGCGCTGAGCGTCCTCAGGACAAGTAAATCAAGCGTTCCTTGTAACAAATCGGTGGCTGGCATGTTCCCCTCGACATTCAACAAGAGAATGCATTAGCGACCTGTCGGATGTCAAGGGGTAAAGATTATCGAGCAGTGCGATAGGTTTGTTCGTTGCGCACGACTACGAAGCCGTTGCCGTCAGATCGCAGTGCAGGGCTTCGGTGAGCGACTGCGGCGCATGAGAGAGTCAGCGAGAGCATTTGCGGTCATTCAGAACGTGCTGAAAAAGTGGCTCTTCAAACGAAAGGCGTACCTCAGTGGCTCAAGCCGCACTACAAAGAAAATACTTACGGCACGGCTGAAGCCGTGCACTTAAGCGAAACGAATTTTTTCAGCGGCCTCTTTAGCCCTTTTACTATCTCCTGAACTGAGATTCGTTACGACTTCAAGAACACGCTGGGGGCTAGACTGAGGGGAGGGCGCGCATGTCCAGTTTGCCGGGTGGAGCGACGACGACCGGAGTGCCGAAGGCCGGAGTGTGGATTCTGGCGGCTACGATTCTTGGCTCGAGCATGGTCTTCATCGATGGGACTGTGGTGAATGTTGCGCTGGCGGCGTTGCAGTCGGCGCTGGGTGCGACGGGCAGCCAGTTGCAGTGGGTGGTGGAGTCGTATGCGCTGTTTCTTTCGGCGCTGCTGCTGGTGGGGGGTGCACTGGGAGATTTGTATGGGCGGCGGAGAGTGTTCTCGATTGGAGTGGTGCTGTTTGCGGGGGCTTCGGCGTGGTGCGGAATGGCTGGGAGTATTGAGCAGTTGATTGCGGCGCGGGGGTTGCAGGGTGTTGGCGGAGCGCTGCTGGTGCCGGGGAGTCTGGCTTTGATCAGCTCTTCGTTTCCTGAGGAGGAACGGGGGCGCGCGATTGGGACGTGGTCGGGGTTTACGGCGATCACGATGTCGATTGGGCCGGTGCTGGGTGGATGGCTGGTGCAGCATGGATCGTGGCGGTGGGTGTTCTTTCTGAATCTGCCGTTGGCGGCGGTGGTGCTGCTGATTACGTTGTGGCGTGTGCCGGAGAGCCGCGGGCAGGCGCAGCGACTGGATTTGACGGGGGCGGCGCTGATTACGCTGGGACTGAGCGGGGTGACGTTTGCGCTGATCGAGGCTGGGCGGGGTGGTGTGTGGATCGGGGTTGCGGGCGGTATTGGAGTGGTTGCGCTGGTGGGTTTTGTGTTTGTGGAGGCACGCTGTCCGGCTCCGATGTTGCCGCTGGAACTGTTCCGTTCGCGGACGTTCAGCGGGGCGAATCTGATTACGTTGTTTTTGTATGGGGCGCTGGCGGCGGCGTTGTTTTTTCTTCCGCTGGATTTAATTCAGGTGCAGCACTACTCGCCTACGCAGGCTGGCGGGGCGCTGCTGCCGCTGATTTTGATTGTGTTTCTGCTGTCGCGGTGGTCGGGTGGGTTGATTGTGAGGTATGGGGCGAGGCTGCCGCTGGTGGTGGGGCCTGTGATTGCTGCGGCGGGTTTTGCGCTGCTGGCGCGGGCTGCCGGGGGCGGGTCGTATTGGACGACGGTGTTTCCGGCGGCGTTGGTACTGGGAGTGGGGATGGCGGTGACGGTGGCTCCGCTGACGACTGCGGTGATGGACGCGGTGGACGAGAGCCATGCGGGGATCGCTTCGGGGGTGAACAATGCTGTGTCGCGGGTGGCGGGGTTGCTGGCGATTGCGGTGCTGGGGTTTGTGTTTGCCGCGGTGTTTGGGCAGCGGATGAGCCGTGGGCTGGACGGGCTGCGGCTTCCTGCGGAGGAGCGGCAGAGGATCGATGCTCAGCGGGCGAAGCTTGCCGATGAGACGACGGATGATCCTCGGGTTCGGGAGTTGATTGGGGAGTCGTTTGTTTCGGCTTACCGGGTGGTGCTTTGGGTTGCGGTGGGGCTGTCGCTGGGGAGTTCGGTGAGTGCTGTGGGGATGATTGATGGGGTGGAGGCTGGGCGGGGTCGAGGATGAAGGCTAAAAGCGCACGACGATTCCGGTGGTGAGGCTGATGTTGCCGGGAGAATTGACGTCTGTGATGCGGCCGTCGCTGAAGTCGATGATGCGCCAGTCGATGTGGGGGAGGATGGTGGTGTCGATGCCGGCGACTCCGCGATAGGCGAAGCTGGTGGCGTTTCTGGAGCTGCTGCCGAAGTTGGTGTAGTGGGAGAAGCCGAAGAGGAACTCGGCGTAGGGCTTGATGGGGAAGTAGGGAAAGTGCAGGGCGAGACGTGGGCCGAAGAGGCCGCTGGTGGCGTCGGTGGAGAGATCGGCACGGGCGTCGGCAGCGAGAGCGAGCGGGCCGAGGTTGGCAACACCGAAGTAGAGGCCGACGATGCCGGCCGGATTCCAGTTGTTGTTTACGATGCCGATTCTTTCGGCGCCGCCGCTGCCGTAGATGGCGAACTTCGCCTGGGCGTTCAGGTTGGTGGAGGTGAAGACGAGGAGCAGGAGGGAGAGAGGGAGAAGGGAGCGTCTCATGTTTTCACCCGCGTTGTAAGTTGTGATGTGCGGTGAGTAAGGTTGGTTTGATGGTGGTGGTGTTTATTTTTTGAAATTGATGTGAACAGATTGCCCTCACCCGTTGAGTGAGCAGTCAAACGTCGGATTTTAGCTTGGGATGTTAAGTGGTCTGCGAAGAGTCTTCGTCTTCACCCCATTTCAGGCCGCAGTTGCTGCAGGTCCAGGACTCTGAGCCGCGGGGTAACGGGATGGAAAAGAGGTGGAGCGAGGCTAAGGCGGCTTTGCGACCCTGGCGCTCCCACGCGATGTCTGTCGAATTGCAGCGGGGGCATCGTGGCTGCAGGAAGCCTGGTTGGTCGGGGATGGTGATCTCGTCTGGGATGGGCTGCGAGAGGATGGCCTCGGCGGATTCGACATCTGCAGCAGAGACCTGGAGCCGAATGCCGCCGATGAAGTTGGATACCTGCCAGTCGAGGCGGACGAGGTTTTCGTCTTTCAGGAAGCAGAAGATACCGGCGGATTCGATGACCGCTCGGGCGACAATCGCTTCGGAGAGATCACGGTAACGGCGGATAGTGACAAGGTGGCGAAACTCTGCGGTGGTGTCTTCGCCGGGCAGGAGGGGTTCGTTAAATTCCAGGCCACGAGTAGCGAATTCAGCGGCAAGGGCTGCGCGAGCTTCGGGAACGAGAGAATATACGTCTGCAAGAAGCTCGTTGAGTTCCAACTCCGACATGGATTGGTAGAGATCGGCGAAGGTAGGTTCGGGCCCATTATGAGAGAAGATCGTCACGCTCGCGATGGTAGCAGAACAGGCGAAGCGTGCCTCTTCGATACAAGGCGAAAAGCAGATCCTTCGCTTCGCTCCAGAATGACAATTTGTAGTGGGGGTAAGGATGACAATTGTAGTGCAAGGATGTCAACTTGCAGGTGGACAATTTGAACGGCTGCTATTCGTAGCGGCGGAGGGCGAGGACGGCGTTGAGGCCGCCGAAGGCGAGGGAGTTGGAGAGGGCGATGGTGGGGGTGGCTGTGCGGGGTTCGTTGATGATGACGTCGAGGTTGAGGGTGGGGTCGACGGTGGTGACTCCGGCGGTGAGCGGGGAGGCGCCCGTCTTGGAGGGCGAGGATGGTGGCGAGGGCTTCGATGGCGCCGGTGGCTCCGATGGAGTGGCCGTGGAGGGCTCTTGGTGGAGCTGACGGGAATTTGCGAGGCGCGGGGGCCGAAGACCTGGTGGATGGCGGCGGCTTCTATGGAGTCGTTGGCCTGGGTGCCGGTGCCGTGGGCGTTGATGTAGCCGACATCTTCGGGTGAGACGCCGGCGTCTTTGAGGGCTTTGCGCATGGCGGCGGCGGCGCCGTCGGGGGCGGGTGGGTGATGTGGCAGGCGTCGGCGGACATGCCGAAGCCGACGATCTCGGCGTAGATGGTTGCGTTGCGGGCCTGGGCGCTGTCGAGGGTTTCGAGCGTGAGCATGGCGGCGCCTTCGCCGAGGGTCATGCCGTCGCGGTCGGCGGAGAAGGGACGGCATGCGGTGGGGGAGACGACGCGCATGCTGTCCCAGGCGCGAAGGAAGCCGAAGGTGAGAGGGGCTTCGTGGCCTCCGGCGATGGCGGCGGTCGACCATGCCGGAGCGGATCATGTGGAAGGCGAGGCCGATGGCGTGGGTTCCGGAGGCGCAGGCAGTGGAGATGGTGAGGACGGGGCCGGTGATGCCGAGGTCGATGGAGATGTGGCTGGCTCCGGCGTTGGCCATGGTGCGGACGACGGTGAGGGGATGGGCGCGGGCGTCGCGGGTGTAGAGCTTGGCTACTGCGGTTCTTCGGCCTGGCGGCCGGCGCAGGAGCAGCCGAGGATGATGGCGGTGTCTGTCGGGGGCGTGGTGCTTGAGGAGGCCGCTGTGCTCGGCGGCGGTGCGGGCGGCGACGAGGGCGAACTGGGCGGTGCGCTCGGTGGCGGTGAGTGGTGCCGGTGGAGATGTGCTGGGGGGGATCGAAGTCGACGACCTGGGCCATCTGTGTGAAGCGGACGCCGGGATGGCCGGCGGGAGCGTCGGGAAACGGGCCGATGGGGGCGATGCCGGTGATGCCGGCGAAGAGGGAGTGGCGGAAGTCGTCGACGGTGGTGCCGATGGGGGTGATGCAGCCGAGGCCGGTGACGACGACACGATTCACGTCAGATACTCTTTTGAGGGAGACTATGATGTGGCGAGGTCAGCAGGTTTGGCGGCGGCCTTCTTCTGCGCGGAGCTGATGACTCCGTTGACGACGTCGCCTACGGTTTTGAGGGAGCCGAGGGCGTCGTCGGGGATCTCGATGTCGAAGGCCTCTTCGACCTCGAAGGAGATGTTGATCTTGTCGAGCGAATCGATGATAAGCTCGTCGAAGGTGCTGTCGAGGGTGATGGACTCGGCGGGGATGTTTTTCGATTTGGCGATGATCTCGATGCAGCGCTTTGCGATGTCTTCCATGGAATCGTGACCTTTGCTTGTTTAGCTCAAATTACAGGGATGCCGTGGGCGATGTAAAGGAGAAGATTGGCTCGGAGAGGTGAGCTTCAATGGGCGAGGAGGCGCATACCGTTCGAAAGAAGACCTTTGGCTCCGAAGAGACGGCAGGGATACGTGGCCGATGTGGAGTTCGAGGAGATGCTCGAAGAGCGGGGGTGGCGTGGAACAGATTTGGAGGGTGAGGCTGCGGAGGCGCGGGGAGCTGTCCATGAGGAGCAGGGTGCGGGCCATGAAGTGAGGGAGGCGGTGGATCGCGGTGTGGGCGCGCTGGTATTGGGCGAGGTCGTCGGCCTGGAGGGCTGCGGCGAGAGCGAGGGACTGGCGGAAGCAGAGGGCGAGGCCTTCGCCGGTGACGGCGTCGACGGAGCCGGAGGCGTCGCCGACGAGGGCGATGTTGCCGCGGGTGACGCGGTGGAGTTTGCGGCTGAGAGTGATGGAGCCGCGGGGGGCGTCGCTGGGTGTGGCGGAGGCGAGGCGGCGTTGGAGTGCGGGAAAGTGGGCGAGGGCGCTGGCGAGCTGGGGAATTTTGGTGCGGCGACGAAGGCGACGCAGACTCGTGCGGGGAGATGGGGGTGACGTAGGCCTGGCCGTGGTCGCTCCAGTGGACTTCGACGTGGCTCGGTCCAGGGCGCGAGGGCGAAGTGCTGGCGGAGGCCGATGCGGCGGGCGGAGACGGAGGCGCGGTCGAGGCCGGCCAAGGCGCGGATGCGGGACTGGTGGCCGTCGGCTCCGACGATGTAGCGGGCGGCGGAAGGTGTGCGGTTGGTGCGGATGGTTTGAGGACTGTCCCTGCGTGGCTGGATGTCTCGATTCCTGCACGACGGTCTGCCAGTGGAAGCGGACCCGAGGGCGAGGGCGCGGTCGAAGAGGAGCTGATGGAGGACGGGGCGGCATGATGCCGCGGCCGTGTGCCGGCGGGGAAGATGGCTTCGGTGGGCGGAGACGCCAGAGGCGTCGGCGGTCCGAGGAAGCGGATGCCGTGGAGGGGTGCGCTGTGGAGCTGAGGTGAGGTCGACGCCGAGTCGGTGAGGGCGGCGAGGGTGTCGGGCATGAGGCCTTCGCCGCAGGCTTTGTCGATGGGGGGCTTCATGCCGTCGGCGACCTGCTACGGTGAGGCCGCGGCGGGCGGCGGCGATGGCGCAGGCGAGACCGGCTGGGCCTGCGCCGGCGATGAAGACATCGGTATCGGAGCGGCAGGGGTATGCAGGGTGACTACGGGGTCCGTTGAGTCGCAAGATCCACTTACCAAGCCTGTCTGAACTAGAGTCGAAGACCCTTCGCTCAGGGCCTTCGCTATCCATTAGACGTGCTGGCTTCACGTAAGAAGATGATTTCTTTGTCATCTAATTGTCTCTGACTTACCACTGAAGCAGCACGAGCTCCGAGCAGAAGGCTGGACCCATGGCGGCGAGGATGCTGTAGGTGCCGGGTTTGCCGGGGTGATTGATGAGGTAGTCCTCGAGGACGGCGAGGACGGAGGCGGCGGAGAGGTTGCCGACCTCGCGGAGGCACTTCCAGGAGGGAGCGAGAGCGTCGGTGGGCAGGCTGAGGGAGCTTCTCCATGGCTTCGAGGACCTTGGGGCCGCCGCTGTGGAAGATGTAGCTGGAGATGTCGGCCTGGGTGAGGTTGTTGTCGGCGAGGAAGCCCTCGACGTTGCCGAGGAGGTTATCGTTGACGACCTTGGGGACTTCGGGGGAGAGGACGATCTTGAAAGCCGATGTCGCCGATGTCCCAGCCCATGACGTGCTCGGTGTTGCGATAGAAGGTGGAGCGGGTGTCGAGGACTCTGGGGGCTGGGCTTGGTGGTGTTGGCGAGCTTGCTCTCGGCGCCGGCGATGACTACGGCGGCGGCGCCGTCGGCGAAGAGGCCGGTGGAGATGAGGTTGGCGATGGACTGGTCGTCGTCCTGCCAGGTGAGGGAGCAGAGCTCGACGGAGAGCAGCAGAGCGATCTGGTCGGGGAAGGCGCGGACGTAGTCGGCGGCGCGGGCGATGCCGGCGGCTCCGGCGACGCAGCCCAGGCCGAAGATGGGGGTGCGCTTGATGTTGACGGGGAAGGGCATGCGGTTGATGAGGCGGGCGTCGATGGTGGGGCTGGCGATGCCGGTGACGGAGGCGAAGAAGATGGCGGAGATGTCTGCGGCGGTGATGCCGGCGCGCTCGAGGGCGCGGTTGATGGCGGTTTCGCCGAGTCGACGGCGGCCTTGATCCAGGTCGTTGTTGGCGCCGAAGCCGACGAGGCCGGGTAATGCTCGAGCGGGAAGACGATGTTGCGGAATTCGACGCCGCAGTTGGCGTGGAGGCGGGTGAGGAGGCGGGGTTCCTCGAGCTTGTCCTCCCAGCGATCGGTGAGGGCTTCGGCGATTACAGCTTGTGGAGTAACGATGAGGAGGGTAGGCCGTTCCGACAGAGGAAATGCGCATGCTTATGAGACCCTTTTTTGGTGCAAAGCTAGAGCAGCGAGTTGGATAGCGAGGGAATGTTGGTTCGCGGAGGATGTGCAGCTACCCAAGTAGTAGCTTACACGGGCAGTGGGCTGAAATGTATTGCGGATGACATTGAGAGATCATTATTTCAGTGGATGCGCGCTAGTTGGCGGACGTACAGGGTGTTCTGGGGATACTCCTTCGAGAGCGCGATGAGGATGGCGCGGGCCTCCTGGGGGTGGCCGTCGCGGAGGGCGGCGACGGCGAGCATCATGCGGGCGAAGGGTGCGAGGTAGTGGCCCTGGGCGGCGGTGATGTGGAGGAGACGTATGCCTTCTTCCCGGTTGGTGCCGGCGCCGGTCAAGCCGAGGATCCAGCGGAGGGGAGCGGATTTGAGGCTGAGCATGTAGTTCTCGACGCCGGAGGCGAGGTAGGCGTCGTAGAGTGTGGGGTTGACGGCGAGAGCCTGGTTGGAGAAGGCGCTGGCCTCCTTGCTGTAGATTAAGAGCGCCGAGGTCCCGCTTTTCGATCATGAGGGCGTAGTCGGAGCGCATGCCGGTGACGAGGGTCTTGACGTAGAGGCGATGGCGTCTTTTGGGTTGTTCTGGAGGGCGGCGTCGGCGAGGCGGTCGGCCTGGGCGGCCGGTCGTCGAAGTTTTTGCGGACGTTGGGGTCGGGGGTGAGGCGCTGGCGGCTGTCGAAGCGATCTGGTCGGCGAAGAGTTGGACGTCGATGATGTGGAGGCGATCGAACTCGCTGAAGAGCCAGGCGGCGGCGTCGGAGACGGGCCCCATGGGATCTTCGGGATGGACGGTCATCCACTGCTGGAAGTTGCGGTGGGCACCGTCGAAGTCGAGGTTATAGAGATCGTGGTAACCGTCGTTGAGAGGGCTACCGCTGAGTGGGGTGGGCTGTGCAGAGAGGGCTGGAACGCCGAGCAGGAAGGCGGATAGAAGAAAGAGGAATCGGCCCAGAGTCGATCGGATGTTTTCACAGCTGGGTTCGCCTTGTTGATGCGAAACGGTTTGCATTATGGTTGGATGCTCGACCGGGGTGGAACGTTAGGCGAAGGCTCGCGCCGGTCGGATGGGACACAAAGCAGGCAACTCCGGCGGGGGCTTCCTGACGACGGCGTCTCCGCTAAATGTGGCAGCAGTCGCGAATCGATTTATCTCCAGGTGTAGGAGGCGGTAGAAGCGGGCTGCCGAGAGGAGCAGTCAGGACTAGAAGTTCGGCATGCGCTGATTGATGACGCTGAAGGCAGGAGAGCACGATTATTTTGTGATCCTTGCCAGATATTTGCCGTCTCGATATGCAAAGCGCTGCATTTCGTCTGCGACCACCGATTCCAACCCATTGCAATCTACCAATTTACGTTTGGATCCCCGCTTGCATCAGTAAGGTATGCAGAAGATGCGTACGTGATTCGCGGCCTCTCTGGGTAGAACGGATCTCTGGATTGGGTGCGAAGTTGAAGTGTACTTACCCAAATGCACGAGAACTAAAGGTTTGTAAATCGTCAGAAATATTCGTCGAGTTTATAGCGATCGATCAAAAATATCGCACGAATTGCATACCTCGGGCCCCGCTCCCCCAGCGGTATCTCAGGAGGAATCATGAAAGGCGTTTTGAAACTCTCTGCCTTGGCAGCGGTACTCGCAGCGACGGCTACCTTCGCACATGCGGCTACAGTTGGCAGCTACGGCGCGTCAAATGCTGGTTTTGCAAATACGACCATTACGAATCCGACGACCTCAACCGCGACACCTAGCATGCTTCTGCTGCTGGGCACGGGTCTGATTTGGATCCGCCGGTGCGTTGTTCCGCAGTATGCGTTCGTAATAGACATACGTTGTTGTAAACGTTGCATGAGTCGCCGGAAGCCTCACGGGAGAGGCTTCCGGTGATTTTTTTAATGAAGAATGCGAGCGAAAGTTGTATTGCCTGCACGCACGGGGGAGTGGGGAATGGATGTAAATCGGCGATACTGGTGGGGTTCGTCAGATACCAGATAGCCGGGAGCACGCGTGTATGGAAGTTTCAAGCGAGAGTGATAGAAGAGCCACAGACACCGGCGTCTATGCCGCTCGTTTCCATATTGATGCCGTGCTACAAGGGAAACAATTATCTGCGCAAGGCTCTGGACAGCTGCCTGGCGCAGACGTACCCCAATTTTGAGGTCGTGGGGGTGGACGACAAGAGCCCGGACGATACGCTTGAGATATTTCAACAGTATGCTGCTCGCGATCCGCGGGTCCGGGTGTTTGCGCGGGAGAAGAATGGCGGTCAGGGGCGAGGATTCCAGACAGCGCTGGAGAACAGCCGCGGGGAGTATGTGACGCGGCTGGCTCATGATGACCTGTTTTATCCGGCAGCGGTGGAGACGCTTGCGCAGGGGTTGCTGGAACATCCGGAGGTGGGGCTGGTGTACGGCGACATGGTGCAGATCGATGAAGACGACAAAATTCTATATCCGATGATTACCGAGGAGCCGGAGCGGGCGCTGATGCCGCGTAACCGAGTTGGCCTCTATGTAATGTGGCGCAGAGAGGTGCATGAGAAGGCAGGCGGGTTTGTGAGCGACTCGTATGCAGAGGACTACGACATGTGGCTGCAGATCTCGCTGGATTACAAGTTGCTGAAGGTTCATGCAGAGCCGCAGCTGGGATTCCGGTTGCATGCGGCGCAGGCTTCGCAGAACCACCAGAAAATGACCCGGACTACGATGCAGGCTCAGCAGCGCTATCACAAGGCGCTGGCGAAGCGAAATCCTTTTTCCGCGGCTATAAGGATGAAGATTTTGAAGGGGTATGTTCGCTACCGCTTACATGAGTTGGGGATCGCCAAGTGAGGACGAATTCTGCGATGGGAATGCGTCCGACCGGTGCCGTACCACTTGTGAATTTTAGATTGGGACGGCATGTATGAATGAAGTTCAGCCTCTGGTATCCATACTGATGCCCTGCTACAAGGGTCGAGAGTATCTGCCTGCCGCTATCGAGAGCTGTCTCGGGCAGAGGTACACGAACTTCGAGTTGATCTGCGTGGATGACAAGAGTCCGGATGACTGCCTGCAGATCATTCGAACGTATGCCGAGCGGGATCCACGCATCCGGGTAGTAGAACGGGCGACGAATGGCGGGCAGGCACGGGCTTTCCAGAGCGCATTGGAGGCCAGCCGCGGGGAGTATGTCACCCGGCTGGCGCAGGATGATTTGTTTTACCCAGGATCGATCGAGCACCTGGTTGAAGCATTGCAGCAGCATCCGGAGGTGGGTCTTGTCTACGGGGACGCGCAGAGGATCGATGCTACAGGCCAGGTGAAGAGCCTGATTCCGAGCAAGGAGCCGCACGAGGCTTTATTTCCGAAGCCGTATGTTGGGCTGTATGTGATGTGGCGCAGGGAGGTGCACGAGAAGACGGGAGGGTTTGATCCGGAGTCTTATGCTGAGGATTACGATCTGTGGCTGCAGATCTCCTTGCACTACCCCCTTTACCGAGTGAAGTCGGAGCCGGGCCTTGGGTTTCGGGAACACGAGGGACAGGCATCTCATATGCAAAAGCGTTGCGGATGCGACCGGGTCAAGGCACATATTCGCTACCATCGGGAGAGATTGCGATGTTCGCCTTGGTCACTAGAACGAAGAATTAAAATTAATCAAATCTCAGTTGAGGTACGCTTACATGTTGTTGACGCCGGTGAGTATGCACGAGTCAGGGCACTCGTAGATGACGGCGCGGGATAAAGACTGCCAAGAGAATTGAGGGCCAATGAGGGAAGGTAAATCGAGGAAACGCCCAAGCGTCATGTTCGTGCTTGGCCTCGCACCTCAGAAGATCGGCGGCATTGAGAAGTTTTTGCGGTCGTTTTCCATTTCGATGAATGAGAAGGGATGGGACACGATATCTGTGCTTCGACGGGGATATCTCGGACGAGTTTCGCCGCTATGTCGAGTTTCCGTTCGTGCAGATCGAATCGCTGAACAACCAGGGGCACCTGGGCATGGCCTGCTCGAAGGATCTGTGGCGGTTGATTCGCCGGTACCGTCCTCACACATTCCTGTATGCGTTTCGTGGGGTCATGCGATATTTTCCGTGGCTTGCGCGCCTGGGAGGATGCCGGCTGATCTACTTCAACGATCATTCTTCGCGGGTGCTGGATTTCCCGGAGGGACCGCTGAGCCTCTCGAAGCGGTTGATCGGGCGCATTCTGACCTATCCCCTGGATGGAATTCTGAGCGTTGCGGAGTTTACGAAGGCGACGGGGACGTCGCTGGGAATCTCCAGCGCGCCGAACTTTGTGGTGCCGAACGGCGTGGAGGTAAGGGAGCTGGACGCTCGAGCGGCGCAGGCAGATGCGGGAACGGTTCTCGCTGCCTCAGGACAAGACAGTGATTACACAGGTGTCGCGCGATGCTGGCGGTGAAGGGTGTCGACACCATGCTGCATGCAGCCAAGCGGCTGCTGGACGAGGGGACGGACGCATACTTCATGTTCTGCGGCGACGGGCCACTGCTGGAGCAATATCAGAGGGATGGCGGAGGAGTTGGGCATCTCGGAGCGGGTCCGTTTTACGGGATTGATCAACAATCCGACAGACGAGGGCATATTCGATGCGAGCGATCTGTACTGCCAGCCGTCGTTGTGGCAGGAGGCCTGTCCGCTGGCGGTACTGGAGGCGATGTCCTTGAAGCTGGCCGTGGTTGCAAGCCGCATTGGCGGACTGCCGGAGCTGCTGGAGGATGGGAAGACGGGCTTACTGGCGCCGGCCGGGGACGCGGATGCTGTGGGAGATTGCCTGCTGCAACTGATTCGAGATGAGGAATTGCGGGGCACTATGGGGGAGGCAGGGTATCAGTCGGTGGTGGCGCGGCATCAGCTCGATCAGCAGGTGGGGCAGTACGTCCGGTTTGTGGTGGAGGGCTTGCCGGACCGAGACACGAAGAGCTCAGACTGCAGTGGAGTCGGATTTGACGCGACGGATAAACGAGTCGAAGAAGTAATCCAAAGGACGGGCCAGAGCCCGGGGACAGGCAGCGGAGATGACTTTGAATCGGCTGCAGTCCTCGGGCTCCAGCATTTTAAAGAGGAAGGCAAGCCCAAAGAAGACGACGATGGAGGCCACGCTGCCCGCGACGAGACCCCCGATCGGCAGGCAGCCGGTCAGCGAAGAGACGCGCGGCCAGTGCAGCCACTACGCTGATCGCCGTGACTCGAGCGAAGAAGCGCCACGGCAGGCGGATGTCGTACTTGCGGATACCGATCACCCACATGACACCTACGGCGAATATCTGGGCAACGCCGCTGCCAATGACAGGCGCCAAGCGCTCCGTGGGCGGGGATGAGGTACCAGGCGACGCCAATGTCGATGAAGGAGGCGATGATTGTAGTGACAATGAAGTAATTCTGCTCGTCGGTGCCTTCGAAGAAGGTTTGGATTGGGCTTATAAAGGCTTTGGGGAGACAGAGAAGAGGAGCGACCGTTGCTACGACGACAGCCCCGAGGTATTTGTCGCCGTACAGGGCCAGCAGAGCGGGCCCGGCCAGTGCGACCGCGATGATATGAAGCGGCAAGGACGTGAGTCCGAGGTATCGGACAGAGGCGGCGGTCATGGCGGGGAGACGAGAGCGGTCACGACCGTATTGGGCGAGGATGCTGGCTCCAGTCGCGCCGGCGAAGACGCCAGGGAAGATGAGCAAGCGCTCGGCAATGCTGAAGGCGACGGAGTAAAAGGCAATCTGGCGGATGTCGCTCGAAAGATGCTTGAGCAGGAAGAGTTCGGAGCGGTCCCATACGACGAGGCTGACGAGAATGGCCACTACGGCTTGAAAGGCGAAACGCATCATGCGTGGCCGGAGATCGGCTGGCATGTTGACATCGTCAGAGTCCCAGCCGCGGATACGGCGCATTGTGGGAACGAGACGAACGACGCAGTCGACCAAACGCATGCTTAGCATCGCAGCAGCGATGCCGGTGACTCCCCATCCCAGGACAAGAGCGAGGAATGTGAGGATGAAGAAGGTAATTGTCGAGGTAATCGAGCCGGCAAGGTTAGCCGAGAGTTCCTCGCTGGCGACGTTGGCCATGGCCGACACAGAGTTCACCATCATCGGGAGAATGCTGAGGATGAGGAGAACGGAGGCGAGGCGGTAGTCCGGCGGGGCATCGTGGAGCACCCAGCCAGCAGCGACGAGGGTGGCGACAGCGGAAAGAACGGCCTGAATCGCGAAGGTACGGAAATAGATGAAGCGTGCCGTGGAGAGGTCGCCCTTGCCGAGAAACTCCGCCATGTACTTGCGGGTAGTAGCAGGAATGCCGGCGCTGCCAAGACTGCCGACGATGCCGATGATCCAGATGACGTAGATGAGGTAACCCATCTTCGTAGGCCCGAGGATACGGGCGATCGCAATGGAGGTGATCAGACTGGAGCCAAAGCTGATGACGTTTTCAAGGCCATACCAGGCGGTATTGCGGGCGATGGTTTTACTGTTCACGCAGTCCCCTGTTGGTCATGCTTCTCGCTGCAGAATATGATGCGGGCCCGGCTGATTCTGGACAGAGCCGCCGCTGCGGCTCGGCCAGAGGCCACTCTCCCTGACAGTTTCTCATCAAGAGCCAGTCCCGAGGATGAATAAACGCAGATCCTCGCCAGGTGAAGCGCTGCGGCGCCAGGATTGCTCTAGCCTAGTGAGCTGAGCTCCTTCTGGGCGTCCTTGCCGGCCTGGGTGTTGGGTGCAAGAGTCGACAGCCTTTTTGAGGTGCGTCTCGGCGCTAGCCTTATCGGACAGCTTAGTGTAGGTCATGCCGAGGTGATAGTGGAGGGACGCATCATTGGGAGCGGTTTTAAGGGCCTCCTCGAGCATATCGCGCGCTGTGAGGTAGGTACCCTTGTGGTAGTAGACCCAGGCGAGGGTATCGGCGGTGTTGGGGGAGTTGGGCAAGCCTCGACGCGCGTTCTGGGCGAGAGTGAGAGCGACATCGAGGTTTTGCCCGGTCTCGACCATGAGGTAAGCGAGGTTATTGGAGGCGACGGGCTGGTCGGGATCGATCTCAAGAGCCTTCTTATAGTCGGCAGTAGCTTTATCGGTATTGCCTTGCCCCTCTTCCAGCGAGCCGAGAATAGCGTAGGCCTGGGCGTCCTTGGGATGGTCCGTGGCCCACTTCTGCCAGGTTTCGATGGCTTTGGGGGCATCGCCATGGGCGACCTGAGCATGGGTTAAGGCCATGACCGCAGCGCCGTCAGACGGATTGAGCTTCAGAGCAGTCTCGGCGCTGGCGACGGCGGCAGCAGAGTCGCCGGTAAGGTACTGTAGCTCGGAGAGCTGATCGTAGAACTCCGCGTTTTGCGGAGACTTGGCGATCTGGGCCTGGACGCGAGCGATCGCCTTAGCGGCGGGCTGCTTGTCGTGGAGGTCAAGGGCGACGAGCAGCCGAAGAGCCCGAGCGGAGTTGGGATTATTTTCAAGGGCCTGATCGAGGAAGGTCCGGGCCTCGGGAAACTTTTGCTGGACAAGACGGAGCTGGCCGAGTTCCAGATAGGCGGCGGAGTCTTTCGGGTTCAATTTGATAGCTTCAAGGAGGTCCGCATCGGCCTTTTCATAGTTGTTCTGATTGCGCTCCGCTATGCCGCGCCAGATGTAGGGGGTTCCGGACTGGGGAACCAGAGGAATGGTCTCGTCGGCGATCTGGGCCAGGAGGGTGAAGTCCCGCCGCTGGATGGCGATCTGGGCGAGACCTTCCTTGACCTCGAGGTTCCTGGGACTGATTTTGGCAGCGTCCTGGAAGCTCTGCTGCGCGAGAGACATGTCACCTTTAGCCTCTGCGGCGCGGGCGAGCCATATCTTGACATCAACACTCTCGGGATTGTTCTTGGCGGCTTTCTGGAGGACGTCGACGGCATCCCCTGGCTTGTGGTCGTTCAACAGGAGGATGCCGTTGAGAACGGCAACATTGGGATCGCTGCCATCCGATTTCATGAGCTCATCGACGGTGGTTCGGGCCTTCGCCAGCTCTTTTTTGGAGATCAGGATGCGTGCGTAGACGATTTTGAGGGGGGCGCTCTTGGGGTGCTTGGATACGAGATCGGCGTAGACGGATTCGGAGCGATCTAACTGGTGAGTGCCGACGTAGAAGTCCTGCAGCAGTTCTGCGCCCTGGAGGGTATCCCCGAGGTCTTCGGCGGCCTGATGGAGAGTCGCCTCAGCCTTGGCTGGGTCATTCTCCCTGAGATAGAGCTGAGCGAGAGTGGTGCGCGCCATGATGTTCTTGGGGTCGGCGGCGATGGCGGCCTTTTGCTCAGCCTCGGCGCCAGCCATGTCCCCCTTCCGGGCGAGTAAGGAGGCGAGAACCATGTGTGCGTTGACGTTGGTCGGGATCGAGCGAGATGGCTTTGCGTAGCTGCGCTTCGGCGTCCGCGGCGGTATTGGGATCGGAGGCCTGAATGAGGCCGAGCGTCGTGTGGAAGGCGGCGCGATTGGGCTCGATGGAAAGAGCCTTCTGGATCTGGGTCAGTGCGGTAGCACTGTCGTTTTTCGAGGCAGCGATGGTGGCGAGGAGCGCGTACGCGTCTGCGTTGTTGGGATTGATGGCGAGCACGGCGTTGGCCTGCTCTGCGGCGCTATCGGGCTGCCGTCCGACGACCAGCAAGTTTCCGAGGTCGATGCGTGCCTGAACATTGGAGGGCTGAAGCTGAACGGCGCGAGAGAGTTCTGAGTAGGCGGGCATTCCGGAACCGGTCTTGAGGTACATCTTGCCGAGCTGATAGTGAGCTTCGGCGAAGTTGTGGTCGACCTTGAGGGCGTTGGCGAACTGGATGGTCGCTTCCTTATATTTTCCGGCCTCGACATAGCGTTTGCCGCTCTCGAGGTACTTCTGTTTCTGAACGTTTGGATCGCGATGGCACCCCAGAGCAGCCCCGAGTACAAGCGAGGCAGTCATAACGGCGGAGATTTTGAGGGCTGCCAGGGTGGACGATGTACGCATTGCGTTATTCCTCACTAATTGTTTCAAGATGAAGATTTCGATGAAGGTCCTGCGCTGAGGTCATACGATGTTGCAGCGGAGGAGCTGATGAAGCGTGATTTTGCGCCCGACGAGAGTCTAGTCGGGGATGAAACGGGGCAGTAGCGGAGCCATCTGTGCGGTGAAGCGAACGACGCGGGCTCGGGCGTCGGCGATGGGCTCTGGCCCGAGGATCGGAGTGATGACGCGGACCAGAGAGCCATCCGTACGGTTGTAACGGATGGCATCGGCGATCATGTAAGCATGCGCGACGTATTCGTTGGCGATACTTCGGCCGTGGGCCTGGTACCAATAAAGGACGAACTGGCGATTGGTGCCGTCGCTGATGACGTATTCGCCGACACGAAATTTCTTGCCGTTGTCGGCGACGAGGTCGGTATAGCGCTGAGACTCAAAGGTCCAGCCGGCGCCCGGGAGGCAGTGCTGGGGCGAGTGGATGGACTGGCCGGTGCGCTGGCTGGCAAAGTAGCCGATGAAGAGGCTGATCGGCATGGAGCCGGAGGTATTGGCGGCGGCTGACTGACCTGAGGTCGAGACAGGCTGCAGGCTGGGACTGTAGTAGATGCGGTTGAGAAAGTCGCCCTTGCCGAGAATGGCCAGGGTTTCGTCGTCGAGCGGGAAGTCTCGACTAGTCCAGCCGTCGATCGTCTTAGGCATCAGGCTCAGTGGATCGCTGGGCGGGACGTTGTCTCGGTCGCCTCGGTGGAACAGGATGAAGGCGGTGGCCACGAGCAGAAGAACGACGGTCCAATAACGAGGAGATCTCATAGGGTAGCCGTCCTGATTGTCGGCTGCGGGTTGGACGTTTTGACGAGCTTCATCGCGCGGTGAACCAGATAGAGACAGGAGAGGGAGATGACGAACATCACCCAGCCGGAGAACTCGTGAAAGAAGCCGAGCGCTTTTTCGGGGTCCCAATACTGGACACAGAGGCCGGTGCCGACGATACGAGCGGCGTTGGCCGCTACTGCGATGGGAATGCTGGCCAGTGCGAGGATGACGCGGCGGGAGGTGGTCTTCTCAAGAAAATAGCCGTAAAAGACGGCCAGGGTGAATAGACTCATCAGCGAGCGAATCCCGCTGCAGGCCTCGGCGACCTCGAGCTTCATGACCGGGAGTTCGATGATGTTCCCCTCGTGAAGGACGGGAACGCCTATTGTTCGCAGAACGCCAGTGGCAAGGTCCGAGGCCAGCAACTGCAGCGGGAAGGTGATCTGGCTGAAGACGATGGCAGGAAAAGGAATGGCAAGCAGCAACACCAGGATGGGAAATCGGAGTTCCCGCAGCATCGCAATGCCGGCAAAGGTCCAGACCAGTCCGGAAAGAAGCAGGATCAGCGAGGTGCGAGAGAGAAAAAGATCCGCCCCATAGACCCCGAGGATGAGGACGGCAATACCCAGAAGGACGAGATAAAGGCCTTTCCATGACGGTTCGAGCGGGATCGACCGAAGGACGGCTGCGCTTATCCCAGAGGAGGTAGAGAGAGAAGAGCGGAACCAGGAACCCGTGGGAGTAGTCGGGGGTGGTGTACCAGTCAATGACCAGTTTGGCGGCGATGTGATAGTAGATCACCGCAACCAGCAGGCCCAGGAGCGCGTAAGGAAGGAATTGCCGCCAGCCAGACAAGCTAAGTCTGGCTGCAATCGATGACGAAGTTTTGCTGGATAGAACTCCCGTGTCTACAGGTAAGGGATGAGACTGAATACTATCGGTCTCAGATGTTGGGAGACTATACTTCACATTGTCACCTGTAGCAATTTTACGGCCGTACGCAGTTCACCGTTGGAATGAATGGTATCCCATGCGTCAAATAAGTTCATATCTACCAAAGTGGTAGGGAACAGTCCATAAAAAAGGAAAAAGTTTTCACTCTCGCTGCTAAGCTTTTAGCAATTGATGATTCACTGAGTGCACTCGATGAGTACTTTATGCACGCATCACCAAGGACTTAGGCTCCGACTAAAACTGCAAGGAGAATTATTGCAGTTTTTTGGCAATTTTTTTCTTCGAGGAGAGGATTTGGAACTTAGTGTGCAATGAACGTACCAGTACAGCCCGGACAGTTTGCATGACATCCTAGGAAAATAGCATCAGAGATCCGGGGATGTAACCCTAGGAATTCCAAGTAAAGATTGAACTATGGGAGCGATCCAAATGAAGCGCTTTTTCCCAAAATTGATCGGGAGCAGTCTGGCCGGCATAAGTGCGGCTTCCCTGCTTCTGGGGATGGCCTGTGTGTCCGTTGCGCAGGGTAACTCCGCCACCAGCGGCTACGCCGTCCGCAGCGAAACCAGCAGGGCAGGAGGGGCGGCCGATGCAGCAAGCTACGTCATCGGACCGGAAGACGGGTTGGAGGTAACGGTCTGGAAAGAGCCGACGCTGTCGGGCAAGTTTCCAGTTCGGCCGGACGGAATGATCTCATTGTCTCTGCTGGGAGATGTGCAGGCGGCGGGCCTTACGCCGATGCAGCTGAGTGACCGTATTACCCAGATGTTGAAGAAGTTTATCCAGGATCCGAGCGTTTCCGTGGTGGTATCGGCGGTAAACAGCCAGAGGGTATACATCGTTGGCGAAGTCACTCACGTGGGGCCGATCACGATGACGGCGGGGATGACCCCCCTGCAGGCGATCTCCTCTGCGGGCGGATTGACGATGTTCGCCAATTCAAAGCGCATCTATATATTACGCAATGAGCAGGGCAAACAGCAGAAGATACCGTTCGACTACAAGCAGGCGTTGAAAGGCGATAGTAAACAACTGATGCCGCTGCATCCGGGCGACACGATAGTGGTGCCATGAAATATCTGAGGAACAGTGCAATGGCGCTGGCGTTGATACTGGGGATGGGTTCTATGGCGCAGGGCCAGGCGGCCTCCGGGGCGACGCCTGAGTATAACCCTGGGCCGACCCTGCCGATGATCGATGGGAACTTCCAGTACTCGTTATTTGCGTCCGAGGTGGCGCAGACGGGATACACCAATGGAGTTACGAGCACCACCAATTTTGGCGGCACCCTGGAATATCTCTCGCCGGAACGTGGCGCATCCTTTCAACATGCTGTATGCGGGCGGCTATCTATTCACGACCCAACCGGGAATCGGCAGCTCAACCTTCCAGAACTTATCGATATCGCAGGGGCTGGTACGAGGAGGCTGGGTCCTTGGGGTCTCCGATTCGGTAAGCTACCTTCCGAACGCTCCGACGTCCGGGCTGATCGGGGTTCCGGGGACTGGCGGAATCGGACTGCAGCCGATTACGGGGGGCAACATTCCGTCGCAGACCGTGCTGACGAACTACTCCCAACGCGTGAGCAACTCCGTAAGCGGGAACATAGAGCGAAGCATCACCCGGAGAACGTCGATCAGCGGAGTTGGCAGCTACGGAATACTGCGATTTCTCGACAGCAACGGAGAAGACAGCAGCCAGGTCATCAGGGACGGTAGCCCTGAACCGGATTCTGGACGCACGAGATACTTTGAGCGGGAATGTTACTTATCAGACCTACGAATTCAGTGGAGGCCTATACGCGACGCAGCCCAGCATCGAGACGCGCGGAATCAACATAGTCTACGAACGATTGTGGACCCGGGCTTTGACCTCGACCGTCTCCGTTGGGCCGCAATGGATCGGCGGATATACGTTGACGCCATTGCAACTGCAGGCTTATCCCCCGGGCACAAACCCGGTCGTTCCTTCACGGCTGAATGTCGCAGTCAATGCCGCGCTGTCTTATACGCATCGATTTACGGTTGGTTCGGTGAGCTACACCCGCGGAGCCAACGGAGGGTCCGGAGTACAGGCAGGCGCGACTGCGGACACTATTTTGGCGCAGATCTCGAGTACCTTCGGACCGGACTGGGCGGGGGCGTTGTCGGTCGGCGGAGTGCGCACACTTGGGCTAGCCGGCGGTAACCCGACCCAGACCATCGACTTGCGGTGCGCAGTTAAGCCGGCGTATCTCGCGACATCTTTCGGCCTACGTCAGCGATTCGGTTCAATATCAATCCCTAGGTTCCTACGTTGGAATAAACGCCTTCAACGGAACTTCGAACTCTGCGGCGATCGGCATTTCGTACACACCTCGTTCGTCCCGAATGAGTCAGTTCTAAAGGAGTCATCATGCTTGGACATCGCACAATGACGGCGCAAGACTACATGAGCATCCTGAAGAAGCGCTGGTGGATGATCGTGCTGCCGGCCGTGGTTCTTACCATAGTGGGATATGTGATCGCCCATTTTGTGCCACCGACAGTACAAGTCGCAGACGCTGGTTCTAATCGAACAGCAGAAGGTGCCGGACGACTATGTGAAGCCGGTGATCACTCAGAACCTGGATGCCCGGCTCGCATCGATGAAAGAGCAGATCACGAGCCGGTCGCGGTTGCTGCCGATCGTCGAACACTACAACCTATACGGCACGAAAAGGATGTCGATGGACGACCGTATCGACCTGGTCCGGAAGGACATCGATATTCAATTGATCCGATCCCAGGTCACCAACATGAGCGGACTGCCGGGCTTCTACATCACGTTCAAGGCCGGAGACGCGCGTACCGCGCAGCTGGTGTGCGGCGAGATCGAGTCGCTGTTTTTGAACGAGGACGCTAAGACTCGTGAACAGACGCTGCAGGGAACAACCGACTTTCTAAAGGGGCAACTGGCAGACGCAAAGCGCAATCTGGACGAGCAGGATGCGAAGCTGGCGGAGTTTCAGCGGCAGTACAGCGGCAAGCTGCCGGGCGAAGAAAGTCCCAATATGAATATGCTGACGAGCCTGAATACGCAGCTCCAAGCCTCGACCCAGGCGCTGGCCCAGTTGCAGCAGAGCAAGAGCTACAACGAATCCATTCTGTCGGCAGCGTCGATACGCGAGGTTCCGATTAATTCCGACCAGCCGCGTGCACAGCCGGAGGCACAGCAATTGCAGTTGCAGCAACTGCTGAAGGACGAGGCCGATCTGAGCGCGCATGGCTACACGGACGAGTATCCGGATGTCGTGACGGTGCGCCGAAAGATCAAAGAGTTGCGGGCAGAGATGGCGAAGCCGCAGCCGGCGCCCATCTACGCCACCGCCAAACGCACCAAAGGCTCCGGAGTCGATGAACCTGGTGCAACTGCGAGCGCAGCTCCACGCAATAGACCAGTCGATCGTACAGAAGGAGCGCGAACAGGCACAGATCCAGGCGCAGGTGCGACAGTATCAGGACCGGATATCGTCAAGCCCAATGGTGCAGGAGCAGTTCAAGACCCTGACGCGCGATTACCAGACGGCGCAGGCCTTCTATGACTCTTTGCTGAAAAACGTGAACCAGTCCAAGATGGCGACGGACCTGGAGATGCGGCAGCAAGGCCAGAATTTCAAGGTGATGGACCCACCCAACCTGCCGGAGGAACCGGTATATCCGAAGCTTAGCCTGTTTCTCGGCGGCGGATTCGGCCGCAGGTCTGTTGATCGGCCTGCTTACCGTCGGATGGATAGAGTATCGCGATACGGCAATACGCAGCGAACGGGATCTATGGGCGTTCACCCGGCTGCCGACTTTGGCGGTCATTGCCTTCACCGGCGATGCAGTTCCTGAGGAGAAGAAACGCTGGTTCGGATCTGGCAGCATAGAGATACAGGCGCAGCAAACAAACCGCTTATGGATGCGGGTGCATAGCATGTACAACAGTTTCTTCCAATTAGACAGCAGTCCCTTCGGTACGAGCCCGGACCCCCGGTTTCTCCACATGATGCCGCATACCCGGGAGGCGCTGGCATGCCTCGAGTACGGAATCTCCGCACGTAAGGGATTCACGGTACTGACGGGAGAGGTCGGCACAGGCAAGACGACGCTGTTGCGCCGCGCGCTGAGCACCTTCAGCAACCGGCGGGTATCGACGGCCTTTGTCTTCAACCCGCGACTCGATGTACTGGACTTCCTGGAGTTTGTGCTGACGGACTTCGGCCTGGTTCCTACGGCTCGGACGAAGTCCGGAATGCTGCTGCAGTTGAACCGGTGGCTGGTGGAGAAGTACCGGATGAAGGAGACCTGCGTGGTGGTCGTGGACGAGGCGCAGAATCTTTCGTGGGAGCTGCTGGAGGAGATACGGCTGCTGACAAATCTGGAGACGTCGTCGGAGAAGCTGCTGCAGATCGTGTTGTCGGGCCAGTCCGAGCTCGAAGAGAAGTTGCGTCATCCGAGTGTTCGCCAGCTACGCCAGCGAGTTTCGCTGTGGTGCAGGACACAGCCGCTTACCGAGAGCCCAGACCCACGCCTATGTGGCCGAGCGGCTGCGAATCGCCGGGGCATCGTGGCAGATCTTTCCGCCCGAGGTATTGAATCTGGTGCACCGGTACAGCCGCGGCATCCCGCGCATGGTAAACATGATCTGCGAGCACGCCCTGATTCTGGCGTACGTGGAGCAGAACAAGCACGTGACCCCCGCAATGGTCGAGTCGGTCGCGGCCGAACTGGAGCTGGAAGGGCAGCCGTTCGTCATCTCGTCTGCCTCAATGGGCGGTGGTTTAGGGTCTCGAAACGCACCGAGCGATGGCAACAACCATATCCCGGCTTTCATAAGTGAACCACACGGAAGGCAGAACCGATGAGCCGCATATACGAAGCGTTATTGAAAGCAGAATCCGAGCGAATGGAGGGAAGGACGCCGGCTGAGCCTTCCCTCGATGAGTCTTCTGAAACGATCGCAACGCGGCAGGCAGCTCTGGCGCAGTTTGAGCGAGACCGGGATCCGAGACCTGAATGGAGACCGCGACGGTTTGCGTTTGTGACCTGATGCCCAAGGGGGATAGCCTCGACAACCTGTATGAAGCGCCCGTTTCCCCGTTGGCCGTCGAGAGTCTGAATATGGACGCCATACGGAAGCTGGTGTGGACGACCCTCGCTTTCTAATCTGCCGGCGCTGCGGGACCGCGGAGTTGCGGTAGAGCAGTTCCGGAGCTTGCGGTCGCGGATCTTCGAAATGCGGGACATCAAGCCGCTGAAATCGATTTTGATAAGCAGCGGGCTGCCGCAGGAGGGTAAAAGCTTTGTGGCCGCGAATCTGGCGATCAGTCTAGCACGGCACAAGAACAGCAAGGTGCTGCTGATTGACGGCGATATGCGGCGCTATACACTCCATCAGCTACTGGGTTGCGAGCCGCATCCCGGACTGGCCGACTACCTGGCGGGCAAGGCAGGTATGGTCGAGGTGATGCAGCGCGCCCAAGAGGGAGCGGATGCGACCAAAGACGGAGGCAAGGCAGGAACTATTGCATTAAGCAACCTGACTTTTATTGCAGGAGGAAATGGAGGGGACAAGGCTGCGGATCTGTCGGGCAATCCGCGCTTCACTGAACTGATCCGACGAGCATCACCGTATTTCGACTGGATCATCGTGGACTCTTCGCCGGTGATTCCGGTCTCCGATGCTGTGAATCTGGCGCGCGCGTGCGACGGAGTGCTGCTGGTGGCACGTGGAGGCGTGACGAAGTTTCCGGTTGCCCAAAAGGCGCAGAGTGAGCTGAAAGCTTCGAATATTCTCGGGTTTGTGTTGAACGGGGTCGTGAGACATTCGCGCGTGGCCGGATATGACGGTTACGACGGGTATGACGGATACGACAGCTACGACGCGGAAACGAAGTAGACGAGGAATTTCGCAGGATGATACGGCTTTTTAATGTGTACTACCCCACCCGCACGATAGTTCTGCTACTGTGCGAGGCGCTGATCGTCAGCGGATCATTTCTGCTGGCTACGGCGCTGCTGAAGGGTCCGGACACATATCTCGTACTGAACTATGAATATGGCGCGATCAAGATTGCTGGCCTGACCATATTGACATTGTTGTGCTCGTACTACTTCGATCTGTATGAGCCCCAGCGCATCTCCGCGCGTTGGGAGATTTACTTCCGGCTGCTGCTGGTGCTGGGGTTTCTGTCGTTTCTTCTATCGGCGATCACGTATCTGTTTCCCGCGGTCGATATCGCCGGCTACGTTCTTGTGCTGGGACTGGCGCTGCTGACGATGGCGCTGGTGGCGTGGCGCAGCATGTACCAATGGCTTATCGGGCAGAAGATATTTCGAGAACGCGTCTATGTGATGGGTGGAGGGGAGCGGGCGCAGACGGTGGTGCAGACGTTGCGATCTCGCAAAGACGCGGGGATGGAGGTTGTCGGGTGGGACGAAACGCCTTGTGACAGTCGGTCGGAGAAGGATAATTTTGCGGCCGCTCTCAGCAGTTTTGCCGGAGCGAAGCCGTCGGTCGATCGGGTGATCATCGCGATGGAAGACCGGCGCGGAGCGCTTCCGGTACGCGAGTTGTTGCGGCTGCGGTTCGACGGAGTGGTGATCGAAGAGGCGGCGCAGCTGCTGGAGCGGCTTACCGGCAAACTGTATCTGGACACGCTCAGTCCGAGCAGCTTCATCTATGCGGAAGGATTTCGGGTGAAGCCGTCGCAGCAGATCGCGCGCCGAATCGTTTCGACGCTGACGGCGGCGTTCGGGCTGCTGCTGTTTCTTCCTTTTTTCCCTTTCGTGGTGCTGATGGTGCGGCTGTCATCGCCAGGACCCATCTTTTTTCGCCAGACGCGTGTCGGGATGGGCGGGCGCAATTTCACGGTGTACAAGTTTCGCACCATGCGTACGGATGCTGAGGCAGCGGGAGCGAAGTGGGCGACGAAGAATGATCCTCGTGTGACGAAGATCGGGATGTTCATGCGAAAGACGCGGCTCGATGAGGTGCCGCAGCTTTGGAACGTTCTGATCGGCGATATGGGTTTTGTCGGGCCGCGGCCGGAGCGTCCGGAGTTTGTGCCGATGCTGGCGGAGAAGATTCCGTACTTCGAACTGCGGCACATGATTCGCCCGGGACTGACGGGATGGGCGCAGGTGCGGTTCGGATACGGCGCGACGTTTGAACAGAACCGCGAGAAGCTGGAGTTCGACCTCTACTACATCAAGCACATGACGCTGGGGCTGGACCTGCTGATCATGTTCGAGACGATCAAGACGATCATTCGGCGCCAGGGATCGCAATAATGAAGATTGCGTTCTGGCTCTCGCTCGCGATGGTCGGATACACCTATGTCGGCTATCCGCTGATCATGTTGGTGCTGGCGCGATTGCACAGCAGGCCGTGGCTGCGGGAGCAGCGGGTGAGGCCGGTGAGCGTGATCATGGCGGTGCACAATGGCGCGCACCTGCTGCGGGAGCAGATGGCGCACCTGTTGTCGCTCGACCCTGAGTATGTGCGCGAGGTAATCATCGTCTCGGACGGCTCGAATGACGGCACTGAAGAGATTCTGAGCGGCACTCTCGATGCCAGGGTCCGGGCGATTATTCTTCGCGAGCAGGGCGGCAAGGCAGCGGCACTGAATCATGGGATCGCCGCTGCATCGGGCGAGATTCTGCTGTTTGTCGACATCCGCCCCCGCGTGGTGGAAGGCGCTGTCGCGGAGTTGATGAGCAACTTCGCCGATCCGAAGGTCGGCTGCGTGGCGGGCGAGCTGCTGTTGAACACCGAAGGACACGACGCGACGGCATCGGCAGTGAGCGGCGTGTACTGGAAGTATGAGCAGGGTATACGGAACTGCGAAGCGGCATGGGATTCTCCCGTAGGCGTCTATGGAGGGTTCTACGCAGTACGTCGAGAGCTGGCGACGGTGTTTCCGGCTGGAATCATCCTCGACGATATGTTTCAGCCACTGGCGATCGTTCGGCAGGGTTACCGCAGCGTGTTAGATCGTTCGGCATGCGTAGTTGATCGGTGGCCGGACAAGGTCGCGGGAGAGTTTCAGCGCAAGGTGCGGACTCTGGCTGGAAACTATCAACTGGTGGCTCAGGCTCCGTGGGTGTTGGGATTCGGCAATAGGCTGTGGTTTCAGCTCGTGTCGCATAAGCTGATGCGGCTGGTCGTGCCGTATCTTTTTGTGGTCATGCTGGTGAGTGCAACGTGGCTGGGCATGGATTCGACTGCCTGGCGATGGATAGCGGCGGCACAGTGGACCTTCTGGCTGGCGGCGGTGCTCGCGCTGCGTATAAAGATTCCAGTCATTCACCGCCTTGCGGCGTCGGCAAGCGCACTGCTGGTCCTCAATGTCGCGGCGGTGGCGGGGCTGTACAAGTTCCTGTTTACGGCAGGCCCGCTGTGGAAGATATGGTCGGCCAAACCCGCGGAAGCCCAGGTGTCACTGGCAGCGGATCAGCGTGGCGCCTGATAGAGCTTCATGTAGGCCGCGTCCATCTCCTCGAGGGTGAAGCCGGCGTCGTAGGCGCGGCTCGCGTTCGCTGGCAAGTTCCTTCCGCTGAGCAGGGTCAGATGCTAGCTGGACGATGGCCTCGGCGTAGGCGGCAGAATCTCCGACAGGAACACGCAGCCCGCAGTCCGCATTGCGAACAACCTCGGCCATGCCGCCCACATCGGTCACGATAGCAGGCAAGCCGACGGACATCGCCTGAAGAAGCGACATCGGCAAGCCCTCGGAGACGGACGACATCGTGAAGACGTCCGCCGACGAGAAGAAGCGGGCTACATCATGACGCTCGCCCCAGAAGACAACGTTGGCGGAGATGCCGAGTTCGGCGGCGAGAGCCTCTAGCGGCTCACGCTCCGGTCCATCCCCGACCACCCAGAGCTGCAAATCCGGGACTCGAGTCCGAGCCAGCGCAACAGCGTTGACCAGCGTCGATAGATCCTTCACTTTTGCGAGCCGTCCGACGAAGACCAGCGTAAAGCCGGACTTCTGAGGACGATCTTCCGGCGGCACGACACTGAGCCTGTCGGCGCCGTTATAGACGCGAACAATGCGTTTCTTCCGGGCGAGCGGCGTCTGGCGAAGATTGTTGCAGGTCGCGTCGCAGATTCCGACGACCCAATCGCAGAACCAGGAGATGAGGTTGTACTTGATCTCAGCGGCGGTCTCGAACGGGGGCGCTACGAGGCTGTGGCGCGTCGAGATGATGCTGGATGCCCCGGCCAGACGTGCCCCCACTGCAGCCTGCAGCGTCGGCGCTGGATTATGGCAGTGCACCACGTCAGGGCGAAGGTGGCGAAAGAGGCTCAGATAGCGAAGCATCGTGCGAGGGACAGGAGCCGTGCCGAGCACATCAATGTGGAAGCCTTCACTGCGGAGGGTTTCGCCCAGCGTGCCGAGCTTGCTGTAGGCGGCAATCGTGACGGTGTGTCCGTTGGCCCGTTGCAGGCGGCAGAGTTGCGCGACGAGCGACTCCGCGCCTCCCATCTCAAGACTGTAGACAACGTGAACGATCTTCATGAGTTGAGGAACCGATTGCCTTCAACGTGCGAGTTGCCGGGGATCGTCTCCGACAGATCGCCAGAAGACCCGATATTGAGTGTAACTTGTGACTGGGTTCCATCCATTGAAACCAGTTTCGGCGCAGAGCATAATGAAGTAACGAACGCCACGCTGCTTCATGCTGCGTTGAGCCTCGCCGAGCGTCAGGCTGACTGTTTCATGACCAGGAAAGTTGACGAATTCTTGTCCGACTCCGCTCTCCACTCTCGATTCTGTGCGTGATTGCCTGGTTCACCGGGATGAGCGTTTCTGGGCGCGTTTGGGGGAGTTCACCCGGTCTACGAGCGATTTTTCCGATCTGCTGGCCGCCGCTACGATGAGGCGAAGAGCCGTGCAGGCCGCAATTCCGGGAGGACCAACTCGATCAATCAAGCTGGCGATCGTTGGCGGCAGCAGCCTCAGTCCGCTGCACGAGTTGATACAGCAGTTTCTCTGCGCCGGGCTCTTCCGAGGCGTGTCTGGCAGAGGTGTTTCTGGGCGACTATGACAACTACGTTACAGAGTTGCTGCAGCCCGGTGGCGCGCTCGACACATTCCGTCCCGACGTCATTCTGATCATTCCTTCGAACGCGCGATGCCAGTACCAGGGCGCGCTGACGGATGCGCGAGATAAGGTGCAGGCACAGGCGGTGCAGTCCGCGCAGGAGCTTCTCGACCTCGCCCAGGTCGCGCATGAACGCACGGGAGCCGAGGTGATCCTCGCAAACTTTCTTCCGACCTCCGATTTCGATCCGGGGCCGTATCGAGTGCGGACGCTGGGTTCGACATGGAACTTTCGCAAGCTGGTCAATCTGGAGCTTGGACTGAATGCGCCCGCATATGTTCATATCTGTGATGTGGAGTTTCTGGCGAGCCGGCGGGGTACGGCGGCTTGCACCGATGCCAGGATGTGGTTTCAGGCGAAGCAGCTTTATTCGCCTGAATTTTCCGTGGACGTCGCGCGCGAGGTAGCCGGAATCATCGCATCGCTGCGCCGTCCTATGAAGAAGGTGCTGGCGCTCGATCTGGACAACACGTTGTGGGGGGGCGTCATTGGCGACGACGGCATGACGGGGATCGAACTGGGTGACACCTCCGCCCGGGGCCAGGCCTTCAAGGCGTTTCAGCAGAGCATCGCAACCTTGGCGGAGCGAGGCGTGCTGCTGGCGGTGTGCAGCAAGAACGACCACGACAACGCGATGGAGCCGTTTGAGCAGCATCCGGAGATGGTGCTACGAAAGCGGGACATCGCTTCGTTTCAGGCGAACTGGGGGCCGAAGTCACAGAGTCTGCGGGCGATCGCCGCGGAGCTGAACGTTGGTCTGGACAGCATCGTGTTCGTGGACGATAACCCGGCAGAGATCGAGCTCGTGCGGCAGTTCGTGCCAGAGGTGGAGACGATACAGCTCGGACCAGACCCAGCCGAGTACGTCGCGCAACTGATGAACTGCCGCCTGTTTGAGCCTCATTCGGTCACGCCAGACGACCTCAAGCGTACAGAGCAGTATCAGCAGCAGGCGGCCCGGTCCGGATCGATGGGCTCGCAACCCGACATGCCGAGCTACCTGCGATCGCTGGACATGCACTGCGAGATACGCGCGTTTGATCCGGTCGATGTTGCACGGATCGCGCAGTTGATTAACAAGAGCAACCAGTTCAACCTTACGACGCGCAGGCGCAGCGAAGCTGAGGTGATGGAATTGCTGCATGACCCGAAGTTTTTTGCCTTTGCGGTGCGCATGAAAGACCGGTTTGGCGACAACGGGTTGGTGTCGGTGGCGATCGTAGAGGTCTCCGGCAGGACGGCGATGATCGATACCTGGTTGATGAGCTGCCGTGTTCTGAATCGACAACTGGAAGATGAGGTTTTGAACGAGATCGTTCGCCTGGCAGCGTTGCGCGGATGCGATACCGTGATGGGGTTCTATCTGCCGACGGCGAAAAATAGCATGGTGAGCAACCTTTACCCGAACATGGGTTTCAGGCTGATAAATGAGACACCTAAGCGAGTGAGTTTTGCGATAGCTATTGCAGGTTATGTTCCGCGTCCCACTTGTATTCAGATGGACCGGAAAACCTATGACTCGCAGTCGCTTGTTGCGTCATTGGTGCGTTCTTAGAATCGTCCACTCCAGCGATGTATTGACAGGGCGGCAGATGCAATACTATGGCAGTGACGATTTTAGAGACGATGGAGCAGGCAAAGTCCGCATGAGCTTTCAGAATGACCGTCACCACACCATAGCTGACCACCTCAGCGCGAAAGGTCGATTGTGAACCTGCCGAGGAATGCAGAGCTGTGGCTGAGCGGCTACGTGCAAGACCGGGTGAAGCGACTCTTCGATCGCGGCCGGCCGAAGCGGCTATGGGTATCGATTACAGACCACTATGAACCGCTCGGAGGGCGGGTCTCCATGGATACTGCGATCCAGCGGGTTGCACGCTGGCAGGACCGTTGGCCGCAGATTGCCGAGAATGCGCCGCGCGATTCGGCAGGAAAGAAGCCTTGCTACAGCTTTTTCTATCCGCAGGAGGAGTACCGCCGGGAACTGCTGGCTCCTCTGGCGGAGATGACGCGGCAGAGCATCTGCGATGTCGAGATCCACCTGCACCACGACCGGGACACCCCGGATGGTTTTCGGACGAAGATAAGGACCTTCTGCCGCCAGCTGCGGGAGGAACATGGTCTGCTGCATGATATCGACGGGCAGACGGTCTTCGGGTTCATCCACGGGAACTGGGCGCTGGACAATTCGCGACCCGATGGCCGCTGGTGTGGGCTGACCGGCGAGATCACGCTACTGCAGGAGCTGGGCTGCTACGCGGACTTTACGATGCCATCGCTCCCTTCGCAGACACAGGGGCGGGTGGTCAACCAGGTCTACTGGTGCACCGGAACTCCCGGACGGCCCAGGGCATTTGATCGCGGAATCGAGGCCACCGTAGGCGGAGGCGTGCGAGGGGATCTGCTGATGATTACCGGACCGCTGGGACTGCGCTACTCCGAGCGGCTGATGCCGCGACTGGAGACGGGTGAAGTGGCAGGGTACGATCTGCCGACGCAGTACCGGGTCAAGCGGTGGCTGGATCTGGCTCCGCGCGTGGGAGACGATCTGTTTGTGAAGCTCTACGCCCATGGCGCTCGCGAGGACAACGCCGAGGGTCTTCTGGGCACGAACGGAAAGGCCGGAGGACTGGCCGAGATGTTTCTCTGGCTGCAGGAGGAGGCGGGAGAGCAGCCAGTTGGAACTGCACTGGGCCAGTGCCTTCGAGATGTATCGCGCGGTTAGCGCCTTGACACATGGGGGAGTCCCGAACGGCGTGGCGGGTGGCCCCCTGGAGGGAGTGCGCTGAGTTGAACGTCCTGCTGATTACGTTCTCTTTTCCTCCGGCCGGAGGAGTGGGCGTACTGCGGGCGCTAAGCCTGGCGAAGTACCTGCCGGAAAATGACATTCGACTGGACGTGCTCACCGCGCGAAATGCGCCTGCCGTGGGAAAGGACCTGTCCCTGCTGCAACAGGTTCCAGCCAGCGTTACGGTGCATAAGGCGTGGACGCTGGATCTGCCGTTTGCCATGCGCAAGGCACTGAAGAAGGCGGTCGCAGGCAACGGTGCAAGAGCCGGCAGGCTCCGCCGCCGATGCTGCCAAGTCGGCCAGATCGAACTTCCTGAAACAGACTGTAGGGGATATGCTGCTGCCCGATCCGCAGGTAGGTTGGCTGCCGTTCGCTTTTCCGGCGGCGCGACGGATCATCCGCAACCGGAAGATCGATCTCGTACTGATTACTGTGCCGCCTTTTTCTACAGTGCTGCTGGTGAGCAAGCTGCGAAAGGCCTTCCCTGCTCTGCCGATCGTGCTGGACTTCCGCGACGAATGGCTGACGACGACCATCAACCTGGTGAGCTTCAATAAGAATGAGAAGGCGCGCCAGATCGCACAGCAGGCGGAGGCCGAGGCGGTCCGCGACGCGACTGCAGTGGTAGCCGTCACGGAGGCAGCGCGCAGGGAGATACGGTCGCGGTATCCCGCAGAGGCAGAAGGAGAAATTTCTCTGCGTGCCGAACGGATACGATCTTGCCCCTCAAACTACTGAGGCCTGCAATACATGCCACCACGAGCCCCACAGACCCGAACGAAAAGATTGTGCTGACCTATATCGGATCGGTGTACGGATCGACCGACCCGACGACGTTCATCGAGGCGGTCCTCGGCCTGCCGCTGCCCATCCGAGCCCGGCTGCACGTTCGATTCATCGGCCATATCGAGACGCCCGCATACCGCGAGGCGCTGCTGAGCCTGGGAGAGACCATCGAGCTATGCGGCTTCGTTCCGCAGGCCAAGGCGTTGCAGGCTATCCAGCACACGACGTATCTGCTGCTGATCACGCACGATCGCATCAACGTTGCGGCGAAGCTATATGACTATCTGGGCGGCGGAAAGCCAATTCTGGCGGCGGTGCATCCCGACGGCGACGTGCGCCGCCTCCTCGAAGAGACCCGGACGGGCTGGTGGGCGGATGTCGATGACGTCGCGGCTATCCGGCAACTGCTGGTGGAAGCAGTGGAGCGTGGACCGGAGGTCGGTGAAGCATTTCAGCCGCAGGCAGAGCGAATCGCCGGCTACCACCGCCGGCCGCTGACTCGCAGATACGCTGGTCTGCTGATGAAGGTGGCCGCCAAGGCGCAGGCCAAGCGTTCGCGGCAGTGAAATTTTCTAATAGATCCGTGTGCGGGAGACGCCGCCGGTGCTAGGCTTCATGCTCGGCTCGTCCGCCTTTTTGAGAACGGCAGGAATGCGCACAGGACGAGTCGGAACCTCCGGCATCCCTACCTCGCTCAGTTTATACAGCAGCGAACGATAGCTGATCTGCAGCCACTTTGCCGTCTTCTGCCGATTCCAGCTATTGGCTTTCAGCACCTTCAGAATGATCTGGCGCTCGAGATCCTGCGTCGCCTTCTTCGTGATGCTCTTCAGCGAGACGGGCTCCGTTATATCGATTTCAGTCACGATTCCGCCGCGCGGAGCGTCCGGCATCAGCTCCGCGACCAGCGCCTCTTCGCTGCCGATAAGTACATAACTGCGAATCAGGTTTTCAAGCTGACGAATGTTGCCCGGCCAGTGGTAGTTCTGCATCAGGCGGATGGCGCTCTTCGACAGCAGCTCCGGGGTGCACTTGAAGGCCTTGGCGTAATGATCAATATAGTAGTCAACCAGAATCGGCAGGTCGGCGATCCGCTGGCGCAGCGGGGGGAGATTGATCGTGACCGCGTTGATGCGAAACAGAAAATCCAAGCGGAAGGTACCGTCTTCTACCTGGTTGCGAAGGTCACCGTTCGACGCGGAGACCAGCCGGGTAGCGATCGAGCGCGGCTCGTGACCACCCACGCGGACGAACGTGCCATCCTGCAAAACCTGAAGCAGCTTCGCCTGGACCGTGAGATCGAGACTGCCAACCTCGTCCAGAAACAGCGTGCCGAGATGGGCCTGCTCCACGCGCCCCAGCTTGGTGGTCATCGCGCCAGTAAAGGCCCCACGCTCATAGCCAAACAGCTCGGTCTCAAGCAGCGAATTCGGAATCGCCGGACAACTCACCTTGACTAGGCCGCCGCGAGCTCGCATGGAGAGGGAGTGCAGCAACCGGACGCAAAGTTCCTTGCCGGTGCCGCTCTCGCCCTGGATGAGGACAGGGACATCCGTCTCCGCGACACGCTCCAGCTTATTCCGGACAGCCTGCATCGCCGCAGTCTTCCCGAAGATAATGTCAAGAGGCGGTAGATCGAAAGCCGTTGAAGATTCCATATCATGAACCAAGGTCATTTTTCCCCATCAGTCGAGCAGGCACACTGTGCAATGGCATTCATGTTGCACGTTTAGCGCCAATCCAGAGCCTGCAAAATATTTCACAACGAATTCATCCACCGATAAAAGCCTCGACACAAAAAAAGACCCAGACACCCCCATATCCCCTTGAATTTCGAGACAATGGCGAATCAGTTACGTAGGTAACTTGCATGCAAAATGAGAAAATATTTATCCTTGCGAGCTCGAAAACATGTAAGCTACCCTTACTTGAAGAGAGAAAAGAGAAATCCTTTATCTCTTTGTCGGCAAATTTATTAACATTTCATGTTTCAAGCAGAAATGTTAACCAACTAGAATCCGGAGTGTTGACAAGGAGAGGTCGAGATTTATCCGCCTTCAAATTTGTTAACTCGATCGACCGGAGTAATTTTTCGGACTCTTTATTTCAGGGTCCCGATTAATCGCAAGGTTTGGGCAGAGATTCCAGGCCGGCGAGCCAGAGGTCTTTATATGCTAACTTCGATGTCGAATGCGATGTCTGCCTTGAAGCCCAGTGTTAAGCGGTCACAGATTCTCATTCTCGAGCCGGACCTCGCGGTTCTGGATTATCTGCGAATGACGCTCGGAAACCAATATTCCCTCAGTCTTTTCTCTGAGGAGCAGGTTCTATTGGATCGCCTTGAACAAGGCGAAGACCCGGATCTCCTGCTTTTGGCGTTACATACAAATCGCGATCCACTTCCGTTACTCACCCACATCCGCTGCACCAAACCAAAGCTTCCCGTGATCGTACTGTCCTGCTCGGCAGAGCTGCGCGACCTCGAGATGGTAATCCGTCTCGGAGTCCGGGCTATCGTAATGAAGCCGTTCATTGGTAGCGATGTCCAGCAGGCGATCGAAGAGCACCTCGCAGTGACCGACCCTGCGACGGTCGGCCGACTCGCCCCGCGAGATCCCACTGAACGAGACTCACTCCTTCGTCCGCGCCAGCAAACGGATGCGCGATCTCGAAGGCCAGGCCTCGCTGGTAGCTCGTGCCGACATTCCAATCCTCATTCTTGGCGAGAGCGGAACCGGTAAGGAAATTCTTGCCCTATATACACACAAAATGTCCGCACGCAGTAGCAAAATCTTTCTCAAGGTAAATTGTGCCGCTGTTCCGGCGGACTTGCTGGAAAGTGAACTCTTCGGGTATGAGCAGGGCGCGTTTACAGGAGCAGTAAAGACCAAGCCTGGAAAATTCGAGGTCTGCACAGGCGGAACGATCTTCCTTGACGAGATTGGCGAAATGCCGGCGCTACTGCAGGCCAAGCTGCTCCAGGTGCTGCAGGACGGAACCTTCTCTCGGCTGGGCAGCCGGAACTCCATGAAGGTAGATGTCCGCGTGATTGCCGCGACCAATATCAACATGAAGCAGGCCATGGCGGAAAAGACCTTCCGCGAAGACCTCTACTACCGACTTAATGGATTTACGTTGAGCATTCCGCCTCTACGTGAGCGTCGCGATGAGATTCAGGTGCTGTCGGAGTACTTCATGCGCAAGGGCGCGAAGCGCTACGGGCGTGATCCGTTGCCCTTCTCCAAAAATCTGCTGGCTGCTCTCATGCAGCATCATTGGCCTGGCAATTTGCGCGAATTGGAGAATGTAGTCAACCGGTATCTTGTACTTGGCGACGAAGCCGCTATTCTGGATGAGTTGATGCCCGGTGATGCGGAAGAGCGGTTCTCCGGAACGGTTGCCACGGAAAACAGCAGCAACGGAAATGGTAATGGCAATAGCGGAGCCGGATTGAAGGCGCTCGTCCGTAATCTCAAGGGCGAAGCGGAATCGACGGCGATCGCTCAGGTATTGGAGGGAGTTGGATGGAATCGGAAGGCCGCGGCAAACGACCTGCAAATCAGTTACAAGGCGCTGCTGTACAAGATCAAGCAGTACGATCTGTCGCCTCAGGATCGCGCGTAGGGTCGCAGAGCGAGAAGCCCGAGCCGGAGGACACCTATCGGTTGGTCATCCGCTATGAAGACCATGCGGTCAGGGGCCTGGCGCAGATAAAAGATCTGGGAACCATGGACCAGCTGCTGCGAAGCGACTCGCAGACCTCCTTCGACTCGATCCGGCTGAAGCTGGTGAACTCCGAAGAGATCACCTACGTGCCCACGAAGAATGCTAAGGCAGTCTTCTTCGTGAAGACATTCGATGGCGATCTCAGGCACCGGGCGCTCCATTTTCATGAGCATGCTCCCCTTGTCTCTGGCTTGTGGGTGCGGGTGGAGTTTCAGGACAGCGAAGTCATCGAAGGAATTATCCGCAACAGCGGCGACTTCGTCCTGGAGCATGGCTTCTTCATGATGCCGACCGATCCGAACGGCAACAATCAGCTCATCTATGTGCTCAAGGACCGGCTGAAAGACTTCCACGTGCTCGGCATGCGGAATCACGCCAGGATAGCCGGCAAATCGTAGAAGAAGGTTCGCTCGCCCACCCCTATGTAGGTGGTATTTTGGAGCTAAAATATTGATTCAGCTATGGGTTACGAGTGATGCTTGCTCGTAAAATATTGATTCCAGATGGTTTGCGTCCAAAATATTGAGCCAGATTGGGTTAGAGGTGTTTCGCGAATGAGAATGGTTGCAAGGGTTTCGCCCCCTTGCAGCCTTTCAGCATTTTCTTCTTCGCTGTTATTCCTTCTCTTTATTTTACCGGATTGGGTGAAACTAGTACGCCAGCAGTTCTCTGACCGCAACTCGCTGATAAGAGGTAGTTCGTGGCGTACGGCGATGCTTTGGGTATTGACAGGATTCTGGACTGGAAGTGGCTGCTGATCTGCGATTAGGCAGGAGTAGCGGCGGTCTCGCGGCACCAGGCAATCGTCTTTTCCAAACCATAGGTTAGGTCGGCGACGACCTTGTAGTCGAAAGCCTGCTGCGCAAGGGAGATATCGGCGCTCGAGTGCTTGATGTCGCCTTCGCGTTCCGGGCCGAAGTTCAGCGTGCCGGTGTAGCCGGTGATGCGCCGTATCTCCTCGTAGGCTTCGATCAGGGTGACGGTGCGGCCGGTGGCCACGTTGAAGACCTTGCCTGAGACCCGGGCGGCTGGGGCCTTTGCGGCGAGCAGGTTGGCGCTGACGACATTGTCGATGTAGGTGAAGTCGCGGCTGGTGGCGCCGTCGCCGAAGATGGTGGGGGTCTGTCCGGAGAGCATCTGGGAGATGAAGCGGGCCAGCACGCCGGAGTACTGCGACGAGGGGTCCTGACGGGGGCCGAAGATGTTGAAGTAGCGCAGCGAGACGGTCTCAAGGCCGTAGGTGCGCGCGTAGGCGGCGAGATAGTGCTCCCCGGCGAGCTTCTGCGCGGCATAGGGCGAGATGGGGCCGGAAGCATGGTCTCAGTCTTGGGCTGCGTAGGGTCGTCGCCGTAGGCCGCAGAGGACGCAGCGTAGAGCACACGCTTCACGCCTGCCTTGCGCGCGGCTTCGAGGACCGACAGCGTGCCATTCAGGTTGGGGCCATTGGTCCCGATCGGGTCCTTCACCGACTTGGGGACCGACGGAATGGCGGCCTCGTGAAAGATAAAATCCACGCCCTCGCAGGCGGAGGCTATGGCGTCGTGATCGAGGATGTCGGCCTGACGGAAGTCGATCTGGCGCCGGATGGCCTCAATGTTGGTGGGCGAGCCGGTGCTGAAGTTGTCGATGCCGCGGACGGTGGCGCCTTCGTCGAGCAGGGCGCGAGCGATGCTGGAACCGATGAATCCGGCGATTCCTGTAACGAGTGCGGTGGCCATAGGCTGCAGTTCTCCAAAGTGCCGATGGTTGATCGACACACTTAAAGCTTAATGGAGATAGATGCAAGTTTCTGTGACGAAGGAGACAAAGGCAGGTCTCACTTCCGTGACATTGACAACTTAGCGGACTCATGAAGCATCGCGTCGGCGTCAGGAAGTGAGACGAATGGCTACAATGTTCCAGAGGTCTCGAGATCCTGTTTCATCCCTGCCCAGCTGATACGGCTGGACTTCTCCGGTGAACCTCCGCCCTTCCAGTGAGTCTCCAGGCTGACGCCTTCGCGGTAGCCGATCTTCTTGAGCGCCCGGAACTGAGCGGTCCAGTCGATGATGCCCTTGTCGACCGGCGACCACACCACCTTGCCGGCAGCGTCTTTGGTTGCGTTCTTGACGTGGCAGTGCTGGATTCGGTTCTTGGGGAGCATCTCCCATGCCGTGGGGAAGGCGTCGAGTTCGCCATGCAGAACAGCATTGCCGGGGTCCCAGTTGAGAGCGAAGTGAGGCGAGGGGATGGCGGCGAGGGTCTTGACTGCTTCGCGGCCGGTGGCGGTGTTGCATGCGGGCTCGTTTTCGATGACCAGTATGAGGCCCTGTTTGCCGCAGATCTCAGCGGCCTCCTGCAGTCGCGCGTTGATGGCCTTGCGGTAAGGGGTAACGTCGTCGATCCGCCAGAAATCGAAGCAGCGGATTTTGTTGGTTTTGAAACGCTTGCAAAGGGCGATGCAGCGTTCAAGAACCTCTTCCTGCTGCTTATAGTCGAAGTCTGCATTGAAGGCGTCGCGCTTCGGGCTGAACTTTGAGCGTGGTGCGCCGGGCCAGTCGACTTTGAACAGCGGGCTGGCGATATCGGTGACGCGTAGGTTGTATTTCGCCAGAATCTTCTCGGACTCGGCGAGTTGGTCGTCCTTGAGGTCACAGATGTTCTTGTTCCACATCTCGCGAAGTTCCATCCACTGCATGCCGAAGTCGTTTGAAGCTACGAAGCAGGCGTGGTCGAAGTCCTCCGAGATCTCGTTATTGATGACGGCTATTTTGAAGGGGGATGGCGGGTTCACGGCAAGTCCGAAGAGGGGTTTTGTGACGCAGGCTGCGGCAGCAAGGCCGGCGCTGCCGAGGAAGCTGCGTCGTGATGAGGATGGCATGAATACTCCTTTTTGCGGGTCAAAGCTCTCGTTCAAGATAGTACCGCTATTTGCTGTTCCATGACGACCACGACTACGTGGACGCGGGACTGTTGACAGGATAATATTCGCAGCATGAACTATTCTCTCAATCGCCGTGATCTGTTGCGCGGAGGTGCTCTGCTAAGCGCCTCTTCCCTGCTTCCAAACGCTGCCCGTGCCGCGATGAATAGCACTCCGGCTGCCAATATGCCGATCCGGTTGGGGATAGCGAGCTACACATTTCGCAACTTCGATCAGGCCCATCTGATCGAGTTTATGAAGCAGCTGAAGACGCCGTATTTGAACCTAAAGGATATGCATCTGCCGATGACGCCGCTGGACCAGGTGAAGGCGCGGGCCGACGAGTACAGAGCGGCAGGGTTCATCCTGACAGCCGCGGGCAACATCAGCTTCACGAAGGACGATGACAACGATATTCGAATGAAGTTCGAGTACTGCAAGGCAGCGGGTATCCCGATTATGGTCTGCGCGCCGACCCGCCAGGTGCTGCCGCGGATGGAGAAGTTTGTGAAGGAGTACAACATCCGCATGGCGATCCACAACCATGGACCGGAGGACAAGGAGTTTCCTTCGCCGCTGGATGTGCTGGCGGCAGTAAAGAACATGGACCCGCGGATTGGCTGCTGCATCGATGCCGGCCATACGATGCGGTCCGGGACGGATGTGGTGGAGGCGATCAAGAAGGTGGGACCGCGGCTGTTCGATATGCACATCAAGGACCTGGCAAACCCCACCGCAAAAGAGAGCCAGGTGGCAGTGGGCGAGGGCGTGATGCCGGTGCGGGAGATCTTCAAGACGCTGATCGACATGCGCTATGCGGGCGATGTGGACCTGGAGTACGAGATCCATCCGGAAGATCCGATGCCCGGAGTGATGGAGAGCTTTGCCTACATGCGCGGGGTATTGGCGGGGATGGGTTACAAGAGCTAAGCGCCGAGTCCGGCGTCTTCGTGGCGGTGACGGGTGAGGCGGTAGTAGACCGCCGGCGTGACGACGAGGCTGAGGACGACGGAGATGACCAGGCCTCCGATGACGGCGATGGCGAGGGGCTGGAGCATCTGTGAGCCGGCGCCCAGGGCGAAGGCCAGAGGCAGCATGCCGCAGATGGCGGCGATGGCGGTCATGACGATGGGACGGAGGCGGCGTTGGGCGGCCTGCTGCATGGCTTCGAGGGGGTTGAGGCCGGCGGCGCGGGCTTTTTCGTCGGCGTCGAGGAGCAGGATGCCGTTCTTGGCGACGATGCCGATGACCATGATGAGACCCATGAAGCTGGCGACGTTGAAGCTGGTTCCGGTGATGAGCAGGGCGAGAACAACGCCGCCGATGGAGAGGACGGAGCTGGTGAGGATGGCGATGGGGGCGGAGAAGTTGCGGAACTCGGCGAGCAGGACTCCGAAGACGAGCGCGAGCGCGAGGATGAGGACGCGGAGGAGATCGCGGAAGGACTTCTGCTGCTCTTCGTAGGTGCCGCCGTACTCGACGCGGACCGAAGAGGGGAGATGCAGGCCATCGACGGTGGTGCGGACCTGGGCCATGGCGGTGCCGAGGTCGGAGCCTTCGAGGCGGCCGGTGACTGTGATGAGCTGCTGAAGGTTCTCGCGGCGGATCTCGTTCTGCGGAGGCAACTGGGTGATTGTGGCGAGAGAGCCGAGGGTGGCGGTCTTGCCGGTGGAGGAGTTGAAGACGGTGTTCTGGATGGCGTCGAGGGAGGCGCGGTTCTCCTGGGGGAGCCGAACGCGGACGGTGTAAGGGCGGCCGTTGACGATGATGGGATCGGTCGTGGGAAGGCCGTCGAGGATGGAGGTGGCGTCTTCGGCGACCTCGGTGGGGGTGAAGCCGAGGCGGCCGGCGAGGCCAGGGTCGACCTGGAAGTTGGTGGCGGGGCCGGAGATGGTGTTGTCGATGCCGTTCTGCGTATCGACGACGCCGGGGATCTTTTTGATGGCGGCCTCGACCGTGGGACCAAGCTGGCTGAGAAGCTCGGGGTCGTTGGCGAAGAGCTTGACTTGAATTGGCTCAGGCGAGTTGGAGAGGTCGCCGATCATGTCCTGCAGGACCTGGGTGAACTCGATGTCGAGGGCAGGCTCGGACTTTTTGATCTCGGCGCGGACGTCGGCGATGATGTCGTCGATGGAGCGGTCGCGTTTGGATTTGAGGCGGACGGTGAAGTCGCCGGAGTTGGCTTCGGTGACGGCTGCGAGGCCGAGCTGGAGCCCGGTGCGGCGGGAGGTGATCTCGACCTCGGGGGTGTTGTGGAGGATTTGTTCGACGTGGGTGAGGATGCGGTTGGTCTCGGTGAGCGAGGTGCCGGCGGGAGTGAGGTAGTCGAGGATGAAAGCGCCTTCGTCCATCTCGGGAAGGAGATCGGAGCCGAGCGCTTGATAGCCGAAGTAGGTGCCGACGACGAGCGCGAGGCAGGCGAGTCCCAGTAAGAGGGGACGTTGGATGGACCAGTTGAGAGCGACTTCCTGCGCGCGGAGGATGCTGCGCATGATGCGGCCGTTTTCATGTTCGTGCGATGAGAGAGGGTGTCGCATGCGGGTGAGGCTTGCGCAGGATATAGAGCGAGAGAGCGGGAGTCCAGGTGAGGGCGAGGGCGAGCGAGGTAAGCAGGGCAGCCGTCATGGTGACGGCCAGGGCGCGGAAGAAGCTGCCGGTGACTCCGGTGACGGCGATGAGAGGAAGGAAGACGACGACGGGGGTGATGGTGGAGAAGACGAGCGGGGTCGTGATCTCGCTGAGGGCGAGACGGACGGCGTGGAGGCGAAGCTCGCCGCGGTCGCGGTGGACGACGATGTTCTCGACGACGACGATGGCGTCGTCGATGACCAGGCCGATGGCGGCGGCGAGGCCACCGAGGGTCATGAGGTTGAAGGACTGGCCGATGACCCAGAGAAAGAGGATGGTGATGGCGACGGTGACGGGGATGACGAGGCCGGCGACGAGGGAGCTGGTCCAGTCGCGGAGGAAGAGGAAGAGGACGATGCAGGCAAGGATCAGGCCGATGAGGATGGCGTCGCGGACGCTGGCGATGGACTCGCGGACGAGTTCGGACTGATCGTAGAAGGGGGTGAGGTGAACGCCGGGGGGAAGCTTTGCCTGGAGGACAGCGACCTCCTCCGCGACGGCGTTGGCGACCTGAACGGTGTTGGATGAGGGTTGGCGGGCGATATTGAGCAGGACAGAAGGTGCGCCGTTGGCAGTGACCGTCGTGTAAACGGGCATGGTGGCGGGCACGACCTGGGCGACGATCGGCGACGCGGATGGGGACTCCGGCGGGAGTGGACTTGACGACGAGGGAGCCGAGTTGCGCGGCGTTGTGAGCCTGCGCACCGATGAGACCGAGGATGAGCTGGTGGTTGGCTTCATAGAGGCCGGGCGAGTCGATGATGTTGGAGGCCTGGACGGCGTTGACGAGATCGAGGAGAGTGACCCCAGCGGTCTGCAGCCGGGCGAGGCTGGGGATGATGTGGAACTCGGGGACCTGTCCGCCCTGGACGATGACGGTGCTGACGCCGGCGACGCGATTGAGAGGGGGACGGAGGTCGTAGGTTGCCAACTCCCAGAGCGCAGTGGCGGAGATGGGCGGCGGTCCGCCGGCGCGGGGAGGATCGACGGTGAGGGCGTAGCCGAGGATGGGGAATGTGGCGAAGGTGAGCTTATGGGTGGTGATTTTGGCGGTGGTCGGGAGCTCCTGCTGGACCTTGGCGAGGGCGGCGTCGGTGAGCTGCAGGGTGAGGTCCATGTCACTGGTCCAATCGAAGAAGAGGCTGATCTCAGCGGAGCCGCGGCTGGTGGTGCTGCGGACGGTGACGAGGCCGGGGACGCTGTTGATCGCGTCCTCGATGGGCTTGGTGATGGTGACCTGCATCTGCTCGACGGGCATGACGCCGTTATCGACGCCGATGACGACGCGGGGAAAGTTGGTATCGGGAAAGACCGAGATGGGAACTTGAAACGCGGCGTAGATGCCCGCGAAGGTGAGCGCGATGAGAAAGAAGAAGATGGACCTGGAATGGCTGGCAAGCCAGAAGAACGAACCGGCGGCGCGGTCGTGAGGGTGGTGAGGACGGAGGGGAGGCGATGGCGCTCACTTGTCGTCGCGTCCTTTCCTGCGGGCTTTCCGGCTGTTGGCTTGTCGTCCGCAGCGCCGCCTTTGTCGTCATCGGCCTTGGCGTTGGGATCGGTACCGATCTTGACCTTGGTGCCGTCGTCGAGACCGTAGGCTCCGGTGGTGATGACCGTGTCGGTGGCAGTAAGACCGGTGAGGATCTGAACGTCTTCGGGGTTCTGGAGACCGAGGGTTACGCTTTTCTTGTGGGCCGTACCGTCGGAGGCGATGACCATGACGGATTTGGAGCTGCCGTCGGTGCTGGTCTGGATCGCCTCAGCGGGACGATGAGAGCTTTGGTTTCGGTGCGCCCGGTGATGCTGGCACGGACGGAGGTGCCGGCCTTGAGCGTGGATTTGGGGTTCTCGACGCGGAGCCAGACCTCGACGGTGGTACTGCCGGGATCGAGCGCGGGACTGATGAGGGAAACTTTGGCGGGGACGGGATCGGCGACTCCGGGGATGGTGAGTGTGGCGGGTGCGCCGATGGAGAGTTGCTGGGCCTGTATCTGCGCGATGTGGAGCTTGGCGATGAGGGCTGAGGTGTCCATGACGGTGATGACGGGAGTGCCAGCGGCAGCGGTCTCGCCGGCGAAGAGTGGCCGGTCGGTGACGACGCCGTTGATGGGGCTGCGAATCTCGGTGTAGCTGAGCTGGGCTTCCGCGCCCAGGTATTTGCCCTTGGCGGAGTCGAGCTGGCCCTGGGCGTTCTGGAGGGCGTCTTTGTGGCTGATCTGCTGGACGGCTTCGAGGTGTTGCTTGGCGATGTCGTAGGCAGCCTGAGCCTGGACCAGTGTGGCCTTGGCGGTATCGAGGTCGCGGCCGGGGATGGCTCCCTGGGCGAGGAGTTGGGTGCGTGCGTTGACGATGCTCTGGTTAAGATCGAGGGTGGCCTTCGCCTGGGCGAGATCAAGCTGCGCCTTGGTGTAATCCTCGGGTACGGTGGCGTTCGTCGCAGTGTCGAAGCTCGCCTGGGCAGCGGTGTAGGAGCCTTTATTGTCGAGGGCGGCGGCCTGAAGATCGCTGTTTTCGAGGGTGGCGAGAAGCTGGCCGGCCTTGACGCGGGCGCCGCGCTGGACGTGGAACTCTTTGACGGGAGCGGTGATCTTGGGGGAGATGGCGGCCTGGGCGAGCGGGGTGAGGGTGGCGTCGGCAGTGATCTGCTCGGAGATGCTTCCCTGCTCTGGATGTGCTGCCTGAACGTAGACCTCCGGAGTAGGCGTGGCTTCTTTTTTATTGCAGCCAAGCGAGGGCAGCAACGAAAGGATGCATAGTGGCAGGATGACGGCGCGGAGATGGATGGATAGCTTCATGGGCTAGAGCGTTCCTGTAAGGAGCTGGAGGTTGGCGAGTGCGGTCTGGTAGCGAACGGTGCCGTCTTCGCGTGCCAGTTCGGCGGTGGTGAGGGAGGTCTGGGCGTCGACGACCTCGAGAATCGTGGCCTCGCCGGCAGTGTAGCGAAGGCGGGTGAGGCGGAGGCTTTCCTGTGCGGTCTGGGCGCTAAGTTCGAGGGATTGGAGCTGATCGTAAGCGGTGGTCGCTTCGGCGTAGAACTCGTCCAGCTGAGCGATGAGGCGGCGCTGGGTAGCAGAGAGGGCGACGCGGGCGGAGTCGCGGAGGATTTCGCTCTGGCGGACGCGGTGCTGGGTGGAGAGCCAATCCCAGACGGGAATGTCGAGGGTTGCGCTGGCGGAGTAGCCGAGGTTGCGGGCGCCGTTTGGGCCATTGACAGCAAACTGTTCCGCGTCGATGCCGTAGGTGACGTTGAGGCCGAGGTCGGGCAGGTAGGCGGCGCGGGCGGAGGTGACGGCGAGAGAACTGGCGTGGAGAGAGGCTAACGCGCTTTGCAGTTCGGGGTTGAGGCGGCCGGCAGCGGCTTCTACCTCAGCGCGCGCGGCCGGGGGCGCGGGTGTGGTCGGGATAGAGAGATTGAAGGGGGCGCGGGGGTCGGGAAAGAGCAGGACGCCGAGTTCGAGGCGAGACTTCTGGGCCTGGAGGGTTGCGTCTGCCAAGTCGCGGTCTCGCTGTTGCTGCTGGAGCTGGGCCTTGATGACGTCCGCATGGGCGACCTCGCGGGCAGTCTCGCGCTGCTGGGTGAGAGTGGTGAGGCTGGCGGCTTCGTGAGCGGCTCGCTGTGCTACAGCGAGTTTGCGGTCAGCCGCGAGGGAACCGTAGAAGAGGCTGACCACGGTGGCGGTGAGGCCGCGGCGGGCGATCTCGAGTTCCGCAGAGGCGACGGCAGCGGCTGCGGATGCCTGGGAGACGGCGGTGAACTGCTGCAGTCCGATCGTCTCATTGACGATGGCCTGGCTGGCGTACTCGCGCACGGCGTTGTTGGCGATGAAGCGTGGGGCGTTTTGGGAGCCGGTGGGGCCGGCCTGATTCCTCAATCCATTGGGCTGGGTATAGAGGAACTGATTGTGATAAGTGGCGGAGGGTAGCAAAGCGGAACGCGCGATTGAGCGGTCGAGATTGGCAACACCGCTGGCGGCGACAGCAGCGGCAAACTCGGGTTGATTGGCCCGGGCGCGACTGATTGCTTCGTCGAGTGTGATGGCCGTGGAAGACACGGACGCGGACTGCGGCTGCTCAGCCAGCATTACCGGCAAAGGCATTGCTGCGCAGATCAGGCAAAGTAGTGATGCGAATCTTTGAGACATGGCGGATTTGGCGCTTAGGTTCACAATATGAATGTACGGCGTACCGGCTTCGGGGTGCGGTAGCGAGATCAATCGGGAATCAGCGGAGTATAGCTGATCCCCGATGATCATCTATCGACCAACGACAAGTACCGAGAAACTTCCCGGAAGCGGAACGGGGCGGGCGCGGGGGGCACCGGGGGTGGGTGTAGGAGCTGGGCCGTACTCGGCAGCGGTGAGATAGACGCGGCCAGTGGCGGAGTCAAAGGCCATAGTTCGGGCGCCGCGTTGGGTCTTCAGGTTTTGCAGCACTTTGAATGAGGAGTTACTGGCATCGATGATGGTGAGTGTGCCGTCGCCATTGGAGGAGAAGGCCAGCTTGTGGGCTGCATCGTAGCCAGCGGCGTCAGGGGAATCGCCAATGGTTGGCGTAGCGATGACCTTGCCCGAGTTGGCATCGGTGACTGCCATCTTCTTGCCGTCGCAGACGGAGAAGAGTCGACGGCCCTCCAGGTCGATGGCCATGCCGCTGGGGGATTCACAACCGGCTAAAGGCCAGGTTGCGGTGATCGCTTTTGTCTTTGCATCCAGGCGAACAATTGAATTCTTGTCCTCGATGTTGACGAAGACCGTACCTTTTCCATCGGCCTGTGGGAACTCCGGCTTGCCGGGGAGCGGGATGGTGGCGATAACCTTGCGCTGTTGGGTGTCGATCACGGAGACGTCCTTGCTTCTGCCGTTGAAGGCCCAGACGGTCTTTGTGACTGGTTCGAAGGCGATGCCGTCGGGATTTGTGCCGGTGGGGATGACGGCTACGCTCTGGAGGTTGCTGCGATCGAAGACAACGACGGAGTTCGCGGCCCCGTCGCTGATGTAGCCGAGCTTGCCGGCGGGATCGAGCGCGACGCCGTGTGTGCCCTTGAGGCCGGTGATGTTACCGATCACTTTGCCAGTGGAGGTGTCGAGCACATCGACGCGGGGACCGTGAGTCACGTAAAGACGGTGGGTGGAAGGGTCAGCGAGGAGGTAGTCCCAGCCGCCTTCGCCGCCTACCTTCCATTTGTCTTTGAGACTATAGGGGCCTTGCGCAAGGAGGTTGCAGGGAGCTGCGATGGCATAGGCCAGTGCCGTGATGAGGGCTACTCTGCCGAGGAGATGCTGCGAGCGAATCGATGTCATGTAAGTCTCCAACTGACTTGCCGGTCTACTGGTGGCTTCGATCACTATCTCAGTGTGAGGTTAATTTAAACTGAAGAGGCGTGTTCGTGGACTGTTGGGCTGATGCGGGAAGATGAACTATAGCGATGGTGCCAACGCCGGGTTGGCTGGTGAGGCTGATGTTACCGTGCGCTCGGGAGACGATGGCTTTGCAGATGGCCAGTCCGAGGCCGGTGCCTCCGGTCTTTCGGCTGCGGGAAGGGTCGCCGCGATAGAAGCGGTCGAAGATGTGGGGGAGCGCGTCAGGCTCGATGCCATCGCCATGGTCTTCGATACGCAGTTCCGCAGTAGCCCCGTGCTGCTCCACGACGGCATGAATCTCGGAGCCCTCGGGGCTGTGCTGCAAAGCGTTCATGAGCAGGTTAGAGCAGAGCAGACGACATTCTTCGGCATCGATATCTACAAGAACGGAGGTTGCAATGGAGAGAACAATGCTCAGATGATGAACCTGAGCCATGGACTCCAACTGCTCGGAGACTTGGTGAACGCAGTGGGACAGATCGGTCTGGGTAAGGTTGGAGTCGGAGTTAGATGAGTGCTCGCTTTCGAGGCGGGCGAGAGTCAGCATCTTGGCTACGATCTCTTCCATACGGACGCAATCGGTATGACATTTTTCGAGGCCGAGTTGATACTCGTCGAGGGTGCGCGGCTTCATGGAGAGTAGTTGAAGGGACGACTTTACGACAGCGGTCGCCGTCTTCAACTCGTGGGCAGCATCGCTGACGAAGTGTCGCTGCTGGTTGAAGGAACGCTCTAGACCATGGAGTGTGGTTTCGATCGCAGATGCCAGAGGAGCGAGTTCCTCAGTGTTCCGGGCGTTCTCTGATGGAGCGAAGTTCCAGGAGCTGACTGAGATGGTGGAGGCCTCGGCAGCCAACTCTCGCAACGGGGCGAGGCCGCGATGCAGCAGCCAGTACATCAGTCCACCGGTGATCAGGAGCAAGAGCAGACTGGTGAGCGAATAGAAGGCGACGGCACGGAAGATGGCGTTCCAGACATGATCCACGGGTGCGCCGTAGAGAATGGTTACGTGGCGCGGTATACCACCGCCTTTATCGCCGGGATCGACCATGCGCAGGCCATGCAGGCGCAGAACTCGGTAGGATCGGTCGTGAAGTTTGAGACGGAATATGCCGTCGGTGGCGGGTTCATACTGGACCGGAGTAGGTCCTCCCCAGTTGTGAGATCGACCCAGGACGCGGTTGTTTGCATCGCGCACTTCGTAGATGTCTTCGGACGGCAACGAGACTTCGGTGCCGTCGAGCATGACGTTATCCTGCTGGTCTTCGGCGTCCTGGACTGCTCCGAGCAGAGAATCTGCGCGGCCACGCAACATAACCTCGAATGCGTGGAAGTGGGTGTGGCGCTCATAGACGAGAGCCACGCCAGCGACACAGACGGCAGAGACGAGTTCGAGTAGAAGGACGGAGGTGATGAGCCGGCGGGAGATGGAGTAGGGCTTCACTGGCTGTCTCCCTGACCCGCGACGAGGCGATAGCCACGGCCACGGAGCGTTTCGATGCTGGGCAGCTCGGCGGCGCTGTCCAGCTTCTTGCGGAGGTTGGAGACGTGCGCTTCGATGACGTTGGAGTGGTGTTCCCAGTTGAAGTCGTAGAGGTGCTCGAGCAGTTCGCGCTTGGAGACGGCGACGCGGGGGCGATGCATCAGATACTCCAGGATGCGGTACTCGATCGGCGATAGCTCGATGGATCTTCCGGCACGCTGCACGGTCTGCTCGAGGGTATTCACCGCGAGATCGGAGATTTTGAGGACAGGATCGGCGATGCCTTTTCCGCGCCGGATGAGTGCCTTGGCCCGAGCGATGAGTTCGCCGAGATCGAAGGGTTTGCTGAGATAGTCGTCGGCTCCGGCGTTGAGCAGTTCGATGACGGAGCGGGTCTCACCCTGGGCGGTGAGGATGAGAATGGGGGTGCGATCGCCTTGCGCTCGAACCTTTTTCAGGAGGCCAAGGCCATCGAGTTCCGGCAGCATGAGATCGAGGAGGATGAGGTCGTAACATTTATTGCAGGTGAGGTGGAGGCCTGTCTTGCCGTCGGCGGCACAGTCAACCGCGAAGCCGGGACCCTCGCGCAAGGCTGCTGGCTACGTTCTCCGCCAGCCGGACCTCGTCTTCGATCAGTAGTACCCGCATCTCACCAGTATCTACGCGGCCAGCTTAAACGAGGCTGAAAGCACTCTCTACGTTCTCTGGCTGCGACTAGCAGTTGGCCAATACGGCTTCAATCTGATCAATTCCCCATTCGAGGTCGCTCTTTGAGATGACCAAAGGCGGAGCCAGGCGAATGACGGTGTGGTGGGTTTCCTTGCACAGAACACCGCGCTGCTTCAAGGCTTCGCAGAGCGGACGCGCGGGGACCTTGAGTTCGACGGCTATCCAAAGACCTATGCCCCGCACCTCAACGATGTGTGGATTCTGGATCTTCCGGAGGCGAGCTAATGCGTATGCGCCGAGTTCTGCGGAACGTGCGGTGAGATCTTCGTCTGCGAGCACTTTCAAGGCTGCGCGGGCGACGGCGCAGGCGAGGGGGTTGCCGCCGAAGGTGCTGCCGTGGTCGCCCGGGGAGAAGACGCCGAGGATCTCACGTGAGGCGAGCACTGCGGAGACGGGATAGAAGCCGCCGGAGAGAGCCTTGCCGATGATGACGACGTCGGGGGTGATGTTCTCGTGCATGTAGGCGAAGAGCTTGCCGGTGCGGCCGAGCCCGGACTGGACCTCGTCGAGGATGAGCAGGACATTGTTCTCGCGGCAGATCTGAGCGACCTGGCGGAGGTATCCAGCGGGAGGAATCTGGATGCCGGCTTCGCCCTGGACGGGTTCGACCAGGAAGGCGCAGGTGTTGGGAGTGATTGCGGCACGCAGGGCCTCGGCGTCGCCGAAGGGGACTTCGCGGAAGCCGGCTGGGAAGGGGCCGAAGCCGTTGCGATACTGCTCGTCTGAGGAGAAGCCAACGATGGCGATGGTGCGGCCGTGGAAGTTATTGCTGCAGACGACGATTTCGGCTTGGCCGGCGGGGATTTTCTTGACGGTTTCGCCCCATTTGCGGGCGGCTTTGAGGGCGGTCTCTACGGCTTCGGCGCCGGAGTTCATGGGCAGCGCCATCTCGAAGCCGGTGAGGTTGTGCAGGTCTTCGTAGAGCAGCGGAAGTTGGTTGTTGCGGAAGGCGCGGGAGGTGAGGGTGACTTTCTTCGCCTGTTCGCACATGGCGCGATAGATGGCGGGATGGCAGTGACCCTGATTCACGGCCGAGTAGGCGGCGAGAAAGTCGAGATATTTGTTGCCATCGACGTCGTAGACCCACGCTCCGAAGGCTCGTTCGATGACGACGTCCAGAGGGTGATAGTTGTGTGCGCCGTAGCGCTCTTCGAGGTCGATCAGTTCAGAGGCGAGCAAGGGTGTATCCGATCCAAAAGGTTTTGAGACAGTTGAAAGCGGCTTGCCGATGCTATCTGCGGCATAGTCTTTCGTCGCCTCGATGTTGCTTCCGGCATTCGGCGACAGGGCCGAATCCGTCGGTATGGAAACGATTGACATACTGTTCATCTTCTATGCTACACGCGGATTTCAGAGGCTAAAAGAGGATGTATCTATATTCAGTTGAGATCCAGGTTTAATCTGCAATACGCAGCGAAGACCGCATAAACATTCATTTTCACGAACCATGGATTAGCAGCAAGTGATGCGAACGATGTCCACCCAGTTACCGATGCTGCAAAGGTTCGTTTTTCGATCTGCTGACCTTCCAAGTTTTCGTTCAGGCGAATTCCTTTCCGGGGGTGCCCCCACCCCCTATGTAGAGGGTATTTTGGAGCTAAAATATTGATCCAGCTTGAGTTAGAGGTAGTTCTTTCTTCTAGAATATTGATTCCAGATGGTTTGCGTCCAAAATATTGATCCATATGGAGTTACGGTCGGTTTAGTGGCCGTGTTTTCAATATTCAGCCGTCAGCTTTGAGCTATCAGGTATGAGTTTTCTACTTCTTCTATATTATGGGTTTGAGGGTAACTGGTACGCCAGGTTTATCTGGTTTTGTTTCATAGGGTTGGGTGGTTTTTGGGCTTGACAGGGTTTTGTGGACGGAGTGTTTGAACCTATTCGACGGAAAGGTACGGACGGTTGGGGGGGCCTTCGACTGCGCAGACACGATAGTGCTGTGATCTGCTCCGCTCAGGATGACGGGTGTGTGGCGCAAAGAAAACAACAGAAGCAGAACCTTCCCCCCTTCGACTCCGCTCAGAGTCCGAATGGCAATGCTGTGTTTGACGATGTCTGTGGGGCTCTAGGGATGAGAATATCTGAAAGAGTTCTTGTGGGATTTATGCTGGTTTGTGGCTGTTACGAGTTGAAAGGGATAGATGGCAGGGTTTGGAGAGAATCGGCTTCCGGCGATTCTGGTGACCGGGGGGGCTGGGTTTATCGGCTCGAATTTTGTGCTGGACTGGCTGGAAGCTGGCGCGGCTGAGGGCTGCGGGCCGGTGGTGAATCTGGACAAGCTGACGTATGCCGGGAATCTGGAGAATCTGGCTTCGGTGGCGAAGAGTTCGGCGTACCGGTTTGTGCACGGGGATATCTGCGATGCGGAGTTGGTGACGCGGCTGCTGGTGGAGTATCGGCCGCGGGCGGTGGTGCACTTTGCGGCGGAGAGCCATGTGGACCGGTCGATTGTGGGGCCGGAGGCTTTTCTGCGGACGAATATTGATGGGACGTTTACGCTGCTGCGGGCGGCGTGCGCCTACTACGACACGTTGACGGGAGCGGAGCGAGCGCGGTTCCGGTTTCTGCATGTTTCGACCGATGAGGTGTATGGGACGCTGACGCCTGAGGCTCCGGCATTTCATGAGGAGACTCCGTATGCGCCGAACTCGCCGTATGCGGCTTCGAAGGCAGCGAGCGACCACCTGGTGCGGGCGTGGGTGCATACGTATGGGCTGCCGGCGGTGGTGACGAACTGCTCGAACAACTATGGGCCGTATCAGTTTCCGGAGAAGTTGATTCCTCTGATGATTTCGAATGCGCTGCAGGGCAAGCCGCTGCCGGTGTACGGCGATGGGTTGCAGGTGCGGGACTGGCTGTATGTTGGCGACCATACGAGCGCACTGCGCGTGGTGCTGGAGCGTGGGCGGGTGGGCGAGACATACAACGTGGGGGGTGGAAATCAGCGGACGAATCTGGGGGTGGTGAAGATACTGTGCGGATTGCTGGATGAGTTGGCTCCGCAGTCGGGTTTTGCGCCGCATGAGCAGCTGGTGAGGTATGTGACGGACCGTCCGGGGCATGACCGACGGTATGCGATCGATGCGCGCAAGCTGGAGGATGAGCTGGGCTGGCGGCCGCAGGAGAGCTTCGAGACGGGTCTGCGGAAGACGGTGGAATGGTACTTGGCGAACGCTGAGTGGGTGGAGCACGTGACGAGCGGAGCATATCAGCAGTGGATGGCGCAGAACTATGGGGACGGCAGGCGGGGCGGTCGATGACGATCAGGCGGAAAGGGGCTCGATGAAGGGGATCATTCTGGCGGGTGGATCGGGGACGCGGCTGCATCCGGTGACGCAGGTGGTGAGCAAGCAGTTGCTGCCGGTGTACGACAAGCCGATGATCTACTATCCGCTGTCGACGCTGATGCTGGCGGGGATACGGGAGATTCTGGTGATCTCGACGCCGGAGGATACACCGCGGTTTGAGCAGCTGCTGGGGTGCGGCAAGCAGTGGGGGCTTGTCGATTGAGTATGCGGTGCAGCCTTCTCCGGATGGACTGGCGCAGGCATTTTTGATTGGCAAGGAGTTTCTGGCGGGCGACGGGTGCTGCCTGGTGCTGGGCGACAATATTTTTTATGGGCATGACTTTGTGAAGTCGTTGCGGGATGCGGTTGCGAACGGGGCGGGGGCAACGGTGTTTGCCTATCCGGTGCTCGACCCGGAGCGGTATGGGGTAGTGGAGTTTGATGCGGAGCGGCGGGCGATCTCGATTGAAGAGAAGCCTGTGAAGCCGAAGTCGCGGTATGCGGTGACGGGAATTTATTTTTACGATGCGCAGGTGGTGAGCGTGGCGGAGGGGCTGAAGCCTTCTCCGCGGGGCGAGCTGGAGATTACGGATGTGAACCGCTGGTATCTGGAGCGGGGGCAGTTGAAGACAGAGCTGCTGGGGCGAGGGATAGCGTGGCTGGATACGGGGACGCATGACTCTCTGCAGGAAGCTTCGACGTTTATTCAGACGATTGAGAAGCGGCAGGGGCTGAAGGTGGCTTGTCCGGAGGAGATTGCTTATCGGCTGGGGTATATCAGCGCGGATGAGTTGAGGGCGTTAGCGGCGAAGATTGCGAAGAGCAGCTATGGGCAGTATCTGCGGCGGGTGCTGGAAGAGACTGTGTACTGGAGCCTTGAATCGTGAGTTTTGAGTTATGAGTGGGCGGTGTGTTTGCGAATATTGTTGACGGGTGCTTCAGGGCAGGTGGGTGGGGAGTTGCTGCGGACGCTGGCTGGAGAGGTAGTTGCTCCGGGGCGGGGAGAGATGGACCTGGCGGATGCGGCGGGTGATTTTCGCTCGTTGCGGGAGACGATTCGGGCGGTGCGGCCGCGGTGGATTGTGAATCCGGCGGCTTATACGGCGGTGGATAAGGCGGAGAGCGAGCCGGAGCTGGCGTTTGCGGTGAATCGCGATGCGGTGCGGGCGATGGGCGAAGAGGCTGCAGCGGGTTGGGGCGGCGGTGATTCATTTTTCTACGGATTATGTGTTTGATGGTTTGGGGACGCGGCCTTACACGGAGAAGGACGCTGACTGGGCCAGTAAGTGTGTATGGGGCGAGCAAGCTGGCGGGAGAGCAGGCGCTGGCGGAGAGTGGTGCGGCACATGCTGATTTTTCGGACGAGCTGGGTGTATGGGAGCGCGGGAAAGAATTTTTTGCTGACGATTCTGCGGCTGGCACGCGAGCGTGAGGTGGTGCGAGTGGTGGGGGATCAGCATGGTGCTCCGACGTGGAGCCGGGATTTGGCGGAGATGACGGCGGCGGTGATGCTTCGTTGTGAGGTGGAGGCTGCGGGTGGTGAGGTGACGACGGTGCTGCGGGATGGGGGTGGGGTGTTTCATGCGGCGGGGTCTGGTGAGACGACATGGTATGGATTTGCGAAGGCGGCGGTGGAGTTGCTGCGGGAGCGGGAGCCGGGAGTGAGGCTGGCGGAGATTGAGGCGATTACAACGGCGGAGTATCCGACGGCGGCGCGGCGGCCGGAGAATTCGCGGTTGAACTGTGGGGCGCTGGGGGAGCGGTTTGGATGGCGGATGACGGATTGGCGGGAGTCGCTGCGGAGGGTGATGGCGGAGATATGAGCGAGCGGGGACTGTTTCTGGACCGGGATGGGGTGATCAATGTGGAGATTGGGTATCTCTCGCGGGTGGAGGATGTGCGGTTTGTGGAGGGGATTTTTTCGCTGTGCCGGACGGCGGTGGGGTTGGGGTATCGGCTGATTGTGGTGACGAATCAGGCGGGGATTGCTCGGGGACTATACAGCGAGGCGGATTATCAGACGCTGACGGAGTGGATGCGGGAAGAGTTCCGGCGGGAGGGGGTGGAGCTGGATGCGGTGTATCACTGCCCGTTTCACCCTGAGCATGGGGTGGGCGAGTACAGACGGGAGCATGAGGACCGGAAGCCTGGGACGGGGATGTTGCGGCGAGGGGCTCGAGAGTTTGGGATCGCGCTGGAGGAGTCGGTTCTGGTGGGAGATCGGTGCAGCTGATATTGCGGCGGCGAATGCGGCGAGGCTGCGGCGGGCGTTTTTGATGCGGGGGACGGAGGAGAGCGGATGTCCGGGGGATTTTGTGGAGGTGGGGTCTCTGGCGGAGGTCGAGCAATGGCTGTCGGAGCAGGGGTAGGAGGCTATTCCGCTAGGTGGCTGATGGTAAGGGAGATGGGCAGGCCGACGTAGAGGATGTGGATGACGAGTTGTGTGAAGAAGGTTTTGGGGGAGAACTGACGTTTGGGGGCGGCGGAGAGTGGCAGCACGATGCGGCTCATGACGAGGTGAACGGCGATGCCGTAGAGGGTTCCGCAAAGGAGTGGGTGTTCCAGCAGATAGGGGAGTTTGCCGCTGGCGGCGTAGTAGATGGCTGAGGCTATGAGCGCGATCAGGAAGTGAAAGAACAGGCCTGCAGCGGCGGATTTTTTCCCGGCTTTGAATGCGGAAGGACCGAGGGCTCCGCTGGCGATGGTCTGAAGGAGTCGCTTGAGGGGAATGCCTTGGATTTTCATCAGGGTCGAGGTTGCGGTCAGGTCAAGGCCGCCAGCGAGCAGGCCTGCGATCGGGATGACTTCGAGACTGGTCATGGGGCTCCGGACGTCCTGTTTAGACGCGGGGAGTTAGGTGAGGATCGAGTTTATTTGGCTTATGCTAGTCGGCCTGGTGGGAGTTCGGCGGGGCGAACAGGGTGCCCTGGGCGTCTTTGGGGCTGACGATGGGAGCGCGGCCTTCGAGCGGCCAGGGGATGTTGAGGGTGGGGTCGTTCCATAGGATGCAGCGCTCGCCGGGGGGATGGTAGAAGCCGGTGGTTTTGTAGAGGACTTCGGCGGTGTCGGAGAGGACGAGGAAGCCGTGGGCGAAGCCTTCGGGGATCCAGAGGAGCTGGAGGGGGTCGGGGCGGAGGTGGAAGCCGGCCCATTTGCCGAAGTCGGGGGAGTTGGGGCGAAGGTCGACGGCGACGTCCCAGATATGGCCCGAGAGGACGCGGATGAGCTTTCCCTGGGGTTTGCCGAGCTGGTAGTGGAGGCCCCGGAGGACGCCTTTGGAGGAGAAAGACTGGTTATCTTGCAGGAACTGGGTGGGAAGACCAGCGGCGGCGAAGGCAGATTGGTTGTAGACTTCTGCAAACCAACCGCGACTATCTCCGAAGCGGCGGGGTTCAACGAGTTTGACGTCCGTAAGCGAAGTGGACTGGACCTGCATCTACATAGTTTATCCAAGATTACCTGGGAGAAATCCTAGTGGAGGTTCCATATTGGTCGTATTAGTATCCATAGCAGATGGCAGCCCACTATTCTTTGTTGCCATGTACTGTCGGCTAGTAGACTGTATGGGTTAGGTCAGTGGAAAGATCGCTATGGGCCACCGGGAACTGTTGGCACGAGTAGCCTTAGAGACGTTTTGGACGACAACCCGTATGGCGGGCGCGCCAAGGTGCGCATGCGCTGTGCAGACACAGGACTGCAATGCTGCACGAATATCAATCTCCCGAAGCGCAGGCTGCGACTATCGAAGATTCCTATTCTTACAATGAGATTGCTGCGCGACCTTACTTTAAGGCGCAGCGCAAGGTCCGTATTCCTGCGGACTATTTCCGGTACCGGGTAATCAAGCGGAGTCTGGATATCGTGCTGGTGGTGGTATCCATCCCGGTGACAGTTCCAATTCTGGCGTTGGTGGCTGCACTGGTGATGTTGAGCTCACCGGGGCCGATTTTTTACTCGCACCGGCGCATACGGACGAGCGGATCGTTCTTTTCGATGTGGAAGTTCCGCACGATGTGTCGGAACTCTACCGAGGTGTTGGAGCAGCATCTGGCGAAGCATCCGAAGGCGCGCGCGGAGTGGAATCGGTCGCACAAACTGCGGAATGATCCGCGCATTACGCCGGTGGGGTCTTTTCTGCGGCGGTACAGCATCGATGAACTTCCTCAACTATGGAATGTACTGATCGGACAGATGAGCCTGGTGGGGCCGAGGCCGATTGTGGCGGCCGAAGTGGAGAAGTATGGGGACTGTTTTGCTTGCTACTGCCAGGTGAAGCCGGGGTTGACGGGGTTGTGGCAGGTGTCCGGGCGCAGCAAGTTGAGCTATGCCGCTCGGGTGGCGCTGGATTGTGAGTACGTAAAGGGCTGGTCGTTATTGCGAGATTCCCTGATTCTGCTGAAGACGTTCGTGGCGGTCGTGAATAAGAGATGGAGCATTCTGATCGACGCGGGCTGGTCCCAGCGTCTCGAAGCGATAGACAGAACGTGAGGAGCAGTAGGGTGCGGGTCGCCATCGTTCATCATTGGTTTGTGACGCGAGGTGGCGGAGAGCGTGTGGCCGAATGCATCGCTTCCCTGTTTCCTGACGCGGAAATCTTTACGCTGGTGGCGGACTCCCCAGGGATTCCCGCCGGGTTGAGCGGACGCAAGCTACACACTTCTTTTCTGCAGATGGATTCCGCTGGCCAAACAGTATCACCGTCACATGATGCCCTTTTACGCTATGGCAACGGAGGGGTTAGACCTGACGGGTTTCGACCTGGTGATTTCATCCGATAGTGGACCGATCAAAGGAGTTCGGGTAGGTCCGGGAGCGGTACATATTTGTTATTGTCACTCGCCGATGCGCTATCTGTATGACGGATATGAGGCTTATCGAGCGCAGATGGGACCGGTGACGCGAGCTTTGTTTACCGCCACGGCCAAATGGCTGCGAGCGTGGGATCTGCGGGCGGCGAAGCGAGTCTCGTATTTTATTGCGAACTCCGAGTATGTCTCGACGAGAATCCGGCGCTACTACCAGCGGGAGAGCAGGGTGATTCATCCGCCGATCGACCTGCGCCTGGCCCGCGTGGTGGCTACGCCGGGGAGCCACTATCTGTGTGCGGGACGACTGGTGGGATACAAGCGAACGGAGTTGATGATTGAAGCCTGTGCGCGACTGGGCAGGAAGCTGAGGATCGCAGGAACGGGGCCGGAGGAGATCAGGCTGAAGAAGATGGCCAATAGTGGGGTGACTTTTCTGGGAGAGTTATCCAATGAGGCGTTGTGGCAGGAGTACGCGGAGTGTCGAGCGCTGCTGTTTGCGGCGGATGAGGACTTTGGCATGGTTCCGCTGGAGGCGCAGGCGTGCGGAAGGCCCGTGATTGCTTATGGCGAGGGAGGATCTCTCGAGACGGTGCGAGGATACGGTGAGGAGCCGACGGGGGTGTACTTCAGAGAGCAGACGGTGGAATCATTGATGGACGGGATATTGCGGTTCGAGACGACTATGGGGATGTTCGATCCTGCGATGATACAGCAGCGGGCGGTGGAGTTTTCGACCGAGGTTTTTCTGCGGCGTATGCGTGAGTTTGTGCTGGAGGTAATGCCGGCAGCTGCGGCGATGACGGCGGAGACGAAGGAGGCACTCTGATGGAGGGGATGAGGGAGTTGCTCGGGAGTTCGCTGGGCCGGACCCTGGAGGCGATGGTGGAGGAGGATAGGCTGGCGGCGGCGTGGCCGGTGGCGTGCGGCAAGGCGCTCTCGGAGCGTGGCAGGGTCGTGGGATATGCGGATGGAGTGGTACTGGTCGAGGTGAAGGACGCGGCGTGGCTGCAACAGATGATGAGCGTGCGGGGTCAACTGGCGGGAGAGATGGCGAGGATCGCGGGAGTGAAGGTGCGCGAGATACACTTTGAAGTAAAGGGTCAAAAGAAGAAGGACGACAGGCGATGAGTGATGTTGGAGTGTAACGATTGAGGATGTGCGGCGGGTGGCGGAGTTGGCGAACCTGGAGCTGACGGCCGAGGAAGAGCCGCGGATGCAGAAGGATTTGAACGCGATTCTGGGGCATATTGCCCAGTTGAGTGAGCTGGATACGACCGGAGTTCCGGCGATGGCCCAGGTGGGAGAGATGCTGGGGGGCGAGATCCACGAGCGGGGTGAGGATCTGCGGGCGGATGTTGTACGGCCATCGTCTGGATCGCGCTGTAGTGATGGCGGCGGCTCCGGAGACGGATGGGCGGTTCTTCAAGGTTCCGAAGGTGATTGAGCGGTAAATTCAGCTAAGGGTTGACTAGGGCAGTTAGGGACAGCGAAGAGCAGATAAGGATTGATGATCTTGATGGAGCTTGAGAGTTTGACGATTGATGGAGTGCGCGCGGCGGTTGCGGATGGTTCGATGACGGCTGCGACCGTGGCGGAGCGGCACTATGGCTTGATCGAGGCCGAAGATGGAGCTAAAGGTAAGGCAGATCAATAGCTTTCTGACACTGAGCCGGGAGCGGGCGATGACTCAGGCGGCGAAGATCGACGGCATGGCCGCGAGGGGTGAGGCGCTGCCGGTGCTGGCTGGAGTTCCGATAGGGATTAAGGATGTGCTGACGATGACGGGGTCGCCGGCTACGGCTGGGTCGTTGATTCTGAAGGGGTATCGGCCGCCTTATGATGCCACTGCGGTGGCGAAGCTGGAGGCGGCGGGAGCGGTGCTGCTGGGGAAGATCAACTGCGATGAGTTTGCGATGGGATCTTCGAATGAGAACTCGGCTTATGGTGCGGTGAAGAATCCAAAGGCTTTGGACCGGGTTCCGGGAGGATCGAGCGGTGGTTCGGCGGCGGCGGTGGCGGCGGATTTTGCGGTGGCTACGCTGGGTACGGATACGGGTGGGTCGATTCGGCAGCCGGCGGCTTTCTGTGGGGTGGTGGGAGTGCTGCCGACTTACGGGCGGGTGAGCCGGTATGGGTTGATCGCGTTTGCTTCGTCGCTGGACCGGGTAGGGCCTTTTGCGCGGACGGTGAAGGATGCGGCGACGATGCTGCAGGTGCTTGCCGGCAAGGATGTTATGGATGCGACTTCGTCGGACCGGCCAGTGGACGATTATGTTGGGGCGTTGGGTCAGCCGGTGGCTGGGCTGCGGGTTGGGGTGCCGGAGGAGTACTTCGGCGAGGGGCTCGATCCGGAGATTCGGGCTGCAATTGAGCGTGTTTTGGATGGACTGAAGGCGGCGGGATGCGTGGTAAAGCCGGTCAGTTTGCCGCATACGAAGTATGCGATTCCGACTTACTACGTGATTGCTACGGCGGAGGCTTCGTCGAATCTCTCGCGGTTCGATGGAGTGCGGTTCGGGTTGCGGGCGGAGGAGGCGAAGACGCTCTCGGCGATGTACCGGAAGACTCGGGATGAGGGTTTTGGCGCGGAGGTGAAGCGGCGGATTCTGCTGGGGACCTATGCGCTTTCGTGCGGGGTACTACGATGCGTACTACCGCAAGGCTCAGCAGGTGAGGACGCTGCTGACGCGGGACTTTCTGGCGGCGTTTGCGGAGGTGGATGTGCTGGTGACGCCGGTGACGCCGACTCCGGCGTTCAAGCTGGGGGAGAAGACGGAGGATCCGGTGAAGATGTACCTGGAGGATATCTACTCGGTGGCGGCGAGCCTGGCGGGGATCTGCGGGATGAGTGTTCCTTGCGGGGAGACGAAGGAAGGGTTGCCGATTGGAGTGCAGGTGATGGGCAAGCACTTCGATGAAGCGACGATGCTGCGAGTGGGTGCGGCGGTGGAGGCTTTAGGTTTGTGATTCCGCACCTGTTCCGGCAAGGCTAAGAGGCCGGTTGCGAATATTCGATGATGTATTCTAAAGGCGGTTGGAGAGGCGAAGAGTCGGCCCAACACCGTGTCCCATCCGGGCTGAGTTACAAGGTGCGGCTGCTGAGCGGCCGGCACCGGTTTTGCGAGGAAGAGAGAATACATGCAGTCGGCTCCCCGCTCGAGAAGTTTTCGACTTCTAAATGTTTTTTTGCTTGCGTGTCTGTCGGCCGGTTCGGTGACTGCGCAGCAACAGCAAACCACTAACGACCAGTACGGCAACAACTATTCGCAGGCACCCGGAAACCTACCAGACCGGGTCGCGTGCTCCATACGTAAATTCGCAGTCGACTGACTCACAAGGCCTTGTGCTGCCGGGAGATGATTCCCGCTATCGTAATTTGCAGGCGGGACCGCCGATTCAACTGGGGTTGACACAGCAGGAGTTGGAGCAGCTGCAGCTTCCGAGGACTCCTTATCCGCCGACAGACTTTCAGCAACTTGTGCGGACGACGATAGGGCGTTCTTTGCCGATCTATGGAGACGACCTGTTTTTGAATGCGCCGTCGACGTTTGCTCCAGTAGACCGGGTGCCGGTCACACCGGATTACACGATTGGACCAGGGGACGAGATACTGCTGCAGGCGTGGGGCCAGGTGACGCTGAATGGGCATTACACGGTGGACCGCCTGGGGAATATCTACGTACCTCAGGTGGGGACGATACATGTTGCGGGAGTGCAGTTTTCGCAGTTGCACGATTACGTGAAGACGCAGATGAGCCGGACGTTACGCAATTTCGACCTGACCGTAAACATGGGGCAGTTGCGCTCGATCCAGATTTTTGTGGTTGGTCAGGCTCGGAAGCCTGGCAGCTATACGGTCAGTTCGCTCAGTACGCTAGTGAATGCGCTGTTTGTGACGGGTGGACCGACGCCGCAGGGCAGCATGCGACATATCCAGGTGAGGCGCGCGAACCAGGTAGTGACGGATTTCGACCTGTATGACCTGCTGCTGCGCGGTGACAAGTCGAAGGACATTCCCCTGCTGCCGGGCGATGTGATTTATATTCCTACCGTCGGTCCGCAGGTGGCGGTTGCGGGCAGCGTGAAGACGCAGGCGATCTTCGAGCTGAATCCGGGCTCGACGGTTGGGGATGCGCTGCATGTGGCGGGCGACACGACCCCGGTGGCGTTGACGCGTACGTTGCGGGTGGAGCGTATCTCGGACCACCAGACCCGTGCGGTGCTGGAGTTGCCGTGGACGGATGCGGGTAAGGCCACCCCTATACAGGATGGGGACATTCTGGAGCTGAATTCGATCTCGGATCAGTTCAAAGATGCGGTGACACTGCGGGGCAATGTTGCGAACCCGGGCCGGTATGAATGGCGCCAGGGGATGCGAGTTCGGGACCTGATTCCGACGCAGGAATCTCTGTCGACGCGGGATTACTGGAAGCGTCGCGCACAGTTGGGTGAGCCAACCCTGAACTACGCCCCTATTCCGGAGTTGGGTACTCAGACGGGCCGGTACAGCCCGTATGGGCGGTATGGCCAATACCAACAGAATGGAACATACGGACAAAATGGACAGAACAACCAGTACGGACAGAATGGTCAGAATGGCCAATACGAGCAGAATGGTCAAAACGAGCAGAACGGGCAGAATGGCGGGAATAACCAGTACAACGGAGTACCTCCTCCGCAAGGGATGGGTCAGCAGCCCTTTGATCAGACGGGACAGACAAACAATAACGGCCTGAACGGTGGAATACTTGGCGCTGCCCTCAACGATGCTACTAACGGCAATGCGAACGGCGCGCAAAACAATACACCTAACAATGGGGTGAACGGTGTGTCGAACGGTGGGTTGGGCAGTACAGCCAATCGGTCTTCTGCGGTTGCGGAGACGGTTACGCGATCGTCGGGAGGGTTCGGCCCGCGCAACGATGTTGTACTGAGTGGACCCGACATCGACTGGAGTTATGCCGTGATCGAGCGCAGGGACAAGAAGACACTCACCACAACTCTTATTCCATTCAATCTCGGTTCTCTGGTGCTGGATGGAGAGGTGTCGCAAAATCTGGAGCTTCTGCCGGAAGACGTGGTGACGATCTTCTCGAAGGCCGATCTGCAGGTTCCGCAGTCTCAGCAGACGCGCTATGTGCGGCTGGAGGGGGAGTTCGTCTCGTCCGGCATCTATACGGTCCGGCCGGGGGAGACGTTGCGCCAGTTGGTAGAGCGGGCGGGCGGCCTGACCCCGGATGCTTATCTTTATGGATCTGACTTTATGCGGGAGTCGACCCGGCGTTTGCAGCAGCAACATTTGAATGAATACGCCAACCAACTGGAGCGGGAGGCAAGCATTGCCGCCGTGGGTAGCACGAGCGCCGTCAGCCCGCAGGACACTGCTGCCAATGCAGCTGCACAACAGGGGACTCAGATGTTGGTTGCACGGCTGCGGCAGGTGCGGGCTACGGGCAGGGTGGTGTTGAATCTGCCAGTAGATAGCCACGGAGCAGCAGCGTTGCCGGACCTTGCGCTGGAGGATGGGGACCACTTTGTTGTTCCGCGCGTACCTGCGACAGTCGAAGTGGAAGGCGCGGTTTATAGTCCGAATGCGTTTCTGTTTTCACCTGGGCAGCGAGTGGGCGGATATCTGAAGATGGCGGGCGGGGCGAATCGGGATGCTGACGCGAACCGCGCATTTGTTATCCGCGCGGATGGCTCGGTAGTGAGCCGGCAGTACAGCTCTGCACTTCGTGGGGGCAGCTTCGAATCCGTCCTGATGAATCCGGGCGATACGCTGGTGGTACCGGCGAATCTGCACCGTGGACAGACGTTGCGGACGGTTGCGGACATCGCTACCATTGTGGGCCAGTTTGGAATTTTTATTGCTGCGCTGAACACAGTGTTCTGAGAGATTACGACTATGCCAGAACAAACAATGCCACCACCCGAGACGCTAATAACCGATGGAGATGTGCGACGGATGCGGTCGGCGACGTGGAGGAGAAAGAGATCAATCTGCTGGAGTTTGGCAGAGCATTGGTGCCAAGGCAAACGAGTAATCCTGACATTCGCCTTGGTGCCGGCTGTTCTTACAGCGATTACAGTGTTGTTGATGAAGCCGACATTTACGGCAGAAGCCACATTTTTGCCACCCAACTCCATGTGCTCTGGGGCTCACCACTGGCGGATGTTGGGAACTGCTGCGCCGGGGGCGGCGGCGGCGCTTGGCGGGCTTAGAGATCCGAGTCAGATCTATGTAGGCATGCTAGGCAGCCGTTCTGTTGCGGAAGATGTGATCAAACAGTTCGACCTTGCGAAAAAGATATAAGACTATCGAAGCTAAGCCAGACAGAAAGGGTCTTGAAATCGAACACGACGGTGTTGCGGGGCAAGGACACTATCGTGACTATCAGTGTGGACGACCATGACCCAAAGCGTGCTGCAGACTTGGCCAACGCCTATTTGACGGCATTGGCCAAACAGAACGACAGGATTGCGGTGACTGAGGCGGGCCAAAGGCGGATGTTCTTCGAACAGCAACTGGAGAGCCAAAAAAATGCACTTGCGGATGCAGAAGTCGCGCTGGCGCAAAGCCAAGAAAAGACGGGATTGATTCAGCCGGGAGGCCAAGCCCAACTACAGATGTCTGACGATCGCGCAGACCCAAGCAGAGATCTCCAGCCGCGAGATTCAACTGAGGGCGATGAGCGAGTCGGCGACAGAACAAAATCCTGATGTTATCCGCCTCCATTCCGAGATTGCTGGTCTGAAAGGACAGCTGGCCAAGCTTGAGAATTCGAACGCTCGGGGGGGATCAGGAGATGTGCTAGGTGCCGACAGCGAAGGTTCCTGAGCTAACGCTGATTTACGTACGGGCAGCCCGAGAGGTGAAATACCATGAGGCGCTGTACGAGTTGCTGCTGCGACAGTACGAATCGGCAAAATTGGATGAGTCTCGTTCGGCTCCTCTGATGCAGGTAGTGGACTATGCGAGAGTTCCGGATACGAAGTCTGGCCCGAGACGCATGCTGCTTACAGCACTTGCCGCGCTGCTGGGTGGATTTCTAGGAACGATGTGGGTGTTAGGACAATATGCATTGAAGCTCTCATTCCAAGAATCGAGAGATGCACGCCGATAGAAGGTATAGCATGCTAAACAATCTACCTGGGCGGCGACACTGGTCCGTTGCGGACGATGGAAATGAAGGCCGCACTCTGGGATGGGAATTTGTTCTTCGTATCCATGAAGAAACATTCGGGCGGCTGAAATCGATGGCGAAGATCGAAAGCGGGCCGATTCCGATGATCTACGGTAAATGATGTTTTGTACTGTCGTCTAACGGCGCCGGGTTATATCGAAAGTGGCGAGGGCTTTAATGAGAACGAGAGTCGCTGGAAGGCGATTAGGAGACCAGCGTGAGACCGAAGATTTCTGTTGTCATCAACACCTTGAACGAGGAGCGCAACCTTGGTTTTGCCCTTCTTTCGGTTTACAGGTGGGTTGATGAAATTGTTGTTGTGAACATGCACAGCGATGACCGTACAGTCGAAATAGCACGACAATATAACGCAAAGGTGTATTTACATCCCCGGATGAACTTCGCTGACCCAGCTCGCCATTTTGCGGTAGGTAAAGCTTCTGGAGACTGGATACTCATTCTGGATGCCGACGAAATGGTTCCCAAACCTCTAAGCGAACAATTGATTCAATTTTCGACGGAAGACAGGGCCGACATATTCATGATCCCTTTTATCAACTATCTTCTGGGCGCGCCGCTGCAGCATACGGGTTGGGGAGCTACCCAAGATAGGCATTTGCGCTTTTTTAGGAAAGACAAAGCCATCCTGAGTGATCAAATTCACGGATACGTTCATCCTGCTCCAGGTGCGCGCGTGCTTTTTTTGCCGTATCGCGATGGGCTGGCGATTCACCTTTTAATTACATAAACAGCTCCCATTTTATCCAAAAGTTAGACAGGTACACCACGATTGAGGCGCAACAGAAGAGAGATCGAGGGGAACGCGCAAGTGGACTAAAAGCAGTCCTGGCGGCAGTTTTGGTTTTTGGAGATCGGTATATCAGGAAGCAGGGCTATCGCGATGGCTGGCGTGGCTTTTATTTATCCGGTTTTATGGCAGCTTATCGCTGGATCACCTATGCAAAACTTCAGGAATTTTTATCCGGGGCCGATGCAGATAGTGTGTCCAAATCATATAAGCAGGTAGCGCAAGAACTATCTGATTCTTATGGTTGCGGAGACTGAAGATGGAGCATGAAGTAGACTTCGTGATTAACGTTTTTGAACGAACATATAGAAGCACCTTGGCGCCTGGGATAATACGTGCCATTGTGGATAGTAACAAGCGCGATTTCCGCCGCATAATTGTTCTCATCAATAATGTCAAAGACCCGGTCGAAGCCAGTTCGCTTGGGAAGCTTCTTATGGATGCAGGGGAGATAGACAACTTCTATTTTATAAGTGATCTACTGGAAGCCGCTCTAGTCGAACTAGGTTTAAGCCACAACGATATTAATCCACTGCCTTATTATAGCGACTGGGCGTTTGTCGCGATGGTTCTACCAGACTCGTCGCCTTTTCTTTGTCATTGGGATGCAGAAGTTATCCTGAACGAGCCCGTAGATTGGATTTCGCCAGCCATAGAAATGATGAAGAGCGATTCCAGAATTGCTGTCGCAAATCCCAGTTGGATGAAAAGTGGCTTGGAGAAAGAGACGCTGTTTGAAATTGGGAGCTTTGCTATCGGATACGGGTTTAGTGATCAGCTGTATCTTATCCAAGTAGAAGAATTTCGAAAATCCATTTATCGGTTTATGCACCAGCTTCGTTGCGCGGTCCCTTGTCTCACATTACAACGATTTTCGAGCAAAGGGTCGATTCGTATATGCGCTGCAACCGTCGCCTCCGTGCTACGTATCGCCTAGCGCATTACTACCATCCGGATAATGAAGGACTTGCTTATCCGAAGCAAACGTGGAAGCGGTCTGCGATGCGCCTCTATAGCAGAGTGTTACTTTATGTAACCTCTTTGCTGCCAATTAATAATCCAGAATGGAAAGTCTGTCCCCGCCGATATTCTAATTGATGTACGCGATGGTTGCAATGAACTCACACCTCAAATTCTATTTGAGGGTAAATGATGTTCGGTGTTGCAGTATGACCTTATGTTTGCGGTTGAACGGAACTGGTTTTTTATGATTGATCAGAGAGCTGAGCTACCAAAGACCGGCATGGCCGCAGAGCCGACAGTCTATTGTGTGGTGGTTAATTGGAATGGTTGGAGCGATAGTCTGGCATGTTTAGATGCTCTCGCGATGCAGAGCTATTCCCATCTCACTGTTATTGTAGTTGACAATGGATCTACAGATGATTCGGTTGCTCGCCTAAGAGCAGCGTATGCGGATCTGATTCTTATAGAACTTCCTACAAATCTTGGTTTTGCGGGAGGAAATAATGCAGGAATTAGACTGGCAGTCGAATTAAAAGCCGATTATGTGTGGCTATTGAACAACGACACTGTCGCGCCGCCAGAGACTACAACTCAATTAGTAGATAAGATAAGAACTTCCGCTGGCGTCGGGATTGTGGGATCGGTGCTGTATTACCTTGACGAACCTCATAAGATACAAGCATGGGGTGGAGGACACATAAATCGGTTCCTCGCATATAGTACTCATTTTCACCACCCCGTGACATTGGGACGAGATGATTTTCTGACCTTTGCGAGTGTCCTTGTGTCGAGGGATGTCTTGCTATCAGTAGGACTCCTGCACGAGGGATATTTCATGTATTACGAAGATGCAGACTACTGTTTGCGTGCTAGGAACGCAGGATTTTCGCTGGCCGTTGCCAAGGATACTTCAATTCTGCACAAAAGAGGGAGGCAGCGTCAAAAAGGAAACTCCTAAAACTGACAGGACTGTTACTAAATCCGGTCTTCTCTTTCTGGAGCGTCATTCTCCCATGCCGCAATTATCAATGTTGATGCTAATTTATTAAAAGTTGTGAATCGGCTGGTTCGGATGAAATGGTCTAATGTCCGTGCGGTGGGAGGCGGGTTCTGGGACTACTGGAGTAGCCGATCTAGCCGGGGAGAATAGAGAGCACGGATCTTCGCTCGATGAAGTCGGGGTGCGTATCTAAGCGATCTTTTCCAATCCAAAAATCCCAAGGCAAGACCAGAACATATCCACGGATAGTAGAAATTCAATTGCGCTCCGAAGAGATTGACTAGAGGTTGAACGAGAGCAAAAACCATGACGATGAATAGTGATTTTTTATGCGAGACGATCCATGCGGGAGCCAGCAAAAGTATAAACAGATAGGCAAAGAGTGGCAGGCCAAGCTCAGCCGCATATTCTGCAAGTCCCATGCCTGGCAGCTCCCAGGCGTCGGTGGGAGGCAAGCCTTCAAGATATTTTGGATCATTGAATAACAGAGGATAGTTTCCAAGCCCTACTCCTGTTACCGGATGCGCAATTATCATGCGGGGCAAAAGGATTGCGCCGGCCACACGGCCTCCGAATCCACCATACGCACTCTGATCGATCCTGCTTCCGATTTCCTCAATAAGGATCGCACCCTGGGCATAGCCCACCGCCCGCTGGGGGAAAGTTGTGAAGATACTTATTGCTGCTCCCAAGACCACGGCAACCGCGACCAAAGGCGACTTGATACGAAGACTTCCTGAGATGAACGTGCTCAGCACAAAAAGCAGAAAACACGCACCGATGGCAGCTTTCGATTGGCTCATAAAAAAGACCGGAATCAGAATTGAGCTAGCGCAGATGGATTGTATTTTTGTAAGGCCGCCAACGCGATAGAGAAGCAAGGCGGCCACGATAATGCTAATGAGATAAAGGCCATATGGGCCTCCTTCGTTGAAAAGACCGCGCGCGCGAAAGTTGGAATTATAGACACCCAAGCTCAGTCCAGGTGGCGAGACTTACAGGAACGGAAAGGATCGAGAAGACTGCGGTTGCGAAACCGGCCCAGAAATAAAAACGAACGGCATATAGGCGGGTGGCGTGGCTATCCCGCAGTATGGAAGCAATATAGAGCATGTGGAACACGCCTAGAAATAGTTCTGCCAAGCGAGCGACTGAAAGGATAAACGGCTGCTTCAGGAAGGGTTCAGTCGGTAGTGGCGGAAAGAAATGAAAGCGCAGCGAGGCTAGAGCCAAGAGCAATGCGACGAGGAAGAAGATTGCGTAGGACATCCCAAGTGAGCGCCATAGGTTATTGAGCGGGGCACGAAATTTTCGAACGGTAAGCAGCAAGGTCAGCCACAAGAGATGAAGAAAGAGAAAGATCTCGAGCAGCTGGACATCTCCAATTTTGAGAATCGGAGTAGCCGCGAGGATACAAATAATTGCCAGAAAGAGTTTGTGGCTGACTGGTTTGTTTGTAGAAGCTGACATCTAACTCGACCTCAGAGGCGAGAGAACTATGCGCGCCATCCGCATATACGAAAGGGCAGACAATGAGTGGCGGCGACCTGATCTTGCTGGTGTGATAAAAGTTGAGGTGAGCATAGAAGTATGATTGGGTTGGGAAGGAAGACATTTCGCGTCAAACGGGGCTCTATGTAGCGTATACCGAGCAAGTGCATCGAGGAAAGCGAAGCCTGCGCGCGGAAATTTTGGCAGTGCCGGTTAGTAAGTGAGAAGAGGAAGAATTGACAGGGGATGATGCTAACCATTGATCTGCGAATGTATCGCATGTCCGGTATTGGCCGCTATTTGCAGAATCTGGTTCCACTTCTGATCAATCTCGTCGAAGCCAACCGTATCCGTGTGATCGGCGATCCGCGCCAGCTACGCCTGGACAGATGGAGCCATGATTCTCGTGTCGAAGTCTTCGCCAGTGAGGCTGGCATCTATGGACTGCAGGAACAGACCCTGACGTTGGCGGGAGCGGTTCAGAATACTGATCTATTGTGGGTTCCTCATTACAATGCTCCACTTCTATATACAGGCCGCTTGGCTGTAACAATTCATGACGTGTGCCATCTCGCCTTGCCCGAATCTCTAGGGAGTTCGGTAAAGAGGAGCTATGCGAGGCTGTTATTCGCAAATGTTGCGAGAAGAGCAGATGCTATCTTTTGCGTTTCTGAATTTACAGCTGTCGAAGTGCAACGATATCTGCATGTAATACCCAGGAAGATTCACGTAACGCATCCTGGATTGGATGCTCGCTGGGATATAAATGCACAACCTTACCTAGATCCGGAAGGAGTTCCATATTTTCTGTATGTAGGGAACGTAAAGCGGAACAAGAATCTTCGCTGTCTACTGGAGGCCTTTCAGAAAATCATGCACCAGACTCCACATCATGTTGTGATTGTCGGCAAGCTAGACAATATGAAGAACGTAGATGAGGCTGTGATTGCTGAAGCTCAGAGCATGCCTGAACGGGTGCATCTCACGGGTGAGATAAGCGATGAGCGCTTAATGCAGTATTACCGTGGGGCGGAAGCATTTGTTTTTCCGTCTTTATATGAGGGATTTGGCCTTCCACTTCTGGAAGCAATGAGTTTGAAATGCCCTGTTTTATGCTCAAACACCAGTTCCCTGCCGGAGGTTGCCGGGAGCGCCGCTCTTTACTTCAATCCGCTGGATTCAGGCGATCTTGCAGAAAAATTGCTGCAGATCATATCGTCTGCTACGCTACGCTCTTCTCTTGTAGAAGAAGGCTTAACTCGCGTAAGACAATTCAGTTACGAGAGGTGTGCGGCACAGACTGCCGAGGTTCTAAACCGAATTCTTCTTGAAAAGAAGCACTAATGAACCGACGCCTTATCTACTGGGACGGAAGTCAGCGGCGAAAGTGGAGGTCTGGCTCCCATGTGAGTTGGAGCCATCCACTGACGTTGTGGTGGGAACCGGCCATGTAAGACGGGATGAGGAAACGCTCATACTGACTGAAGACGTTTGCCGTCCAGCCAGAGCTGATGGCGTAGGACGCGTTAACGAAGGCGTCGGTGACGGTGCCACCACCGGGTAGAAACAGGGTTCCGCCTTTGGTTTGGCGGTAGCCCGGTTCGACATAGGTGCGGTCGGAGAACCAATACTTGGATCGAGCTTCGATGGCGCGCGCGTCTCGGCCGATGGCGCTACCGAGCAGAAAGCCCTTGTTGGTGTTGGAGTCCAGGTACTGATTATTGATGAAGAAATGGAAGCCTCCGAAGTCCTCGGCCAAGCCAGTTGAACTGACCGCCTCGACGCGGAGATCCATGTGGGGGAGCCAGGGGAGGCGCGCGAAGTAGATTCCGGGGTTCCAGACGGCGCGCCGAGGTGCGTCGATAGGGTTCGGATCATCATCGGAGTAGGCATCGGCATAGAGGGTGACAACTTTGCGCAGAAAAGGCAAGTGCCAACGGAAGTCGAAGTTGCTTTTGCGATCGCCGGGGTCGGTTCGATCCCCATAGGTTGCGCTTCCGGTGGAGTTGAAGCTCGAGAAGTTTTGGAGGAAACTGTGAATCGTGATGGGATGGCCTACTCCCCAGAAGACGGACCAACGGGTGAAGCTGATCTCGAGATTGTCGCCGAAGTTGAGATCCGCCTTTTGACCGTTAAACCAGGGGCGTTCGGGATATTTGTGTCCGGAGAGCTTGCCCAACACGATATCGAAGCGATATGTGCCAAGAGAGGGAAAGAATGGGAATGGATGAGGACGTGTAGCGACGAAGCGCAGGTTGTATGTCGGTTCGGCGTTGCTGGAAAATGCCAGCGGACCCATGAAAGTTGGACCCCAGTAGAGTTCCTGCTTGCCGAAGGAAAGGGCGTTTCCGGCGAAGGCGAGGCCGGCATAGAGTTCGATTGGGCGCTGGCGATTGTATGCAGGGGTGGCAGGGTGGGTCTGCAACGGAGTGTTGTCGAGACTCGATATGAGCTGAAGCAGTTCCGGAGAATAGCCGATCTGACCGGGACCGTGCTGGAATTCCTCCCGGTTGTAGAAGAAGAGCCGGCCGTAATGGGCACGTATCGAGTAGCCGGCGATGACGCTGCTACCTCGGCCTAGTGGGCGGCCGAAGTCGTTCCACCACGTCTGACCGAAGTGGTAGCTGTCGGACAGTGCGGGCCCAGCGATGGTTCCGTAACGGGCGTAGAGGGATTCGAGAGACAGTTCTTCGTAGGCCCGCGGCTCGGAGGCGAGTTCCTTGCGGAGATCGGCCATCATCAGGTTGGCTTGAGCGATCAGGCTGGGGCTGAAAGCTTGCGGAGTGGCGGCGAGAGTTTCGGCTTCCTGGAGCTGGCGGAGGCATTCCTGGCGGGTCCATGGGCGGATAGCAACGCTCTGAGTGGGGATGAAGCCCATGGCACCGAGGCGTTCGAGTGCAGGGTAGATCCAGCTGTCCATGGGGACGTTGGTTGAGCCAATGGTATCGGGATCAACATCGGGGGGGAGTGGGTGGAAGTTGTGAGGAGTGGATGTAGGGGCAAGGCTCGGGTTGGGATTGGGAGGAAGGTGGATTGTGGATGGCACGGATGACTTTGCCTGGGTGCGGGGAGCGCCTTGTTCCCACGGCATGGGGGGATTGTAGACGTTGAAATGGAAGTTGTGATGAGCGCGGTATACATAATGGCCTATCAGCCATCCGGTTGCGCTGCCGACGAGAACATCGGAGGGAAAGTGCTGTTCGGAGATGACGCGGCTGACGCTAACTGTGGCGGCGAGACCGTAGACAGCGGTCCGGGTGATCCAGCCGGGGTATTCGGAGCCGATGACGGAGGCCATCGACCAGGCGGCTGCTGAGTGAACCGAAGGAAAGGACGACTCGGTAGGCGAGGAGCTGAAGAACTTTCCCTGGGCGTTGTTGACCTGTGGTCGGTCGCGAAGAGAGATGAACTTGAAGACTTCGCTGACGACCAGAGCATTGGCGAGTGCTTCGCCAGACAGTAGCGCAGTCTCATGGGCCTGAGGGGCGTAGTGATTCAGACTCCAGAGGTACATTCCTGTGGGAAGGGCACCGAGTGACACCAAGCCAACGTCCGAAACGTTGCTGGCTCGCTGCTGGTCGGTCGCGTTGATGTGGATGGCCTGGGTCACGCTGTGCTGGTCACTGCCAATGAGCAATCCGGTGCTAACAGCTAGGGGAACAAGCCAGAGTCCGTCGGAAGAACGGATGTGGAGAGGACTGGTCCAGATAGCCTTCTGATCAAAGAGAAAACGACGGGGTGTGCCAGCGAGGGTGATCTTTTCCGGCTCAGTTGTAGGTGGGGATGTCTTTGCTGCGGGCGGATTGGACTGTTGCGGCTCAGGCGCATCGGGCAGCGAAGAGAGAACCTCCGCCTGCAAATTGGAACCAGAGGTTTGGCTGGAGGTCTGAGCAAAGCTGCGAAAACACGATGAAGACAGAAATGCTGCCGTGAGGCAAAGAGTAAGATGAAGGCTTTTGTGAGTCACAGGGGTCCGAGAGGCTCGTCGTGGAGAATTACGGTTACTCCTTGCAAAAAGGCTACCACAGGCTCTCACCATACCGGTTAGCCGATAGTGATGTAGTCTGTCGCAAGTAAGCGTGGATACATTCCTGGGCCTCTGGATAGCCGAACGACAATCTACATATGGGATCAGAGATGAGTCTTCCTCGATATGAGAATGTGCTTGTGCCCAGTGGCGGCTTGTCCGGGAGACTAGAATTGGAGGCGGTTCCTTGATTCACGGGCTCCGGCTGCCGAGACAACGCCTATGCAATCAGGGAGTTGTGTGCGTGTTGCAACGAGACTGAACGCACTCGCTCCTTGAAGGAGGAGAACCGCAAATCTAGTATATTCTTGTGCTTGTACGCGATGTATCAACGCCGCCTATACGATTATGAGAACTACGTTAGAACGCTCGCAGTCTTTAGGGAGTGTTCCGACCAATCTCGGGGGTCCATCAAACCGTGTGGAGACGAGATTTTTTCCACAACAGTCGAATCCTCTCCATCGGTTGCGGTGGGAAGTAAGGATGGACAGTTTGGGTGAGGTTCCTGCAGTACCTCTAAAATTCTCTGGTACACCAACCGGTGCAAAGTCTCGGCCGTCCGCAACACTACCTAAAAATATCGCACTCAGTCTGGCGCGTGTCGGTGTTAACTCACTGGTTGCTCTTGTATTGCCCGCCTACCTGACCCACCACCTGCCAGTCGCAACCTACGGAGCTTGGGCACTTATTCTCCAACTCGCCGCTTTTGTGTCATTTCTCGATTTCGGAGTTCAGACGGGAGTGGCAAAATTCGTCGCAGAGTATGACGCCAGGGACGATGAAGCAGGGGCGGGACGATACGCGAGTGCCGGCCTAGCCATCATAGTCGCTCGCATGTTGTGGGAGCTATTGTCTCGCTCGTACTTGCTCGCAGGAACAGCGAGCTCTAGCACAACAATGCGAGCGACATTAATCGAGATGTCCGCATCAGCGTGGTTCTGGTTGGGACCTCTCTGTCATTCGGGCTGGTATGCTCCGTTTTCTCGGCAGTGTTTCTGGGACTTCAACGCTATGCGGTCCCAATGGGAATCGCGATCGTCAATCGAACGCTTTTCACTACGGCGGTTCTAGTAGCAGTCTTTCTGCACGGCAGTCTTGCCACTATGGGAGCAGCTGTAGCTCTGGTTAACATCGCCACCGGTTTATTCCAGATAGTCGCATGGCGCCGGCTGGCATCACGTATCTGTATGTCCTTAGCTTTAGTGGATTACGACGTCGTTAAACAGATGGCTCGCTACTGTTTTTTTCTCAGTATCTGGACAGCCGGTATGATCTGCGTAAGCGGATTGGACGTCACGATAGTCGGCCACTACGCATACGATGAGACCGCTTACTATTCCATCGCCACACTTCCTACAAATTTCATGATCTTACTCATTTCGTCTATGCTAGGGCCCGTGATGCCGGCCTCATCTGCTCTGAGCACGCATCGGTCTGCATCCGAAATGGGTGACATTTTGTCTCGGACGACCCGATACTCCACCATGCTCTTGCTCCTAACGGGACTGCCGCTCATTGTCTGTGGTCTCCCAATTCTGCGTCTGTGGGTTGGTCCGGTGTTCGCACTTCACAGCATCACCTATCTCCGAATTCTGGTTCTGGCAAACATCATTCGGAATCTCTGCGCTCCATATGCAACCATAGTCGCAGCTACTGGTCAGCAGGGCGCTGCCACCGTGGCCGCAGTTTCTGAAGCTTTGGTGAACTTGAGCTTCAGCATCTATCTTGCCAGCCGTTATGGCGCCATAGGAGTAGCATTCGGCACCCTCCTTGGATCGTTCGTGAGTGTCGGCCTGCACTTCGCGGTAAGCATGCACTTCACCTATAAGACTCTTTCGATCTCACGCACCCAACTATTTCTAAAGGGGATATTTCGACCAGCAATCGTTGCGATTCCCTCGATCCTCCTTTTTCCACTCTGGTGGTCCTCATCATGGGAGATTTCCAGACCTCTGATGGCAATCCTCTGGGCCCTATGCACTCTACTTCTCGCTTGGTTCGGGAATCTGAATCGCGAGGAACGAGACAAATTGGCGCATTTTACGAAAAGCCGTCTCATGCTATCCGTCAATTCAGGATAACAATCCGGAAATTGCACTAAACTACTAACAGCAAATGGAAGTTATATCGTGAGGATTTAATTGGTACTAGAATTTGAATATTGGAAATCACTTTTCGGCGGCATCGCCAAGCCAAAAGTTCCGATTCTTCCTTATACTCCGAACCAACGTCAACTGCCACCAAGAGTCCTGCCGGTGGAATCAGCATGGAAGGGCATTGAAAGCATACTGTCCGACCTAATGACGCGGTTCGACATCGGTACGAATCGCTGTCTCGAATTCGGAGTTGAGTGGGGTTACTCGACTGCTGCACTTTCCTGCTTCTTTGATTCTGTCATCGGTGTGGACACCTTCCAAGGGGATAAACACACGGTTGAGAAGCGTGATCTATATGAGTCGACCAGGGAACGCCTTTCCAGCTTCGAAAATATCCACCTGATTCGTAGCAGCTATCAGGACTGGATCGCCAAAAACGATGGCTTTTATGACTTGGCCCACGTGGATATTATTCACACGTACGAGGACACCTTCAACTGCGGTCTTTGGAGCGCCAGGCATTCGAAGTGTACTCTGTTCCATGACACGGAAAGCTTCCCGGCCGTCAAGCAGGCGGTAATCGATATCGCTCGTGAAACTCACAGGACTTTCTATAATTTTGAGGAAAGCCATGGTTTGGGAATTTTGATCTAACCCGCTACGAACTCTGATGTCTTGCAGACTCAGGCCTCATGAATTTGTGTGCAGGCCGTGCTAGATGTCGTAAGTCAGAGATCGTAAAGGTGATCGACTCCCAAGATGAGCCCCAAAGTGATGATGGCGATAGCGATCTCGCCCAGAGAACTGACAATGAATGGGCGTGCTCCTTGCTTGAAGAGATCGCGAAGGTTGGTCCGTAGTCCGACTCCGGCGAAGGTCAGGAGAAACGCCCAGCGGCTGAGATTGCCCAGGACGACAAGTTGAGCTTTGCTGAAGCCGATATGGGCTATCGATGGATCAGCGTTGCTACCCAGGGTGGCAAGTAGCGAGATGAAGAGGAGGCCGAGAACGAACTTTGGGAACTTGTTCCAGAGGAAGGCGGCCTTGTTCTGCAGTTGTGTCGAGGTGGCCTGATTGGCAAGACCTTTCCGCACCCACTAGATGGCGTAACCAAGACGAAGCCGATCATGGCATTGCGGCAGGTCTTAGCCAGGACAGCGAACTTTCCGGCGGCGTCGGAGTAAAGTGCTCCGGCTGCGGTTGCTTAGGCGGTGTTGTCGACAGCGAGGCCAGCCCAAAGCCCGTAGGAGAGGTCGGCCATATGTAGCGCATGACCGATGAGCGGAAAGGTGAAGAGCGAGATGGCTCCGAGCGCGAGAATGGCCGCGATGGCGGTAGAGGAATCTTCTTCGTCGGCATCGATTGCGCCCTGTGTGGCGATGATGGCCGAGACTCCGCAGATGCTGGAGCCGACGGCGAGAAGGGTAGTTAGTTTGGGGCTGAGATGGAAGGCGCGGCCAAGCCAGGTCATGAACGTGATGGAGAGCGCCAGGGCGATGAAGACGAGACCTAGGGAGATGCCGCTGAGTTTGAGGATGTCGCCGAGGATAGCTGCCACACGTAATCGAGGAAGAAGTTGCGCGTAACGGAAGTAATGAATGCGTGTTCAATCTGATGTAGTAAGGAGGTAGTTATGAAGATCCCAAATGTAAAGACGATCATTGCAAAGGTGATTGCAGTTGGTTTGCTGGCGGGGGCATTTGCACTGGCAGCTCCGACTAGGGCGCAGGCTGAGACGTTCGTAGGCGTAGAGGTCGGCTACCCGCACCATGCTCGACGCGACTACTTCGAGTTTCAGCGGCGTGAGGCGTTTCGTCGACATGAAGAGTGGGTGCGAGCACATGAGTTTGATCGCTTCCACAGAGATTAGTACTGGCGCCGGTAAGACTGCTGCGAATGTACTGAACTAATGATGTTCCGAGGCCGGCTGCGGAGAGGATTCTGCGTCGGCCGCGATGGTTTGTACGGCCGATTGTTCGCAAGTGAGGGGCTGATAATACCGGGATTCGGGGAAGGCGCAGGCCAGGCAGAGAGTTTGGGCTGCGCCGGCCGATGAAGGGACGACTGCTTCGCGGTCGTAGTTGATGCCTTCGCCGCATTGATCACATGTGATACGGGAGGACTTATAACCGGGTCGCTCGCGAGGGTGGAGTGGGACACGGACCCATTGCTCGGAGAAGAGGTCGGCATCGGGGAGTTCGCGGTAGGCGAGCATCTGCTGCTCGTTCTTGTTTTCTAGATGGGGGTAGAGTTCGCGGGCTTGGGCCTTAGAGGATTCGAGAGCGGCGATGCGGATGGCTTTGTAGGCGGGAGTGGGGTCTGGGGATGGGTTGTCGAGTGGTGCCGCTAAGTCGAGGAAGGTGGCGGCCATCTTGCCCCAGTCGCGGAACTTGAGGGCGCGCTTGCCGAGGCGGCAGCCGGTGACGACGGCGATGGCGTCGGTGGCGCAGCGGTCTATTTCTATGTAGGTGACGAGGCGCTTGCGGTCCTTGCCTCGTGGATCCTCCATGCCCAGGCGGCGGCAGGCGAGCATCGCCAAGCGGACACCGAGGATCTGGCCAGCGCAGAGGTGGCCGTGGGCAATCTCGGCTTCGCGGAGGAGTTCTTCGAAGGACTGCATGGATTAATGATATCGCTGAATCAGTTTGGTTCTTCTTCGCCTTCTTCGATGAGGGAGGCGGTGCCTACTACGTCGAAGGTGTTTGGTTCGCCGCGGGTGGGTTGGATGGTTGCTCGGACTGGGAGGCGCTGCCATTTGGCGGGTTGGCAGACTGGAACGAAGTGGTTGGGTTGGGGCCACGGGCCTATTTGGCGCTGGACGACGGGGCGGCGGGCTCCCAGTTGGGCGACGATGGCGTAGAGACCGCCCTTGGCGGTAGTGGCGATTCCGCAGTAGGCGGCGTAGTCGCGGAACCAGGCTACGTCGGAGACGGCGGGGTCGAAATCTGGGAGATGGAGGGGGGTGATGTGGCCGGTGGTGCGGTCGACGAGCAGCCAGGGGCCGGGTTGCCAGATCCAGTGTGGAGCTGAGTCGGTGGGGAGAGCATCGTTGAGGCGGAGGGCGCGGCGGATAGTGAAGCTGCGGTCGGTGACATCGTGTGCGTCGCCGGTGGTCCATTCTTTCTGGTGGTTGTCGACTAAGAGTGGTCGAATCTTGAGGATGGAGGTCTCGTCGGTCTTGGAGTCGGGGGTGGCGTCGGGTTGGGTGTAGGGGACTCGGCGGATGGCGCCGAGGGCTACGGTGTGGACTTTGGGTGTGGCAGCGTGGGCTAGGCAGGGTGAAAGGAACGCGAGGAGGCCGACCATGACGGGCGCAGAAGCGGAGCGAAGAGGCGTCATGAGTGGAGGTTAGAGGTTGGGCGGCGGCAATGCAAGGGTAGTGTAGAAATTGGGCTGATGCAGGCAGCTATTTCGAACTGACGGGAGAAATGTTCGGAGTTGAGGAAATTCATGTTAATTACTGGTGTTTTGCTGGTGAGATAGTTGTTGACAGACGGTTGCATAGAGGCCCCGAAGTAGTATTGTGAAAACAGCGCGTGTTGCCGAAACGGTAACGCTATTCCGCAGCGTGCAGCGGGCATATCTGACGTCGAGACGAAAGGAAATATCGAAAACTATGTGGAAACCAAATCAGCCGGGAAGCAACGCTCCTTCGACCCCTGAACCAGTACGTCCGACACCTCCAACGGGAACGACCTTCGAGGCACCAGCGCGTCCGACGACTGTAGGGGCATCGTCCGCTGCCTCCGCGGTTCCGACCGGCGAGCAGGCTACGATCGGCAAATCGCTGGTGGTGAAGGGTGAACTTACGGGCTCCGAGTCGCTCTACATCGATGGCAAGGTTGAAGGTGCGATCAATCTGCCGGGTAACCGGGTTACAGTTGGCCGGAACGGACAGGTCGCGGCGAACATTGTTGCTCGCGAGATCGTCGTGCTGGGCAAGGTGCGGGGCAACTGCCAGGCGAGCGATCGCGTGGACATTCGCAGCGAAGGCTCGTTGACCGGCGATGTGATCGCGGCACGCATCTCGATCGAAGATGGCGCGTTCTTCAAGGGCGGTATCGACATCCGGAAGCCGGGCTCCGCGGATGCCAAGACTCTCGGCTCCTGAGCCGGTTGCCGAGGTGGTGTAGTTTCTCCCTGTTCGGCGTAAATCATGACGGCCCTGGGATTGTCCGGGGCCGTTTTTGCTGTACTGGGGGTACCCCCTATGTAGAGGGTATTTTGGAGCTAAAATATTGATCCAGATTGGGTTACGGGTGGTCCTTTCTTCTAAAATATTGAATCCAAATGGTTTGCGTCCAAAATATTGATCCAGCTAGAGTTAGAGGCAGCTAGCGAGAGCTCAGAACCACCCAGGAGGCGTACGGGAATGAAATCAGGGATCTTCTGGGCGCTGCCGTAGGCTGTTCTCTGCTTTCCACGCTGCTTTTTCTCTTCTACTTCTATTTTACGGGTTTCGGGGTAACTGATACGCCAGCTCTATCTGGCTTTGTTTCATCGAGTTCAGTGATTTCGGCCTTGACAAAGTTTGGAGCCGGTCTGGTTGAGAAATTGACTTCTGTTCCTCATCCGCTGGGTCGCGTGGCAGACGCAAGAATTTAGCTTGACAGTGTTGTTTTGAGGGCGAAGAATGGCCGGGTTTCAGATCTTATTGGTCCGTCCAATTTAGCTTCTGTCGGCTGGGACGCTTGGAAGCGGACTCTTATTCAAAACCTGTGTTGAGGAGTTCGAAATGACCGGTTTGCCAAGGTTGTTCTGGGTTGGAGTTACAGTTTTTGGGATAGGCGGTGCTGACGCTGCTGCGCAGGATTCCCGCACGGTTACTGAGCCGGTGATTCCGGCGAGCTGTACGGTGCTGCAGGCGCAGCAGGCTATCGTCAATGGCGAGCCTGCGTCGGAGACGACGCTGGATACGAGCAGAGTCCAGAGCGCGTTGGCGGGATGTGCGTCGGGGCAGGCGGTGGAGTTGGCGACCAACGGAGCGAACAACGAATTTTTGATCGGACCAATTACGATTCCGACCGGGGTAACGCTGCTGGTGGATGGCGGGGTGACGGTGTTCGGCTCGCGCAACCCGGCGGACTATCAGGTGACTACGGCCGGAGTAGAGACTTGCGGGACTGTGGGGACGGCGGGCAACGGCTGTCTGGCGCTGATTACGGCGAGTGCGGCCAACTCGGCGATTATGGGGTACGGGGTAATTGACGGGCGCGGGCAGGACAAGCTGTTGGTGGGCGGAGTGCCGGCGGCTTACTCGTGGTGGGACAACGCAGGTACGGCGCAGTTGACGAGTGGCGGAGCGCAGAACAATCCGATCCTGGTCATGGCGAGTGGCGCGAACCTGATTCTTTACAAGATCACGTTCAGGAACTCTGCGATGTTCCATGTGAAATGGAGCGGTAACCTGACCACGAAGACGGGCTTCACGGCGTGGGGCGTGAAGGTGATGACGCCGTTCAGTACGCGGAATACGGACGGGATCGATCCGTCTGGACTGAATATCTCTGTCCTGAACTCCTCTATCTCGGATGGGGACGACAATGTGGCGGTCAGCGCTTCGAACCCGGCGCAGAACATCACTGTGGCGAACGTGAATACGTATAGCGGCCATGGGATCTCGATCGGGAGCATCACCAAGGGCGGACTGACCAACATGCTGGTGCAGAACATCGTCCAAATGGGCACGGCGGCCGATAAGAATGGAATCGGGATCAGGATCAAGGCCCAGCAGTCGAACGGCGGTCTGGTGCAGAACGTGACGTACCAGAACATCTGTAGCGCGAACAACAAGGTTGCGATCTATCTTTCGCCGTATTACAGCAGCTCTGCCGGGACGTCTTACCCGAGCTTGCAGAACATCATCTACCGCAACATTCATGTGATTACCGAGAGCGGAGTAACGCTGCAGGGCTATCAGAATACGGCGGGGACTGTCATCAACCCATCGATTATCACGTTGGACAACGTTATCTTCGATTCTCTGCAGCAGAAGGACATTAGCCCGGCCCCACAGAACCTTGCGGTGACACTGGGGCCGGGGCCGGTGTCGCCGTTACTGACGACGCTGACGGGGACGAACATTACGTATACGGGTTCGGTGACTCTGCCGAATGAGGCGCCGTATCCGTGCAGCCAGAGCAACTTTCAATATCTGGTGGGTGAGTTGTTTGGATCGAATGCGACGGCGACAAACCTGAAGACTGAGACACTGAATGCGCCGACGTCGGTGACGCTGAACGCGATGCTGCAACCGGCGATGAGTCAGGTGAGCTATGCCTCGATCAGCGGTGGGGGTACGTATACAGGAACGCCCGCTCCGACGGCGGCGGTGCAGTTTCTGGAGGGCTCGACGGTTGTTGGGACGGGAACGCTGGGTGGCAATGGAACGATTGCCAGTGTGACGCTTCCCGGGGTGCTCCCGGGAACGCATACATACACAGCGCAGTATCCGGGCGATACGACCTATACGAATCCGCTGACGTTCGGCAGCGTGACTGTGACGGTGGTTGGAGTGCCGACGACGACGGCGGTGGTTGCCTCGGGGAGCTTTCTCTATGGTGCGTCCACTACGGTTCAGGCGGCGGTGACGGCAACGGGAGGAGGCGCGCCCACCGGTACAGTGAAGTTTCTGGACGGCACGACCGTGTTGGGGACTCAGCCCGTGGCGAACGGCCGGGCGACGCTTACGGCTACAGGTCTACAGGGTGGAACCCACACACTGTCCGCGGTGTACCAGGGCGATACGACCTATGCGACGTCTACGGGCTTAGCAACGCCGACGGTTATTGCGCCGGCAGCCAGCGGGACGTCCGTTACGGCGAACACGACGGCGATCAATCCGGGAGCGACCACTACTTTGACTGCGACCATCGCGGGCGTCACGGGTGCGTCGCTTCCTACGGGCTCGGTAACGGTATTGGATGGCACGACGAATGTGGGTGCGGGGCCGGTAGTCGCAGGGAAGGCGGCAATTACTGTGACGCTGCAGAGCCTGGGGTCGCATACGCTGACGGCACAGTACAGCGGAGACTCAAATTATGTTGGGAGCAGCGGCACGGTCGCTATCGGGGTAGTGGCACCCTTTGCGGTGACGTCGACGACCACGACGGTTTCGCTGGCGCCAAATGGGATATCGAATACGCCTATACAGGTGCTGCCCGGAGGTGGGTTCAGCGGGTCGGTAACGATGACGTGCTCAAGTCCTGTGATCTATGTGACGTGCTCAGTTGCGCCGACGACGGTGACAGTGAGTGGCGGAGTTGCAGGGCAAGCCGTGGTTATTATTACGGTGGCCCCGAGCGTAAGTTCCTCAGGGGACGGGCCGCTTGCGCCAAAGAACCTGACGTGGCTGGCGATCGTGCTGCCGCTCGGAATGATCGGGTTCGCAAGACGGAACCGGGCTCTGGGTAAGGGCATACTGTTGATGGTAATGCTGGCGGTCGCAGCAGGGGCGACCAGTTGCAGTAGCGGGAGTTCGGTGAAGCTGCCGCCGACAGGTACGCAGGTAGTGACTGTTACGGCTACGGGTCCGGGGGTTGTGTCGACGGTTCAGATCTCGGTCACGATCACGAATTAGAGGGAATCGATTAATTTCGGCCGGTGCGGCCGGTGAGCCTGAGCACAGAGCGGAGCTCTAGCGGGGCAGGTTGCGGAGGATGGTGAAGGCGAGGGTGATGGCGCAGGCTAGTTGCAGAGTGCGGTGGGAGGGTTGGGGCACGGGTATGGGACTCCGATGTCGTCGGAGCAGGTGGATGTAGCTGCGGGTGGCGTAGAAGGTTGCGATGGGAAGCAGGAGAGTGGTGAGGGCATTGAGGCGCAGGGCTTCGACCAGGTGGCCGCGGAGGAGTGCGGCGAGAGCGCGGGTGGCGCCGCAGCCGGGGCAATCGAGGTGGAGATATTGATGGATTGGGCACTGCGGATAGAAAGGGTATTGCGCGGGTGGGAAGAAGAACAGGAGCGCGGTTGTGAGGATTATGGCGGCGGGAGGTGCGGCCAGTTGTGCGATGGTCGCGAGACGGCTGCGCGCCTGCATGGAGATGGGCGGCGGGATCATGGGGTTCCGATGGCGGCGTTGCGGTAGCGGGTGGCCTGCTTGATCTCTAGGAGGCGGTTGATGTGGAACTGGAAGTAGAGGTTGCCGAAGAAGAAGGTCATGATGGGGTTGAGATAGAGGCCCATCGGCTCGGCGACGTTGTAGTGCAGCTCGATGGCGCCGCGCAGGGTGAAGCGCGCGACGACGCGGACGATCCAACCGGCAAGACTGAAGCAGCCAGCGAGGAAGACGAAAGGCAGATTCTGGTGGGGTGGCGGCTGATGGTGGATTGTCGCGATAAAGATTGGCAGGTTATTGGCCATTGAGATCATGGTGCCGATGAGCGCGATGGCATAGGCACTGATGTAGAGCACGAGCGCGTTGCTGGATGGCTGGACGCGGCGGACCCATAGGCATAAGAGGATGTTCCAGACGATGGTGAAGACGCCGCAGGTGAGAAGGCTGAAGAGCATCACGAGGGCCCAGTTGATATTGGGTGGATCGGGGTATGGGGCGCCGGCGGGTGCGGGCTGCGCGAGTGGGTAAGGGGACGGCGCGATGTAGGCGGGGGTGGTGGCGGCCGTTGTTGTACCGAGGATTTGGGCTACTGGGAGCCAGTCGGGCATGTCTTCGCTCTTGGCGAGGTCGGTCAGGAGGACGTTGCCGGAGGTGACGTAACGCTGGAGATCCTCGAGGGTGTAGGGGCCATAGAGCTGGCCTTCGCGTGAGACCTGATAGTGCATCGATCGCTCCTGGACCGGCGCGTGGCCCGGTAGCAATGATGTAAACACGGGGAGGGGTTTCGGACAAATGATTTCGGTGATGCTTAGAGTTTGGGGAGGCTGGTTACATTCCAGCCGCCGCCTAGGGCCTTGATGAGCTGGACGCTGGCGTCCATCTGGCGGCGCATGATGTCGATGTCGTTGCGCTCGTTGGCGAGGGCGGTGGTTTGGGCGGTGACTACCTGGAGGTAGGTGTCGATGCCGCCGACGTAGCGATTGTTGAAGATTTGCTGGGCGGCCTGGGCGGCCTGGGTGGCGCGGTGCTGGATCAGGGCCTCCTGCTGGAGGACGCGGAGGGCGGCGAGATTGTCTTCGACCTGCTGGAAGGCGGTGAGGGTGGTCTGGCGGTATGTGGCGACGGTCTCGTCGTAGCCGGCGGCGGCGTTCTCGGATACGGATTTGCGGCGGCCGAAGTCGAAGAGGGTCTGGTTAGCGGAGGGGCCGGCGGCCCAGAAGTAGTTGGCGGCACTGAGGAGGTTGGAGAACATGGTGCTCTCGAAGCCGCCGACGGCGCTGATGGAGATAGTGGGGTAGTAGGCGGCGCGGGCGATGCCGACGCGGTCGTTGGCCTCGGCGACGCGGCGCTCGGCGGCGGCGATGTCGGGGCGGCGCTCGAGCAGCTCAGACGGCAGGCCTACGGGGATGGCGGGCGGCTGGGCTTGCAGGGGCGCGGTGGGCAAGGTGTAGGAGGCCGGCGGCAGGCCGATGAGGATGGCGATGGCGTGCTCGAACTGGGCTCGGATGATGGCGACGTCGCGGGCCTGGACGCGCGCGGTTTCGAGCTGGGTCCTGGCCTGATCGACGTCGGACTCGCCGGAGACTCCACCTTCGAAGCGGTTGGTGGTGATGCGGAAGGCTTCTTCGTAGTCCTTGACGGTGTCGTTGAGGAGTTTTTCCTGGGCGTCGGCGGTGCGGGCCTCGAAGTAGTCGATAGCGAGCTCGGACTGGAGGCTGAGCATAGCGGTCTGGAGATCGCCGGCGCTGGCCTGTGCCTCTTCGCGGGCGGCGCTGATGCTGCGGCGGATGCGGCCCCAGAGATCGACCTCGTAGTTGAGCGTCGATGGGGAGAATGATGTCGCCGGTGCCGTTGTTGTTGGTGGTGTTGGACTGACTGAAGTAGGGGCGGGCGTTGGATTCGCGCAGGCCGCCGGCGGTGGGAACGGTGGAGATGGTGGGGGCGAGGTTAGCGCGGTTGAATTGGATCTGGGCGCGGGCCTCGCGGAAGCGGGCCTCGGCGGCCTTGAGGTTCTGATTGGCGATGGCGACCTGAGGCTCGAGGGAGTTCAACTCGGGATCGTTGAAGATGGTCCACCAGTCGCCGCGGAGGGAGGTGTCGGATGGTTTGGCCGGCTGCCAGGAGCTATCTTGATCAGAACCGAGGGACTTGAAGGCGTCGGCGGAGTTCTCCTTGAAGGCGGGAGTCATGGGGACGGTAGGCTTGACGTATTTGGGGCCTACCATGCATCCGGAGAGGAGGAGGATGCCGAGGCTGGTACAGGCGGGGAGGCGCGAGGTCATTCCGCACCTGCCGGGTTTGCCTGGGTCGTCTTGGCTACGTGGACCTCCTGGCCGGTGGCGAGTGAGTCGGAGGGGTCGAGAATAACGGTATCGGCGGCGGTGAGGCCGGAGGAGATTTCCACGGTGGCTCCGGCGTCTTTGCCGATTGTGACGTTGACGAGCTGGACGTGGTTGGCGCGGACTACGCCGACTTGCAGGCCCTGGGCGCGGAAGAGAAGTGTGTTCGAAGGGAGCATGAGGGTGGTGGCGCGCTCGGGGACCTTGAAGTGGACGAAGACGTAGGCTCCGGGAAGGAGCTCGCCTTTGGGGTTGGCTACGTCGACCTCGACGTTGAGGGTGTGGGAGGCCTGATCGATGGCGTTGGAGTTGCGGGCGATGGTGCCTTCGAAGACGCGTCCGGGGTACTCGTCGAGGGTGAGAGTGGCTTTGTCGCCGGTGCGGATGGCGGCGGAGTAGGCCTCCGGAACAGCGACGAAGACGCGAATCTCACCGATGGCGGCGAGGTGGAAGAGTTCACGGGGAGCGGTGTTTTCGCCGGCCTGGATGAGGGCGCCGATGTCGGTGTTGCGGGCGGTGACGATGCCATCGAAGGGCGCGTAGATTTTTTCGAAGGACTGAAGCTGCTGGAGGCGTCGGACGGCGGCCATGGAGGCGTCGGCAGCGGCTTTCTTGGCGGAGGCGTCGCTCATGGCGACGTCGGTCTCCTGCTTGGAGACGGAGTTGGTCTTGAGGAGATTTTGATAGCGACTGGAGGTGGTATTGGCCAGATCGAGGTTGGCCTGGGCGCTTTTGAGGTCGGCCTCGGCGACCTGGAGTTGCTGGTCGAGCTCGGGGGTTTCGATCTCGGCCATTAGCTGGCCCTTACGGACGTGGGCGCCGATGTCGAAGTACCACTTTTTGAGGTAGCCGCTGGTGCGGGAGTAGATGGGGGTGTCGGTGAAGGCCTGGGTATTGCCGGGGAGAGCGAGTTCGGAAGAGAGGGTCGAGGGAACGGGATGGACGACGCTTGACGGTGGGGATGGCGGCGATGGAGGTATCGCGGGCGAGGGTGTGCTCATGCGCCGCACGGGAGAGGATGCCGATGACAATAAGGACGACCAGAGCGCAAGCGAGAACGAGGATGCCAATCCATGCTCCGGGGGAGAGACCGCGGCTGCGCTCCGCGTCGAGGACCGCAGCCGGGGGGAGCGACGGTCTCGCCGGATGGGGTGGTCATGTCGGTATTCATTTCGGTCGGCATGGATTCTCCGTATTACTGTACTTGGGTCTTTAAGTAAGGTTAGACTCTGGCGGACCGAATCTCCGGTTGGAGATCGACTGCGGCCGGAAGATTGCGGCGGCCGTGCAGAAGGGCGAAGACCGCAGGCACGAAGACGAGGGTGGCGACGGTGGCGAAGGATCAGGCCACCGATGACGGCACGGCCAAGAGGGGCGTTCTGCTCGCCGCCTTCGCCGGCTCCGAGGGCCATAGGGATCATGCCGATAATCATGGCAAGAGCGGTCATGACAACGGGGCGGAAGCGGGTGGCGCCAGACTCCAGCGCGGCGACGACGGCGTCGCCGTGGTGCTGTAAGCGCTCCTTGGCGAAGGAGACGACGAGGATGCTGTTCGCGGTGGCGATGCCCATGCACATGATGGCGCCCATAAGTGCGGGGACGGAGAGGGTGGTATGGGTGCAGAAAGAGGAAGAGAACGATGCCGGCGAGCGCAGAGGGAAGGGCGGTGATGATGATGAAGGGATCAAGCCAGGACTGGAAGTTAACCACGATGAGCAGGTAGACGAGAACGATGGCAAAGCCGAGACCGGAGAGGAGGCCGAAGTAGGAGCTACGCATGGTTTGAATCTGGCCGAGGACGCGCAAGAAGCTGCCGCGCGGAAGGGACTTCTCATTGGCGGCGACAATACGGTCGATCTCGGTGGCTGACGGAGCCGAGGTCGCGGTCTTGAACATTGCCGAAGATGTCGAGAACGCGGCGGAGTGTTGTAGTGGGAGACGACCGGCATCTCGGTGGAGCGGCTGACGTTGGCGACGTCGGCGAGAATTTCAGGCCGCTTGGCGGCTGACGAGGAGAGCGGAATGTTATCCAGATCCTGCAGCGATTGAATATCGTACTGGGGCGAGGAGGCGACGATGCTGTAGTTGACGCCGTTCTTCCAGTTGAGGAAGAACATGGGGGTCAACTGCGAGCTGCCGCTGAGGATATTGAGCACGCTGCCGCCGACATCGCGTATGGTGTAGCCGCCCTGCGCGGCCTTGGTGCGGTCGACCGATGATGTTGAAGACGGGGTAGTCATCGGGCTGCTGAATGCGGAGGTCGGCGAGACCGGGGATTTGGCGGAGTTCGGCGAGCATCTTGTCCGCGACCTTGCGGTTGTCTGCGATCTCGGAGCCTTCGATCTGGACGTCGATGGGCGCGGGCAGGCCGAAGTTGAGGATCTGCGTGACGATGTCCGAGGGAAGGAAATAGAAGGTGGTGCCGGGAAACTCGCGCGGGAGGTTGGTGCGAAGGGTACGCACGAAGTCGGCGGTGGGAGTGTGTTTTTCCTTGAGGGAGACGAGGATGTCGGCATCACCGGAACCAATAAGGCCGGAGGTGGCGTGCTGGGTGTTGAGCGTGCTGTAGGGCAGGCCGATGTTGTCGAGGATATTGTCGATCTGATCGGGCGGGATCTGTTTGCGGAGGTACTGCTCGATGAGGTCGCAGAGACGCGCGGTTTCTTCGATGCGGGTACCGCTGCGCGCGCGGAGATGGAGGATGAAGGAGCCGTTGTCGGTGCTGGGGAAGAAGTTCTGCCCGAGGAAGGGAACGAGCAGGAAGACGCAGCAGACAGAGTAGAAGGAAGATGGGGACGAAGAGACGCGCGGAGGTCGATGAGCCGGCCGAGGAGCAGATTCATAGCGGCTGCGGACGCGCTCGAACGCGCGCTCAAAGGACCGTTGAAAGCGGGCAAAGATATTGCGGGAGCGAGGGGCCATGGTGGTCGTGCGCCTTGAGCAGGTACATGGCAAGGGTGGGAACGAGCGTCCGGGAGAGGATATAGGACGCGAGCATGGCGAAGACGACGGCCTCAGCGAGCGGAACGAAGAGGATATCGCGAGACACCGCTGAGGAAGAACATCGGCAGGAAGACGATGCAGATGCAGAGCGTGGAGACGAGGGCGGGGACGGAGATCTGCGCGGCGCCTTCGAGGATGGCGTCGTGCAGACCGTGGCCCTCTTCGAGATAGCGCTCGATATTTTCGATGGTGACGGTGGCGTCGTCGACGAGGATGCCGACGGCGAGGGCGAGGCCGCCGAGCGTCATGATGTTGATGGTCTGGCCGAGCAGGCCGAGCACGATGATCGAGGAGAGGATGGAGAGCGGAATGGAGATGGCGATGATGACGGTGCTGCGCCAGCTGCCGAGGAAGAGCAGGATCATCAGGCCGGTGAGGACGGCGGCGATGACAGCCTCGCGGACGACGCCGTCGATGGAGCCGCGGACGAAGAGGGACTGGTCGTTGATGAACTTGATCTTGAGCTCGGGCGGGAGGGTGGTAGCGACTGCGGGGAATGATCTGCGTAATGCCGTCGACGACGCTGAGCGTGGAGGCAGTGCCGGACTTGAGAACGGTGAGCAGGACGCCGCGCTGGCCGTCCTGACGGACGATGTTGGTCTGCGGGATGCAGCCGTCGGAGACGGTGGCGACGTCGCGGATGATAGACGGTGGCTCCGTTGACCTGGCGTGATGGGGAGGTTGCTGATGCCCTCCAGTGTGACGGGGGAGGAGTTGAGGCGGATGTCGTACTCGAACTCGCCGATCTTGGCGATGCCGCCGGGCTCGACGACGTTCTGCTGTCCGACGGCGTCGAGGACGTCGCGGGGCGCGAGGCCCTTGGCCTGCAACAGGCGGGGTTCGAGGTTGAACATGATGGTGCGCTGTTTGCCGCCGTAGGCAGTCGGGCATGACAGCGCCGGGAACGGTGATGAGCTGCGGGACGGATGAAGTTGCCGGCCAAGTCGTTGAGCTGCTGCTCGGACATGCTGGCCGGAGAGGCCCAGTTGCAGAATGGGCACGCTGGAGGCGCTGAAGTTGATGATCTGCGGAGGCAGGATGCCGGGAGGCAGCATGTGTGAGGGCGAATTGCGAGGCGGTGGAGACCTGGGTGTTGGCGAGTGTCGAGGCTGGTGCCGGGCTGGAGGTAGACTTTGACGATGGCCTGGCCGTCGATGGTGGTGGACTCGATGTGCTGGATATTGTCGACGAAGTGTGGTGAGCGTGCTTCTCGAAGGGCGTGGTGAGGCGGCCTTCGAGCTCCTCGGGGTTGAGGCCGGTGTACTGCCACGCGATGGAGACGACGGGGATATCGATGTTGGGGAAGATATCGACCGGAGTGCTGAGGATGACGACCGGGGCTGCAATGAGGATGAGGATCGCCAGCACGATGAAGGTGTAAGGACGGGTAAGGGCTATCTTTACGATCCACATGGTTGCTGCGATCCTCTACAGGTTAAAGCTTGCTACTTCCATGATAGACACTCAAATGGATATATAGGTTATTTAGTTATTTCAGAATTGAGTCAACGGAAAAAACGATAGACTCGGAATGGGATGGAACTGATACACCTACGGTATTTTTGCGCGGTCGCCGACCATGGCGCTTTCAGCAAGGCGAGCCGAGAGTTGCATGTGTCGCAGTCGGCGATCAGTGAGCAGATTGCGGATCTGGAGCGGGAGATTGGCGGCCCGTTGCTGGATCGTGCGGTGCGGGGGGCGCGTCTGACTCCGCATGGCGAGGTGTTCCTGGAGGAGGCTCGCAAGACTTTGCTGTCGGCGGAACGGGCGATCGAGATGGCGCAGCGATCGATGCAGGGGCAGGTGGGAACGCTGGCCATCGGCTTCTTCCTGTGGGGCACAGGAGGGTTCTTCTCGCGGATCATCCGGGAGTACCGCAAGCTGTATCCGAAAGTGCGGCTCTCACTGTAGGAGAGGCATACGATTCCGCAGATAGATGCGCTCATGACGGGGAAGATTGACGTAGATTCACGCGCCCGCTGGAGCCTCCGTTCGATCAGATGTTGCGTGCGGAGCTGCTCTATCGCGACCCCGTAGTGCTGGCTCTACCGCGGGATCATCCGCTGGCCGGCAAAGTGGTGTCGCTTTCAGCGCTGGCGAGAGAGCGTTTCGTATTGTGCCAGCGGGCGGCGACACCAACGTTGTATGACAGCATCCTGGCGCTGTGTTCTTCGGCGGGGTTTTCACCGCAGATCGTGAACACTTCTTCGACGTGGTCTGGAGTGCTGACGCTGGTGGAGTCCGAGGAAGGTATTGCGATGGTACCGTCTGGCGCGCGACATCTGCGTACGCCGGGTGTGGTGTTTTGCAATCTGACGCCACAGACGACTCCTGTTGGAATTTCGATCGCCTGGAATCCGGAGTACGAAGGGCCAATCCAGCAGTCGTTTCTCCAATTGGTGCGGGCGAACAAGGACCGGATTAAACGAACTGGTGGGATTTAATAGCCATTGCGGCTCAGGGTTCTACGAGCAGGATGATGACACCCTCTCCGGCTTCGAGCATGAGGTCGCCCTGGACGTGGGCTCCGTCGCCATCGAGGATCGTGGTGACGAGGATGGTCCCTTCGGGACAGCTTACGTGCTGCAAGTCATTGGAGAAGTTGAGGAAGACCTGGATGTGCTCGGCGTCGAGGCTGCGGCGATAGGAGAGGACACCGTTGGCGGAGGTGACTTCGTCGATGTTGCCGGTGTGGAGGGCCGGGTGCTTGCGGCGCAGAGTAAGCAGACGGCGGTAGAGGGCGAGCATAGAGAGGGGAGATTGAATTTCGGAGGTCACGCAGCTCTGCTCGAAGTCTGCGTTGACGGGTAGCCAGGGAGTGCCGGTGGTGAAACCGGCGGCGTCGGAGGTGTCCCACTGCATGGGGGTACGCTCGGGGTCGCGGCCCATGCCTAGGCCAGGTTGATTTTTTTCGGCGGGATCGTGGACGAGGTTGGGTGGGATGAAGCCGTCGACCATGCCGAGTTCGTCGCCGTAATAGAGCGTGGGGGTTCCGCGCAGGGAGAGTAGGAGCATGGCGGCGATGCGGGCCTGGACGGGGCCGACGCGGGTGGCGAGACGGTGCTGATCGTGGTTGCCGAGGACCCAGTTGGGCCACGCCCCGGCGGGGAGTTCGGACTCGTACTCGCGGATAAGGGCGGCGATCTTGTCGGAGTTCCACTCGGTCTGGATGAGGTGGAAGTTGAAGGGCATGTCGGCGCCGCGGAGGTCGGCGGTGTTGGGATCGAAGCCGTAGTAGGAGACGAGGTCCCGAAGCGGAAGATAGATCTCGCCGATGAGGACGCGCTGATGGTACTGGGACATGAGGGCGTGCATCTCGGCGACGATCTGGTGGGTCTCTGGACGGTCTGCCGTGTAGAGGGGCAGGGTGCTCCAGAAGGGCGACGCTCCGGGAGTCCACTCGGGGTTGGGAGGGTTGTTGCGGAACTGGTCGTCTTTGATGAGAAGCCAGAGAACGTCCATGCGGAAACCGTCGACTCCGCGGTCGAGCCAGAAGCGCATCGCGTCGTAGACGGCCTTTCGGACGTCGGGATTGCGCCAGTTGAGGTCGGGCTGCTGGGGGAGGAACGAATGGTAGTAGTACTGCCCGGTGGGGGCGTCCCAGGTCCAGGCGGAGCCGCCGAAGTTGCTGAGCCAGTTGTTGGGAGGGCCACCGTCGGGTGTGGGATCGCGCCAGAGGTACCAGTCGCGTTTGGGGTTGTCGAGCGAGGCGCGACTCTCGCTGAACCATGGGTGCTGGTCGGAGGTGTGGTTGGGGACGAAGTCAAGGATGAGCTTGAGGCCGCGGGCGTGGATGGCGGCGATGAGGCGGTCGAAGTCGGCTAAAGTGCCGAAGATGGGGTCAACGTTGCAGTAGTCGGCTACGTCGTAGCCGAAGTCGGCCATGGGCGAGGGGTAGAAGGGAGCGATCCAGACGGCATCGACACCAAGTATGGCGAAGTAGTCGAGGCGGGAGAGGATGCCGGGGAGATCGCCGATGCCGTCGCCGTTCGAGTCCTGAAACGAGCGGGGATAGACCTGATAGATGACGCCGTCCTGCCACCATATGCGGATGTTGCTCATATCTGATCTGATTCACTTTCGTTTTTGTACTGGAAATATGGTTACAGTGGACCTGGGTTAGTCGGGCACGCTCCAGCCGGAGATGGTGCGGGCTAGAGTGACGGTGTCGGTAGTGGTTTCGGTAGTGGCTTTGGCCATGGCGGGGAAAGCTTCACGGACGTTGGCGGATTTTGCCCAGACGGGGACGTCTTCGAGGTTGTAGCGATAGGTGACGCGGGTCTCAGGGAATCCGTTGGCGACGACGGGAGGAGTGAAGCTGTCGATGGCAGTGACTTGGCGGTGGCCGTAGCAGAAGCGCGGGGCAAAGCGGGCTCCGGTGGGAGTGACAGAGTAGCGGCTTACGTGGATGGCGGGCTCCGTTTGCACGGTGAGGAGCTGCGAGGTGACGAGAGTATTCATCTGCTTGGTTTTGACGGGGTCGGAGGTCTCGTAGGGGAAGCGTGGAGCTTCGGGGAAGAGGCACTCGCTGCGATCGAGGAAGTGGGCGTTTAGGGTCTGGATGAAGTTTTCGGCAGTGGCGGCGGTTTTGGAGTGGCAACCGGTGGCGAAGAGGTTTGCGGTCAAGGCCAGAGCGGCGATGACTCTGGATTTCGACGAAACTACCTGGGCTATCTCGAACATGTGGCTACCTTTGAACACTTTATTCATGCTGGTTTGATGCGCTTTAAAGACAATCGACGTTTTCGGGATCCGGCTGCGCGAAAACGCCGATGGAAAATTGCCGAAGTTGCGGTTTATTTGGACAGGCGAAGCAGGATAACACCGTGCCTGGGGACGATGAATTTGGTGTTGTCCTGAATGCTGCCGAGGTCCTTCCCTGCCCAGATGTCACGGGCTTTGGCGGAGCTGGTGAAGCCGATTTGGTTGAGATGAAGGCTGATGCCAGCGAGGTTGGCGGGAGATTCGCCGAAGTTAAAGATGGCGAGGGCACGGGAGCCGTCATGGAGCGGACGGGACCAGAGTTCGATGGGGCCTTCGGCGTAGAGGCGATCGCCCTGATGGCCGAGGGCATCCTGATCGATGGCGACTACTTCGCGGTTTGTGAGGATGGATTTGATCTCCGGGGTCATCAGTGTGAGGTTGTTGCCGGCGATGAGGGGGGCGGCGAGCATGGCCCAGAGGGTCATGTGGGTGCGGTTCTCGTCGAGGGTGAGCTTGCCGTTGCCGACCTCGAGCATGTCGGGGTCGTTCCAGTGGCCAGGGGCGGCGTACTTGGAGAGGCCAGCCTGGCCGAGGCCGATCCAGGCCATGCGGTCATAGCGGGCGTTGATGTCGTCGGTGGTGCGCCAGAGGTTGGCGCCGACCTCTGGGCCCCACTGCCATACGGCGTCCCAGCCGTACTGGCAGAGGCTGTAGACCATGGGACGGCCGGTGGCGAGGATGGCCTGGTGCATTTTCTGATAGGCGTCGCGCATCATGGCGTTCTGTTTGGGCAGGTCATTGGGGGCTTGCTGGGTCATGAGGTTGTGGAAGCTGCAGAGGTCGTATTTGAGGTAGTCGATGCCCCAGGCGGCGTAAGTTTTGGCGTCCTGGGCCTCGTGGCCGTAGCTGCCTTCGTATCCGGCGCAGGTTTTGGGTCCCGGGGAGGAGTAGATGCCGAGCTTGAGGCCTTTGGAGTGGACGTAGTCGGCGAGGGCTTTCATGTCGGGGAACTTGTTGTTGGTCTGGATGACGCCGCTGGACGTCGCGGGTGCCTTCCCAGGTGTCGTCGATGTTGACGTAGATGTACCCGGCATCGCGCATGCCGGAGGAGACGAGGAGGTCGGCAGTATCGCGGATGTCTTTGTCGGTGACCTTGCCGGCGAAGAAGTTCCAGCTGTTCCAGCCCATGGGCGGAGTGGCGGCGATTGACTTGCTTTGGGCGAAGGCGGCGGCGGGGAGAAGAAGAAAGAGCGCAATGAGTAGGTGTTGGATTGGTCGTGCAACTGGCTGCATGAGGTGTTCTCCGCTGGAAGGCTACCGATGAAGTTTAGCGGAAAGGACTGGTGATGTCGCTATAGGTTGCGGCTTCGGTAGACTGGGGCGGATGCTGTGGCATTGTTGGGAATGACGATTCGGCGGAGTGTGGATTATGGGCAGGTCTGTTTATGGGTTTAAACGATGGTTTGTTGCTGGTATTTTGATCGCTTTTAGCGGTGTGAGTGCGGTATTTGGGCAGACGAATCCGGATTGGACGACGCCGTTTCCGGCGTTCCGGATTGCGGACAATCTGTACTACGTGGGAAGCAAGGATCTGGCTTCCTATCTGGTGACTACTCCCGCAGGGGACATTTTGATCAATAGCAGTCTGGAGAGCTCGCCGGCGCTGATCAAGAAGAGTGTGGAGAGTCTGGGATTTAAATTCAGCGATGTGAAGATTCTGCTGATCAGCCATGCGCACTACGACCATGATGCGGGGAGCGCTGCGATAAAGAAGATGACCGGGGCGAAGTACATGGTGATGGATGCGGATGTTCCGGTGGTGGAGAGTGGCGGGGCGAAGGACTTTGCTTACCCGGACCACCATTACCCGGCGGTGAAGGTGGACCGGGTGTTGCATGACGGGGACGAGGTGCAGGCTGGGTGGGGTGGTGCTGGTGGCGCACAAGACTGCAGGGCATACCCCGGGGAATACTACGTGGACGATGAAGGCTACGGATAAGGGGAAGAGCTACAACGTGGTGATCGTGGGGAGTTGGTTTGTGAATCCGGGATATCGTCTGGTGGACAAACCTGGGCATCCGGCTTCTTATCCTGGGATTGCGAAGGACTATGAGAGATCGTTTGAGATGTGGAAGGGATTGCCGTGCGATATTTTTCTCGGGGCGCATGGGATCTATTTCGGATTGCTGGAGAAGTATGCGCGGATGAAGCAGGGTGGGGAGAATGTCTGGGTCGATCCGGCGGGGTATCGGGCAGCGATGGCGGAGCGGGAGGCGGCGTTTGAGACGGAGTTGAAACGGCAGGAGAGTGGGAAGGATTGATTCGCCGTTGCTGTGAAATTCTTCGCGGCCAGGATGGGCAACTTCGTGGGGCGGAGTTCGTCTAACGCAGTTAAACTCCGGTTTGCAGGGGGTGTGCCGTGAGACTGGAAACGCATACTTGTGATGTTTGCGGGATCCCGAAGGGTATCGGGAACCGTTGGTTGGTGGGTTGGAAGGTGAATGGTGGTTTCGCGCTGGCCGACTGGGGGTTCAGTCCGACTCCTCGGCAGGGTGGGGAGGACGGTGCGGTCGTCTACCATTTTTGTTCCGAGGCGTGCGCTTTGTCGGAACAGGCGAAGCACCTGAGACAGGATCGGCCGGTCGTTCGAGGGGGTCCGAGGATGGATGGGCCTGTGGCTGTGAGAGCGGAGGGACGGAAGATAGCTTCGTGATCTGGCGATTAGGCGATATTTTGTGGCTTAGAGCATAATGTCGGGATGATCAGGCCTTGCTTTCTTGTTGTGGATCGGGAGTTTCCGGGCAGTATTTCGACACGCAAGCTGGTGATTGAGACTGCGAAGTTCAATGTGCTGACGGCTTACAGCGGGGTAGAGGCGCTGGAGATCTTTCAGCGATTTCCGGCGGTGAGCGGGGTGGTGCTGGACGCTGGTCTCGAAGACATAACATGCCGTCTCGTCGCACAGACCATTAAGGCACAGCAGGCGAATCTGCCGGTAATCGTCATTACGTCGCCGGGGGCTGAGGATTGTCCTGAGGCAGATTTTTTGCTGGAGTCGTTTGAGCCGGCGAAGCTGCTGGAGACACTGAAAGGACTGGAGAAGAAAGCCTCTGAGGAGATTGAGAAGCGGAATGAGGAGTTGAGCCGAGAGAAGTGATAACTATTTCGACTCCAGCGGTTTTCTAGCGAAGTGGTAGAGGCTGAAGGCTAGCAGGGCGAACATGAGGACGCTGACCCAGTCGTGGTGGAGGGGGTTGTGGTCGCTGAAGCGGGGGATGGTGCGGTCGGTGGCGGCTTCGTAGAGCTTGATGCATACGCCGAGGAGGCCGACGATGCCGCCGGCGGCGATTAGGCCGGAGGCGTAGAGGCTGCCGGGGGAGACTTCGGATTCGGTGGTGATGTCTGGCGGGCGTGCGGTGTTTGGCCAGGGCGCGGTCGACCATCCAGCGCATGACTCCGCCGCAGAAGATGGCGAGGGTGGTGGCGATGGAGAGGTAGGCTCCGACGGCGAAGGTGAGGGAGCGGACGCCGAGGAGTTCTACGACGATGACGAGGGCTACGCCGAGGAGGACGAGGGTCCAGGGGAGTTTGCGGCTGAGGATGCCGTTGATGACGGTGGCCATGAGGCGGCCTTGCGGGGCGGCGGCTTTTTCGCTGCCTATGCCCTGGATCCACTGGATTTCGATTTGGTGGGTGGCGGGGTTGTAGAGGTATTTGCCGTCGGCGAGGGTGGTGGAGCCGATGGCGTTTAGGAGGATGTAACTGCGGGTGTTGCTTAATTCGTTCTGTCCTGAGTCCGTGGCGACAGTCCTGACAAGTGCACCGGATTTTGCATGTTGTTGGTCAGGGTGATGTGGTCGCGGGTGAAGGGGCCTTTGTTCTGGACGCCGTCGGGGAGTTGGTCGAGCGAGAAGGCGATGGGTTTGGGGAGGCGCTGGAAGGTTTCGAGGCCGTTGTTCATGGCGTTGAGGGTGGCGCCGATGGAGAAGATGCAGACGATGACGCCGATCATGATGGCGAGCTGCTGCTTCCAGGGGGTGGCGCCGATGAGGTAGCCGGTCTTGAGGTCCTGGCTGGTGTCGCCGGCGTTGGAGGCGGCGATGCAGACTACTCCGCCGATGGTGATGGCGAGCGCTCCGAAGGCAGGGGCGGTCCAGCCTTTGACGAGGAAGATGGCGGCGGTGGCCATGAGGGTGGCGATGGTCATGCCGGAGACTGGCGATGGCGCTGCTGCCGACGATGCCTACGATTCGGGCGGAGACGGTGACGAAGAGGAATCCGAAGACGACGACGAGGAGGGCGGCGGCGAGGTTGGCGAGTGCGCCGACCTGCGCTCCGGGGACGGGTTTGAACTGGAGGAAGAGGAACATGAGGAGGACGAGGAGGAGGGAGCCGCCGAAGACGACGGACGGGGGGAGATCGTGCTCGATGCGGGAGGGTGCGGAGTCGTGATGCGGAGGCTTTTGTTCGCCGATCTTTTTGAAGCCTTGGGTGAGGGCGCTGAGGATGGTGGGGAGCGGTGCGGAGGAGGGTGATGAGGCCGGCGGCGGCTACTGCTCCGGCGCCCATGGGGCGGACGTAGGTGCGCCAGAGGTCGGAGGGGGACATGTCGTTGATGAGGACGGTGCCGGGGTAGAGCGGGGTGGTGAGGTGCGAGCCGAAGAAGTAGATGGCGGGCATGAGGACGAGCCAGGAGAAGACTCCGCCGGCGAGCATGACGGCGGCGACGCGGAGGCCGATGATGTAGCCGACGCCGAGGTACTCGGGGGTGCAGTCGGCGCGGATGGCGGAGCCTTTGAGGAGGTGCTGGGGGCCGAGGTCGGGCTGGTAGTCGGGCTGGCGAGGGCCAGAGGGCGAAGAGGTTGTCGTTCTGGAAGAGGGTGTAGAGGCCGCCGAGGCCGAGGCCGAGGAAGACGCGGGAGGCGAAGGAGCCGCCGCGCTCGCCGGCGATGAGGACGTCGGCGCAGGCGGTGCCTTCGGGGTAGATGAGGGTGTCGTGCTCTTCGACGATGAGCTGGCGGCGGAGGGGGATCATGAAGAGGACGCCGAGCCATCCGCCGAAGAGGGCGAGGGCGAAGATGCGGGAGGATTCGAGGTCGAAGCCGAGGAAGATGAGGGCGGGGAGGGTGAAGATGACTCCGCTGGCGATGGACTGGCCGGCGTTTCCGGTGGATCTGGACGATGTTGTTTTCGAGGATGCTGGAGCGGCCGAAGGCGCGGAGGATGGAGATGGAGAGGACGGAGATGGGGATGGAGGCGGCTACGGTGAGGCCGGCGCGGAGGCCGACGTAGACGGTGACGGCTCCGAAGAGGACGCCGAAGAGGGCGCCGAGGATGAGGGCGCGGGCGGTGAGCTCGGGGCGGGTCTCGGTGGCGGGGACGAAGGGTTTGAAGGTGGCAGTTTTCGTTTGGAGGCGGCCATGTTGATGGGAAGTGTATCAGTGGTGGGAGAGGCCGGAGTGAGGCTCATAGTGCCGAAACGATGCCGAGGAACGTCTTATGGATTTGGCGTTTGTAATATTGTGTTAATGAAGAGGGCGAGATGGCTACTACTTCCGCGACTCTTTCGAGTGGAAAAGCAGCTTCATGCGATGTGAGTGACGCTGGACGACGGCGGCGCGATCTGGTGGAGCTGGCGGTGGGGTATGGGCTGATCCTGGTGGTGATCTGGACGCCTCGGCCGTGGCAGAGAGTGTTTTATATTGCGGCGATTTTGTGGATTGCGGCGGCGACGTACGTCTCCTTCGATGGGTGGAAGGTGATGGGGTTGCGGCTGGGGGGGATGCTGCGCTCGCTGTGGGTGGTTGGCGCGGCGTTGGCGGTGGCGCTGGTGGCGGTGATGGTGGCGTCGCGGATGGGGACGTTGCATCGGCCACCGGGCGCGGGGCTGTTTGTCAAGACGTTCTGGGGGTATGCGATCTGGTCGTTGATGCAGCAGTTTCTGCTGCAGGATTTTGTGTTGTTGCGGCTGCTGCGGCTGCTGCCGAGCAAGAGGAGCGGCGGTGGCGGTGGCGACGGGGCTGTTCGCGCTGGGGCATCTGCCGAGCCCGATCCTGACGGCGGTGACGCTGGTGTGGGGGGCGGCGGCTTGCTGGCTTTTTCTGCGGTACAGGAACGTCTTTACGCTGGGGATGGCGCATGCCGTTCTGGGAGTGTGCGTGGCGATCATTGTGCCGGGGCGGGTGGACCATAATATGCGGGTGGGGCTGGGGTATTTGCGGTACCATCCGCGGGGTTTGTCGCATGGTCACCGGAGCCAGAGCGACCATAGCGTGTCGACGGATGAGTGGGTGATGGCGGACGATCCGATGCGGCGCTCCTGACGCCAGGCGCGGCCGTAGAAGATTCCTGCGATGGCGGCGAGCAGGACGTAGCGCCAGTTGAAGTGCAGGGCTCGCTTGTTGAAGTGGGACAGACCGAAGAGGATTGCGGTGAGGATGAGCGCGGGGTAGCGTCCGATGCGGCGCTCGAGCAGGTTCTGCATCCAGCCGCGAAAGAAGAGCTCTTCCGGGACGGCGATGAAGAAGAAGGTGAAGACGAAGGCTTCGATGCTCTGCAGGAGGCTTGGCCAGACTGGGTGGAAGTGAAGGAAGCCGAGGGCAAGGCCGAGGATGATGGCGATGGGGGCGTAGAAGCTGAACTCACGCAGGCCGATGGCGAGGTCGCGCAGGCGGAGGCGGAGATCGAAGCCTACGTTGTCGAGGCGGCGGATGAAGAGGAAGGCGTAGATGCCGGCGTCGAGCAGGAGCATCTTGTTGAAGACGGCGAGGTGCGGGGGCCAGGCGGGCTCGAACCAGCGGAGGTCTACGGCGAGGCCGAGCGTGATGAGGACGAGGTAGTCGCGCCAGTTGCCGCGCTGGTGGGGGTCGGCTAGCGCGGCCTGGTGGAGTAGCGCGGCTATTGCGATGGGAAGCAGTGCGTAGAGGGCGAACCATGGCCAGGAGAAGGTTCCGCGGGAGATGGTGACGAGGACGTAGGGGATGCAGAGGACGGCGGGGGTTAGTAGGCGGAGAGTGGTTGAGGGAGTTTGCGAGAGCGACGAAAAGCTTTTCGGGCAGAAGGCTGCGGCGAAAAAGGGGATGAGGGTGAGGATGGCCGCGAGGATGATTGCGGGGCTGTACATGGGTATTCAGTCTAAGCGGATGTGGCTTGGACGGTCGGTAATTCGGCTGGATTGAATTATGATGGCTGCCTAAATGCTGGTCGTCATCCTTTTCGTGCTTGTCTTCAGTCTTCTCCTGGAGAAGTTCTTGAAGTTTTACGGCTCCGAGTCGCCCGTCATGCTGGCAATCACTTCTTTAGTCATTCTCAGCATATCGCTCTACGTCATCATTTTTTCGGACGAATACTCGTCGCAGGATAGAAATTGGGCGTACGGATCCGTTGGAATCGCGCTGGGACTTTGGCTCAAGAATTCAAGGCAGTCGACAACCTAAATCCCGCGAACTAGCCAGACGATGGAATCATGCGGTGGCATAAGAGACAATTCTCGGCGTTGATCTTGTCCTTGAGGGTGGAGCACATGCCGTGGCGGTGAGACAGAGCTTCGATTCCAGCTGTGCGGATTTCGGTGCAGATGAAATTGTTGGCCTCGATCTTCCGGGGGGTATCCCCTTAGAGGCTGGGTTGTTACGGGATATTGACTGGCATTTATGGCAGCTCGAGGCATATACTTCGGTCATGGCGCGGTCGGAATGGCCTGGAGCGCCGGCGAGTGAGGTGAGTCTTCAGCGAATGCTTGAATGACAATGCGCTCGGGAATACTGCCGGGGCTCCGCCCGGTGGTCCACCTGGTGGGGTGGGGGATTGGCGCGTGGTGGCGCGTGGATTGGCTGGGCCGGGCAGGGTGGTCCGGGCTGTCGTCGATGATCTGATTACAACATTCTTTCCTGCTGATTGCCGCGTGTGTGGTGGGCCGCTTGTGCGGGCTGGTCTTGCTCCTGTCTGTGATGCGTGTGTGGCGGGGATCTCTGCTCAATCGATGGCTTTGTGTGAGCGCTGTGGGGAGGCGCTGGATCTGGATGGGGTGCGGTTTGCGGGTCAGTTCCCTGCTGTTTCTGTGAATGGGCCCAGCGAGGGTTTGCTTTGTTCGCCTTGCCGGATGGTGCCGCCGGAGTTTGCGCGGGCGGTGGCGTATGGGGTCTATCAGGATGAGCTGCGGGAGATGGTGCACCTGCTGAAGTATGAGCGGATGCGTTCTGTCGCCGGGTTGCTGGGTGGGATGCTGGCGGAGTCGGTGATGACGCTGCGGGGTGAGGCTGCGAAGGAGTTGCTGGTGGCGGCGGTGCCGTTGTTTCCGGTGAAGGAGCGGCAGCGTGGGTATAACCAGTCGGTGCTGCTGGCGGATGCGGCGCTGAAGATGCTGCGGAGCAGTTGTCCGGAGTGGAGACTGCAGGCGGACCATGCGATGCTGATGCGGAAGCGGGATACGGAGAGCCAGTTCGGCCTGACGCCGAAGGGGCGGCGGCGGAATCTGCAGGGGGCGTTTGCGGTGCGGGATGGCGCTCGAGTGGTGGGGCGCGAGGTGCTGCTGATCGATGACATTTATACGACCGGGGCTACGGCTCGGGAGTGTGCGCGGGTGCTGCGGCGGGCGGGGGCTACGAAGGTCTGGGTGGCTACGCTGGCGCGGGCGCAACGGGAGATGGTGGAGCTTTGGGATTCCGGAGTCGAGAGAGTTGAGGCAATGAGTAGTTCGTGATCGATGAGTCGTTCAACTGAGGCTTTGCAACAGTGATTTGAACCGGAGGGCTGGGAAGATGCAATCGGGGAAGATGCGGAAGCAGGGGATGGGCGGGAAACGGCACGCGGGGCATGGGGCTGGCATAGTTCGGGACATGGTTCGGGACATGCTCATGCGAATGGGCGGCTGACTACTGAGCTGGATGTGCGGGTGGGGGTGTTCCGGCAGCCGGCGATGCAGACTCCGGTGCTGGTGCTGAATGCGAGTTATGAGCCGATCAATATCTGCGGGGCGCGGCGGGCGCTGGTGCTGGTGTTGAAGGGCGTGGCGCGGACGGAGGAGGAGCAGGGACAGATTCTGCATGCGGCGCGGATGCGGGTGGCGATGCCTAGCGTGATCCGGCTGCTGGAGTACCGGAGGATTCCGCACCAGACGCGGGCGTTGAGCCGGAAGAATATTCTGCTGCGGGACAGGAATAGCTGCCAGTACTGCAACGTGGTGCTGACGGCGGGCGAGTTGACGCTGGACCATGTGATTCCGCGGTCGCGGGGCGGGCTTTCGACGTGGGAGAACCTGGTGGCTTGCTGCCATGACTGCAACCGGCGCAAGGGCAACCAGATGCTGCATGAGCTGACGGAGATGAAGCTGCAGCGGGAGCCGAGGCCGTTCAGCCTGCATACGTCGCGGCACATCATGAGAATGATTGGCAGCGCGGATGCGAACTGGCGGAAGTATCTCTACTTCGAGGCGAAGCACCGATTCCGAGAATGCTGCGTGAGGGTATCCCCCCTCTCCCCATAAAGTCCTAAAGTCTTCGAAAGATGGGGGATAGGTCTGGACTTCAGTCTGACTTTGGTAGGTACTGGATTGGACTTTCGCTGGGGCTGAGAGTGGGGTGGGTCATCCGGCGTATGTTTTGTCAAGCCTGGCGCGGTGGAATCAGGCGAACAGAGATGTGGTAGTTTCAGTTGCAGGAGACTGGGGATGGCCTATAGCGAGAGTTATACGTGTGATGTGTGCGGGGACAAGAAGGGTCATGGCGGCGACTGGTGGCTGGCGTGGGTGGACTGCTTCGAGGGACAGAATCCGGGAGAAGACCAGCCGCTGATCAAGCTGACGCGATGGCACGATAAGCATGCGCACAGCGATGGGGTGAAACATCTTTGCGGGGCGCGCTGCGCGGGGATGCTGATGGACCGGTGGATGTCCGTGCAGCATGAGAACCCGGAGGCGCACTGCGACACGATCGACCGATAGTACCCAGCCGCTCACGCAAGGAGTGAGACGCCGGGAGTGAGGATGCGAATGGGAAATGATGGGCGCGGCGGTGGCTGGGGCAAGCTGATCGGATTGACGGTGTTGGGGTGTGGCGGCTGTGCTGGTCGCGTGTAACGGGTCATGGCAGCCGGGGCGGGATGCGGTGCTGGCGGCGGCGCCGGTGTCGCCTCAGGAGGCCAAGACGGTTGCGGCCAAGGGAGCGGGGCCGACCATTGGAGGGTGTCCGGTCTTCCCTGCCGATAATGTGTGGAATACGCGGGTAGACAAGCTGAAGGTGGATGCGCATTCGAATGCGTATGTCGCGAAGATTGGGGTGGACAAGACGCTGCATCCGGACTTTGGAACCAATCCCGTGAATGGGATTCCGTATTCGCTGATCCACTCCACCCAAAAGCGGGTGAAGGTGACCTTCGAGTACCGAGACGACAGCGACCTGTGGCAACTACCCCGATACCGCCGGACGCGAAGATCGAAGGTGGCGAGTTTAATAAGTCGAGTGACCGGCACATTCTTCTGGTCGACACGGACCGGTGCGAGTTGTTTGAGTTGTTCGATGTGACGCGGCAGCCGGATGGAAGCTGGAAGGCGGGGTCAGGAATTCAGATGGACCTGACAAGCAATGCGTTGCGTGCCGACGGCAAGACCTCGGCCGATGCGGCTGGGTTGCCGATTTTTCCGGGGCTGGTGCGGTACGACGAGGTGGCATCTGGCGAGATTCGGCATGCGCTGCGATTTACGGTGCCGAAGACGCAGCGGGCCTATATCTGGCCGGCGAGGCACTTTGCGTCGTCGATTACGGATACGAGTTTTCCGCCGATGGGAGCGCGGTTCCGGCTGAAAGCGAATGTGGATATCAGCAGCTATTCGAAGTCGAACCAGGTGATCCTGACGGCGCTGAAGCGCTATGGGATGATTCTGGCCGACAACGGCGGGCCGTGGTTTTTGACGGGCTCTCCGGATCCGCGGTGGAACGACCAGGATGTGGTGAAGCTGTTCGGAATCAAGGGATCGGACTTTGAGGCGGTGGACGAGTCTGAATTGCCATATATTGCGGACTCGGCGCGGGTGGATCCGATGGCGGGAAAGTAAAAGCGAAGTGATCGCGTAATACTGAGGCCGCCCTGATGGGCGGCCTCGGTGCGTGCGGGGCTATTTCTTTGGCGGGGGCGGCTTCTGGGCGTCGGGGGCCGGAGCGGGATCGGGGGCCGGAGCTTTGTTGTTGGTGATGTCCTGGCCTTCGTAGATGATTCTGGCGGTGGAACGGAACTGCTTGTAGTCGGTGTAGCGGACGACGTTGCGCATGTGGACGTCCTGCGACAGGGTGCCGTTGGCGGCGGCGAAGTGGAGGTTGCCTTCAGCCTTGGTGTAGGTGGGGAACCAGTACTTGCCGTCGATCTGCTCGTAGTAGGTGGTGAAGGGCGGCTGGAGATCTTCGTGGCCGCGGCGGGTGTCCTGCGGGACGGTCCTGCCGTTGATGAGGACGATCTGGAAGTCCTGCTGGTCGACCCAGACCTTGCCCTCGAAGTAATGCTTGTTCTTTTCGATGGTCTTGGGGCCGGCGGAGAAGACGTAGGTGTCGAGTTCGTCGACCTTCTGGCGGCCGAGGTAGGTGATGGTGTACTTGGGCAGGTCAGCGGTGGTGAGGACGAAGGGCAGACGGTGCTCGATCTCGTCGAAGTCGACGGGTGACATCATGACGCGCTCGAGGGTGTTCTGGGGGGCGAAGACGACGTGCTCGGTGCGTTTGCCGTCTTTGTCGAAGACGATGTCGGTGACTTGCTGGTACTCGCCATCGATTTTGTTGGTGTCTTCGGAGATGGTGTCGACTTTGACGGTCTGGCGGAAGGTGTAGTTTCTGCGGGCTTCGTCGAAGACGGTCTCGCGGGCGGCGAACTTCTCGATGATCTGGTCGGGGGTGAGACCGGCGGGGGGCGTGGGGTCAAGCGGGCCGAAGCCGGCTTGTGCGACGGCGGTGGCCGGAATTGCGACTACGGCTAGAGCAAGGACGGCGCAGGCCGATAACAGAGATTGAGGAAGGGCCAGAAGGCCGGCGGAGACTGTGGCGGTCGAGAGCTTGGATGAGAGCTTCATGATGGCTGGTGCTCCATAGGGGGAAGCTGCGTACAGGTGCGCGCGGATTCCACCTGCTACTAAGAATAGACGCGAAAGGCGGAGGTTGGGTCATGCGTTTTTGGTTAGAAGTGATTCGGACGGTTTTGACCTGGCAGATTTTGGCGGTTGTGCTGGTGGGGGTGGCGGGGGGTGCGGTGAGACGGCTGCGGCTGGAGCGGCGGCAGCATGCGGGGGAGAGGCTGCGGGAGCAGCGGATACGGGCGGAGTTGGAGACGTATGCTCGGCTGGATGCGAGGCTGCCGGTGGATGGGGATGTGCTTGCGCTGGGAAAACGGGTTTGCCAGGCGGTGGCGGAGGCTAGCTCGTTCGGGCGGGTGGCGATGCTGGTGCGGGATGCGGATGGGCGGCTGTATGTTACGGCCAGCGCGGGGATGGACGACCGGATGGTGGGGGCTCTGGATAGGTGGTGTGGGCGGGTGGTGAAGATGCAGCCGGGGGCGGTGACTCGGGGATGGAACCGGGATGAGACGGGTGGGGCGAGGATGGGGACGAAGAGTTTCCGGGTGCAGTTGGAGCTGACGGATCGGACTGGATCAGGAACTGCAACAGCGGAGGTGATTGCGATTCCCTTCTGGAGCATGTCGGGTCGGATGGTGGGGGCGCTGGCGGTGGCGAAGCGGACGCAGCGGATTGGGCCGCAGCGGAGGATGGCGGACTCGATGCAGCCGCTGGAGGCGCTGGCGGTGAGGCTGGCGCGGACGATGGAGAATGTGGCGCTGGCGGAGAGGCTGCTGCGGGCGGAGAAGCTGGCGGGGTTGGGACAACTAGCGGGGGGAGTGGCGCATGCGCTGAATAATCCGCTGACGGCGGTGCTGGGGTTTGCGGAGCTGATTGCGGAGTCGACGGAAGAGCCGCGGGTAAGGCAGGATGCGGTGACGATTGTGAAGGAGGCGCTGCGGATGCGGGAGACGGTGCAGAGCCTGATGACGTTCTGGCGGCCGGAGGCGAGCAATAGCGCTCCGGTGGAGATGCGGGCTCTGCTGGAGGAGTTGGCGGCGGATTGTGCGGGGAAGCTGGAGAGCCGCGGGGTGCAGTTAGTCGGTGCAGGTGGAGGGGGATGCTCCGGCGGTGCGGGGGGATAAGGAGCGGTTGCGGCTGGTGATGGAGCATCTGCTGAATAATGCGGCGCAGGCGATTGAGACGGGTGGAGGCTCTGGTGGAAGGGCATGCGATTCGGGTGGCGGTGAGCCATGATGAGTGTTCGCTGCATGTGATTGTGAGCGATACGGGGCCGGGGTTTGAGGAGCCGGGGAGGGTGTTTGAGCCGTTTTATACGACGCAGCAGCCGGGGGAGGGGTCGGGGTTGGGGCTGAATATTTGTTATGGGATTGTGCGGGAGCATGGCGGGGAGATTAGTGCGTTCAATCTGCATCCGCGGGGGGCGGCGGTGGTGGTGGAGTTGCCGGTGGGGAGGGCGGTGCGGGGGGAGTGTGGGGTGCTGGCGGAGGTGGGTACCCCGGGGTACTTTTTGCGTAAAGTATTCGAAGAATTGGGGATAGGTCTGGACTTCGGGTTTGAAGTCTGGACTTAGGGATGAGGATCGGAAGGTCTATGAGGGCGGTTTGTGGGCGGGGTCTTTGTCAAGTGGATAGGTGTGGGCGGGGAAAAGAGAGCATACCCCAGGGGCTGAAGCCCCGGTGTTTTCCGTGGCTGAGAGGCCAAGAAGCCCAAGGCTGAAGCCTTGGGGTACCTAGAAGCTCCTTTACTTGAACCTTGGCTGGTTCATGGATTACCCGTTTGTAGTACGGAGGCCGGTTTAGACTTTCGGGATGAAGATTTATGCTGGTTGGTTGATTGCGGCGGTGGTGGGGTTGGGGTGGGGGTGTGTGTGGGCTCAGGGGGTGGCTCGGGGCTGGGTCGGGAAGACGGCCGATGACTTTTGCGGATTTGCAGAAGATGAAGCGGGTGAGTGATCCGCAGATTTCGGCTAGGGGGAAGTGGGTGATGTTCTCGGTGACGGATGTGTCGCTGGAGAAGAATACGAAGATTACGAATCTTTGGGTGGTGCCTTTGGGGGGTGGTGGCGGGACAACTGCAAAAGCAGGTCCTCCGCCTGCGGCGAAGGATGACAATGAAAGAGGGAGTGGGGCGGAGCGGCAGTTGACGTTTGGGGAGGTTAGCCAGACGGATGGGCGGTTTTCGCCGGATGGGAAGTGGGTGCTGCTGGTTTCGGCGGGGGGTGGGACTTCGCAGATTTGGACGGCGGCCTGGGATGAGGAGACGGGGACGATGAAGAAGCCGTATCCGCTGACGAGTGTTTCGACGGGGGCGGATGGGGCGGTTTGGTCGCCGGATTCGAAGCGGATTTTGTTTGTGTCTAGTGTTTATCCGGAGTGCTCGGATAAGGGTGTGGCAGGACAGACCCCACCCATCACGATAAGGTCCGCGATCGAATCAGGATGGCACCCAATCCTGTGGGCCGTGAGGACGCGACTCGTGGGCGGAGGAGGATGCTTGCAATAAGGCTAAGGATGAGGCGGCGGCGAAGAGTCCGGTGAAGGCGTATGGTGTTGGATCATCTGCTGTATCGGCACTGGGATGCTTATACGGGGGAGAAGCGGAGCCATGTGCTGGTGGTGTCGCGGGAGAACGGTGAGGATGTGCGGGATCTGACTCCGGCGAGTGCGGTGGGGGATGCGGAGACGCCTACGTTCTCGCTGGGTGGGCCGATTGGGTATGCGTGGGCTCCGGATTCGAAGGAGATTGCTTATGTAACCAATCTGGATACAGTTAAGGCGACGAGCACGAATAACGATGTGTTTACGCTGCGGCTGGATGAGCCTGGGGCTAAGGCGGTGAAGGTGAGTACGAGTCCGGGGAGTGATGATGCTCCGGCTTATTCGCCGGATGGGAGGTGGCTGGCGTTTCGGTCGCAGGCTCGGGCTGGGTTTGAGAGTGATCGGTTTCGGTTGATGTTGTTTGATCGGGAGAAGAAAAGAGCGACCGAGAGTTGATGCCTACGTATGATCGTTGGGTGGATGAGTTCGCCTGGTCGACTGATTCGACTACATCATACATGGCGAGTCGATTATCATGGGGCGCAGAGGTGATCTACAGAATTGACCGTTTATCTCAAGCAAGAACGCTCGACACGTACGGCGAGATCCATTCGATGCCCATCTCAGTGGCAGGGTGAGTTCAGCAGATCTCGTGATCTCACCGGATGGAAAGCAGGTCTAGTTGCTGTCGGGATGAAGCGTGACCGACCAGCGGAACTATTTACATTTGTCATCGACATCATCGTGTGACAGTTTATTTGGCGATGATAGGTCCGTCTATTTGGCGGAGCCCTCAGAATGTGACAATAAGTGTCTTGGTGAGAATTCGACGGATGCAGCGTACTCGAGAGCCTGCTTACCAGCTTACCCATCTGAACGCAGCCCTCGTCGCTCAACTTGCGATGTCACCATTGGAGCCGTTCTGGTTCTACGGCGCAGAGGATGACGTTGAGGGATTTATCGTCAAGCCGCCGAACTTTGATCCGGCTAAGAAGTATCCTTTGAAGTTTTTGATGCATGGTGGGCCGCAGACGGCTTGGGGGGATGCCTGGAGCTATCGGTGGAATCCGGAGTTGTTTGCGGCGGATGGGTATGTGGTGGTGATGATCAACCGGCGCGGGTCTACCGGGTATGGGCAGAAGTTTATCGATGAGGTGAGCGGGGACTGGGGTGGGAAGGCGTATGTCGACCTGATGAAGGGGCTGGATTATGCGGAGCAGCACTTCCCTTTTATCGACAAGGAGCGGGAGTGTGCGCTGGGGGCGAGCTATGGCGGGTATCATGGCGGACTGGGTGCTGACGCATACCAATCGGTTCAAGTGCATTGTGACGCATGACGGGATGTATAACCCGCAGAGTGCGTTTGGGACTACGGAGGAGCTTTGGTTCAATGAGCGGGAGTTTCGGGCCTTTAGGTAAAGACGGCTTGGTTGAGGAGGGGAAGCCGGGGCGAGCCTTGGGACTACTTTGATAAGCCTGCGAGTGAGGATCCGTTTCGGAAGTGGTCGCCGATGCAGTTCATCAAGAATGCGAAGACGCCTACGCTGATTATTCATTCGCAGAGGGATTATCGGCTGGATGTTTCGGAGGGGTTTCAGTTGTTTACGGCGCTGCAGTTGCTTGGGGTTCCTAGCAAGATGCTTTATTTTCCGGATGAGAGCCATTGGGTTTTGAAGCCGCAGAACTCGCAGCTTTGGTATGAGACTGTGAGTGATTGGTGTGATAAGTGGACGAAGAGTGGGAAGTATGCGGCGGCGGAGCGCAAAGTCAGTACGGGTTGAAAAGGACCGTGCGGTATGGGTAAGTTTAGTCTCTCGGCGTCCTTCGACTGCGGCGCTCACGGTAAGGCTGTGAGCACCTTCGCTCAGGATGACGATGTAAAACAGACAACAGCGGAACTACAACGGCAAAGGCAGAAGCAGATCCTTACAGGATGACAAAGCGAAAAGAACAGGCAACGGCAAGGACAAAGGCTGCGGGTTGATGGTTTACATTGCCACCCATCGCGATGAAGCTGCGATGGATGGGGCATTCGATCGTTTTGTGGCTGATGCAAGGAGAACAGGCAACAGCAAAAGCGAAATACAGGGGTTCTCCGCTCCGCTTCAGAATGACGGCATGTAAGAGACAAGCATATCTAACAGGCAAAGGAGACAGACTATATGGCGTTTGCGCGGGGTAAGAAGCGGGAGCCGGTGGGTGAGGCGGGGTTGTTTGAGTATGCGGTGGGGGTGCTGGCTCGGCGGATGCGGACGGTGAGGGATCTGCGGCGGTTGATGCGGTTGCGGGCGGAGCCGGGGGAGGTGGGGGAGCGGGATATGGATGCGGTTTGTGCGCGGCTGAAGGAGCTGGGGTATTTGAGCGATACGCGGTTTGCGGCGGACTATACGCGGCTGCGGAAGGAGAATGAGAAGTTTGGGCGGCGGCGGGTGCAGCAGGACTTGATGCAGAAGGGCGTGCAGAAGGAGTTGATTGCGACGACGCTGGCGACGGCTTATGACGAGGTGGATGAGGTGGGGCTGGCTCGGGAGTATGTGGCTCGCAAGAGGATGAAGAAGCCTGCGGGGGAGAATGCTCAGAAGGAGACGGCTCGGGTGATGGGGCGGTTGATGCGGGCGGGGTTTAGTTCGGGGGCGATTTATAAGGTGCTGCGGGAGTGGGATGTTGAGGTGGAAGAGGAAGATACGGAGCTGGTTGGGAGGAAGAGCGCCGGGAGTAGGTGCGGGCCGTTGTGCGGTGGGGTCGGCCCGCGGGTTGTTCGGCGGATTGCTCGGCGGATTGTTCGTTAGTGGATTGCGATGAGAAAGCAGAGGAACGAGGCGCCCAGTGCAGCGATGCGCAGGCGGTGGCGTGTGTCCCATTTTTTGTGCTGCTGGCGTTCGGCCTCGGGGAATGAATTGGCGGCGAGGCGCATCATGCGGTTGTTGATGGGCACCAGGAAGAGCAGGGTTAGAAGGATGACTGCGGCCCAGATGGCACACGCGGCGATGAGAAGCGGCAGGCTCGCCTGGTGGCGATAGAGAACGGCTTCAACGATGAGAAAGATGAGGCTGACCGCGTACCAGAAGGGCATGGCTTTGCCGAGGCGTGCGGCGAAGAGCTTGATGGCGGCGGCCTGGGCGCGCTCGTCGAGCTGCCAGACGATGGGGTTGATGAAGACGGAGACTGCGAACTCGGTGCCGAGCAGAAGGCCGATGCAAAGGATGGCGGCGATCTCGATAGATGACATTTAATTTCCTCCTGAACTTGTCCTGAACTTGGGATGAGTTGGGGAATTAAACTGACTCAGATGTCTGTGGTGACAAATGTGTCACCGGTGCGGGAGGTGTGGAGTGCCGGTTTCGAAGAAAGAGATTTCGGATTGTCCGATTGACGCGATGTTGTCCGTGGTGGATGGGAGATGGAAGGGGACGATCCTGTGGCGGCTAAGCGATGGGCCGATGCGGACGAGCGAACTGAAGCGCAGCATTCCGGGGATTACGCAACGGATGCTGATTCGACATCTGCAGGACCTGGTGCGGGATGGGATATTGGTGCGGCGGCAAGAGAAAAGCATGCCGCCTGTGGTGCGCTACTCGATCTCAGAGTACGGGCTGACGCTGGTGCCGGTGTTGAACGTGATCTGCGGATGGGGACGGCGGCACATGGAGAGGAATAAGGCTCCACGGTGTGTCTGCGCAGATTTAGATGGCGCGGAGGGCTCGGGCTGGGAGCGAGAAGAGGGCGGCTATGAGCTCAAAGGTGCTGCCGACGACGAGGCCGACCAGGCGGAAGGGTAATAGCACGAGCCAGATGAGCGGGTAGAGCAGCAGCGCGGCGAGGGCGAGAGGCCAGCAGAGGACCAGGAGGAGGCAGAAGAGGAGTAGTTTGAGCATGAGGCTTGTTCTCCGAGTTTCGATGTAGATATTACGCTGAAGGGGTATGGAAGGTTCCGTGGGGGTGGCGATGGAGAGGGTGGTGGCGGTGGACTGGTCGGGGGATAAGGGGCCGGGGCAGCGGAAGAAGCTTTGGGCTGGGGTTTGGACGGCGGCTGGCGCTGGAAATCCGGTCGGGTGCGGCTGGAGAGCGGGCGGACGCGGGAGGAGTTGATTGGGTGGCTGGTGGAGTTGGGGCGGGAGACTCCGCGGATGGTGGTGGGGGTGGATTGCTGCTTCAGCTTTCCGGCGTGGTTTCTGGAGGAGCATGGGTGCGGGACGGTGTTCGAGTTCTGGCGGCAGGTGGCGGCGGGTAAGGGTGAGGAGTGGCTGCATCGGGAGTGCGAGGATGCGCGGTTCTGGGGGATTGCGGGGAGCCGGAGGAATGGGAAGCGGCCGGAGGAGTTTTGCGGGGATGGGCTGCGGCGGATGATGCGGGTGACGGACTACGAGAACAAGATTGCGGCGCGGCTGAAGGGAGGCGATCCGGTGCGGGCGGCGAAGATGTTTGGGATTACGCCGAAGAGTCCGTTTCAGATTGGCGGGAGTGGGAGCGTGGGGACGGGGAGTTTGCGGGCGATGCCGTGGCTGATGAAGCTGCGGGAGGAGGGGTTTCGGGTTTGGCCGTTTGAGTCTTCGCTGGTCGCGGGGAAGAAGCCGCGGCCTTTGTTGGTGGAGATGTATACGCGGTTGCTGACGGGGGCGGTGAAGAAGAGTAATCCGGCGGCGCGGCGGGAGTACTTGTTGGCGAAGAAGAAGGTGGATGCGGCTTATGGGGGGCTCTCGCGGGCGGTGGTGGCGAAGGCGCTGGCGAGTGAGGATGCTTTTGATGCGCTGGTTTGTTGTCTGGAGATGGTGCGGTGGCGGGAGGAGTTTGCAGGGCTGCGGGCTACTCGGGATGAGGTGCTGCGGCTGGAGGGGATTACGTGGCGGCCTGGAGTCGGGGGGAGCGGCGCTATCCGATAGTCTGAGCAGCGGTGGCGAGGAGGTTGAGAACTTCGTCCTCGGTTGGCAAGGATGGTTGGGCTCCGTGACGCGTGACGGAGATCGCGGCGGCGGCGGCGGCGAATCGAGCGCTTTCGACGGGCGACTGGCCTCGCATAAGAGCGACGCAGAATGCGCCGTTGAAGGCGTCTCCGGCTGCGGTCGTATCGAGAGCCTTCACTGGAAAGATGGGGATGTGGTCGCGGGAGCCTTCTGCGCTGGCTAGCAGTGCGCCATCTGGGCCCTGTTTGAGGATTACGTTTTTGATGCCGAGGCTGAAGAAGCGAGTGAGTATCTGCTCGGTCGATTCGCCGGGCCCCGAATAGAAGACTGCTTCGGTTTGATTTGGCGTGAACCATGCAACGTGGGATAAGAGGTCTGACGGGAGTTGCGTGGCTGGCGCGGGATCGAGCATGAGAGGAATTCCGTGCTCTGCGCAGTAGGCAGCTAGCCATGAGATGGTATCGATGGGGATTTCGAGTTGCGTGAGGATGATCCCGGCGCTGCGCAGGATGTGGAGCTTTGTGCGGAGGTAGTCCGGCGTGACGTGCAGATTGGAGCCGGACGTCACGATGATCGTGTTTTCTCCGTTGGCATCGACGACGATGCTTGCGGTGCCGGAAGAACCTGCGGCGGTCCCTATGTGAGTGGTATCGACACCGAAATTGTTGAGTGTGGCCAGGAGTTGGCGACCGAAGATGTCGTCGCCCGCGACCGCGAGCAGGATGGACGGGTAGCCTAGCCGCGCAACAGCTACGGCTTGATTGCCTCCTTTGCCGCCGGAGTGCAATTGGAAGCTGGAGCCGATGAGCGTTTCGCCGGGTTGAGGGATGCGCTCGGCCCGCGAGACAAGATCCATGTTGATGCTGCCAACAACGACGATCGGTTTCATGCGGCAATCCTAGTTGCTTCGGTCACAGTCTGCTTGCCGCATGCTTTGGATTTTAGAGAACTACCTTAGCTAACATTCTTAGAATCTCTGCGAGAGGCATCATCGTCAGGAGGAGAGGCGCCATGGGGATAAGGCTGGCGAGGGCGAGATAAAGCAGTGTGCGATACCCCATGGTAAGGCGTTCATCCTTTCGATGAACGAGTAGCTGTTTCCCAGATCGGCGAGCGACTGAATATCGCGGTGCCCAGCAATGTCTCATCCGGTATGCGCTGGTCGACGATCCATTTATGGTGAAAAGATGACGTGTATTCCGTAGCGAGAGACCCGTACTGATACAGACCTCGTCTCTTCGTCTCCAGTAGTCTTCGCGAGAATACGAGCAAAGGCATCAGAACGATGCAGACACCAATAAAAGCGTATGCGCCTATGACCGGCGCGTAGTACGAGAGTGAAAGCCCATCGTAAATGATTCCATTCGCCATGACTCCGGCTACTGCGGTTGAGATAGCGATGAGAATAATTCCGAAAAACCGTTGTGCTTCGCCCACGAAGGCCAATCCGGCTGCTTCATCTGGATGAGTCGGTATGAGTTGCAGATTGAGACTGTTGATGCGCGATAGTAACTGCGCCCACAGGAACAGGCGCCAGAGCCAGCGTAAGATAAGGAACTGCAACAAAGGGACGCAAAAAAGTGCAAACCACCAGCCCGACCAGGTCAGTAATATGCCAGAACCAGTTCTCGGCGCATACCAAGTGGAGATGTGAACTGCTGCCGACGTCAAAGTGATGGCTGTAACGCCATAAGCCAGGAGAATGAGAATGACTTCGGGCACTGTGGCATCGCGCCACTTAAGCCCCTTTTCGACCGCCGCTTCGAATCTACCGAAATCTTCTTTGATTACCAGCCCTGACTCGACAAAGTGACTGGTGGCGAGCGCCAGACGAGGTCCTAAAATAGCGTCTGCCAACAACAAGATCGGAACGGCTAACAGAAATCTTGCATGAACTGCATAGTCACGCAAAAAAGGTATGGACACGAGATGCCCCATTGCATATCCCTGCAATGTTGAAAGGACAAGGAGTGGTACCCAGGTGATCAAGATGGAGAAGAGGGCTCTTCGCATGGTCCGCGAAGAATTCGCTTGAATCAATCCCACGCGCTTCTCGAGCCGATATGTGGGTCCTCCCTCTGTTAGCGAAAAGCTTCGACGAATTTGCAGGTTCAGGACTGCTCATTATTCCTCCTGCGAAAGCTCGCGCATCAGGAGCTATCGCCGTTACGAAAGAAGCACATACCTCTGGCCCTAGTCTCGAGGGTTCTCTTGGAGAACGCACTGCGAGTCCCGAAAGCTTCTGAACTGTAGGAATTGACAGATGCAGACGTTGATGGCTGTTGACCGCGAGGGACAGAAATTTGGAAGAACAAATGAGTGATCAGGCTTCCGAGATAATATGTTCGCGGATGGCGAAGCGCACAAGATCCGCGTTTGTCTTCAGGCCGAAATCTTCCATAATGCGGTATTTATGAAAAGCGATCGTTCGGACAGCAATGTCCAGGATGGCGGCCGCCTCTTTCATCGAATGGCCTTCTGCCAGCAACTGGAGCACCTGACGTTGACGCTGCGTGAGTTCTTTGACGCGATCGCGGTGAGGGTCGCGAATAAACTCGTCCAGCAGCTTCTGTGCGATACTCGGCGTAACGTAAGAATGTCCATGCAAGATGTCGTCGACGGCCTTCTTCAGTTCGACTCCCGCCGATTTTTTCAGCAAGTAGCCCGACGCCCATTGACGGAGCGCTTTCGAGGCTACGTCTGGGTCTTCATTCATCGTAAGAATGAGCAATTTGGTCTTAGGCAGCAGCTTTTTCAATTGCTGACCGGCATCAAGTCCGTTCAGCGTCGGCATGCCTAAGTCGAGAAGAACGAGGTCGGGTCTCAATTCCTTTGCGGCGCATAGCAGATTTCTTCCATCGGTCACCAATTTGACGACCTCATATTCAGGTTCAAGCAAGGTCTTGAACGCTTCGGCAACAAGAGTGTGGTCGTCCGCAATCAATATTCGTGGCCGGTCCATTCGAACCCCCAAACTCATTTTTAGTGCACGCGTTGCCAGAATGACCTGCTGAGAGGCCTCCATCGAAGGGGCTGCGGGCGAGCCTTCTGATGAAGAAATCTGAGGCAACATTCCTGAAGCACCATTAGCGTGCGGCCAAATTCTTTTTTTCTCACCTGTTAAAGTTGACAGTTTACAGAACATTTATTCATAGGTGCGGTTTCATGGCGTCTGGTCAGATACTCATTCCGGTTATGCGTCTACCTGCCTAAATGGCAGGTCTTCAACTGCACAAGACGACAGTTGCTGGAAGCAAATGCATCTTTCAGAGACTATAGACGGACCATTGTTCGGATTGAAGCAGGGAGAGTGTCTCTTGACTGACTGCTACCGGCCAACACTTGTCTTTGCGGATGACAATCTCAGGGCGACCGAAGTCGCCTGCACTCTTCTAAGTTCTGCATACGAGATTGTCAGAGTAGCGGCCGATGGCGAAGAAGCGGTCCGCTGGATTCGGGAACTGGAGCCTGACTTCGCTGTTCTCGACATATCGATGCCAAAGATAGATGGGATTACAGTAGCAAGGAAACTTAAGCAATCTGGGAGCATCACCCGGGTGGTCTTCGTGACCGTGATCGATGATGAGGATTACGTTCAGGAAGCGAGATTGGTAGGACACGGGTACGTGTTGAAACGTCGCATCGCCGTCGATCTTCTTATCGCCCTAGCGTGTGCGCGTGACGGATCATTCTACTGCTCCCAATAAGTGGTTCAATATCTTCGCAAAAAGCCATTATCAACGCATGAGCTAGCAATTTTGCTAGGTTTAAATTTCTGCGCTAAGTCATAGATTGAGACTTGGGATATGTATGATGTGTAGACCAGAGAGCCTGAAGTGATTTGAGGAAGGCAACGTTAAGCATTCCAATGTTCCATCACAAAAGGTCGAAGCCGCGCTTTCATCGGTTATTACTCCCAGTCTGGCACCATATCTACGTTCAGGTGTGATCCGCCGAAGTAGGGCTCGTCAGAGTAATTAACACTGCGTTCAATATCTGGAACGGCAGAAAGCGAGGGGTAACAATGTTGAGCGTCGAAACCAAACCCCAACAAGATATCACCGCGGGTAAACAGCGGAGCTTTGAAATCGCCAGAGAGGTTCTGCGCTCGTGCTCTGAGCTGGCGGAGTGTAAGAGTGAAGACATCGAGAGAGTTGTTTGGCGAGCCGTCGGCGAGATCGAACATGCCGAGCTGGCCGGTTGGTTTTTTCTCGCGGAGTCGGGAGAGCTGACGAATGTCTTTCGTTCAACTCCCAACCCGATTTCTCTATGTTCTGCCTTCAGCAATGGATTGCGTGGGCTGCCATGGTGCCTTTCCCAGCTGAACGCTGGAACAGCCGTTCTGATAGACGACGTAAACGAGCTGCCTGAATTCGCAGAGATCGATCGCCAATCTCTCAAAGATGCTGCGGTTCGTTCTGCCGCGCTTTTGCCATCGAATTCCACCTCAACAGGCCACACGATCTTGATTCTGCTGTCTATTTCCAATGAGACGAACTGGTCAGACGATATCAATGAGCAGTGCGCCTTGCTGGAAACTATGTTTTCTATCGCCTCGCAGAGGATGCCTATACGAGAAAAACCCCAGACAGTAGTGAAGTACTTCGAACAGCTTTTGGCCACCTCTGCTAATGGGATGGCCTTAGTCAACAACGAGGGTCAAATCGTAACGACGAATAGAGCTCTTCGCAACGCGCTAGGCTACTCCGACGATGAACTAAGGAATATGAAGTGTGACGATCTGATCAACCCGGCGCCTCGATCCGCGGATAACGCGCTACTAAAGAATTTATTGGAGGCTGCGTTAGAAAATCAGCAGATCGAAAGAATTTTGTTGCGCAAAGATAGATCTTTAATGGCGGCGAGGATCAATATTAGTCTGGTCAAGGAACATCCTTGTGAAGATTTTTTGGCACTCCTGGCTATCGAAGACGTTACCGAGCAGAGAAATGCGGAGAAAGAATTAAGCAGAAGAAGAACTGAAGTGGAAGCCCTCGTGTCGCAACTCATCCAGTCCCAGGAGAATGAGCGGAAACGACTTTCGCGCGAGTTGCACGACGATATTGGACAAGGGCTTTCCTTAGCCGCCTCGGACGCCGCTCTGCTGGTCAGTCAGTACTCCAATACTGGATCTATTTCAGCAGATCGACTCGACGCTCTGCATAATGACCTCGATAACCTCTGCTCCAACGTTCACCATATCTCCCATGATTTGCATTGCTATAAGTTGCAACATCTAGGATTGAAATCGGCGCTGAAGGATCTGTGCCGTCGGCTCTCTCAGCCGGGCTTTCGAGTAGATCTCCACGGCGATGAGTTGGAAGAGCCGATTTCTAAAGATGTCTCACTCTGCCTCTACCGGGTGGCGCAGGAGTCCTTGAGCAATGCATTGAAGCATGCGCACACGGCGGTTGCGGCTGTGGTAGTGACAAAGCTTCAAAACAAGTTCTATATGACGATTCAAGACTGCGGTATTGGGTTTGATAGCAGTAAGAGCTCACCGGGGCTTGGGCTCATCAGCATGAGCGAAAGGCTAAAGCTGGTCAAGGGCCAGTTCAGAATACATTCCATCCCGGGGCGCGGCACCGAGATATGGGTTGAAGTTCCTGACCAATTAGCTGACGTTCATGAGTTTCAATACCCTGAATTCACTTACCACCAGAGTTTAGCTTATTGATTCGGGTGAGAATCCGGCAGCCACAATTACTTGTTCACCTTCAAGAAGCTGCGATCGCGCGCCTCCGGTCCAAACCAGAAGATGACGATCATTAGAACGATCGTGGTCCCTTCGAACATCGTCAACGCCCAGGGATATCCAAAGTGGTCGCGCAACATGAATTCTACTGCCGTGGCGGGTGAGGCCAGCAGCACTCCAAGCTGATACACAAATCCAGGGAAGAGGCTTCTCACCGCGTCTGGCGAGAGCTCATTCAAGTGCGCCGGGATGACGCCGAACGCACCCTGCACTCCGGTCTGCATCAAGTACGATCCCACGACCAGCACTCCGAGCGAAGTTCCGAATGCCCACGCGGGAATGGACAACAGCGCGATCACCAGAGACAGCATGATGGCATTGCGTCTGCCTATCTTCTGCGATAGGTGTCCGAAGATAAGTGCGCCGACGATCGCGCCGATGTTGTACAGAATTGGTATTCCATACAGAGCCTTCATTCCGAAGACGGACTTCGCCGTGATGCCGGGGATTGACTTCAGAAAGTCAGGATACAGGTCCTGCGTGCCGTGCGACAGGCATAACAGCACGCTCATCATCAGCAACAGGTAGAGGAAGATCCCTTTATGTTCGAGCAGCGAGCCGAAGATTTGGCTCATGGATGCCGGGCGATGTTGCTTCCATGCCTCGGACTCGGGTGCGAAGAGTGTCAGCGCCACGATCAATACCGCTACAGGAGCCCCGACAAAGAAGACCGATCTCCATCCGAAGGTTGGGGTCAGCGTCTGCATCGCCACAGCCGCGAGCAGGTAGCCCATCGGATAGCCGGCCTGCATCATGCCGGAGAGAATTCCGCGGAACCGGCGCGGCGAACTCTCCATCGCATACGAAGCGCCGATGCCCCAGTATCCGCCCATGCCAATGCCGTATAGCGCGCGGCAGATGACAAAGAAGATGTAGTTGGGCGCAAGGCCGGTCAGCACAGTGAGGAGGGAAAAGTACAGGACGCAGAAGATCAGCGGACGCTTGCGCCCGAATCTGTCCGCGAGAGCGCCGAAGAACAGGGCGCCTAAGGGCCGCATCGCGAGCGTCAACGTCAGCGTGTATACGACCGACGCCTTCGACACGTGGAAGTGCTCTGCCAGAATGTCGAATAAGAACACCACGACGAAGAAGTCGAAGGCGTCCAGCACCCAGCCGAGGATTCCTGAGCCGACGGCGAATTTCCAACCTTTTGTTTCCTGGTCTACTGCCATTGAGGGCGTCAGTTCCCTTCCCACACTAGCTTGGCGTTCGTGAGTTCGCGGGCGCCCAACGCTCCCAGTTCGCGGCCCACGCCGGAGCCCTTGACTCCGCCAAAGGGCGCTCTTGGATCTGACCGGACAAAGTCATTGATGAACACCGCGCCGGCTTCAATCTGCGCCGCGACGGCATTTGCACGGGCCTTATCGTTGCTCCAGACTGCTGCGGCCAATCCGAACTCCGTATCATTGGCCAGCCGTATTGCATCTTCCTCCGTTTTGAACGGGAAAGATGAGCGCGACTGGACCAAAGAACTCTTCACGCGCAATTGGCGCATCATGAGGCAGATCGACCAGAACCGTCGGAGCGTAGAAATAACCTGGGCCGTCAAGGGATTTTCCGCCGGTGAGCACACGAGCGCCTGCTGCAATCGCGGCCGATACCTGGCGTTCTGTTGTAGCACGCAGATCCTCGCGAGCCTGGGGGCCGAGTTTGGTGTCGGGTAAGAGCGGGTCTCCAACCTTCAGTGCTGACGCCTGTTCGACAAATGCCTTGACGAAGGCATCAAAGATCGGCTCTGCGATGAGGAAGCGCTTGGCTGCGATGCAGCTCTGCGCGTTGTTGGAGTAGCGCGACGTCACGCCCAACTGCACGGCCTTCGCGAGGTCCGCATCCTCAAGGACGATGAAAGGGTCTGAGCCGCCGAGTTCCAGCACAACTTTCTTACCGTGCGAACCCGCCAGTTGCGCCACAGACCGTCCCGCCTTCACGCTACCGGTTACAGTTACCGCGCGAATGCGAGGATCCGCGATAATTCCCGGCACCACGTCACGCTGAACGGAGAGATTGACGTAGAGCCCTTCCGGACCGCCCGCATCACGAACCAAGGTCTCCAGCGCCAGCGCGCAGCCCTGCACGCTCTCTGCGTGCTTCACCACCACTGTGTTTCCAACCAGCGCAGCAGGAATGAAGAAGCGCAGCACCTGCCAGAAGGGAAGATTCCACGGCATCACTGCGAAGATGGGGCCGAGCGATTCATAGACTACGCGGCCCGGCGTTCCTGGAATCGTCTCGGGCTGGATGTAGGCCGCACCGCCTTCGGCAAAATGACGCGCGCCGAAGGCAGCCTTCTTTACTTCGCCGAGTGCTTCTCCGATTGGCTTGCCCATCTCTGTTGTGATCAGCCGCGCGTACGTCTCCGCGCGCTCTTCGAGGAGATTTGCCAGGCGAAGAAGAAACGCTGTCCGCTCGGAGAGTGGCGTATGCGACCAGCGCTTCCAGCCATCCCAGCTACTTTGGAGACGAGCCTCCACTTCGCTGGCGGTGTGCTCCGGATATGTGCCGAGAAGTTCGCCGGTGGTTGGATTCTTCGACTCGAATGACATAAGCTCCTGCTCCTTCATGAAGGGTTCTGGCTATATCGTGCATGTGGCGAGATAGCGTTCGATACAAGTGGCGATCACTTCTTCGCCAGGACGCTTCCACCAGTTTTCCGCCGAAAATATCTCAACTTCCTGCGGCCCATCATACCCGGCTTTTTCGATTGCGGCACGAAGCGATCGCAAATCGATGATGCCATCGCCCATCATCCCGCGATCCAGCAGAAGATCGCGCGTCGGCACCAGCCAATCGCAGATATGATGAGCGAGAATTCGGCCGCCGGCGCCGGCGCGCGCAATCTGCGCATACAGTTTAGGGTCCCACCAGACATGGTAGGCATCAATGGCGACTCCAACTCCCTCGCCGAGAAGATCGCAGACGTCCAGCGCCTGTTCGAGCGTGTTAATGCAGGCGCGATCGGCAGCATACATTGGATGGAGAGGCTCGATCGCCAGCGGCATCCGGTTTGCGCGCGCGTGGGGCAGGATTGTCGCGAGGCCATCGGCCACCATCTCGCGCGCTGAGCCGATGTCCCGCGAATTCTTCGGCAATCCTCCGACCACCATTACGAGGCAATCCGCGTGAAGAGCGACCGCCTCGTCGATGGCCCGCTTGTTGTCATCGATTGCGGCGGCGAGGCCATCCTTGTCGGCTGCGGGAAACATACCGCCGCGACAGAGTCCGGTGACGCGAAGCTTATTTGAGCGGATGATCTCGGCAGCTTCTGCCAGTCCGGTTGCATGTACCTGGTCGCGCCATGGCGCAATGGCGGTGATGTCCTTGCGCGAGGCATGCATCCACGGCCTGTCTCAACGTGAATTGCTGGCGCACGGTGGCCAGATTGATGGACAGATTGCGGATACTCACGCGACTCCACCTAAAGCCAGTACCTGCCGCATACGCAGGGTTGCCAGATCAGGATCGCGCAGCACGCCAGCCATGTCGGCAAGGCGAAAGAGTTCCGCGAGATGCACGAGCGAACGTGCGCTCTGCTGACCGCCGAGCATGATGAAGTGATCCTGCAAGCCATTGAGATATGCAAGAAAAACCACGCCAGTTTTATAGAAACGAGTTGGAGCTTTGAAGATGTGCCTCGACAGCGGTACGGTAGGGGCCAGGATCGCATGGAATCCCGCCTCATCCCCTGCGCCTAGTTTCGCCAGTGCTGCCGATGCGGCAGGCGCTATCGCGTCGAAGATGCCCAGCAGCGCATCCGAATAGCCCTGTTCATCTCCTGCGATGAGTTCTGCATAGTTGAAATCGTCTCCGGTGTACATGCGAACACCCGGTGCGAGACGACGGCGCATGGCGATTTCTTTCTCGGCCGAAAGTAGAGAGATCTTCACCCCATCGACTTTATCCGCATGGCTGTTGATGAGATCGACGCAGGTGTCCATCGCCGCCATGTGATCGCCAGAGCCCCAGTAGCCTGCGAGCGCCGGATCGAACATCTCGCCGAGCCAGTGCAGGATGACAGGCTGCTTCGTCTGACGCAAGAATGCGGTCGTACACGCGCAGATAGTCGTCGGGCGAATGTGCGGCAGCCACCAGCGCACGACTCGCCATCAGAATGATGCGGCCTCCTAGCGACTCAACAAACTCCACCTGTTCCTCGTAGGCGCGGATCACATCATCGATCGCGACATCTGCGCCGGGAGTCAGGTGGTCAGTACCCACACCACAGGCGATCAATGCATCCTTGCGGCTCCGCGCGGCTTGGAGAGAATGGCGGATTAGTTCCTGCGCGCCGCTCCAGTTCAGTCCCATTCCACGCTGAGCAGTATCCATAGCCTCTGCAACACCGAGGCCAAGGTCCCATAGATAGTGACGAAACGCGATGGTGCGTTCCCAATCGATGTTCTGGTCCAGCCATGGATCGTTGTCCGCCAGTGGAGCTGCGACTACGTGAGCGGCTGAATAAGCGACGCGATTGAACGGCTGGACCGTGCCCGGCGCAGGCACTGTCAAAGGCACCCCTGCGACGGTATACGCTTCCAGATTGCCACTCGCGGTGGGTAGATTGAGCTTCGGCATTCGCTACTCCACCTTGCTCGCGTCATCTAAGGATAAGACGGGCACGTCCATCCAACGGCGCTCGGCCCAGCTCTTCAATCCAAGCTCAGCCAGTTGCACACCCTTCGCTCCTTCAAGCAGATCAAAGCGCCAGGGCTTGTCCTCCACAACGTGGCGGATGAAGTCTTCCCACTGCAGCTTGAAGCCGTTCTCGTAGACCTGCGTGTCGGGTACTTCCTCCCATTGCTGGTCGAACTGCATTGTCTGCGGCTGGTCGGGATTCCACACCGGTCGCGGAGTGTTGACGCGGTGCTGCGTGTAGCAGCGCGTCAGACCTGCGACGGCTGAACCATGCGTTCCGTCTACCTGGAAGGTCACAAGATCATCGCGCTTTACTCGCGTTGTCCATGACGAATTGATATTTGCAATGACGCCGCCCTCGAGTTGGAAGGTCGCATAGGCCGCGTCATCGGCATCGGCGTGGTAGGCGGTTCCCTTCTCATCGACACGCTCGCTGATATGATTCGCGCCGATGCAGCTGACGGCTTGCACCGCGCCGAACAGATTATCGAGCACATAGCGCCAATGAGGCAGCATGTCCAGAATGATGCCGCCACCTTCTGCCTTGCGATAGTTCCAGGAAGGCCGCTGCGCCGGCTGCAGATCGCCCTCAAACACCCAGTAGCCGAACTCGCCGCGCACCGAGAGAATGCGGCCGAAGAAGCCTGCATCCTTTAGCATGCGAATTTTGCGAAGTCCCGGCAGGTAGAGTTTGTCCTGCACCACTCCACTCTTTACTACCTCGCGCACGGGCGAGACGTGCAAGGGAGAGCGACTCTTCAAGCGTCTCGGAGAGCGGCTTCTCACAATAGATGTGCTTCCCTGCTTTGATCGCTCGTGTCAGCAAATCAGCACGCATCTGGGTCGAGCCTGCGTCGAAGAAGATTGTGTCTTCGGGATTGGCGAGGGCGGACTCTATATCCTTCGCGACTCGCTTGATGCCATGACGTTCAGCCAGCGCGGATACTTTCTCCATATTGCGGCCTACCAGGATCGGGTCCGGCATCGCCCGGTCGCCGTTAGATAGCAACACGCCACCCTGGTCCCTGATAGCCACTATGGAGCGGACCAGGTGCTGGTTATAACCCATTCTTCCGGTAATGCCATGCATGATGATGCCAATGCGCCGACTCGCCACGATTCATTCCACCTTTTGTATTTTGTGCTCAGACTCAGTGTTTATCCAGAAGCCAGAGTACTGAATTTTCCATCAACGTGTTCTGTACAGGGCTGGTAAAGATCTTGTCTCCATGACCCATGTTCATGTAGAGCATCTTGTAATTTGTATTCGTCCAGACTACGGGGATATCTCCGCTCATGATAGGCCCCTTGATTCCGAGCGGATAGTTTGATGGATCCAGCGTCAGAAGCACATGAATGTCCTTGCCGAGCCGCGGACTGGGCTTCCACCGATACCATTCATTTGTGGGAGAGATGAAGCTCTTCGGCAGGTTCTTCGTTACGGGACTGTCCGGATCATCGACGATCAGTTTAGCGGGAATCGGCGGCCAACTGTTGGCATCGAAGGCGCCGCCGCCAATGAAGGTTTTGAACCAAGTCCACTTGAAATTCCTGTCGTTATAAGCAGCGACATGAAAACCGAGCCATGCTCCTCCGTTGCTCATGTATCTCTCAAATGCTTCTTTCTCGGCTGCGCCACCCGGAAACCCATTAAGCCACATGATGAGCTTGTACTGCTTCAGGTTCGCATCATTCATATCTGCCCAGTTGGTCGTTGCTTCCAGCCGGAAGCCATCTTTGTCCGCAAGCTCCATGAAGAATTTCAGTGCGTCGGTCGCGAAGAGAGCGTGGTCGGCTTCTACGTTCAGAGAAAAGAAGATCAGCACTTTTGGCGGCACAGGCGTGGAGTTTGCAGCCTGGCTGAATGCACGATTGCCTGGAAAGAGCGTTACGAGGCTGAGCGCGGCCAACAGAAAATATTTACTCATCGATTCGCGCTCCAGAAGATTGCATTTCGGAATAGCTGTACAAAGTTCGGATCGTCAAACAGACCACCATGATGGCCCATGAAGATATAGACATTCCTGGCCTTGTAATGTTCATTCGTCCAAACGACAGGATGATCTCCGCCCATCTTGATCATGCTGTTGGGTTCGTAGGTAGATTCGTCGACAGTGGCCAGAACACGAACTCGTGAACGAGGCGATTTGTTCCACGTGTACCACTCCTCTTTTTGAATGACGAAAGACGATGGCAGCCCTTTCGTGACGGGGTGCGGTGCAGGTTCAACGCGCACTGTGGCCTTCGCAAAGCCCGGCAGATAACTGGTATAGCGGATGCCACCAAGGAATTCAGAGAACCATGGAGACATCGGGTATCCGTCAAAATCGCCAATCAAGCCGGCATGATGGAACCCTATCCATCCGCCCTTGCCCTTCGTGATGTAGTTTTCAAAGGCCTTCTGCGCGGTCGGAGTCCATTTGAAGGGCGGATAGTTCAACTGAATAAAGAGCTGATACTTCGCCAGAAATTCGTCGTTGATGGGATCCGTCGTGGATATGTAGTCCACGGTAAAGTCATTGTCGGCTCCCAGCTTCGCCAGATATATCTTTGCCGCGTCGACGAAGCTCTGATGATCTCCACGGGCTTTTTCCGCGATGGCAACTACTCTGAACTTAGGCGCGTGCTGAGGCGCCTCAGAGGACTGCGCGTTGGCAGATGGCGTACAGAGGCAAACCAGCATCAGAAGAGACATTTTCAAGATCGAGCGTGAGAATCCCGCAAGGGTCATTCCGAATTTACCTCAGGTCAAGCAATATCGATGTCAGTGGATTTTCTGGCCGTTGATTACAGTTACATTGTCGCTGCCGTAATTTGCGACGTAGACCTTATTGGCTTCCTCATCAATTGCAAAGGCATAAGGAATGGTCCCCGTCTTGATCGTTGCAACGATAGCGTTGGTTTTTCCGTCGAACACCGTCACATCCGCGGTTCTTTGGTTTGCTACGTAAATCCTGTTGGTCTTCGCATCGACCGCAATTGCCTGCGGATGCGATGCGAGGTGCACCGTCTTCGTCACCAATCCCGTCGGGCCGTCAATCACCGCCATCGTATCGGCGGCATAACTGAGCACATAGGCTTTATGCGTCGTGGGATTCACCGCCACTGCGAAGGGCATCTCTCCGACGTCTACATTTTTTGTGGTGCCTGTTGCGCCGTCGATGATGGTGACATCGGCATTGTCTTCGTTCACCACATAGGTCTTGTCGGATTTGCTATCGACCGCGACTGCCCACGGATGTTTCCCCGTAGCAACAGAGGTGGTAGCGTTCGTCGCTCCGTCGAGCACAGTCACATTCTTGCTGCCATAGTTCACCGTAACGACTTTGTTCGCGACGGGGTTCAGTGCGATCCCGCGAGGCCCCTGGCCTACCGTGCAACGTCGTCGCGGAATTCGTTGCGCCATCAATCACTGTCACGCTGTGGCCGAAGTTATTCGCCACGTAGATCTTGTTCGTTACCGGATTGACCACCAGCGATTGGCAATAGCTGCCGGTTTTTACGGTATCGGTAACAGTGCCGGTGGCGCCGTCGATTACGCTGACGGCGCTGGCGGACGAGTTTGCCGTGTAAATCTTGTTGGTGACCGGGTTGACCGCGATCCCTTCAGGTCCTGCCCCCGTTTTGATGACCGATGTAGAGAGCGTTGCGCCGTCGATCACCGTAACGGTGCTGTCCTTCTCACTGATCACGTAGACCTTATGGGTAACAGGATTGACCGCAATCGCCATCGGGGTCTGCCCCACGCTCACATTCTGTGGGGCTGTCTGTGCTTGCACGATACTGCAAGCAGACAGAGCGAGAACTGCGAGACAGTCTATCGATCCGACCGCCAATATCTTTTGCCTGGTCATGAAGGGCTTCCTCTTTCGTTGTGACCGCTGGCCCTGTTTATTAGCCGGATCGATGGCAGCTTTATCAAGCGTGTCAGGTTTGACTGCGTATAGATGCTTGTTTAGGATGTGGGGCTAAGTATCTATTGTCTTTGGCTTCTGGTGCAACCCCTTTTCAATTTGTATTTGATTTTGATCACCATTCCCCGGGGACTACTCCGGAACGGAGAATGCAACTGAAGCTCATACACTGTTTCGCCATCGTTCTGTCTCTGCTCGGGACCTGCTCGGCTGAGATGCCCGGCTACTACAAGACCGTCAATCGAGTGACGTGGCTCGTTCAGGACATCGATAAGGTACGACCAGCCTGGGTCGCGCTCGGCCTGACCGATATCCAGGAGTATCCGAATATCACACTGACTGGCGAGTATCACGGGAAGCCAGCGACGATCTATGCATGGGAGATCACCGGCCATCTTGGGAATCTGATGGTAGAGATGATTCAGCCTGCCGAGGGGCAGTTGAATGCCTTCAACGATTTTCTGATGAAGCATGGCGATGGAATCTTCTCTATCGTCCACGAAGTATCGAGCAGGAAAGAGATGGAGAAGGAGATCAAGCGCATGGATAGCCTGGGAGTCGGCGTGCTGCAGCAGCTGACAACTAAGAGGCAGGGCGCTCCGATTACCTTCACTTACTTCGACACCGAGCCTCAGGGCAAGTTCGTTCTGGGGCTGGTCTACCGCCCTGGAGGTGCGTCTTCGTCGGGCGGGGGACGCGAGATGGTTTCGCATCTGGGTCCGGTCATTCGAGAGTCTGAACCGGTATCAGCGTTCTGGCAGAAGCTTGGGTTCCCTGCATTCCGTATGGAGCATGCAGCGCCTCGCGAGGACTTCACGATATCGCGACAAGCCGTTGTCGCTCGCGTTCGATGTTGGCTACCAGCACTACGACCAGTTCACCTACGAGTGGATTATTCCGCCAACTACACCACCGAACATCTATGCTGACTTTCTGAAGGCGCACCATGAAGGGATTCAGCATTTGGGCATGCCCGTAGACGATCTGGAGAAGGCGGTTGCGGCGTATGAAAAGCTGGGCTATCACGTAAGGCAGTCTGGAGCGTGGGGCGATGTTGGTAAGAAGGACTCGGGCCAGTATGCGTATATGGATACGGATTCGAAAGGTGGGGTTAGCGTGGAGTTGATTCACTCCTACTAGGCAAACGCTCACAATCTCGGCCTTACTTGTGTTTGTGGTGCTTTCCTGCTGAGATGCCTAGATCCTCTCGTACGTTCGGATCGTACTTCTTGAGTTCGGCTATCAGGCCTTCGTCGGAGAGATCGAGCGGATGCGAGTTTTCCCAGTCGTGCTGGAGTGCTTTGACGATGCGCTTGGTAATGTGTTCGTCACTGACTTGGATGGCGAGCTCGCGCCGCGTGTCGAAGCTGCCGGGAGCAAGATTGATGGAGCCGACGATGGCAAGGTTGTCGTCGGCCAGAAGCAACTTGGCGTGTAGCTTGATGTGCTTCAGCTTGTGGATCTTGACGCCGATGTCCTGAAGAGAGCGCAGACCGCTGACGCCTTCGATGAGCTTTGCTTTTTTTAGCTTGTGTGGCGGGCGTGCCATGATGTGGATCTTGACGCCCCGGGCGTGCGCTCGTACGAGATGCTCGATGATCACGGGGTCCTGATAGCGCTCGTTCTGGAGCCAGAGAGAGTGCTTGGCTGCGTCGATAAACTCGCCGATGCGCTGGCGGCCGTTGCCGATGCACCAGATGAGATGAGAGTGGTCGCCGGCGTCGAACTTGGTGCGGTTCCAGTCTGCGTCGAAGCATTGCGCGATCTCTTCGACCTCGTGCTCGTTCGAGGTGACGACGGCGTAGTCGCGGGTGACCGTGAGGTTTTCGGTCTCCCAGTTGAGGGACTGGACGAAGGCGGTTTCGTCGTCGATCACCATGGACTTCTCATGGGTCAGATCGAAGTGCGGGTTGCTGTCGATTACATGGACGCCCGCTTCGGTGAGTTTTTTGCGCGATTCGTCGTTCTCCTTTTCGCCGTCGCGCCGTTCTGGATTGAGCATGATGCGTACGTCTACGCCACGATGTTGTGCGTCGATCACGGCCTGGAGGAGCGATGGATCGGAGAAGAGGAACATCTTGACGCGAATGGACTTTGCGGCTTTGGCGATTGCATCGAGTAGCGGCTTGGCGGTGTCGTCGGGTAGAACGATGATGGAGCGGGACATGGGATTTCCTTTGCCGATTGGCCGCCTCACTTAGACGACCGCAGGGAGCCTGGCAAGGCTACGGTCGCCAATTTTGGGAAGAATACCTTGGATTTGAGACGTCCGATGCTCCCAAAACTACTAGCAATGGCTCCGCCAGCTATGAGTACCCCTCCCCCCCATTGCCCGGCTGTAAGTCTTTTGTAATTAACAACTTACGGGGTACATGTGGCTGTAAAATAGTCATAACAAAGGAGTTATCGCCAAATATGGGCAGCTCAATGGGTTACGTGGAATTTCCTCGTTTTATTGGTTCCTTTCTTTGTTTGCCTGTCTTTCAATGCTCTATATCTATTTTAGCTGGCGGGAACAAACTACTACGCCAGGTGCAAGTTGTTCGGTGGTAATGGTTTAGGTCGGTCAGGGGGTTGACAGGTTTAGAGCTTCGCTACGATTGCATTGGGGGTGGAGCTGACGATCGTTGCATGGGATAGAGTTTGGGGGAAGCTGGCCGCAAGGGCGGGCGGGATCGCCAAATAGAGCGGTGACGCGGGAAACTGCTTTCGGATGTCCAGTAGTTGTCCGGACAGGACGTCGTCGTTTGTGATGCCTCTGACGATATTGCGTTCCGAGTAATAGAGGGGCACGGCAGAGAACGTGGGTGCTGCTACGACGGAGCCGACGGGAGTTGAGTTGCAGATGTCGTGCGCGTAGCGAATCTGACTTTCGGGATTGGGATCGCCTCCCGTGATCGGCCGAGGCAGGAAGAGGGTCAACGTGGCGAGTACGACGAACGCTGCGGCCCGCAGCGCCGCAGGTCCTGACCAACCGGTGCGAAGGCCCGTTGTTGCAAGCCAGGCCAGCGCGAGCGCGGTCAGTGGTGCGGCGATGAGCAGTTCAAAGTTGTGCAAGGCGGTGTGAGTCCGCATCACGATGGTCCAGATGATCCAGGGACTGGCCAGGAAGGATATGAGTAACAGGCCATTGGCTGGGCGGCGCGCCAGAAGCACGATGACCGCAACGAGCCCCAGCGGCCCGAGCATGAAGAGATGATTTCCTATGAGGAAGCGGAGCTGTTGGGAGGGAGTAATTACTCCAAATGCATTGGCGGAGATGTGGGAGTACACGGGTGAGAGACCCATGTAGAACTTGATTGTCTGGAGGGTATCCATTATGAGCTGCGGGCTGCCTAGGATGAAAAGAGTCATCACGAAGGCAAGGGCTGTCCCGACGCCTAGAGTAGCTGCGACCGCTGTTCTGCGGAGTTCGGGCAGCCGTCGGGATGTGAGCCATATGCCCGGGATGACCAGAGCAGACTCCCATGAAGACAGTACGGCCAGAAAGAGGAGGACAGCGCCAACTCCCTCGCGTGCCGAATAGAAGGCCACAAGCGCTGCCACGAGAAAGAGCATCGCGAGCGATTGTTGGGCGACCAGATCTCCGAACTGGTTGACTACGGGGAGCGTCAGCCAGAAGTAGCCGGCCAGCGCGCCTCCGATGGGTCCGAGCCAGAGCCATCCGAGGCGAAAGATGAGCAACACTGTGGCCAGGAGAAGGCAGAGCATGAAGATGTGGGCTGTGCGCTCGGTGGCTCCGAAGAGGTGAAAACAGCCGCTTAGCAGAATGGGCAGGAGCGGCGGCCAGTGAGTGTACTGGTCGTAGGGGCCGATGGGCGGATTGTTGTTGACCGGAACACCGCGAAGCTTCCAGACGCCCTCGGTGGCGAAGGTTCTGGCTGTAGTGGCCACGTCGGCGCTGACGGCAGCGCCTAATCCCACGTATTGGGAGTCGGCGTGCCTCAGGGCCTGGATGGTGGTTATCGCCAGAGCGAGGACGAATAGCGCGATGGCAACAATCTTTACGATGGAGCTTTGGCTACGCACTGGTCGGCTTTAGCTCCTCCAGAAGGTGGACTCGGGGTTGGGCTGGTAGTTTACTGCCGCGAGATTTGGCGTCTGCAGACGCTGTCCGCCCTGCAATGCGCTATCGACGCCGGCGATCAGCAGTCCGCTAGTGAGCAGTGTGCGTTCGATGGGATACTGCGCTTTGCCGGTGAGGAACATCTGTTCGGCCTCGTACACGAGGGGGCTGAAGTGACTCGGTATTGTAAAGTGTGGCCCGACGTCGGACAGATACATGAAGGTGGAAAATGGCTTTGGCTGTCCTTCGATCTGCGCGGCGAAGGTGAAGTTTTTCACTAGTCCTTCCATCAGCAACATGGTGCAGCGCAGCCCGTCTCGATGCTGATAGTGATAGGCGATCGGATTGCGCACAAGGGCTCGCATCTGTTCCGTGGTTGGCATCGTGTAGGTAAAAGTGGGGATGCCCGGCGTGACGTTGTCACTTCGGCTCAACGCCGCTTTGACCAATGCGTGGGACCAGACTTTCTCCTCGTAAGCCTTCCAGAATTCATCACCGCGATAGGTCTGCAGCCACTCGACGCCGGTCTCGCCACCCTTGCGCCGCTCCACCATGCACTGGATCGTCTCCAATACGTGGAAGTCGTAGCTGGCTACTCCTCCATAGCCGATAGCGAGGGCCTCGTGAACGGTCGCTCCCAATGGGAACTCCACCGACGGGATTCTGTAGCAGACCGCCAGGCTCGATCCACCCTGAAGCGGAAAACCCATCTCTTTGGAGGTGTCGACCATCTGCTTGCACCACTCCCACTTCCAGGAGAGCTCTTTGTCGTTGAAGTAGGGCACCGAGCGGCCGCTGTTGCGGAATACGGTCGTGATCTGTTCGAAGAACTCCCAATGCGGATGCATCGGAATTCCATCGGGGCTGGGTGGATACTGCCCGTGCTCGCCGACTACGACGACTCCATCGACTGCCAGCTTGCTCGTGCCGAGGCATAAGGCCTCTGCAATGGTGGGGTACCGCTTCATGAGCGGATAGCGATATAAACGGTCCTGGGTGATATCGTCCGGGACTCGCTGATCGACGTATAGGGATACCACGTCCATTAGCGGATGGTGGTAGGTCCCGCTCCATCCGTAGCCCTCGAGAAGCCTGTCCAGAATATTTTGCAGGTGCGAATACTTCCTATAAACGGTGCCCACGACTGCAAGCCGTGGGCGCCGGCCGAGGGTCAGGTTTTGAGGCATAGGACGTCCTTTGGAGTCGGTTCTGCGAGTAACGCAGTATAGCAAGGCACCTTGTATCGAGCTGTGCTGGAAGATGAAAGTCTTTTGTAATTGGAATTTAAAGCACCATTCGCCTGCAATAGTTCACATAAGAAAGGAGTTGTTGCCTAACTATTGCAGCACAAAGGGTTACGGGAAATGGCTCAATTGCTTGCCTGCTTTGCCTTGTTTGGCACACAACCTATGTAAAACGGGGTTCCATCCAATGGTCATGTCTATCTTCCTAGATACGCAGGAGACCTCGCAGCGCTTCGGCCAGCATGTATCGGAGTTCCGTTCGATCCTGGACACCAATCACATTCCTTACGGCTCACCGGAAGACATCTTTAAATTCGCGTCGGTACTGAAAAATAGTAAACAGTTTCGGCATGATCTTTCGGCGATGGTCTGGTCTGTCGTAAAGAGAGAGGGCGACGAGATGATGCTTACGGACATGATGAGCGTGATCGCCACTTCGGCTGGCGGCCCATCCTTCGAGGAGACGCACTATAACACTACCGAGCCGAACAATATTTTGATGGAGTTTCTGTTGGGCACGGGTTGCTGGCGACACTTCGGTTTCCGCCTCCATCGCCCGTGCAAAGCGAGGGTCGACACGCGCGGCACCTGTTCGCATTGAAGAGCAGCGGCCGCCGTCCACGCAATCTTCTGCGCCAGCCTCTGCTGTGCAGGAGATAACGAAGACCCCAAAGATCTGGGTGGCCTGCTGGATGCGTCCGACGATCTGCGGCAGATGCTTTCTCAGCTTGAGACGAATGCACAACAGATCAAACAGCATTTGGATTCGATTGAGCAACGGATCAGCAGCATGGAGCCTTCGCCGGAGGTTCTTCCGGTGGAGACACCGGTGGCTCCCGCTCCACCGGTGCCCCCGCTCCGCTGCCAGATGGCAACTCCGCTGATACGGTTCCGGCGAGGCTGCGCAACAGCCGCCTAAAGGGGTTTCCGTATTTGATGTGGAACTTCCGATCCGCGGCAACAGAGCCGTATTTTCCGACCAACCGGAGCCGTCCCCGGAATACGACTTTCAGTCTCCGACATTCGCTTACGCTACTGAAGAGCGACGGGGCATGGTTCCCATTGGAGTGTTCCTTGCTCTGCTGGTAATTATTGCTGCGTCTCTCTTGTTTGCTCATTCGGGTCAGGGCCAGGCCCTTCTGGAAGCCGGTATGTCACGTCTCCAAGCGATCCGTGCACAGTTCAGCGGCGGCTCTGCGGCCGTGCCCCCTGCGCCCACAGAAACCTTGCCCGTGACGCGAGGGCCGTCTCCAGAATCCGCAGCGGCGACGTCGGGGCCTGCTTCTTCAGGAGCTTCGCCTGCGCCGACCCAAAGCGTAACCGAAACTAAGCCCGCGGACACGGTAGCATCCGATGACTCCAACGCAGGTGCTACATCGGATGACCAACCCATTTCCGGTAGGCCAAAGACCAGGTATGTACCAGCCAAGGTGATGGAAGGTTATTTACTTTCGGCACCCAGACCCGAATATCCGTCTGCCGCTCGTGCGGACCACATCCAGGGGGGTGTTTCGCTTCAGGCCACCATCTCAAAGACGGGAACGATTGAAACTGTGCATGTAATCAAGGGGCCGCAGCCCTTGCTGGAGGCTGCGATTGATGCCGTGCGCGACTGGCAGTATAAGCCGTACTCTGTCGATGGCCGGCCCGTGGAAGTGACCACAACGGTGTATGTCGATTTCACTTTGAGACCGCCACCTGCGAAGGCGTACTAGGGCGCCTCAAGGATCATGTGGTGCGTGCGCGCGGGGTTGGCGGCCGAGCTTAGCTCGCCTGAAGGTTCGCGCTTTCGGCTGCTCTGATCTGCTGTCTCAGTCTCAAGCGCCGCCGCAGTGCCTTGTTCACGGGATTCTCAACCCACCAGTAAAGCACGAGGGAGCCAAGGACGGAAAGGATAACGCAAACGAATATCGTGATCGCCTTGTAGCGCCGGTCCGTCACCCCCAGCGTCAAGACATGCAGTCGAACCAGCAGCGCTCCCGCCATCGACATCACCAGAAGATGCGAGAGATAAAGGGAGTATGACGCATCGCCGAGTAGCAGTGCCCACCGGGGCACCGATTTACCGAATCGATCTTCGAGCATAACGCCGCTCAGCACAATCAGCACCGCCGGCACCCCCCAGAGCAGGATTCGGGTGATTAATTGATCGTAGAGCGGAAGAATCGGAATCGCGACAAGACCCAGGACTCCGAGCAGCACGGCGATTTGCCATTGCAGCCGGACGCCCCGGAGCACGGCATAACCGAGCAAGACACCGGCAAGAAACTCCAGCAAGAGAGGATTCGCCAGGACCGTAACCGTCGGCCAAGTAGGCTGGTGGAAACGACCCACTATCACGAGAGTCACCATGATGGGGACCAAGAAGCGAACGACGCTGATCCTCAAAGCCAGGGCCGCGGCAAACAAAAAATAAAAAAACATCTCGAACGTGAGCGTCCAGCCGACTTTCAGCAGCGGCTCCAAAGACCCGAGAGAATTGCGATAGGGGATGAACAGGTACGAAGAAACTACAAAGGCAGGCGAGATGACCAAGTATTGGCCGTCGCTTTGAAGTTCGGGATGAGACTGCAGCAGCAGCTGAATGAGAACTACAGAAGTGATAATCCAGTAAAGTGGTGCGATACGGATCCATCGACGCTCCAAAAAGTCCCGTCCGGGATGCGCGCCCTGCATCCCACTCGACGACACCATCATCACGAATCCGCTGATGACAAAGAAAATGTCTACCCCGGCCGCTCCTTTTATCCAGGCCAGTGAGTTCTGTCGATTCACAACATGGATCGACCATATCTGGGTGGCATGAAACAGAACAACCATGCACGCTGCGAGACCACGCAACGCCTGTACGCCTCGAAACTCGAGGGGCGCACCGATTACGGTCTTCTGATCTTTTGAATGATCGGAAATAGGCCTACTCCAAAACGAAGTGTAACTTCACATCTTCATTTGTGAACAGCACAAACGGCGGCATAACTATTGCAGTTACTTTAGAGGTCCATCCACGTCAGGAGATTACTTTGGTTAGCTAACTTTTCTCACGCCCCTTCAGCGTGGGTTAAGGTTGGCTTCTTAGGCTTGGATTCATACACAACGTAGTTCTAAATCTGAACGAATCGTCATTTTGACTTTAGACGTAAAGCCTTAGGCTTGGAGCCATGCACCACTTGTTTTAAATCTAAACAAATCGTCAATTTGACTTCTGACGTGAAGCCTTGTTCTCTCTGCGCCACAAATCGTCTATTCGCTCGCTTTGCCTTATCGCGGCACTGTTGCTTTATTGCGCTGGCGTGCTGGCCCGAATCTTCTTCTTACCGCCATCCAACAACGAGGCCTGGTTCGCGAGTCCCGCAGTAGACCTGCTGGCGCGGCATATGATGGGAACACCTATCCTGGGAGGGACGGGAACATGGCTGGCCGGCGTAGACCAGCATACCTACTGGACAATGCCCCTATATGGACTCGTGCAAGTTCCGTGGTACTTCATTTTTGGTTTCAACATCATCACACAGCGCTTCCTTACTTTTTTCTGCGGACTTGCGCTTCTTATTTGTGTCTATTGGTTAGTCAGAAAGCTGAGCACGGAGTGGACCGCGGTGCTATCGGTTGTGCTGATCTGCTGCGACTATCAGTTCGTCAAGCAATCAGGGCTTGGCCGGATGGATATGCTGTGCGCGCTGCTCGGGTTTGCGGGACTTGCGCTCTATGTGAACCTGCGGGAGACACGGTTCAGAGAGGCAGTGTTGCTGTCGAACACAGCGGCTGCGGCAAGTTGCATGACACACCCGTGCGGGATTCTAGGATTGACGAGCCTCTGGGCGGTCATGTTTTACCTGGACCGGAAGAGGTTGACGTGGAGGGAGATTGGGTTTGCCGCAGCGCCTTATGTCGTGGCCCTGGCGTTGTGGGGGATCTACATCTCGCAGGCGCCGGCTGATTTTCTGACGCAGATGCAAGGTAACACCAAAGGCATCCAGGCCGACATCGGTGGCAGAAAGCGGTTCGAACTTATAACGCATCCTCGGTGGGCCCTGAGGTCGGAGTTGTACTTCCGCTACATCGCGAACTATCACTCGCGGTTCGTGCCGGCTGTCTATCTGCTGGGCTTGCTGGGGGTCGTAATTCTGGCCTGGAGAACCAGACAGAAGGGCTACGTAACCATCGCAATCATTGCCTTTCTTTATTTTGTGGAGTTGACGTTGCTTGAGGGCCTAAAGACGGAGGTTTATCTGGCGCATGCCGTTCCGGCGCTGGCGATAGCGCTGGCAGTCGTTCTGTGCTCGGTGAGATTTCCGGGAAGGGCTGGCATTGCGGTGGTGAGTGTGTTCGTGGCGGGCCTGGTGATCTTCCAGTGCGTGACAGAAAAGCGCTACTCCCGGGCCACGCATGCTCCGCGAGATTACTTTGCGGCAGAAAAATTTCTTGAGTCGAACTACACTCCAGGGCAAAGCCTGATCGCACCGTCGGAGTTCGCCTATCGATTCGGATTCTATGGTGGGCTGACCGATGATTGGCGGATTGGATACGGCAGCGGGAAGAGTCCGGAGTTCCTGGTCGTGGGAGCGCTTACGCGGGACTGGTTGAAGACCCACCACAACGATACGCCGGAGTTTGGGAGGTTTGTGGACACCCGGCTTGGCCAGGAGTATGTTGTGGTGCTGCACAATCCGTATTACACGATCTATGCGCGGCGTGACCGAGCAGCGACGGTCAACAGGAATGTTCCGGACACGGAGCATGTGTCGCTTGCAAGTCTGTTTTGGAGATTGCGTCCTGAATGAGGGATCTAAACCGGTGATGTTGGAATGATGCGTCCGCGCACCAATACCCAGCTCACGATGATTCGAGTGCTACTCCTCATATAGTCGAAGGGTTTGCCATGAGAGTGGAGAGGCGAGGGCCCCCACATATCCGGGGCGAGGTTCAAAGGAGTGCATTTGCCATGCTGGAGCGTGGTCATCGTCGAGGCGCTTCAGCTTCGCAGCAACGCCTGGTCCGAAGGCGACTTCAAAGCTGTCGAGAGGTCGACTGAGACCTTGGCCAGTAGCCTTAATAACCGCCTCCTTTCGGGTCCAGCATTCATAGAACGCCAAGGTGCGGTGCTCTTCATCGAGACCGACTATATGTGAATGTTCCGCGGGGGAAAAAAAATTCTTTGCAATGGATGGAATATCCCTCAGAGGGCGAATCTGTTCGACGTCGACACCGACGAGCTGACCGCTGGTGACTGCGCAGGCGAAAAGATCGCCGGAGTGGCTGGCATTGAACTCAATTGTCGATTCTTTTGCGAGGCTCGGCTTGCCCATGTTGCCGTAGGTGAATTGGATGTCCTGGGGAGAAGTCGACAGATAGCGCGAGAGAATGCGACGCAGGCTTCCTCGACAGAAGGTATAGAAATCACCAAGATGATCGAATTTGAACCGGTTCGCCCGCTGGAGCTCATCGTGTGAGAGCAGTTCGTGATACTTGCGCGAAGAAATAGCAGTGGTATCGTACGAGACGATCCACAGGTCAACGATCGACTCGACCTGAAGCAGTTTCTCGAACTCCGGCCGTCGCGTAGAGCTCTTCTCTAACACTATTTGGGTGCATTCCTTAGGCTTCTTTTAGCTTAAGCTTTTCTCAAAAGCAACGCATAATAAGAAGCAAGTACGCAAGCCACACCTCCTACGCCAACCAGGAGATTTAAGGGAGCAAATGAAGGCTCATTTTGAATTGATAATCCAGCCTCGCAAAGGGTGGCAGCCGATTGATTTAAAAGAGGTTTACCTCTACAGAGAACTGTTGGTGTTTTTGATGTGGCGCGACATCAAGATTCGCTATCGGCAGACGGTGCTGGGCGGATTGTGGGCGCTGTTGCAGCCCCTGATCGCCATGGTGATCTTCACGTTTATTTTCCATAGACTTGCTGGAATGAACAGCGATGGGGCTCCGTATCCCCTATTTGCGTTCGCGGGTGTATCTATCTGGACCTTTTTTTCTACAGCAGTTTCGCAATCGAGCAATAGCCTGATTGCGAATCAGTCGCTGGTCTCGAAGGTGTATTTCCCTCGCTTTTTCATTCCGCTCGGAGCGATAGGCGCATTTCTGATGGATCTTGTTCTCAGCTTGTTGATGTTGGCTGGGCTGATGGTCTATTACCGCTGGCCGGTGACCCCGGCAATTTTAGAGTTGCCACTATTCATTTTGGGAGCGATTCTTTCTGCCGCCGGATTGGGACTTTCACTTTCAGCCATCAATGTGAGCTATCGTGATGTGAAGTATGCGGTACCATTTCTGCTGCAGATGGGAATTTTCGTCACGCCCGTGATCTATCCTGTGCGTTACATACCGGCGAAGTGGCAAGTGCTGATGGGCCTAAATCCTATGGCGGGTGTTGTAGTAGGTTTTCGCCATTCCATCCTGGGCAGTCCGGCGTCGTGGTCACTGATGGGGTTGTCTTTGTGCGTCAGCGTGGTTCTCTTCGTGTCGGGAGTGTTGGTTTTCCGGCGAATGGAGAGCGTGTTTGCGGATGTGATCTGATATGGCGCCGATTATCGAAGTCAGGAACCTTTCAAAAGAGTACGCAATCGGTCGTCAGCAGAACCATTCGGAGACCCTGCGCGAGGTGATTACGCGCAAGCTAAAGTCTCCCTTGGTTGCTCTTTCCAAGGGTTCCGCAGAACGTGAGGCCGACGATGTTCAACACTTCTGGGCGCTCAAGGATATCAATTTCGATATTGCCGAAGGGGAAGTCGTCGGTATCGTTGGAGGTAATGGCGCCGGAAAGAGCACGTTGCTCAAGATACTTGCCCGTATCACTGATCCGACGCGAGGGGTAATACATCTGCGCGGCCGAATGGCAAGCCTGCTCGAGGTCGGAACTGGCTTTCACCCTGAGCTGACAGGTAGAGAGAATATCTTTCTCAATGGCGCAACTTTGGGCATGCGCAAGGCGGAGATTACTGCGAAGTTTGACGAGATCGTGGCGTTCGCTGAGGTCGAGCAGTTTCTCGATACGCCGGTCAAACGCTATTCGAGCGGTATGTACGTTCGGCTCGCATTTGCCGTGGCGTCACATCTGAACCCAGAGATTCTGGTGGTGGACGAGGTTCTTGCTGTGGGCGATATCGCCTTTCAGAGGAAGTGTCTGGGCAAGATGAGCGAGGTAAGCCATAGCGGCCGAACGGTGCTGTTTGTCTCGCACAATATGGCAGCCGTGGAGAATCTTTGCCAACGTGGAATTGTGCTGAAGAAGGGAGACATGGTCTTTGACGGCACGTCGAAAGATGCGGTTCAGTATTATCTGAATCACGCTGCCGGCAATGTTGCCAGGAGCAGCCACGTAGTGGATTTTGAAGATGCACCTAATCGTAAGTCGCCGTTGGGTAAGCTGCTACGGAAGGTGGAGTTGTTTACTGATGACGATCGTCCCCTGAATGAGGGATTAGCTATTGGGGCACGACTCAAGCTCAAGCTGCATTTTGATCTTCCGCGTCCGACCGACAGTTTCAACATTGGCATAGGGTTCAATAACATCTTCGGACAGCGTGTCTTTACCGCACATAGTAGTTTTGAGCCTGATCGTTCGCCAGGTTTGAAATCGGGTCGACAGGTCTTCGTCTGTGATATTCCCAGCCTGACGCTGGTGCCGGGAGATTACAGCACCTTTCTCTGGCTCGACATCAGCAACGCAAAGGCGGACATGATTGAGGAGGCAATTCGCATCAGCGTGATCGAGTCGGACTACTACGGTACGGGCAAGGTACCTCAGAATGGGGCGTTCGTTCTGTCGCATCGATGGCAGTTGGAAGAAAGTTTAGAAGGCGATTCTCTGCCGGTCCGAACTTTGGAATAGTGTTCGCCATTAAGTTCAGTTACTGCCCTCGGGAATACTGACGGCTTTCGGTTCTGAGTTCAAGAGCTTCTTCATTTGGGATTGCTTCTTCGTTTGCTTGTCCGCATCGCGCTGTTGCTTTTCCTCCTCACTCAACATTTCAAGTGCACGCAGGCGAGTATCGGGTTGAGCGACAGCGTTACCGAGCAGGTTCTCGAAGTGCGCCGCCATCCGCAGAATGGTATTCTCATCGAAGAGATCGGTGCTGTAGAGCCAGTAGCCTATTAGCCCGTCTTCTCCATCGACCATGAAGACCGCGAGATCGAATTTCGAACGAGTCACAGGCAGTTCGAATGGTTCTACTCTGAGGCCGGCAAGCTCCCTCTTTTGTCGTGGAATATTCTGCATCACAAACAGCACCTGCACGAGAGGGTTGTGACTCAGGCTTCTCTCCGGCTGTAGTTCTTCGACCAACTTATCAAAGGGCATCTCCTGATGCGCGTAGGCACCTAGCGCGACCTCTCGAACGCGTCCGAGGAACTCGATAAAAGTAGGATTGCCTGAGAGATCGGTTCGTAGAGCAAGAAGGTTGATGAAGAACCCGATTAGCTGCTCGGTATCTGCGTTGGCCCGGTTGGCAACGTCCGTGCCGATAACGATTTGCTCTTCTCCGGAATAGAGCGATAGCAACGCCTGAAAACCGGCCAGCAGCGTCATGAAAAGCGTTGTTCCCTGCTGTTGACCCAACTTTCTGAGACCACTCAACACTTCATTGGAGAATGGAATGGACTTATGAGAGCCCCGGAAGGACTGTACCTTTGGACGAGGCCGATCGGCAGGCAACTGCAGAACGGGAGGGGCGCCTTGCAGGTGGTTTCTCCAATAGGCGAGTTGGTTGTTTAATATCTCGCCCTGAAACCATTTGCGTTGCCAGGCTGCATAGTCGGCGTATTGGATGGTCAGCTCCGGCAGCGAAGAGGGCCGACCGCTAACGAACGACTCGTAGAGGGAGCTGAATTCCTGGAAGAATATTCCTGCGGACCATGCGTCGCTGACTATGTGATGCATGGTGAGCAGCAGGACGTGATCGTCCGACGCCAGTTTCAAAAGCGATGCGCGCAGCAGGGGGCCGATTGCAAGATCGAAAGGAGTAAGAGCTTCCTCTTCGGCGATGCGGCGTGCTTCACTCAATCGGTCGGGCTCAGGCAAGCTAGATAAATCGCGGACGCTGACATCGAGAACCAGGGTGGGCGCGATGACCTGAACTGGATGACCGTTTCTCACAGCAAACGTGGTGCGCTGGGATTCGTGGCGACGGACGATCTCGTTGAGGGCTCTCGTCAATGCATCTACGTCGAAGTCGCCATGCATGCGTACGCGCCGAGGGATGTTATAGAGCGGATTGTTGGGCTCCATCTGATCCAACACCCAAAGCCTCTGCTGCGCGAAGGAGGGCGGTAAATTTTCATCGCGGGGGGATATGGTGATAGGAGGGATTTGGGAGACCAAGGGATCGCGGCGCAAGTTGTCGATTTGCTCCGCGATCTTTGCGACGGTCGGGGCCTCAAACAAAGTTCGCAATGGAATATCTACGTTAAGTGCGCGGCGAATACGAGATATGACCTGCGTGGCAAGAAGGGAATGTCCGCCGAGATCGAAGAAACTGTCCTGCGTACTGATGCGGTCGCGGCGCAGCACTTCAGCCCAGATGCTGGCTACAACTTCCTCGGCGGGGGTTTGAGGGGCGACATACGCCGCGGTTTCCATGGCTTCGGGTGCGGGGAGCGCCTGGCGATCAATCTTGCCGTTCGCGGTCAAGGGTAACTTCGGCAGGATGACAAAGGCCGCGGGCACCATGTAATCGGGCAGATGCTGTTTCAGATAAGTCCGGAGTTCATCGATTGACGCGGCGGAATTGATGCCGAGGACGACATAAGCCAACAGCCGCTTCTCGCCGCTCTCGTCTTCCCGCGCGAGAACGACGGCCTGCTTTACATCTGCATGAGAGGCTAAGATGGCTTCGATCTCGCCTAACTCGATGCGGAAGCCGCGTATCTTTACCTGATCGTCGACCCGACCGAGAAACTCGATATTGCCATCGTGCAGGTAGCGGGCGAGATCGCCCGTCCGATACATGCGTTTCGCCGGGTCCTCCTGGAAGGGATCGGGAAGAAATCGTTCGGCGGTCCGTTCAGGATCATTCAGATAACCTGCCGTGACACCCTCGCCCGCGATGTACAGTTCTCCAGTTACACCGATCGGTACTGGTTGCAGTTGCCCATCAAGGACGAAGACCTGAGTATTGGCGATCGGCCGTCCGATCGGTATTGTCTGCGCGCCGGTGCGACTCCAGTCGTAGTCTTTGAGACGCAACGTAAGTGATCCGACGGTAGTTTCAGTAGGACCGTAGTGGTTGAATATCTGGCAGTCTGGGCCCGTCTCGAGGATCTTTTGCATGAGAGAGGCGGTGAGGGCTTCGCCGCCCATCACCAGATATCTTCGCGGCAGCACTTGTCGGCCACCGCCGGAGTTAAGGAGCGCCATCAGATGGGAGGGTACGATCTTCAGAACATCCACTGGGTGTTGCGTCATGTACTCTCGCAACATCTCGCTGTCGGCTGCGACATCGTGACTAATTACATGGAGGCAGCCTCCTGAGACAAGCGAAGGATAGATGCAGGTATTGCCCAAGTCCGCGCCAAGCGTGGAAACTGTCGCGAACTGCAAGGGTTCCGGATGTTTTTGGAGGTCCAGACGCTTCTCGATGAATGTGGTGTAGTTCACGAGATTTCGATGGCGCACTGCGACGCCCTTTGGAGTTCCGGTCGATCCAGAGGTGTAGATGACATAGGCAAGATTCTCAGGGTTTGTCAGCACTTCAGGATTGCCGCTCGGCTGATTTGCCCACTGTTGCGGCTCGTCGAGGAGTAATACCGGTCCATCGAATTGTGGAAGATTCTGCACAAATTTCCGCTCGGTCAAGAGCGCGGTAGCGCCCGCCAATTGCTGGATCGTTCGCGACTTTGGATGTTCCGGGTTCAGCGAGACGTATGCACCTCCAGCCTTCAAGATGGCCAGTACTGCGGTCATCATACGGATGTTGCGGTCTACGCATAGAGCCACGAGCGAGTCCGGACCGACGCCTTCACCCCGCAAGGCATGGGCCAACTGGTTCGCCCGCTCATTCAACTCGCGGTAGGTGAGCGTCTTCTCCTGGTACCGTACGGCTGGGCTATCCGGGGTTCGTAGCGCTTGAGCCTCGAACAATTCATGTATGCATTGCCGGGACGGATATTCGGCAGCAGTCTGGTTCCATTCCGTGAGCAAATGGTTGCGATCCGTCTCGCTAAGCAACGGGAGACGACTCACTAAGGTTTCCGGCTTGGTCGCTACGGCCGTCAGCAACGTCAGGAAGCAGCTACTCCAATATTCGATGGTGCTCCGCTCGATGCGCGCGGAGTTGAAATGGAACTCAAGCGACAATGCTTCTGCCTTCTGAAGCACCGAAAGCTTCAGATCGAAATGCTCGCAACATGCTTCCTGTCGAATGGTTGTGATCGTCAGGTCTCCGTACACCTGGGGGGGCTTCAGCTCGACATAGTCGAATGCCAGCGGCAATTCGAGTGCAGAATCTATAGCGGAGGGAAGTTCAGTCTGGCTCCAGGTGAAGCTGTCCTGCCAACTTTGGAATTCAGAGCTGGCGCGCTTCACCAGCTGAAGAAATTCGTTGAAGGGCATGTCGCCGGGGCAAGTAGATTGGAAGGGAAGATATCGAGAGAAGAGCCCTAATGCATTAGCGAGCTCAGAGTAGTTCCTGCCGTCGAACTCCCGAGCGATTGTGAGCGTAGACCGGCCTGTCATTCTGGAGAGAAATACTAGCCAGCAGGCGAAGAGGAGATCAGCCGAGAGAGTCGTGTGCTGCGACGCGAGGGTTGCGCTCGAGATCTCTCTGACGACTACTTCGGGTTCGAATTGACCGGATACGTTTTTTTCGAAGGCCGAAAGTATGGAATTTGGAGGCCGTATAGTCCAGCTTCCGAAAGTAATCCCGCCAGAACTCCCGACCCGCCCTGGTGTCGTCACTGGCTAGCAACTCCCTCTGCCACTCCGCGATGTCTGCGTACTGCATGACGTCATCTTCGCCGGCGAGGCCGACGGAGTAAGCACTGCCGATCTCGTCGACTAGGTTCTGCATGGTTCGAAGATCCGCGCAGAGTACCGGCAGACTGAGCACTATCGTGTGTCTTTGGGGGGCCAGGGTTGCAAGCAAGACGTGCAGCACGATTCCCTTCTCCACATCGAATGCGGATTGGTGGCTGCGAACGATCAAATCAATTTGAGCTCGCAGCGAGGATCCCCCTAGTCCACTTAGATCGGCGGTCTGCCACTGCTATGCCAGCATCGCTAAGAATTACCTGGAATGGAACCTTGACTCCCGCTTGGTGGTGGAAGGCCGTGCGTAGAATCTCGTGACGGCCGACAACAGTATGGAGAACCTTCTGGAATCGGACAACATCGACAGGGCCTTCGATCAGGAGCTCGCACTCTGCCCAGAACGGTGCCGCACTGTCTGCCTGCTGTGACCAGACACGCTCCTGCTGGACAGAGAGCCGGAAACCGTCAACGGTGTTAGTACTCATTGCAGCAGTAATCTCCTCAAACTAATTTAGGGTAATGGCCTTACGCTACTTGCAATATAGTAGCCGCAACCAACCCAGTAGGCAGACCGTAAAGCCGTCTTGCCCACAGAAAGACGATGACGGTTGCCAGCGCAAAACTGGGCAATACACCGATGCGCGCGAGCGTGAGATTGTGCCAACAATGGCCACCGCTGGCAAGGATCCCAATGCCGTCCATCCACATCGAGCGGTTTCCAGTGCCCCTTGATCCCTCCATGTAGAGCCCGAGAGCCACCGAAACGCGCGAAACGGGAGGGTGAAGACTTTCGGAGGTATAGATTCCCTTCTCCAACCACTGCATCCCACAGGCTAAATGAGCAGGCTCATCAATCGTATGACATAGCACGTGATTGGTGGAGATGATGCGCACAATGGAAACGCCGATCAACAGCGAGAGGAAAAGCACATAGCCCATCGGTCGTCGAAGGAACCGAGCGGCCCAGCTGTCTATATCAATCATTCCAGTCATTGTCATGAGCCGGGACCCGCTGCGCCGTCAAGAGAGCATATATTTAACATGCATTTTACTCATGGGCTTACATGGGAAGGCTGGGAACCCAGCGTTGAGATCATTCAAGGCCATTTCTAATGGGGATCCCCTCAGAAAACGGACCATTTTGTACGTCAAGGTGACCGTAAAGGCCTGAACTTGCCTTTGCCGATCTTCTCGGTGATTCACCACAGGTAGTCTCCGGTGGGATTTATGTGCTCCAGCCCAACGGTGACCTTTTTCGCAGCACATCCTGCAGTATCGTCTTATCCAGGCTCAGATATCGGCAACCAACTGCGTCAACCGCCTGTTCTCCTCCTTGAGTTGTTTCATCTGCGGCGCCCGATCACTGAATCATCTGAAGCTGGAGAGGAGCTGTTCTCTCAGCCTACCGGTGGTCTCCCTGCAAAATTAACTGCCATTGCGCGTGGTTCGCGCTAAACTCGACGTTGACGCAAATGCTGAAGGTGAACTCGACCCCACCGCTTCTGCGTGTGACACCCTAGCGGTTCGGAGCTGGAGGTGAGGAATGACCACCGGTAACACAGATTCCGCAGTCCGGCTGCCTATAACCTACGATGTCGACTTGCTTGTGCGCGATCTCCAGATATTGAGCGATGTCCCCACGGCACCACAGCCCGGCCCGTATCACAAGGGTGAGTGGACCGGGATTGCGCTGCACTCCATGGGGGGAAAGGACTCCGTGTTTCCGAGCTCTCCGGGGATGGATCGTTACAAGGAGACGGACAATCTGCTTCGGACGCCGTACTTCAAGAAGGTTCTGGATGAGTTGAAATGCCCCAAGGAGGTTGTCCGGATCCTCTTTCTGCCGCCAGGCGGTCATATCAAGGACCATTTCGACTTCCATACCAGCTTCCAGTTCGGCCTGGTGCGCCTACACGTTCCGATTCTCACGGATCCCGGTGTGGCCTTCATCATCGACGGCCAGCGGATGAACTGGAAGGCAGGAGAGCTCTGGTACGGCGACTTTTCAAGGGTGCACTCGGTTAAGAACGACAGCCAGATCGTCCGCGTTCACATCGTCATCGACGTGCAGATCAACGACTACCTTCTGAGCCTCTTCCCCGAAGACTTTGTCGCACGACGCAGGGCAGAGGGGATATCCATGACGCGTGAAGCCATACCCGCCTCCGAGGCGGATCTGCGCCGATTCATCTGCGACTTCCGCATTCCGGGCGAGTTCATGCCGATGTTTGTGATCGGAAAGCCCCTCTCCACGCTCGTGAAGGGCGCGGTGGGCTCCGTACGATTGATCGACGGAAAGCTCATGGTGCTGATTAGCGGCGAGCCGGTGTTCCAACTGGAGCGCACCTCCGACGATACCTTCGGCATCTCAGGATTGCCCCCGGGCATCACACTGCAGTTCGTGGAAGAGAACCATGTAATCCGCGAAGTGGCGCTGAACCTGAAAGGCCTACCGAAGGATCTCTATTCCGCTCGGCTTGGCATGTTCCAGGGACCTTCGATCGACCAGAGGCGGGTCAGCCTGCCGCTCGTCGCAGGGGCCGCTCCTCTCGCCGGAAGCGCGCCAGGAGTTCTTTGATTATTGCGTCTGCCGATGTGCACCCCTTCAAGGGGTCACGTTCTCCTTGGGGGGCAAACCTAATCGTATGCGGATCTTCCACCTAGTACCCAACCTCAATTACGGCGGACTACAGAAGGTGGTACAGCTGCTCGCTGTGCGCCAGATACGCTTCGGCCACTCCGTCACCATTGGCAGTTGGAGCAATGAGAACAATCACCCTGAGGCCGAGCGTGAACTGGAGCGGGCAGGTGCCCGGGTCGTGTACCCGCGGCGTGGCGCCGGTGGCAGAATGGCTCACGGCAGAAAGTATTCAGTATTGAAGCTGAAGTCATATCTGGGCGCCGCGAACTGTGACATCCTCCATGTCCACAATCCCTTCGAGTACTACATCTATGGCGCACTGGCTGCGCGTATCGCGGGCAAGACAAAGACTGTCAACACAATTCACGCGACTGTGATGTTCGACCGTCCCGGCTTTGGGAAGAAGGGCAGAGCGCAGTTCCGGATTGCCGCCATGTTGTCGCACGGACTTGTCTCGGTATGCGCAGAAACAGATGCTTATCTCCGCAAGCGATTCTTTTTGCCGGGCAAGAAGTTCTTCGTGGTGGATAACGGCATCGACATGACCTCCTTTCTTGCCGTACCCGATAGGAATCCGCGTGACGAGATCGTATTCGGATGCGCGGGAAGAATGTCGATCGAAAAGAATCACCGAATCCTGATCGAGGCCTTCGCTTTGGCTCGCCGCAAATATAGCAACGTTCGTCTTCGGCTTCTTGGGGGAGGCCGCCTGGAAGAGCGACTGAAGGAACAAGTCCACAACCTTGGTTTAGACGATGTTGTAGAGTTTTGCGGCTTCAGCCACGATGTCCCTGGTTTTCTGGGCAGCCTGGACATCTTCATCCTGCCATCGGACTTCGAAGCTCTGCCGTTGTGCCTTATGGAGGCGATTGCGTCCGGTCTTCCGGTCATCTCAACCTCAGTGGGAGGGGCGCCAGCCATTGTGAAGAATACCGAGAGCGGCTGGCTGTGCGAGCCGAACGACGCCGACGCCATGCTGTCGGCGATGGAACTGGCGATTGCCGCCCCGGATCGTAGGAACCGGACAAAGCGAGCCAGGCAATTGGTGGCCGAGTTGTATTCGGCGGAACGGATGGCTGCTGACTACGAAGCGGTGTACACGAATCTTCTCCACTAGGCGGAATCAGGATCTGAATAGGGGTCAGTATCTTCAACCTGCATCAGCAAGGCTCCGCCTCACAGAAAAAACCTACCCGCAAGTTTGACGTCCAATGATGGCAGGGCGGGTCGTCCATTCGCGGTAGTCTCAAGACTGCCAGTCGGGCGCGCGGTCAATATCTCGTGCAAAGCCGGGTGGTCAGCTATAACAACTGAAATTTCATCCTTCCCCTAAAGCGGCTGACCGCGGTGGACGGAGCCTACTCCCGGGCGTATCAGGGTGCTCGCCTCGCGTCACCGATAGCAGAATCTTCGCATGATTCACGTCGAGAGCCGAGTGGGCGTATCAACAAATTAATTTGGCGGTCACCTGTAACTAACCACCACCTCTGCAACCATTGAGTGCTTGACACTCGCTTCCCCAGCGGAGAAAATGATCGAAATGTAGCGTCCGCAAACTCATCCGACAAGCTTCTGAGGCTCAGAAAGCGACAAACCCCAAGGTCTCGGACATCGCTGCTTCGGGTAGCGAGACGTGCATTCGGAGGTTGAACTAAATCACCCTGGGGATCAGTCGCCGTTGTCCGAGCCTACACCAAAGATTGACCGGCCTCTACTATCCATCAGCGCCGCTTCTCCGCTGCTCTGGACTTCTGTGATCTGTCGGGGGTCTCAGGAGTTCTCCGGTCGGTCACGCCCAGTGATACAAGCTTCACTCCTGACGCCGAGCCGGTCTTGGTGATGTCTTCCGCCTGCATTTTCGTTCCTGCGGCGCAAACGCGCAGCAGATTTCTTGCAGTTCAGGCAACGAACCGCAACACAACTTGCCGCTTCGAGTGGCGGACGGTAGAGGTCGGATGACGTTCTGGAAGCTCAACCAACCGGATGAGGTGTCGGCAGCAATTGATGCCCGCAGCGGCATGGAGTGGAGTTATGCCACCCTGCGCGCTGACGCAACCCGAATCCAGGCAGCATTGCCCAGCCTAGGCCGGAAGTCACTGGGCCTAGTGCTGGCGCAGAACCGGTATGAATGCCTCGCGGCATACCTTGCGGCCCTGAACGTCGGCAGCGCTCTGATCCTTTTGGATCCAACGCTGAATGCCGGGTTGCTCCATGATTTTCTTGAGGCATACAAGCCGGACTGGATCTTCACTGCCCAACCAAAGGCTGACGTTGCCGGGTATCGGGAGAGCGCGTCGAAAGAGCCCGGGCTGCTGGTGTGCGAGCGAACGCACGACCTTGACATCCATCCCGACCTGGCGCTGCTACTGAACACTTCAGGGTCCACGGGAAGTCCGAAGCTGGTCAGGCTCACGTTGGCGAATCTTGAGGCGAATGCGAAATCCATTGCGCAGTATTTGCAACTGACACCAGGTGAGCGGGCGATCACGTCGTTGCCCATGCCTTATTCGTACGGACTTTCCGTCATCAACAGCCATCTACACGCAGGGGCAGCGATCGTCTTCACAGAAGACAGCGTGTTGCGCCCTGGGTTTTGGGACACGATCGACCGATATGGCTGCACTTCCTTTGCGGGCGTTCCTTACACCTACCAGCTTTTGCTACAGGCGGGGCTGTTGAACACACGGGGCTGTTCGATGAAGAAATTAACGCAGGCCGGCGGGAGACTCGACGAGCGTCACATCCAGCAGATGCTCGGATTGGCAGGCGCACACGGCTGGAGATTCTTTGTGATGTATGGCCAGACCGAAGCGACGGCGCGCATCTCGTACGTTCCATTCGAGCAACTCAGCCACAAGATTGGATCGGTTGGGATTGCTATACCCGACGGTTCCCTCAGCACCGACGAGCAGACGGGAGAACTGATCTATTCCGGCCCGAACGTAATGCTGGGATATGCGGAGTGCCGCGGAGACCTCGCCAAGGGCGACGAGCTACATGGCGTGTTGCGGACAGGTGACTTGGCCCGTATCGACGCCGACGGTTATTGCTATATCACAGGCCGACTCAAGCGATTTCTGAAATTGTTTGGCAAGCGATTCAATCTCGACGACGTAGAGAGTGTGCTCTCTCGCCATTTGTTGTCGCCGGTTGCGTGCTTTGGTAGCGACGATCTGCTGCAGGTCGCAGTACAGGGTTGCAACGACCCGGGTGAGGTGCGTGAGGTGGTGTGCAAGATGTTTGATCTTCCCCGGACGGTAGTGAACGTGGTCGCGGTCAGCGAACTGCCGCGCACCCCCAATGGCAAGCTAAACTACCAGAGCTTGATGGGGGCTGGGCAGGAACGCGCTCCAGTCGTGTCGCGGTGACGGGGAAGATGGCGAGAGCAGCTAATAATACGGATTCGCAAAGCGGGATGTCCCTGTCCGGCGGAGGGAGCGCATCGGAAAAGGCACTTGCACAGATATGGACAGAGGTCCTGCGTCTGCCCACTGTCGAAGCCGATGCGAACTTCTTCGACATCGGCGGCGATTCGATGAAAGCGATGGAGGTGATCGTACGCGCTGGCCAGATGCTGCACGTCGAGCTGCCGTTGATGGCCTTCTTCGAAGATCCGACAATCGCGCACCTTGCCGCCGTGGTGGATAAACTTTCCGGTGGCAGGAGCGTATCGGAAGAGGCGCTGACGAAGATATGGACAGAGGTCCTGCGTCTACCCAGTGTCGAAGCCGACGCGAACTTCTTCGACATCGGCGGCGATTCGATGAAGGCGATGGAAGTGATCACACGCGTGAGCGAGGTACTGCACGTCGAGCTGCCGTTGATGGCGTTCTTCGAAGATCCGACCATTGCGCATCTGGGCGCCGTGGTGGATGAACTGGCGGGCGGGGGCGCGGTACCGACGATCGCGCGGGTTCCAGGGCGGCGCGAGTTCCCACTGTCATACTCCCAACAGGTATTCTGGCTGCTCGAGCAGCAGAACGCCGGGACCGGAATCTATAACACGGCTCGTATCTTCCGAGTTCGCGGTAAAGTGGATGCCGCCATCCTCGAACGTAGCCTGAACGAACTTCGCCGCCGTCACGAGATTCTGCAGGTGCGATTTGTGCAGGGCGCGGAGGGCCCGATTCAGATCGTGGACCCAGGCTCGCCTCTTCAACTGGCTGTTGCGGATCTGTCGGCTTTGAACGCCGAGGTGCGCGAGCGCGGCGCTCAGAAACTGGCGCTGGAGACGGTCCGCGAACCCTTCGATCTTGAGACCGGGCCAGCACTGCGAGCGCGGCTGGTGCGGCTTAGCGCGACGACTTCCCTGCTGTGCATCGCGATACACCATGTCATCAGCGATGGATACACCGGCAGCATTTTCCTGGACGAACTGAGCGCAATTTACGATGCGTTTGCGGAAGGCCAGCCGAGTCCGCTGCCGGAGTTGGAAGTACACTTCACCGATTACGCTGCGTGGGAACGGGAGTCGATAGCGGGCCCGCGCCTAGACGAGGACTTGGATTATTGGCGCCCGGTGCTTAAGGGTGTTCCTACCTCGATCGACCTACCGGTAGATCATGAGCTGCTTCCAGCATCCGACCGGCATGGGCATCTGCATTCGGTGACGATGCCTATGGCATCGCTGGAGCGCTTAGGAGCATTGGCTCAGTCCAATGGCGCAACGCTCTTCACGGTACTCGCGGCAGGGTTTCGCATTCTTCTGTATCGCTGGTCGGGCCACGCCGATTTTCTTATCGGCACCATCGCCAGCAATCGCAGCCGCAGCAGCACGGAACGGATGATCGGCTGCTTTGTGAACCCGCTGCCACTACGAAATCCAGTCACAGATGGCCAGAGCGTGCTGGACCTGATCCATCGCGAAAAGAACGCTGTGATGAACGCGTTTGCACATCAGGATTGCCCGTTTGCGAAGATTGTGGAGGCCATCAACCCGGAACGGACCGGCAACGACAATCCGCTATTCAATGTTGCTCTCCTGCTGCAGAGCTTTCCTGCGATTGCGGTAAAGGGCCGTTGCTTCGAGGCCGAAGACATCAACTTCGATGCCGAGGTGGGACTGATCGACCTGCGCTTCATCGCCTTCGAGACGCCGGTTGGTCTTCAGATCAACTGCGAATACCGCTCCGCCGTCTTCGAAATCGAGACGATCGACAAACTCCTCACGTCCTACATGGACGTGCTGTCGCAGATGGTGACTGCCCCCGAGACGGAAGTGACGCAGATCGAGATTTCGGAATATCTGGCCAATCGCGGCGCAGAACATCGCCGGGCGAGGCACCGGCAGACGATCGCGATCGCCGCCAACTTCACGGCGGAGCCTATCGAGGGGCCACTCGCATTCTGGATGGAAGAACTTCGGATTCCTTCGCGGATCGAGTTCGCTCCATTCGACCAGGTGTTCCAGCAGTTGCTGGACTCAGGGAGCCTGCTAGCGGGCAACTCCGACGGATTCAACATCGTGTTCATTCAATGGCGAGCTGGACGAGCATCGGGCGATCAGGCGCGAGAGTTGGCAGGAGTTCTGAAGACGGCAACCGCACGCGGTGGGGCGCCCATCCTCGTATGCGTGTGCCCGCCGGCAGAAGCGACGGAGGAACAGGTTCTGGCCGCAGAGCTGGCGGGACAGACAGGCGTGCATGTAGTGTATCCGCAGGAGATTTTGGATCTGTACCCGGTCGAGATCTATCGCGACGAGTACGCCGATGCGGTGGGCGCGATTCCGTATACTCCGGACTTCTTCGTGGCGCTAGCGTCGATGGCCGCGCGTAGAATCTATAGCCTCAGAAGTACCCCCTTTAAGGTGGTTGCTCTCGACTGCGACAACACGCTGTGGAAGGGAGTCTGCGGCGAAGAAGGTCCGCTCGGGGTTGAGGTCGACGCTCCGCGTAGAGCGTTGCAGGAGTTCATGCTGGCGCAGCGGGAGGCAGGCATGCTGCTCTGCCTGTGCAGCAAAAATGCGGAGTCCGATGTGGCCGCGGTGTTCGAGAGCAATCCTGGAATGCTGCTGCGCAGCGATCAAATCGTCGCGTCGCGCATCAACTGGCAATCAAAATCCGAGAACCTGAAAGACCTCGCGCGCACTCTCAATCTGGGCGTGGACAGCTTCATCCTGGTAGACGACAACCCTCTGGAGTGCGCTGAAGTACGCGCCAACTGTCCGGGCGCGCTGGTGTTGGAGCTGCCCGCCGATGCCGCAAAGATTCCGGACGCACTGCGGCACATATGGGCATTCGATCACTGGACTGTCACACAGGAAGACCAGAAGCGCACCGAACTGTACCGGCAGGAGCTGGAGCGCGAACAATCGCGCAGCGCAGCAGGCGATCTTGCGCAATTTCTGCGCAGCCTCGAGCTGAAGATCGATATACGTCCGATGCAACCGGACGATGTCGCGCGAGTATCGCAGCTTACCCAACGCACCAACCAGTTCAACTGCACCACCATCCGGCGATCGGAAGCCGAGATCGCAGTCGTCGTTGAAAGCGGAGCCGAGTGCCTTGTGGTGGAAGTGCGCGATCGTTTCGGTGACTATGGATTGGTGGGCGTGGCGATGTTTGTGGCGCAGCCCAATACGCTTTCGGTCGACACGCTGTTAATGAGCTGCCGTGCTCTGGGACGAAGGGTGGAGCACCATATTCTGGCGAACTTGGGCCGGATCGCAACAGAGCGTGGGCTGGGACGGGTGGATGTGATGTTCGTCCCCAGTGCGAAGAACCGCCCGGCATTCGATTTCCTCGAGAGCTTGGAATCACAACTTCGGAGCACCGGAAACGGCGGTTCTGTGTACAGCTTCCCGGCAGCCTACGCGGGAGCGGCTCATAATATGGCAGTCGCCGATGTTGAACAATTACAGCAGTCCATGCCGGTCGCTGTCATCGCGACGGAGGCTCCGCGTGCGGATCTGGCGCGGATCGCATCGGAGCTGGGCAGCGTAAAGGCCATCGCCCAAGCCATCCAGTTGCTTCCCAAGAACACAGCGGTTGAGACGGGCTTCCTGAAGCCGCGTAGTGCCACGGAAGAGATCCTCGGGGGCATCTGGGCCGCGCTACTGCGCACGCCGCCACCGGGCATCTACGACGACTTTTTCCGATTGGGCGGAAATTCGTTGTTGGCAGTCCAGGTGATCTCGCGAGTACGGCAGGCTCTAGGTGTGGAGATGCCGCTGCGGGCGATGTTTGAAGAGCCAACCCTCGCGGGATTCGCGCAGCGCATCGAAGCGGCACGACGCGCCCAGACTGGCACCGTGACGCCACCGCTGGTGAAGATGCAGCGGCCAGAATCATTGACTCCTTCCTTCGCGCAGCAGAGGCTCTGGTTCATCGACCAATTGGAGCCGGAAAACCCAATCTACAACATTCCGCAGATGTATCGATTGCACGGCGAACTGAATCGAGAGGCCCTGGAAGGGGCCATCCATGAGATCGTGCGACGCCATGAGGCATTGCGCACGACTTTTGACAACGTGGATGGTCAGCCTGTTCAGCGGATTGCATCGAATATGAAGATCCCACTTCCGGTTGAGATTCTGACCGCATTCGCCTCAGCAAATCGCGAGATAGAGATCGAGAAAATCGCAAAAGAAAATGCGCTTCAACCGTTCGACCTGGCAGTTGGACCGCTTCTACGTGCGAAGCTATTGAAACTTGAAGAACGACAACACGTACTGTTGCTCACGCTACATCACATTGTTGGCGACGGCTGGTCGGGAAATCTGCTTGCCACGGAATTGATAGCACTGTATGAAGCGTTCTCTCGGGGATGGCCTTCGCCCCTGCCTGAGTTGACCGTTCAGTATGCGGACTTTGCGATATGGCAGCGGAGTTGGCTGCAGGGTGAATCCCTCGAGAGGCAGGTAGAGTACTGGAGACAACAACTTGCGGGAGCACCGGCAGTGCTTGAATTGCCGACCGATCGACGGCGACCTGCGGTTCAGCGCCATCGTGGGGCAGTATCGACTCACACGTTTTCGTTGGAGTTTTTGTCCAACTTGAAAGCTCTCAGCCAGGCTGAGGGAGTCACGCTGTTCATGACCCTGCTTGCAGGGTTTCAATTGCTACTCTCGCGCTATTCGGGGCAGGAGGATATCATCGTTGGTTCGCCAGTTGCAGGGAGAAATCACACAGAGATTGAACCGCTGATTGGATTTTTTGTTAACACACTTGCACTGCGCACGGATTTATCTGGTAATCCCACGTTTCGCGAGTTACTAGCGAGGGTAAGGCAAGTTGCGCTTGATGGATTTGCTCAGCAGGAGATTCCGTTTGAGAGATTGGTAGAAGAGCTGCGTCCAGAGAGAAGCCTCAGCTATAACCCAATCTTCCAAGTGCATTTCGGACTACAAGGCGCTCCCAAGGATAAGTTTGTCGTTCCAAATTTGGAGGTCGAACGAACGGCGGTTCATCAGTCGACCTCCGTTTTTGACTTGTCGTGGTTTGCCGTCGAGATGACTGATGGCCTACAACTGCGCGTTGAATACGACACGGACCTCTTCGATGAGACCACGATCAACCGCATGGTCAGCCACTTTGAAACATTGATGGAATCCATTGCTACCCATCCTGAAGATCGCGTTTTAGAGCTGACCTGGCTAGGAGATGAAGAACGGCACCAGCTCTTAGTGGATTTCAATCGAACTGCGGCAGACTATCCGAGGGTTTGCATCCACGATCTGATCACACGGCAGGCGGAGCGTCAGCCCAACGCAACGGCATTGGTTGATGGCGAAAGGCGCATCAGCTACGGCGAACTCAATTCGCGAGCGAATCGGATTGCCCATTACCTAATCGATCGAGGCGCGGGGCCGGACATACCAGTCGGCATCTACAGCGAACGCAACGCAGAGTTGGTCATAAGCATCCTCGGCATCCTCAAGTCTGGAAGTCCATATGTGCCTCTCGATCCTGAGTACCCAAAGGAGAGGATCGGCTATATTTTGGAGGACGCTAATCCACCGATCGTGCTCACACAGAACTCTCTGAGGGATGAGCTTCCTGCTTTCGCTGGTAAGACGATCAGGGTAGACACTGATTGGGAGAAGATTGCAAGCGAGCCGGACACTAACCCGATCACGGCAGTAAAGCCAAGCAACCTTGCCTACGTGCTGTTCACTTCAGGTTCTACAGGACGACCAAAAGGTGTCGCTCTGGAACATAGAACGCCTGTGACTTTCATCCATTGGGCACAGACGGTCTTCACACCGAGAGAACTGTCGGGTGTGCTATTTTCGACCTCCGTGTGCTTTGACGTCTCCATGTTCGAGATGTTTGTCACGCTAAGCGCAGGCGGCAAACTTATTGTGGCCCCGAACGCGTTGTACCTGCCTGCATTGCCGGCGAAGGATGAAGTAACGCTGATTAACGTTGTACCTTCTGTGATGGCGGAGATGGTCCGCGCAGGGGGCCTTCCCAATTCGGTGAAGACGATCAATCTGGCGGGTGAAGCTCTTCCTGATTCGTTGGTACAGCAGATTTATAGGGTCACTTCCGCCAGTAAGGTTTATAACCTGTATGGTCCCACTGAGACTTCCTACGCCACGTTTACGCTTGTGCCGCAAGATAGCGTAGTAACGATTGGCAAGCCTCTCTCTAACACACAGTGCTACATTCTGGACAAGCAACTTCGTCTGGTTCCGATCGGTGTGACGGGCGAGTTATATATCGCCGGCGACGGCGTGGCGCGCGGCTATTACGGACGCCCGGACCTGACTAGTGAGCGATTTATAAGAAATCCATTTGGCGGAAACCATGGCGTGCGGATGTACCGCACCGGCGATACGTGCCGCTGGTTGCAGGATGGAAATATTCAATATCTGGGACGCCTTGATCACCAAGTGAAGTTGCGGGGGTTTCGCATCGAGTTAGGAGAGATAGAGGCAGCGCTGGATAAGCACCCAGCGGTGCGGCAGAGCGTGGCAATAGTGCGAGAAGATGAGCCCGGATTGCGACGGCTCGTTGCATACGTCGTTCTACGAGAGGGTGAGACTGCTGAATCAGAAGGGCTTCGCGAGCATGTCAGGCAGAGCCTTCCCGATTTCATGACCCCTACGTTCTTGATGGTACTAGAGACCCTGCCGCAGACCCCAAACGGCAAGATCGATCGTAAGGCGCTTCCGGCTCCGGAATACTCTAGGGACAGCAGAGTTGAGTTTGTCCCGCCACGGACGCTTACGGAAGAGACAATTGCGGGTATCTGGGCCGAGGTGCTAAGGCTCGATCGCGCTGGAGTGACCGACAACTTCTTTGAGCTCGGGGGGCATTCGCTGGTGGCAACGCAGGTTGTCTCGCGAATCCGCCAGGCCTCAGGCGTCGAATTGCCCCTACGATATCTGTTCGAATACCCCACGATATCGGAACTTGCCTTAAGAGTAGATGAGCGGACCATCGAAACCTCGCCGGCGCAATATACGATCCAACGCGTTCCGCGCGATAGACCGCTGCCGCTGTCTTTCGCACAGCAGCGAATGTGGTTCCTGGATCAGCTAGAACCCGGCCAGCCTTTATTTAATATTCCTTGCGCCCTGCGCGTTGATTCGATGCTCGATCTCGACATTCTGCAGCGAGCTATTGACGCGCTGGTCGAACGCCATGAGACCCTACGCACCAACTTTTCGGCGACCAATGGTGAACCTGTTCAGACAGTCGCGGCGTCCGTACGTATTCCGGTACAACTCGTCGATCTGAGTCATCTGCTCAGAAATGAGAGTGAACCGGAAGCAATGCGGTTCACTGGGTCGGAGGCGCGACGTCCATTTGATTTAGGCCGCGATCCTTTGCTGCGAGTCTTCGTGGTGCGGCTTTCACGAGATGCACACATCTTGCTGCTGAATATTCATCACATTATCAGTGACCGTTGGTCTATCACAGTGCTCCTGCAAGAACTTTCGGTGCTATATGGTGCATTCAGCGAGGGTAAGAGCTCACCCTTGCCTGGCTTGCCGGTGCAATATGCAGACTTTGCCGCATGGCAGCGAGAGGCCTCACAAAGCGAAGACTTCGACCGGCAACTCCATTATTGGATGGAGGAACTGAAAGACGCTCCCCCCTTGATTGAGTTGCCAACCGATCATCCACGGCCACCAGTAGCTTCACTTCGGGGGGAAGTTGCGCATCTCTTGTTGTCGCCGGAGTTGACACAAAAGCTCAATCATCTGAGCCGGATTTACGGAGCGACGTTATTCATGACTCTGTTGGCGGGCTTTGAGGTGCTACTCTCGCGTCACAGCGGGCAGGAAGATATGGTCATTGGAATGCCCATCGCCAGCCGTAGCCATCCTGAGGTGGAAGGGTTGATCGGTCTCTTTGCGAATACTTTGCCAGTTCGTTTAAGAGTTTCGGGCGAACCGAGTTTTAGTGAGGTTCTCGTCCGCACTAAGGATGCTGCGTTGAGGGCTTATGCCCACCAGGATGTTCCTTTTGAACGATTGGTAGAAGAGCTTCAACCGGAGCGCAGTCTTAGCTACGATCCGCTCGTTCAGATCTACTTCATCTTGCAGAATGCTCCCAACGAAGGATTGAAGCTGCAGGGGCTGGGACTGACACACATTGAAACGGATTCCAAGACTGCAAAGGGTGACTTGTATTTCTCGCTTGCGGAACGAGGGGACGGACTTCATGGCAGGTTGGAATACAACACCGACTTGTTCGATGCTTCGACGATCGATCGCCTGCTGACACACTACAGAGTGTTACTGGAGGCCGCGGTGACAGATCCGTCGCTTCTCATTTCTGAATTACCTTTACTCGAAGAGAACGAACGACAGCAGATACTAGTTGACTGGAATGCAACAGAAGCCGATTATCCGCATCTCTGCCTCCATGAAATGTTTGAAGCACAGGCGGCTCGCACACCCGATGCAATTGCCTGTGTCTTTGAGGAACATCAGATCACGTACTCGAAATTAAATGAGCGCGCTAACCAGGTGGCACATTTGCTTCGACAGCGCGGTGTGGGAGTCGGGCACTTAATCGGTGTATATATTGAGCGATCTATCGAAATGATGGTCGGGTTACTTGGTATCCAAAAGTCTGGAGCTGCTTATGTTCCGCTCGACCCAAGTTATCCTCCCGATCGAATCCGCTTCACCCTAGAAGATGCGCGGGTATCTGTTCTACTTTCGCAACATGCCTTAGTGGCGACTCTGCCTGAGCATCAAGTAGAGGTAGTCTGCCTCGATAGTAATTGGCCAGAGATTGCACGGCACAGCAATAGCAATCCCGATAGCGGAGTGCAGCCCGATCGCCTGGTTTACGTCATTTTCACCTCTGGCACCACCGGACGGCCAAAGGGAGTGCAAGTGCCGCATCGAGCGGTCGTGAATCTTCTCAATTTCATGGCTAAGGAATTGCGCATGGGAAGAGGTGATGTCTTCCCTGCCCTTGCATCCGTCGCATTCGACATGTGTATTCCTGAGTTGTACCTGGCGCTGGTCAGTGGAGGCACAACGGTGATCTGCAATCGAGGCGTCGCCTCCAATGGCGAAGAACTCGCGGCAACGTTGCAACACCATGGGGCGACGATCGTTCATGCCACCCCGACGACGTGGCAACTGCTGCTAGAAGCTGGCTTTACCGGAAAGGGACTGAAACGGGCAATAGGCGCCGAACCGTTGTCGCGAGACCTCTGCACACGGCTGCTTACCGCGGATAACTCTCTTTATAATTTCTATGGCCCGACTGAGACGACTGTCTGGTCTGCATTTCATCACTTCCTATCACCTGATGAACCAGTCGTTATAGGTAGGCCCTTGGACAATACCAAGATTTATATCCTGGATAAGAAACTGCAACTCGTCCCAATGGGTGTCTTAGGAGAGATTCATATCGGCGGTGACGGTGTGACTCAAGGTTATTTGAACCGACCGGATCTGACTTCTGAAAAGTTCATAACAGATCCGTTCTCTCGGAATGCCGACGCACAGATGTACAAGACAGGTGATATGGCTCGCTACCTCAGCGATGGGCGCATTGCGTTTCAGGGCCGAATCGACAACCAAGTAAAAGTGCGTGGCTACCGCATTGAATTAGGAGAAATTGAAAGTGTACTTGGCAGCCACCCCTCTGTTCAGGATTGTGTTGTAGTAGCGCGAGAAGAAGTTGCCGGCGATAAACGTCTGGTCGGCTATGTTGTGCTGACGGCAGGAGCTCGCTTCGATTCTTCTGAACTTCGGCATTGGGTAAAGGAGAGACTCCCAGACTATATGGTCCCCGTCGCGTGGGTTGAGATGTCTCGTCTGCCGCTATCACCTAACGGAAAAGTTGATCGGAAACAATTATCGGTACCGGAGTATGCACGTCCAGAATTAGCAACCGGTTTCCAACAAGCGCGAACGCCCACGGAGGAAGTGATTGCCGCAATATGGGAGGAGGTTCTAAAGCTCAACCAGGTTGGCTTGCACGACGACTTCTTTGAGCTTGGAGGGCACTCACTACTGGCAACGCAAGTGCTGTCACGCATGCGACAAGCGTTCCGCGTGGAACTGCCACTGCGCACACTCTTTGAAAATACCTGTATCTACGAATTAGCGAAACGTGTCGACGAATTGCAGCAAAATACGCATGGTTCTATTAGTTTGCCGCTTATGCGCGTTGAACGGAACCGGCCTTTACCTCTTTCATTCGCACAGCAGCGGTTGTGGTTTATGGACCAGCTCGAGCCGAATAATCCGCTCTACAACGTACCCTACATTGTCAGAATGAAGGGTGTGCTGCAAGTGTCAGAATTGGAAAATAGTTTGCAGGCGATTGTCAGACGACATGAAACCTTGCGAACAACGTTTGAGATGTTCAACGATGAGCCGGTTCAGATCATCCACGAGGAGCTTCACGTACCACTTGTTTTGACTGACCTGGCGGACGTTCCCGAATCCGACCGGTTGGACCAGGCACGCAGACTTGCGATTGAGGAGGTACGGCGTCCCTTCGACCTAAAAACGGGTCCCCTACTTCGTGCATCCATATTCAAGCTCGCTGAGCAGGACCATGCCCTGATCATCAATACTCATCACATCATCAGTGATCGATGGTCTTTGAGTGTCCTGTCTCAAGAACTCGGCACGATCTACGAATCTTCTATAGCGAATGACTTGCATCCACTGCCGGAGCTTCCGATCCAGTACGCCGACTATGCGATCTGGCAACGCAATTTCTGGACCGGTACAGTTTTAGAGGGACAGCTCAGATACTGGAAAAAGGAACTAGAAGGCGCACCGGTTCTCCTGGAACTGCCCGTCGACCGCCCGCGACAGTCTAATCAGGATTTCTGGGGGGCAATACACCGGCAGCAGTTTGAAGCAGATCTCGTGTCAGAGCTTCGCGCAGTGAGCAGGAAACATAGTGTTACTTTCTTCATGACACTGCTGGCAGCATTCCAGATTTTACTGGCGCGTTATGCTCAGCAGGACGATATCGTTGTCGGTACTGATCTTGCGAATCGAACCCAACTTGAGACCGAACGACTGATTGGATTCTTTGTCAACCTGCTACCGATGCGTGCCAGGATGCACGATAACCCCACTTTTGAGCGAGTGCTTGAACGGGTTCGGGAGTCCTCGCTTGGCGCATATGCGCATCAGGACATTCCATTCGATAAGCTGGTGGAGGAGTTACAACCGGAACGCAATCTTATGCATAATCCGTTGGTGCAGGTTCTGTTCGTCATGCAGAATACCCCACAGACGAGGACTGAATTTGGTGGGGTGACGCTGGGCCCTCTTGGAGTAAGCAGCTCTTCACGGTTTGATTTGGTGTTGTTTATCAACGAGCCAGACAGTTCTCCATTCGCTACCTGGATGTACAACCCCAATTTGTTTGACGCTTCCTCCATTGAGCGAATGGCAAAGCTCTATGAACTGCTATTACAACGAGTTACGACTGATCCACAGATCAGGCTCAGTAGCTTGCGAGATGCGTTAGATGTAGGTGAACGCGCGGAACGTGAGACGATGCAAAAGAAATTTCAAGAAAACAGTCTTCGAAAGCTTAAGCAAGTCAAACGAAGAGCCGATGTTCAGATATAGAGGTTATCTTGTTTGGATTACTTGAGCGACGATCTAATACCTAGGGGTCAGGGCAATCGCATTTAGGAATTTGTTTGCACCAGCGGTGACACTTCCGGCATGAGGTGGTGCAGGGAGCTGTTAGCAGGAGGGTGCGAGCCATTTCTGTGAAGAACCTTTGCATCAATTTTCTGTGTTAGGAGGGTTTGGAAGACCCGCATAGCGGCAATGCCGGTCTTCGCGACTTTCATCAGCTTCTGATGATTGCCTTATGCTCTGTGCTTTGCGGTGGTGATGGAGCGTGGACATGGCACTCTTCGCAAAGGCGAAGGAGCCCCTTCTGCGCGGCTTCCTTCGCTGGAGAATGGCATCCTCCGTCTTGATACGTTCAGCCGGTTCTTTCGCAATCTGTACTCGGATCAGTTCCGCACGTCGTTTCAGCGGTTCATGATGAAGTTCCCAGGGCACTGACAGAGCGTTGTGGCTATCGATGGGAGCGTTTTGCATCGCTCGCTCGATCGGGCCAGCGGCAAATCGGCATTGCACATGGTCAGTGCATTGGGCTCGAGCAACGCCTGGTGTTGGTGCAGATCGCCACCGACGGCAGGTCGAACGAAATTACTGGAGATACTGGCGCTGGTCAGCAGAACAATGCACTAGAGCTAAAGCAGCAGCACCCACATAATCGACCTTTTCTTTACCGGCAGCAGAGGCAGCGCCTTTGTTGAGGCTTCCCTCTGTCACCATCCTTGGATGGGCGAGAGAGGGCAGAAACGCTCATCGAAGACTTGGCCGAAAGGTCGTCTTCCTCTTCCCGAACGGAAAGGGGATTGTTCTGCGGCTGTCTTTGTGATTCAGTTCTATCAAGGCTTTCTCATCGCATCTAAGGTCGGAAGCTGTTGAGCTGCCGTGCTATAGTCTGCGAAACGGATGAGAATCCGAAAAGACCGCGAGGGACGTAACGCGCAAGCAAGATTCAATATCGACACTCAGGGAATGAGCTCTGGTAATTACGAGGAATACTAAAGCAATTTAAGCTCGGCCGCTTGGCCAAATGAAGCATCGGGACGGGAATAGCGATGGAAGCAGAATCGACTGCGGGATATTTTCTCTCTCCGCAACAAAGTCATCAATGGCTTTTGCAGCAGCGATCGGAAACCAGAGGCAGTGCGCAGATCGCAGTCCTGCTCGAAGGAGAGGTTGACGAATCCCGGCTCCGAGATGCTCTCCGCAGAGTCGTTGCCCGCCATGAGATACTGCGTACCGTATTTCGGCGTCGGGCCGGAATGAAGACACCATTTCAGGTAATTCAGGAGGCTTCTGAACCTGAATGGAAGATGAACCTCGGGTCAGTCTCTGTTTCCGACGCTGAGGATGAAGAGGCTGTATCTTTGCTCCGTTCGCAAGCTGCTCTTAAGTTTGATTATGAGCTTGGACCGACGACACATGCGTTATTGACCAGGATTTCTGCGAGCAAATACATCTTTACCATAACGATCCCCGCGCTATGCGCAGACAGTAGCAGCCTACGCACCTTGGTTAGCGAATGTTCGCCTATTACGCTGATCCCGGTCGCGTCCCTACTGAGGAGCCGCTACGCTATATTCAGTTTGCCCAGTGGCAAAGCGAGCTACTCGAGAGTGAAGATAGCGCAGCGGTGGAAGGAAGGGCTTTCTGGCAGCAACTGGCTGAATCTGGTGAGCAAAACATCGAATTACCGGGTGAAATCAAGTCGGGATCGATGGAGGGGATGGTGCGGGTGGTCGTCCCAGTACCTTCAGCGCTTCTTGCCCAGAGCAAACGACTTGCAGCTGGTATGGATTCTTCCATCGACGATGTAATGCTGAGTGGCTGGTTTTCGGTGCTCTCCCGCTTAACGGGAAGATTGCGGTTAGCGATTGGCGTGGACATGCCGGGCCGTGAGTATGAAGAGTTGGGCAATGCAATTGGTTTGATTGCTAAGACTCTGCCTATTCATGCTCATTTGGAGGGGAATCTGCGGTTCAAGGAAGTGATTGGCCAGATACACGGCGTCGTCGAAAAAGCTGTTGAACAGCAGGAATATCTCGATCCTGCGAAGGCCTTCACGTCAGATGAGTCAGTCGCATTCTCCTATTTTATCGAGCCGGAGTCCCAACAAATAGAAGGGTTACGCTATCGCATATTGAGCGAGAGAGACGGCCAGAATCTGCCAAGTTGGAGTTGAGGTGCATCGAGAGCAAGGGCAATCTCAAGCTGGAATTTTATTACGACACCTGCCGGTATCAGACCGCAAATTGTCGAGCGGGTAGCCAGGTATTATATGACGCTTCTGGAAGCTGGAGTCGAAAATCCGGACCAGAATGTGTCGCTATTGCCCCTCCTGAGCCACTCAGAGCGGGCTCAATATCTCTTTGACTGGAACCGGACAGAATGCCCATACCCAAAACAGACGATGGATGCTTTGATCGAGCAGCAGGCGGAGCGCACGCCAGATAGGGTTGCGGTGCGTTGCAACGATCAGATATTGACCTATAGGAGAGCTGAACCGCCGCTCAAACCAACTTGCAAATTACCTCCGCAATCTGGGGGTCGGCCCCGATTCTCTGGTGGGCCTCTGTCTCGAGCGCTCGGCGGAGGCCATGATTGCGTTGGTGGCTATTCTCAAAGCGGGTGGGGCTTACGTCTCACTCAGCACCGACTCTCCCAAACAGCGCTTAGCGCAGCAACTCGAGGGTGTTTTAGCCCTTATCACCGAGCGTAAGCTCCTGGAGCTTCTGCCTGAAACGTTCGGAACAAAGCCGGTTGGCCCGATTCTATGCTTGGATGCCGATGCTCAGGCGTGGGCACAGGAGCCGGAAACGAATCCCGAAGCTCAAGCGACGCCAGAAAATCTTGCGTATGTGATTTTCACTTCCGGGTCGACTGGAGTTCCAAAGGGGGTGGGTGTTCGCCACCGCAACCTGGTTAATTACGCCTGGGCTATCGCAAAGCAGTTAAACCTTGCTGATTATCCTGAGGGACTACAGTTCGCGACTGTGTCGACGCTGAGTGCCGATCTGGGGAACACTTGTATTTATCCGGCGTTGCTAAGCGGCGGTGGGCTTCATATGATCCCTTACGAGGTCGCCACAGATAGCCGGCAATTCTCGCTTTATCAAGATCGCTATCCGATAGATGTACTCAAGATCGTTCCCTCCCATCTGGCGGCACTTCTACATTCGGCAGAGGGTGGCAAAGTGCTTCCCCGCAAGTTCTTGATTACCGGTGGCGAAACGTTGACTCCAAATCTTGTTGAAAGGATTGAAGCTAGCGGGGCGGGATGCCAGATCATCAACCACTATGGCCCGACGGAAACGACTGTCGGATCCCTTATCCAGCCTTTGAGTAGCTACGATTGGACGAGGAGCGGTTTGGCAAGTATCCCCATTGGACGGCCAATAGCGAATACACAGGTTTACGTGCTTGATGCGCATTTGCAAGTGGTGCCGGAGGGCGTTGCGGGCGAGCTATTTATATCGGGCGCGGGGGTGGCGGGTGGATATTTGGGCCAGCCAGAGTTAACTTCAGAGCGGTTCCTTCCGAATCCCTTCGAACCTGGAGCGACCATGTATCGCACGGGCGATCTTGCGCGTCAGATTCCAGGTGAGGCTGGGAGGATTGAATTCTTGGGCCGGACCGATGATCAGGTCAAAGTTAGGGGCTTCCGTATCGAACTAGGCGAGATTGAAGTAGCTTTGGTGCGACTGCCCGGAGTCAAGCAAGCTGTAGTACTGGCTCGTGAAAACAAAGACCGACAAGACAAGCAATTGGTTGGATATGTGATTGTTTCACCCGGTGCTCATCTCAGCGAAACCCATATCCGTCAGCAACTTAGAGAGCAGCTCCCTGATTACATGGTACCCGCTGCGGTGGTAATACTGGAAAAGCTGCCTCTGACACCCAACGGAAAGATCGACCGCAAAGCCCTACCCTCACCTGAGGAGGTGGCGGCCCCTAAGGTTCATGTCGAACCCTCCACTCCGACCGCAAAGGCGATCGCGCAGATATGGGCAGAAGTGTTGCAACGCAAGCAGATCAGCGCTGACGACAATTTCTTCGAATTGGGCGGCCACTCCCTCACGGCGACTCAGGTTGTCTCTCGAATGCGCGAACATTTTTCGGTGGAGATAGCGCTTCGCAGCATTTTCGAGACTCCCGTGCTCAAGGCGCTGGCAGATAGCTTGGACGCAACGAAGGCAAATGCGATTGCCGATGCAGGCCCAATCCGACGAATCTCGCGCGAGAGCTACCGGACAGGCACCCCAAGCGTGACCGTAAAGGTCGATTGCTCTTAGCGGACGCTCAATGGATATGCTCCGTCCTGAACCACAGATCCCAGGCGAACATCTGGCTATTATGGGATGCGGGAGCTGGAGGGCATCTGACTCTGTTACTAAGCCGCGGAGCAGTGGTGAGCAGCCCTGACTCTTTGAATTGTTTAGGATCCGGCCGTCGAGGTCTTTCTGGTATGCAACCGACTATGTCAGGCGGTAAAGGCCTGGTGAACGCCAAATCGTGATCGGTCTGGCAAGCAACTGGAGCAGCAAGTGACACCATCGCGAGAGAGCAGTTTAGGTTACGATGCGAAAATCCGGAAACGATTTTGAAACCTGCTATATTCTTTTATCCATATAGTGATATATGCAACTTCTGTGCGGGGGTATGAACAGAAGTGGCACCAAAATACGCTGGTGGCAGTGGGGCCCGAAATGCGACACTCTAGGCGAGACTATCTCGTGAAAAGTGTGGCTTTAGCCGATCGTCAAGGCTGAGCTTAATTCGATAAGTCGGTTATCGCAAATAACTTTAGGAGAATCAAAGTGTCTACGCTTAAGAAAAGTATGGGCCCAATCCGTCGCAAAGCGGTCGATTTGTCGAACTTCAATCCCGTTCGTGAAAGTCTCTTGCAAGAGAATCAACCACTGCCTCTTATTTTGGAGCCGGCCGCAGATCAAGTCGATCTGGCCGACTGGTCCCGTAATAACCGCAACTACATAGAGAACAAGCTAAATTATCATGGCGGAATTCTCTTTCGCGGGTTCAATTTGGATAATGCGGCGGATTTCGAACGCGTAGCGTCGTCGCATCTGCCAGGATCTATTTTCCGAATATGGCGATCTTCCTCGCGAAGGGCGTTGCAGGCAAGGTTTATACCTCGACTCCCTACCCTGAGGACAAATGTATTCTTTATCACAATGAAAGCTCGCATATGAGTTCGTGGCCAAGCAAGATAAATTTCTTCTGTGTCACCGTTGCAAAAGAGGGAGGGGCAACTCCGATCGTCGATTGCCGCAAGGTCTACCAGCAGCTTGATCCAGCTATTAGGGATAAGTTTGAACAGCTGGGCCTCCTGTATGTGCGCAATTTCTCGGAAGGACTCGATGTAAGTTGGCAGCGATTCTTCAGCACCGAAGATCGCGCGATGGTAGAGGATTCGTGCAAAAAGGCTGGAATGAGCTGTGAGTGGTACGGCAAGGATAATCTGCGTGTAAGCCAACGCTGCCAAGCCGTATTGATTCATCCACAAACTGGCGAGAAATCTTTCTTCAATCAGGTGCAGTTGCATCACGTTCACTGTCTTGATTCCGAAGTTCGTGAATCGCTGCTCTCGATATTTAAGCGTGAAGATCTACCTCGGCATGTTTACTACGGCGATGGTTCGCCAATTTCAGATGAAGCCATGGACCATGTTGGAGAGATTTACGAGCGTAACGCGGTTCGTTTCCAATGGCAGCATGGAGATTTAGTCTGCCTTGACAATATGCTTGTTGCGCATGCTCGAGACAGCTATACCCCTCCACGCAAGATTGTGGTCGCTCTAGGCGACATGTTCCACGCACATCAGCAGTCATATGCCGTCTGATGGAATAAGAATGGAAACAATTCAAAATACATCGAGTGACCTCGACGATGCGGCCAATGAAACTTATTCATTTCCCTTGACGTTCGCGCAGTTGCGTCTCTGGTTTCTGGATCAGTTGGAGCCCGGCCAGACTTCGTACCTGATTCCATGGGCGCTCCGAATTCGGGGCAAACTCAATGTTGCTGCTATCGCATCTAGTCTCCAGCAGATTGTCGCTCGCCACGAGATCTTTCGCACTACATTTGCAGCAACAGAAGGTGAGCCCATGCAAGTGGTCTCGTCTTCCTTGCACGTTCCCTTGCCAGTCATCGACCTCACACATCTTGACTTGTCAGCAGCCGAAACGGAAGCGAGACAGCTTGCGCGTAAAGAAAGACAGAACCCCATCGATTTGCGAACAGGGCCGTTATTGCGCGCGCAATTATTACGTCTTAGTTCTGAGGACCACTTACTGCTGTTGACCACGCACCACATTGTCTTCGATGGCTGGTCCCGCAGTATTCTTGTGCGCGAGTTGGGAGCATTTTATGAGAATGCTCTATCAGGCAAACCACTACAACTTCCTGAGTTGCCTATTCAATATGCTGATTTTGCGGTGTGGCAACGAGAGCACTTAGCAGGTGTTCATCTGGACCGCCAGATGTCTTACTGGAAGCAGCAACTTCAGGACATGCCAATCAGTTTGAACTTGTCTACTGATCGGCCGCGCCCCCCGGTACAAACCTACAATGGAGCGTCTTTTCGCTTCATGCTGCCTCTAAATTTGTCCGAGCGACTGAAAACCCTAAGCCAAAAGGAAGGCATCACCCTCTACATGGCAATGCTGACCGGTTTCCAGCTGATGCTGGCACGTTATACCGGACAGGATGATATCGTCGTCGGTACTCCGATTGCTAATCGCAATCGTTTTGAGCTTGAGGGTATCATCGGCCTCTTCGCTAATGCTTTGGTGATTCGGACGCGCCTTGCGGGAGACCCGACATTTCGGGAATTGCTCCGTCGAGTAAAGGAAACCGCTCTCTCGGCCTACGCGCATGAAGAGATACCATTCGAGCAGCTTGTACAAGAGCTGCGGCCTGAACGCAGTTTGAGCCAGAGTCCCTTGTTCCAAGTACTGTTTTCCATTCGCAATACTCCAAATGGAGAATTTCGACTTGCCGATCTCAATGTCGAATTTTTTGGGGGCGCTGGTGAAACCTCGAAGTATGATCTGTCGCTTTATCTTGAGGAAAGCGGGGGATCCATTCGCGGCCGGCTCGAATACAACACAGACCTATTCGACACGTCAACGATCGATCGAATGGCCGGTCACTATCAGACCCTCCTCGAATCCGCCGTCGAGAATCCGGAAAAACGTATATCAGAGATCGAGATACTGAGCCCCGGGGAACGTACGCAACTCATTGTCGATTGGAATGATACAAAGCGCGCATACCGGAGTGATGCGTGTCTATACGAGTTGTTCGAGGATCAAGTTGCACGACGCGGTGATGCTGTAGCCGTCTCCTTTGGGGAGCAGCAGATCAGCTACCGAGAACTGAACGAGCGCGCAAACCAACTGGCGCACTATCTCAGAAAAAATGGAGTCAGAGTTGGACATCGAGTCGGGCTCTTTGTAGAGCGCTCGTTGGAGATGTTTGTAGGGTTGCTAGGCATCCAGAAGAGTGGTGCTGCTTACGTTCCATTAGATCCAGCTTATCCGACAGAGCGCGTGCGCAGGACGCTGGAAGTGGCAGACATCACGTTCCTGGTTACGGTAGAAGGCCTTGTTTCTGCCTTGCAGAGCCATCAAGGTGCCACTGTCCTGCTTGATCGCGATGAACCCAAGCTTGTTCGGGAGAGCATAGAGAATCCTGTTAGTGCCACCACTGCGAGCGACGTCGTGTACGTCATCTTCACGTCTGGCTCCACGGGACGGCCAAAGGGAGTTGAGTTACGACACCGTGGGGTTGTGAATCTCCTCGAATGGATGCAGGAAGAGCTTCGTCTAGGCGACGGTGATGTCTTTCCCGCGCTGGCAAGTTTCGCATTTGATATGTCTGTACCTGAGCTTTATCTGGCCCTGATCTCCGGTGGCAAGGTTGCTTTGGCAAGACGACACCTGGCGGCAGATGGGGAAGAGCTGGCAAGATTTTTGACCGCAAATAAAGCGAGCATCGTACATGCAACGCCTACAACGTGGAATCTGTTGCTGCAAGCGGGATTTACGGGCCGAGACCTGAAGCGATGCATTGGCGCGGAGCCTCTGCCTGCTGAACTGTTCACTCGACTTATGGATACAGCTGAGGGCACGCCACTCTACAATTTTTACGGGCCTACGGAGACGACGGTGTGGTCGACTTTTCATCACTTCGAATCCAGCGCAGAGCCAATCGTTATTGGTCGACCTATTCCAAACACTGAAATTTATATTGTCGACCGTGATGGAAATCCCGTTCCCGCAGGCGTTCCGGGTGAAATTGTCATCGGTGGCGATGGTGTGGCCAAGGGGTATCTCAATCAGCCGGAACTCACAGCTGAGAGATTCATCCTCAATCGCTTCTCAATCGACACGGACGCTAGGCTCTACCGAACGGGTGATTTAGGAAGGTATCTGCACGATGGGAGGATCGAGTTCGCGGGTCGGATCGATCATCAGGTCAAGATTCGAGGCTATCGAATCGAACTTGGCGAAATCGAGTCCACTATCTCGCAACATCAGACGATACGCGAATGCGTAGTGATGGTGCGTGAAGATCTAGCAGGTGACAAGCGCCTCGTTGGCTATATCGTGCCGCAAACCGGCGCCACATTCGTGACGAACACAGTGCGCGAGTGGGCAAAACAGCGACTACCGGAATACATGGTGCCCTCTGCCTTTGTCATCGTCGAACGGATGCCATTGTCCCCGAATGGCAAGGTCGACCGGAGGGCTTTGCCGGCGCCTAACAGCCAAACGCAGGACTCTGAAGCGATGGAGACGGGCAGCCCAATTCAGGAACTCATCGCAAATATCTGGACGGAGGTGCTGAACACGAAAGAGGTGACGCACTCAGCGAACTTCTTCGATCTGGGTGGACATTCGTTGTTGGCGGCGAAGGTAGTTGCTCGTATTCGTGCTTCTTTTGGTGTGGATTTGCCCTTGAGTGCTCTTTTTGAGTCTCCGACGATTGGGGGTCTTGGGGGTCGGGTGGAGGGGTTGCTGCGCGAGCAGCAGACGCTGGTGCAGCCGGAGATCGAGCCTATCGATGCTGGGCGGCGTGTTGGGTTATCGTTTGCGCAGCAGCGGCTATGGTTTCTGGATCAGCTGGAACCGAACAATGCTTTTTATAACGTACCGATGGCGCTTCGCTTGACGGGTGAGCTTGACTCCCGGGCGATGGAAGCCGCGATCAACGAGATCGTGGCGCGTCACGACTCCTTGCGGACAACGTTTCAACTGCACGAGGGCGAGCCGGTGCAGGTGATTACCTCGCATCTTGCACTGCCGCTTATGCCGATAGATCTTTCTGCGTTGCCGGAGGGCGAGCGCGAGCGTGAGGCGCAGCGTCTGGTCCAAGAGGAGGCGCGACGCCCCTTTGTCTTGTCGGTTGGGCCGCTGTTCCGCTCGCTGCTGTTGAAGCTGGGGCGGGAAGAGCATGTGTTGATGGTGAACATGCACCATGCCATCAGCGACGGCTGGTCGTTGGGCGTGTTTTCCGAAGAATTGTCTGCACTGTATGAGGCTTTCCGGCAAGGCCTGCCTTCCCCGCTGCCCGCGATCGCGTTGACCTATCGGGATTATTCTGCATGGCAGCGCGCCTATCTGGAGGGCGGTGCTCTCGCCCATCAGCTGGACTATTGGAAGCGGCATCTGGCAGGCGCTCCGCCCTCGTTGGAACTACCGACGGACCGGGTCCGGCCTGCGATCCAGACGTTTCATGGGTCGAAGGAGATCGTGCTGTTTCCGCACGAGGTGCTGGAGGGGGTGAAGCGGCTCAGCCGTACAGAGGGTGCGACGTTCTTCATCACCTTGCTGGCTGCGTTCAATGTACTTCTTTCCCGCTATTCTGGCCAGCAGGATCTGGTGGTCGGTACGGCAAGTGCCGGCCGGCGGCATGTGGCGATGGAAAAAGTGATTGGGTTCTTCGTCAACACGCTGGCGCTGCGGACGGACGTGTCGGACGATCCGACCTTCCGCGAGTTGATGAGGCGGGTTCGGGAGACGACGCTGAATGCCTATGCCAACCAGGATGTGCCTTTTGAGAAGCTGGTGGAAGAGCTAAATCCGGTGCGTGATCTGAGTCGCTCGCCCCTGTTCCAGGTCATGATGATCCAGCAGAACGCCTCGAAACGCTTCCAATCGTTGGGACCGCTGAGCGTGACTTCGTTCGGAACGATGGCGGAGACGGCGAAGGTGGATCTTCTGCTGAATGTCTCAGAGGTCGGCGACCGTCTGCGCTGCGCCCTGGAGTACAACACGGATTTATACGATGTGCGCACCATCGAGCAGATGTTGCGGCACTTCCGGTACGTGCTCGAATCTGTGATCCGGGATCCCTCGCACCGTATCTCCGAGGTCGACTTGCAGTCCGAGTCGGAACAGAGAGAGCTTCTGGAGAGATGGAACCAGACCCAGGCGGAGTATCCCCGCGAGTCGAGTCTGGTGGAGTTGATCGACGCGCAGACAGCGCGGACTCCGCATCAGGTGGCGGTAGTCTTTGAAGGACAGCAACTGACGTACGGCAATCTGAACCAGCGTGCCAATCAGTTGGCCCACCGCCTGCGTACGCTCGGCGTGGGTCCAGACATTCTGGTCGGTGTTTGTCTGGAACGGTCGCTGGAGATGCTGATCGCCATTCTGGGGGTCGTGAAGGCGGGTGGAGCTTATCTTCCGGTCGATCCTGCGTTCCCCAAGGATCGGCAAGCCTTCATGCTGGAAGATGCGAAGGTGCCGGTGCTGCTGACCAGCGCGAAGCTCTCGACCGGATTGCCGTCGCACGCAGCGATTCAGATATGCCTCGATACCGAATGGGACGCGATCCGCGGCTATTCGAAGGATAATCCTGAAGTGCTTGCCGGTCCCGAGAACCTTGCCTACGTCCTCTACACATCAGGCTCGACAGGCCGGCCCAAGGGCGTGATGATCACGCATCGCAATCTGGTGAACTTCCTCGAGTCGATGAGACGGGAGCCCGGTCTGACCGAGAAGGACATTCTGGTAGCGGTCACGACGCTCTCGTTCGACATCGCTGGGCTGGAGCTCTGGCTTCCGTTATGCGTGGGGGCTCGGGTGGTGATCGCGAGCAGAAACGTAGCGATGGATGGCGTCCAACTCGCCGCACTGTTGCACGCTTCCGGCGCGACCATGATGCAGGCGACCCCGGCGACTTGGCGTTTACTGCTGGAAACAGGCTGGACAGGAGAGCACGATCTGGTCGCGCTCTGCGGCGGCGAGGCGCTCCCTTCTTCGCTGGCTGCCGCCCTGCTGCCTCTGTGCAATTCGCTATGGAACATGTATGGGCCAACCGAGACCACCATCTGGTCCACCATCGGTCGCGTCACAGAGGATGGACATATCTCCCTCGGCCATCCCATCGCAAATACCCAGATCCTCATTCTAGACAGGCACCAACAGTTCCTCCCCATCGGCGTCACCGGCGAGCTTTGCATCGGGGGAGACGGATTGTCCCGAGGATATCTCCATCAGGCCGAACTTACCGCGGAACGATTCATCCTAAACCCCTTCAGCCAACAGCCCGGAGCAAGGCTCTACAAGACCGGAGACCTCGCCAGGCGACTCTACGACGGCAGCATCGAATACGTCGGCCGCGTGGATGATCAGGTCAAGATCCGAGGATTCCGCATCGAAATCGGTGAGATCGAAGCCGTCCTCGCACGACACCCCAATATTCAACAATGCGTCGTCATCGTAAGAGAAGACCAGCCGGGAAATAAGACGCTTGCAGCTTATCTGGTGCCGTCCGATCCGCACGCTCTCCTAGACATGGAAGAGCTAAACTCTTTTGTCAAAGAGTTCTTGCCAGCCTATATGGTTCCGACGGGTTGGCTGCAGTTGGAGAAGTTACCACTATCCGCCAACGGAAAGATAGCTCGCAAGAATCTGCCCGCGCCAGGTCAACAGAACACCAGGACAGCCGCCGGGCAGGAACCCGGAACTGTCATTGAAATTCGCCTGGCCAGCATCTGGCAAGAAGTCCTCATGCTCCCCTCCGTTCGACTCGATGACGACTTCTTCGATCTGGGTGGACATTCGTTGTTGGCGGCGAAGGTAGTTGCTCGTATTCGTGCTTCTTTTGGTGTGGATTTGCCCTTGAGTGCTCTTTTTGAGTCTCCGACGATTGGGGGTCTTGGGGGTCGGGTGGAGGGGTTGCTGCGCGAGCAGCAGACGCTGGTGCAGCCGGAGATCGAGCCTATCGATGCTGGGCGGCGTGTTGGGTTATCGTTTGCGCAGCAGCGGCTATGGTTTCTGGATCAGCTGGAACCGAACAATGCTTTTTATAACGTACCGATGGCGCTTCGCTTGACGGGTGAGCTTGACTCCCGGGCGATGGAAGCCGCGATCAACGAGATCGTGGCGCGTCACGACTCCTTGCGGACAACGTTTCAACTGCACGAGGGCGAGCCGGTGCAGGTGATTACCTCGCATCTTGCACTGCCGCTTATGCCGATAGATCTTTCTGCGTTGCCGGAGGGCGAGCGCGAGCGTGAGGCGCAGCGTCTGGTCCAAGAGGAGGCGCGACGCCCCTTTGTCTTGTCGGTTGGGCCGCTGTTCCGCTCGCTGCTGTTGAAGCTGGGGCGGGAAGAGCATGTGTTGATGGTGAACATGCACCATGCCATCAGCGACGGCTGGTCGTTGGGCGTGTTTTCCGAAGAATTGTCTGCACTGTATGAGGCTTTCCGGCAAGGCCTGCCTTCCCCGCTGCCCGCGATCGCGTTGACCTATCGGGATTATTCTGCATGGCAGCGCGCCTATCTGGAGGGCGGTGCTCTCGCCCATCAGCTGGACTATTGGAAGCGGCATCTGGCAGGCGCTCCGCCCTCGTTGGAACTACCGACGGACCGGGTCCGGCCTGCGATCCAGACGTTTCATGGGTCGAAGGAGATCGTGCTGTTTCCGCACGAGGTGCTGGAGGGGGTGAAGCGGCTCAGCCGTACAGAGGGTGCGACGTTCTTCATCACCTTGCTGGCTGCGTTCAATGTACTTCTTTCCCGCTATTCTGGCCAGCAGGATCTGGTGGTCGGTACGGCAAGTGCCGGCCGGCGGCATGTGGCGATGGAAAAAGTGATTGGGTTCTTCGTCAACACGCTGGCGCTGCGGACGGACGTGTCGGACGATCCGACCTTCCGCGAGTTGATGAGGCGGGTTCGGGAGACGACGCTGAATGCCTATGCCAACCAGGATGTGCCTTTTGAGAAGCTGGTGGAAGAGCTAAATCCGGTGCGTGATCTGAGTCGCTCGCCCCTGTTCCAGGTCATGATGATCCAGCAGAACGCCTCGAAACGCTTCCAATCGTTGGGACCGCTGAGCGTGACTTCGTTCGGAACGATGGCGGAGACGGCGAAGGTGGATCTTCTGCTGAATGTCTCAGAGGTCGGCGACCGTCTGCGCTGCGCCCTGGAGTACAACACGGATTTATACGATGTGCGCACCATCGAGCAGATGTTGCGGCACTTCCGGTACGTGCTCGAATCTGTGATCCGGGATCCCTCGCACCGTATCTCCGAGGTCGACTTGCAGTCCGAGTCGGAACAGAGAGAGCTTCTGGAGAGATGGAACCAGACCCAGGCGGAGTATCCCCGCGAGTCGAGTCTGGTGGAGTTGATCGACGCGCAGACAGCGCGGACTCCGCATCAGGTGGCGGTAGTCTTTGAAGGACAGCAACTGACGTACGGCAATCTGAACCAGCGTGCCAATCAGTTGGCCCACCGCCTGCGTACGCTCGGCGTGGGTCCAGACATCCTGGTCGGTGTTTGTCTGGAACGGTCGCTGGAGATGCTGATCGCCATTCTGGGGGTCGTGAAGGCGGGTGGAGCTTATCTTCCGGTCGATCCTGCGTTCCCCAAGGATCGGCAAGCCTTCATGCTGGAAGATGCGAAGGTGCCGGTGCTGCTGACCAGCGCGAAGCTCTCGACCGGATTGCCGTCGCACGCCGCGATTCAGATATGCCTCGATACCGAATGGGACGCGATCCGCGGCTATTCGAAGGATAATCCTGAAGTGCTTGCCGGTCCCGAGAACCTTGCCTACGTCCTCTACACATCAGGCTCGACAGGCCGGCCCAAGGGCGTGATGATCACGCATCGCAATCTGGTGAACTTCCTCGAGTCGATGAGACGGGAGCCCGGTCTGACCGAGAAGGACATTCTGGTAGCGGTCACGACGCTCTCGTTCGACATCGCTGGGCTGGAGCTCTGGCTTCCGTTATGCGTGGGGGCTCGGGTGGTGATCGCGAGCAGAAACGTAGCGATGGATGGCGTCCAACTCGCCGCACTGTTGCACGCTTCCGGCGCGACCATGATGCAGGCGACCCCGGCGACTTGGCGTTTACTGCTGGAAACAGGCTGGACAGGAGAGCACGATCTGGTCGCGCTCTGCGGCGGCGAGGCGCTCCCTTCTTCGCTGGCTGCCGCCCTGCTGCCTCTGTGCAATTCGCTATGGAACATGTATGGGCCAACCGAGACCACCATCTGGTCCACCATCGGTCGCGTCACAGAGGATGGACATATCTCCCTCGGCCATCCCATCGCAAATACCCAGATCCTCATTCTGGACAGGCACCAACAGTTCCTCCCCATCGGCGTCACCGGCGAGCTTTGCATCGGGGGAGACGGATTGTCCCGAGGATATCTCCATCAGGCCGAACTTACCGCGGAACGATTCATCCTAAACCCCTTCAGCCAACAGCCCGGAGCAAGGCTCTACAAGACCGGAGACCTCGCCAGGCGACTCTACGACGGCAGCATCGAATACGTCGGCCGCGTGGATGATCAGGTCAAGATCCGAGGATTCCGCATCGAAATCGGTGAGATCGAAGCCGTCCTCGCACGACACCCCAATATTCAACAATGCGTCGTCATCGTAAGAGAAGACCAGCCGGGAAATAAGACGCTTGCAGCTTATCTGGTGCCGTCCGATCCGCACGCTCTCCTAGACATGGAAGAGCTAAACTCTTTTGTCAAAGAGTTCTTGCCAGCCTATATGGTTCCGACGGGTTGGCTGCAGTTGGAGAAGTTACCACTATCCGCCAACGGAAAGATAGCTCGCAAGAAGCTGCCCGCGCCAGGTCAACAGAACACCAGGACAGCCGCCGGGCAGGAACCCGGAACTGTCATTGAAATTCGCCTGGCCAGCATCTGGCAAGAAGTCCTCATGGTCCCCTCCGTTCGACTCGATGACGACTTCTTCGATCTGGGTGGACATTCGTTGTTGGCCGTCCAAATGATGACTCGTGCTCGAGAGGCGTTTGGATTCGATCTTCCCCTTCATCTTCTGTTTCAAGCTTCCAAACTCAGAGACCTTGCGCTCATCATTCATTCCGAGCGCGGAAAGTTCCCGTTCAAGGCCATAATCCCCATCCGTAAAACCGGTTCCAAGCCACCGCTATTCTGCATCTCCCGGCCAAATGCAAATGCGCTCGGCTACGTCTTCTTGACCCGCAATCTGTCTCCTGACCAGCCTGTTATCGGACTCCAGACGGAGATGGACGAGGATCCCAGTGAGTGGGTCTACGATCAAGCGGAGTATGAAGTGAAAGCGAAGGAATACACCAAGGTCATACGAGAATGGTATCCGTCAGGGCCTTATCTCCTCACGGGCTATTGCGAAGGAGCTCACATCGCATTTGAAGTGGCGCGAGAACTCGAAGCTGAGAATTGTACGGTCGCGATGGTAGCGATCCTGGACGCCTGGCCGGTTGAAAATACAGTGAGTCGAACAAAGTATTTTCTCAACGGGTACGTGCGCGGATTCCGTAAATTTCTTGCTTTGAATCCGAATGCCAAACTTCAGTCTGTGAAGCGGCTTTTGCCTCAGATAGGAAAAGAACCGTTCTGCCACCTCACCTAAAAATCAAGAAGCTGCTGCCAGAGCGCAACGGCGAAGACTTGAGGCTGCGCAGATCAAGAAGAGGTACTGGCCTGGACCCGACTTTGTGCCCCCTACGTTCTCCGGAGTTGTGACTCTCTTTCGCACCAAGAAGCAACTGCCTGTCCGCATCAATGATTACAAAATGGGGTGGTCCGAACGAGCCCTTGGCGGAGTTGATGTCATCCCGGTCTCGGGAAAACATGAGGTCATTTTGAGGGAGCCCCATGTAGCCGAGCTTGCGCAGGCTATGCAGGATCGGATTGACCACGCGCTAGCGAGGCTGGCGAACGGCCGCTCTAATAAGAGGCCTGCCGCCAAATCATCCTGCACAGATGAAGCTTCTTCGTGACTGAACTCCCAAGAAGGTAACCCCCCCCCCAATTGCCCGGCTGTAAGTCTTTTGTAATTAATGACTTACGGCGGGTATGCGGCTGCAAAATAGTCATAACAAAGGAGTTATCGCCAAATATGGGCGGCTCAATGGGTTACGGGGAATTTCGTAGTTTTCTTGCTGGTTTGGGTCTAGTTGCCTGTTATTCAATCTCTATATTTATTTTAGTAGGTTGGAGGTAACTACTACGCCAAGCGCAAATCGTGTGATGGCAAGGGTTTAGGTGGTTTGGGGGTTGACAACGGTTGAAGCGTCCGCCCCAGTGAGCCAATGTTCTGCTACCTTTTCGACATACGCGATTGAATTCAGGATTGGAGGTCAGCGGGGATGCGATCTATTGGACTGCTTATACCGTTGCTGTTTTCCCAGTTGTGTTTCTGCCAAACGTCCCCCGACCAGCCCTCACTCGAAGTAACGATGAATTGGCTCACCTTGAACCTTCGCTCTGCCAGAAGCGAGGTTGCTACCGAGACCATTTCGTTCGATAAGAATGGCAAACCGAAGAAAAAGATAAAAAAGGACACTATCTACGCAACCATATTGATAGCGCAAGCCAACGGCTGTGACTTAACGATCACCACGCAGGTGAGGTGGAATCTTGATTTGGCTAAGACCATCGTCGAGACGATACCTATGGGCCGGGTGAGCCGTCAGCATGGGAGATTACACACGCGTGGATCCGGACAAGGACACCCATATGACGTTCAATCCCCCATCAGTTATTCATATTTACCTGACGGCCCCGTCGGCTTTGATTCGCGACTCGATCACGACCCATTTGATCGATAACTCTGTAGCGGATACGACAGTCACAAACCCATCTTCCAAGACTGCTATTGAGCTGGATGACGCTCAACTTGCTCCGCGGCTATTCAAAGCTCTGGAACACGCGTCGCAACTGTGCCACACAGTCCCGACCCCTCCGGAGCCGTTTTAGATCGAGGCCTGCGGGCGTGCAGTCTCGAATAAGTATTTTGTCGAAATGCTGCCGGTCGTCGATTTACTAACTATTGATCACAGTCCGCCTGTCACTTTATGTCGATATCTCTGAGTTTGTTTACTCTATTTCTTCTGGTTCGACGGATATGCTTGATGCAGTTAGCACTATGGCCTAAGCGATTTATGCTGGTTTGGGATCATTTGGGCTGCTTTCGACTGTACGATGTTCGTGTATTAGTCGTGTGGCTGCGAAGATTTGTTGTGAACTGACAAAAGAATGTTTGATCGCTCCGCCGGCCCGGATCCGCAAAGAGTATATGATTCACAGGTCACGAGGTTGCTATGGGACCGAACGCAAACCCGACGCCAAGTGAAGTCAAGCAGCTATCCGCCGCAAACGGGCTGGCGCTGGTGCGTGTGATAATTGGCGCGATGTTTGTCTCGGTCTTTTTTGAGAATCTAGGAAAAGGCCTCTACAGACCGGCGGGTTACGCGGGTCTGATCAGTTACTACATCAAAGCGAGCCACTGTCCGGCTATCTGGAAGACGGTGATGGGCCTGGCGGCAAACCACGCCGCGATAGCTGCTCCCATGCAGGCCATGACCGAGATCTCTCTTGGTATCCTGCTCGTCCTCGGTCTGGTTACCCGATCGGCTGCATTTGTGGCGTTTCTGTTTCTCGGCAGCCTTTGGATTTCAGAGTTAGGCACCGCGTGGATCTGGGAGTTGCTGGTTCCGGTGGTGGCATCGCTTGGGCTCGCTATCGGACGCGCCGGCCGGAGATGGGGCGTTGACGCGTGGCTGTCGCAACGGTGGCCATCTTCTCCTTGGTGGTGATCGGGGCAAGCTTACGTGCGAGTGTCCGTCATCATCCCGACCCATAATGAAGCGCAGGCGATTGAGCGCGTTTTAGCAGATCTCCCACCCGATCTGACGACGGAGGTCATCGTTGTCGACAGCAACTCGAATGACGGGACGCCCGAGATCGCCGCAAGAATGGGAGCCCGCGTCCTTCAGGAACCGCGCCGCGGCTATGGGCGAGCGTGCCTTACCGGGCTGACCGCGGCAATTTCACCTGACGTGGTTGTGTTCCTTGATGGCGACTATAGCGATCGGCCCTCGGAACTGCCGCTTCTCCTGGCGCCAATCATTGAGGGGCGTGCGGACATCACGCTCGGTTCCCGGTTGCGGGAGCGGCGTTCTGCCGGGGCGTTGCCTTGGCATCAGGTGTTCGGGAATCGTCTGGCTTGTGGCCTGATCAGGCTTCTCTATGGACTGGAGATCAGTGATCTCGGCCCGTTTCGCGCTGGCCGCTCAGATGTACTACGCGCGCTCGCCCTCGAAGAGACCACCTATGGTTGGGCGGTGGAGATGATCCTCAAAGGCGCGATGGCTGGATTCCGCGTGGTTGAAGTCCCGGTGAGTTATTACCCGCGTATCGGAGAGTCGAAGATCAGCGGTACGCTAAAGGGCACGGTCGGCGCCGCCTGGTTCATTCTCAGTTTGATAGTCTGGTATTCTTTCCGGCCCCGAAAAGCCGGGGTACGGTCAGCGTAGCCCGGATCAAAATTTTATGAAATCTTCAAACGAGACGGCGGTGCGTTCGTCGGGCAGGGACCGTGTGCTGGTGATCATGGCGAAAGCACCGAGGCCAGGCGCGGTGAAGACTCGTCTGACTCCCAGCCTTTCTCCTGAGGCTGTCACTGCTTTCTATTGCTGCCTTCTGGACGACACACTGGCGCTGGCGCGGTCATTGGGTGATGTGGAGGTTGCCGTCATGTGCCCGGAGTCGGACGTAAACGAGCTGGCGCGGTTGGCAGGCGAAGAAGTGAGCGTAGTTGGGCAGAGAGGTGAAGGTCTTGCTGCAGGGCTCACTTCGGTGTTCGCGCACTTCGCAGAAGGTCATCGACGACGCATCATTGCCTTCAACAGCGACAGCCCACACCTGCCGCGTTCTGTTCTCGAAGACGCGTTCGAAACGCTGGCCGCACATGACGTGGTTGTAGGACCAACGCACGACGGAGGCTACTATCTCGTAGGGGCAAAGGCTTCTCATCCTGCGCTTTTCGCGGGCGACGGAATGGGCACCAGCAGTGCGCTGGAGAGACTCCTAGCGCGTGCACGAGCTCTTGAGCTATCCGTAGGTTTCGCAGATCCTTTTTACGATATTGATGTAGGCGACGATCTGACTCGCCTGGCAGCGGAGTTGCGTCTGGCTCCGACAAGAGCACCACGCACGGCGCGGTGGCTTAAAGAGTGGGAGCTTGTGACAGCGCGATCACGGACAGGCACGGGAGAGTTGTGAAGATTACCCCCGAGTCGAGAGTGTATGTGCTCGGCGCCACGTTGTGCGTGGCGTTAACGATCTGCTCGCGAAACTTCGGCGATAGAGGCGGACCTTACTTCATGGCCTCTTTGACGGTTGCGGGCATTGCGTACCTCTTAGCGATCCGTGAGTTTTTTGCTACCCCAACATTCGCGCGACGCGTTGTCGTCATTGGGCTCGTTCTCGCTGCTGTCTGGCACATTGAATTTCTTCGAGTGCCTGCGGGGGCTGATGATGATATTCATCGGTATGTTTGGGATGGCCGACTGCAGAGACTCGGCTACAACCCCTATATTGTCGTTCCAAGCGATCCGGCGGCTAAAGGGCTGCATACGCCGGAGACCCGGAGCTTGAACAATCCGGATCTGCCGAGCCCGTATCCGGCGGGGGCTCAGCTGTTCTTCCGCGTCGTAACCGCAATTCGCGAATCTACATTTGCACTGAAAGTAGCGTTTGAAGTTTGCGATTTGGCAATTGTTCTCGTGCTGCTCGATGTGTTGCGTTATCACCGGCAGGGAACGCACTTGGTTCTGGCATACGCCTGGAGCCCATTGTTGGCCGTTGAAGTGGCGGGCAACGGTCATATTGACATTGTCGGCGCGCTATTGCTGCTGGTGTCGGCCGCTGCGCTAGGACGTCGATGGCGAACGACTGCGGCCCTCGCATTTGGGCTAGCTGTAGCGGTGAAATTGCTGCCTATCGTACTCTTGCCTCTCTACTGGAAGCGTGTTCGCGTTCGCGACGCTGCGCTGGCCGCGGCCATAGTCGGACTGCTGTACGTGCCGTTTCTTAATCACGGCCGCATTCCGATAGGCTCGCTAGGTACGTATGTCCAAAGTTGGCGCTTTAATGGTCCCGTGTTTGCGATGCTCGATCACGTGGCGCCTCCACAGTTGCTAGCTGGGCTGGCGGCGCTCGTCGGATTAGTGACTGCAACCTGGCTAAGAAGCACAGCGCCCGAATGGTCTCCCGACATATTTGCTTGGCCAATGGCAGCATCTCTTTTGTGCGCGCCCGCCGTATTCCCCTGGTATCTTCTGTGGCTGCTGCCATTTCTGAGATCGCCCTCGACGCTGCTGATCATCGTCTGGACTGTGAGCATTATCCCCACCTATGTCATGTGGCACTTGCGCACACCTGGGCGTCCGTGGGGATCGCTTCCTGTTTGGGTCATGCTAGTGGAATACGGATGCGTGGCAATCGCTGCTGCAATTATTTGGTACCGTGGAAAAGAGCCTGGGCATGCTGGTGCTCTCTTAGACTAAAGAGTATAGTTTCTTTCTCTGAGATCCTGGGCAACGTCTATTCAATCTAAAGAAGGAGACTTCCATGGCTAAATCGAACCGCTGTTCGATGATTTGTCTTCTGGCTTGCGCTGTGTTGGCCCTCGCTCCAAACTCATTAGCGCAGAATCGCCCGCCTGTTCTCGAACAGATTGCCAAGACCTATGGCGTGGATTCGTTTGGGCAGATTGAAGCGATCCGTTATACGTGGAATGGGGAAATCACCGGACTCTTCAAAGCTGCTCACGTGTGGGAGTGGGAGCCCAAGACCGGCAAGATTTCCTACGAAGGAACGGATAAAGACGGCAAGCCGGTAAAGGTGACCTATATTCAGTCGCAGCTCAACAGCCAGCCTGCCAATGTGAGGGACCAAATTGAGCCGTCTTTCGTCAACGATAACTATTGGCTTTTGTTTCCCTTCCATGCTTACTGGGACACCAGCGCCACTGTGACCGATCAAGGTATGCAAAAACTGCCGATTGGCAGCGGGTCGGCCAGGCTGGTTTCAGTGAAGTATCCTGCGGAGGCGGGCGGTTACACACCGGGAGACACCTGGGACCTCTACGTCGGCAAAGACAACCGAGTTGTGCAGTTTGTCTACCACCGCGGTGCGCCCAAGCCGCCCCGCAGCTCGTCACTGCGACGTGGGCTGGCTACAAAAAGGCAGGTCCTCTGCTGTTTTCAACGGAGCACCGCGGCACCGCCGATGGCAAGCCCCTGCACATCTTTCTTACTAACGTGTCCGTTAAGCTGACGGGATCGGATAAGTGGATAAACGCGCAATAAGTCGCGCAGGACAAAGTTCTTCAATGCTGTCGGAACTGTAAAGAGCGCGCATTCGGATGAGAGCTGACATCGATCTCGATATTGGGCGAAAGACCTTTGCGTCTGGTTTGCTGCCAGAGCTGATCGCCGTGCTGCGCCGCGTCCGCCCAGGGGATTTGGTCGCGGTAGTCGGTGACGAAGAAGGCATTGGGCCAGACTTAGAAACATGGTGCCGGTTCACTGGGAATCCGCTGCTCGAAGCTACGGTCGAAGATGGGCGCGCACGGTTCGTCTTTCGGTGTGGGGCTGTTCCGGGACCCGTAGACAATCGGCCGGTGGGCTCGCGGCTTTGGCTCTACACGAATTTCGACTGCAACCTGCATTGCGACTACTGCTGCGTGCGTTCGTCGCCCGCCGTGCCTCGACGAGAGCTGGGGCTGGTGCGGGTGCAGCAGATCGCTGGTGAAGCGCCGGAGCTTGGCGTCAAAGAAATCTTCGTAACCGGGGGCGAGCCGTTTCTGCTGGAAAACATCGGCGAGATTCTGGCTTGTTGCGCTTCGGCCGCACCGACAACGGTGCTGACCAACGGAATGCTATTTGCCGGACGACGCGCGGAAAGTCTGGGAGCGTTGCCCCGCGATCGAATTGTTCTGCAGATCAGCCTGGACAGCGCTACACCGGAACTGCATGACCTCCATCGTGGGCGCGGCTCATGGGCGCGCGCATGGGAAGGGATCCAGCGCGCTCGTGCGCAGGGTTTTCGCGTACGCCTGGCGGCCACCGTTTCCACCGATACCGAGGCGGAGCAGTTCCGTCGGTTCCTCGATGAGGAGAAGATTGCTGCAGAAGACCGAGTCATACGCCGGGTCGCTTTGCGCGGTTCTGCGACCGAAGGTGTCGCCCTTAGCCGAGCCGATCTCGTGCCGGAGGTCACCATTACAGCTGAGGGTGTGTACTGGCATCCAGTCGGAGCACAGGATACTGATCTGCTTGTCACGCGCGATATTTTTCCGTTGTCCGAGGCGTTCGCTGCGGTTCGCCGCGCCTTCGAACGCGAAAGCGAACACGCGAATAAGCTGGCAAGAATCTTCAACTGCGCATGAGTGTTCTCGTGCGACAAGCGAATTCCCGGTTGGTTGAGCCCGGTTCCGTTAATCTCTCAGGCCGGGTTGGCCACTAACTGGTTGAAGAATCCCTGTTTGGCCGCGGCCTGCCGCAATGCAGCGTAACCATCGAGATGAGGCGGCAGCCAACGCTGAAGTCCTTCGGCGTCGAGTATCGCGCGATGAGCAGGGTTGTCGTAGCTCATCGCCGAGAGTGCGTCGGCGAACTGCCGCTCCTGCTCGGGGTCAAGATCGGGCCGGGCCGTGAACATGCAATGGTTGTATGCAGGAGAGGACCATACCTCACGAAGGCCGCCTTCGGGCACCAGGCGTTCGCTGCGAACTGTGTTCCAGAAAGGACTGCCGATTGCGCCGGCGTCGGCTCGCCCATCGAGGACGGCGCGCACCACTTCAACTTCGCTGGTCCCGGTATCACCATGTTTGCCTACGTCACTGTCGAAGCGCAGCGTGCGGTAGTCCCGGCCCTCGCGCAGGCCTTGCTGCTCCAAAAAGTGAACGGGCAGAATCGCTGCGTGTCCGCTGTCTCGGCTGCCCAGCGCGAGCGTTCGATTTTTTAAATCAGCGAGCGTAGAAATAGGACCTCCGCTAGCGGCGACGATCTTGGTCATCCAGCCGAGATCGGTGTCGCGCATCGCGACCGCACGACAGGCATGGCCGCTCAACTCGTCCGCTTGCAGATAAGCAAGGTTCGTATTCCAGGCGATATCGATACGCGGCAGGGCATCGCCCGGTTGGGCGAGGAGCGCAGCGACCTGTGCCTCGTAGCTCTGAAAGAGCACGACCTCAACGGGCAGATGCGCTTCCTCGTGAAAATAGCCCCGCATTCCCTCCCAAATCGTAACCACTTTCGGATTGTATGCAACAGCCCCCACCCAGATTGTTTTGCTCATAGGCCTCCACGGTTCCTGTCAGCGACGTTTCAGAAGAGCGGCATTCCCAAGCAGCGACTTCGCGATGAACTCGCGCAGAACATCGCCCGTAGGCGCCATGACAGCACCCGCGTGCGCGTCGCGGAACAGGCGTTCGATGCCCAAATGCTTTGAGAACGCCGCACCGCCGCAGACGCGCATTGCTGCTGAGGTAACACTGATAGCAACATCGCCTGCCGCCGCTTTGCTCTCCAGCACGCGCAGCATGGTCGTCTCGCGCGGCTTTTCCAGATGATCGACCAAATCGTCGATGCGCGCCGATAGTCCGTCGGTATCAATCTGCATCGCCGCCAGTTGCGCGCGCAGGGTAGGCAGGCTCTCGCCGAGGCTCTGGCCAAGATGCTCAAATTTCGCGCTTTTGAGGTGCGATGCAGTTCCGGCGACTGCCGCTCGGCACAATCCCAAGGCCACCGCTGATGACCCCAAATTAAACAGCGGGAGCACCACGTTTAGCATGGCCGGAAAGCCCGCGCCGTCATCCGTAAGCTGAAAATCGGATGGGACTTGGCAGTCATCCAGCGCGACCGGCGCAGAAGCGTTGGCGCGAAGTCCCAAACCATCCCAGGGCCCCGCAACTGAAAGGCCGCGCGTGTCCGCTGCAAGAAGATAGAGGGTCGAATCGGTAGGTCCCGCTCCTTCAGGGGCCAGCGCAGAAACAACATAGCTCTGCGCATGACCCGCGCTGGTCACCCACGATTTCTTGGCGCTTATACGCACACCCTCTCCATTCCGGTGTGCGCGGGATACAGGCGCCCAGAAATGACTTCGTGAGCCGGCTTCACTGAAAGCGAGAGTGGATAGATGGTGGCCCGCAGCAATCTCCCGCAGTATGGGCGCGAGTGCCTGAGCCGCACCTGGGCGCGCGGATGCGATAGCCACCGCGCCAAGAATGTGCATCAGGTAAACCATGGCGACAGAAGCGTCTGCCTCGGCGAGCGTCGCTATCACAACGGCAAACGCGCGGGGACCTAATCCTGCGCCTCCAAAATCTGCGGATAACAAGAGTCCAAGCAGTCCAGCCTTACCGAGGGTCTCGATAGCTTCGGTAGAGAATCGTCCGGCCTTGTCGTTTTGCCCTGCGGACGGCGCCAGCACTTGACTGGCGATTTCGCGGGCTTTCAGAACGGCCACGTCATGGGTCATGATCGCACCTATCATCCACAAATAACCGGATCGAACCAGAATTGTCGCCGAGGATGCGCGGAGGTGTCAAACAGCAGATTCAGGCGTTCTAACTAATGAACTCGCATCGTTCGCCTAGTCCTCCAAGATGGATTTTGCTCTCAGAGGTAGTATCCTGCATTTCAGCGACGCCGAAATCATCGACTTCGGCTCAGGAATTTTCTTAGGACGGCGACTATTTAGAGCACCCTAGACAGCAGAAAGAGTCTTCGGGGCTCGCGAAAAAACAATAGGAGCTAAGTATGGCAAGCAAAGAGACAGTCATCGTAACGCGGCGCTTCGCAGAGGCATCGGAGCGGCCATGTTGTCCACGCGCATCTTCGCTAGCCAAGCCCTTCACGGACTACACGGTCGATGAGTATTCGCGGCTTCGTCTCCGCTCAATCTGGAAGGGTTCATCTTCATCACTCAGCTTGCAGTTGAAACAGATGCTGTCGCAGGGCACCGGCGGCAGCGTAACAACCATCACGGCAGCGCTGGCCGACAACCCCATCGCGGGGATACCGGCGTCGATTCCGATGATCACCAAGGGCGGACTTAATGCGATTACCCTGAGCCTCGCGAGCGAATACGCGAAGAACAAGATCCGCTTCAACGCGGTCGCGCCTGGCACTGTCGACACTCCTCTGCATAAAGACAATCCGAAGGACTTCATGAAGACTCTTTCTCCCATGGGCACGATCACCGAGGCGAAGGACATCGCTGATGCTGTCGTTTATCTGACGGAAGCTCGTCACGTTACCGGGGAGGTGCTGCACGTGGACGGCGGTGCGCACGCGGGCCGATGGTAGGCGGTAAAGGTTCGCAGCCGGACAGTGCAGAACGCCGGCTGCAGGACCTTGGCATTCAGCTCCCAGCCGCGCCGACGCCGTTTGGCACTTACGTCGAGACGGTGCAGACGGGCAACCTGCTCTTCTTTAGCGGGATGCTTCCGGTTGTGGACCACAAGCCGAAGTATGTTGGCCGGCTCGGGAAAGAACTCGATGCCGAGGCTGGACGAGATGCCGCCTACACTGCGGCTTTGGGCGTTCTCGCCGCGGCGAAAAAGCATCTGGGCTCGCTCGATAGAGTGACTCGCGTCGTCCGGCTCGGAGTATTTATAGCAACCTCCGGGGACTTCTTCGACCAGCCCAGAGTCGCGGATGCTGTCTCCGATCTGTTTCGAGATGTCTTTGGCATCGAGAAGATGGCGGTTCGGCTGGTAATCGGCGTTGCCAGCCTTCCGCTTGGGATGCCGATAGAACTCGATGTCATCTTCGAAGTCGCAGAGTAGGGCGGAGGATCTATGAATGCATGACGAAATCGATCCTTTCGGACGCTGGCGATCCTTGCGCTCGTCCTCGCCATCACCTCTGGCGTGGATGCCCAGAGAAAGGACAAAGCCATGGAACAGCAGGTGTTTTATCGCACAGTGAAGGTCGATGGACTCTCCATCTTCTATAGAGAAGCGGGGCCGAAAGACGCTCCCACCATTCTTTTGCTGCACGGTCTTCCGTCGTCGTCGCGGATGTTTCAGCCGCTGCTGACGCGGCTTGCGGACAACTACCATCTGGTTGCGCCCGACTATCCGGGTTACGGGCATAGCGACTGGCCCGACCCGAAGCAGTTCGATTACACCTTCGACCACATCGCTTCCGTGATGGACGACTTCACGCAAGCGCTGGGTTTATCGCACTACACGCTCTACATGCAGGACTACGGCGGGCCGGTCGGCTTTCGCATGGCATTGGCGCACCCGGAGCGGGTGCAGGCTCTCATCGTCCAGGATGCGGTCGCGCACAACGAAGGCCTTGGGGCGAACTGGGCGACGCGACGGGCATTCTGGGCGGACCGGGCTGCCCATGAAGAAGCGTTGCGCAAAAATCTGCTGTCGCTGGCGACCACGAAGACGCGCCACGTCGGAGACGATCCGAACATTGAGCTCTACGACCCGGATCTTTGGACCGACGAGTACGCATTTCTGAACTCGCCCGGCCAGGCGCAGATTCAAAGCGATCTCTTCTATGACTACCGCACGAACGTCGATGCTTACCCAAAGTGGCAGGCGTGGATGCAGAAGACGCAGCCAAAGCTTTTGGTTATCTGGGGCAAGCACGATCTTTCGTTCGATCCCGGCGAGCCGGAACGCTACCGCAAGGACGTACCGAACGCGGAGGTCCACGTACTCGACGCAGGACACTTCGCGCTTGATACCAAAGCAGATGAGATTGCGGCGCTGGTGCGTGAGTTCATGAAGACGCAGAAGTAACCAGCGCCATTCGCGCCTCCTGCCCCAATCTGCAGCAATTGCCTAGAAGATGTACTTTAGTTCAAGCTGCAGCTTTCTCGGTCCGCTTCGAACGCTGGTGATCTGACCGAACGTAGCGCTCTGAGCCGTATTATTCGGGTTGCCCAAGTCGGTCAGATTCATGACGTTCGAAGAGTCGACGCGGAATTCCAGATGTTGTTCACGGTAGACCGTGAACATTTTGGTGACTGAGGCATCGTAGTTCTGATATCCAGGTGCCCGTTCGGCACCGTTTTGACTGTTGCCATAGGTGCCATTCTGCGGGCTTGAGTAGGCGCAGAGCCCGTTGTCCGTAAGGCCGCACGAGGTAGCGGACGGATCTGACCCGAACCAGTTATTCAGACTGCGGTTGACGATCTTCAGCGGCCGCGGATGGCTGGCGCGCTGAATCTTATTGATAGTGTAGGCATTGTTCGAGCTGTTGTTGATGGTGACCGGGAAGCCGGAGTAGGCCACCGCTGTCATGGCTACGTTCCATCCGCCCACAACTCCATCCAGAAAACGATTCATGTCAGTGCCGAACTTTCGGCCACGACCGAAGGGAAGTTGGTACACGATGTTGCCGTTGATAGCGTTGCGCACATCCTGCCCGGTCGGCCCATATTCCGCGTGATTGTCGTAGCCGTTTTCGGCATAGTTGTTGGCTCCACTGATGGCTGGAGCGCCAAAGAAGCCGATGGAGTTGGTCATCGCGCGGCTATAGGTATAGTTCACGGTGTATTGCAATCCGTGCAGCGAACGCTGACGGAAGCTCGCCTGCAGCGCGTTGTAGTTCATCATTGCGTTGGAGGTGGTCAGCGTGACCGAGCCAGATTGTTGGACCAGCGCTTGGAAGGGTGAGGGGTCCGCTGCGGTGCAGGCAGCGCTGGTGGGATCGGTTCGAACGACGCCCCCAATGACGCACGGAGCGTAGAGCTGGTTGGCCGCGTTATGGTTGACGAGATGCTGCCCGGATTCTCCTACGTACCCAATCTGGAAGGAGGCGGTGTTGCTGACCTGGTACTCCAAAGTGAGACTGAACTCCCCGATGAAGGCAGGCCTGATATTCACGTCCCACGCATTCAGGGCTAGCACGGGGTTAACCGTTGCCGGGTTGGTGAAGCCGCTCTGCATCTTGAAGAACACAGCCGGGCTGGACGCGCTGGGCGCGGTGCCGGTGGTGTAGTTGTCAGCATTATTCGGCGGGTTGAGGGTCATACGGCGGGCCTCACCCGTGGCCTCCATGAAGCTCTGGATGCCGTATCCGCCGCGGACTACGAACCGGGGAGTTGCTGACCAAGAGAAGCCAATACGCGGCATGAAGCCGCCGTAGTACGGATTGACCAGCGAACGGCTTGCACCGTTCACCCCTGCGTGGATCAGCTGTTTTGTGTTGACGTCCACGTTCGCGTACTTGTTGTTGACCTCGTACAGTTGCTGGACATACTCATAGCGCATGCCCAGGTTCAGGGTAAGTGTCGGCGTTAACTTCCAGTCGTCCTGCGCGAAGTAGGCGTCGCGCCACTGCCGCAGGCCCTGCGGTCCGGTGTATGCGCCTTGGCCGATATAATCGACTCGGTTGAGGACGAAGTCCGCCATGGAATAGCCCCCCGTGTTGTAGCCGAGCGGATTGGTAGTGGCGTTATTTACGGGGTTGGAAGATGAGACACCGGTGTAAGCCATGGTTCCCAAAACGCCATCATTGCCTGATGAGAAGCAGTTCGACTGATAGCGGATGAACTGGGCGCCGAACTTGAAGGTGTGCCTGTTCTTCAGCCAGGTAAGGTTGTCGCCATACGTGAAGGAGTTGTCGACAAAGGTCATCCCACCATATGAGTTGCCAATAGTCGAATATTCCCTGCCATTTGTTGTAACTAGGCCGCTCGTAGATCCGGGGGAGGTTGTCTGAGCCGCAAATCCGACGATGCCTTGATTTCCACCTGGAATCCCGATAATGGCATTTCCATTCGTACCGAACACTCCGCTTGAATCCACCGGAAATCCGGCCTCGGGGCGAATCCTCATATATCCGAGGCGAAGCTCGTTCACGATGGACGCATTGAACGTATGCACCTCATTGATGGCGATACCCTTAACCGGAGTAATCGGAGCCGCAGGAAAACTTGTCAAGAGCACAGGAGTGGTCGTGGTGCCGCTGCTGTCCTGGAGCCAGCGGGCTGAAAGAGTATCCTTTTCCCTTATCTTGTAATCGATCTTGACGTCGAATTGGTCGTTATATTGGCGGTTCTTTAGAGGCGCCAGGTAATTACCGGTCGCTGGCGTGCCTGCCTGTGGCGCCTGGTTCGGCAACGGATAGAGTTCCGGATGAGCAAATAGATACTGCGCTGCAGGACTAAGAATGGGAACACCCTTATTTCCGGAATACGGCGTATAAGCTGTCGTGGAGGAGTCATAGATCTGAATCAGCTTGCTGTTTGGGCAGCTTATTCCAGGCGCGCACATGATTGCGGGATTCAGCAGCTCGGAAAAATCTCCTGTGCGCATCTTTGGGGTCATCACTGTAGCCGTGGAAACACCCCCCAGATGGTAGCGGCCGCCGCTATAGTCGGCGAAGAAGAATAGCCGGTCGTGAAGGATCGGTCCGCCGATCGTTCCACCGAAGATGGGTTGGGTATATGACTGCTTCGGGGTGATCACGGTGTTGTGCTTGTTGCCCCAGGTGTTGGCGTCGAGGTGATAGTTCGAGAGATACCAGTAAGCGCTCCCGTGGAACTGGTTGGTGCCGCTCTTCAGTAGCGCGATAACGTCACCGCCGTTCACGTTGCCGTACTCAGCCGGCGCGTTCGCTGATGTGATCTGGACCTGACCCAGTGCATCCGGGGCCACGTTATAGCCGACAGTGTTGTTCAGCGTCTCGTTGATCTCGATGCCGTCCAGGGTGTAGTTGTTGGTTTGTTGGCGGTTGCCATTTATGGAGACGCCATTGTTGACGGCCTGATTCACGCCGATCGCCGAGTTGCCCGCAAGCGCAGCAGGGTTGGTGTTGACTGCGCCTGGAACGAACATAGTCAACTGTACCCAGTTTTGTCCTACCATCGGGACGTTGCCGATCGCGGTCGTATCCAGTGTGGTCGACAGCTGGGCATTTTCTGTATTTATAAGCGGCGCTATGGCGGCCTCTACGGTTACCTTGCTCTGGGTGCCTGCAACGGCCATCGGCGCATCGACCTTTGCGTTCTGGTTGGCCTCCAGCGTAAATGGTCCGAAGGTACGCGTCTCAAAGCCCTGCGCCTCGACGGTCAGGGTGTAACGCCCGACCTGAAGGAAGCGGATGTTATAGATACCGTCGTTGTTCGACGTCGTGTTGGTCCGCACATTCGTGTCGACGTTGGTGGCAGTAATCGTCGCTCCCGGAATGACTGCGTGGGAGGCGTCCGTCACTGTGCCGTTCACATTGGCAGTAATCGTCTGTGCTGTTAGGTTTACGCCGCAGAAAAGTAGCAGGACAATCGCTGTGAGTTGTATCGCGTGAATTAGAACGATGCATCGTTGATCTCCTAGAAGGACTTCCGAAGCCGTTAGTCATCCGATAGCCGCGTGCCTAGAGATGTACTCGCGAAGCGTCGAAGGATCGACTGATCAGCGAGGCGACCATGCGAATCATTTAATTACTTAGAAGAACTAAGCGTAAGTGATGATCGGTACGTTGCAATCCGCCGAAAGTATGATTGGCAAAATATTTGCGCGAAATTCGACCTCGAGAATCGCTAAGTATGTTATTTTCCCGGAGAATCCGAGACTGCTCTGGTGTTTGCTGAGATGAGGCAGTTCTACATGGTAGAGGCGACCATACGTCGTGGGTCCTACAACTCGCAACAAAAAAATCACTGCGCAGGAGCAAAAAAACGGTAGTGAATCTTCCAGTGTGACGTTTTGCCTGGCGCCGCCGGAACGTGAAGATAGACCTCCGGGCAGACCGGAATGCCGTTCGTCCAAAATAAGATTCGCGAAATGGGAGTATCGGACGTCTGTTCGACTCCGATCTTCCGGTTCTTGTCCTCCACTGTAATGTCGTAGTCGGAGACCTTCTCGGAATAGCCCGTGATGTACGCGTTGATGTTCTCGCGCGGCTTCGCGCCTCTCTGGAACTGGATCTCATCTCCGTCGATCTTGACCATATCTGTCATCGGATCGACGGACCTGGGCGGAAATTTGAATCGGATCACCATTCCCGGTCCCACTGGTTTATCGTCGAATACAAAGAAGTCGTGGTCATAGACCTTCGTATCGATCATTTTGGTTCCGGTGTTTTTCAGCGTATGGCTAAGCGCCATCCCCATGCCATTCGCATCCAGCGACAACGTTTTGGTATAGACATAGGCATAGCCGTTCGCCCCGTTCAGCACTTGCTGGAACGTGATCGAATTCTTCGTTGTTTTAGTAGTCCATACACCTCCATCTACTATCGGATAAAGGGTTCCGGACCCGTACGGCCGGTCGTTCACCTTACGCAGTATGCCGACTCCGGGCTTCAGGAAGGTCTCTCCCAGCTTAGCCTCGTCGTATCCGATCGCCTCTGTGTGGATGGTCGTTAGAGGTGAGCTGGCCGGGTAGTGGCCCATCACTCCATTGTCGGTACGGAACTCTTCTACCGGTCCGGTGATCGAGTCGTTCTTCAGGGGATCGTACTTCTCAAACCACTCGCCAAAGAATTTGTGACCATTCACCGCGACACATGCCACTACGCCGGACCAATCAAATCGCGTCGCGCGGTAGTATCCGTTGTCCTTGTCGGGCAGAAAGATTACCGCCTCCATCTTTCCGCTGCGCAGCGTAACCTTGGGATGGTCTAAATTTGGAAGGTTGGCGCACGGCGAAGTCGGCGCGACGTCCTGAGCCAGCAATGTCGGTGCCGCCCACAGAATACTAGCTGTTGCTATCGGCCACAGGCAGCGCGCTCGAACAACTCTTGGCATCCTCAGCAAATCTCCTTTACGCCGGCATCGTTGTACCGATGGCCTGATTCCGCTTCGCTATGCTTCATCTACCGCTAAAAGGGCGGCATCTCCGGCACTGCTTGTCCATCGGCGCGCGCCTTCCATAGTGAGCGCCCTTGGATTTTATTGTCGTGTACTAGCACACACTTTGATCATCGATTTTCTCGGGAACATTTTCTTGCTGTTGAGACACGAAACATGCAACCAAGCCAAGCTGTCAGGATTCCTTTAAACGGCCTGTTTCGCAGACGGCGCAATAGTACTAAACAGAGGTCCTTAGGAACAACAGGTCAAATGTCGTAATCCTAATGGCCTATTACCTCGAAATTCCTGTCCCGCCCATCCGTAATTAATTATTATGAGGTCGTCGTAAGCGTGTTAGTTATAGATCTATCGATCCCGTTTTCCGGCCTTGTCAGTCATCACCAACTGAATTGACACTCTAGTTTGAGACTACTGGCCGTGGTTTTAGTTTGAGGACTGCAAAGTCTCTCACTGTGTAAACGGAAGGACTCCTAGCGTTTACTCGATCTCACAAACTCATCTCTGCTGCCAAATTATAGGAGAACAACCTTGACCGAGCTTAATCTTCAAAACAGCTTCAACGACCGGCGGTCTTTCCTCAAGCTTCTCGCCGCAGCTCCCCTCTTCGCCACCATCGGCACGCGCAGCCTCGCCGCCGCCGTGTCCTCCGCCGCCAAAGCCGCCACCGGCGGCAGCCACTCCCTCACCGACAACATCTACACCAAACTTGGCGTCCGCCCCTTCATCAACGCCCGCGGCACCTGGACCTACCTCAGCGGCTCGCTCGAGCTGCCCCCCGTGCGCGTAGCCGCCGAAGAAGCCTCCCACTACTTCGTCGACATGTACGAGCTGCAGACAGCCGCCGGCGCCCACCTCGCCAAACTCTCCGGCGCCGAAGACGCTATGGTCACCTCCGGCTCAGCCGGCGCCATGGCCTCCGCCGCCGCAGGCTGCATGGCCGGCACCGACCCCAAAAAAATCTACCAACTCCCCGACACCACCGGCATGAAGAACGAGATCGTCGTCACCGGCGGCCGCAGCGCATTCGACAGCGCACTTCGCCTCACCGGCGCCAAGCTCATCGTCGCCCACACCCCCGACGACCTCAAATCCGCCATCACCTCGCAGACCGCCATGGTCTACACCACCTGGCTCGGTGATCGCCTTCAGGCCGTACTTCAAATCACCAAGGCCGCCGGAGTTCCGCTCCTGCTGGATGACGCAGCCGGGATTCCGCCCTTCTCAAACTTCACCAGCTACGCCAAGATGGGCCTCGATCTCTACTGCTTCAGCGGCGGAAAAGGCCTCTGCGGCCCGCAGGCCTCCGGTCTACTGCTAGGCCGCAAAGACCTCATCACTGCAGCCAAGTACAACAGCCCTCCCTGGGAGGGCGCCGTCTGCCGCCCCATGAAGGTCGGCAAGGAAGAGATCATGGGCATCCTCGCGGCCGTCGACTACTGGTCCACCGCCGACCTCAACGCACTCAACAAAGAGTGGCAGTCCCGCGTCGAGCGCACCGCCAAACTCGTCGCCACCGTCCCCGGCGTCCAGACCGACATCTCCATCCCCACCGGCGGCAACAGCTACCCAACCCTCACCGTCACCTGGGACGAGCAGAAGTTCGGCCTCACCGTACCGCAATGCGACGCGGCCCTGCGCGCCAGCACCCCCCGCATCGAAGTCCTCACCGCCACCAACCCCAGCCTCGTTCTCGCGCGAGACCGAGCCAACGAGCCAACGAGACCGGGGCAAACCCCTCGTCCCAATCGTTTACAAATCATCTCCATGACCATGCAGCCCGGCGAAGACCTCATCGTAGGCAACACCCTACGCCAGATCCTCGAAAAAGCCCGCAAATCTGCATCTGCCTGAACTTTCTATGCCGGGGGCGCGAAGAAGCGGTAATGGAGCTTCCAGTGCGTCGTTTTGCCCGGCTCTACCGGCACATGGATATAAGTCTCCGGACCAATTGCTTTGCCGTTCGTCCAGAAGTAAGCGCGCGAGATCGGCGTGTCTGATGTCTGCTCCAAGCCCACCTTCGTCCGCACATTCTCCACGGTGATGTCATAGTCCGACACTTTGTCCGAGTAGCCGGTGTAGTACAGCGATACAACCTGCCCTGCGGCGAGTGCCTTCTCGAAGTGGAGTTCCTTACCTTCGATCTTCAGCAACGGATCCAGTGGAACCGATGGTTTGGGTACAAAGGGGAACCGTATCACGATATCCGGCCCCACCGACTGTCCATCAAGCGTGATGAAATCGTGGTCGTAGACCTTGGTGTCGATAACTTTTTGTCCCGTGTTCCGCAGACTGTGCGCAAGCGTCATCCCGGTGCCGTTCGCATCCAGCGTCAACGTTTTTTCGTACACGTACGCCCAGCCTTCACGCCCGTTCAAGACCTGTCGAAAGGTGATAGAAGTTCGACTCGTCTTCGACGTCGTCCAGGTTCCACCGTCCAGTACCGGATAGATCGTGTGTGTGGAATAAGGCTGATCGTCTATCTTCTTCAGTATCCCCACGCCCGGTTTCAAGAAGGCGTCGCCTGGCTTCGCCTCGTCATATCCGATTGCCTGCGAATTAATGGTCAACAAGCGGTGAGCTGGCCGGATAGTGGCCTAGAACACCGTCATCGATGCGGAACTCTTCTGCGGGTCCGACCACCGCATCGTTCCTCATCGGGTCGTAGGCTCCGACAAACCATTCCCCAAAGAAACGGTGCCCGTTCAGCGATACGCATGGAATTATCCCCGCCCAGTCGAATCGAGTCGAGCGGTAATATCCCTTCTCCGCGTCAGGCAGGAAGACCACGACTGTGAGCTTTCCATTGGAAAGAGTCGTCTTAGGATGATCCGCATGCTCAATGTTTGCGCAGGGATTCTTCTGGTTCATCGACTGCGCGCGCGCCTGCGCCGTGAGAAGGGTCAGAGCCAGAGCCGAAAGAACTTCCACTGCGTTTAACGATCGTAGGCTGTGATGCCTTGTTATCCAAGCCACAGATGGCACCTCCTCGGTGTTGTTTAGAACGGCATCATCTCCGGTGTTGCCTGACCGTCGGTGCGTGGATCGGTGGCACCGAAGTTCACCTGGAGTTTGTTGTCCCGCTCCACGGCGTTTCCTTTGCCCATCACCAGCGAGTATCTCGGCACCAACATAAGCTGATGCCCCAGGACAAATAACTCCTCAAAAGTCGATGCCGGGAATCCGGCCTCCATCGTGACATTGCATCCGTTGCTCGCGTTGAACCGTGGAGCATCCAGGGCCGCCTGGATGTTCATACCGAAGTCCACGACGTTTGCAACGAACTGCGCCTGCGCCTGCGGTTGGTTGGAGCCTGACTGAATACCGAAGCCGATTGATACATCGCCCTTCTGCATGAAGGCGGGGATGATGGTGTGGAATGGGCGCTTGTGCGGTGCGATGGTATTCGGCTGACCTGGAGTCAAGCTGAAGCCACCACCGCGGTTTTGCAACACGAAACCCGTTCCTTCGGGCACGAGGCCAGAGCCAAAGTTTCCGGAGTTGCTCTGGATTAGCGAGACGATGTTACCGTCGCGGTCCACTGCGGCTAGATAGGTTGTGTCGCTCTCGAGCTTCGCCAGTTGGTCGGTAATAACGGAAGGCGGCACACTGCAGTTGGCGCGATCGGTGATGGTCTTCGCGCGTTCTACTGCGAGTTCCTTAGAGATCAGCCGCGCCGTCGGCACTTTCACCACTCGCGGGTCACCCACATAGGGCCGCAGATCGGCATACGCCAGCGACTTGGCCTCCAGCTCGATATGCAACGTCTTCGGGTTATCGTGTCCCCACTCCTTCAGCGGATACTGCTCCATGATGTTCAGCATTGAAAGTGTTGCAACGCCCTGCGTGTTTGGTGGTGTCTCGTACACGGTCCATCCGTGGTAAGTCGTTGAGATCGGTTCGACCCACTCCGGCTGGAAGTCCGCCAGGTCCTCCGCCGTCATGACGCCGCCCTCCTGCTTCGAGGTCTTCAGAATCGCTTCGGCGACCGGTCCCTTGTAGAAGCCGTCGCGGCCCTTCTCCCCGATAGTGCGCAGCGTGTGGGCTATATCCGGGTTCTTGAAGACCTGGCCCACATGGACAAACGATCCATTGGGCAGAAAGACGCGCGAGAACTCCGGCTTATTGACGAACGGCATGCCGTACTTCTCCCACTCGGCCGAATTCGCCTCCGATACCGGGAAGCCCTTCTCCGCCAGCGCCTCGGCTGGCTTCAGGTCCTCGGCCAGAGACAGCTTGCCGAAGCGGTCATGCAGCGCCTGCCATCCCGCTACCGTACCCGGCACGGTCACCGACCAGATACCGTTAAGCCGGGTTACGTTGTGCGCCTTGAGATTCTCCAGCGACCATCCCGCTGGCGACCATCCACTGGCATTGAGCGCATACAACTTCTTCGCCTTGTTGTCCCAGTAGATCGCGAACAGGTCGCCGCCCACACCGTTCATGCTCGGCTCGATCACGCCCACGGCTGCATTGGCCGCAATGATTGCATCAATCACGTTGCCGCCCCTCTCCATGATCGCGGACCCCGCCTCCGACGCCAACGTCTGCAGCGTCGCCGTGATGCCGTACTGGCTCACCGTCATCGAGAAGGCGTTGTCGCGTGCCGGCTCGGGAATCTCCGTCCGCATGGCATGGTCTTCAGTGACGGCTTTGCCCTCTATTCTTTGACCGTCCCCGGAGGCTCGCGGAGGACCGCCGTCACGCTGACCGCGCCCACCAGCCTGTCCTGGCGCCTGCTGGGGGGTTGGTCCTCCAGGAAGCGCACCTCGCTGATCCTCCTGCCCGAACGCCGTCATCGGCACCATCAGTATCAAAGCAACCAACGCGGTGACACGGCGATAAAGATCCGAACCTGGCATATGCACTCCTGTTTCCTGCAACCTTGTGATTTGGCAAACCCGTCTTATGGAGACGACTGCGCTGCCCCTAACTTCAAAACGCTTCCTTGCAGTTACTTTTTAGGAGCCCACTATATCTAGATATCGTAAGCCCCTGCAATTGCAGCGAACCAGGTTTGTGTCGTACCAAACGCTTATGCAGACTGTTTAGGTGCTTTGTTGAGGTTTTGGCGCGCAGATTGTTGCCTACTGTTAGGCCTTCGCCGGGCTGCAAGGTCATCGATATGATCTGCAGATCTAATTGCAATTCGATAACTCCAACCCAACAAAATAATACGCAATAGGGCAATCGCAAAAGCTTCTGGCGGACACATTTTCTTTCGGAGAACCCAATGTAAGGGAAGAAAGTACGATTGAAATCCGCCGAAAGTATGACCGGAGGAAAATATTATGAATGTGATTGCTGCTGATAAGAGTACGAAGCATAGCTATTGCTTCGACTGTGAATGAAGACCGGTCAGTCTCTATAATTTGCCATTATTTTTCCAAGACTCTATACAAGAGACGATTGCGATCAGACCGTCTCCACACACGGGATCGACCTCCAATGTGACTCGATAGCGCTCTTTCGATCCAGGGAGACAAAACGCGTCAGATCACTACGAGATGCAACGCTTCTCTTTTGTTCCTCGATTACCTTCTAGGCGGTATAGGGAGCGCATGCCCTGACGTTTACTATTTATTCAGAGTAAGTAACTCAACCTGGTCCCCTCCCGGTCTATATCATCCGAGGCGAGTTCAGCAGCCTGACGCATTGCCTCAAGCATACTTCGCTCATCGGCTACGCCGGTTCCTGCAATATCGAAGGCGGTACCGTGGTCCACGGAAGTCCGCACCACAGGCAAGCCGATCGTGATATTTACGCCGGACTCAAGGCCGAGTACTTTTAACCGGCCCGTGCCCCTGATCGTGGTACATCGCGATAACCATGTCATAGTCTCCCCGCTGTGCTAAGAAGAAAAGGGTGTCCGCAGGCAGTGGGCCGACGACATTCCATCCTTTTGCACGGCAGGCGGCGATCGCCGGTGCGATCTTCGTCTCTTCCTCTCTGTATCCGAAGAGTCCGTGCTCACCAGCGTGTGGATTGATACCACAGACACCGATCTTTGGATTAGGGTTTCCCGACTTCACCAGTACCGAGTGTGCGCGTGCGATCGTGCGCTCGACCAGCAGGGGTTCAATGCGATTCACGGCGTCGATCAAGCCAATATGTGTTGTGACGTGTGTCACCTTCAGCTTCGATGTGCTAAGCATCATGGAAACTTCGGGGGTGCCGGTAAGCGCAGCCAAAAGCTCAGTGTGACCAGGGAATTTGTGCCCACCGGCGTGAAGGGCTTCCTTGTTCAACGGCGCCGTGCAGATGGCTTCAATCTTGCCGGCAATTGCGAGCCTCGCCGCAATTGCGATGAATTGGTAAGCAGCATCGCCTGCCAGCGGAGATAGTTTCCCCCATGGCAGATCCTTCGGAATCAGTGCGAGATTGATGCAATCTACTGTTCCCGGCTCAAACACCGCCTTCTCAAGCTGATCCGGATCAAGACTGCGAACTGTTAACGTGCTGCCGACGATTTGGCCCGCCTCTTTCAGACGAGAGGCGTCTCCCACGATGAAGGGTCGGCACATCGCATAAAGCTCCGGATGTGCAAGACTCTTCATGATGATCTCCGGCCCGATGCCCGCAGCATCGCCCATCGTCATGGCGATGATCGGTCGCTTCAACTAAGGACCTCTTTTCTGTTTGAGCCACTCTCGACAATGCAGCAGGGTGTAAGGCTGTCCAAAATCGCCAGCCTTGGTTATCACGGTCAACGGAAGTGTTCCATCGATGACTGTACTAGATACGGGTACCCCTCTCTCCAACTCTCCATGCAGGTGGAGTGTTGGGACACCCCAACGATCCAGAACCTTACGCGCCGTCTCACCGCCTGACGCAACGAGGGCTCCGACTCTGCCATGCAGAGCTGCTGTCATCTCAGCAAGCGCAAGGGACAGTCTTGGACGATCGGCAACATCTACTCTCGGCTCAGGACCGCAGAGCAGAATAACGTCCTCTCTCCGTTCTACCGCTTCGTATAGTTCTGTTGTAAACGCACTCCAGTCCGGGCCCTCCGGTCCTGCCAGTAGAACCTCAGGTGGAACGACGATGCCGTGAATGTCTGAGGACGAGAGTAGGGTTATCGCCTGTTGCTTTGTGGTTCCGCTCGTGCTTCCGATCACGAATAGAACAGAACCTGCGGTGTGAGGAAGATGCGGAACGACCTCTGCCGTTCTTACGCCTAGACCTGTGGCCTTCGGCAGGTGATGCGCGAGTCCGGCTGAGCCAACCCACACCGCACGATTTCCCAGAGCAGTCGCTGCCTCAGCGATGGCCAGCAGATCGTCGTCAGTTTCAGCATCGCAAACGAGCACGTCGCTAGTCTCAGCAGCTTTGCCTACGGCGTGAACGAACGCAGCACGTCGGCTCCGCACCGTCACAATATCCAGATGAGTGCAACTCAGGCCAGAGTCTTCGAACATCTGAGGGATGTACGCCTCTCCGCTCATCTTTTGATTCTTCCACATTTCGGTGTCGTGCAGCGGGCGGCCATGAACGTAGTGCATACCGTCCACAGTCGTTCGACCGTAAACGGGGAATGCCGGCGCCATCACAGCGACGGTACCCTTCACTATGGCTCGACGCGCCTTCAGCACGGCTGCGAGTTCCGGGCCAAGGTGTCCACGAAGCGTCGAATCAATCTTTTTAAACAGGAGGAGCGCCGGGTCCGTCGCATGCACCTGTACAAGATGTCGCATCCGTTCCGCAGCGGCAGATGCGGGGAGAGACCGCGTATCCGCATCGACGGATAACACATCTACCATATGTCCGTTCGAGGGCAGGCCAAGCGAGACAATCGTACTAAGACCGGCGTTGACACACGCAATGCCGCAATCAGCTGCACCGGAAAGATCGTCCGCGAATATCAGCACGCGAGACATCGTTATATTTCCCCCTCTGCCACGGCATAACGCCGATGCACCCACGCGTGCCACCACGCAGTAAGCGGTGGCGCTAGTAGGCTGGTAACGACCACGCTCGAAGCTACCAGGACCGTCGCGGTTCTGGCTGCAGCGGTATATTTCGGGTTGGCAGTCGCAATCAGCATCGGAACGGCTGCAGCGTTACCGGCCGTAGTGGCTGCCGCTATACCCGCAGTGCCATTCCCTCCGATTAATTTATCTACCATTCCCAGCACCAGGGCCGAGACCAGAAGTGTGACGAGGCCTAACAAAAGTCCCAGCATTCCGGCAGCCCAGACAAGATGCAGGTCCAGCGTCGTGCCTAGAGCGAAGGCAAAGAAAGGAATCATCACGGGTACAGCCTGCGCCAGAAAAGTACGCATCTCCGGATCGAGATTGCCAAGCAACATTCCTACACACAGCGGGAGGACCGCGCCAAGCATCGTCTGCCAAGGAAAAGCCGAAAGACCCGCTACACCAAGTGTCACCATGGTGAGAAACGGGCCGGATTCGAGAGCCATCACGGAATAGGACGCCGCGTCTTCCGCGCTGCCGTATCGCCGCATCAGTGCCATATAGAGACCACCGTTCGTGTCATTGATGGCGGCAACGATCGCGAGCGTCGAGAGGCCGGCAAACCATCCGGAAGCGACGGGCTGCGTCCCTAAATAGTGCCCAAGGATTGTCCCGGCTATGATACCCAGCGTGATCTTAGCTACCATCAGGGCGCCCCCCCGTCGGACGATTACCGGAAGCGAGCGAACTGAAATAGTAGCGCCCATGCACACATAGAAGACAGCCAGGATCGGCAGAGCTCCCGAAAAAAGCGCATTCGTGAACGATCCGAAGAACGATCCCGTCTGTGGGGCCACGGTGGTGAGTATCGCGCCGCATACGAGCGGCACCATCATCATTCCACCCGGTACCTGCTCTATTCTTGCCTTAATCTTCATGAATTCCCATTGTCAGAAAGAAGAGCCTGCTCTCTCTTCGCCCATTGATCTCGTTACCTGGCGGACGAAAAAGAAGCAACTGCATGGCGGCACTCCTAAAATTGACCGCAGCACCTCGGACTGGATTGCATCGAGAGCCGCGAGATCCACATAATTCGCCACGCTCGTTGGAAGTGAGACTTCTGCTATTCTCAGCGGCAATTCGCTAATGGTTACGCAACAGTGAAATTCTAGCGGCCAATCGATGCAACTGAAATCCGCCGAAAGTATGATCGGGAAATAAAATTTCCCGATCATACTTGGAAGCCGTGCGCCTCATGTAAAAAGGCCTCGATTTTCGTTTCGACATAGAAAATCTACCAGAGATGAACAAGTCCCCGTTTCAGGCCCTCAACGACCGCTTGTGTGCGGTCGCTAACATTCAGACGCATCAGGATTACGCTTACATGAGACTTTACCGTAGCCTCTTTTATCAATAGTTCCTCGGCGATCTCACGATTACCCTTTCCTTCGAACATCAGTTGCAGCACCTCGCGTTCGCGTTGACTGAGATGCGAGCCAGGCCCGCGCGTCTGTAGTGTCTCAATAACAGCATGCGGTAGAAATCGAGAACCGCGATAAACCTGGTGCAACGCCTTCAGCAAGACATCGTGCGACATTCCCTTGATGAGGTACCCACCGGCGCCTGCCTCCAGCGCCTGGCGAATGTCTTCGTCACCTTCGTATGTCGTGAGCACAACGATTTTTGCAGTCCGTGTGTGCGCACGAATCTGATGAATCGCCTCTACTCCGCTTATATCGGGCAAACGCAGATCCATTAGGGTCACGTCAGGCAGAAGCTCTTGGTGCATCCGAATGGCCTCTTTTCCAGTACCAGCCTGTCCCAACACCTTCATTCCGCCGCCAGCAACGATAGATGCGATTCCGAATCGCATGATCGGATGGTCGTCAACAATAAGAACAGAAATAGGTTGTGGCGTCGTCGTCATTAGATCCCCGCCGCCACCTTCCGGATCTTTCCCCAACTCAACTGGAGTTGCACGGTGGTGCCTGCTCCCGGTATACCATCGATTTGCAATCCGCCGCCGAGCCGCCTCATCCGCTCGTCCATGCCTGCAATTCCATAATGCATTTCCTGGGCGGGCAGCTCATCCTTCCGCAACCCACATCCGTAATCACGTATTGAAAGCGTTAGTTCTTCCTTGCTGCTGCGCAAATCGACGACAATCGTCTCGCTTCCACTGTGCCGCACAGCGTTGCGCACTGCCTCCCGGACCGCCATCAATATCTCGTTGGCCGGAATTGCATTCATCTCAAGATGAGGTACGTTATGCTGGATCCGCACAGAACCTCCGCCATCGAGCATTGTCTGCGCCGCCACTCCACGTAGCGCCTCGATCAGATCAATCTCCTTCCCCGAACGGTGGCGAAGATTCCATACCGCCTGCCTCGCCTCGTCGATCGTACTGCGCGCTTGATCGCGAGCATGGTTCAGCAACTCGCTTTGCAGGCCTTCTGACGACTCTCCCACTCCCGCACTTACAAGCGCCTCTAGAAGGACTGAGATTCCTGTGCATCCCTGAATCACCGTGTCATGCATCTCCCGAGCAACGCGCTCACGCTCCTCCAGTACAGCGGCGAAACGCTTTCTCACCTGGCGCATGCGCACTTCGTACAGCATCCAAGCCAATCCGGCAAGGGCGATGGTACAAAACAGGTAAAACCACCATGTCTCAAAGAAGTAGGGCTCCTTCACCAACGCGATCTCTGCCTCCTCCAGCAGGCCGGGCCGAGCGGGATCGGAAGCGGCGACGCGAAAACGATAGTGACCAGGGGGAAGGTTGGTATAGGTTGCCAGACGATTCGGACCGGCGGTGTTCCAATCCTTGTCGAAGCCATCTAGCTTCCATCGGAACCGAAGCCTGTCCTGCCGTTGCAGAGACGCTGCGAAGAAAGCAAAGCTAAGGCGGTTCACACGAGCTGGAACCTTTATGTTGCTGGTAATGGCTGTCTCCACACCATCTTCTCCAACACCATTGATGAGAATACGTGGCCCCGGAAGGGTACTCGGTTGGGGCATCCGCACCTGCGCGACTCCGCGATTCGTGGGGAACCACATACTCCCATCGGTTGCTGCGTATCCGACAGGCTGCCACCCTCCATATAACTGTGCTGCCTCTGCTGCAAAGGGCATGCTGTAAACCCTCGCGTTTAGCAGCGATCGGTCAGGTGAGCGCGGAGCATCCATCTCTGCTTCAAAAAGCGAAGCGATCGTATTGGGACCCGTGATCCAAAAGACCCCATTCCGATCCTGTAATATCCCATAAATGCTGTTCGTCGGTAAGCCCTGTGTGGTCGTGAATTGCTCGATTCTCCCATGGCTATAACGGAAGAGCCCATGGTCCCTCGTACCAAACCAAAGCACTCCGTTTCGATCCTGGAGGATTGACCAGACCTTCTCCTGACTCAGCGCACTCGTGACCGCATCCTTCACAAAGTGCCCGTCGATCCAGCAGCTCAAACCGTGGTCCGTTCCTATCCAGATAGCTCCTTCGCGGTCTTCAAGCATGCTCCGAGTACTGAAGTAAGCTAGACCATTTGCTTCGGTAAGTTTCTCAATGCCACGCGAACGGATTCGGTTTATACCCCCGTCCGTGGCGATCCAAATCTCGCCGCTGCGTGTCTCCAGGAAAGCGCGAATGGAATTGTTCGTCAGTTCACCCGGTAAGGGCAAGTGGGTGGTCTTTCCATCGCGGAGGTGGTAAGCGCCGTTGCCGTCAGTGCCAACCCAAAATGATCCATCGCTTGCGCGGAAGATACTACGCACCGATGCGCTGCCGATCTCTGCCAAGTCGATGCGGTATGGCGTCTCCCCGCGAATACTGTAAAGATGCTCGGCTGCCAACTGGAGGCTGGACTGTGTATCGCGAAAGACAATCTCGACTTTCCTATCACCGGCCTGCGGAATAGGGACAATGTGAATGATCGTTCGAGTCAGGCGCACTAGTCCTGCTTGCGTTCCAATCCATATCTGATGTGAGGCATCTTCAAAGATGTGCAGGACGGTATCGCTAGGTAAGAGCCCGGGCGAGTCGGCTCGCAATAGGTGACCCTCCCGGAAGGTCCACAGACCGTCGCCGATTGTTCCTATCCAGAGAGTGCCATCACTCGACTGCATCAGAGAACGAACCGTAGTGTGCAACTCCGGCACCTTGTGGAAGCGACCTTTGCTCATCTGTTGTAGACCACCCACGGTTCCCACCCACACTTTTCCATCTGCGGTTTGTAGCATTGCCCTTACGCGATTTTCGCTATAAGTACCTGGAAGCGCGTACTGCGTAGTATGACCGTCCGGATCCACGGAGTATAGCCGCGATCCACCTACCCAAATACGATGACTGTGGTCCTCCATGAGGTCATACACTGCAAGAGGTGTTGCGGTAACATCCAAGTTCTGCCGGTCGAAACGTTCTCCGTGCCTGCGGAAAAGTCCGTTGTCCGTTCCTACCCACAGACCGCCCTGATGGTCCTGCAACACGGAGCGTACAAAACCGTTTTCCAGGCCATCGGCGCGAGAGTAGGCTCGCCATCCTCCGTCGTCAATATGCAGCAAACCACCGCCCTCGGTGCCGGCCCACAAAACGCCATCCCGGCCCACAATGAGACACAAGATGCTATTGGCCGGCAAATGTCGCTCCGGCCCATTTCCGTAAATCTGCATATGCGCCCCGTCGAAGCGGGCTAGACCTCCTGTTGTGCCAATCCACAGCTGCTTGGTCGAAGACTCGGCGATCGCCTGTACAATTTCCTCGGGCAGACCATCGGAAACGTGCCACAGGGTGCGGGCGTAATTAAGCGCTACCCGCTCATGTGTAGCACTCCAGCTGAATGAGGTAGCACAAAGAGCAAGCGCCAATCCGACCCAGCGCCAGGTTTGGCTCTCACTCACCCGCTGCCCTCTCGGGTTCGACTCACTGCGACAATTACCTGCCATGGATCGCACCTCTTGCCACGCTTGGCTAGTTGACTCTAAAGGAGCATAAGCTAGGACTGTGGGAACACTGCTGCCGTCTTCAATGGCGCAACAACGAAAATGTCTCCACAGGATTGCCTATACGATAAAGCCGCTACGGCCGGAACTGTAACCACACCGCCGTCGCATAAGTATCGTCCAAGCGACTCCGAGCGTCGCTTTCGAGCGGTGCCTCAAGTCAAAAAAAGAATGTGGACCGAATGCGCCATCGCGATAAATCGACCTAACATGGCGGTAAGCGCGACGGGCAATCTGCCTGAACCGTCGCCTCTGATGACCGCGGGGGATAGTCGCAATCGCCGCGTATATTGGCGGATTGGAAACGGAACTCATCGAATCGCAAAAAGACACACAAATCTGCAATGAAGCACCGAATTTCTTGTACAGCTAGTTGTCTCTATCCGTATGCATGCAGAGTGTACGAAAACGACAATCGTTCGACAAGCGCTTTCTTCAGCTGCTAACTCGGCAGGCGTGAGTCTAGTTTTTCTTCTCGTAGGGGATGAAACCGTGCGTCTTCGTCTGCAGGATATACACTGTCTTGCCCGCCGCGATATACAGCTTAGAGTACCCGGGACCTCCCCAGGCCAGGTTTGCCATACTATGCGGCATCTGCACTGTCCCGATGTGCTCGCCCTTACTGTTAAATACCCAGATGCCATTGGGGCCGGAGACGTAGAGTCGGCCATGTTTGTCGACCTTCATGCCATCGGGGCTTCCGTGATTTACTGGATCGTTCAGATTGCCGAAGACAATGCCGCCTGAGATAGTTCCATCCTTGTGAAAGTCATAGCGCCGTATATCCCTCAATTTATCGTCGTCAATGTAAAGATACCTTCCGTCGGGAGAAAACGCCAATCCATTAGGTGCTAACAATTCTCTGGTCAGCAGCGTCAGAGTGTGATCGGCGGCGAGACGGTAGACGGATTGCGGCTGCTCCTGCTGTTGATCGCGCCTCAAGTCGATGATTGGATCGGTGAAATACATTGCGCCGTCCGGTCCCATAACGATGTCGTTCGGGGTGTTGAGTTTCTTACCTTGATACTGATCGGCGATGACCTGGAAGCTCTTGCCATCGATAGAAAGCTCGATGACTGCACGCAGACCACTTGACGTGCTCCAGAGGCGATGGTCTCTGTCGTAGGTACTCCCATCTGGATCGATTACCGAGACCATAGTTTCGGTATGTCCATCTGGATAGAGCTTGACGATTTGGTTCCCTTTTTCGTCGCTCACCCACAGAAAATTTGCCCGGTCCCAGACAGGTCCTTCCGTGAAGTTGAAACCCGTTCCCATCGTTACAAGCTTGACGTCCTTGCCAAACACCTTCCAGAACTCCGGTGTGAGCGCTTGCAACTGAAACGGCTTGTCCGGGACCGATGTGCGAGGCGTGGGTGGTGTGGTGGGAGTTGGCGCTGCTTGTGGTTCTGGTCCATGCTGGGGTGAATCCCGCGCAGCGGCAAATGTGCAGGAGAGTAGGAGAACTACGATCATCAAGGGCTGAGGAGAGAGGAATTTCGACATCATCGACCGCTTTCTCTATGAGAGTAGTACGTGTAGCCAACTGACTCGATTCGAACGCTATTGGCGCGTCGCCCGCGGCTGGTTTAGCTTCTATGTTTCTTGATCATATAAATCTTTCTCAAAAATAATATTGACTTTTCATAAGAACCATCGCTACATTTCTATCCCATTCGCTACAACAGACATTTCATTTCGTAAAGTTACATTTTAATTTCGAAATATACCAGAACATATTTCCAACGCAAGCCAGATGGAAGAAGGGCTTGGCATTGTCGAGCCGGCTTGACGGACCCGTCATGAACCATGCAAGTTATTGATTACAAGCATAATAGAGGAGAAACCATGTATATGAGACGCGCTCAGAGTTTGGCACGCACAGCAATACGCGCTATGCGTCGCTATCGATTGCTCTTGATTCTAATGGTGACATCGGCATTCGCTGTCTCTGCACACGCAGCGATCACTGGTGTGATTTCGGGAACCGTAACGATTCGAGCGGTGCGGTCATCCCAAAGTCACAGTCGTTGCTACGGAACAGGCGACGGGCGTAAAGCACATAGTCGTCAGCGATAGTAGAGGCTTCTTCAGCTTTCCGTCTCTGGACGTGGGCACCTACACAGTCAGCGCGTCAACCCAGGGTTTTGAATCCTTCCAGCTAAGAGACATCAAAGTAGACGCCAACTCCTCGATCCGCGCCGATATCACTCTGCGGGTAGGCAATGTCGCGCAGGTCACAGAGGTCACCAGCAATGCTGTGCAAGTGGAAACACAAAGCACTCAGCTCGGCGAGGTCATCGAATCCGAAAAGATGACGGCCGTTCCGCTCAACGGGCGTGCCTATACCGATCTGTTGGCATTGCAGCCCGGGGTATCCCCCTACGCGGGAACGTCGGAGTCGGCCTCAGAGGGAGGGAAATACCGTCTCCGGTGGCTTGAATGCCGGCAACATGTCGATCAATGGTGGACGAGAGGCGTCTAACGGCTTCATGGTCAACGGCGGCGATGTGAACGATGGCGTTGAGAATGGCACTGCCATTATCCCTAACCTGGATTCCATCTCAGAGTTTCGCATCATTACAAACAACTTCGATGCGGAGTACGGTAACTTCAGCGGTGGCCAGGTGAATGTAGTCACCAAGAACGGGACCAACCAGTTCCACGGTTCAGCCTTTGAGTTCTTCCGCAACACGGTCTTGAATGCGTCGAACTATTTCGCCGTTCCGCTAAACACGCGTGGTCCCTACAATCAGAATATCTATGGCGGTACTGTTGGCGGTCCGATCAAACGGGATAAGGTATTCTTCTTCGCCGACTTTCAGGGCACCAAGCAGTCGATAGGAACATCGGAGTCGGTCCAGACTGTTTCGGCTGCAGACAAGACGGGAAATGTATCTGATCTGTCCTCCTTTTTGTCGGGTACGGTGAACGGGCCAGGATGGGCTAATGTGCTTTCGAAAAGGCTGGGGTACCCCGTAACTGAAAACGAGGCCTATTACACGCCCAACTGCACTACCGCTACATGCGTCTTTCCAAATGCCATCATTCCTACAAAGGCCTGGGACCCGACGGTAAGCGGGATGTTGAAGTATTTTCCTGCGCCAAATACTGCCGTCAACAACTTACCCTATTACGCGACAAGCGCTAATCCTCAAACGCTGAACAATTATAAGGCGGCGGGACGCGTGGACGTCAATACGCGATTAGGCATCGTCTTCGGCTACTACTTCATAGATAATTACAGTCAAATTAATCCATACGGCGGTGGCACAGATGGGCAGTTTCCGGCATCGACGACAGGTCGATCGCAGCTAGCGAATCTCGGTCTTACGACGACCTTCAAGAATAATTCGGTGAATACCTTCCGCTTTAGCTATATGCGCAGTGCCTGGCACGCCAACCAACCAGCTTATACGACACCCGGGCCCAGCCTTGCGTCGCAAGGATTTTTAGGTCCCTGGGGGCCAACGGGCGGTATCAGCCCGATCAACGCAGCACTGGAGGGTGTTCCTGAGATCTCCGTCAATAGCATGAGCTTCGGTACGCCGGGAGCTATTGATGGCCACTATGATAATACGTTCCAGTGGCTGGATAATTTCATGAAGGTCGTTGGCACGCATACGATCCAGTTCGGCGGATCATTTCACTATGACCAGATCAACGAGCGTAATTTCGATGGCCCTAATGGTGTGTTCGGCTTCAGTGATGCGAACGAGACCGGCGCTGGTTTCGCCGACTTTCTGCTGGGCGCAGATTCGGGAAATTTCACCCAGTCCAGTCCTCAGATCCTTGATAATCGCGGCATTTATGTTGGGGCCTTTATTGAGGATACGTGGAGAGCGCGCCCAAGCCTAACGCTGAACTACGGCGTCCGGTATGAAATCATTACGCCCTGGTGGGATAAATCTAACAAGATTGAAACCATCATTCCGGGCGAACAGTCGAAGGTATTTCTCGGAGCGCCGGTGGGGTGGGTATTCCCGGGCGATGCTGGAGTGCCGAGGACCCTCGCTCCTATCAAATACAACAAGTTTGCGCCCCGCTTTGGCTTTGCTTATTCCCCCATGGTTTCCCCCACGAGTTTCTTCTCCAAGCTGTTAGGAGGGACAGGGCGTCCAGCATTCGTGGCGGCTTTGGCCTCTTCTATACCAATTTCCAGGAAGAGTCAGGTTATGAAGAGGCGGGCGACGCTCCGTTCGGTAACTACTATCAGGCGCCCGTCCCAACAATGATGTTTTCTCCCTACGTTGATCGCGGCAGCCAGACCGTTGAAACGCAGAAATTCCCCTTCTCCTGGCCGGCCAATAATGTATCGGTGTCGAATCCCGACAGCACTTATGACTGGGCTGGCGCAGTACCGCTTTCTCAGAGTTGGGCAACCAGAACGACCAATACCGTTCCATATAACATGAATTACTTTCTCGGTGTTCAGAGAGAGCTCGGCAAAAATACAGTTCTTACGGTGAACTATGTGGGTAGCCAAGGTCGCCACCTGGCCAATGCCGAAGAAGCGAACCCTGGCAACGCCGCGCTCTGTCTCTCGCTGAGCACGAAATCTGAGGTGGCGCCCGGCACTTCTACCTGCGGTCCCAAACTGGAAACACAGGTCTACACCCGTGCAAACGGCACCCTTGTGGAAGGAACGCGCCCGATTCTGGGCATTGACTTCGGCAGTAATCCGTATTCGGAGACGCGCGCCACATCAAATTTCAACTCGTTGCAGGCGAACATAAAACATACCAGCAAACACTGGGACGTTCTGCTGGGCTACACCTACGGCCGGTCCATGGACAACTCATCCGGTCTAACCGACTCTGTCAATCCCTTCAATCCGAAAGCATCTTATGGACTTTCGAAGTTTGACGTGAGGAATTATATCGTTGCCAGCTATAACGTCCATCTTCCATTCGGCGATATGGTCAGTAATCGCTTTACAAAGGCGCTTGTCGGTGGCTGGTCTATCAGTGGTATTACGAAGATGGCGACTGGAGTTCCCGTTACCATGTCGGATAGTGAAGATTATTCGCTCACAGGTGCCGGAGGAGTCGATTTCCCGTATTACACCCCTGGAAACCTCTTCGCGGGAGGTGCACTACGGAGATAGAAATCCCAGAGATTTTTCTTCTGCGAATCCAAGCAAACATAACCCCTGGTTCAATACATCGCTCTTCACGGCCGAGGGTAAAGAATTCACTCCAAAGACTCTTGGGTACGGACTTTCCGGAAACTCGCGGCGCAGGTTCTTCTATGGCCCTGGTCTAAATTCTACCGATGTGGCGGTTCTGCGGGATTTCCATATTCATGAGTCTCACGTGATACAACTCCGGGTTGAGGCCTTCAACGTCTTCAACCACACACAGTTCGGCGCTCCTAGTGGCAGTGTAACTAGTTCCAACTTCGGCATTATTACTAGCGCCACAAATCCGCGCGTATTGCAAATAGCAGTGAAGTACCGATTTCTAATCCGGTTCGTGCGGCGAGTCATCGGCCCCCGGAGGTGCTATTGTGATTGCGTACTAAGGACAACGATGGGAATTCCGAAGCAAAGGAGAAGATTTGAGCGGCCTATTAAAGTGTGTCCCGCTTTTCGCGATGTGTTTATTACTTGAAGTGTCCGGACCAAAGCTCTTTGCCCAGGTTGACGCGCTGAAGGTAATTAGGCCAACCGACCGCAATGAAAAAGGAACGACATCGGCTCCTGGCATTCTAGCCAACAATACGCTCTATATCTCTGCCCAAGCTGGGTCCAACTCCGACGGGAGCGTGCCTGGAGATTTTCGGCAGGAGGCGACTCAAGCCCTGCAGGGCGTACAGGGCGTCCTGCAGGCGGCAGGAATGGACTTTAAGAATATTGTTTCGATGAACATCTATGTAAAGAATGCGCAGAACATAGCTGCCATGAATGAGGTCTATTGGAGGACAATTGGGGATGATCCTCCGGCCCGCACCGTATTAGTAGTGGGTGATCTGCCAAACAAGAGAAACATCGAAATCAATTCGATAGCGGTTAAGACGAGTCGCCGACAGGTCGTCCATCCGCAGGGATGGCCTTCTGGGCCGAAAGTTGATCCGGCAGGGATCCAGGCCGACGATGTGCTCTATTTATCGTCGCAGAGCGGTGCCGATCCGCTGACCGGAAAACTTCCAACCGATTTCGGTGGCGAGGTGAAACAGGCCCTCGATAACGTCGCCTCAGTTTTAAAGGCTGCCAACATGAGCATGGCAAATGTGGTGTGGGTGAACCCCTATATGAGCAGCTCAGGCGCTCAAGAACGGGTGATGAACAAGACCTATTCGACGTATTTCGAGTTGGGGAATGCAGCGGGACGAGGAACATTTACAGTCGTCGATCTTCCAAATGGGAACCATATTGTTTTCAGCTGCATTGCCGGTGCTGATTTATCTAAGCGAAAGGTAGTTCGGCCTAAGAATGAGCGGCCCAGCCCAACCTCAAACCCGGGCATCCTTTATGGAAATACGCTGTATCTTTCGGCAAAGGACGCATACGTGCCGGCCTTGGGGATTATTTCACCAGCTCTCGATGTACAGACGAAATTGTCGATGCGTAACCTGCTCGACGGATTGCAGGAAGCGGGTATGGATTTCGCAAATGTAGTCTCTTCTACTGTTTATTTGCGTGATATTAAGGATGCAGATCAAGTCAACACTTTGTATCAGAAGTTCTTCAAGAATGGACTTCCCGCACAAACAGTCCTCCAACAAAATCTCGATGTAAACAACATCGATACCGAGCAGATTTCCATGATCGCCGTAGGATCGCCAGCGCATTAGAAACCTAGAAAAGGACCTATCATGTTTTCGGAAAGCCAACTTGATTACAAAGCGAATGACCGGCGTTCGTTCCTGAAGTTACTCGCGGCTGCGCCTCTTCTCGCTAACATCGGATCGCGCAAGCTTCTTGCGAGCACGGTCGCCACCGCTACCGGACGATCCTCTACGGCGGATGGTTACAAGCGTCTCGGAGTCCAGACAATTATCAATGCGCGTGGTACCTGGACTTATCTCAGCGGCTCGCTGGAGCTTCCCGAAGTACGGAAGGCCATGGACGATGCATCCCATCACTTCGTCGATATGTTTGAGCTGCAGTTGGCGGCGGGCAAGTATCTGGCAAAGATCTCGGGAGCGGAATCAGGGATGATCACGTCAGGTTCCGCCGGCGCCATCGCTGTAGCAACTGCCGGCTGCATGGCGGGGACTGATCCGAAAAATGTGTGGCAACTGCCCGACACTACCGGGATGAAGGGAGAGGTTGTAATGCTCGGCGGACGGAGCGCATTTGACAGCGCAATTCGGCTCTGTGGCGCTAAGTTAACCGTAGCTCCCACGGTGGACGCTTTGAAGACGTCCCTCACATCACAGACTGCCATGGTTTATACGGGTTGGGACGACGAACGCCTGCCCGAGGCACTCAAGATCACTAAAGCTGCAGGAGTTCCACTGTTTCTAGATCAAGCAGATGACATTCCTCCGTTCGAGAATTTCTCGCGCTTCGCGAAGATGGGGGTTGACCTTTATTGTTTTAGCGGTGGAAAGGGTCTTTGCGGCCCACAGGCCTCTGGGGTTCTTTTGGGTCGACAAGAGCTGATTACTGCGGCACTGGCCAATGCGAATCCATGGGAAGGCGCCGTATGCAGACCGATGAAAGTCGCTAAAGAAGAGATCATGGGTATCATCGCTGCGATTGATTACTGGTCCAAGGCTGATCTCAACGTTCTGAATGCCGAATGGACTGCTCGCGTTAAACGCATCGCGAAGTTGGTTGATACAGTGCCGGGGGTCAAGACAGATATCGCAATTCCTGCTGGAGGCAATGCCTATCCGACACTGACGGTCGAGTGGGACGAGGCGAAGTTCGGTTTGACTGTGGCTCAATGCGCAGAGCAGCTGCGTTCTGGCGAACATCGCATTGAAACTCTGACGGGCAGTAATCCGAGCGCTGTGCCTCGCAACACGAACAGGCCTGCTAATTCCGCCCGACCGCGCCGCCCCAGTCGCATGCAGATTATCTCCATGACCTTGCAGCCCGGAGAAGACCTTATTGTTGGCAATCGCCTCCGTCAGATCCTTGAAGCTGCGCGCAAACAAAATGCGTGAGCAAGCCCTTATTATGGGGTCGTGGAAATGCACTTTCCCAAACATAGCTGCGTCGCTCGTCAGTAGGAGCGTCGATCTTTGCGAGAGAGGTCACAATGTGTTTCTTTTTTAGGACAAGACACTATCTAGCGTCATTTTGTATTACTGCACTGGCGACTCAACTTTTGTGTATGTCAATGCTGGGCCAGGGAGCCCAGCCCGCTGCCAAGGCCGCACAGCCCATCTCCAAAGCCGCTGTCAGACCATCTCCCAAGACCGCTTCCGCTAGCGGTTGCACGGTGAAGTCGACCAATTACATGGGATGGAAAGCAGAACAGCTATCCAATAAGTGGGTGACGCTCGAAATTGTTCCGGAGATCGGCGGACGTTTGATACAGGTCACCTTCGGCGGCCACGACCTCCTTTACGTGAATCCGGCCCTGAAAGGACAGGTGATTGCTCCGGGAACCAAGGGTGGTGAGCATAACTACGGCGGAGACAAGATCTGGCCGCTGCCCGAAGGCAATCAGGACGAGCAGCATTGGTCGGGTGCCGGAGGCCATCTGGACGGCGGTGCCTTTACCCTAAAAGTGCTGTCGCGAACCCCCACCAAATGTGCCGTGCGGCTAACCGGGCCGATCAATGACGAGATTGGGCAGCGGTATATCCGCGACATCAGTATCGGAGCGGACACGCCCGTGATCTCGTTCCACGTGGTGATGCAGAATGTAACCGGCTTCCCGCAGACGTGGTCCGAACAGACGATCACCGAGTTCGCGACCTCCGAACCCGCCGGCTCGGAGAACCTCAACACGAAGTGGTGGGGAGTGACGGAGCTGAACCCCAAGAGCGTGTATCCCAAGGGGTACTCATGTGCGCACCGGACCGGAAGACAACCCGGCCTTCGTGGTGGACGATGGCAAATTGCGAGTGCACTGGAACGACATCATGCAGGAAGTCTGGGTCGATAGCCCTTCAGGTTGGCTGGCGGCCGTAAACGGTGAGACCGGACTACACCGTGGTGATGCGCCACGCGATTGATCCTTTCCATCCGTATCCCGGCGACGCATCGATCATCTTCTATTCGAGCGGGCCGCCACGCCGGCGGCGCGATCAGGCTCAGGCTCAGCCGCCACATCGCGAAGGACCATTTGTAGAGGCGGAGGTGAACAGCCCGAGCGTCGAGTTGGGTCCGGGCGAGAGCTACGCCATGGACACGACATGGTATCCGACGCGCATGGGAGAGGACTTCAAGACGACGACCTGGGCCGGCGTGTACGGCAAGCCCCTGACCGCCACCAGGACCGACGCCGGTCTGGTGCTGTCCGGTGAATTCGGGGTCTTCTATGCAGGCAACCTGGTGGCGCATCTTTACCCAAGGGCGCTGAAGACAACACCGTGAAGATGATGTCTGTCACTCCCACCGAACCGGTGCAGCTACAGACCACCATACAGGCGCCCCCCAGATACCTCTCGGGTCTCTATTCATCTGGTGGATGCGAAGGGAGTAGACCTCGGTCCGCTGGGCGAAGTGCTGGTAGATCCGCCGCCGGTTCGACAACAGCGGACACAGTGAAAGCTTCTATCTATGGCCGGGAACTATCACCGAATCTTCTCTAACTATGAAAGGAACATTATGTCCGAGCATGAGTTTCACCAAGATCCACACGAAGCTGCAATCGTTATGAATGATCGAAGGTCCTTCCTCAAGCTGATGGCCGCTGCCCCGCTCTTTGCCACTCTCGGTACCCGCAAACTAGCCGCTGCCGTATCTAACACCGCGGCCAAGGCCGCTGCAGGCGGCAGCACCCATTCGCTGACCAGCAATCTCTATACGCGTCTCGGGGTGCGCCCCTTCATCAACGCGCGCGGCACCTGGACCTATCTCAGCGGCTCGCTTGAGCTTCCTCCTGTGCGCAAGGCCGCCGAAGAGGCCTCGCACTACTTCGTCGATCTCTACGAGCTTCAGGAAGCCGCCGGTGCTCACCTCGCCAAGATGTCCGGCGCGGAAGACGGCATGGTCACCTCCGGATCCGCGGGCGCCATGGCCTCCGCCGCCGCTGGCTGCATGGCCGGCACCGACCCGAAGCGTATCTACCAGCTTCCTGATACCACCGGTATGAAGAACGAGATCATTATCATGGGCGGACGCAGCGCCTTTGACAGCGCCCTGCGCCTCACCGGGGCAAAGCTGATCGTCTGCCGTACCCCCGATGAACTCAAGACCGCCATCAACTCGCAGACCGCCATGATCTACACGACTGGACGCGGCGACCGACTAACCGCTGTGCTCGCCATCTCTAAGCCCGCCGGCGTCCCGGTCCTGCTCGATGAAGCAGCGGGCATCCCGCCGTATGAGAACTTCACCGACCTCGCGAAGACCGGCGTCGATATGTACTGCTTCAGCGGCGGCAAGGGCCTCTGTGGTCCTCAGAGCTCCGGCCTGCTGCTTGGCCGCAAAGACCTGATCACCGCGGCCAAGTACAACAGCTCGCCGTGGGAGGGTGCGGTCTGCCGTCCGATGAAGGTCGGCAAGGAAGAGGTCATGGGCGTGCTCGCTGCCATCGACTACTGGTCCACGGCTGATCTCGCCGCTCTGAACAAGGAATGGCAGGGCCGCGTCGAGCGCATCAAGAAGATGATCGATACGGTGCCCGGCGTCACCTCCACTATTGCCACGCCTACGGGCGGCAACAGCTACCCGACTCTTACCGTCAGCTGGGACGAGGAGAAGTGGAAGTTCACCACGGCGCAGTGCGACGCGGCCCTCCGTGCCTATACTCCGCGCATTGAGGTGCTCACCGCATCCAACCCCAGCGGCGTTCTGGCGCGTGACCGAGCCAATACAGCCCGCAACGGCCAGGTGCGAACGCTCGTCCCAACCGCGTGCAGATCATCTCCATGACTATCCAACCCGGTGAGGAACTGATCGTCGGCGCTGCTCTGCGCAAGATCCTCGGGGACGCGCGGAAGGCAGCCAACGCCTAACCTGCACTTGCAACTTCTACCGAGCGGCCGCTCAGATGTGCTGCGCGGGCCGTTCGATAGAGAGATAAAATCATCCGCACAAGTCCTTGAGGTACAACCTATGCATCGCAGCTACGCCGTTCCCGCCTTGGCCCTCCTGCTCACCTCTTTCCTATCCGCGCAGCAGCGCACTGCGTCTCAGGAAAAAGCCATCTCCGAGCGCACCATCGATCCCACTTGGCTCTACCGCGATTCCAACGCCGTTCCCGAGAAGCCCTCCGACATCACCACTCCTACCTGCCACTACAAACCCATGTTCGGCCAGGGAGATTCGCAGACCTCCGTGGTAGTCGGCGTAGCCCGCTTCGGCGAGGCAGTGTTGGATCCCGGCGGCTCCTGTGCCTCGATCGCGTACCCCGGCGAAGACCAGATCTACACCGTCCTCGACGGCTCCGGCGCCACCGCGTATGCGGATGAGACCGTGACCCTCAAGAAGGAAGACTTCCTCTACGTCCCCGCCACCGTCGCGCACGCCCTCAGCAACCCCACCAAGACCCCTATGACGGTTCTGGTGATGGGCTTCAAGACCAAGGGCTACACCGCTGCCCCGCTTCCGGCGCACGCGCTGAAGGCCAACATTGAAGATGTTCCGACGCAGCTCGTAGGCAGCCATCCTGACTCGACGCTCTACCGCCTGCTCCTCGGCGACGACGGGCAGACCCGCGACCGCATCGACGTCGGCAAAGCTGTCACTAGCCTCTTCCTCATGGAGATCGCACCCGGCGGAACGAACTTCCCTCACCACCACCAGCGCGAGGAGGAGATCTATATCGTGCTGGACGGCCACGGCGACATGGTGGCCGGCGACGGCGGCGACGGCCTGGCCGGACGCCATCCCGCCAAGCCTGGCGATGCCTACTTCTTCCGGCTTAACGCCACGGTCGGCTACTACAGTGCCCCGAAACGTAAAATCGCGCATCCTCTGCGTGCGCTCCTGGTATCCAGGGATGGCGCAGAAACGCGCGGAGCATTAAAGCCTCTGGCACCAAGCTATCACGGCAGTCAAAACCCCGGTAACGCTGGACAGCTTGCCTAAGAAAATAGCTGCAACGAATCAATGTATTGAGGAGAACCCTGGGTCCGATGACAGCTCGCCAGTGCATCAACTTGTTGGCTTTTTCCGCGCTGTTCCTGCTCGCGGCCATGCCCATGCTCGGCCAGGGACAGAGAAATGGCGCCAATGCCGGCGCGCAGCAGTTTGCCCGCAATTGCGCCGGCTGCCACGGCGCCGATGGCCGCGGAGGCGACAAGGCCCCGGCTATCGCGACCATGCCCTCGGTCGTCGCGCTCTCCGATGCGGATCTCATCAAGATCGTACATGACGGCACGCCGGCGGGCATGCCTGCCTTCCCGCAACTCGGCGATGCCGGCATCCGCGCCGTAGTGGACTTCCTGCGCACCCTGCAGGGTAAGACCTCGTCCAACGCCCCTGCGGCCGCAGTCATCGGCGACTCCAACTCCGGCCACACGCTCTTCTTCGGCAAAGCCGGGTGCTCCAGCTGCCACATGGTCAAGGGCGAGGGCGGGTTCATCGCCTCCGACCTGACAGTCTACGGCCAGAGCCACAGCGAGGACGGCATCATAAAGGCGATCGTGACCCCTGACAGCCCGCTCGTTCCCGCCGCGCGCGTCGTCGAGGTCCGTACCAAGTCCGGCCAGAAACTCACCGGTGTCGTGCGCTCCGAGGACAACTTTACCCTCGAGATGCAGACTCAGGACGGCCGCTTTCACTTCCTCGCGCGCAACACTCTGGCCAACGTGCAATACACCGACCACTCTCTGATGCCACACGACTACGGCACCCGGCTTACGCCCGCGGAGCTGAATGACATCGCAGGCTACCTGATTGTGACCGGCAAAGCCGCTCCGGCGAGTCCCCCGGCACGCGGACGCCGCGGCGGTGGCGAGTAACAAAGGTGATCTTCGACACGACTGAAAAACAGGAACGGCAGGCGACGATGATGGGATTCGGTAAGCGTGTGTTTGGAATTGCAGCAGCTGGATCGCTGTTGTTAGCGATGGGAACGGACGATGCTCTCGGACAGAGCCCTGCCCCTAAACCAAAATCACCAGCGACAAAGGCAGAGGCTTCCGCAGAAAAAACCGCGGCGCCCCCCGCCTCGGACCTCGGCGAGGTCAACGTGAAGGCCGCCGATCTGCTCAAGCCGACCACGAACGACTGGCTCTCCTACAACGGCGACCACACCGGCAGCCGCTACAGCACCCTGACCGAGATCACGCCCGCCAACGCCAGCCGCCTGCAGGCCAAGTGGGTCTTCCATAGCCGCGACGCCGGCGCCCTCGAGGTGACGCCCGTCGTCGCCGCCGGAGTCATGTTCGTCACCAGCGGCAACGACGCCTATGCGCTCGACGCAGCTACCGGCAACCAGCTCTGGCATCATGTACGCCCCGTCACGCAGGGTCTGGTCGATGACGCCTCCAGCCACCACAACCGCGGCGTCGCCGTCCTCGGCACCCGCGTCTTCATGACGACCGACAACGCGCACCTGCTCTGCCTCGACGCGCGCTCCGGCAACGTGCTCTGGGACACGCCCTACGCCACCGGCAACAAGAACTGGGGCGCCACCAGCGCACCCATGGTCATCAAGAACCTGGTCGTCACCGGCACCTCAGGCGGTGACGACGGCGTGCGCGGCTTCATCGCGGCCTTCGACCCCCAGACAGGCAAAGAAGTCTGGCGCTTCTGGTCCATCCCTGGCCCCGGCGAGTTCGGCAACGAGAGCTGGCCCAACGGCTTGTGGGAGCACGGCGGCGGCGCGATGTGGATGCCCGGCACCTTCGACCCCGAGCTGAACACGCTCTACTGGGGCACCGGCAATCCCACGCCCGACTACGACGGCAGCGTCCGCCCCGGCGACGACCTCTACACCAGCTCCGTCGTCGCGCTCGACCCGGACACCGGCAAGCTGAAGTGGTACTTCCAGTACAGCCCGCACAACCTCTACGACTACGACTCCGTGCAGACTCCCGTGCTCATCAACGCCAAATTCAAGGGTGAGCCACGCAAGCTGCTGATGTCGGCGAACCGTAACGGCTTCCTCTACATTCTGGATCGCACCAACGGCAAGTTTCTCTTCGGCCAGAAGTTCGCCTCGAATGTAACGTGGGCCTCCGGCCTCGACGAGAAGGGCCGCCCCATCTCGAACAACCTCATTCCCGACGAAAAGGGTGTTCTCGTCTGCCCCAGCGTCGACGGCGCCACCAACTGGTACTCCCCCAGCTACAACCCTGCGACTAACATGTTCTACTTCCGCTCGCAGGAGGCCTGCACCATCTTCACCTCCAAGAGTGAGGAGTTCGAAGCGGGCCACACCTTCTACGCCACCGGCGGGCGTCGTCCGCCAGGAGAGGTCGTCAAAGGCTTCCTCAATGGCTTCAGCCTCGACAAGCTACAAATGGCCATCCACGAGCCGCAGATCGGCAACGACTACACCTGGGCCGGCGTCATGTCGACGGCAACTGGTCTGGTCGCCTATGGGAACCAGCAGAACTTCATCGTCGTCGACGCGCACAACGGAAAGCCGCTCTGGCACTTCAACCTTGGCCAGGTGCCGCACGCCTCGCCCATGGCCTACGGCATCAATGGCAAGCAGTACTTCGCCATCGCCGCCGGAAGCGACGTCTTCGTCTTCGGTTTATAACTCACACCCATCGAATAGATGAGAGAAAGGCGCGGGTATAAAGCTCGCGTCCTTATTTTCCAAGCATGTCGTTTTATTTCGCTTTAGGGGAGGGGAGGGGAGGGGGAGTCATGGATTTCTTTTTCTAGCTATGTGCCGGGCCATTCGGGTATTTCGTTCCTATTCGCATCTTTAAATTGAACCGAGGAGCGTCCTTCCTAGTAATTTCAGTCAAGTAGGAGTACACGATAATATATGACGCCACTAGAAAGCCTGCAATCTCAACGAGAATAGCGCTAACCCGAGTATTCAGCGCTTATTTCGTATTGTTTTGATATTGTGACTATTGATGTTACTGCTAACGGAGCTCGATGCGGTAATGTCGATAGGCAGAAGTTCGTATTTGCAGCATCTAGGAGGATTTTGTCGTATGCAAAAGCATGTGAAGACTTTAGCGGAGATCAAATCGCAGCCTGCAGTATGGCGACATTGCCTAAAGAATCTGGGTAGCGGCAAATCTTCGCCGTCTGGCAGAAGATCAGTCTCCATCAGACGTAGAGTGGGTATTTATTGGCTGTGGCACGAGCTTCTATCTTGCTCAGGCAGCCAGCCTGCAGCTTCTCGTCGTTGCTAAAGGTTGCCGCAAGGGCTGTACCTGCCTCTGAAGTGTTGCTCAACAATGACTTGGTCTTCCCTAAAGGAGCGGCGTCTTACTATCCAGTTCTTATATCTCGTTCCGGCCATACTTCAGAAGTACTGCATGTGGCTGAAATATTGAAAGCGCAGAACGTCTCCTTCCTCGCTGTGACATGCGATGGTCGTGAATTGGAAAGCATGACCGATCGCGTGTTGAAAATTCATGTCGAGGAGGAAAGTATGATAATGACCTCCTCATTTACTTGCATGCTCCTCGGGTTACAGTTTCTTGCAGCTGCGCTCGCCGATAACACTGACTTTATCGAGGCATTGCAGCAACTGCCAAATCATCTTGAACGTCTGCTGGAGGATTACGACGAAGAGGTCGCACACTTTGCGCAGCAGTCCTTTGAGGATATCGCCGTGCTTGGTCAGGGAGCCCTGTATGCAATTGCTTCAGAGGTGGCACTAAAGGTGATGGAATCCTCATCTACCTTTGCACAATTCTTCCACACGCTGGAGTTCAGGCACGGCCCAAAGTCCATCGCGGGACCCTCGACTCTTGTTGGAGGACTCATCTCTGAATCCAGCTACCAAGAAGAATCGGCTGTCCTGCTGGAGATGAAGGAACTGGGATCTCGAGTCTTCGCCATCGTGAACACTGCCGGAGACCAACTGCGAAAGATGGCCGACCTTGTGATTGAATTGGACCTTCCCGTGCCTGAACTAGCACGGTTGGTGATCTATGTAGTCTGGGGACAGTTGCTGGGAAGTTATAGAGGGTTAGAAAAAGGTCTCAACCCGGATAATCCAAAGAATCTGAGTAGAGTCGTTACCATCTAGGAAACGAATGAACCAGCACGATATAGCGATTGCCGGTGAGATCAACCTGGATCTGATCCTCTATGGCCTGCCTGAACATATGCCCCTGGACCGCGAATTGCTCGCCGAAAACTTCTCGCTTACTCTCGGTGGCTCTTCCGCAATTCTCGCTCATAACCTTGCTGCCTCTAGGCGTGAAAGTCGGATTCGCTACCAAGATCGGTTCAGATCCATTGGCCAAAATCTGTCTTGAACGAATGCAGGAGATGGGTGCGAGTCTCTCTTATGCGAAGCCTTCACTCGACGACCAAACCGGAATAACTCTCCTACTACATCATGGAAATACACGGCACATCCTTACTTACATGGGCGTGATGGAGAAGATGAGTGTCGCGGAAATCGACATGGATTTCATCTCATCCAGCCGGCATTTCCACATCTCCTCACTATTTCTCCAGAAGAGCCTTAAACACGATCTTCCCATCCTTTGCCATCAACTGAAGCAGCGCGGCCTTACGTTATCGCTCGATACGAATGACGATCCCGACGACCATGGGGCGACCCATTGGAGGAAGTGCTTCACTTAGTAGACGTGCTGCTGCCAAACGAAGATGAAGCCAAACGCATGATGCGCACAGACGATCTGGAGTCAGCGATGGATTCATTGGCGCGATATGGCCCGGTAGTAGCCGTAAAGTGCGGCGCTCGCGGTTCGGTAGTTCGCGCGGGCAATGACGCGTTGGATCGTGCCCTCCTTAAAAGTTGAACCCGTGGACACTATAGGGGCCGGCGACAGCTTCAACGCGGGTTTTCTAAAGAGCTATCTCGACGGCCTCCCGCTGAAAGAATGTGCAGCGGCGGGAAATGCCACAGCCGCACTCTCCACATTGCGATCAGGAGGAACCGAGGCCTTCCGTGACCGTGTCTTACTTCAAAATTTTTTAGGTCAGCATTCCAATATTTTGACTGGGCGCTACAAAGCGCCAGTCTACCGGCTGACCTGAACCAAGATGACTTCTACCCCTGCGTTGCGTAGGCATTCCAGATCCACGGTGGAAATGCCCTTATCAGTAATCACTACGTGGACCGCAGACGTTGGCACGATCAGAGCAAGGCTCCTGCGACTGAATTTAGTTGAATCGCAAACGGCTACTACTTTTCGCGAGACTTTGACCATGGCTCGGTTAACGCGCGATTCCAATACATTCGGCGTGGTAATACCATTTATTGGATCGAAGCCATCGACTCCAAGAAACAGGATATCGGCGTGAATTTCGCGCAATGTGTCTTCGGCAGGTGGGCCGACCAGCGAATAGGAGTTTCGTCGAAGCATGCCGCCGGTCAACATCACATCGAAGTTCGTGGCCATCAGTTCGCCCGCGATGTTGACCGCATTCGTAATCACGGTGAGGCTTGAGAAGCTGCGGAGCGCACGCGCGATCATTGTCGTTGTACTTCCAGAATCGAGGAGAACGCACTGGTGCTCGCTCACCATTTTTACCGCTGCTTCTGCGATGCGTTGCTTCTCCTGGAGGCGATGCTGTGCTTTCTCGTTCAGCGAGGGATCCAGCAAAGCTCCGCTTTGTGGGGATAACGCTCCACCATGTGTCCTCTGCAGCATTCCCCGCTCTTCTAGGTAAGAGAGGTCTTTTCTGATGGTGATGCGGGAGATTCCGAGCGCATCCGAAAGTTCGGAGACGAGCACGCGGCCATCGCGATTAATGGTTGCAAGGACGTGTTGACGACGTTCCTCGATCAGCAACGGGTTTTGATCTGTCTGTCGCTTTTTCCGTCTTCCGCTCACCATATAGACCGCTCCTACCCGTTGTTCTTTCGACTATAACCTCATGCTCCTCGCCATGCCTGGCCACATGATCGCAGTGCAGACGCTAACCGGATCAGGATGCCTCTTTCGCGAGCCATTCCTGGGGAGGTCCCCCCCCCCCCCATTGCCCGGCTGTAAGTCTTTTGTAATTAATAACTTACAGTGGGTATATGGCTGCAAAATAGTCATAACAAAGGAGTTATCGCCAAATATGTGCAGCTCAAGGGGTTACTGGGAATTTCTGGGTTTATTGCTGGTTTGGCCTGGTCGATTGTTTTTTCAATCTCTATATCCATTTTAGCGGGTTGGAGCAAACTACTACGCCAAGCGCAAGTTATGGTGTCGCAAAGGTTTAGGTGCGTTTGGGGGTTGACAGGGTTTTAGGTGGCTGCGGCTCGTTGAAGCGGTTTTGGCGTGACCTTTTTAACTTCGCTTGAACCGGAAGACGACTTCGAGTTCGATCTTGTCGTCGACGCCCATGAGTCTGCCGATTGCCGGTTTGGTGAGTCCGAAGGTGGCGAAGGTAAAGTCGGTTTTGGCACGGCCGTTGACGGTGGAATCTCTGCCGAAGGTTGCGATGCCTTTGAAGGCGACCTCTTTCGTTACTCCGTGAATGGTCAGGTTGCCGGTCAATGTAAATCCCACCTGTCCCTGGGTGGGAATCATTACTGGGATGCCTTCGACGCGGGTGGGGGCGAATTCGGCGTAGGGGAATTTATCCGTCTCCAGGGTCCGGGTTCGGACGAAGTTGTCGCGCTGGTCCTGATCGCTTTTCAGGGCCCGGAGATCGATGGTCAGTTTGGATTGCGCGGTGACGATCGAGCCGTCCGGCGCGATGACCAGTGTGCCGGCGACGGTCGGACTGGTGGCAACCGCATCGCTGGGGAAGTTGATTCCGACGAACTGCTCCTGCACACGATAGGTTCCCGACGAGCCGTCGATGATCTCCAGATGAGCGCCTGCGGTTGGAGGTGTCGGCGGCGGTCCCTGTCTTCCGGCGGGCGCTGCCGGGGCTTGTGCCGCCATGGATGGAATCAACGTAGCGAAGAACGCTGCGGCGACGATCCGATGCAACAGGCCAGGCATCAGACCAGTAGAGGAACTTCCCTGAGGCAAGGAGCGCTTCACGTTCATATAGTTCTCCATAAGATCGAGACCTCATTTATACATCGACGCTGATAGGGACGTGATTTTCGAGGGTGGTTGACTCGAACCATACAGGACAATCTCTCGTCTACCTCTTTTATTGCTTTAGGTCAACGACAATTCTTGGCGTCCCATGAGTTCATCCAAGGATGAATGAGAAACAGCAGATTGCTGACATGCTTCTCACCGTCACCCAAATGATGGTGGACAGCCCAGATGAAGTATCCGTTGAGATCGTAGAAATGCCTCAGAGCGTCGTTTTCAGACTGAAGGCTTCTGTGTCGGATCAAGAGAAGCTGATAGGGGTCGGGAGGCGCACTGAACGGTCCCTGAGAAATGTCCTGATGGTTGCCGGGATGAAGCGCAACCTAAACGTAGTTCTGGATATTTCGCAGTGAGGAGAGGACCCAGTCGAGACTCTAAGCGTTCGCACCACAGCCGAAGGACGGACTAAACGTATCTTTGGGAGCGTCATGGAATTTGTTGAATTTACTTATGCGGTTTGGCGGGCTATTGGCCGATCACTGATTCATCTCTGCACGGTGTTCACAGAGAGAAAATCCCACTGAGCAAAGAGTGGGCGGCTGTCCTTACGTGGAGTAGACCGCGCTCTATCTCGGACCAACGGTCAAGGATCTAACTTAGAACGGTCGCCGCAGCGTTCTTCCCTACGTTGATTCCATCCATGGCGGCACAAGCCCCGGCAGCGCCCGCCGGAAGACAGGGACCGCCGCAGACACCTCCACCCGCAGGCCCTCATCTGGAGATCATCGACGGCTCGTCGGGAACCTATCGCGTGCAGGAGCGAGTTCGCTAGCTTTCTTCATATTGTTCTACCTCGGCTGAGGTGGCAAGACGGGCACCGATGAGACGGATGCCGCTGAAGTGGTTTCAGCGTAAACGACGAAGAGGATTCGCTGTTTGAAGGACATTCCCACGGTGATAGCGATTCTCGTCGATGGAGCGTCGATCGTCGGGAGGGGTGGAGGCGGAGGCCCGTATCCTTTCGGGATTCGAGGTCTGAGACCATAAGATGGTCTTATCGTTGCAGGGAGGAGAGCGGTTCGCGCTTCGCGCGAAGGCCCGCTCATGCGATGAAACTGCATAAATGGGGCACCCGCGGTAGGGGTGGGTTTATATACGGGCCACCCGCCATGGATAAATCGGACAAGATTGCAGAAATGAATGATCAAACAAGTGGGCCTGCTCTATAGAGCAGGCCCACTCAGCATTGATTACAGTATTTCCGTGTTAGGAGCGGTTGATCACTTTTGGCTGGCTAACTACATCTACGGGGCGTTCGGACATAACGGCCGGCCGAGTTACGGGATCGACAGAAAGCGGCCTCCCTTCCGAGATGTCGCCGAAGGTTCCACGCGCGCCCTCCGTTTTGTCGGCACTTGCCTCGCCCGATGACGATATGTCTTTGGCTCCTGTCGCTTTCAAGGCGTCCTTAGCGGCATCGATCTGCTCGGATGTGTCGCAATGAACTGAGAGCAACGTTCCTCCGTTCTTGACGGCACCTTCGTAGCGTTTTGCTTCGTACTCAGGAATGCCCATGCCGACCAGGGCTCCGACGAGTCCGCCCACCGCACCGCCAACACCGACTCCGGCGAGGGTAGCCATGATGGGGCCAGCTGCGATGAGAGGGCCAACTCCCGGAATCGCAAGAGCGCCAATTCCGGCCAATAGCCCTAAGGTTCCTCCGACAACTCCACCTGTGGTGGCCCCGGCTGTTGTGCCTTCGGGCGCTTTGGTGTTTTTCTCATGGGCAAAGGCGCGCGTGGTGTCATCATCCGGCAAGAGGACTGAAATTGCCGAGTTAGAAAAGCCCTTCGAGAGTAAGTGGTCAACTGCTGCTTCGGCCGTACCTGGGGTTGCATAGAGTCCGAAGACTGCTGTGTTTTTGCTGGACATCGTTATTCTCCTTTTGCTGGTTTCGCGGCTCGATCTTGATTTGGTAAAAGATTTACTGCTTGACGGTCATTTCATTCACGATCTTGTCTGGGGAAACAACATTTCCGGCGAGGGAAGCGACTTTCTGTTTCTCATCGTCGGTTGATACGGGGCCCTTAAGGGTGACCTGACCATTTACGGTGATTACCTTGACGTTGTGAGCGTAAGTAGAGAGGCCTTTGTCACCAACAATCGCCTTGCGAATCTGGGCAGTGATTTGCCGATCCGCTTTTGAATTGGCTTGATTGTCAGCTGTTGCAGTCTGACTTTTATTCTGGGTGGAGTTGTCGGGAGCCTGTGCAAGCGCGTGATTAGGAATCAAGCTGCCCGTAAGCCATAGAAGCGCTACCGCGGCCGAAGCCACGAATCGAAAACGAGGAGACATCATATTGAAGGACCTTTCACGGAAAAGGAATTTTCCGAGTTACCGGGCCAGCGAGAACGGACTACCGCTCAGTCCCGCACATCAACAACTCTGATGTGATGAGGTCGAGTGGAGTTGTCCTCGGGGCCGCCATGTCATCGTGACGTCGTCCTAGTCGCAGCATCGTATTTTGACCGAACCGCCTTTATCCCTCTCTGAATACCGAGGTCTGTGATAGGCGATAGCCGCTGGGGTTTTGGGTGAGCGCGAGAAGAGGTTCGCTTGCGGAATTCAGAGAACCCACCGACTCTCGTACGGATCAGCAACCGCATTTAGTTGTTCTATTTGAAAACAGATAAAAAGAAGGTGGCGGTGGATGCAATCTGACGCGACCATTCTCTCCACGCTGACAGGGAAATCTGCTTTCTTTGCTGGTCAGAATGATCAAGTATTCAATAATGATCAAGTTTTCAATGAAGACAGCCCTGCGGGAATTTGATCCCCCTGTTGAGGGACAGGGAATGCCATAGCGTTGCTAGATTTCCACAGCGCCGCCCCGTTTGCCTGGATATTCAAGGCCGTCAAATCCGGCCGCCTCGCGCTGAAGGGTTGGCTCGTAGAACAGCGCATACGTAATGCGCGGCTCCAACGCATATTCCGGCAAGTAATAAGTGGCTCGCTTTCATTCAGCACCTCGGATATTTGGATGCGGAATCAGCGAACGGGGTAGGCAGCGAGAAGACGGTGCGGGCAGGCATCCCGATTCTGACAGACATCATCTAGTTAAGCAGACGTCTTCCGGTCGATCGACCGGATCATGAAGGGCAGCTCCCAGGGCCATACGCGAGCTGCCCCCTTTGCGTTCGGCTAGTTCCAGTCCAACTCCAACTCCCCGAGGACTTCAAAGGATGCGCTATAAACTTGCCCTAAGTTACCGCCCCCTGCTTACCTTTAGCGTCGCAGCACGCGCTCTTCGTTCCAGCGAAGCCGCCATGATCGCCCACTTCAAGGACGACGAAGCCTTTCTGCGTCTGCTGAACGAAGCGGCCCTCGAGCCTGACGAACACGCCCGTCTGGTGTTTGCCACGATGAATGCGGTGACCTGGCCTGAGTTGGGAGTTTGCTGCGAAGAGGTGTCGCTTGAAGAATGGCAACTGCGCGCACTTCAGTTCGCCCCGGTGAGAGAGCACGTCGCTTAGAATCATCCAAATCCTGCCCTTGACTTTGGCGCCCCATCCATAGCATCCGCCTGTGCTTCTCTCCGTTGCGCGGGGAGAATCGTGATCGGACCTGTATGTGCTTTCGCGTTCATACTACTGGGCACGGCACGACGTTCCATATGCCTTCCGCGTACTGCCTGATCGTTCTATCACTCGAGAACTTGCCCGAACTCGCGATATTCAAAATGGCTTTGCCCGCCCACTCGTCTTGCTGAGCGTACAAGCCCAAGCATCCTCTGGTCTGCCTCAAGGTAAGATCTGAAGTCCGCGAGGTGCATGTAGTGATCTCCATTGGTCAACAGTACGTCGCGGAGGGGTGAGAAGATTCCCGGTTCGTAGCGGCTGAAGAAGTCAGAGAAAATCAAGTCCAATGCAGCGCGCGTTTCCGGCTCGTTTTCATAATGCCAGCGTGGGTTGTACCATTCGCGACTGTCGGCGACCTGATTCGCTGTCAGCCCAAAGAGAAAGAAATTTTCCTCGCCTGCCTCTTCGACCATTTCGATGGTGGCGCCGTCTCGTGTACCGATGGTCAAAGCACCATTCATCATGAACTTCATGTTGCTCGTGCCACTGGCTTCGTAGCCAGCCGTTGAGATCTGATTCGATACATCGGCCGCTGGAATCAACCGCTCTGCAAGTGAGACGCGGTAGTCCGGCAAAAAGATAACCTTCAGACGGCCGCGAACGACAGGGTCACCGTCGATAGTGCCGGCAACGTTGTTGATGAACTTGATGATCAGCTTTGCCAGGTGATACGCCGGGGCTGCCTTGCCTGCGAAGAAAAACGTTCGTGGCTCCATGGCAATGTCTGGGTCTTTCCGAATACGGTTGTAGAGCACGACAATCCGCAGCGCATTCAGCAGCTGCCGCTTGTATTCGTGAATCCGTTTGACCTGACAATCAAAGATTGAGTCCGGATTTACCGTTTGCCCCGTGCTCGTTACAAGCCATTCCGCAAACCGAACTTTGGCTTCGCGTTTAGCCCTAAGAAATGCCTCTCGAAAGGCCCGATCGCTGGCAAGCGGCTTAAGGTTGCTCAGCTGGTCGAGATCTGTAATCCAGCCACTCCCAATAGCTTCGGTAATGGTTGCGGTGAGAGAGGGATTGGCGAGCAGTAGCCACCGTCGAGGCGTGACGCCATTTGTTTTGTTATTGAAGCGTTCTGGAAACATCTCGGCGAGGTCTCTGACCGTCGTCGTCCTCAGCAGGTGCGAATGAATCGCAGCGACCCCATTGGTGCTGTGCGAACCGACGATGGCCAGATTGGCCATGCGAATTTTGCGCTGAGGACCTTCTTCGACCAAGCTCATGTTCGCAACGCGCTGGTTATCGCCGGGAAACCGGTTCTGGATCGAAATAAGCAAACGACGGTTGATTTCGTAAATGATCTCCAGATGACGCGGTAGCAATATCTCAAACCATTCAACGGGCCACCTCTCGAGAGCTTCGGGGAGTAGCGTGTGGTTCGTATAGGCCAACGTCTGCTGCGTGAGCTCCCATGCGTGATCCCATTCAAGATGTGCGTCATCCAACAAGATGCGCATCATCTCCGGGACCGCCATCGCCGGGTGCGTATCATTCAACTGGATCGAGACCTTTTCTGGTAACGTGCTCCAATCCGCGTTATTCCGGCGGAAGCGTCGGATGAGATCCGCCAGTGAGCAAGCTACCAGAAAGTATTCCTGTACGAGACGCAACGTTCTGCCCAAACTTGTAGTGTCGTCTGGATACAGAACCCGCGTTATCGACTCAGCCGCAAGGTCCCCCGTTTGCGCAGCAACAAAATCGCCACGGCTAAATCTCTGAAAGTCGAAATAATCTGTACTCTTCGCAGCCCAGAGCCGAAGTGTGTTTACGTTCTTGCCCCCATAGCCAATTATTGGGCGGTCAAAAGGAATACCCCACAAAGTGCTCGGTCTTCCGCGAACCAGTCGAAATGATCCACCTTGCAACTCAAAAGTAGAGTTCAGCTTGATTTCAACCTTCTCGTGCGGCCGCGCGACTTCCCAGGGATCCGGTTGACGCAACCAATTGTCCGGCTTCTCTTGTTGCCAGCCGTCTTCAATGAGTTGTTTGAACATGCCATATTCGTATCTCAGCCCGTAGCCCATGGCCGGAAGCTGCAGAGTGGCCATGGAGTCAAGAAAACATGCTGCCAACCGGCCAAGTCCTCCGTTACCCAGGCCTGCATCATCCTCTTGTTCCAGCAGCGAAAGCAGATCCACGTCGTTTTTCTTTGCCGCTTCCATGACGATCGGATCGAGCAGAAGATTGGTGATATTGTTTGCCAAAGAGCGGCCGAGGAGAAATTCCATCGAGAGGTAGTACACACGTTTGGCATTCTTCTGTTCGTAGGTTTTCTCGGTAAGCACCCATCGTTGCGAAAGAACGTCCCGCACAGAGCGCGCGATAGCTTCAAAGCGCTCGCGTGGACCGATGGCTGTCTCGTCCGCAACATTGTCGAAGTGGAGATGTCGTTGATATAGCCCGTCCTCTGCCATGAACTGGATAGGGCCACATCCGTATTGTTCGGAGAAGTCTTGCAGCATCCATCTTCACTATCTTCGCTTTCGGTGCCATGCGCGCGCTTGTACCCATCTGTTCCTCCTTCGTGAGGATTGGTACGCCGGCTCATTCGGAGCTTCCCCTCTTGCGTAAATCGTGCGCCTTCCTCGGGCGTGCATGGGAGCATCTAGTGAACGGGACTCTAGTGCGGCCATCTCCAGCCAGCAACCTCGGGTATATCGGTCCCGTGCTCGTAAGCGTAGTTCCGGCATGCAATCTGCATATTGCGGAAGCGTTCCATGGCGTGCGCTCCGACCGGCTGCAACCTTGGCACACGCTTGATGACGTCCATTGCCAGGCTGAAGCGGTCGATTTCGTTCACGATCGCCAGTTCCAGCGGTGTATTGATGTTGCCTCGTTCCTTGTAGCCACGCACATGCATGTTGTCGTGATTTTTGCGTCGGTAAGCCAAACGATGAATGAGCCATGGATACCCGTGGAAATTGAAGATGATCGGCTTGTCGACGGTGAAGAGCGAATCGAAGTCGCGATCGGACAAGCCGTGGGGGTGTTCCGTACTGGGCTGGAATTTAAAGAGATCGATCACATTGATATAACGGATCTTGATGTCGGGAAACTCGCTCCGCAGCAGGCAAATCGCTGCAAGAGCTTCCTGTGTAGGTATATCGCCGGCGGAGACCATTACCACATCCGGTTCGCTACCCTCGTCAGTACACGCCCATTCCCAGATTCCGATGCCCTTAGTGCAATGCGCGATTGCCGCGTCCATATCCATGTACTGAAGATGCAGCTGTTTGTCACAAACGATAACGTTGACGTAGTTCTCACTCTTCAGACAGTGGTTGGCGACGGATAAGAGGCAATTCACGTCAGGCGGTAAATAGATGCGTGTGACTTCCGCGCTCTTATTCACGACTACATCGATGAACCCGGGATCCTGATGAGTGAAGCCGTTGTGGTCTTGCCGCCAAACCGTGGAAGTGACAAATATGTTCAGCGACGCAATGCTATCGCGCCATGAGAGATGATTACAGATGGAGAGCCACTTAGCATGCTGATTGAACATAGAGTCAATCACATGGATGAATGCCTCATAGGAAGAGAAGAATCCATGGCGTCCGGTGAGCAAGTAGCCTTCAAGCATGCCTTCAAGAGTATGTTCGCTGAGCATCTCGATCACTCGTCCGTCAGGAGCTAGCTCGCCGCCATCAGCATCTTCGGGAAAATATTCCTCTATCCAGAACTTTTTGCTGACCGCATAGATATCATTCAGCTTGTTCGACGTGTTTTCGTCCGGGCCGAAGACGCGAAAGTTCTTCATGTTCAGCTTCATCACGTCGCGGAGGAAAGCGCCCAGCGGACGCGCGTTTTCTGCCTCCTGAGTGCCTGGTTTATCGACCTTGCAGGCGTATTCCTGGAATGCCGGCAAACGGAGAGCCTTCTTCAGATGACCTCCATTCGCGTGAGGATTAGCGCCCATTCTTCGCGTGCCAGTCGGTGCAAGTTCTTTGAGTTCCGGAAGCAAGGTTCCGCGTTCGTCGAAGAGCTCTTCCGGCTTGTACCCCCGCATCCAGTTTTCCAGTTGATGAAGCCGTTCTGGGTTCTTCTTCACATCCGCCATCGGAACTTGATGCGCCCGCCAAGAGCCTTCCAATTTGTGCCCGTCGATCTCACTCTGGAGCGGTCCATCCCTTTGGCGTCCGTAGCACGATCATGGGCCAGCGCACACGCTCAGCTACTCCGGTATGGCGAGCTTCGTTTTGAGATTTTCTGATCTCGGAAACGCAGTGTTCGATTGTCGCAGCCATCGCCTGATGCATGCTCTCCGGATCGGAGCCTTCCACAAAGTATGGCGTCCATCCGTAGCCTCGGAAAAAACTTTCCAGTTCTTCATGGCTTATACGCGCGAGCAGCGTTGGGTTATTGATCTTGTAGCCATTCAAATGCAGTACTGGGAAGGACTGCACCGTCTCGAATCGGGTTCAGGAATTTGTTGATCTGCCACGACGTGGCAAGTGGCCCGGTTTCCGACTCTCCATCGCCGACTACCGCCGCAACAATCAGTTCCGGATTATCGAAGGCGGCACCACACGCATGCGAGAGTACGTACCCAAGTTCACCGCCCTCATGGATTGATCCGGGCGTCTCCGGCGTGCAGTGACTTCCGATGCCGCCCGGAAAGGAAAATTGTTTGAAAAACGCCCGCATGCCATCTTCGTCTTCGCTCTTATCCGTATAGATTTCCGAATATGCGCCTTCCAAATAGACCGGAGCGAGAACTCCGGGCGCCCCGTGTCCAGGCCCCGCGAGGAAGATCATGTCCAAGTCATACTTTTTGATCAGGCGGTTCAGGTGGATATAAATAAACGCCAACCCTGGACTCGAGCCCCAATGCCCCAGAAGCCGATTCTTGATGTGCTCCGCTCTAAGCGGCTCCTTCAGCAGCGGATTGTCCTGTAGGTAGATCATGCCCAACATCAGGTAATTACAGGCGCGCCAATAGGCGTGGGTTTTGCGCAATTCGTCGGCGTTGAGAGGTGTTCCTGAGATGGTAGATCTCGCAGGTCCATATGCACTCAGGGGATGGCGGACTTGTTCAGGTGCTGCCACGGGTGTCATAGTCGTGCTCCTTTTTGGGCGAATTCGCAGACCAAGCCTGCCAGAAAATATCGGCAACTTTCAAAACTGACAATCGTAGAGATGTGTCCTCTCACGAAATCGCGTCGTTAGCAGAAGAGTGCTTTTTCAGCTGTTCTACCTTTGGATCGCGTTCGAACGGGCTAAATCCAAATGGCGTAAAGGGCGAGCTAATTTGTTTCCACGGAATCCGACGATTCGACCCCATAAGGCGTTCTTGCACTCTAGACGTATTTGGAGATCGCTGACGGAACTTCGGGAGCTTCCACTATCACTCATTCTTACGCCGAGCAACCGGTAAAAACAATCAGGGAAAGTCCTAGGTATTTACATTCACGTAACACATTGGCAGCCAGCTTGCTGGGCCATCGCGGTTGGTCTTCGGGATATGCCTATATCTCGGCGTCCTGCATACTGGGGATTTCCCCAGTGGCGGAAGGCCGCACATTGTTCTAGGAATAATCCGAGGGTTCTTTGGCGTGACGAATGCTCTGCCCTAAACCCGAGGCAAACTTTGATGAGTCCGCAGGTATTGCTAACTGATGGTCATGTCGCCTTACTTAAGACCACAACTACATGAAGGCGCACCTGACTCCACCGATGCAAGCGACCCTCGTCGGACAGCTTGACGTTAGTCCGCTAACTAAACCCTCCACATGCCGGCTTCGTGGATGGGGTTACGAGACAAGTACCAGTTCCACCTCAACCGTAGAGGATGGGATCCATGGCGCTATATGGTGATGATCGTCCGCGGTGTCACCCTGAAGAGCGCACCCTGGAGCGCACTATGGCCGAACCTGCTCGCGCTCTTGCATTCTCGGTCATTCTGTTCGGTTTCAGCGCCTGGCGGTTCCGCAAGCAGTGAACAAGTGAGGTAACGATGACAACACAGAAAGAAAAAGCCGCAGATCCCAAGTCGAAGCTAAAAGGGAAAGATTATGAAAAAGAATTACGCCGCCTGCAAGCCGAACTATGCCTTCTGCAGGAGTCAGTGAAACACAAAGGGCAGCGCGTCGTAATTATCTTTGAAGGACGTGACGGCGCTGGCAAGGGTGGCACCATACGGGCCATCACGGAGCGGGTGAGCCCGCGTATCTTCCGTGTCGTGGCGCTTCCTGCTCCATCAGATCGTGAGAAGACTCAGCTATTTATGCAGCGCTATATTACGCACTTTCCGGCCGCTGGGGAGATCGTGATCTTCGACCGCAGTTGGTACAACCGCGCCGGCGTGGAATATGTAATGGGCTTTTGTACTAAGGAACAGCATCGCCGCTTTCTCGAACTCTGCCCCGTTGGTGAGCGATACTTCATAAATAGCGGAATCATACTTATCAAATTCTGGCTTGAGGTGAGCAACGAGGAACAGGAGCGAAGATTCGAGGCGCGCATCGAGGACCCACTGCGCCAATGGAAACTCAGCCCAGTTGACCTGCCGTCGCGTCAGCGTTGGTACGACTACTCCCGTGCACGCGACCTGATGTTCGAAGCCACCGATACCAGCCATGCGCCTTGGTACATCGTTCGCTCAGATGACAAGAAGCGGGCGCGACTTAACTGCATATCCCACTTGTTAAGCTTGATTCCCCGGGAGCAAGTACCAAGTAAGAAAGTCAAACTTCCCAAGCGCTCTAACAAGAATGCCTACGACGATCAGGCCACGCTCAAAGGTAGGAGATTCGTGCCAGAAAAATACTGAATAGTGTGCATGATCGACGCCGATAGCGTGCGGTCGCGGATCGCATGTTATAGTGCCGTCGCGATACTCGCGGCGCATGCCCGCCGAAGCAGACCGTAGGAGTTACAGATGGACGACTACGCACTTGTGCTCAACGCCGGCTCATCGCGCCTGAAGTTTTGTGTCTACCAGCGACATGATGACAACGACTGGGAAATCGCGGCGCGCGCGGCCAGATTGAGGGGATTGGAACCTCACCACGGCTTTGCGCGAAGGATGCTCAGGGCGCAGTCTTTGTAAACAAACAGCTTGGATGCCGGCGTCGCTGATGGCCCTCGAGGCGCTTGCGTCGTGGCTGGGGTCAGCAACGACATGAGCGATCTGCTCAGCAGAAGCGAACCCGAAGCTCGTCTGGCGGTGGATTACTTCGTATATCGCGCGGCGAAAGAAATCGGTGCTCTGGCCGCGGTGCTTGGTGGAGTCGATGCACTCGTCTTCACGGCGGGAATCGGAGAAAATTCGTCGGGAATCCGCCGAATCGGCGAGCATCTCCATGGCTGGGTTTGGACTTGGATGCCCAGGAGAACACTAGCGGTAAGTCGCGTTACTACTATCTCAATTGATATTTCCGTAGGCAGTCAGTACCTCGGAGAGAGTCTTGAAGAGGAGTTCCGGACCTCCCACTTTGCTGATAAATCGGTCGGCATAGCCCGCGTCCGCGGGGATTTCATTTACTCCCGAAATCAGGATTACGGGCATCGTAGGTCGCATAGCCTTCACGGATTTTGTAAGCTCGGTGCCAAGCATGCCGGGCATCATTTGATCAGAGAGAACAAGATTGACGCTCATCCGATCAAGCACTTCCAATGCTTCCGTTCCCGAGGCTGCCGTTATGACTTCGTACCCTTGCTTTTGCAGTATTAGTTTTCGAAGAGTTCGGGGAATCTCCTCATCGTCCACGCAGAGAATAGTGATGCTACTGGGGGCCATTAAGCGTCCCTGCTACCACTGGTGCGGGCTACTTCTGAGACTCCCGCACACCTTGAATCTCCGCGTCAGGCAGCATCAGTTGAAAGCAGGTTATCTTCCGACCGCTAAACGACGCACTGCGGAAGCGAATTGCCCCTCCGTATTTCTGGATAATGCCTTTGCTGATCCAGAGACCTAATCCGGTACCCTTAGTTGATTTCGTTGTGAAAAAAGGTTCGAAGAGATGTTTTGCGTGCTCGGGATCGATGCCCGTACCTGTATCACAGATGGAAATGCAGACTTCTGGACGGTCATGCCGCCGCCATGAGGATTCGAAAACGTGTAGGCGTAGTGTGCCCCCTTCGGGCATGGCCTGGACTGCATTCCCAATGAGATTAAGAAAAACCTGCTTTAGCTCGACTGGGAAACCCCAGATAATCCCTCTGCTATGGTAAAGCTTGTCGAGGGATATATTGTTGAATTCCATGCGACGCGATTGCAACTCGAGAATTTCGTCGAGAAGTGCAGAAATGGAAACTTCGACGGGATCCTGAGATTCTCGATAGAAGCCGAGCGTCTGGCGCGTAATGTGAGCAACGCGAAGGAGCTCTTCCTCACCAAGTTTCGCTAAGTAACGAGCTTCTTCGTCGAGTGATGGATGGTCGCGAAGCAGATAAAACGTGTTAGTAATGGCCTCTAAGAGGATTATTGATCTCATGCGCGATGATTCCTGCCACCCTTCCCATCGCCGCGAGTCTCTCTGTTTTGCGAAGAGCATCCTCCGCTTTCAGTTGAGCGGTAATGTCTCGGCCAATCTCAAGGATTGCATTGCCCCCGGCCTTGAGCGCCGTTCGGCAAGCGACGGCTACTTCCTGGCCGTCGCGGGTGAATTGGGTAAGGTTTCCATCCCATTTCCCATTTTGTGCGAGTGCATTCTCCACGTCACTAAATCCCTTTGGAAACCTAGTCTGCAGAACGTGGTGGACCGACTTGCCCAACACCTCCTCGCGTCGCCAGCCATAGAGTGCCTCTGCACCCGAATTCCAGAAGAGAAGGACTCCGTTCATGTCGCGCACAATGATTGCCTCTGTCGCCAGTTCGAGCAGGTCCGCTCGCTCCCGGAGCAGATCTTCAAGACGCTTCCTGTCGGTCACGTTGATGAACGCGCCGACGGCTCCCCGCACATTGCCATATTGATTGAACAGAGGACTCGCGCTGGATTGGAGGTAAATGGGTTCTCCGTTCGATCGTTGGATTTCGAGCTCTAGACTTCCAGATTGTTGCCCGGTTCTTGCGGATCTAAGCAGAGGATGGTCAGCGTTGCAAGACGGCAGCCTTCCTTATAAATCTCGAAAGAATCAGCGCTTTCGGGATCGAGGCGCGTGGCAATGTTCTCGCCCGGGCTTACACCGAGCAGATCGCTAAGCGCCAGGTTCGCCGTGACAACGTTACTCTCTGGATCCTGCGAGACAGCAACACCAACCGGCAGAACCTGCATGATCGCCTCAAGCTCTGCTACCCGCTCCTGCAGTTGAGCCATTAAGATTGCGAATCTGCTCCTCGGCGGCGATCTTGCCGCTTATATCTGTACCGGTGCCGAACCATCGCACCAAGTTCCCTTGAGAGTCGCGGATCGGTACAGCGCGAGCCAGAAACCAGCGATAACTTTCCTTCCTTGCTTAATAAAGGAAAGGTGTCTTCCCATGGCTCTTCGGCTCTCCGGGCGCTTCAAGCTGTTAATGACTTTATCCGCATAATCTGGATGCTGGACATTCCGCCATCCCCACATCGGCATCTCTCCGGATAAGGTACCGATGAAGTCGTACCAGCGCTGGTTGTACCAGAAGATGGAACCCTGAGCATCCGCCATCCAGGCCAATTGCGGGATGGAGTTTGCCAGGGTGCGAAATTGGTGTTCGCTCTCATGCAACTGCTGCGTCCGCTCTGGACGCGCTTTCCAGTTCGCGATTGAGACGTTCGAGTTGGCGATTCTTGCGATGTAGTTCAGCAAAAACAGTCACTTTGGCGCGAAGCAACTCCGGAATGACCGGAACCGAGATGTAATCGACGGCGCCGCTCTTGTATCCCCTGATGCGGTCGAGATCGGTCAGGTGAACTGCGGAGATAAAGATAATCGCCGTCTTCTGAAACCTAGGATGCTGACGCATCATGTCGGCCAGTTCGAATCCATCGATCTCCGGCATGCTTACGTCCATTAGCACAACTGCGATGTCCTGACGCAGAAGCTGATCAAGCGCCTCCCGGGCAGATCGCGCTTGAATCAAGTTTTCGTTAATTCTTGAGGATGACCTCGTAGCTCATCAGCTTGCCAGGCTGATCGTCCACCATGAGTATGTTTGCCTGGTCGCCATCGTTCATTTTTTTTCTTTGTCCGTTTTAGAATTGCATTCCAGAAGCCTGCCTTGTTTAACCATCACAGAGCTATTGCAAGTTATCGATGAAGCCACATACGGCAGGCCGACAAGAGTTGCTCGGTATTTACCGGCTTCGCCAGGTACTCCGAGGCGCCCGCTTCGAGGCACTTTTCGCGATCGCCTTTCATCGCTTTCGCCGTCAAGGCGATGATGGGAAGCCGGCGGAAAAGGGGATTCTGCCGGATGACCTGCATCGTCTCGTATCCATCCATCTCCGGCATCATGATGTCCATCAGAACTATGGACAGATCGGTGGTCGATTCCACAGTCGCAATGGCTTCACGCCCCGTTCCAGCCGTAAGCACGCTCATGCCACGACGCTCCAGCACACTGCTCAGAGCGAAGATATTGCGCACGTCGTCATCGACAATCAAGACTTTCCTGCCAACCAGAGCTTCGTCAGAACGGTGCAGTCGATCAAGCATATTTCGCTTTTCCTCGGGAAGATCGGAGATGACCCGGTGAAGGAAGAGCGCAGTTTCGTCGAGCAGGCGCTCAGGCGATTCCACATCTTTTACGATCACGCTGCGCGCCAGCATGTGCAGCCGTGCGTCTTCTTCGGGGATAGGTCCTTCCCGGTGAAGACAACGACCGGCAATTCGGTGCCGGACTTGGATTTGGCTCAGTCTCCAGGAGTTCAAAGCCCGTCATATCGGGTAGGCGGAGATCCAGAACGGCACAGTCAAACTGCTCTTCCTCACCGCTGCCAGGGCTCCGAGCCGGTAGAGACAACGGAGACGTCGATGTCATCATGACCCAACAAGGTCTCGATGCTGAGCTGCTGTGCTGGCTCATCCTCGACCACAAGAAGCCGCTTGCGGCGAGGGCTGGAGTACTCGCGTATACGAGTGATCGCAGCATTCAGGCCTTCAGTGGTTGCCGGCTTGGTAACAAAAGCGAAAGCTCCATGGGACAGTCCATGGTGCCAGTCCTCGTCCATCGTCAACATCTGAACCGGAATATGACGCGTCGCTGGATCCTGTTTCAGATGGTTAAGAACAGTCCAGCCAAGCATGTCGGGAAGCGAAACGTCGAGTGACACTGCAGTGGGGTAGAACTCCCGCGCCAACGCAAGGGCCTCCGCGCCTCGGAGCGCCACCAAAACTTTGAAGCCCTTCTCTCGCGACAGATCGCAGAGGATACTCGAATAGTGAACGTCGTCTTCAACAATCAGCAGCACTGCATCTCCCGGTTGGATGTTATTGCGGTCATCCTCAAGCACCTCGACCGGCTCCTCGATGACGGTAATCGCCGACGCAGGAAGTTCGAGGCGCGGGCCATGATGCGGAGGCTGGTCGGTACTGACAATTGATGTAGACGGGCCGACATAGGTCTGGGGCAGATACAGGGTAAATGTGCTGCCTTTGCCCGGTGTGCTCCGAGTTGAATCTCTCCACCCAAAAGGCTGGCTAATTCGCGGCTGATGGCGAGACCGAGGCCAGTGCCCCCGTATTTACGGCTAGTGCCGGCGTCCGCCTGTTGGAATGCCTCGAAGATAATTCTTTGCTTGTCCGCAGGGATGCCGATGCCGCTATCGGCGACCTCAAATGCAATAACGGAGGCTGCTCCACTAAGAATTGGATGGCGTGTCGTCCATCCACTAGTAACGGCGGAAACGGAAAGACAAACGCCCCCCTGCTCCGTAAATTTGAATGCGTTGGATAGGAGATTCTTGAGCACCTGCTGCAGACGCTTGGAATCGGTCACAAGACTGCGTGCAAGGTGAGCATCGGTCTCCACCTCGAAAGCGAGCTTGCGATTCTCTGCTTCGTGGCGGAAAGGACGTGCCACCATTTCAATCAGGCTTCCAAAAAATACTTCTTCGGCTTCAACGGAGACGGTTCCGGACTCGATCTTTGAAAGATCCAGGATATCGCTAATGAGGTTGAGAAGATCGGTTCCAGCGCCGTGAATGGTACGGGCAAACTCAACCTGCTTGGGAGTGAGGTTGGTGTCGGGGTTGTCAGCAAGCTGCTGGCCGAGAACAAGGATGCTGTTGAGTGGCGTACGCAACTCGTGCGACATATTCGCCAAGAATTCCGACTTGTACTTCGACGTTAGCGCCAGCTCTTTTGCCTTCTCTTCCAACGCGCCGCGAGCCTGCTCAATTTCCTGGTTCTTGCGTTCTACTTCGGCGTTCTGCTCAGCGAGTTGCTTGGCTTTCTGGGCAAGCTGTTCGTTGGTCTGTTGCAACTCCTTCTGCTGCGTTTGCAACTCGACTGCCAACTGCTGTGACTGCTTCAACAAGCCTTCGGTCTGCATGGTGGCTTCGATGCTGTTCAGCACGATGCCAATGCTCGAAGTCAGTTGCTCCAGGAACGCCAGGTGGGACGTGGTGAAGGAGTTTAGACTGGCTAACTCGATGACAGCCTTCACCCGATCTTCGAAGAGAATTGGCAGGACGATGACGTTCCGTGGAACTGCCTTGAACAGGCCAGAACGAACCGGGATTGTGTCTTCGGGCAGATCGGTGATCAACATGCGACGCTTTTCCAACGCGCATTGTCCCACAAGACCTTCGCCTACCTTCACAGTCTCTTTGTGTCCCTCCGTTGGGTCCGCAAAGGAAGATAGAAGCATCATGCTGCCATGTGACTCAGCCTCCATTTGATATAGAACGCCTTGTTGCGCATTGACCAGGGGCGCTAGTTCGGACAGCAAGAGACGTCCCACTGCGGTCAGTTCGCGCTGTCCCTGCAACATTCCTGTGAAGCGGGCGAGATTGGTTTTCAGCCAGTCCTGTTCCGTATTGCGGTCTGTCGTCAACCGCAAATTGTCGATCATGGTGTTGATGTTGTCTTTCAGTTCGGCAACTTCCCCACTGGCGTCCACTTGAATCGAACGGGTCAAATCGCCCTTGGTGACCGCGGTGGCCACCTCAGCTATAGCCCGCACCTGATTGGTCAAATTGTCGGCGAGAAGATTCACGTTGCCCGTGAGATCTTTCCACGTTCCGGCTGCTCCTGGTACATTGGCCTGACCGCCGAGTCGCCCTTCTACGCCTACTTCGCGAGCCACGGTTGTGACCTGGTCGGCGAAGGTTGCCAGAGTATTGGTCATGTTGTTGATGGTCTCTGCAAGTGCGGCAACTTCGCCCTTTGCGTTCACCGTAAGCTTCTGCGTGAGTTCACCGTTGGCGACCGCAGTCACCACTTTGACGATGCCGCGCACCTGCTCGGTCAGATTCACAGCCATCACATTGACGTTGTCGGTAAGGTCTTTCCATGTACCGGCAACATCGGGCACTTGAGCCTGACCGCCCAATTTTCCTTCCGTGCCCACTTCCCGGGCCACGCGCGTTACCTCTGCGGCGAAGGCGTTCAGCTGGTCGACCATCGTGTTGATGGTGTTCTTCAACTCCAGAATTTCACCCTTCACGTCGACGGTGATCTTGCGAGACAAGTCGCCGCGGGCCACTGCGGTGGTTACCTCGGCGATGTTACGGACCTGGCCAGTCAAATTTCCCGCCATGGAATTGACCGAGTCGGTCAAGTCCTTCCATGTTCCGGCAACGCCAGGGACATTTGCTTGTCCACCGAGTCTCCCTTCAGTACCAACTTCGCGGGCCACGCGGGTTACTTCGCCAGCGAACGCGTTGAGTTGATCAACCATCGTGTTGATGGTGTCTTTGAGCAGGAGAATCTCTCCGCTCACGTTTACCGTGATCTTCTTCGAGAGGTCACCGCTCGCGATCGCGGTCGCAACTTCGGCAATGTTGCGGACCTGTGCCGTCAGGTTTCCCGCCATAAAGTTGACGTTATCGGTGAGGTCCTTCCACGTTCCTGCTACGCCAGGTACCTGGGCCTGACCGCCCAATTTGCCGTCGGTACCTACTTCGCGGGCAACTCTGGTGACTTCTCCGGCGAAAGAGCGGAGTTGATCCACCATCGTATTAAGGGTGTCCTTGAGTTCGAGGATCTCGCCACGGACGTCGACAGTGATTTTGCGAGACAGGTCTCCACGCGCGACTGCTGTTGCAACCTCCGCGATGTTGCGGACTTGCGCTGTAAGGTTACCAGCCATGAAGTTGACCGAATCGGTAAGGTCTTTCCAGGTTCCCGCGACGCCCGATACCTGCGCCTGGCCACCCAGCTTACCTTCAGTTCCGACTTCGCGAGCTACACGCGTTACCTCTCCTGCGAAGGCGTTGAGTTGATCGACCATCGTATTGATGGTGTTCTTCAACTCGAGAATTTCACCCTTCACGTCGACGGTAATCTTGCGAGAAAGATCGCCACGCGCCACAGCCGTGGTGACCTCAGCGATGTTACGGACTTGGCCGGTTAGATTTCCTGCCATGGAATTGACTGAGTCGGTAAGGTCCTTCCATGTACCAGCCACTCCGGGCACATTGGCCTGTCCGCCGAGGCGGCCCTCGGTTCCGACTTCGCGCGCCACGCGGGTGACTTCGCCGGCAAAGCGGTTGAGCTGATCGACCATGGTGTTGAGTGTCTCTTTTAGCTGGAGAATCTCGCCGCGCACATCCACGGTGATCTTGCGAGAAAGATCTCCGTTTGCGATCGCCGTTGCCACCTCGGCTATGTTACGGACCTGGCCGGTAAGATTGCTGGCCATGAAATTCACATTTTCAGTGAGGTCCTTCCATGTCCCACCGACACCGAGCACTTGCGCCTGGCCTCCCAGTTTGCCTTCGGTACCAACTTCGCGAGCAACGCGAGTTACTTCCCCGGCGAAGGCGTTTAGCTGATCCACCATCGTATTAATGGTGTCCTTTAACTCAAGGATTTCCCCTTTGACGTCGACAGTAATCTTGCGCGACAGGTCGCCGCGCGCCACCGCTGTCGTGACCTCGGCGATGTTGCGCACCTGCGCGGTCAGATTTCCAGCCATCGCATTCACAGAGTCGGTGAGATCCTTCCACGTACCGGCAACGCCGGGAACCACTGCTTGCCCGCCGAGCTTTCCGTCAGTGCCAACCTCGCGTGCCACGCGCGTGACTTCGGAAGCAAAGGACCGAAGCTGGTCCACCATCGTGTTAATAGCTTCTTTTAGCTGGAGAATTTCTCCGCGAACGTCGACGGTGATCTTGCGCGAGAGGTCGCCGCTGGCGACGGCCGTCGCCACTTCGGCTATGTTGCGAACCTGACCAGTTAGGTTGCTCGCCATCGAGTTCACCGAATCGGTGAGGTCCTTCCAAGTCCCCGCCACCCCCGGTACCTGAGCCTGCCCCCCAAGCTTGCCGTCGGTTCCGACCTCGCGTGCAACTCGAGTGACTTCGGCGGTGAAGACCCCGAGCTGCTGAATCATGGTATTGACGATGTTGGCAGAACGCAGGAACTCGCCCTCAAGAGGCCTTCCCCCCACGTCAAGTCTTACTGTTTGCGCCAGATTTCCCTGCGCGACGGCCGCAATCGCGCGGGTAACTTCTGTCGTGGGTCTCAGGAGATCCTCAACCAGGGTATTGACGGAAGCCTCCATTTTGCCCCAGGATCCACGGGATTGTTGGAAGCGAGTACGCTCCCGCGTCTTTCCCTCTTTGCCAACAGCCTGGCCCACACGATTGAGTTCAGCGGCCATCTGCTCGTTCGCTGCAACAATATCATTGAAGGTGTCAGCGATCTTTCCTTCGAGACCAATCCACGCTACCGGAAGCCGAACTGAAAAGTCACCGGCCCGCATTGTCTGCAGGCTTGCCAGAATGAGCGCCAGATCGTCGGGTTGAGGGGTTGAATGAGTTCTGGAAAGCTTGTCGCCAGCACCATTTTCGGAAGACTTTGCTTTCTTTTTTTCTTTAGATGTAATAGCGGCGGCCGTCGCCATGATTTCAGGATCTCCCAGTTCGAGGTAACGTCAAACTAACTCAGAACACTTCAGCGACCGATTCCGACGCCCGCAAGTCTAGAGAAATCCCTCAATGGAAGCAAGAGGATTTGTCCAAGCCCTGTGACAAGACATAGGTAGAGCAATTTGATGCGTAATATCCGCATCAGAGTTGCATGTTCGTATTTTCATCGCAGGTGTGGTTAATACCATGGCACGGGAGCGCACGTTCCTTGCCATTTACCACCTTGCATCTGATCCGGAAGTTCACTCTATGTGATTACGCGATCTCTCGACGACCTTTGCCATTGTCCTCAAGGACGGTTCGACCTCTCCGCCGTATCCGTCATCGCCTCCGACGACGGCCTGCGCTGCGTCGACCCCGACGGGAGGCACCTGCGTATTTCCATGAGCGAGGTCGACCGCGCAGCAACCCTCAAGCTCAACCGCGCGAAAAACCTGAATCTGCACCTTCCTGCCCCGCGGTGAGCCGCGCCTGCCTGACGCGCTTCGACAGAGGGTCAATTTGATTTGGCCTTGTTAAGGGCACAAACAAGGTTGCGCGCTAGCCTATTGCCCGGCTGTAAGTCTTTTGTAATTAACAACTTACAGCGGTTGTGTGGCTGCAAATATGTCATAACAAAGGAGTTATCGCCAAATATGGGCGGCTCAATGGGTTACGGGAATTTCGGGGTTTATTGCTGGCTTTGGCCAGGTTGCTTGTTATTCAATCTCTATATCCATTTTAACGGTTTGGAGCAAACTACTACGCCAAGCGCAGGTTATAGGGTGGTAAGGGTTTAGGTGGTATCGGGGGTTGACAGAGTCTGATGCAGCAGAACCGCTATTGGCTAAATGTAGAGAGCAAGGATTTGATTCTCGACCATGGATGATCCGCACGCCATGACTGGCCCGAAATCAGATAGTTCACAAGATTGTACGTACTCATCCCAATACCCGATGATAAATGTCTTCGGTTCGCACTGTAACGCTCTTTGCGTTCGTCTACGTCACAATGTTCGCGAACTGCTATGCGGTATCCGAGGAGTTAGAGAGGGCTACTTCGAGGACAGGGGGAATTCGGTGCTTGGGGTAGGTGGACTTTGGCTCTGAAGCACAGGTGAAGCCGATTGAGGAGGAAAATGGCGGAGAATGGGGGATTCGAACCCCCGATAGAGCTTTCGCCCTATAACGGTTTAGCAAACCGCCGCCTTCAGCCACTCGGCCAACTCTCCGTCTGTGTTGCGTGAGCACAAATGCCTGCTGCTGATTGCTTCTTTGTGCCCTGGCTTAGGCAATTATAGCTTGAGGCTGGGGGAGGGGGGCAAGATCAAGATAAATTGGAGAGGCAACGGCAAAATACAAGGCAGAGCAGGTCCTTCACTGCGTATCAGGATGACGACCAAAGCGTTCACAATGACGACCAAGACAGACAGGGGTTTGAAGAAGATGCGGCTGCTGCCCCTGATTGCGGCTACCTACTTTATGGTGTCGGGCGGGCCGTACGGGCTTGAAGACATTATCGGCAAGGCGGGGTATGGGCGGGCGCTGCTGCTGTTGCTGGTGGTGCCGCTGGTGTGGAGCCTGCCGACGTCGCTGATGGTGGGCGAGCTGGCGTCGGCGCTGCCAGAGGAGGGAGGCTACTACTGCTGGGTGCGGCGGGCGCTGGGGGGCTTCTGGGGGTTTCAGGAAGCGTGGCTGAGCCTGGCGGCGAGCGTGTTCGATATGGCGATCTATCCGGTGATCTTTGTGCTGTACCTGGGGCGGGTGGAGCCGATGTGGACGGCTGGCTACAGGGGGACGTTGTGGGCGCTGCTGGTGGTGGTGGCGTGTGCGGTGTGGAATCTGCGAGGGGCGCGGGCGGTGGGCGAGGGGTCGGTGGGAATGTTCTGCGTGCTGCTGTCGCCGTTTGTGGTGCTGACTGCGGTGGGGTTGTGGAAGGGGCTGGTCGGGGGGCATGGCTTTGGGGCGGGCGTGGGATCTTCAGGGCTGGGGGCCCCGGCGGCGGGGGCGGACTTTGCGGGGGCGGTGTCGGTGACGCTGTGGAACTATATGGGGTGGGATAACGCTTCGACGGTGGCGCAGGAGGTGGAGGAGCCGCAGAGGAATTATCCGCGGGCGATGCTGGCGTCGGCGGGACTGGTGGCGCTGACGTATGTGTTGCCGCTGGCGGCGGTGGGGCTGGCGGGGATTCCCGCAGAGAGGTTTTCGACGGGGGCGTGGGCGGATGCGGCGCGGGAGTTGGTGGGGCCGTGGCTGGCGCTGTGCGTGGTGCTGGGCGGGACGATCAATGGATTCGGGATGTTCAACGCGCTGATGATGAGCTATACGCGGGTTCCGTATGCGATGGCGGAGGAGGGGATGCTGCCGGAGGTGGTGGCGAGGAAGAATGCGTGGGGAGTGCCGTGGGTGAGCGTGGCGCTGTGCTCGGTGGGGTGGGCGCTGGCGCTGGGGTTGTCGTTTGAGCGGCTGATATCGATTGACCTGGTGCTGTATGGGGGGGCGCTGCTGCTGGAGTTTGTGGCGCTGGTGGTGCTGCGGCTGAAGGAGCCGGAGCTGGCGCGGCCGTTCAAGGTTCCTGGTGGAGTGTTGGGCGCGGTGGGGATGGGAGTGGGGCCGGCGGTGCTGATCGGTTTTGCGCTGTGGGCTGCTCGGGGCGAACAGGTGGCGGGACTGCCGGCGCTGGGGTTCGCGGCGATCGTCGCGGTGGCGGGGCCGGTTGTTTATGCTGTGGCGCGAGCGTTTCGTGGCAGCAGAAGTACAGAGGCCGCCTGAGCCGGCGGCCTTTGTAGAGAATGTAACTGGATGAGTTATTTTTTGGTTTATTTGTGCGGAACGGGCTTTGGCTGCGGGTTTGCCTTGTGTTCGATGAAGCGCTGCTGCGCTTCGAGTACTTTGCTGCGTGCGAATGATGCATCGCGCCAGCCCTTTACTTCGACGCGCTTGCCTTCGAGGTCTTTGTAGATGGCGAAGAAGTGGGTGATCTCCTTGAGCATGTGCGGATAGATCTCGGAGAAGTTCCACACATCCTTGTAACGCGGATTGCCCTTGCCGACGGCCAGCACCTTCTCGTCGCCGAGGCCCTGGTCGAGCATCTCGAGCATGCCGATGGGACGGACCTCCATCACGCAGCCAGGAAAGCTGGGTGCGTCGACCAGCACCAGGCAGTCGAGCGGATCGCCGTCGTCGCCGAGTGTGCTGGGGATGAAGCCGTAGTCGCCCGGGTAATGGACCGGCGAGTAAAGGTTGCGATCCAGCCGGAAAACATGCAGTTCTTTGTCGTACTCGTACTTGTTGATTCCTTCATGCGGGATCTCGATGACCGCATTGATAACCTCCGGACTGTTGGGTCCGACTGGCAACTCCAAATAATTCGTCATAAATTCTGGATTCTCTTCTCGTTTGCGTAAATGCAGCATCTGACCCGCAGAGCGGGCCTGGCTGGTTAGACCGGCACGTTCTCGACGCCGGGTGAGGAGTCAGGCAGGTACGGCAGGACTCACCTTATCTATATAATCAAACACGATGAAGGCTCATGTCTATGTCACTCTCAAACGAACAGTGCTGGATGCCCAGGGGCAGACAGTGGCGGATGCGCTGCGCAGGATGGACTATCGCGGTGTCTCGGATGTGCGGCAGGGGAAGTATTTCCTGCTGACTCTGCAAGATGACTTCGCCCGCGATGCGGCGCAGGCCGAGGTGGAACGCATCGCCCGCGAGGTGTTGACCAATCCCGTTATCGAAGAATTCACATTCCGCATCGAGTCCTGAGTACAAGATTATTTAACTCTACTGATCACTTCGCATTGGTCCGCAGGCAAACAAACTGCGCCCAGTGTCATCCCACTGTGGGGTGGGTTAGCGGCTCAGCAAAGGGCTGGCCCGTTATGCAAGCTTGTCTCCCTTTTGATAACTGAACGCAACTTCTGCGCGGAGGAGTTTCCAGAATGCGCCAGGGCCCGGGCCTAAAATGGATAAGTGTCTTCGTTTTTTTTGTATCCTTTCTCTTCACCCCGCAATCTCTCAACGCCCAAGCAGCCCCAGCGGCTTCCAAAGAAGGCGAATTCTCCGCCTACGGAGCCTACACCGCACGTCTGGCCTGACTATGGCGCCCGGAAAGGACAACGGCGCCATTTTCGGCGGCGAATACACCCGCTTCATGAACAGGTTTCTAAACCCTTCTCTCGAAGTTCGTGGCAAGGTCGCCGCCGGTGCGACTGTCGACGAAAGAACCTGGGGTGGAGGGATCCGCGGGGTACATCGGTTTCGAAACTTTTATCCTTACATAGACTTTCTCGTCAGCTCCGGAACGATTCACTTCAATTACCGCTTCATCGATGCTTTCGGGCAGGCTCTACGAATCGGATAACTCCGTCGTTTACTCTGCCGGAGGAGGTGTGGACTATGACATCACCCGCCACTTCGCCGCCCGCGTCGACTATCAGTTCGAACACTGGAATCTGGGAACGGTCCAAACCCTCACCCCCGAAGCTCTGAGCATTGGAGTCGTCTACCACCTTAGCCCCCACAACCGTTAGCAGTGCATCTCACTCGCGAAAGACACACCTCGGATGCTACGCTCGAAGAGGAGACCCCTCGTTGAGTAACGCCTTTCAAGACGTACCGCAGCCGTCCTCTTCCGCGCACGAAGCCGCGGGAAGCCGCTTCGTGCGCGCCTGCCTGCGCCAGCCGGTGGATCGTACGCCTGTATGGTTTCTCCGCCAGGCCGGGCGCTACATGCCGGAGTACATGGCGGTGCGCAAGCATCACACCCTCCTCGATATCTGCCGCACTCCCGAGGTAGCGGCCGAGGTCACTATCACCGCCGCCGAGCGTCTCGGCGTCGACGCCGCCATCATCTTCGCGGACCTGCTGCTACCCTTCACGCCGATGGGCGTCGACTTTGAGTTCCTCGCCGGCGAGGGACCGACCGTGCACGTCCCCGTCCGCTCCGCCGAGCAGGTCATCGCACTCCGCATCGACAGCATCGACGAACTAAGTTACGTCGCCCGCGCCATTGAAAAAGTCGCCGCCCACTTCAACGCTCCACGTCCCGACGGCGACCAGCTCGGCATCATCGGCTTCTGCGGAGCGCCCTTCACCCTTGCCAGCTACATGATCGAAGGCGGCTCCTCGCGCAACTACGTCGAGACAAAAAAACTGATGTACAGAGCCCTCGGCCAGGGCCATCCAGACAGCGTCGCGTGGCCTCTGTTGATGGAGAAGCTGGTCACCGTGCTCGCCGGATTCGCGCAGCAGCAGGTCGAGGCCGGCGCCGATGTCATCCAGATCTTCGATAGCTGGGCCGGCGCGCTCTCCGTCACCGACTATCGCCAGTACTGCCTCGCCCCCACCACCGAGCTTATCCGTCGCGTGCGCGCCCTCGGCGTTCCCGTCATCTACTTCGGCGTCGACACGGCATCGCTGCTTCCAGCCATGCGCGAGACCAGCGCCGACGTCATCGGCCTCGACTGGCGCATTCCCCTCGACGAAGGGTGGCGGGCTATAGGACACGGTTGTGCGGTCCAGGGCAACCTCGACCCCATCACTCTCTTCGCGCCGCAGGATGTTCTCCTCACCCGCGTCAAAGAAGTCCTCGATGAAGCAGCCGGACGTCCGGGCCACATCTTCAACCTGGGTCATGGCATCGTTCCCGGCACGCCGGTCGACAACGTCATCCAGGTCGTCCAGTGGGTGAAAGAACTCTCGACCGTCCGCTAAGCCCGTCAATACGTTACTGTCGCTGTGCGGCGGTGATCTCCTTCAACGCGATCGCTGTTTTTGAGCGTTGATCGGCGCTCAGTGCCAGCCCATTTTTATTCGCAAGATTCCGCAGTTCGGCATACGTGGCCTGCCCGGCATCCGGGACCACTCTGGCTGAGACCTCAAGGATCCTGCCGCCCGGCCACTCCCAAAGCTCGATACTCAACTTACTCAACGGAGACTTCGCGCGCGTTGTCCAACTCGTCGATTGAATATCCGCGATGCGCCTGACGCGCTTCCAATCAATCTGAACCTTCGAGTCCTCGAGCAATTTTTTCTGTGCTTCGCTCAGCAGTTGGAGGAGCTCTTCACCCGTCATCGGCGCCTTGGCGGCAACATACTTCTTCTGCACCGAAAACGATTGATTCTCAACGCCATCGTTCAGATCTACTTCACACTTAAAGCCTTCGCGCCCGCCCGACGGCTCGACAAATTTTTCTCCGGTGCCTGGCCGCAGTTTTGCCGTGAGATCAATCTCCGCGCCCTCCCTCAAACGAAGGATCACGCCCTTTGATAGCAGATCAAGAGCAGGCGTGTCATAGAAATAGATGCGGCCATGCGTCTCTCCGCGAGCTCCTAGAGCTGGAATCGCCGCCTGCACCTGTGCAGGCGAAAGAAGAAGCTTCACCTCCTCGCTGCATCTCTCCTGCCCATGGAGGCTAAGGCTATAGACCAGCAGGAATGTCGCTATCAGGGCTGGACGCCGGAGCATGACTTCTCCTAATCAGACGGACACGTAACGAAGTAGCTTTCGTGAACGCGCATTCAAATTATGGCTGAAAGGTTGCCCGCATGGATCGCAATCTCACTACGCCTGCAAGTTATGGAACAGCAGAAGTTTATGAAGCAACTGGTAGTTTTGCGAGTTCACACTCGACAGGGATTTCGGGATACTGAGATCGCTAATTCAATCTCGCACCTTCAGGATCCACATCGTGGCTAAGGATAAGGATCGATCGACAACCGGAGTTGATGGACTAGCCCTCCCCCTTTTGCCGCCCGAACGCGATGCACGCGTTTGGGCTCGACTGGTCCGCATCATGTTTTACCTTCCCGGTTTTATGGCCCTTCTGCTGATTAAGGCTGGCGAACCTGCGAGCTTTGGCATCACGGTGGAGTTGCTGATGTTGTCCAGCGCCGCCGCCATCGTGGGAGGCATCTATGTCGGCGCGGAATCGACAGGCCCGGGGGCCGATGCTGCATCCAAAGTCGGCACCTGGAGCGGATCGCTGATACTCGAGTTGCTCGCCGTAGTGCCCTTCTTATGTGCGATACCGCCGCTATTCCACGAGTTGGCGCACAGCAGGCTGCTGCACACCACCGGGCCCGACACGATCGATATCTCGCTGCACGGCTCCGAGTTCCTGCCGGGGGTAGCCATTCTGCCGTTCATGATCTACCAGCTTGCCGGCTTCGGCACCTTGCACTTTGTTGTATCGAAGCCCGTGAACTGGATTATTAACTTCGCCATCCTCTTCTTGATTTTCGCCGGCTACGTCGCCAACCGGGAGACTGAGTACGGCATCGAAAAGGCTTCGGACTCGATTCTTGTTGTTGCCATGGGGTTAATCGTGTTTTACGGGGTGCTCAGACTTAAGCAGATGCAGACAGACTATGACACGCGCTGCCCGCCTAAGCCTGCAAAGTAAGCTTCATCATCCAATAAAGTGCCCGTCTTTAGCATCAAGTTCGTCTTTGTCCGACTTGCTACATCCTTGGGACCTGGAACTCTAAGGGCGTCTTGCCAGGCCTTCGAAGTTGCTGCTTATGCAGGTTGATTATTCGCCAGAACCCAGCAAGGAGATTGCTGTGAAAACTGTGAGAAGTTGGCGGGCTCAAAAGAAGGTCAATGCCCCATGAATTCATCCCATCAAAACGCAACGGGCGCGAAGCCAGCGATGGGAAGCGTTGCGGCCTGTGCCTGCTATTGTTTTTGGTGTCCATGGCCGCGACCGGCAAAGCCTTTGGCGATGCCGCGCTTCTGATTGAAGAACCATACGGATTGTTCGGCAGCATCAATCCCACAGGTCATTCGGCAATCTACCTTAATCGCGTATGCGCGGAGACGCCGACCATGTTGCGCCGGTGCAACCCCGGCGAGACAGGAGTGGTGATCAGCCGATACTCCCGCATTCGGAAACTGGATTGGGTTGCAATTCCCCTGCTGCCGTATCTGTATGCCGTCGAAAAGGCTGAGGATGTGCCCGAGCAGGCCGACAGGGCTACCGTCGAAAAATTGCAGAACGAATATGCCGAAGCCCACTTGGGTCACTGGTCTCCGTGGCCAAGGGAAAGGGATACGACAAGAAGACCGTATGGCCGCAACTGCTGGGCGTGGCATACATTCGTAAGATTTACAGCTTCAGAATCGTCACGACCGAAGAACAGGACGATCGCCTGATCGAGCGAATTCAACGGTACGGCCAACCTTAGCCATTTCAATCTATTTACAAACAACTGCGCTGACTTCTCGCGGCGGCTGCTCAATTTCTACTACCCCCGTGCAGTGCGTAGAAGCGTCACCGCGGATATTGCAATCACGACGCCCAAACAGATTGCCAAATCGCTGTCGTCCTATGCGCGCCACCACGATCAACTCGACATAAGCGAAATTATCATTCCGCAAATATCTGGAACCATTCCTCGCAGCCACACAAATCGAGGCGTTATGGAATCTCTCCTGAAGACCAAAAAATATGCGATCCCCATCGTAGTGATTGAACCCTATGTTCTAGCTGGCATTGCAGTCACTTATTTCACGAGTGGCCGCTTCAGACTCAACAACCATGCGCCGGCCATCTCGACGGTGGCGGATCAGGAGCAGGCACTGGCGGGCGGGAAGATCAACTTCCCTGTCAGCCTCGTCGGTGGCGGACCAGCAGCAGACACTGGCGGCCGGGAAGATCAGCTTCCCTGTCGGCACATTTGAGGCAGGAGCACAGTAGGATAGCAGAAGACAATTCCGAGAAAATTGGCCCGCCGCTTACACAACTATTACAGTGCACTCCCATTAATGCTAGTTGTCCGCATCAACACCCACGATTAGCTTCGAGACAGGAATTTGATCCGATCGGCACCTGGGCCGATTCGGAGACTGCTAACTTGCGGGATAGTCCGGAGAAGAGGCGCAATGCCTAAAAGACCCAGCCTATCTTCGGAGAAAATTTCAATGAAACTCATCGCTATCAAAGCACGGCATCTGCTGTATCTTTCCGCGTTCGCGGTCTTACAGAGATCAGAGACTATACTCTTCTACATTCGCTGATCCCATCAACATCACCCGGGCAGTGCATGCGCATTGCCTTGTTTGTACTCCGTCGATTCATTCGTCTCAGCACAGCTTTCAGTGCGTGAAATCCATCTCCGCGTCGGCAAGCGTTAACAAAGAACCTGCCGCGCCCAATCATTACCAGGGAGAACACGCATGCGAAGCCTATGGCACGACAGAACATTTACGCAGCCGGTCGTTGCGGTAACGACCTTCTTCATGGTTGTCTTCCATATCGGAGCAATCGCCGCTTTGTTCTTCTTCACCTGGAAGGCGTTCTTCGTCTCGATGTTCTTGTGGTGGATCGCCGGCGGCGTCGGGATTGGCATGGGATACCATCGGCTCTTAACCCATCGCGGGTACAAGACGCCGAAGTGGGTGGAGTATGTTCTCACCATATTCGCCACGCTCACCCTGGAAGGGGGCCCGATCTTCTGGGTCGCCATACATCGCATGCATCACCAGAATACCGATAAGGTAGGCGACCCGCACTCTCCTCAGGACGGCGCTCTGTGGTCCCACATGGGTTGGATCCTGACCGGCTTGAGCATTCACAACGACGCTGATGCTCTCCTGCCATTTGTCCCCGATCTTCGCAAGGACAAGTTTCACGTCTGGATCAGCCGATGGCATTGGATCCCCATCACCACTCTCGGCGTGATCCTGCTGGCCGTGGGCGGATGGCCCTTTCTCTTCTGGGGAATCTTCTTTCGCACCGTCCTGGGTCTTCACTCAACCTGGCTGGTAAACTCCGCCACGCATATGTGGGGCTCGCGGCGATTCGCAACCGGAGACACCTCCCGAAATAGCTTCTGGGTGGCATTGCTGACCTTCGGAGAGGGATGGCACAACAACCACCACGCCCATCCCCAATCCTCTCGACACGGTCTGGCCTGGTACGAGTTCGATCCAAACTGGTACGGCATCTTCGCATTGCGGATGGTGGGCCTTGCGTGGGATGTAAAGGCCGGAAAGCTTGAAGCGAAAGACAAAGTCGCTCACGAATCTGTGGCTTTGTAGTTAGTTTTGCTAGTCGACGATTCTCTTTCGCGTCGCTCAGACTATTGAGTGTCATCCCGTGGCGTGCTGACATCGCTTTCGGCCGGGCATATACCCCAATCATCCTCCTCAGACGCCATGCCTCAATGGGTTAGGAGGCGACATCGACGATCACACAGCCGATAACCTGGAATCGCAAGTCGTTATCTCGATCTTCCTGGGCCTCCTCATATTGCTGGTATTAGTCATGCCGTCAATTGGGTTCGCCGAGAACCACGCGCGGTGGTACGGCACCGTTGTGACTTCGATCCTCATCATCGCAGGAGTCGCGGCGGCACGGCGTCGCAGGGCACTCTTCATCTGTTCGGCAACGATCGGTGCCGTCGCGCTCGTTATTCGTTGGATCGCTCTATGGAACCCAACCCCTTCCTGGATCACGCGCGCAGATATAGCTACCCTTGTGTCCATTCTGGTGATCTCATCGATCTTGCTTCTGCGAATCTTCCGCCGCAGGGGAGCGATAACAGCTGTCACTATTCAGGCCGCCATATCCGTCTATTTGCTCTTCGGGATAGCCTGGGCGTACGCCTACCTGTTTGTGGTGCAGGCAGATCCACATTCTTTTCACGGTAACGACGGCTTATTGGCTTCCTCCCCGACGGACTGGCTCTACTTCAGCTACGTAACGCTCACCACTCTGGGTTACGGCGAGATTACGCCAGTAAGTCAGATCGCCCGCATGCTGTCTGTCGGAGAGGCTCTAACGGGACAACTTTATCTCGCCGTCTTAATTGCAAGATTGATTGGCCTGAGCTTATGTCGTACCAGGAAAGATCAGCGCGGAGTTCAAAATAGTTTTGGAGCGCAATCATACTGTGGTAGATGGTAGTACGCGCTAATTTCTACGCAGTCTGCTAAAGTTCTTCGCTATGGAAATCTGCCTCGATCGCGTCGCGATCAAACGCTCCTGCCTGACCTCGCTGCTCGTCCTGACGCTGTGTGCCACACCTCATCTGCTGCGCGCGCAAGCACCCTCCACCCCCGTGCCCGACTGGGCGCTGCCCGGCTCGCCCACGCACAAACAGGTGCCTCCGCCCGCCGACTTTCACCGCCCAAGCACGAACTTCGACACACCCATCGGCATCTTTCAGGGCCAGTCCGACATCGGCACCGCCGTAGTGCCGGGCAGCGCCAGCTACGACGCCGCCGCGAAGCAGTACACCATCCACTCCGCCGGCTATAACATCTGGTACTCGCGCGACGAGTTCCGTTTTCTCTGGAAGAAGATGTCCGGCGACGTCTCGCTCGCGGCCGACGTCACATTTCCCGATCCCAAGGGATTCAGCGACCGCAAAGCAGTCCTCATCATTCGCCAGAACCTCGACGACGACTCCAAGGAAGCCATGGCCGGACAGCACGGCGCTGGCCTCATCCACCTCGCGCAGCGTACCGACAAAGGCGTCCAGATGAAGGATATGCAGTTCCGCTTCGGCGGCACGCTCGCCGGCGTCAATGCGAAGCGCATCGGAATTGAAAAGCACGGAGACGACATCGCCATCTTCATCAGCCTCACCGGCGAGCCCATGCATCAGTTTGGTCCGCCGATCACGCTGCACTTCGACGGACCCTTTTATGTCGGCGTCGGCTTCACCTCGCACATCCCGGACAAGTCGGATACGGGCGTGCTCTCCGACGTCGTTCTCGTGAACTCTGCGGGCAAAGTGCATTAGAGATTTGAGCGGACAACGCTTGCTGTTGGAACGCCGCGAAGAGGAGCGCAACAATCATGAAGATTTCATCGATCCAACTGCAATTCTGCTGCAGGCTCAGTGTGATCGCGCTTTGTCTGCTGGCGCCGCGTCTCCATGCACAGACTTCTCCGGCTCAGGCAGGAGCAGCATCCGCGCACGCTCCGCAGCGTCTTCGCAGCCGTCTCTTCATCTACGATCTGCGCGACGGCTCCTCGCACCTCGTCTATACCGCGGACACCGTCTGGGAGGCGCCCAACTGGTCGCCCGACGGGAAATATCTCATCTCCAACTCCAACGGCGCCATCTACAAGTTCGTCCTCAAGCAGGACGGCACAGCCGAGCCGCAAAAGACTAGCCATCCCCGCAGACTTTCGCTGCAACAACGACAAGGCCATCTCGCCCGACGGCAAGAAGCTCGCCTTCTCAGCCACCGTTCCTCCTGGCAAATCATCGCAGGTCTTTCTCGCCGACGCCGACGGCAGCAACGCCAAGCTGATGGTCTCGGACTCGCCCAGCTACTTCCACGGCTGGTCGCCGGATAGCAAGACCCTCGCCTTCGTGGCCCAGCGCAACAAGAGCGGCCAGTATGACGTCTACCGCATGCCCGCTGCCGGCGGCGCGGAGGAGCAACTCAACTTCGATACCCACCACGACGACGGCCCCGACTACTCCCCCGACGGCAAGTGGATCTACATCAACTCCAATCGCTCGGGCAAGGAAGCCATCTGGCGCTTTCCCGCCGACGGCGCAGGCCGCGACGACGCGAAGGCTCAGATGGTCGTCAGCGACAGCCTCGAAGACTGGTTCCCGCACATCTCGCCCGACGGCAAAAAGATGGTCTACATCGGCTATCCCCCCGGCGTAGCCACGCACGACCCCCGCGACGTAGCCATCCAACTCAAACTCGTAGCGATCGACCACGGCAAGGTCGCCGCATCGCAGAAGACTCTCGTCGAGGGCATCGGCGGACAGGGAACGATGAATGTAAACTCCTGGGCGCCCGACTCCATGCGCTTCGCCTACATCACCTACGAGGCTATGCCATAAGGCCGGATTGCGACGTCGGTTGTAGGTCAGTTTGCCTCGATCGGCTCAGTTATAGAACACCCGACTTCTCAAGATTTCAAATTGTCCTTGACAGCGTGGCCATGCAGCGGCTGCTTCGCGGCCCCAATCGCAGCTCATAACCTTCTCGGGGCCAGTATTTATCACGTTCAAGAACAAACACAATAGTGCGCAGATAGTCACCCATCGAGAAGGGCAAAATTCCCGCCCTAAAGATTTGTAGGCTTTTTGCCCTATTCGGGATCCCAATAAATACTTGGGTCGAGATTTTTCTGTTGTTTATTCGACTTGTGATGTTATTGTCATCGAGCTAACCAAAACCATAGTTCCCAGAATGGCGTGAATAAAATTCATGTCCGGCCTAGCTGCATTTTTTAATAACACTGCTCCTGGAGTCCCCAGGAATTTTTTAGGAGTTCCTCGATGAGAAAAGCACTAATCCTTTGTCTTCTTCTTCTACTCAGCCCGCTGATGCTTCCCGCCCAAGTCGCAAATAACACAACGTTGGTCGGAACAGTTACCGACACCGTAGGGGCTGTCGTTGTCGGCGCTAAAGTCCTCGCAGTCGAACATGACTCCAAAGTCGCCTATCATGACACGACGAACGCGCAGGGATACTACTCGATTGCAAACATATTGCCCGGTACATATGACATCACTGTCGAACAAGCTGGTTTCCAAAAGACACTAGCCAGCGGCGTTGTCCTGCTGCTTAACCAGTCAGCTCGTACCGACATAACACTCAAAGTTGGTTCAGAAACCACTGAGATAAGCGTCACTGCTCACACCCAGGTAATTCAGACCGATGACTCACTGCTGGGTGAGACGGTTACGGAAAATCAAATTGCGGGCCTGCCGATGAACGGCCGTAACGCTCTCGATCTGGCAAACGTCGCTTCTAACGTGACGGTCAGCACCGGGTCCGCCCTGACCGGTGTCCCTCCCGGCAAGACCGCCAGCGGTGCTGGTACACGTGGCGTCAACAATAGTCTTACGCTCGATGGCATCACAATCATGAATAACCTCGGCTCCACTGCCACGGTCCAGCCAAACCCCGACTCTCTCGGCGCGGTACAGACCCAGAACGGAAACTATACCGCGCAGTATGGAGACTATCTTGGAATCCACATCAACGAAGCGACTAAGAGTGGTACCAACGCCTTCCATGGAACAGCTTACGACTACCTTCAAAATGATGCCTTCAACTCGAGGGGCTTTAACAGAAGCGTCACTGTACCCACAAAGAACAAGCTCCGCTACAACCTCTTCGGCGGTGTAGTCAGCGGTCCAGTAGTGATTCCGTTCCTCTACAACGGACGAAATAAGACCTTCTTCCTCGCGTCGTATGAAGGCCTTCGCACCCATACCGTCACCAACTCCTATTCGCAGTCCTTTACCGCCGACGAGCGGAATGGAGATTTCACTGTACTGCTGGATCCTGTCGCGAATGGAACCGGGAAGGGAATTCTCCTCTACAGCCCAATCGACGGACACGCCTTACTACAATCCATCGACTGGCAGACAGATCATCAATGATCGGCCTGCTGCGAACGCTCCGATCGTAAACAACATCCTGGGTTATGCGGTATCGCCAAATGTCACTGCTCCTGGAACTCTGCTAACGCAGAACTATCTGCAGCACACCCCTAACACCAACAGCACAAACGCAACCGTTGACCGAATCGACGAAGTCGTCAACGATAAGATCCACGTCTTTGCCCGTTACCTCTGGCAGAAAACAAACTACGTATCCACCGCACGCGAATTTGTCAACAATAACTACAACCCCACTCAGGCAAGGAACGGCGTCGCCGGCATCACTTACATCATCAATCCCAACTTGGTCAACGACCTCCGTGGCGGCTTCAACTGGCTTGTTACGGACTCACTCAACTACTTCTACGTCTACGGTCCCAAGAACGCCGACGCAGCCCTCGGCCTTCCAGGTCCATTCGGCATTGGTGAAGCAACCGGCAACCCCGGCCTTCCCGATATCGGAGGCGGCAGCTCCTTCAGCGAAAACGAGGCCGGTGACAACTGGATCCAGGACGACCGAACCTATGTACTTTACGATCAGATCAGCTGGACTCACGGGAAGCACACCTTCATGGCAGGTGTCGACTTCCGCAGGCTGAACATCGGACGTGCTGCTGTCAATTCTGCCCGCGGAATCCTCCCGTTTTCGTCTAACTACACCCAGAACAATGCCCTTACGCCAGCCGCGAATTTACCTACCAACGCAGCCTTCTGTCCAACACTAAGGGTTGTACTTCTGGCTCAACCGATGCATCTCTCTGGCTCGGCATCATGTCTGGATCTACGACCCCTCTAGCCCAGGTCAAAGAAGAAGTGACCCAGTGGCGCGATGGATTCTTTGTCGAGGATACGTGGCAGGTTACGCCTAAACTGACCCTCGAACCCGGCTTGCGCTACGAGTTGCCGCTGGTTGCGAAAAGCGCAAACGGCTACGCCCGCATCATGGATCCGACGTACACCACCCTTCAACCGCTTAGCTCTGCAACTACCCCAGGAGCTTACGTTCCCACACCGGGTCTTCCTTTGACAGGTCCGAACCATAAAGCGATTGCACCTCGACTTGGCTTCTCCTACCGCGTAACCAACAAGATCGTCCTCCGTGGCGGTGGTGGAATTTACTACAACGCAAACCATCTGAATGCTTACACCCTCACAAGCTCCAACTACCCGTTCGCAGCTTCGGTGGTGTACGGAAGTGCAGGTCCTGGTGCATCATCAGCAGCAGTGCCGTTTACCACTTTGGCTTCACCCACTCCCGGCGCAGGTACAGCTCCGCCCGCTGCTGGAACTCCGGGCACCTATGTCTCCACCTACTCTGTTGCTAATCCTCTTCCGCTGGAGACCATGTATCAGTGGAATGTAGACAATGGCGTTGAGCTTTGGAGAAACGCCGGCATCGAGTTCCAGTATCTTGGATCGCACAGCATTCACCTGGATACCAACTACTACCCCAATCAACCGGCAGCGCACGGCCCAGTGAATACCTCTGCAGTGTCAGTCAACCAGCTGCGGCCCAATCAGAACTTCGGAGTCATACGCGTGGCTGCCAACATCGCAACTGCAACTTACGAGGGTCTGACTACGGTCTTCCGGCAGCGAGGTTCCCATGCAATGAACCTGAATCTCAGCTACACGTGGGCACACGCTCTCGACGAGAGCGCTGACGCCAACGGCAGCGGAACAACAATGATTCAGGGAAATGCCAAAGCGGATTATAGTAACGCCAACTCGGACATTCGTCACAAAGCTGTCTTGAGCTTCAATGTGGGCCTGCCGACCTTAGCGGGAAAAAACTTCCTCGTTCAGGAGGCACTTGGGGGATGGCAGGTCAATGGCATCGTAGGAGTACAGAGCGGTACGCCTTTCAATGTCTCTCTGGGCTCTAACGACTGGGCTTATACTGGCGTTCCTCAGACCAGTCAGGCTCCGCAAAGACTGAACTACGTGCACGCTCCAAAACAGAATTGCAACAAGGGCACTCTCCTCAGCGAGCCTTACGCAGCAAACCAGAGCTTATCCTGCGTTGACATCACTGCATACGCTGCGCCCACCCGCTTCACCTACGGAAACGTACATCGCAACGATCTGCATGGCCCGGGTCAGTGGAGCAACAACCTCTCACTCTTCAAAAACTTCAAGATTCACGAAGAGATGAACATTCAGCTTCGTCTGGAAGCCTTCAATGCCCTCAACCACACAAATGTTGGCAACCCCCAAAACATCACCTTCAACATCACCCCTGGGTCCACAACGTTCGGCAACCCCCTCTATACCGTTGGTGCCTTGTCAAATGGTGCGAATGCATTTGGCAATCCAACCACGCAGGGTGCTGGCCGTACAGTGCAGATCGCGGGCAAGTTCAACTTCTAACTAACCGAACATCCGTTTCCGGGGTCCGCTGACCATTGCGGGCTCCGGAGGCGGGGCACTACAACCACTACCGGGAGGTCACGTCACTTGACACCCCATATACAATTAAGACAGCAGCTAGACCAAAGCCCGGCCCCCAGCCGGGCTTTTGCTTTGCCCCGCAGTCCGGACTTGAACCGTAGACAAGTCCAAACTTAAAGTATCTGTTTCGAAGACTTTAGGACTTTTACAGGGGGGAGGGGGTACCATGACAGAGACGATGAATCCGGCCACTGCAAACCAGACCGCCATCCTTCTCCTCGCCCACGGAACACCCAACGTCCTCGGCGAGATGGCCGAATATTTATCCAAAGTCACCAACGGCCGCGCGCTCCCGCACGAGGTCATCGAAGAGCTGCAGCACCGCTACGCCGAGATCGGCCTCCGCGACGAACCCCTCCCCGAAGGGCCGCCCCTCACCAGCTGGACCCTGGACAAGCCGCACTCCTCGAAGCTCACCTGCGCGAGCAGGGCGAGCCCGTCTCGCGCGTCTACGTCGGCATGCGCAACTGGCAACCCTACATCGCGGACGTAGTCGCCCAAATGCGTGCCGACGGCATCACACGCATCAAGGCCATCTGCCTCGCCCCGCAGAACTCTCGCACCAGCGTCGGCCTCTACCGCCGCGCCGTCAACGAGTCCGCCACCGGCATGAGGATAGACTTCGTCAGCCGGCTGGGCCGACCAGCCGCTCCTCATCCAGGCCTTCGCCGAACGCCTCTTCCCGGTCTGGAAGGAAGCCTGCGCCGCCACCGGCACCCACGTCCCTGTCCTCTTCACCGCCCACTCCGTCCCCTGCCGCACCATCATGTCCTCCACCGGCGAATCCGCCCGCCCCGGCACCCCCGTACCCGCCGACGGCATCCAGAATCGGCAACAGCGCCGCCCCCGACCCCTACCCCGTCGAATGCAAGCGCACCGCCCGCCTCATCGCAGAATCTTTGCGCACCGCTGGCCTCACCGATCGCGACTGGTTCTTCGCCTTTCAGAGCCAGGGCATCGCCGGCGGCCCCTGGATCGGCCCCACCGTCGAAGACACTCTCAAGGCCCTCGCCGCCGAAGGCCACAAAGGCGTCGTCATGCAGCCCATCGGCTTCCTCTGCGACCACGTCGAGATCCTCTACGACATCGACATCGCCTTCACCCAGGCCGCCCGCGAACTCGGCATGCGGCTCTGGCGCGCCGAGAGCCTCAACGACTCACCGACTCTCATAAAGTCCCTCGCCGAAATCGTCACCGGCAGGCACCAGCCCGACGTCGAAGCAGCAGCCATCCCGGTGGCCGTCTAAATGACGAAGCCCAAGCGATAGCAATCGTCGGCGGAGGCATCGCGGGCGTCACCGCCGCCTACGAGCTCGCAAAGCAAGCCCGCTCAGGCGCAGAGATCGAAGTCGTCTTATTCGAAGCCTCCCCCCGCCTCGGCGGCATCGTCGAAACCGTACGCGAGGGCGGCTTCATCGTAGAGTGCGGCCCCGACGGCTGGGTGACCGAAAAACCCTGGGCCCGCGAACTCGCCATCGAACTCGGCCTCGCCGACGAGCTTCTCCCCTCGCAGGATGCGACCCGCAAGACCTACATCTTCATCGACGGCAAGCTGCGCCCCATGCCCGACGGCATGCGCATGATGGTCCCCACCGACCTCGCCGCACTCGACCACTCCGACCTCTTCAGCGCAGCCGCCATCGAGGCCTATCGCAACGAGCCTGCACGAGCAGCAGAGCTGAAGTCCACCGCTCCATGCGAAGACGAAAGCGTAGCCGACTTCGTCCAACGCCACTTCGGCGCCGAGGTGCTGCAGAAGATCGGCGCGCCGCTCCTCAGCGGAGTCTTCGGCGGCGATGTCAACCAAACTGAGCGTCCGCGCCGTCATGGCCCCGTTCGTCGCCATGGAGCGCGAACACGGCAGCCTCATCACCGCAATCCAGGCTCGCGCCGCAGCCAGCAACGGTCCGACCCCGAGCATCTTCACCACCTTGCAGAGCGGCACCGCAACGCTGATCGACCGCATGGTTGCACACATCCCGGCTGCATGGATTCGACTCGGTGCTGCAGTCACCGAAATCGGTCGCGAAGAGTCACAATGGACCGTGCAGACCACCGCCCGCGGGACTGAATCCTTCGATGTCCTAATCATCGCCGCACCGGTCGACGTGGCTTCGTTGCTGCTCGCGTCTGTTGATCTTCAGGCCGCAACACTCACGCAGATGGACTCAAGCTCCGCAGTCGTAGTAGCCTTCGGCTTCTCCGGCCGAGAGACCATCGCGCTGCCGCCCGGCTTCGGATTCCTCGTCCCACCCGGCTCCGGAAACCTGCTTATGGCCTGCACCTTCGTCGACCAGAAGTTCGACAACCGCGTCCCCCCCGGTGGCCGCCTCATCCGCGCCTTCTTCGGCGGACGCCGCGGCAGATCGCCTGATGCGCTGTGGAAACGACGAGACCGTCGCCGTCGCACAAATGGAGTTGGCCCGCATCCTCGGCCCACTGCCGAAGTCGCAGGTAACGGTGGTTCGCCGCTGGCCACGCAGCCTGCCCCAATACGCGGTCGGTCATTTAGAGCGAATGGCCGCGCTGGATTCGCGCGTGCAACAGATGCCGGGGCTTTGGCTGCTAGGCAACGGATACCGTGGCGTCGGTCTCCCCGATCTGATCCGCGACGCCCGCGCAGCCGCAAATCAAATCAGCCGATCTCATCAGCCGCAATAACAACGCTATCCGGCGCCAAAACAAAATTGGAACCGTCACGAACGACCTCATCATGCGACGCCAACAAAACACGAGCGCCAGGCCTGCAGGGAAGCCACTGAACATCACTGCCAAGGTTGCACATCACAATCACCTTACCTCGAGTCATCACTAGCCACTTAGCGCTCTCATCAAACTGAACGGTTGTATGACCTAACTCACCATCGTTCAAATCCGGCTGCGACTTCCTCAACCGTATCAGCGTCCGATACCAGTCCAGCATCTTCGCATGCTCAGTCTCCTGCAGATCCTCCCACCGCAACTTGCTGCGCAGAAACGTCTCCCGATCCTCAGGATCGGGAATCTCCTCCTCCCTCCAGCCAAACGCCGCTAACTCCCGCCGCCGCCCCTCCGACACCGACCGCGCCATCAACGGATCATCATGGTCAGCGAAGTATTGGAATGGTGTCGAAGCAGCGAACTCCTCCCCTTGAAAGAGCATGGGAATAAACGGAGCAGTAAGCACGATCGCCGCCGCAACCTTTGCGCGCTCCGTCCCAATCGTCTCCACCAGACGTTCTCCCTGCGCGCGATTGCCAACCTGATCATGATTCTGGATATAACCGAGGAAGCGGTGCGTCGAGACACCCTGGAGCGGCCGTCCATGGTTGCGGCCGCGAGACGCCGAATAGTCCCCACCAAACACGAAGACCCGCTCCAGACTTCGTGCGAGGAACGCCATCGATCCGAAGTCGCTGTAGTAGCCCGTGTTCTCCCCAGATAGCACGGCAAACAACGCATGGTGGAAGTCATCGCTCCATTGCGCGTCGAGTCCGTGGCCACATGCCTCACGCGGTGTTACGACACGAGGATCATTCAGGTCGCTCTCGGCAATGAGCACCAGATCTCTGCCGAGTTCGGCGGATAGCTTCTCAACCTCGGCAGACAGCTGTTCCAGAAAGTGAATCGCGGACCTGTCCACCATCGACTGAATCGCATCGAGCCGAAGTCCGTCGATGTGATAGTCGCGCAGCCACATGATCGCGTTATCGCAGAAGAACCGGCGCACCTCATGACTGCCACCGTCCTCGAAGTTCACGGCATCACCCCACGGCGTGTGGTGGTTGTGCGTCAAATACGGCGCGAACTTGCCGGTGTAGTTGCCCACGGGGCCGAAGTGGTTGTAGACCACGTCCATCAGCACGCCCAACCCTCGCCGATGGCACGCATCCACCAGTCGCTTCAATCCGGCCGGTCCACCGTAGACCTCCGCCGGGGCGAACAGCTCGACACCGTCGTAGCCCCACCCATGGTTGCCAGGGAAGGCTGCTACCGGCATTAGTTCCAGGTGGGTGACGCCAAGATCGACCAGATAATCCAGCCGCTCAATGACAGCATCGAACGTTCCCTGCTGCGTAAATGTTCCGACGTGCATCTCATACACAATGCCGCTGCTCAACGGCGGCGCATGCCACAGCTTGTCCGTCCACTCGAAAGGGGAGTGGTCCACTACGCGCGATGCGCCGTGCACCCCATAGGGTTGCCGCGCTGAGCGCGGATCCGGGTACGGAGTGGGATCGTCGTTCACCAAAAATGCGTAGTCGGAGTTGTCACCTGCGGACGCGACATCGGCATTCCACCAGCCGCGTTCCCCGCGAGTCATCGGATAGACTCCATCAGCGGTCTTCACCGCGATGGAATCGACCCTCGGAGCCCAGATAGAAAAATGATGCATTACGACTCCAGTGTGAGCAGCGCCACGGGAAATTTTTCAAAGATGCTCTTCAATCTAACGATGCCTCCACCAATCACTTGGTCGGTCATCTGATTGATCCATCGACCCTGCGGGATATCGACTGTCGCTGAACCCCACCCTCGTTTCAGCGACATCGGCAGCCTGGTCACCATCGTGATGACATCATTACCGCGGCGGAATCCAAGAAAATTATCGCTCTCTGCGCCCTCGTCATACAGCGGAAAGTACCCGCCCTGCGCGCCAAACGAAGCCGCGTGCGCTCGCCGCACCTTCAGCGCTCGATGGATCGTCCACAATTTCGCCGAACCTTCATCGTTCCGCTCCCATATCTCGTTGATCGATAAGTTTCGAAGCTCGGCCAGCAACCTGCGCCGCACCGCGTAGTCCACTGGCCGGCGGTTGTCCGGATCGACGAGGCTAAGGTCCCACAACTCTGAACCCTGGTATGTGTCAGGAATCCCCGGAACCGTATGCTTCAGCAGTGTCTGTGCCAGTGAATTGATGCGGCCTGCCGGCTGGATCTTCGCCACGAAGCGCTCCAGCTCATTTAGAAATGGCTCATACTCCAAGGTGCAGCGGATGAACTTTCTCAGTGCCTCTTCAAACTCCTGGTTGTTGGACGTCCAAGAAGTCTGACTCTTCGCCTCGCGTACCGCCTTCTCCATATAAGCCAAGGCGCGATCCATACTGAGAGGCCACGCCCCGATCAGTGTCTGGTAGTAGAAGTACTCCGTATTCGGGTCAGGAAAGCCGTTGGTCCGGAATATCCGGTTCGTCCTCGACCACCGCTTTAGCGCGTCCTGAAACCATTTCGGATCTTCTGACAGCACCGCCAGACGAGCGCGCACATCATCGCTGCGCTTTGTGTCATGAGTCGAGAGCGTGACCATCGTGCGCGGGAACGTCGCCTGCATTCGCTCGCAGTAGTCGTGGAACTCGCGAACGCTCACCCCCGGCAGTCCAGGATCACCACCCACTTCATTCAGTCCAATCAGCCGGTTGTAGTTGTAGAAGGCAGTATCTTCGACGCCCTTCGCCATCACAGGACTGGTGAACTGTTGGAACCGCATAACGAACTCCGCCTCACGCGACCCTCTCACGCTGAGTGTGAGAACATCCCCCAGAAAATCGAACAGGCCGCCGTCGATGTCCTGCCGACGCTGCTTCGCATCTTCCGTCGCACGCCGAATGTACTCGACGTCTTCGTCTGTAATCTCATTGCGCTCCGCCACCGCGTAGGTCCGGTAGACAGGAAAACAGGATGCAACCTCACGAATCGCGCGTCGCACCTCAGCTCTCGTGTAATCGCGACGATCCCGGTTTCCCTCGCATATCTCCACGAACATCGATGTCAGTAGATTTACGTCGCTCCCAAGAGCCTCCTGCGTGACATTCAACTTCTTGTCGTGGCAAATCTCCCGGTAGTCGGTAGACTCGTGCGTGAACTCTTCGTAGATGCGATCCAGTTGCATCAACCCCTCAGGATTCACCAGCACACCGTTCGCGACGTTCAGGAAGTCATACCCGGATGTCCCATCAATCGGCCATGACTCGCGCAGAAACTCTCCGGGCTCGAGTATCTTCTCGCCCACAATCCACGCATGCGGAGCGATCTTGCGCAGTCTCTCAAAGTACTGCAGAGGATCCCGCAATCCGTCAGGATGATCCACCCGAACGCCATCGATGACGCCCTCTTTCAACCAGCGGGCGATTAGCTCATGGGTCTCAGCAAACACATGCTCGCGTTCCATTCGCAGCCCGATCAGGCTGTTGACATCAAAGAATCGGCGATAGCTGAGTTGCTGGTCCGCTGTGCGCCAGTATGCAAGACGGTAGTTCTGCTGGTTGAGTAACTCATCCAACGCATCCACGTCGCCGTTGATATCTGTGATCGCATGGTCAAGCGCCGCTGTCACACCCGGTTCTTCGATGCAGAGCCGCTCCAGCAGCGAGTTCAACACGACCTTGTCGCGGTGGCGGCCAAGGATGACGGGACGATCTTCGTAGTCCGGCGAGGGCAGCCGCGCGTAGGAGTCCGCGAGAAAGCTGAGCGCATCAAAACTCGCGTACCTTGCCGCCTTACTCAATATGCCCGGGATGGACTGCGGAGAGATTGGCAGCAGATGGTCTGAATATTGAACGCGGAAATGGCTCGCCTGGCGGGCCACCTTAATATCTCCGGAGGACAGCACCCGCCCATACTGATCACCCAAAATCGGGACCAGCACCTTATCCTGTAGCCGCACCTCGCTCGGCTTCCAATCGATATCGAAATAGGAAGCGAAACGGCTCGACTGTCCGTTCTCCAGCACGTCCCACCAGAACCGATTGTCCTTCACCAGCGACATGTGGTTCGGAACAATATCCAGAACCTGGCCCAGGTTTTGTTCGCCCAGCCTCTTGCAGAATCGCTCATGCGCCTCGGCCCCCCCGAGGTCTTTGTTCACTGCCTGCGGATCAACCACGTCGTATCCGTGCATGCTGCCCGGAGCCGCCTGCAGATAAGGAGATGAGTAGACATGCGAGATGCCCAGATCGCTTAAATAGTCCGCTATCGCCGAAGCGTCATCGAATGTGAAGCCAGCGTGCAGCTGAAGTCGATATGTGGAATCAGGTATGGGCGGCATAATCTTTGGATGTATTTGCGTGCCGCTCTACAAACCGGACGTAATGTTAAGAAGAGACAAAATGCAGAATGGTTGCACCTGTCTCACTGCGTCCTGACCAACCGCACGCCCTCAGTTCTGCATCTCTCTCTTGAGCGGAGACTTATGATCACTTCGATGTCTGGAGTATAGACGGCTCTGCTATAGCAGGTATGGCCTATCCTTGTTTGCAGTCATAATAGCTCGCAGGATAATTTGCAGTACAACCGAACAAGGAGTGGATGTGTGACGAAAGCCAGCAGTGCAACCGATCCCCTCTGGTACAAAGACGCCGTCATCTATGAGTTGCACGTACGCGCCTTCTTCGATGCCAACAACGACGGAATCGGCGACTTTGCCGGCCTTCTAACCCGCCTCGACTACCTGCAGGATCTCGGTGTCACATGCATCTGGCTGCTGCCATTCTTCCCATCGCCGTTGCGCGACGATGGCTACGACATCTCCAACTACGTCGACGTCCATCCCAACTACGGAACGCTCGCTGAGTTCCGCGAGTTTCTCGATGCCGCGCACCAACGCGGCATGCAGGTCATGATCGAGCTGGTCATCAATCACACCTCCGATCAACATCCCTGGTTTCAGCGCGCGCGTCTCGCTCCTCCCGGATCACCGGAACGCGACTTCTACGTCTGGTCCGACACCGATCAGAGGTTCAGCGAAGCGCGCATCATCTTCACCGATACGGAAAAGTCGAACTGGAGCTACGATCCGGTTGCCAAGGCGTATTACTGGCACCGTTTCTTCTCGCATCAGCCCGACCTCAACTACGACAATCCCCTGGTGCTCGAAGAAATCCTCAACGCAATGCGCTTCTGGCTCGACATGGGCGTCGATGCTCTCCGCATGGACGCGATCCCCTATCTGGTGGAGCGCGACGGCACCAACTGCGAAAATCTTCCCGAGACGCACGTCATCATCAAGAAAATTCGCGCCGCCATCGACGAGGGCTATTCGGGCCGGCTCGTGCTGGCGGAGGCCAATCAGTGGCCCTCCGATGTCCGTCCTTACTTCGGCGACGGCGACGAGTGTCACATGGCCTTCCACTTCCCCTAATGCCGCGCATCTACATGGCGCTTCGGCAGGAGGACAGCGCCCCCATCACGCAAATCATGGCCGAAACCCCGCCCATCCCGGAAAACTGCCAGTGGGGTTTATTCCTGCGCAACCACGATGAGCTAACCCTGGAGATGGTCACCCAGGACGAGCGCGACTACATGTACCTCGCCTACAGCGCCGATCCCCGCATGCGCGTGAACATAGGCATCCGCCGCCGCCTGGCCCCGCTGGTGGACAACAACCGCCGCCGTATCGAACTGCTCAACAGCCTGCTCTTCTCCTTCCCCGGAACGCCCATCATCTACTACGGCGACGAGATCGGCATGGGCGACAACATCTACCTTGGCGACCGCAACGGAGTTCGCACCCCCATGCAGTGGACCGCCGACCGGAACGCCGGCTTCTCCCGAGCAGTGCCGGCCAAACTCTACAGCCCGGTTATCATGGATCCCATCTGGGGCTATCAGGCGATTAACGTCGAAACCCAGCAGAGCGACCAGTCCTCGCTGTTGCACTGGACGCGTAATATGATTGCGCTGCGTAAACTCTTCCACGTCTTTGGCCGCGGCACACAACGTTTTCTGGATGCAGGCAACGGCAAAGTGCTAGCCTACATTCGCCAGTACGGTAACGAGATCGTTCTCTGCGTAGCAAATCTTTCCCGCTTCGCACAGCCTTTCAGCCTCGATCTCAGCGAATTCGAAGGTATGGTCCCGGTAGAGATGCTCGGCTATGTTCCATTCCCGACCGTCACCAAACAGCGGTACCCGCTTATGCTCTCGCAGTACGCTTTCTTATGGCTCGAACTTCAGTCGCAGCAGGAAAATTTTGATGACTCGCCGCCCGTAGATAATTTCTAGGCGAGAAGACAATCTCCAGGATGAACTGACGCCATGGCAGACTTCAACAATTCGACGCTCGTCGATCAAGTCGCTCCGGCAGCGACTCCCGCGCAGCCTGTGGGCAATGTTGATCTCATCGTCCACGTTGCGCCTTCCAGCATCGACGCGCTGGAGCAGACGGCCGGACTCATCGCCTCCGCCTTGCAGATACTATCCAGCATCCCTTCGGCAACCGCGGAGTCGATGAAGACTGCCCTTCTCTATCCCGCCTCGGATGCTCTTAGCGCGTATGCAGGACCTGTCTCGGGCCTGCAACTGGCTTCGTATCAATCCATCGAACCGCCTGGTTCCAATCCCTGGCTGCACTCCGCTCAAAGCTACCAATCCGTCGCTAGAGCCAGTACAGAGCACGGCGCGCGTGCCATCCTGATGCTTGGTCCGGACACTGGCACACTCGATCCAGCCGCCATCGCTCCAATGATTCACTCCGTCCTCAACGAGGGCGTCGATCTCGTCATGCCGCTCTATACGCTGCACGTATTCGAGGGCATGTTGAACAGCGCCATCTTCTATCCTTTGACCCGCGCTCTCTACGGCCTTCATGTTCGCTACCCCTTAGGCACAGATCTCGCTTTGTCGTCGAAGTTCCTGGAGCGCCTCGCCGCCTCTGCTGGCAGGTCCGCCTCCCTCGCCCGCGAAGAGGCGTTGGTCTGGCCCGCGACCGTAGCCTCGCTGGGAAACTTCAAGCTGGCTCAGGCCGAGGTGGGGCAGCGCCGGGTAACGCAGCCGGAGGGCGTCGATCTCAGCAGTCTCCTCGGCCAGATCGCCGGCTCACTGTTCGCCGACGTCGATGCCAACGCCGCCTACTGGCAACGCATTCGACGCTCCCAGCCGCTTCCTCCACTCGGCAAGCCTGTCCAAATCGACGAGCCTGCAGAAACCATCGACGTCACCCCAATGGTGGAATCCTTCCAACTGGCGCTCGTCAACCTGCTTGAGATCTGGATGATCGTCCTTTCGCCGTATACGCTGCTTGGCCTCAAACGCCTTGGCCAGATGCCCATCGCGGCCTTTCGCATGCCGGACTCACTGTGGGTGCGAATCATCTATGACTTCGCTCTCGCTTATCGTCTCCGCAGCATCAATCGCAAACATCTTCTCGGTGCGCTCACGCCGTTGTATCTCGCCTGGGTCGCATCGCACGTGTTGGAAATAGGAACTCGCGATCGCGCAGCCGCGGAAGAGCGTATCGAGACGCTCGCGAGAGCCTTCGAATCGGACAAACCCTATCTGGTCTCTCGTTGGCGCTGGCCGGATCGCTTCAACCCCTAGCGAAGGGGATCGAGATTTGCTGCACGCTCTAACCGCTTCAAGTTCCACTCGCCGCAAGGCGGACCGCAGGAGGAATCGTATATGTGGCAACAGGTCGTCATTGCTCTCCATCAATCCGTCGCACGCATCCTTACCAAGGTCGCGATTCTGCTGCCGGCACTGGTAGCTCTGCTGCTTGCCATCATCGTCTTCACGCTGCTTGGCATGCTCATCTCCTCGCTCCTGAGGCGCCTGCTCTTCTCCATCAAATTCGATGAACGCATCAGCGAAAACAGCAGCGCCGATGTATCGGAGTGGTCTCCCAATCACAGCCCTTCGCTCCTGCTGTCCCGCATCACCTTCTGGGGCTGCATCATCCTCGGATGCATCATTGGCATCGCCGCCTTCGATGCCGCCTACAGCGGCAGCTCGCAGATCTCGAACTTGCTGCTGCCATACCTGGCTCATGCGGTCGGAGCGGCGGTCATCCTCATCCTGGGGAACATCGTCGCCCGTTTTCTCGCCCGCAGCGTCCTGATCGGATCGGTAAACATGAACCTGCAGTACGCCCGGCTGCTCAGCCAGGGCGTCAAATGGCTGGTTCTTGTCCTTACTGCAGCCATGATCCTGGACCACCTGGGCATCGGCGGCGCCATCGTCGAACTGGCCTTCGGCATCCTCTTCGGCGGCATCGTCCTCGCCCTGGCTCTGGCCATCGGACTCGGATCCAAGGAGATGGTCAGCCGTTCCCTCGAAGGCGACCGCGAGCCACTCAAGCGCCCTGAAGAAGCGCCCGTCAGTAAGCTGCGCCATTTTTAACCCGGCAGTGGTCGATGTGTCGATTGATCTGCTATCGGCATAAAAATCGTTAATTTGACCAGCGCAATCTCGTGTTACGGTTGGGTTCCCACTGGGAAGATACGGTGGAGGCTCACCTTCGAATGCGAAAAGCGGCGATCGTTGTCGTGGCTCTCCCAGCCATCCTCCTGCTGGGTGCAGGCGCCTTTGTCATCGCTCGCGTCCAGCGCCTCCTCAGCCATACGCAGTCTCAAGTCGCCAACGAAGGCCGATTCGAGTTCGAGCTGCGCACCGTCCCACGCCTTGAGAACGCCGGATTCGAGCCTCTGGCGTCCCCAAGCAAATACACCTCCGGCGCAACGTACCAAGGCGATCTCTACCTCGCCGGTCCCGGCGGTCTCACCGAGTTCAGCTCCCTCAACGCACCGCCTCATCTGCTCCGAACCGGCCTCGAGCTGCCTCCAGCCTCCATAGTCGCAATGGCCACCGGAGCGCTGCGCGGCGAGTCGCATCCCCAACTGATCCTCGTCACCCACGGCGAAGGCGTCTTCCTGTATGGCGGCAGTAACCTCCGCCAACTCCGTCCCAAAGACTACGGCAGCCCGTGACATCACCGCGCTTTTGCCGCTTCTTTCCGGCGATCGCTGCTCGGCACCCGGCAGCTCGGCCTGCTGATCTACGATGGCAAAACCCTCATCCCCATCCAAAGCAATCTCGCCAATCTAACCATCACCGCACTCGCCGGCGACGACGGCAACCTCTGGATCGGCACCCGCAACGGCGGAGTATTCCATTGGCACGCCGGTCAACTCGATAACTTCGATACTTCCTCCGGCCTGCCCGACCAGCAGGTCGAAGCCATCTCCATCACCCCGGGCAAGGTCTACGTCGGTACTCCTCTGGGCGTAGCCGAGTTCGACAGCACGCAGAACGCCCGTCCCGCCCGCGTCCTCGCCGCTGGCTTCTTCCCCCACACCCTGCCACCGACGGCAGTACCCTCATCATCGCCTCCATCGATCAGGTAATCCGCGAACTCTCCCTGACAGAAAGACACTCCACCCACTCCGCCACCGCCGAGACCCTGCAAGCCGAAGCCTTCTTCACCACGGCCAATCCTCGTGACGGTCTTCTCGCCGTCACCTCCACCGGTCTCGTCCGCTGTCAGCCCTCCGGCGAGTGGCAACCACTCTTCACCGTCGCTCCATCCCCCCTCACCAACGGCAACATCGCCGCCCTAAACTTCGCGCCCGACGGCCGCCTCTGGATCGGCTACTTCGACCGCAGTCTCGACATCCTCACCTTCTCCAGCCCAACCGATTCCCTGCGGCCAGCCACGCACGTCGAAGACGACCACATCTTCTGCGTCAACCGCATCCTCACCGACTCCTCCCGACACGCCATCGACGTCGCCACCGCCAACGGCCTCGTCCTCTTCGACAGTACAGGCCGCGAGCGCCAAACCCTCCTGCGCCGCGACGGACTCATCGCCGACCAAGTCACAGACATCGCCTTCACCCCCAACGGCACCGTCCTGCGACCCTGCCGGCCTCACCTTCATCGATTCCACCGGCACGCACAGCCTCTACGCCTTCCAAGGCCTCGTCAACAACCACGTCTACGCCCTCGCCACCAACCCCAGCCACACAACCCTCCTGGCCGGGACCCTCGGCGGCATCTCCCTCCTCAACGACCGAGTAGTCCATACCAACCTCAGCACCCGCAACTCCGGCCGGAACGAACCTGCGATGAAAACGAGCAAAAATGAGTTCTCTGCTGGGTTTTCCACAATCAATCTCGTTGTTTGCCATTCGGCAACGACATATGCACAATATTGCACACTAGAATGGGAATGCGAACGATTCGCTCTTACCCCTATTTTTAGAGCTATTTCCGATAGCTTTGACCTGCTTGACCCCCTCCTGCGCCCTCAAATTATCCGCATGCTCCCCACAAGAGGGAGACGCTCCAGACAGACTGGGTCCCTTCCGCATTGAACTAGGGAGGGGTCACTTTTTCCCAAACCAGATTGGATATTAAATGAACACGGCCCCTGTTGTTGAACTGAATGTGATCGTCGCAGACGCTCACCCACTCCTACGCTTCGCTATCGACCGCATCATCGGAGAGATGCCCGGATACAAACTCGCCCACGAAGGCCAGAACCTCGAAGACGTCTTCGACAATGCAAGTGCCTTCGGTCCCGGCGTACTGATATTCGACCCCCGCGACTCCCGGGAAGATTGGCCCATCGCGGTGCGCGCCTTGCTGGCCCGCAATCGCGAACTCGACGTCATCATCCTTACCCGGAAGATCACAGTCCAGGACACCATCCTGGCGCTCGAGGCTGGTGTTCGCGGTGTAGTCAATAAGACGGCAGCCATCACCGATCTAAAGGACACGCTCCAAAGCGTCAGGGCAGGAAACTTCTGGGTGCTCGACAAAGAGGTTCGCAACATCGTCCAGACTCTCGAGTCACTCCGGGAACGTATCCGCTTCCAGGCCCCGAAGCCGACCTACAACCTCACTCCACGCGAGCTCGACATCGTCAAATGCATCACCAGAGGTGCCTCGAACAAGGACATCGGCAGGGAGTTCACCATCTCGGAGGAGACGGTAAAGCGGCACCTCTCGAATATCTTCGACAAGACCGGCGTCGGCACCCGTCTCGAACTGGCCATCTTCGCCATCTGCCGTAAGCTGGCGACCCCAGCCCTGGCCGTAGCGGCCTGACCTGCGGTGATCCAGTGCAAGCACCGGCTCGCAGAACCAAACGCATGCGTCTCCTGACGCGTAGCACTCGCTTCCATCATCGAGATCGGCCCTGGCGCAAACCAGGGCCGATTGCCTTCAGCCACCCCCGCCAGACGAACGGACGTTACAGCTACATAACGGTATAGGGCGGCAACAGTAACCACGAAACAGACAACGGGCGTATTTGCCTCTATAGTTTCGTATAAGTATCTATTGGATTGAGGAAAATGAATCGGATCGATCTCGAGCATCGCCATGCTGTCGTCACTGGAGGTGCGCAAGGGATTGGCCTCTCCATCGCTGCGCGTTTCCTCAAGTCTGGAGCCTCCGTCTCTCTCTGGGATCGCGATACCCAACTCTGAAGGACCGCCGTAGCTCAACTGCGCGAACATGGAAATGTCTCCGCCAATGCAGTCGATGTCTCGGACGAGCACAGTGTCAACGAAGCCACTCAGTCAACCCTAAAAGAGCACGGCAAAATCGACATCCTCGTCGCTAACGCTGGAATCGCCGGTCCGAATCACAAGACCTGGGAATACCCCACCGACGCATGGAAAGAGGTCATTAACATCAACCTGATCGGAGTCTACCTCTGTTGCCGCTCCATCGTGCCGCACATGCTCGATCGAAACTATGGACGAATCATCAATGTCGCTTCCATAGCAGGCAAAGAGGGAAACGCAAATGCCTCCGCCTACAGTGCCGCAAAGGCGGGAGTCATCGCGTTCACCAAATCACTCGGCAAGGAAACAGCGGATAAAAATATAGCGGTCAATTGCATCACTCCAGCCGCCGCCCGAACGCGCATCTTCGACCAGATGACTCAAGAACACATCGACTTCATGCTTTCGCGGATTCCACGCGGACGCTTCCTTGAGACGATGAAATCAGCTCCATGGTGGCATGGCTCGCCTCTGAGGAGAACTCATTCACCACCGCAGCCGTCTTCGATCTAAGCGGCGGAAGAGCAACCTACTAGTCCAATCGAGGAAACCAACCCCCTCACCGCGCCTTCGCACAACAGTGACTGGCGTGACGAACTGCTCGCGCGGAGACGGGAGCTAATTTTCCTCTCAGGAGAAGACAAAATCATTGTCTCCACCGCCTGGACTCTGAGCGGGGTCTTTCGCTCAACAAGCCATCCTCGCGCCAAGTTCTCTCACTCAGTCACGAGCAATGGCATAAAATGCCCATCGTCGCGACTGAATGCCGATTAATGCGTTCCCCCGCCTGCGGTAACAACGCCAACCACCATCTGCGTGCCTCCATCCAATTGGATATCCTGCTTGGCTCCAAGCAGGATGCTGGAAGCCTGAGCCATCCTGGGATCTTGTTGCCCCGGCGCATTGTTCGCCAGCAGCACACCGGGAACCGAAGTGGTGGCAATGGCTATGTTGCCGGTTCTGGCAACGACAGTCCCCGCCGCAGGGCCAGCGTCGTTTCCTGCGGCTGCCCCAGAGTCGGCGCTTTGCGGTGTACTTCTCGCGGTGCTGCCGGCGCTAGATCCATTTGCGCTCGGGTTGGGAGAGCTGCTCACCGGAGATCTGCTCGTAGCGCCGGACCCGCTCGCCGCTGCCGCACCCCCTGCTGGCGCGATCGACTGAATCTGCGAATGGACGGCCACGTTCTGCCCGCCCTTCAACTCGAAGTGGTCAAACTGGAGCACCACCTGAGAGTTATCGCCCGCCTCGCTCGCCTTCGCACCGAGCACATGGCCCACCAGCTTCGAACCCTTGGGAATCTCGGTTCCATCAGCAGTCTTTACTGACGACTTGGTCTGCACGACTACGCTGTCGCCAGTCTTGGCGGTCTTTGAGTCCAGCTTGCTCACAAGTTCGCCACTGACCGGACTCATGTTAATAGCAGGTGCTTTCCAGCTCGCAGCCGGACTATTCGGCGAAGCCGGCTCCGCGTCCGCAGGATTCTGCTGCATGGCGGGTCTGTTCGGCTGGCTGGCCGGGGGTGGCTGTTGGGCCAAGAGGGGAAAGCTTGCTAAAGCAAATAGGGTCGTTACACATACTGTGCCTGTTTTCATCAAAAATCCTCCTTCGGTTGTGACGCTTCCGCATGCGCACGTCCACCGTGCGGTCACGAGGTTCCAGGTACGTCGCAAATTTCATGCCAAAACCAGGGATCTCCGCGCAGTTTCCCCAAAGCATTGACTTAGAACCGATTGGTGTTAAGGAGCGCACAAGTAGGAGTAACTATGAATTGGCGTCGAACCCAATTCTCTCCACAGATCGAGTAATTCTTCCCAGATCGGAATTTCAGACTCAGAGGCGCCCACTCATGCTTCCAAATCAGGGGTCAGACCGGACCGTTGTAGATTGGCGAAAAACGAATCGGTAACTGAGAAACGGGACGGATCAAAACGATATTGAACCGGCTGGCGTCCGAAGCTGATTCAAATGCGGAGAAAACACGCTTCTTTCTCGTGTCGGGCGTGCTCCACAGAGCGCGTAGCGCGTCCTCGTCTTTGAAGAACTCCGGCAATCTGCCAAACAACATCTCCATGAACTGCTGCGCCGACATCGGAGTCCCATCCGGATGCCAGAACGTTGTGCAGACCATATGCTGAATAGTGTGCGCTTTCCCGTCTGCCAAGCTCACCTTGGCTCTCTTCCAACAACAAATTCTCAAGCCGGCTCTACACCCGCAAAGGCGCATCCGCCAAACGTAGCAGCGGCGGGTATGGGGTGGGACACTTTCACTCAAGGTGTCGCATCATGCAGAATGTCGTAGCCATCGTAGTCGCTCTTTACGAGCGATGGAACTGGGGCCTCCGAACAACTACCACAATAGAGAGTGAAAACAACATGAAGACACAACCAATGATGAGGATGCCGTGCGTCGTCGTGTGTTGCGTATTTCTTCTGACTACGCCTCTATTCGCGCGAGACAGCACCGACGTGATTGTGATGAAGAATGGCGACCATCTCACTGGTGAGATCAAAGGTCTCAACGCCGGCGTGCTCTACGTCAGCATGAAATACATTTTGGGGACAAGCTCGGTGCAATGGTCTGAGGTTGCGCGCCTGGAAAGCAGGCAGTTGTTCCTTGTGAAGACACAAGACGGCTCGGTATACACGGGGACACTCAGCACCGCGAACACTGAGGATAACCGGCCAATGGAGATTGAGGTCGCAGCGACTCCGGGAAAAGAAGTTGTGATCGAACGCCCCAGGATCGTTGTAATGGACATGACCTCAACGAAGTTCTTCGATCGATTCAACGGCGAAATCAATACGGGAGTCAATTACTCCAAAGGCAACCGATCAACCCAGTACAGCATCAGTTCCGAGGTCAATTACCCACGAGAGCGCTGGGGCGCTGTGGCCGATTTCAGCTCGACACTGAACAAAAGTAACGGGGTTACAGCGTCCACTCGCAACCAACTGGCTGTTGACGCGTTCCGTCTCCTGCGCTGGAACAACTGGTTCTACGAGGGCCTTGGCGGCTTTTTGCAAAGCTCCGAGCAGGGGATTAGCAGCCAAACCGGAGCCGGCGGCGGTATCGGACGCTACCTGAAGAACACCAACCATGCGCGCGTCTCAGTGGTCGCCGGCTTTGGCGGCCAGAACACGAACTATCCCCAGAACAACTTTTCGCAAAACCTCGCATCAGCTCTGATCGCCACGAACTTGCAATTCTTCATATTCAATAAGACCAATGCGAACGTCACGACTGTTCTTATGCCGATCATCTCGGGGCCCGCCCGGGTTAAATTCACCATGAACGCGAGTTATTACTTCAAGCTAACCGGCAACCTGTCGTGGAATACCACGTTTTACGGCAACTGGGACAGCCGGCCGCCGAATGGCCTTTCGGGCAGCGACTACGGCTCCAGTTCTGGACTCAGCTGGACATTTGGGAACAAGTGACAGAAGTCTGACGCGCAATCAAAAAGCGAAGACAACCTGCGTGCTAGTGCTCCACCTGCGTTCACTGATAGACACTCCAAGGAAGCAACTGCATGAAAATCTTCCGAAGGCATGAGGGGACAGCGATAAATTGTCGGGTCACTCTCGTGACGCACTCCGGCCCGCGACGCATTAAAACGTCGACTAGACTGGAGAACGCGTCAGAGGCAAAGGAGTACTCGTTCCCTAGATTGGCGCGCTGATGATAAAGGCCCTCATCGTTCGAAGTACCGGATGAGCCGACCGTCGATGCCGACGCGAAGCAAGCCTTCACCGAGTTACTCGCTGTGATGCGCGAGCAAGATACGCGGATGGACCGGCGGGACGACGCGCCTAGCAAGGTGAACTCCTGATTGAACCAACACATTCGAAGCTAAAAGTCGGGTCCCCTAT
>CAWCPB010000007.1:0-78034 GCA_963797415.1 uncultured Acidobacteriaceae bacterium
CTACAGACTCGTGCCTCGGGTGCGGACCAGGGAGAGGAATTCGTTGCGGGTCTGGAGTTGCGTTTTGAAGACACCCAGCATGGCTGAGGTGACGGTGGCGGAGTGCTGCTTTTCTACGCCGCGCATCATCATGCAGAGGTGCTGCGGCCTCGAGGATGACGGCGACTCCCTGCGGATTGATGGCTTCGGTGATGGCGTCGGCAATCTGGCGTGGTCAGACGCTCCTGCACCTGAAGGCGGCGGGCGAAGACATCGACGAGCGCGGGGGATTTTGCAGAGGCCGATGACCTGGCCGTTGGGGACGTAGGCGACGTGGGCCTTGCCGAAGAAGGGCAGCAGATGGTGCTCGCACATGGAGAAGAACTCGACGTCCTTGACGATGACCATCTCGTCGTAGTCGACGTCGAAGAGGGCGTCGTGGAGGACGGTGTTGACGTCCATGGCGTAGCCGCGGGTGAGGAACGCCATGGACTTTTCCATGCGCTCAGGCGTGCGCAGGAGGCCGTCGCGGGTGGGGTCTTCGCCGATGCGGAGGAGCAGTTCGCGGTAGAGATCCTGCGTGGAAGCGTTGGCGAGAGTGACAGGTTCGATGGGTGCCAAGATGCTAGCCATGATATGAGCCCTTTCCTAGATTCCTGTGCGGCATGAGTACGATGCTGCCGGAGTATTCGAAGGAGTTGTTGCTGGTCTCTTCGATCGAGATGTGCTCCAAGTGGGCGGCACGGAAGCCCTGGAAGATCCGGTAAATCTCCACGGTCAAGTTCTCGGTTGAGGATACGCTGTGCTGGAAACAGTCCAGCGTGTTGAGGTTCTGGTGATCGAAGCGATTGAGCAGATTGCGTTGTGCGAAGGCGTCGAGATCAGCGAGGTTGCAGACCATGCCGGTGGCAGGATCGACCTGTCCGCTGAGCGTTACCTCCACGGTGTAGTTGTGTCCGTGTCCGTGCGGGTTGTTGCATTTGCCGTAGACGGCTTGGTTCTTGGCTGCGTCGTAAGCCTCGGTGTGGAGACGGTGCGAGGCGGAGAAGTGATAGCGCCGGGATAAATGGGCCTTCATGCGATCACTCCTCTCCGTAGTAGTCAGCGAATAGATCGGGCATTTCATAGATGCGGACACGATGCAGGGTCGCGTTGGGGATCTTGCCGTTGAGACGCCGCCAAATGGCGATGGCGATGTTCTCTGTTGTGGGAATGGTGGAGGCGAACTCGGGCACTTCAAGGTTGAGGTGGCGGTGGTCGTAGACGCTGACGACTTCGCGCTCGAGGATGTCTTTCAACTCTTTGAGATCGACGACAAAGCCGGAGGTTGGGTCGACTTCGCCGGCGACCGTGACCTCGAGGGTGTAGTTGTGTCCGTGGCCGCTGCGGTTGGCGCATTTGCCGAAGACGAGCTGATTTTCTTCGGGCGACCAGGCATCGTTCCAGTAGTAATGCGCAGAGGAGAACTCGGCTTTGCGGGTGAGCAAGATCATGAAGGTCTCATTCTATAGATGTTTTGCGTGCTGCATTGGTTACAAGAGGCCGTAACAAATGTGGGACCTAACGTGCAGTTGTGTTGTAACTTCGACCCTTCCAGACGACGTTTTTGCGGATGCGATGGTGAAGGTAACTGCGAATGAGCAAATAGACGAACATAGGAACCCCGAGGATGGAGATGACGACGTCGGCCGCGGGAAAGTGCGAGCGGGCAACACGGCCGTAGAAGCGCCAGAGGGTGCGGGCCCAGAGGAGCATGAGAATGAATCCCTGGTAGGGGACGTGCGGCGGCAGGGTGAGGGCGAGGATCGGGAACCCGAAGAAGAGAATCACGTCGAGGATTCGCCAGAGGGCGAGCGCAATGGGGCTGGGCATGAGCAGAGCGAGATTCTTGGTCCAGCCTTCGATCATGTCGGTGGTTGTGGAATACATGCGCGTGGAGAGTGCGTCGGGGGCGTAGCGAAAGCGAATGTTGCGTGTGCCGCGCTTGATGTTCCGGGCGAGGGCTACGTCTTCGAGGATCTCCGGGCCGATGGCGCGATGGCCGCCGACGGAGAAGTAGGCCTTGCGCTCAACGAGGATGAACTGGCCGTTGGCGGCGGCGAGGCGGTCGCCGGGATCGTTGACTTGCCGCATGGAGTAGACGCTGGCGAGCTCTGAGAAGATAAGCGGCATGACGGCGCGCTGCGAGAATCCGGTGACGATCTGGCGAGGCGAGTAGGAGAGGAGGGTGGCGTGATACTTTTCGGCCTCATGAATGGACCGGGAGAGATCGCCGGGCTCATGGACGGTGTCGGCGTCGGTGAACAGTAGCCAGCAGCCGTGGGCTTGCTGCGCGCCGAGCCAGCAGGCGGCGTTCTTGCCGGTGAAGCCGCCGCGGTCAGACAGGTCGAGCGGCGGAGTGCTGAGGACGGTGACGCCACGGTTGGCGGCGGCGACTTCGTTCGCCAGCGCGAGGGTGGAGTCTGAGGAGTCGTCGTTGATGATGAGAATCTCCCACTCCCGGCCAAGCGCGAAGCCGGGTTCGGACTGGGCGACGAGCGAGGCGAGGCAGGCGGGAAGCGAGCGGGCCTCGTTGCGGACGGGAATAATGACGGAGAGTTGGAGGGATGCGTCAGATATTACGGGCGGATTTTGGGCAGCGGGATTTTGGGCGTTGGGGTCCACGAGTTCGTATTATAGGAAGAGGAGTGTGTTGTGCGTCGAGTTTGCGTGAGTTTCGTACTGGGAATGACGTTGCTGGCGGGATGCGACCGGGGTGCGCATCCCACGAACATCGCGAAGCCGGCGCCGCAGTTTGTGCTGAACGACGGCACGCGCACAGTGGATCTGAGCAAGCTGCGCGGGAAGGTTGTGCTGCTGAATCTTTGGGCTACTTCTTGCGCGCCGTGTATCGAGGAGTTGCCGAGTCTGCTGGCTCTACAGCGGCAGATGCCGGATCTGGAGATCGTCGCGGTGAGTTGGGATGAGGATCCGGATGTCTATCATCGTTTTCTGACGAAGTACCACATCGGACTGAATACGATCCGCGACGAGAAGCGCACGGTCGGCGAGCTTTATGGAACGGCGCAGATTCCGGAGACGTACGTGATCGACCGTCAGGGCAATATACGGCGGAAGTTCGTGAGCGCTCAGAACTGGACCAGTCCGGAGATTATGGACTATTTGAAGAGACTGTAGAGGCCGCTGGTAGGATATTGATATGACACAGCTGGATGTTTTGTATCGATATGGGGCGGCGCCTACCGAGGCCGCGGTGCAGGCTGTTGCCAGGCTGCGCGAGGTGTACGGAGTTCGGCGGCTCGAGTTCGATGAGGCGGAGAAGACAGTGCGGGTTGAGTATGACGCGACGCGTTTGACCGAGCCGGTGATTCATCAGCTGCTGCGCCGTGCTGGGCTCGATGTGGTGGAGAGGCTGCCGATGTTTGCAGCTCCGGTGCCGGAGGCTGCTCCGGCGGCTTAGTTGCCAGTTTGACGTTTTTTGATTAGCTTGGAGTTGCTGTACACCCTTTATGCGCCCGTAGCTCAGCTGGATAGAGCATCTGGCTTCGAACCAGAGGGTCGGAGGTTCGAGTCCTTCCGGGCGCACCATCACTTCCAATGACATAGCGGCTCGCGGGTTGCGATAAGGCGCGAAGTCTTATATCGTTAGAGAGTTGCATCCCTGCAATGTGCGCCCGTAGCTCAGCTGGATAGAGCAACTGGCTACGAACCAGTAGGTCGGAGGTTCGACTCCTTCCGGGCGCACCATCCTTCCCTTTTTTCATTTATATCGATGGATTCGCTCCTGGTCGAGACCCGCCTAAGGGTCAAAAATCGGCTCTGATTGATTGACGACCAAATTAGTCCGCTTTAGACTAGAAGCTGGAACAATCGCGTATTTTTGACTTGTTCGAAGCGTAGTTCTGGCGTCCAGTGAGCGGCTCGATGGGTGGCTTACAGCATGTCTGAGATGGCTTCAGGAACGGGAAGATATTCATGTTGCAGGCATTTATCATCACGTTGCGCGAGGGTGTGGAAGCGTCGCTCATCGTCGGCATCGTCTTTGCTTATCTGAGTAAGATCGGGCGGCATGAGCTGAAGCGGACGGTGTTCTGGGCGCTGGGGTCGGCGGTGGCGGCGAGCGTTGCGGTCGCGCTGGTGGTCGCCAAGCTGAATTTCAATTCAGACATTATTGAAGGCTGGGTGATGCTGGCGGCGGCGGCTTTTGTGGTGAGCATGATCTGGTTCATGCACAGGGCGGCGCGGTCGATGAAGGGTAACATCGAGGCGAAGGTCGCGAAGTATACCGGCGCGGCTGGGGTCTCGAAGGTGGGGCTGTTCTTCTTCGTGTTTCTGCTGGTGCTGCGCGAGGGCGTGGAGACGGTGCTGATTCTGTCGGCGGTGACGCTGAACTCGACCGAGTTGCTGAGCTTTACAGGGACGTTGCTGGGGATTGCGGTGGCGGTGGTGTTTGGCGTGCTGTTTATCCGCGGCAGCGTGAAGATCAACCTGCAGCGGTTCTTCCGCGTGACGACGGTGATTCTTTACTTTGTTACGTTTCAGCTGCTCGTCAGTGGACTGCATGAGTTGAGCGAGAATGGCGTGCTGCCTTCGAGCACGACCGAGATGCGGGTGATTGGGCCGATTGTGCGGAACGATCTCTTTTTCTTTGTGACGATGCTGGCTCTGGCTGGGTTGATGATGCTGCTGGAGTTCAAGCGGCGGGCTCCGGTAACTTTGGCGGAGGATGCTACGGCGGCGGATAAGCGCAAGGCCGCGTGGACGGCTCGGCGCGAGAAGCTTTGGATGAACGCCGTGGTGGGGACGAGCTTTCTGTTTATCTTTCTTTCGACGGCGGAGTTTATCTATGCGAAGAGTTCGACTGCGCTCTCGCCTACTGCTGCCGTAACGCTGGTGGGGTCGCAGGTGACGGTGCCTACGGCGGAGGTGAATGATGACAAGCTGCATCGCTATGGCGTGCGTCTGGACGATGGCAAGGGCGGAGGGGCGGAGGTGCGGTTTCTGCTCTTCAAGAAGCCGAATGGCGTGATCGTGAGTGTGGCGGATGCTTGCCAGATATGCGGGCCGGTGGGGTTCTATATCGGGAGCCAGGGGATTACGTGCAAGATGTGCGCGAGCCCTCTGAATGCGGGATCGATGGGGCAGGCGGGCGGATGTAATCCGATTCCGCTGAAGTCTACGAATGCGGGTGGGCAGATTACGATTGCAGCCGCGGACCTGAAGACGCTGCTGCCGGTCTTTGAACGCTGATGTTCTTTCGTCTGCTCATGGAGAGCTTTCGGCGACAGCGGCGGCGTAAGCTGCTGGCGGGGATCGCGATTCTGCTGGGCACAACGGCGGTGACGGCGATGCTGGCGCTGGCTACTACGATTGGCGACCGAATCCATAAAGAGCTCGCGGTGTATGGCGCGAATATTGTTGTGTATCCGAAGGCGGATTTGCTGGATGTAAAGGTGGGTGGAGTGGATGTGAAGCCGGCTTCGGGTGGGACTTATCTGAAAGGAGTCGGACTTAGAGAAGCTGAAGACGATCTTCTGGGCTAACAACATCACGGGGGTTAGCCCGGAGTTCCGCATGAATGGAATGATGCTTGTCAGGAATGATGGGACAGGCAAGCCATTCGATCCGCGTGTGATTTGGCACTGGAATGATCCTCGGATGGCAGGTTTCGGCGCCTTCCCGGTAACCGCAGTGGGCTATTGGTTCCAACATCCGTTCGAAGCAACTGTGACGGGCGCTCCACAACTCCATCCCTGGTGGAAGCTGCAAGGCCGCTGGCCAAGCGAGCGAAGCATTCCTGCGACGCATGGTGAGTCTGCGCAGGAGATCGTCCTTGGTGCGGCACTTGCAAAACAGCTCGGTCTGCATATTGGCGACTGGATCAGCATGGGGAATGAGTTCGAGGGAGATATCGTCGGTATCGTCACCACCGGCGACGCTACGGAGCAGCAGATACTCTACCCTCTCGATGCTGGCGGTCAAGTTGCTCCTGTTATTGGCGGCCAGGCCAGTGCAGTGCAGCGAGATATCTCCCGCGTTGACATCTCCGCACGCACTAAGCCTGAAGATGCGTTTGCTCGCGTCGATCCTGATTCCCTTCCGGCGAAGCAGAAGGAGATTTGGTACTGCCGCCCTTATGCGAACTCGATTGCTTATCAGATTCGCGAAGCTATTCCAGGGGCGCAGGCGGAGCAGGTGCGGCGGGTGGAGCAGAGCGAGGGTACGGTGCTGGAGCGCATCAGCGGGTTGATGTGGCTGGTGAGCGCGGCGGCTTTGCTGGCGGCGGGGTTTGCGGTCTCTGCGGCGATGGCGACTGCGGTGCTGGAGCGGCAGGGGGAGATTGGGTTGATGCGGTCGCTGGGGGCGAGCAAGGGCGCGATTGCGATGTTGTTTTATGCCGAGACCGGCGTGCTGGCTTTGCTGGCAGGCGTGGCGGGTTATCTGCTTGGCTCGGGTCTTGCGGCGTGGCTGGGGGCGAGGATCTTCAGCGGTGATGGCGCGGCTTCGGTTGCTGTGCTCAATCCTGTGCTGCTGCCGGTTGTGGTGGCGATGGCGTTGGTGGTCGCTATTGCTGGGAGCACACCCGCCATTCGTGCGGCGCTTCATAAGGATCCCTCGGCGATCCTGCGGGCGGACGCCTGATGCCGCAGGCACATCAGAGCAGGCTTAGTCTGTGGCGCATGTTGCGCCGGTCGCTGGTGCATCGCCGTGCGCGGAGCCTTTCTGCGCTGATCGCTATGACGGTATCTGCGGGTGTGGCTACTGCGCTGCTGACTCTCTATGCCGATCTCGATGCCAAGCTGCACAAGGAGTTCCGCAGCTTCGGCGCGAATATCGTGGTCACCGCGCCTGCTGGCGCCACAACCGCGCTGCCTGCCGATGCGCTCGCGAAAGTGAAGCAAGCGGCTGGTGACGATGCGCTGGTGGCGGAGTTTGGCTATGCTGTCGCTACTACGGATCGCGGGACCTCGGTGGTGGTTGCCGGGACGGACTTCGATGCGGTGAAGCGGCTGGACTCCTGGTGGCAGGTGGAGGCGTGGCCTTCTGGTTCGGATTCCGCTTTGCTGGGTCAACGCGCGGCGGACTTCATCGCCAACGAACATGACGTCACGCTGACCTTCGCGAGTAAGGCTGTCACGCTGCATGGCGCTGGCCGGCTTCGTACCGGCGGCGATGAGGACAGCCGCATCTATATGCCGATGGCGGCTTTCACGGCCTGGACTGGGGTTGCTCCCAGTGTCATCGAGGTACAGGTTCCAGGCGGCGCGGCGCGGGTTGAGAGCGTGCTGGCGCGGCTGCAGCAGTCGCTTCCGGGGATGCAGGTTGCGCCGGTGCGGCAGCTTGTCGAGGGCGAGTCGCGGATTGTGGATCGCACGCATGCGCTGATGTATGGAGCGGTGCTGCTGATTGCGTTGACGGTTGCGGTGAGTGTGTTGGCTACGTTGTCGGCCAGTGTGCTGGAGCGTCGGCGCGACTTCGCGCTGATGAAGGCGCTGGGCGGCTCTCAGGTTCAACTTGTCGGGCTGTTTCTGCTGGAAGCTTTGTTGCTGGCACTGGGCGGAGTCGTTGGTGGATATATTGTGGGCTCGCTTGCGGCCTGGGTGATTAGTGAGGTTAATTTTCATACGGCTACGCTGCCTCGGGTGCAGGTGCTGCCGTGGGTGCTGGTGTTGAATGTGGTGATTGCGGCGATGGCTGCGCTGTTCCCTGCCCGGGTGCTGCGCGGCTTGCAGCCGGCTGCTTTGTTGAGAGGCGATTAGAATGACGGCTATGGCAGAGGTTGTGACGGGCTTGGGAGAAGTGACGCGGCCGGATTGTGCGGTGATTGGGCTGACCGGCGTAACGCGCGAGTACGTGGGGCATGGCGGGCGTGGTGCGGGCGCTGGACCATGCTACTTTTTCGATCGTGGCGGGGGAGTGGGTGGCGATTACTGGGCCTTCGGGCTCGGGTAAGAGCACGCTGGTGAATCTGCTGGGGTGTCTGGACCGGCCGACGGAAGGCGAGCTGAAGATCGATGGCATGGATGTGGCTGCGATGTCGGCGACGGAGTTGGACCGTTTTCGTGCGGACAAGATTGGATTTATCTTTCAGCAGTTTCACCTGATTCCCTACCTGTCGGCGCTCGAAAATGTGATGCTGGCGCAGTACTTTCACTCGATGACGGATGAGGGAGAGGCGCGGGCGGCGCTGGTGCGGGTGGGGCTGGGCGAGCGGGCGGAGCATCTGCCGAGCGAACTGTCGGGCGGCGAGCAGCAGCGGGTTTGTATTGCCCGGGCGCTGATCAATAATCCTCCGATTCTGCTGGCGGATGAGCCTACGGGCAATCTCGACGCGGCGAACCAGAAGATCGTGGCGGAGTTGCTGGCGGACCTGCACGGGCAGGGTCACACGATCGTGATGGTGACGCACGATCCGGAGATGGCGGCGCTGGCGGACCGGAAGATTGCGCTGAACCATGGCAAGGTCTTCTGCCATCCGGTGGGTGGGCCGATCGTTACGCTGCGGCGGAAGACGGACATGCTCCCCCAGGCCTGATTTTGTGCAAAGTCTTTGAACGATTGGGCTTAGCTCTGGACTTCGTTGGGCTTCGTTCTGCAAAGTATTCCTTTCCTTGAGTTTAGCTTTGGGGTGTGCCGCAAAGTCCTGTATCTGTGCGGGTTAGGGTTAAATGCGAATGGCTGCCAGGGTGTTTGCCCTTGCAGCCATTTTTTCTTCCACTGTTTTAATTGTACCGGGTTGGGGTAACTGGTACGCCAAATATTTTTTGTGCGAGCGGTGTCATCTTATCCAGAAGGATTGTGGGCGCACAGGAAGACATATTCCGGGGGCTAAAAGCCCAGTTCTGTGGCGGTTCATTTTGCCAAGGCAAAGCCTTAGCCTGTCTCAGAAACAACGGCAAAGGCAAAAGCGAAATACAGGGGTCTCTCCACTGCGGCGGCAAAAGTGCCGCCTTCGGTCGAGCTGTCGTGGTTTGGGGCGAGTGATTGAGAGAACCGGCAACGGCAAAAAACCACAGCAGATCCTCCGCTTCGCGAAGGATGACAATTTCATGGGGGCAGCAAGTGTATGCCGCTTTAAGGGTGAGATTGGTGGTAATGTGTCTTACACCACAAAGTGAGCAAAATGATACATACGCGGACGTCCGGCCGATGTAATTGTTAACTAATGAGTAATTGGGTTTTACGCGTAACCGAACCCAATGATGGCTTATTGGAAGTGTCCTTTTGAATGAAGTCGGGGCTGAGGCCTATGACGTACGGTTTGAAGACCGGCGTGGAACGAGGCCGTTGCAATGGATGAGTTGAAGCAGGCTAAATTCGATACAGCTATCTTTCTGGCCAATGCCGGACTGGGACGAAGAATCGTTCAGGTAAAGGCAAAGCGCGATTTCTTTACCCAGGGCAATCACGCTGACGCGATCTTTTATCTGCAAAAGGGGCGGGCCAAGCTTACGGTTGTGTCCCAGACCGGGAAGGAAGCCACGATTACGCTGCTCTCCGCCGGGGACTTTATTGGGGAGGAGTCGATCGCGGCGGTGGCCGGGCTGCGGATGGCGACCGCTAGCGCGATCACCGGTTGTATCGCTCTCAAGATCGACCGGGCCGAGATGATCCGAGTGATGCACGAGGAGCATTCCTTCTCGGACTTTTTTCTTTCGTTTCTTCTAACGCGCAGCATGCGGATTCAAGCGGACCTGGTGGATCAGCTCTTCAACTCCAGCGAGAAGCGACTGGCGCGGGTTCTATTGCTGATGGCTGAGTTTGGCCAGCCAGGTAAGCCGGAGACGCTGATTCCGCCGATTACGCAGGAGACTCTGGCCGAGATGATCGGCACGACGCGGTCGCGGGTGAGCTTCTTCATGAACCGGTTTCGCAAGCTTGGATTTATCGAGTACAACGGCCGCATCCGGGTGCATCGGTCGCTGTTGAACATCGTGCTGCACGATCGACTTTCCAACCACAACCACAACTCCGTAAGCGCCCCGATACTGGATGTGTCGAAGGATGCACCGAAGCTTTCCACGCGCGCGACGGCGGCAGTGAGCAAAATTGCTCAGAAAAAGAAGAAGTGAAATGGGATAGTCAGGGACGGATGCATTAAAGGAGACTTGAGATGCCCACCCTGCAAACAAAGATGCTTGTGGTTGACGACGATCCTTCGACCCGGCTGCTAATGTCTCAAATCTTTATTGGATTAGGACATAGGGTTCGATCCGCCGAAGATGGCTTTGCGGCGCTGACGGAGATACGGGAAGAGTGCCCCGATCTTCTGCTGTCTGACCTGAATATGCCGGGAATGTCCGGTTTTGAATTGCTATCGGTGGTGCGGCGACGTTTTCCGGCGATCCGGGTGATTGCCATGAGCGGCGCGTTTTCAGGCGATGCGGTGCAACCCGGAGTCGCCGCTGATGCTTTCTATGAAAAGGCGACGAGCATGCACACGCTGCTGCAGACGGTGAAGGAGATCGCTGATCCGGATCTGGCGGACCTTGAAAGCCGCCGAACCGCTGCGCCGATCTGGATTCAGCGGTATGGCGATGGGCCGGGAGAAGATGCGTCGGTGACGATCAGTTGTCCGGAGTGCCTGCGGACGTTTGCCCAGATTCTGAAAAGGGCGAGTGGTAGAGTGCACATCTACTCGACGGCTTGCATTTATTGCTGCAGCTCTATTCACTATGCGATCGTGCAGGCCATCAATGGTGCGGATCCGCAGATTTTTCAGTTCAAGCAGAAGATTGAAATTCCGCGGTCTATGAGCTACGAGTCGGTAGAGGCAGGATCGCCCACTGACGGTGGATAAAGGGAAATCCGAACTCCAGTGTGCGGGGGCTTGCCAAGGTCCCGTCCGGGTTACGAACAAAAAAGCCCCCATGGGGACGGGGACTTTAGAAATTGGGTTTCGGACCTTGGAAATAATTGTCACAACACTGTTTGAACAGTAGCGCTATTCCGCCCGGAATAATGTCTCAAATTGCTCATTCTTACTTAGAAAAAAAAATATGTGCTGCGCGGTCGGCCAAGGCTCGGGGTCGTAGGTAATTTGTCGCAGGGCTGAAGCTTTACGCTTTATCCCAAAGATAAAAGCGAAAGACAACAGCAGATCCTCCGCTTCGCGAAGGATGACAATTTCATGGGCGTTGGCGTCTTCGGGGCTGGCGTCTGCCTGGATTTAGCGTTCGCCCCACTTTAGTTTGGAGCGCAGGACGGTGAAGATGCCGTTGGGGCGCAGGCGGACGAGGGGCACGCTGTATTCGGAGCGGCAGCAGGTGATCTCGTCGCCGAGGAGGAGTTCGACCGCCTCCTGGCCGTCTACGGTGAGGTAGGTCTGGTTGGGGACGCCTTCGACGTGGACAGCGATGCTGGAGTCGCCGGGGACGACGATGGGGCGCAGGGTGAGCAGGTGCGGGCAGATGGGCGTGACCACCATGGCGTTGACGCTGGGCATGACGATGGGGCCGTTGGCGGCAAGATTGTAGGCGGTGGAGCCGGTGGGAGTGGCGACGATGATGCCGTCGGCGCGGAAGGTAGCGACAAACTGGCGGTCGATCTCAACGGTGAAGTCGGCCATGCGGGCGATGGCACCCTTGGCAACGACGACGTCGTTGAGGGTCTCCCAGTGCTGGAAGGGTTTGCCGTCGCGGCGGAGCTCGGCGTGCATCATGGCGCGGGTCTCGATGGCGGCGCAGTTGTTGCACCAGGCTTCGAGTGTGGGGTAGAGGTCAGCGAGGGGGACCTCAGTGAGGAAGCCGAGGGAGCCGAGGTTGACGCTGAGGATGGGCGTGGGGGTGAGGGCGAAGGCGCGGGCAGCGGAGAGGAGCGTCCCGTCGCCGCCGAGAACGATGACCAAGTTCGGATGATGTCCGGGAAGCTTGGAGCGCTCTGCGGCTGCGGCTTGATGCGAGGGATCGAGGTAAGCGGCGCTCTCGGTGTCGAGAACGTAGTTATAACTGCGTGCTTCGAGCCACGAGGTGAGATCACGGAGAATGCCGGCGAGCTCCGGCTTCTGCGGTTTGGAGATGATGGCGGCGAGCAACATTGTGGTTAGTGTAACGAAGGCAGGGGCTGGGGACTAGGAATTAGAGGGTAGCCAAAGGTGGCGTGCAGGAGGTACTCGTGATTGCCTTCCATACCGCGGATGGGGGAGTCGATGATGTCGATGTTGGTGGCTCCGTTTTCTATCGCGCAGGTACGGACCCGATCGATGGCTAGCTGGCGGGCTTCGGGGTCGCGGACGATGCCGCCCTTGCCTACGTGGAGACGGCCGGCTTCGAACTGGGGTTTGATGAGGACGACGGCTTCGCCTTGCCAGTTTTGTTCCGGAGAGGCCAGCGCGGCAAGGACTGCAGGCAGAACAAGGGTGGCGGAGATAAAGGAGACATCCATGGCTAGGAAAGAAAAGTCCTGAGCGCCGTGGAGTTCGCCGGGGGTGAGCAGGCGGGCGTTGGTGCGTTCGCGCAGCGTGACGCGGGGGTCGTCGCGGAGCTTCTGCGCAATCTGGCCGTAGCCGGTGTCGATAGCGAGGACGGACGCCGCTCCGCTTTGGAGCATGCAGTCGGTGAAGCCGCCCGTGGAGGCGCCGACGTCTACGCAATGCCGGCCGGCCAGCGAGATGGCCCAGTGCTGCAGGGCCTTTTCGAGCTTGAGGCCGCCGCGGCTGACGTACTTCAGGTCGGAGCCGAGCAGGCGGAGTTCTGCGTCAGCTGGGACCTGGGCGCCGGGCTTGTCGACGCGCTGCTCCGCGACGAGAACGCGACCGGCGAGAATGAGGGCCTGGGCGCGCTCGCGGGAGACGGCGTGGCCCTGATCTACTAGAAGTTTGTCGAGGCGGATTTTTGGCTGCTTCGGGGGTTTGTCCACTGTAGTCCTTCAGTAAGGGTACATGGCTAGATGACGCAGAGAAGATACCCCGCTACCGGCGTTTTCGGGTAGAGTGGCTATGTACATGAGGCGCCTGTCTGTTCCTGCTGCATGGGCCGGCATGAAAATTTTCTTCGATGCAATCTAATGCGGGTGTGAATTCGTTCTATGTATAGGGAAACAGGAGTGGGAAACACGGCGTCGCTGTCAACACGAGATGATGCGGCCCTTCTGCAGATGGTGCAGGGAGGGGACGAGTATGCGATGGCGTCGTTGTTCGATCGCTATTCGAAGGTCGTCTACTCCGTCGCCCTGCGAGTGCTGCGCGATCCTTCGGCCGCGGAGGACGTGCTTCAGGAAATCTTTATGCAGATTTGGCGCAACCCGGACAGCTTTATCTCGACGCGCGGCAGCCTGGGCGGCTGGCTGTCGGTGGTCTCGCGGAACCGGTCGATCGATGCGCTGAGACGGAAGAAGCCGACGGATTCCGTCGACGAAGTGGTGCTGGCGTCGCCCTACAACCTGGCGGTGGAGGCGGAACGGAATAGCATGATGGAGAAGGCTCGCGTCGTAATTCACGACCTTCCTCTCGAGCAGCGCAAAACCCTGGAGATGGCATTCTTTGATGGCCTGACGCACTCCGAGATCGCAGAGATGACGGGCGATCCGCTGGGAACGGTAAAGACTCGAATACGCAGCGCGTTGACGACGCTGAGAAAGGCGTTCAAGGCATGAGCGCGACCAGACATTACGATAAGGACGATCTGGCGTTGTTCGCCATGCAACTGCTTTCCGCGAACGAGGCGGCAGAGGTTACGCAGCACGTACAGCATTGCGAAGAGTGCAGCCGGGAGCTGGCGCTGCTGCAGGGCGATCTTGCGATCTACGCCCACACGGTGGACCTGCACTCGCCTCCCGCATTGACGCGCGAGCGCCTGATGAAGCAGGTCGCCAAGGAGAAGAAGTTCGTACCGGCCGCCCGCACTGCGCCGCGGGAGACTCCGCAGTTTGCCGCGGAGCCGTTCCGTAGCAGTAGTCCCAGCATCTATGACTACGAAGAGGAGGAGGAGCATCCGGCGCGCAGCGGACTGACGAAGATACTGTCGTGGACGGGCTGGGCAGTCGCGGCAGGTTTTGCGGTGACGGCGTGGATGTTCTACCACCAGCGGGAGGCGTTGCAGGACTCGATGGCGCTCCAGACGGCGCAGATGGCGCACTTAAGCGCCAATGCCGCAGCGGCCCGGCAGTTAATGGAGACGCTGACGGACAGCACCGCCATGCGGGTTACGCTGAAAAAGTCGGATTCGGCGCCGGTTCCGCAGGGTAAGACGATTTACGTTCCGGAGCGGGGTTCGCTGGTGTTTATCGCGAGCAACATGGAGCCGCTGCAGCCGTACAAGGTGTACGAGCTGTGGCTGATTCCCGCCGACGGGCGCGATCCGATTCCTGCGGGGACGTTCCATCCGGATGCAAAGGGAAACGCCAGCGTGATTATGCCGGAGCTGCCCAAGGGCGTCGATGCGAAGGCCTTCGGGATCACCGTTGAAGATGAGGGCGGTTCGAAGACACCGACCATGCCGATCATCATGGCGGGCGCCTGAGCTGCAGCGCTTTCTTTCCTGCAGCATTCGCTTTATAAGCAGCACTTTCTTTACAGCCCGGCCGATGAAAAAGCCATCCTTCGCGGGATGGCTTTTTGCTGCTTGGCTTGAGCTAACTTTTGCTTGGCTTGAGCTAAATGGCTAAGGCAAGGTCACCCTCACAGAGACTCCGTTCCCTTGTATCGGAATGACAGCCTGAAGCTGATCGATATCGGTGCGGATCACCGACAGGAAGTCGGAGTCCTTGGAGACGACATAGACCTTTCCGGTAGGCACGCCTACGGTCGCGGCGATATAGACCGGGTGTCCGCAGACAGCGAGGCTGGTCGGCGTCGAACACTGTGCGTCAGACTTCGTCGTCAAGGTCGAGGTAACGGTATTGCTGGTCAGGTTCACGACGCTGACCGACCCGGCGATACCCAGCGCCGGATTTCCGGCATTCGCGACGTAGGCCCGGGTTCCATCCTGCAGGACGGCGACCATGATGGGGTTTACGCCTACCGGTACGGTGGCCAGAACTGTGCCGAAGCCAACGGCGTCGACGGGATTGTTCGGATCGCAGTTTTGATTGGTGGGAAGAGCAACCTGCGAGCAGAGGGGAATGTTGATGATGCTGAGCGAACCGGGGGTCGTGCCATTGCCCTGATTAACGACGACCATCTCCGACAGACTGGGTGCAAAGTCTGCCCATAGCGGGCCGGCTCCGACGGGAATGGTGCTGGTGATCTTCGTCGGGTTGGTCGGATCGGTAAAGGTGTCGAGTTGGTTGGTCTGGGCGTTGATGACGCTCACGGTGCCGTCACCCTGGTTCATGATGAAGGCGCGCCGGCCATCCGAGGTCATGATGCCGTAGACCGGATTCACACCGACCGGAATGGTGTTGGTGATGGTGGGAGGAGTGGGAGCCGTCGTATTGTCGATTGCGAGTACCTGCCCGATGCCGCCACCGGGCTTTTGGGTGATGGCGTAGGAGCGCGGAGTGCTTGGCACGCCAACGGTGTAGATCGGAAGGTAACCCGGTGTAGCGGGCAACTCCTGTTGCAGCGTGGGAGGAACGCCCGTCAGCTCTGCGACCGAGTTGCGCCCGGGCTGGGCAATATAGGTGTATGAGCCCTCGGCGAACAGACTGGCCGGGTTGGCTCCGGCGAGCAGCGTCGTCTGCTGGACGTCGTTGGTCATCAGCGCCGTCGAGATAAAGAATGACGTGACTGTGCCATCGCTATTGAGCGTATATCCTTCGCTGCCCAGCGGACCGAGCGCGAGATAATAGGGATTCACTCCTACGGACGCGGTTACCAGGACGGTGTCGCCGGAGAAGTCCACCAGGCTAATCAGGCCGGGAGACTTGGCGCTTGGACTGGAGGCAACCACCGCAAACTTTTGAGGCTGGGAGGCCGGTCCGACCGGGTTGATGGCGCTGACCACGGGACGATAACTGTTGCCGCATCCGGTGACCACTGCCAGCGGCGCAATCGCCAGAGCGAGAATGGCAACGCGAGACCAATGAGTCGACTGGGTTGGCCGAGGCCTGGTGTTTCCTTTTGCTTCGAATATTGCTAAGTGCAAAACTGCTCCCACGGTGTTGCTGGTGTTGGCTATGCTCAGGTTGATTGTAAATCACCATAAGGGATGAGGTTGGGATGGGCGAGGAAATAGGTGGCGAAGGAGAGTCGGGGTGGAGAAAGGCGATTCCTGAGACGCGTGATCGCTTGCAGTCGCGGGTGCTGGTGGGACTGGTGGGGACGTTGCTAGTATTGGAGACCTTTATTGTGCTGCGACAGGTTTACTTCCTGTGGGGCACAGATCGCACTGGTGAACTGACCCTCATTGCGAAGATGGTTGGAATCAGCGTTGTCTTTGCCGGTCTCGTGCTGCTGTTGCGTGCTGCCACAGTGGCTGGCGCGCTATTCGGCGGAATGATCTGCTTCATTCTTGTAAATGGAACCGCTTCCTCGCGATACACCATAGCGCCGTCTGGACCTGTAGCCCGCTCCGCACTTGCGCCCCTTGCGCTGCTATTCGCGCTTACATTTCTTTCCACGCGCGCTGGTCGGCGTGTAAAGGCAAAGAGAGGACTCGCGGAGAGACGTCAGGGCCGCAGTGCTGCCCAGGTGATCGCAAATCTCTCGATTGCGGCGCTGAGTGTCTCCTCACTTAGCCTCACTTTAGTGCTTCTAGGGAAGCTCTGCTGCGGAACTGCTTACTCCACAAGCTGGCTGTTCCCGGCGATGATGCTGATGTGTCTTGCAGCCTTGGTGGAGGCGACAGCGGATACAGTGTCTTCGGAGATCGGGCAGGCGTTCGGTGGCAGGCCTGTGATGGTGCTGAGTCTGCGGCGCGTTGAGCCAGGGACGGACGGTGCGGTGACGTTGCTGGGATCGGTTGCAGGAATTGCGGCCGGAGCTCTGGTAGCAGCAGTGGGGATGTGGGCGTTGCGATTGAACCCGGCGGAAGCCGCCATCGCTCTCGCGGCAGGCGTAGGCGGCTTGTTCTTCGACAGTCTGCTGGGGGCTACTTTGGAACGGCGGGGGTGGATCGGGAATGATCTGGTGAATTTTTCATCGACAGCGTTTGCAGCAGGGCTAGCGGCTGCGTTGTTGGCACTCCTGCGTTAGTCGGCTGCACGACACTTCATCCGCCGAAGGCGTTTGCTCCATGAAGCCCTATTTTTTCTTGCTCCTTCTTGGCGTATCTGCTCGTCCAAATCCATATAATAGAGATAGGGGCTGAAATATCTCACGCGATCAAAGCTGTAATTCGACACGGGGAAATAGCCGCTAAGTGTTTTACGATGAAGACTTTGGCTGTAAATTATCTGGAATGAATACTTTGCCGCACTTAAATCTCGCAAAGTATTCTTCCTCATAGACTTAGGTCCGAAGTACCCCAGGGGGATACCCCTTTGGCGCAAAGAAGCACCCACAGCATTTAGACTTGGGATGGAAAGAATATGCCTGATACCACCTCGAAGAGCCCGCTCAAGATCATCGTCGCTACCGTCATCATCCTCGCCACCATCACCTGGCTGGCGGTCTCTGGAATCAGCGACAACAAGAGCTACTACGTCACCATCAGCGAGATGAACGCCATGGGCGGTAAGGCCTATACCCGCCACCTCCGCGTAGCCGGAAATGTGGTCCCGGGCAGCATCCATCGCGTCGGTCCCGGCGCGAACTTCGAGCTGATCGAGCAGGGCCACAAACTCCAGGTCAACTACGTAGGCTCCGAGCCGCCACCCGACACCTTCAAGGACGACGCCCAGGCCCTCGCCATCGGCACCTACGGCCATGACGGCGTCTTCCACGCCACCCAGCTCCAGGCCAAGTGCGCCTCGAAGTACGCCCCCGCCGCCACGACCCCCACCACCACCGCCGCCACAGCACTTCCCGCAACCCGTTAAGCCGCCGATGCAGCCCGCCGCACAGGCCACCCCCACGATAGCCGCCAGCCTAAACTCCGCATCAAAACTTTACGGCGCCTTCGCCGCGCTCCGTAACGTCTCCACCACCTTCGCAGCCGGAAGCTGCACCGTCATCCTCGGAGAGAACGGCGCCGGTAAATCCACCCTCCTCCGCATGCTCGCCGGACTCATCGCGCCCACCCGCGGCTCGGTCGAGGTCTTCTCCAAACCACCACACCAGCAACGCGGCCGCATCGCCTACATGAGCCACGCCCCCATGCTCTACGACGAACTCACCGCCATGGAGAACCTCAACTACTTCGCCGGCCTCCACAGCGGCGGCAAGTGCCACTGCGTCGGCAGCCCCGAGATGGCCATCCGCGCCGTAGGCCTCGATCCCACCCTCACGCGGCCCGTCAGCCAACTACTCGCAGGGCATGCGCCAGCGCACCTCCCTCGCCCGCGTCCTCCAGACCGATCCCGAACTCCTCCTCCTTGACGAGCCCTTCTCCAACCTCGATGTAGCCTCCGCCCGCCACATGGTCGAGCTGCTCGCCGACTTCCGCACCTGGCCCGTCGCCGGCGGCGGAGCCCGCACCGTCATCCTCACCACCCACCAGGCCCACCTTGCCGAACCCATCGCCACCACCATCCTCACCATGCAGAACGGCCAGGTCATCTCCACCACCCCCGGTGCCGCCGGATGAAGCCCGCCAGACCCCAAAAGACCAACGCCGTCCGCATCCTCGACGACCTCGCCATCCCCTACGAACTCCGCTCCTACGAAGTAGACCCGGAGGATCTGACCGCCATCTCCGTAGCCTGCAAAATAGGACTTCCAGTAGAGCAAGTGTTCAAGACCCTCTTGACCGTCTCCAGCGACAAGACCTACCTCTTCGCCGTCATCCCCGGCAGCGCCGAACTCGACCTCAAGAAGCTCGCCCACGCAGCCGCAGCCAAGAAGGTAGAGCTCGCCTCGCTCAAGGACGTCGAACCGCTCACCGGCTACATTCGCGGCGGAGTCACCGTTATGGGCGCACGCAAACCCTTCCCTGCCTACGCCGACGAGACCCTTGAGCTTCACGACCTCATCTCCGTCTCCGCAGGCCAGCGCGGCCTGCAGGTCCTGCTCTCACCCGCAGATTACCTCCGCGCCACTGAAGCCACGCTCGCCGACCTCACCAAAAGTGGGTCGCCCGCATGATCTACCTCCGCCACGTCCTAGACCACTTCCGCAAAGACGTCCGCCTCGAGTTCCGCTCCCGCGACTCCATCAACGGCATGCTCTTCTTCTCCCTGCTAGTCGTCGTCGTCTTCAGCATGGCCTTCGACCCCACCGCCGCTGCCTCCCGTCAGATCGCCGGCGGCATCCTCTGGGTCGCCATCCTCTTCGCCGCCACCACCGCCCTCAACCAGTCCTGGACCCGCGAGCAGCGCAACCAGGTCCTCGACGCCCAGCGCATGGCCCCATCCCCCGCCTCGGCCCTCTTCCTCGGCAAAGCCCTTGCCAACCTTGTCTTCGTTTCGCTGGTTGAGGTCGTTCTCGCCCCCCTCTTCACTGTCTTCTACAACCTGCACGCCCTAGGCCCCGGCTGGTTGCTCCTCTTCATCATGCCCCTCGGCACCTGGGCGCTGGTCGTCAACGGCACCTTCTTCGCCGCCCTCGGCCTGCGCACTCGCAATCGCGAGCTTCTGCTGCCCCTTATCCTCTTTCCCATCTCCATCCCAGCCGTGCTCGCGATGGTCCAATCCACGACCGGCGTCCTCACCAATGAGCTCGACACCATCCAGATCTACCTCTGGGTCAAAGCACTCGCCGGCTACGACATCATCTTCACTATCGTCTGTCTGCTCCTCTTCGAAACCATCCTTAACGCCGAATAGCGCTCAAATCCAGCGCAGATAGTCCCAATCGCGATAAACTAGAAGCCGTGTCGAAACCTGCTTCCATTAAGTTCGTCGCCTGGCTCTGGTTCGCCGCCACCGTCGCCATTCTCGTCGTCGGCTTTCGCCAAGCCATCTTCATCGCGCCGACAGAAGCCACCATGGGCTTCGTTCAGCGCATCTTCTACTATCACGTTCCCAATGCGGTCTCCGGCCTCATCTTCCCCTACGTCAACCTCGCAGGCTCCCTCGCCTTCCTCTACTGGCGCCGCCGCGACCCGCTCAAGGCCCTCGCCGCTGATGCCCTCGCGCTCGCCGCCGCCGAGGTCACGCTCGTCTTCGTCAGCATCGGACTCGTCACCGGCATGCTCTGGGCCAAGCCGGCATGGGGTATCTGGTGGACCTGGGACGAACGCCTCACCACCTACCTGCTCCTCTGGCTCATCTACGTCAGCTACTTCATGGTCCGCCGCCTCTCCAGCACCGGCCAGACACAGACCCTCGCGGCTGTGCTCTCCGTCTTCGCCGGCATCGACGTGCCCATCGTCTACATGTCCATTCGCTGGTGGCGCACCCAGCACCCGTCGCCCGTCTTCTTCGGCGGTCCCGACGCAGGCATCGATCCTGCGATGAAGCCCGCCTTCTTCCTGAACCTCGCCGGCTGGTTCATGTGGGGCGTCCTCATCACCGGTCTTCGCTACGCTCTCGAACGCCGCCGCCAGGCCATCGAGCAGGACAACGCCCTCCGCGCCATTGAAGCCACCATGGAGACTCCGCAATGACCTGGCAATCCTTCTTCAACTTCAGCACCATGGCCCACCGTCATCTCGTCTTCGCCTACGCCGCCGTACTAGGCGCGCACGCCGCCTATGTAACCCGCATCGCTGTAGGTTGGGCCCGCACAAAAACTCCTCGCCTCTAACGCTCCGTTCTCCAACGGAGTTCGCTTGCCGCCAACTTGCCCGACCGATAGACTCCCATCAGTGCCGACCCCTCTTCGCCAGCCTTTCCCATCCGCTCGCCGCAGCGCCCTCGCCGCCGTTGTACCCCTTCTGCTCGTGGCCACCTCCGGATGCAGACACAGCAACTTCCCCGACGTCCCCGACGGCTACCATGAGTTCGCCTACGTCACCAATGGCACAGCCAACACCGTCACCGTCCTCGACCTCGTCTACCTGCGCCGCGACCGCACCCTCTCCGTCGGCCTCAATCCCACCGGCATCGCCGCCAACCCAAATCCTGACAAGACTAACCCTCACCGCAACGAGATCTACGCCGTCAACAGCCAATCCGGCTCCGTCTCCGTCATCGACGCCGAGGCCAACCGCGTCGTCGCCACCATCCCCGTCCACCGGCTTCCCTACTTCATCAGCGTGGACGCCTCCGGCCATCGCGCCTACGTCGCCAACTCCGGCTCCAACAACGTCAGCGTCCTTGACCTCGACCGCCGCCGCGAGGTCGCTGTCATCGGCACCGGCGAAGCGCCCGGCCTCGCACGCATCTCTCCCGACATGCGCTCGCTCGTTGTCACCAACCGCGCCGGCGGCAGCGTCTCCATCTTCAACGTCGATCCCTACCCCGCTCCTCCGAGCCCCCCACATCTTCGATCCGTCTTCTCCGGCTGCCCCGGGGCAACCGACGCCGTAATCCTCCCCGACTCCTCCAAGGCCTTCATCGCCTGCTCCGCCGGACATCAAGTCATGGCAATCAACCTCTCCGCCGCTCCCGGTTCCTGGCCTGCTAAAAATAATCCATCCCTCACCTCCGATCACTTCCTCACCTTCCTCGAAGTCGGCAAGACTCCCGTCAGCCTGACCTTGAAACCCGACGGCGGCGAGATCTTCGTCTCCAACTTCGACTCCGACAGCATCTCCGAGATCGCCACCAACACGAACGAGGTCGGCAGCACCTATCCCATCGGCAACAAGCCCGTTCACGGACTCGTCAGCAACGACAACAGCACCCTCTGGGTCGCCAACTTCGGCGCCGACTCCATCGCCCGCTACAGCATCGACGACGGCAGAATGTTAGGCAGCGTCCGCACCGGCCCAGCCCCCGACGCTCTCGTCTTCTCGGCCGACGAGCACCTCCTCCTCGCCGCCGACACCCACTCCGGCGACGTCGCCGTCATCCGCACCAAGGGCAACCCCGACCCCGACCTCTTCACCATCCTGCCCGGCGGGGGCTCACCCAATGCCATCGCCGTCAAAGCCTTCATGGGCAAGCCCTAGCTCTTTAGCGTCAGCTAGCCTTCTCCTTCGCCTCCGCCTCCCGAGCCAGTCGCAGCGTATACCGCGTCGCAGAAAAATGCGCTCCAGCCAGCAGCAGAAGTCCCGACAGAAACGCCCACATCATCAGCCCCACCGAAATATAAAACGGCCCATAGATCGACTGAAAATCCAGCCACGGCAGCGCCCGAATATACGCATACTTCGCCAGTTCCCACAGCAGCCCCATCACGATCGCCGTAGGCAGCACAGCCAGCGCCGGAACCTTCCGGTTCGGCAGCACCCAGTAGATAAAAAAGAACAGCAGCACGCCTGACAGCAAAGCCAGGAAGTGCGCTAGTCCATACTGCACATAGCAGGAACACCTTGCCATCCGTATGTCCTAAAAACATCCACGCCAGAAAACTCCGCTGCGCCGCTGTCCCCGCCACCGAAACCATCGCCAGCACCCCCACACCAAACGCCAGCCCCAGCGACACCAGCTGATTCCGCAGATACGACCGGTTCTCCTTCACTCCCCACACTGCATTCAGAGCCACCTCCAACGGCAGAAACACTCCCGTTGAAGTAATCAGCAGCATCACCAGCGAAAACCACTGCGTTCCCTTCCGTGGATGCGCCAGCAACTGCATATTGCGCATCACGAAATCCTGCCCCGTCGGCAGAAAATTCTTCATCATGTCGCCGACAATTCCTTCCATCGCCCGAGAATGAAACAAACCCCGCGACACCGTCAGCAGCAGCACAATAAAAGGAAACAGCGAAAGAATCGCATTCGCCGCCACGCTGAACGCGTACGTATGCACCTCGGTCCTGGTCATGTACTTCGCCAGCGCAATCAATCCATGCTGCGCAACCAGCGGCTGCACCTCATCGATCGGCTTTGCAGCAGTATCAGAAGGCGACGCAATATCCTTATCTTCGTTTTGTTGAGTCGGGGAGGTCATAAAAGTACTCGTGCATCACCAATACGCTCTATCTGAACCGATGCTAGCAGAGCAGTTCCGCTAAATTTGCCGCATCACAATCATGTTGGATGCACACCAGAGATCCTCTCAATAGCCCACGCCGCAGATTCAGCCAACACCTCGTCCTCACCTGACCTCCAAACCTCAAGCTGCGCGAGAAACTGCTTCTCTCCGCTATTGCCCATCGCAATCGCCACATTCCGCAGCAGCCGTTTCCGTCGCGTCCGCTCCACCGGAGAACCCTTGAACCATCGCCGAAACTCCGCCGCATCCATTCCCGCCAGCCACTCCAGAGCCGGATTCACCAACTCCTTCCGCGTCAGCATTCCCTCCTTCTCCGCCACCGGAGCCCGCCGGTTCCACGGACAAACATCCTGACAGATATCGCACCCAAACACCTGCCGCCCCATCTGCTCCCGCAGCTCCTCCGCGATCACGCCCTTCTTCTCGATCGTCAGATATGCAATGCACCGCGCAGCATCCATCTCCCTCGGAGCCACCAGCGCGCCCGTAGGACAAGCATCGATGCACCGCGTGCAGCTTCCACACCTGTCCGCAGCGATTCGCACCGGCCGCTCCGGCCCTACCGAAAGCGAAGTCACAATCACTCCCAGCAGCAGCCACGAGCCCAGCGCCTCATTCAGCACACACGTATTCTTCCCAATCCACCCCACTCCCGCCTGCGCAGCAATCGTCCTCTCCACCAGCGGTCCCGTATCCACATAGCACCGCGTCTCGCACTCCACGCGACTCCGCAACTCAGCCTCAATCCTCCGCAACCTCCCCAGCAACTCATCGTGATAGTCCGTGGGAATCGAAGCAACACCATCGCCATCAGCCCTTCCACTCCACGCATACCGCGCAATCCATCCCGTCCCCGCCGGAGCATCCGCCACCGACAACGGCCCAGCCGAGTTGTAGTTCATCGCGCACACCATCACCGACCGCGCCCACGGAATCGCCACCTGAATCCGGCTCCGCAGCAGCACCCCCGCCTCATCCCGTCGCTTCAGATACTCCATCTCCCCGGCCCGCCCCGCAGCCACCCACGCAGCAAACCGCTCAGCGTCCAACAGATTATGCGATTCATCCCAGTCCCCCACACCAGCCACACCAAACTGGTCGAAGCCCGCATCAATCGACCGCTGCTCTATCCAATCTTCCAGTTCGACAGTCCACTCATCCATTGCATAATCCCGCCAGCACAAGCACTTCACACTCTATAAAAACTGGGTCGTATAAACTGCGTCATCTCGACCGGAGTGATGGACAGTCTCATCGTCCATCGCGTAGTGGAGAGACCCCTGTATTTCGCTCTTGCTCTTGCTCGTTTTTCTATCCCAATGGTCCCTTCCGAAACTATTTCGAGACAGTAATCGATACCCAGCCTTCAGGGTATCGCGAAGACTTCGTATATGCGGAGCATCCAACAAATCTGATAGAGTGGGTCAAATAAATTGGGATTTACCGATAACCCCCTTTTTAGGGCACGGGCGTGTGGACGTATTGGATGACATGTCGCGAGCTCCGCTCGGAGTCCCGGATCCACCCGGACGGGTACATCGACTTCCGAAACCTAGCTTCGCGAGGATGCGGAATCTCTGTTGTTACAGATTGGACTTAATAGGCTTTCAAATCAACCAATTATGGGCGACGATTCAGTTGCCGCATAAAGCTTTAGCTGCCAGTCGCAGAAAGTCCTTAAGTTCTGGAGTTCGTCATGTCCTCGCAAGCGTTGCCAGCACAGGCTAGACAGCTTTTTCACTACCTTTTTGAGCAAGCGTCACTGGGAATCGCAGTGGAAGATGTCGAGGGGACGCTCTTGCTTACCAACCCAGCACTTTGCTCCATGCTGGGATACAGGGAGGACGAACTGTGCGGCATGAGTTGTTCCCAATTCGACGATCCCGAAAATTCCGAAGAGGAGGGGATTCTTTTTCAACAGCTCCGTGACGGTGTCATCGATAAGTACTCACTGGAAAAACGCTACCTGAGAAAAAATGGGGGGCAACTCTGGGGACGTCTGAATGTCTCTCAGTGGAGAAACGGGGATGGAGAAGCACCGCTCGTCTTTGCCTTTGTGGAGGACATCACGGAGCGCAAGCGATCGGAAGAGGCACTGCGCGAGAGCGAAGAACGTTTTCGTTTGGCGGCTCAGGCCGCAAAGATGTATGCGTACGAGTGGGATGTTCAAACCGATACGGTCGTACGATCCCAGGAATACGTGAGTGTTCTCGGTTACACCTATCAGCAGAAAGAGCTTACTCGTCAGCAAATATTAGCCACCGTTCATCCGGACGACCGCGCACTGTTTTTCGGTTCAGTCGACCGGCTTACTCCACAGAACTCGACTTCACAGGTTAGCTATCGCGTGCTCCGGCCCGATGGATCCGTTGTTTGGTTGGAGAAGAGCGCGCGAGGGTTCTTCGACGAGCAAGGAAAGCTGCTGCGAATGATCGGAATGGTGGCGAACATCACGGAGCGCAAACTAGCGGAGGCGGCGCTCGCGAGCGTGAGCCGCAGGTTGATTGACGCACAGGAGCAGGAACGTTGCCGGATCGCCAGAGAGCTTCATGATGACATCGGTCCACGTCTCGCAATATTGGCCATCAATCTAGCACAAATGCAACTACGCCCTCCCAATTCGTCGGAACTCCCTGGCCGTATGGGCGAACTACAGAAGCTGACCTCCGAGATAGCCGCCGATATTCAATCCTTGTCTCACGAGTTGCACTCGTCAAGACTGCAATTCCTGGGCATTGTTGCGGCCGTCAGAGGCTTCTGCAGAGAGTTCGGCGAGCAGCAGAAAGTGGAGATTGACGTCAAAATCCACGATTTGCCAGTCCCTTTGTCGCCGGACATTTCACTGTGCTTCTTCCGAGTTCTGCAGGAAGCCCTGCACAATTCAGCAAAACACAGTGGGGTACAGTACTTCGAGGTTGAATTGTGGGGAACGCCGGATGAGCTTCATCTCACGGTTAGCGACTCCGGCGCAGGCTTTGACACCGATGCGGTAAAGGCGAGCCCAGGGCTTGGCCTTATCAGCATGGAGGAGCGTCTGAAACTCCTGAATGGAACGCTTTCAATCGAATCTCAACTCCAGCGTGGTACCACTATCCACGCTCGTGTTCCTTTCAGTTCAGGAGAGGATATTCCCTCCGTGCAGTCGAATAAACTGGCCAAGTAGACTTGTATCCGCATTCGATGAGCCGGTGATGCTGTGCGATCTTCTCGAATCATCAGGAATCCATTTTAGTGACGTAGTTCGCGTCGCTCCCGGATGACGGGCTATCCGAAAGCAATCCCCAGTTACCAAAATGTCGGTTTTCGGTAACTTAAGTCGGCAGAAGCAAACTGATCCCGTACGATAAGCCTTTCAATAGACATCGACAGCCATCACATCTTCATCTTTCATCGCATCGTAATATTCAACCGCAAACCCATGATGCCAATCCATACCAATCGATAAACTGTTTACAAACTTCATCATTTCCACAGATAATTGCGGCATCTTGACTGCTCAATCTTCTTCCATCATCAAGTCCTCAGCTCTCATTGTGTGCATCGGCGCCTTTCTCCTCTGGCTCTGGCATTTTCCCGCCGTTACGGGGCATTGGGCGCAGTCCTACGATCCAACCGGCCACTGGGTATTATCCACTCTGCTCGCTGCCCTTCCGCTGGTAGTCCTGCTGATCCTCATCGCGGGGTTGCGCGTAAAGGCCCATCTATCAGCTCTCGCCGGGCTCGGTACCGCTCTGGTCATTGCGCTCCATATCTTCCACATGCCGGGCCACCTCGCCTTCCTCGCCACTGCCTACGGCCTCGCATACGGAACATTCCCCATCTTCTGGATCGTCTTCCCGGTCATCTTCATGTACCAGCTCACCGTGCGCGCCGGCAGGTTCGTCCTCCTGCAGCAGTGCCTGGTCGACGTCACCGAAGACAGCCGCCTCCAACTCCTCCTCATCGCCTTCGCCTTCGGAGCCTTCTTCGAGGGAGCCGCCGGCTTCGGCACTCCGGTAGCCGTCTGCGGAACCATCCTCATCGGCCTGGGCTTCGCGCCGCTCGAAGCAGCCGGCCTGGCGCTGCTCGCCAATACCGCCCCCGTGGCCTTCGGAGCACTCGGCACTCCGCTCATCGCCCTCCACGGTGTAACCGGCATCGATACCCTCGTCCTCTCGAACGTCGTTGCAACTCTTCTGACGCCGTTCTGCTTCCTGGTTCCCTTCTGGCTCATCTGCGCCTTCATGGGATTCGCCGCCATGATCGAAATCTGGCCGGCCATCCTCATCACCGGCGTCACCTTCGGCATGACCCAACTACTCGTCGCCCGTTTCGAAGGCCCCTGGCTGGTCGACATCTTCGCCGCCGTCGTCAGCATCGCGGTTCTGGTCGGATTCCTCCGCTTCTGGAAGCCAAAGAAAATCTACAACGCTAAGCGAGAGGACATCACCCACCTCCCCCGCGCCATCAGCACCAGTCGCGCCGACACCGTTCTCCGCGCCAGCCTGCCCTGGATCATCCTCACCATCTGCGTCACCATCTGGGGAACCCCGCGCTTCGGCCAATGGCTAGACAAGTTCAGCGACCCCAGGATCCACATCCCCGGCCTCGACCAGATCGTCCTCCGCATGCCGCCCGCTGTTCCCGTACCCACCGCGGAGGCCGCCGTCTTCAACTTCAACTGGCTCTCCGCCACCGGCACCGGAATCCTCGTGGCAGCCATCATCGCCGCCTTCGCCATGGGCTTGAAGCCCCGCGTCATCGTCAAGACCTTCTTCGAAACCATCTTCGCAACCCGCTTCATGCTGATTACGATTGCCTCCCTAATGGCCCTCGGATTCATCACCCGCTTCTGCGGTCTGGACGCCACCCTCGGCCTCGCCTTCGCCCGCACCGGAGTTCTCTACCCCTTCTTCGGCACCCTCATCGGCTGGCTTGGCACTGCCTCCACCGGCTCCGACACCTCGTCCAACGTCCTCTTCGGTAGCCTCCAGAAGATCACCGCCCAGCAGCTAGGCATCTCCACCGCCCTCATGGCTGCAGCCAACTCCGGCGGAGGCGTCATGGGCAAGATGGTCGCCCCCCAGAGCGTCGTTGTCGCCAGCACAGCCACCGGCTGCTACGGCAACGAGGGCAGCATTCTGCGCTTCGTCTTTCTGCACAGCTTTGGCCTGGCCTGCCTGATGGGGCTCCTGGTCCTCACACTGGTGCACTTCCCATCCCTATACAACCTTCTCTTCTGAGCCATCTTCCTCTGAGCCCAGATGCTCCCCTGATGAGTCCGTCATCCCGACCCTGAGCGAAGTCGAACGGGCTTGCGTCTTTTGCCGTAGGGGGGGACCCCCGTATTTCGCTTCTGCCGTTGCCTATTCACTTGACAAATGTGATCTATGAAACCGGTAGGAAAATACAGTGCGGCTCGATGCAGGACCCTATTGTTCTGCCTGTAGTCAGACCCAAGTCCAAATCTAACTAATCTGTTTCGAAGACTTTGCACACTTTTAGGGGGAAGGGGGATGGGTGATAAAATCCTGGTCGCGGATCGTCTGACCGCGGACATTTATAACCCGCTTCAGGTCAGACACAGCTTCCACAAAGGGTGCAAAAGGCTCCGCCTCTTTCCCAGGCGCCCTGGCACAAAGGGCTGCAATCTGTCTCAATGCAGCATGCACTTCTCTTACCCCGGAGTTCTCTAAGACCGCTGCAATGTTCTCCGGAGTGACCCCGCCGCACACAACCAGGGAAAGCCCGTCCCCAGCTACACGCTGCAGTCTGGAGATAATAGGAGCACCGGTCACCGCCGAAGAGCTACCACCTGAAGTAAGCAAACGAGAAGCGCCCGTATTCAAGACCGCCCGAAGTCCTGAATCGAGGTCAGGGGTCGAATCGAAGGCCCTGTGAAAGGTAACCTGCATCGGGTAGGCCAGTTCGACAAGTTGACGCGTTCGCTCCACATCGATAGTTCCGTCCGGATGGAGAATACCGATCACAACTATGTCCACACCACTTCGGCGCGCAAACAAGACCTCTCTTCTCATCTCCTCGAACTCAGCCTCAGATACAGTAAAGGGCCCCGTACGCCGGCGCACCAGCATAGCGATTGGAACATCGACAGCTTCTCTAACCCCAGTCACGAGTCTCGAATTTGGAGTGACACCGCCATCGTCAAGCGGCCCGCAAAGTTCAATACGATCGGCTCCCCCACGCACAGCAGCCTGGGCCAATGCCAGCGAATCAACACATATCTCCAGTGTCATTCCCATCTTTAGTGACTATAGAGTGGCGCTCTCAAAGCGTCCATTATGCCGGTTGATACGCAGCGTGCAGCCCCGTTTGGATTTGCGCTTCCGTATCGCGTATGCTGATGAGCCATCACACAACATATCTCTACCGCGAAAGAGGATCGATGTTCCGACCGTTCCGAATGCTTCACCTTGCGACCTTAATGGCTCTTGCCGCATTCGCGCAGGACACGCAGCCAACGCCAAAATCCTACGACTGCTACCGCACCCCGGTACCTATCAATATCGACGGAAAATTAAATGATCCCGCCTGGAAAAAAGCCAAATGGACCACTGACTTCGTCGACATCGAGGGATCAGCCAAACCGAAACCGCGCTTTCGTACCCGAGCCAAGATGCTGTGGGACGACCAATATCTCTATATCGCCGCTGAACTGCAGGAACCGGATGTAAAAGCCACCCTGACCAAGCATGATTCCGTCATCTTCCACGACAACGACTTCGAGGTCTTTATCAAACCTCTTCCGGATACAGAGAGCTACTACGAGTTCGAGATGAATGCGCTCAACACCGGCTGGGATCTCTACCTCAACAAGCCATACAAGCAACACGGAAAGGCCGACAACAGTTGGGAGATCCCCGGACTAAAGACCGCCGTCGCAGTCCAGGGCACGCTCAATAACTCCAACGACAAAGACCACGGATGGACGATAGAGATTGCTTACCCTTGGAGCGCCTTCACCTCACGTCAGGATGTGAAGCAGCCTCAGGTGGGAACGGAGTGGCGCATCAACTTCAGCCGCGTCGAGTGGAAGCTCGGTCAAAAGAAGGAAGACAATTGGGTCTGGTCACCTCAGGGAGTGATCAATATGCACGTGCCCGAGCACTGGGGCTACCTGCACTTCCGCGACGCTCGATAATTTATCAGCGCAATCTAATCTGCATAGGCTCTATAAGAGCTATGCATACCAGTCCCCCGCCCATGCCACGGGTCCGACCAATCCCATCTATTCCAATGCCACATTCTTCCAATTAATTCCATATTGCTGTAAAGGAAGTACTTGCAGCTTCCTAACCAAAATTCACGGAATTATCTCGTAGAAATATGCTTTCTGGGTACACATTTAATTTATGCTGGCTTACACTCTTAGGTTACATATTACTGCCACAAGTTCTATCTGATTACCTTGCGATCTCTGAGCAGACTGGTCTTGCCTTGGACCTCACGAACGAAAGGGTGCGCTCATGCGTGGCAATGAGTCAGTATCGGATGATTTAACGGCATATAGCCGCTCGCTCGGATCCACTCCCCCCGCGCAAGCAGCAGATTTGATCGCCGCCTCTCCTCTGAATCGACAGAAACGATCTGCGGCGATGTACTTGACCCACCCCGTCCCGGGGAAAGTCGGAAACACATGGCGCCGACGGATCTCAGATCTCCCGGACATCTCGCAGGAACAACAAACACCAGTCGTGTCGCGTGTCAGCGCAACGACATTTGCGGAAGCGAAGATGGATCGCAAGCTCCATCAGGCCCGCGAAAACTTTGCGACGATATTCCAGGCTAGCCCTGCAATTCTTTGTATCGTCCAACTCAGCACTCTCCGCTACTGTGAAGTAAACAGGGCCTATGAACGGCACACCGGTTACAGCCGCAGCGAGGTTCTAGGTAAAACTTGCCTCGACCTCGGTCTGTGGAACAATGCTGAAGATCGTGACCACATGTTTCAACAGCTTCTCACCAAGGGCCGTCTCTTCGGCCGCCAGAAGATCTTTCAGACGAAATCAGGCGAATCTCTAATTACTTTTCTGTCGGCGGAGATCATAGAGTTCGGCGGTGAGCCATGTGCCTTGCTGTTTGCAGAAGACATCACTAAGCGTCAGCAGGCAGAAGAGGCTCGGCTGGATCTGGCTCAGCGCCTGATCAACGCTCAAGAGGCCGAGTCCACACGTGTCGCCCGGGAACTTCATGACAACATTGGCCAATCTCTGGCGCTCCTCGGCATGGAACTCGAAAGAACCAGACTAACCTTGACTGGTCTTTCCAGTGACAGCGAGGCAAGACTAACGCATCTCACTGACAAGCTTAGAGATCTAAGCCGAGCTGTCGGCAGTCTCTCCCATCAACTTCACTCATCGGAGCTTGAATTACTCGGCTTCGTCGCCGCAGTCAAAGGTCTATGCCAGGAGTTCTCCGAGCAGTACCATGTGCAAGTGAACTGTGTTAACTCTGGCGTTCCCAATGACTTAAATGCCGACATATCTCTCTGTCTATTTCGGGTCACACAGGAAGCTCTGCACAATATCGCAAAACATAGTCTGGCGGGAACCGTTAACCTCAAACTACACGGAACCTCGCATTCCCTTTATCTCAGTATCTCCGACGACGGCGTTGGCTTTGCCCAGAATAATCCGCGTGCCAAATCGGGACTGGGATTAACCAGTATGCGTGAAAGACTTCTCCTCATCGGTGGGAAATTCATGATAACCTCAAAGCCTGGGGCTGGAACCCGGATCGGAGCGACAGTCCCTATTCCGAATAATCCTGACTGTCGCAAAATTTCAACGAGTCACACTTTCTCCCAAACTGTCTTCATGCGACCACCATCGTCTCCTTCGAAAAATAGTAGCGGTACGGACTCTATAGTCTGACGACAGCTACCTATCAAGGGACAAGGCCCGGCAATAACAATTCATCGTTACAGGGAGAACCGCTATGGATTTCAGACCAGACGCACAATTGATAATCGCTGACGACCATCAGCTCCTCGCAGAAGCATGCCGTTCGATTCTCGAGCCGCAGTACAAGGTTGTCAGCATCGTGACAGACGGGCGCGCTCTACTGGAAGCCGCTCTCAAACTACGACCGGACGCAGTTATCTTGGATATTGCGATGCCGAATCTCAATGGCCTCGATGCAGGTGAGCAGATCAAGCGCAAAATGCCCGCCGTCAAAATGATCTATCTCACCATGACCCTCTCGGCAGAGGTAGCTGCCGAGGCCTTCCGGCGCGGCGCATCCGGGTACGTCCTCAAGCAATCGGCTGCGGAAGAGCTACTCGTAGCCATCCGAAGGGTCCTGCACGGTGAATCGTATTTGTCGCCCCTCATAGCACGGGAGACCGTCAGCTTCCTTCTTAATCAGCGATCGACCTACGCCAAGCGAATCACGAGCCGTCAAAACGAGGTTCTGCAGTTACTCGCTGAAGGCATGTCTATGAAGGAAGTAGCAAACATATTGAATATCAAGCCAGGAACGGTCGCCTTCCAGAAGTATCGCATGATGGAAACGTTGGGCGTTAAGACGAATGCCGAACTTCTCAAGTACGCTATCAAACATCAGCTCTCATGCGCGTGAGATTCACTGTGTGATGAGTTGTCCTGGTGTCTGCAACCGCGCCGATCGCAACTTGGTTTGACTCATCATTCAGATATGCCAGCGCAAGCAATCAGCCTGCGCTGGCATATCTGTCTCTACGCTTGAACTTATACGCAGCCGCGGACGCAGGATGATCGCAGCAATCCTCCTGATAATCATTTGCCTCTGGTCTAGAAGTTTTGCCAGTATCTCCATTGCGCCGATCGCCTCATAATCGCCGCACTTACACTTGGGTTCATACGGCAGGAATGCATCGCATCCCCGGACAGCCGGTGTAAAGAGGCTGCAAGGAAGCAGGAGGAGCATACATGTACAACAGACTTACACTCAGGTTCGCGGTCGTTGTCGCTTTGTCGCTGGCTCCCTTCGCACTCGCTCCCCATGTTGCTGTCGCGCAAAACATGAATATTCAGGGGGTCATCGACGGACGCAGTGGAGCCACCATGTCGTTGCGGATCCCTGGCTCTCCCGATGTCACCGTCGTCCTCACAGAAACCACAGACGTAGGCGAAGTAGAAGGACTCTTCCATGCACGCACGAAGCAGATGGCGATGACCTCACTCATCCCTGGCCTCCCTGTTCAGGTAAGTGGGACCTACAACGCCCAGAACCAATTCGTAGCCAGCAGCGTGAAGTTCAAAGGGTCCGACCTCCAAGCAGCTATGGATGCACAAGCCGGATTGCAGCCCACCGAGCAGAAGGTGGCAGCGAACACTGCGCAGATCCAGCAGAGCGAGCAGCAGCTCGCACAGCAGCAGGCGGCACTGCAGGCACAACAGCAGCAACTCACAGCCGAGCAGCAAAAGATCGCTGCCAATAAAGCCGCCATTGCAGCCGACAACAGACGCTTCGGCGAACTCGGTCAGTACAACATACTCGGTGAGACGACCGTCTACTTCGGCAATGGCCAGGTCACCATTGATCCGCAATATCAGCCTCAACTATTGCAGTTGGCTCAGAAGGCTATGGGCATCACCGCCTACATCCTCCAGGTGCAGGGTTATGCCTCCGCAGTCGGCAGTGCAGCTTTGAACCAGAAACTCAGCAGCGAACGCGCAAACGCCGTCACAGCCTTCCTCGAGCAACAAGGCGGGATCCCTCTCACAAACATGCTGGCTCCCGGCGCAATGGGCACCTCCTCCCAGGTCGGCACAGATGCGACCGTAGAGGGGCAGGCTGAGAACCGCCGCGTAGTCGTCAGAATCCTCCAGAACAAAGGCATCGCCGGCACATAGCGGACTGGGCCTACCTTCGGGCAAAAAACAATCGATGCTGACCCGCCGCCGGTTCGGTGCTATCCCGTGGGGAAGCAAAACCGTTCCACTCACAGGTTATTTCTTCTTCGGTATCTTCGGGTACAGCAGCGCAAGCTGCAATCTCATGCTCCATGGCGAGCCACCCTGCGGATGTACCGCATTCCCATAAAATTGCACGGTCCAGTTTACTGGCTGAAATCCCAGCCTCATGATGCGGCCCACGCCTCCTCCAAACGGTACGGTCCACACGTTCCCACCCGTGGTGTCGTTCCCGGTCGATGCCTCGCCGGAACCGGTCGCATTCCAGTTCGCTGTCACAATCGGCCCACTGGTCAGGTAATAGCCTTTCTCCATGTTGTAGTTGATAAAGTATTGCAACAGCATCTGGTTCACATCCGGTCGATTCGAGGAACCGGCAACAGAAAACAGATTATTGATCAGCACACCGACCGTCCAATGTCCCGGCTGCATCAGGGCTACCACCGAAGGCCCCAAGCTCAACTTACCCTGGCCGGTCTGGGGGCTCGTAGCAGTCGGCAATATAAACGCAGGTCCCACCCCATAAATGAGCTTCCTGGCATTCGCTGGGGATAGGAAGATCGTCGGATTCATATCTCCAAATCCGAACTGTCCTCCCGTTGTCTGCGACGCATACGGCTGCCATACTATCGGCTGAATCACCCGGTTGATTATCATAACCTTCTCGCTGAGCTTCACTGGAATCACCGGCTGAATATTCAAAATATCTCCCGTCCTGTTGTAAGGCCCGATGCCAAAATTGCTATTGTTTTGCAGCGGAACGCTGATCAGGTTTGCAACCGGGTTCTGAGTCGCCTTGGCTAACGCAGCCGTGTCATCCGCAACCGGCTTCGCACCCGCTACAGGTGCCTTTGATCCTGAGTCGACCGGAGTATCCTGTGCCACCGCAGAAAGGGTTGACACTGCAACGATTAGCGTCAGAACTAATCGGAGCAGCCAATCGTGCTTAATCATGAATTATCCTCACTGGTCCAACGTATCCAGCCAGAAAGGGATGTAACACTGTCACAAGTGCTAGCGTCGCCCCCCAAAAAATGCGACCCAGCATTTCTCTTAGTTCTTCGAAGTGGGGAAAAAATGACCACCTGTAGTCACAGTTTGCAGGGCCTTTATTAGATCCCGGCCGATCTGGGACTTGAAAACATAACCGGAAGCTCCGATGTCGGCTGCAGCCCGCAAAAATTCGGAGTTCTCGTGAGCTGATAGAAAAACGATCTTAGATCGACAGGCCCGGCGCTTCAATCGTTCCGCAACCTGAAACCCATTAAGATCGCCGAGCGCGACATCCAACAGGATAATGTCCGGATTCAGTTCGTCCACCTGGGTGAGTACTGAGGTTCCAGTCGTGAGCGCACCCACGATCAGGAACTCTCTTCGTAGCAAGTGGCCGAGAGCCATCAGCATGTCGGGATTATCATCCACCAACAAAAGCTTCATCACGAGCATTCGCCCTCTTGGCCCCAAGCCGTTGTCAAACAAGAATCTGGCTCTCAAAACAACCTCTAGCACCCGCAACAATCGACATATTGCTGCATAACTTTCGGAGGGAGCCCGGGCGTTCAGCGAATTCAACGACAGATAGCGGAACGCTGGATAACTGACTTTATAAGTCTTCCTACCCGGATGTGAACTAGCAAAAATATATTGAAATGCAAAGAAAACACCGCATTTTTGCCCTGGACGTCTTTGCTAATGGCCCTACCACCCATCACAAGGAGGTCGTAGATTTTGCAAAACCTGTTCTGTTAGCACGAGCAACGAAATGAAAGAGCCATGCCAATGGCTTGAGAAAAACGACGGCTGCTACGAGGCTCGCAGCAGAAAGCCTCCGAACGACCTACGATGGCGTGCGCCACACCTCGACATCACCTATCACCTTGGCTCTCTTCCCAGCCAAAGCTTCGCATTTTGATCATTTTGCCGATAAATATACGTTTAGGATCAGTCCTATCCCATGCAGTTGGCTATTGGGACTCTTGCCGGTGTTATTTTGATGCTCGTAGTAAGGATCGAGCTCAAAGCGTTCTCTGATCGGAAATATACAGCCAACATAGACCTCGGTCGTACTCCACTTTTGATACTTACTTTCGTAGTACACCTCGACACTGGAGTATGGTGTGGGGTGATAGGAACGGATTGCCAGAGACTTTTCAATCTGCAGCTTGTTGCGATAGCGCCATGTGAACTTATCATCGCTCCAGTCAAGATCGGAGCGATTCGTATCAATTAGCAGCAAGCGGAGCTTCATGGGGAGGTGGGACGTTGCCGTCACTTCCATTCGATTGGTCAAAGGTGAATCGGGTGAAACCAGGTAGTGGTATCCAGCGGTAACCACTAAAGCGCGCGACTTTGAGTCGTCCAGATCAAAGGCAGTAATTTTTTTTAGTCTGACGAGGGGCTTCACATATAGTTCCAGATCAGAACCGATTGCGGCCTGTGTAGGGTCACCACCCTCTCTCGTGTCCTTCGCTTGAACTCTTAGCCGTAAGTTCGACTTTAGCTTCAGATACAAATCTACTTCAGGCAAGAATTGAGCTTCTTGTGCCGCTACATCCTCACAGGACAGCATAAAAACTATCAAAGCTAACCAAAGGTTTCGAAGAAACATAAGATTTTTAAATGCGTCATGAAAATTCCCCATCATGGTATCCGTAGAGACCAAGAATCAATAGTTTCACCGTTTAATTGGCTTCCTCCCTTTTTCCAGACCAAATTGGTTGCAGGACTAAGGTCGAGTCCTCTTGCCATTAGCGTAAAAGCTATTTCATATCGACGCTGCTGGCATATCTGCTAGTCATCTGCCCAATTGTTGCCAGGATGTAAACTTCATCCCCTACCAGCCAGTAGGTGGTTGGGGATGAGCCAAACAGTCAAGCAAATGATGGCCGCGCACTATGGATATTTTGTAGGGCAGACTGGCACTTTTAGTAGTGCGAGAACAGTACCGGGGCAAGTATGGTCAGAACCGGAGGATCATCCAGTTGCCTGAACAATGTGTCACCGTCTCAAAATCGACCCTGCTGCCGTTTCCTAGAGAGTCGCTCTATATCCGCATGAAAATAAGACTCATTCCGCATCAACAAGGGAGATAGATCAGAACAAACCCCACCTGTATATGGCCATTGAAGTTACGGTATTGCTTCAAATTATAATGTTTGACTCTCCAAACTCTCATTGTTAATCATTCGAATATGTATCAAAGAAGAAAGATATTTATAGATAGCCTACGACCAATGCCGCTCGGACCTACAGCCTCGACAGAACAGTTACGAACGGGATTTTTACTCCATTCTTCTGATTCGAAATCAAGGTGTAGAAAATTCCGGGCGCGGCCACATCGACACACGAGACATGCTGAAGAATGTACCCTGGGGGATCTACTGTGAGAGAACAACGAGCAGTTGCGCGAATTTTGATCGCCGATGCTAACCAACTTTTGGCTGACGCATGCAAGAGTCTTCTGGAACCCGAGTTCTCAGTAGTCGGCATCGTCACAGACGGTCGACATCTAGCTGATGCTGTGGCCGAACTTAGGCCAGACATCATCATCCTCGATATCTACATGATACGTCTGAACCGATTAGATTCTGACAGCCGGTCTAAGCGGAAAACGCCCGAGATCAAGTTGGTATTCCGCACTATGACGTTAGCCGCCGACAAAGCGACGGAAGCATTTCGTGGCGACGCTTCAGGCCATGTTCTGGAGCGGTCGGCTGAGGATGAACTTTTGCTTGCCGTTCGCAAGGTAAACCTGGACGAGGCTCACATTTCGCCGCGTATTGCGAGCGACACCGATATATTACCTCTAAACAAGAGAGAACCTTCCATCAGAAGAAAAGAGGATCACAAAGAGACAAACCGAGATCCTACAACTTCTCGCAGAGGGCTTGTCGATGAAGCAAGTAGCAGGTGTCATCGACGTAAAACCAGGCACGGTCGCCTTTCACAAGTATCGAATGATGGAGACACTGAATATCAGAACCAACGCTGAACTTCTCGGATATGCGATAAAACACCAGATGATTTCTCTGTAATCTGACCTCCTCAATTGCCTTCAAGATAATTGTGGGTATGTTTCTGCTCATTCACTGACACAACTGCGTTTAAAACCCATTCTTTTGATGAGGAGTGGTTTGAACCTGTTTTATTTTTTTCAGGAACCAGCATCCGATAACTCCCGGTCAATACCTAGTCAATAGCGTACTGTGCTTGTCGTTTGCTTCTAGTAACTTTTAGCGTTATGCCTGTTAGATTTGATAGTTACTGCAAAGATTGGCTACCTGAATAATATGACAGTCTCTTGATAGTGCCCCATTGCGTGAGGAGGTAATCGTACTTAAAAAGTGGATATCTTGGCAGATCCATTCAAGCGATATCCAGCCCAAGTGTGAACTTAGGATGAGTTAACTTCGCGCTACAAATAGGCCGTCCACACGACCCAAGGACAGAGGGTAAACATGAAGATTCAAGCCGGGAAGTCACTGTTTCTCCTTTGTGTTCTAGCGGCCAGCAACTGCATCAATTCTCAAGAGGTCCCGAAGCAAGACAGGACAAAACGACCAACACTTGGCCTCGTGCTCGAGGGTGGCGGAGCATTGGGGCTCGCCCATATTGGTGTCATTACGTGGATGGAGGAACATCGCATTCCCGTTAATTATGTTGCGGGAACCAGCATGGGAGGTTTGGTCGGAGGTATGTACGCCACTGGACTATCTCCGGCAGAGGTCAGACAACTCATCAACGGAATCGACTGGGACCAGGTATTAAGCGGAGTGACACCATTTCGAGACCTGTCGTTTCGACGCAAGCAAGACGCCCGCGACTTCCCAGGTCAACTTGAATTCGGATTGCGGGGCGGGTTGCGATTTCCGTCAGGGTTCAATACAGGTCAGGAAGTCAATTTGGTTTTAGACCGTGTTGCGCTTCCATATTCAGAGCTTGCAAGCTTCAATGACCTTCCAATTCCGTTTGCCTGTGTCTCCACCGATCTTATCTCCGGCAAGGTGCATGTCTTCCGCGACGGCTCTCTTGCACTCGCCATGAGATCGACCATGTCGTTGCCCGGTGTTTTCACGCCAGTCCGATCTGGAAAACAACTCTACGCAGATGGTTTCCTGCTCGACAATCTCCCGATAGATGTTGGCAAAGCGATGGGGGCCGACATCGTCCTTGGGGTCCATCTGGAGAGTGCCCCGTTGGATCCAAACGCCGACCTGTCAAGTTTCGGTGTCCTCGGTCAAGCCATCTCCGTCATGTCCGAGGCCAACGTAGTTCGATCGATGGAACAGGCCGACCTTCTCGTCACGGTTCCCCTGCAAAAATATTCCACTTTGGACTACAACAAGGCCGATGCCATCATCAAGCTGGGATATGAAGCAGCCGCCTCCAAGGCCAAGGTGTTGTCCGCCTTTTCCGTGAGCGAGGCCGACTGGGAGGAGTATCTTGCAAATCGAAACGCTCGCCGAAGGACTTCACCGATACCACAGTTCGTCGAAGTTACCGGTACCTCTCCGGACATGGCGAAATCTATGGAAAAGCAGATGGCGTCGCTGGTAGGGAAGCCCGTTGATTCAAAGAAAATTGCCGATGACATGATGACCATCGTCGGTAGTGGACGGTTCGCTACCGCTACCTACTCAATGACGACGAAGAATGGTGAACAGGGTCTGCAGGTTCAGGCTGAGCAGAAGTCCTATGCACCTCCTCTCGTGCGTCCTCTCATTATCATCGACGGTGCGGAATACAATAATGTCCTCTTCAGCATTGGGGGAAGAATTACATTCATGGATGTAGGCAGCTACCGGTCGGAGTTGCGCAACGACATCATTCTCGGATCGCAATACCAATTGGCTAGCGAGTACTACCACCCATTCACAACGACCAGCAACTGGTTTATTTCCCCCAGACTAGGAGTCAATAGCCAGCAATTTAACGTCTATTCCAGTAACGATCTGGTGGCAAGCTACCGTATACGCCAGGCGCTTGGTGGCATTGATACCGGATATGCGTTCGGAAGGACCGGCGAATTTCGCATCGGTTATGAAGGTGGCTATGAGAAAGCCACTCCAACCATTGGGAACGTGCCAGATTTCCCCACAACCTCCGGGACGACTGGCGACGGCAGGATCCAGTACGAGTTGACTACACTCGACGACCCGGTGCTTCCTCGCTCCGGCGTCGGTCTGTTGATGTACACCAAGGGGTATAACACGAATCCCGCCGCGCCGGGACCCTTTCCGGTCACTGAAATACAGTCTCAAGCTTTCTTCCGGCTGAATGAGCCGTCATCTGTTTATGTAGCCGCGTTTGGAGGCAGCAGCTACGGCTTCAAGACGGGAGTGCCGTCATTCTCCCTGGGCGGTTCGCGGAAGTTGGTGGCGTGGGGCACAAATGAATTACTAACAAACCAATATTTTCTGGCGCAAGTGGGCTACATTCGCGAGTTGGCGAAACTGCCACCCTTCCTCGGCAGCTCGGTTAACTTTCTCGGCATATTGGAGTTGGGAAAGACCTACAAGCTAACTCTCGCTCCGAGTCCCCCACATCTTCCAATGGATGCCGCGGGTGGTCTGCTCGTGAACACGATATTTGGTCCGGTTTTAATCGCCGGGGCCGTGGGTGACTATGGCCATGCGCGCTTCTATTTCTCAATTGGGCGGGTCTTCTAGCGAGTCCGCGATATCCGTCGCTTGGGGGATCTTCGGCAATCGATAAGGACCTCTGCGGATCAAAGGAAATTGCAGTTCTTGGGAGTGGTGAAACCTAGTAGTTTTTTAGAGATTAACAGCTACCTTTGCTACTTTTGCTTCGGTTAGGAATGACGATAGCATCCGCTGATGCATCAGAAAATACCGTCCTAACACCGTAAAGACCGGAGAGAACAATGCCAACCAATTCAAGGATGTTTAAGATCGCGATCAGAAGCCTGTTGGTCCTGGGCTTCGCCTTAATCGGGAGCGTTCCCGGTTTTGCGAGAAACAGCAAGTATGAAACGATAGAGGCGCAGGCCTTCGGCACAGGTACCCAAATGGGTCAAAATATCGGTGTGAGCTTGGATATTTATGCCTTCTCGACTCCTGCAGACAGGGCGGTTCTGGCCCAGGCCTACGAAAAAGGCCAGAGCCAGGGACTATCCAACGCACTTGGGAAGATGAAGGCCGTAGGGCACGTGGAGATCACAGGCACGCTGGGCTACGACTGCTCCTACATTAAGATGACCATAACGCCAACTGGCAGGAAGATCGTCTTTGTCACGCAGCGCCAAATCCGGTTTGGTGAAGCCTTCTTCGACACCCAATCGCAGTCCTTCAATCTGACCGCTGGCATCTTAGAAATCAATGATCAGGACAAGAGCAAGAGCACCGGGGTCCTCTATCCCGCGGCGCAATTGGTCCTTGATAAACAAGGCCAGCTGCAGTGGGACTTGACTCAGAACCCTTGGAAGCTTGTCGATGTCATCGATTGGCCCGGGCAATCTGGAGTCAATTAGTGTGGCAAGTCGAAGTCTGTTGCCGCGCTAAATGACCTTCTCGAATTATCGACACACTCTGCCATACATAAAGCGGTTCTAATTCATTTTGTGAGGCTGACTATGAAACGATGCGTTGAAATCATGCGTACTTCGCTGTTGTTACCGATCGTCGTGCTGTCCAGCTACGCAACGGCCCAGTCAAAGAGTAATAAGTACGCTTGCTCGGAACCAAACCCTGCACAATTATGCGTTCAGGCCAATACTTGCGGTTCAGCTTCCTCCCCGTGTTCTGTGGACGTGAAACGGACTGCCAATGCGGCTTCGTCCACTCCCGACATACTAAACGCCAAGAGTAATGCCCTTTTCTGCGTGAAAGTTGGCACGACGGTGCAGTGGAAGAGCACTGGCAAAAACATAGGTTTCGTCGTCGACCTTGGCCCAACCTCCCCATTTGATCCTGCGGGAGCCATCATCGGTGGAACTGACCGCACCACCTCAGTCGTGGCCAAGCGGCCCGGGTGTTTCCAGTATTCCGCGGGCGCATGCATGTCCGGCGCCATCTATGGGATGTGTGGACAGACAAATGCCAAGGTGATCGTCATTCCCTGACGAGACATCCTGTAATAACACATGGCTGGTCGCTCTCACTACAGAGAGCAACCAACTGGCGGGCTGCGCAAGAAAATGCTGCCATCGGCCATCAAACGCCACCCTGGAGAAACAACCGTCTTGGAATAATCCAGATCAGATCAGTGCGAATGATTTATATGTTCGCGCGCGATCTCTGGAGTACTGAATTACTCCTGACCCCTAGCCGAGAATCCTAGCTTCTGAAGATCCACAGCAGTGAAGGAGCCGGGTAGATCAGCCCGCGCACCGCTGCGAAGGTTGTTTAGAACCTCATAGCGCATCGCGCTATTCTCCAGTGCGCGCAAAGTCTGGTCGAGGAGAGCCGCGTCCACTCGCCACTCTTTGTGGATTCCATTACCACTATCCGCCGTAAACCGGACAAAATCGATCTGGCCAGTGAAGCTACCGGATTCATGGAGAACTGGATTCGCTCTAACGCTATACGTAGAGCCCTTAGAGGTTTTGGATTCCATGCGGGAAGAGTACCACTCTCGAGGACCGGTATAAACTACTTCCTACATTTCAAAGTATCGGCCTTCGTAGAGTATCCAGATCAATAAGTACGCCCAACTGCGGGAGGGCCAGAGCATACCCCATGCAGAAAATTAGTGCGGCAGCGATCATAGCGATCATCGGACTATTCGCGTCTGGCCTCAGTACTCCAGCCCAGGATTCAGCAAAGTCCAGCGCTGACTGGTCGAGGATTGGTGGCACCCCGGGAAATTCACACTACTCGACGTTGAAGCAGATCAACCGCTCCAACGTCGCGAAGCTTCAGATTGCGTGGACGTTCGAAACGGGCCAATCGGGCGGTCTTGAGACCACTCCAATCGTTGTAAACGGGGTTCTTTATGCGTTCACTCCCAAACAACAGGTCATCGCCCTCGATGGAGCTACGGGCAACCTGCTGTGGAAGTTTGATTCCGGGATAAATGGAACCCAGCCCGACCGTGGAATCGCCTACTGGACCAACGGCCAGGAGAAGCGGCTACTGGCAGGTGTGATGAACTTCGTCTATGCGCTTGACCCCGCAACTGGCGCCGTCATCTCCAGTTTCGGAAAGGGCGGAAGAATCGACCTGCGCGAAGATCTGGGGCGCGACCCAGAAGCTCAGTCCGTGGCTCTCACCAGTCCTGGCGTCATTTACAAGGATCTTCTGATCGTTGGCGGCCGCAATCCAGAGACGTTACCCGCTCCCCCGGGCGACATTCGCGCCTACGACGTTCGCACTGGTGTTCTGCGATGGTCCTTTCACACCATCCCTCATCCCGGCGAGTTCGGTTACGAAACCTGGCCCAAAGAAGCGTGGAAGACGAGCGGCGCGGCAAACAACTGGGCCGGCATGGCAGTCGATCTGGAGCGAGGCATCGTCTTCGTCCCCACGGGATCCGCAGCACCCGACTTTTACGGCGCTTCGAAGATTGGCAACGATCTCTTTGCAAACACACTAATCGCACTGGATGCTGCAACTGGCAAGAGGATATGGCACTTCCAAGGCGTCCATCACGACATCTGGGATCGGGACTTTCCCGCCGCTCCTATTCTGGTCTCAGTACCCGAGGGATGGAAAGACTATTCCCGCTATCGCTCAGACCACAAAACAGGGGTATCTATACGTCTTCGACCGCCTCACCGGCGCACCGCTCTTCCCGATTGAAGAAAGACCATACCCAGCCAGTGCAACTCCCGGGGAAATTGCTTCGAAGACGCAGCCTTACCCCTTGATGCCTGAGCCGTTTGCGCCGCAAACCGTGACGGAAGATACCCTGACCAACCGTACACCGGAGGCCCATGAGTGGGCTGTGAAGCGTTTACGCGAGATCCGTCACGATGGGCAATTCGTCCCGCTCAGCATCGGCAAAGATACCATCGTGTCGCCAAGCTTCGAAGGTGGTGCCGAGTGGGGTGGTCCGGCCGCCGATCCAAACACAAATGTCCTATATATCAACTCGAACAACTATGCTTCGATAGGTGCGCTCGCCGTCCATAGCGGCGATTCTTCCGGCCGATCGACGTATCTGAGCCAGTGCAGTATCTGCCATGGGGATCATCGCGAGGGATCGCCGCCGGAGTTCCCTTCTCTGCTCAACATCTCTCATAGACTCACCCCCGAACAAATCGCCTCGACTATTCGCGAGGGTAAGGGACGCATGCCTGCGACGCCGGTCGGGGAAACATCGCTGAAACAATTGCTCGACTATCTCAATATCGAGAAGGATCTCCCCCTCAACCACATCCTCACAGGATGCAGCCACACAATACACAATGACCGGCTATCGGCGGTTCGTCGACCCCGACGGATATCCCGCAACGGCACCGCCGTGGGGAACCCTCAACGCGCTCGATCTGAAGACTGGAAAGTATCTTTGGAAGATTCCCTTGGGACAGTATCCGGAACTGGTCGCCAAGGGGTTGCCGGATACCGGCAGCGAAAACTACGGAGGTCCGATCGTCACGGCAGGTGGCCTGATCTTCATTGCGGCCACCAACTTCGACCATAAGATTCGCGCGTTCGATAAGACCACGGGCAAATTGCTGTGGGAAGGCAGTCTTCCCTTCGCCGGAAATGCGACTCCCGCTACGTATGAAGTCGATGGCCGTCAGTATGTGGTCATCGCTGTTGGCGGCAGCAGTATGAATCCCAGAGGACCTCTCGGAGGCGCCTATATTGCGTTTGCCCTTCCGAAGTGATCCCGCTGAAGCCAGAGAGGATCGGGAAATAATCACCGTGATCCCACCGACGGAAGACAATCTCTCAGATGGCTCGAAATCCCGGATCGCTCTAGAATGAGTCTTACGCTTATGTACGCGTGTCCGTGTTACCTATTCAACCTGTTGGCCTCTATGAGAGACTGGTCGCCATCACCATGCCGGGCTTACCTGCCGATCCTGTCTCGCATGGGACACAGCTGTGCCTCTCCTTTTGAAAGGGTTTTGCAATTATGGAAAAGTGTGTCCGCTGTTTGTTGCTGCTGCTCGCTATCTTCTCTGTTGCACTCTCCGCGGCTGCGCAGAATGAGTTTTTTGTCTATGCCGGAACTTACACCGGTTTCGTAAACATCCAACACGGCGATCCATGGGGTAAGAGCGACAGCAAAGGCATCTACGTCGCCCGCTTCAACGCCGCAACCGGCAAACTGGACGAACCTTCGCTAGCTGCCGAGATGCCGAACCCGTCCTTCGTGGCCGTCTCGCCGAACCACAAGTATCTCTACGCCGTCAGCGAAGATCCACTCTCGCTCGGCCCCACAAAGGACCAGCAGTCTTTCGTCTGGGCCTTTGCTATCGACCAGCACACTGGCAAACTCACGTTCCTGAATAAAGTAGTCACCGCCGGAACCAGCACATGCTACGTATCCGTCGACAAGACCGGCAAGTGGGTCCTGACCGCCAGTTTCGGCAACGGCACTGTCTCCGTCATCGGCACCAGGCCCGACGGCTCGCTCGGAGCCACCGCCTCAGTGATGCAACACCTCGGCCACAGCGGTCGTCAAACGTCGGCCCACCCGGCTCTGCCGATGTCTCGCCGGACAACAAGTTCGTCGCCGTCTCAGACCTCGGGACCGACCAGGAATATCTCTACCACTTCAACGACAAGACCGGAGAACTCTATCCTCTCGCGCCGTTTTCCATCTCCGTCTTTGAAAATGCCGGCCCACGCCACTTCATCTTCGACAAGTCCGGCAAGCATGGTTATCTCCAGAACGAGCTCGACGACACCGTGCAGACCTTCGACGTGGACGAGACCAAGGGAGAGCTGAAGGGCGTTCAGCTCAACACAACCGTTCTCGGCAACTTCACCGGCAGCAATCACACTGCGGAGATCGCACTTGCGCCAAGCGGAAAATTCCTCTATCAGTCGAATCGCCGCCTGCAGGCGGACGGCAAAACCCGTGGTCCAGAGACCATCGGCATCTTCGCAGTCGATCCGTCCTGGGGCACACTGACGCTCGTCGACCAGGCAGATACTGGCGGCGCTATTCAGCCCCGCAGCTTCGCCATCGATCCCTTCGGCAGGTACCTCTTGGTTGCGGGTGAGATGAGCAACACCGTGGTCGTATTCAAGATGGATCCCGACACCGGCCGCCTAACCAAATCCAGTGAAGTTAAGGGATTCCCCACACCGGTCTGCCTCATTTTCGTACCGGCTCTCTAATCCTGACTCTCGACCACCGGTAGCAACCCCAGTACGACTGCATCGACTTTAGGAGATCGGATAGCAATGAAATTTCAGAATCGAGTGCTTCTCACCATCGCCTTCGCATCCTGCCTGCTGGCCGCCCGGCCCGCAGCTGCGGAGAGCAGCGACTACTTCGTCTACGTCGGTACCTATACCGGCTTCAAGTTCGTCACCGGGAGCAAGACCCAGTTGGTGGGGCAGGCCAAGAGCCAGGGCATCTACATGATGCGCATGAACACCGAGACCGGCGCAACTACCACACCCGTTCTCGCAGCAAAGATTGTGAACCCTTCATACCTCACTTCGACCCCGGACCGAAAATACCTCTACGCCGTCACCGAAGACCCAGAGTCTCTTGGTCCGCCGCTCGACCACGAATCTTTTGTCAGCGCCTATGCCATCGATCAGCACACCGGTAAGCTCACACTTCTCAATCGTGTCCCCACCGGTGGGACCAGCACCTGCCACACCTCCATGGACGTGACCGGCCGTTACATCTTCTTCGCAAACTTCGGTTCGAGTTCCATCTCTGTCATTCACACCAACCCAGACGGCTCGCTCGGAGAGATGACTGCCTTTATTCAGCACATGGGCCACGGCGGCGGTCCCATGCCTGTGCAGAGAGAACCTCACCCGCACATGGTCCAGATCTCGCCCGACAACCGTCACCTCGCCGTCAGCGATCTCGGTACCGACAAGGTCTACGTCTATGACTTCGACGCAAACACCGGTTCGCTCAAGCCGACCGAGCAGGGCAGCGTCGCAGTGGAGCCCGGTGGCGGTCCTCGGCACTTCGAGTTCACCTCCGACGGCAAGCATGCCTACGGCATCAACGAAATGGGCGGCACCCTCAGCGCGTACGACTATGATTCATCCTCGGGCAAGCTCGCTCAGATACAGGAAGAGAAGACCGCTCCTCCGCATTTCGTAGGCCGCGCTGGTGACGGCGAGATGATCATCTCCGACGACAATCGCTTCCTGTACCAGACCAACCGTCTCAGCATCGACCTGGAGCATAGAATTCCGGGCACGGTCGGTGTGTGGGCGATCGAACCGGCCACCGGCCACGTCACCTTGGTGGAGCACACACCCAGCGGCGGCATCATGCCACGTGGCATGGGCATGGCCCCCAACGGCAAATATCTCCTTACCGGCAATCAGATCAGCAACCAGATTGGCGTCTTCTCAATCAACCGCGAAACAGGCAAGCTCACTCACCTGCGAACCATCGATTCGGACACTCCAGTCTGCTTCGTCTTCGTCCCGGTGAAGTAAGAGCAACCCACGCGACCCAAACGGAAAACGCATCCTGCTTTGTCACGAATTGTGCCAAGTCTGTTGCCGGCTCCGTTCGTCGTCCCGGCCGGACTTGCGCGCCATAAGCGGGATGATGAATAAGATAGCCAGCATGGTCGTGACCATGCCACCTACAACCACTCGAGCCAGCGGCTGCTGAGTTTGCGCACCGATCTCGGTCGCGACAGCGGCGGGAAGCAGCCCGAGACCGGCGGCAAAGCAGGCCATGACCACCGGACGCATCTCGTCGAGGCAGCCTTTTTCGAGTCCAGGTACAGGCCCTTCCTCGCGCTGGGCGCGGCGTATTCCGGAGAGGAAGACAACGGCCCCCAGCGTGGCGACGCCTGTGAGCGAGGTGAATCCAACAGCCGCTGAGATGCTGAACGAAGTATGCGTGATAAACAGAGTGAACACACCACCGATTGCCGCAAAAGGCAGCGTGCCGACGATGATGAAGGCGTTCTTCCAGCTACGGAACTGAATATAAAGCAGGACCAGGATGATGAGCACACTGACCGGAATGATCAGCGCAAGCCGTTTCTGCTCTTTCCGAAGACTGTCGAACTCTCCAGCCCAGGAGTAGTCGTATCCAAGGGGCAATTTAACCTTCGCACCCAGCTGTTGCTGCAGATCCTGAATGGCGCTGGCGAGGTCCCGTCCTCTCACGCTGAACTTAATGGGAATGTAGCGCCTTCCCCCTTCGTGATAGATCATGAAAGCGCCGTTGTGCAGGCTTACATCGGCTATCGCACTGAGCGGCACGCGATTGCCATCGGGAGTGGAGATCAGGATTTTGCCGATGGCGTCCGGGGTGTCGCGAAATTCAGGCGAGTACCGTATCGCAAAGTCGAAGCGCCGGTCGCCATCGATAATCTGCGTAACCGCCGCACCGCCTACCGCTGCTTGAACGATGCTGTTCACATCCTGCGGCTGCAATCCGAAACGCGCAGCCTTTACCCGGTCGATTGACACCAGAAGGCTGGGCTGACCCGTCACGTTGAAGACTCCGACATCCGTAATACCCGGGACCTTGTTCATGATTCCCTGAATCTGATCAGCGATCCGCGTTAGTCCGTCGAAGTCCTTTCCGAACAGTTTCAACGAATTCTCGCCCTTGACGCCGGACATAGCTTCTTCCACGTTGTCCTGAATATTCTGCGAAAAATTGAAGTCGATGCCAGGGTAGCGTCTGAAGTCTTTCTGAATCGCGCCGATCAGTTCGTCCTTATTTTTGTGGAATTGAGGTCGCCACTGTCCGGCCGGTTTCAGATCCGCGAGGAACTCTGCATTGTTGAACGTGCTGACGTCAGTGCCATCATCGGGGCGTCCCATCTGCGAAAGTACCTGCGTGATCTCCGGATAGCCGCGCAAAATCGTGCGAATACCGTTTGTGATGGCCTCCGACTGCTGGAAAGAGATGTCCTGTTGCATGGTGGCGCGGATCCAGAGATTGCCTTCTTCCAGCGGCGGCATAAACTCGCCGCCGACGAGTCCGAAGAGAACGACGGCCGCGACCAGCGCGCCGACCGCGATGATCCACGTAATTTTGCTGAAGCGCAGAGCACTCTTCAGCAAGCGATCATAATGCCGGTTCAGGAACATGCTCAGGCGCGTTTCCTTAGTCTCCTGCTTGATGCGTTGAGGCACCATAAAGGAGCACAGGACGGGCGCGAAGATCAAAGCAAACATCAGCGCACCGGTGAGCGCGAATCCATACGTCACCGACATCGGAGCAAAGATCTTGCCCGGGACGCCCTGCATGGTAAAAAGCGGAATGAAGGCGACGAGAATAATGAGCGTTGCGAAAAGAACCGGTTTCGCCGCATCGCGAACGCCTTCCACGATGAGCCCACTCACGTCCTCGCCTTCTACACCGCGTGAAATCTTGCGATAGACGCTCTCAAGCACGATGATCGAGGCGTCAACAAGGATGCCGAAGTCGATGGCGCCGATGGAGATCAGGTTAGCCGAATGATTGGTAAGCACCATCATCGCGAATGCAAAGAGGACGGCGAAGGGGATGGTGATCGCCGCGATAAAGGTAATGCGCAAATCACCCAGCATGCTCAACAGCACCAGCGTGACCAGAATTAATCCCGTGATGATAACGTGTCGAACGGTAGTAGTGGTGGTCTTGATAAGTCTGGTGCGGTCATAAAGAGTCTTGATCTGCATGCCGGGCGGCAGTAGGTTGCCGGTGTTCAAGTCATGAATCTTCTGGCGCAGGGCAGACAGCGCAGGTAGCGAATTGCCGCCCTTCTGCAGCAGCACGATGCCCTCGACAATATCTGACTTGTCGTCTCGGCCGACGATGCCCAGGCGGGGCAGATGGCCCTCTTTCACCGTAGCCACATCGCTCAGGAGAACTGGCGTTCCATTGCGTTCAGCAATGACGATATTGTTCATTTCTGTTAGCGAATGAAGAAGCCCGATGCCACGGACGTTCACGCTCTGACTGCCGAGTGTGAGGTAATTCCCGCCGGCGTTGGCATTGCTGTTCTGAACGGCATTGCCGATTTGCGTCATCGTGACACCCATGGCCAGTAATTTATTGGGATCGACCTCCGCCTGATATTGGCGCGTCGTTCCGCCGAAGGTCGCAACATCGAGGACCCCCGGCACTTGTTTCATCTGGCGAACTACGAGCCAGTCTTGCGTGGCCTTCAGCTCATTGAGCGAATAGCCTGGACCGGTGAGTTCATAGCGATAAATTTCGCCAACCGGAGACTCGGGTGAGAGCTGCGGCTGCAGATTGTTCGGCAGGTTCACCGCCTGGAGCCTGTTCAAGGCTTCCTGTCGGTCGACGAAATAATCGCTGTCAAACGTGAAGTACATCTTCACATCGCTCAACCCGAAGATACTAATCGAGCGAATCTGATCCAGCTTCGGCGTGCCGTTCAATCCAGTCTCGAGCGGAATAGTCACCTGCTGCTCCATCTCTTCAGCCGACCACGCCGGATTCTGCGTAATGAACTCGACCATCGGCGGAGAAGGGTCGGGATAAGCCTCAATATCCAGTTGGAAAAAGGCGTATCCGCCGACCGCAAGCGCGGCGAGAAACAAGATAAGCACAACGTTACGGAAGCGCAGGAGGGCGCGAATCAGTCCTTGCATGATTAGTCCTCTGACTCGCGCAGCAACTCGGCGCCTGTGGACACGATCTTGTCTCCCGCTTCAAGCCCCTGAGTAATCTCGTCGGTTGTGTCGTGAACTGCCCCGAGTGTCACATTGCGGCGGGCATATTTTCCAGGCGACGTCTCAACGAACACGAACGTATCCTTGCCATTCTGGATAACCGCGGTCGACGGGACGACAACAGCGCTGCCCTTCTGATTTGTAACCGCAATAGTAGCGTACATCTGCGGCTTTAATTTGTGGCCAGGATTCGACAGCACGACGCGGACCTTCAATGTCAGCGTTGTGGGATCCACGGCATCCGAGATATTGTCGATGACCCCGTGGTACACCTGCCCTGGATACCCGGTAACGGACACCTCCACCGGCTGGCCGACTTTGACGGAGGCGAGATCGCGTGGATAAAGATCGCCGACCACCCAGATGGAATTGATGTCCGCGATCGTCGCGATGGACGTAGCGTTATCGAGGGAGCGCTGCAGCTCGCCGGTGGCCGTGCCGACATCGAGCACTACGCCGGTGAGGGGCGAGCGGATGGGAATAATATCCGACGTAGAATCTTCGGAGAAGCCGAGAATCTGGAGCGACTGACGGGCGCGATTCAGCTCCGCGTGATCGCCGTCGTCAAGTGCTTTGAGATCGTCATATTCACGCTGGGCCATAACTTCATGCTGCAAAAGTTCCTTGCCGCGCTGCAGCTGTAGATCGGCACGAGCAGCTTCAATTTTGGCTTTCTCGAAGTCTGACCTGGCCTGCGCCGCATCACTGCTCTGTAACATCCCAAGCTGTTGCCCCTTACTCACTTCCTGCCCGGGCAATACCTTCAGTTCGACGACACGTCCACTGATGGGCGGGAAGATGCGCACCACCGAAGTCGGATTGGCCATGATGTGTGCAGCCAGGAAGAGCTGATTGCTCACAGGTTGCGGGTGGACTTCAATCGTCTCGATTACGCTCCGCCCCGATGCAGATTGAGCAGGTGCTGGCGGATCATGTTTGCACGCGGTCAGGAAAAGCATTGTAGACGCTGCAGCCGCGGAAAGTGTTCGCCGTTTCATGGCAGGATCTCCGTCGCAGCAGCGAAGCTGAGCTGATCAATACTGAGCCAGACCTGTTGATTGGCGTTCAATGCATCGAGGTTGATCTGGCGGTAAGCGCGCAGCGCATCGAGGTAGTCGAGCAGGGTAGTGCCTCCGTGACGATAGCTGAACTCAAGGTTGTCGCGCACGCGCTGGGATTGGGCAACGTAGTGGCCGTTATAGCGCTTCGCCATATCTATCGCAGCTTCATATCCAGCCCATGCCTGATCCACATCGTTAATCACCTGGTTGCGTGCGGCCATCTCCGCGAAGCGGCTGGCCTGCCCTTCATAACGGGTGCGTTCCTTCTCCCCCTGGTTGCGATCGAACATACGCAGCGGGATGGATATCTGGAATCCCGCACTGTTGTAGATCCCGCTACGATCGTATTCTCCGCCCAGGGTAGGATCGGTGGTACCGTTCGCATTGGCCAGTTTAATGCTGGCATCGGCCACGCGAACGGATTGCAGCGCTGCCTGGTAATCGGGGCGCGCGGCCAGCGCAAGCTGCTCAATCTGTTCCATAGTCCGGGTCAGAGCGGGCGCGTCGAGTGTGCCCGTAATGTCGAAGCTCGCCGCCGGCTTCTCGATGCCTAGCAGCAACTGAAGCTGATCGCTCGCCTGAACCAGATTGAGTCTTGCTGTGTCATTGTCCGCTTCGAACTCCGCCAACTGCAGGTCAATGCGATCGAAGTCCGTAGCGCTGATATCTCCAGCGTCCAGACGCGCCTTGCTCAAATCAACGGTCTTTCTGTAGCTATCGAGGTTATCGCCGGCGATCTTGATGGCGGCTTTGGCAGTCAACATGTTCGTGAAGGCCACTTTCACCTGCAGAATCGGTCTGGCGCGTACTGTCGTTATATTGGCTGCGCGTAACATCGGTCGTGGCTTGAGCGATGTCCAAACGCCAGCGCCGCTTCTCTCCTCGTTCGAACAGCCGGGAGACATTCGCCGCATAAGAATATGGACTGGCCGGGTTGTCGGCAGGCAACGTAATGTCAGAGCCGGTGAACGTAAAATTCGGATTTTGCCGCAGACGAGCAGTTATCTCATTGGCCTTGGTCGCAGTCACGTGCTGTTGCCCGGAGAGCAGGGTGGGATTCTTGGCGAGCGCCAAAGAGATGGCTTGCTCCAGCGTCAATGGCGCCGGAGCGGTCTGCGCGAGGGCCGTAACGCCAGCAAACAAGAGACCGAGTAGGAAGCCTGAGCTTCGAAATCGAAAACATCTCATAACAATTACTTTCAAAACTAGGGCTGGATACTTCAGAAAGAAATTGGGGATGGAACCGGGAAGAATTCCTGCGATCATATCCCCGATCAACACATGTGTACTGCGACTGACGATAGTATCTTTCGATAGTATCTTTGAGGGTCCACCCCCTTACAAAGCCGAAAAAGCCGTATGTTCACAGACCGCCGTCTGGCTTGACCTTCCTGCGAAGCCACGCTGTACATTGGTCTCATCATGAAAAAGTTCATCAATCGTCCGGAAGATGTCATCGAAGAAATGCTCCAGGGGCTGGTCGTGCTTCAACCAGGCTCGGCCCGCTTACCCGGACATAAAGCCCTTATCCGCGCAGATGCAGGACAAGTCCGTGATCAGCAGGTAGCAGTACTCTCTGGTGGAGGCAGCGGCCATGAGCCGGCCCATGCAGGCTACATTGGCGCGGGCATGCTGAGTGCTGCTGTTGCTGGAGAAGTCTTCACCTCGCCCAGCAGCGACTCCGTCTTTGCCGCCATCCAGGCGGTTTCTGGTAAGCCCGGCGCGTTGCTGGTGGTCAAGAACTACACCGGCGACCGGCTGAACTTCGGCCTGGCCGCCGAGATGGCGCGTGCTGAAGGCATTCCAGTCGAAATGGTCATCGTCGATGATGACGTCGCCTTGAAGGCAACGGAGCATGCCACGGGCGCACGCGGTCTCGCGGGCACTGTCTTCATCCATAAACTCGTAGGAGCTGCCGCCGCCGAAGGCAAAACCCTGACTGAGGTACTGGCGGCATCGGCAAAGCTGCCGGTCGCATCCCTGGCGACCATGGGTATTTCGTTCTCTGCTGGAACTTCGCCCGCGGTAGGAAAGCCCAGCTTTGAGCTCGGCGCGACCGAGATGGAGCTCGGCCTCGGTATTCATGGAGAACCCGGTGTAAAGCGGACCCGGTTGCAGCCCGCGAACGAACTTACAGAGACGTTGCTTACTGAAATCCTGAAACACGGAAAGTTTGGAGACGAGAAGCAGTGTGGCAGTAATGGTTAATAATCTTGGGGCAACCACCGAGATGGAACTCGCGATAGTAGCTCGCCACGCGGTGCTCTTTCTCGAAAGCAAGGGATTTACTGTCGAGCGAATATACGCCGGAACATTTCTCTCCTCACTGGATATGGCGGGAATCTCAATCTCTGTTCTCGGCATAAACGACGACCGGCTGCGCTGGCTCGATGCCCCGACCACGGCTCCTGCCTGGCCCAACGTGCTGAAACAGCGCCCGGGCAAACCAGAGGCGCAGATCGCAGTAGACATCGACACCAGAGACCATTCGCCCATTGGCAAGGATGCGCGGACGGAGGCGGGCAGAAAGACAAAGCAAGCCATCGAGGCCGCTTGCAAGGCGCTGATCGACGCCGAACGCGAGCTGACCGAGTGGGACCGTATCACGGGAGACGGCGACCTGGGTACCAGCATGGAGCGTGCCGCAAGGGCTATGAAGACGCTGTGGAGTCGTACCCTCTGGACGATGTTCCCGCGACGCTCAAAGCCCTCGGCCATACGCTCCGGCGCGAATTGGGCGGATCTTCAGGACCGCTGTACGGGGTGCTCTTTCTGCATTGCGGCTCGGTACTGTCGAGTTCCGGAGCAACCGGGCTGGCCCAATGGGCCGAAGCAATCGATCAGGGCTGCCAGGCCATCAGTGAGATGGGTGGCGCAAAGCCCGGCGATCGCACCATGCTGGATGCGCTCGACCCATTCGCAAAGGCATTGAAGCAGGGTCTCGGAGAGACGTCGCCAAGTAAAGCACTCATCGCCGCCGTTGAAGCAGCCGAGCGAGGCGCAGAAGCGACGACCCAAATGAAACCCCGGCTGGGCCGGTCCAGTTATCTTGGCGATCGAGTGCTCGGCCATCCCGATCCTGGAGCAAAGGCGATCGTCATCTGGCTCCGCGCAGCCTCCGAAGCACTCTTCCCTACCGCTGGCGGAGTCCGATAAGCCTCTTATTGCCCGGGCATCGCTAAAGGTGCAGAGATATCCATCCGCATCGACGACTGACAAGAACTGGTCGCTACCTATATAAGCACCTCTAGAAAAACAGCCGCGCGACGCTTAATGAAATTCTTTCAGAATCCGCAGCAAAGGAAGGCTCGGGACTTAAATCTCATCTCGCCATTAAAGGCGTGTGGCCCTCCGCACCAACCCAGACGTCAGGGGACTTCCGAGATTTAGGTATTATTCATCACCAGAACAGTTAAACAAGGGCGAAATTATTAGTCTAGGGTTCAGCTAAACTGTTGATTTGTAGTGGGCCCAGCAGGATTCGAACCTACGGCTTCCCAGTTTTCGCCCCATCACCTTTTTCACCCCCAAAAATCTGTCAACCCCCATATCACCCTATCTCCTTCTCCATCAGAGAGATCCTCCTGGCGTATGAGTTACCCTCAACCAGCTAAACTGGAAGTAGAAAGAAAATGAGTCGAAAGGGACCACCCGCCCTCCAAAGCTCCAAATAAAAATCCGGACTAAGTCCACACCAAGTCCAGACCTAAAGTCTTTGGATCGAAGACTTTGCACACATTAGTGGGAGGGGTACCCCATAAGGTGGTGGCGTTTTCAAGTTCCCCTTCCGGGCACCGATAAGTTTTTGCCCGTGCACGTCGTATCCAATTCCCTGGGTACCTTTACGTTTCATCGTTGTCGATCAACCACCTTGAGATCGAGCGGTGAAACGTAGATTGGCCCAATAATTCCGTCACTCGTCGCTGCGAGCCTGAGATGGTTCGGGGTGCTAACCTATTTTTGCCGAAGGAGAAGCGGATTGAATATGCGCAGGAATACTCGGATATTTACGCCTTGGTTTCTAGCAGCAATCGTGGTTGCTTGCGGTATTGCGCTGAGTGCTCCCAGAGTGGCGTTTGCGCACGCCGTGTTGGTGAGCTCCCAACCAACGGTGAACGGTAAGGTCCCAGGACCCGAGGTCGCCGTCCTCCTGAAATACAATTCACGGGTGGATATGGAGCACTCGACCTTGACGCTGCTCACCACCGACGGAAGAGTACAGAAGGTCGTAATCGAGAGCGAGCCGGAGCCAGGCGTGCTGTCTGCCAAGTTGACCGGACTTGTTAAAGGAGCATATGTGTTGCGCTGGCAGGTTCTGGCTACGGATGGACACATCACACGCGGCAAAGTTCCCTTCGAAGTAGAGTAGAGACCTAATCTCTTGATCTGGTTCTTGCGCGATATCGATCTGTTGAGTGTCCTTGCACGCGCGGCAACGCTTGCTTTCGAAGCATTGCTGCTGGGAGGCGTTGCCTTTCTTCTGGCCGTGGTACGCCCTGCGAAGGCGAGCGCGGCGGTCGAAGAGTTTTGCCGCCGGGGAATCAGAATGGCGGCGCTCGCATTGATAGTTGGCGAGTTCGCCCTGCTTTTCTTGTCCGGTGCCCTTCTGATGAGCGGCTCTGATCTGACGCTGAAGGATGTAGCGACCACCGGCTTCTTCCGCGCGGACTCTTTCGCAATTCTGTTTGCGATCGGACTCTGGGTCTGCGTACGGATTAAAAACAATAAAGCGACGGCAGCGATGGTTCCCTTGAGCCTGCTACTGCTGGCGGCCACTGTCTTCACCAGCCATTCGGCGGCGCGCATCGAGCATCGCGTGCTGTTGGCTATTTTGACCGCCGCGCATCACCTCGGTATGGCCATCTGGATTGGCGCAATGGCCTATCTGTTGATCTCTTTGGGCCGCGTCGAAGACCTGAACGTGGCTCAGCGATTGGCCCGGCATTACTCCAGGATGGCGCTGGCGGGCGCGGCAACTCTCGTGTTGGCAGGGGTAGGAATGGCGTGGTTCTACGTAGGATCGTGGGGTGAGCTATATACGACCGCGTACGGCATCATGCTCGTTGCCAAGATCTACCTTCTGCTGGCGATGATTACACTCGGCGCAGGCAATTGGTTCCTGGTGCGGCGTCTGGCCAGCGATCCTGAGCCTTTGCTGGCGCGGCTGCGCCGTGTTGTCGAGGTAGAGATTTGTCTTGGATTTCTCGCGGTGTTGACAGCGGCTTCGCTGACCGCGCAGGCGCCCGCAGTGGATGTTACCGCTCAGGATAGGCTGACAGCTCACGAGATCTACGTGCGCTTGCACCCGGAACCGCCGCGCATGAGCAGCCCTCCGCTGGCTGCGCTGGCCCCTCCGAGTTCGCTCGCAGAGGCCGTCAAAGACAGCCAATTCGTTCCTACTGTCGGAAGCGATGATACCGACAGAGCATGGTCAGAGTACAACCACCACTGGGCCGGGTTAATAGTGCTCATCGCGGGGCTGCTGGCGTTGCTCAGCCGACACCCCACCATGCGCTGGGCGCGCTTTTGGCCGTTGAGTTTTGCTGGTTTAGCCGTCTTCATCCTGCTGCGCGCGGATCCGGAGAACTGGCCTCTAGGGCCACGTCCGTTTTGGCAGAGTTTTGCTGCCCCGGACGTCCTGCAACATCGTGTCGGGGCGCTTCTGATCGTGGTTTTCGCAGCATTCGAATGTGCGGTGCAGGCGGGTAAGTTGAGAACGCGGTGGGCTACTTACATTTTTCCTGCGATGTGCGCGCTCGGTGCCGCGCTGTTGCTCACCCACGAGCATTCCGCCAGGGACGTGAAAGAAGCGATGCTTGCGGAGATGAGCCACACCCCTATTGCGCTGCTTGGTATTACGGCGGGTTGTAGTCGTTGGCTGGAACTTGCGTTTACCCAAGAGCCGCATGGCCACTATCGGCAGCTACATCTGGCCGCTGTGCCTGACACTGGTCGGCGTCGTTCTTCTGAATTACCGCGAATTGCCATAGTGCACTGGGCGATTCCTGGTTCAGTAGAGAAAATCAAAATCCACCAAATAGTGTCTCCCGTAACCGCCGAAGAACGTGCCGTACCGAGGGTCGGCAACATTATTGTGAATTTGCAATGGGTTGGTGTGGTTCGTAATATTCCGCACGGTGAAAGAAAACCGCACCGCATGACGTGGACCTACGTTGATATCTTTGGAGGTTCGCAAGTCTGCTGAAAAGTAGCGAGGGTAGCGCGGCTGGTAAGCGGACTGAATGTAATTCTGGAAAACGTCCATCGACTGCCAGGTAAATCCGTCGCGATACTCAACGTGCGGTGAGATTCGCATTCGCCACGGCAACTCTGAAATTCCCCACAGCAGGAAGCGGTTCGGGACCTCGCCGAGGGTGCTGGCAATGATCGGCGTACTTACTACTGGAAAGGGAAAATCGCCCAGGTAACTTGATACGTCTGTTTGATCACCATGAACGGACTGGCGGACATAAGAAAAGAAGAATTGGCGCTGCTTGCTGGCTCCGATTCGTGCAGTGACTTCCATTTGTCTGCTTTGAAAAGTGCCCGAGCTGCCGAGCACCAGAGCGCTCACGGCCGGCGTTACCTCAGGAACAAGGGTGAGCTGATTCTGTCCATTCGCATAGATATAGCGGATCCTAAAGAGGAGAAGTTCATTCACCTGGTGCTCCGCCTCCACATTCCAGGCCACACTATACGGTGCAAAGTTTCCGCTCGTGATTTGTTGATGGATTAACGGAAACCCGGACTTAGGCATAACGCTGGTGATGTTCAAATAGCGTCTGGGGCCGTTAATAACATCGCCCTGACCATCGTAGGTTGTGACAATCTGCTCCGGATAACTGCTGAACGCGTAGGTATTGAGCGGTAGCGTGTCATAAAAGACACCGATACCACCGCGAATAACAGTGGCATTATTCGCGCGGGGCGTCCAGGTAAAGCCGGCGCGCGGCGCGAGCCGATTTGTATGAGTAAGAGACTGAGTCTCCCAGCGCAATCCGCTGTCTAAAGCAACACGAGAATTGAGAATCCAGTGGTCCTGAGCATAGACGGCCGATTCAAAATCTGAAAGGCTAAACGTCCCATTGCCATCGTAGGCGATCGTCCGCACCAACTGGCCTGACGCACCTTCAATGCTTACGTTGCGATTGACAACTTGCCCCTCGTCTTCAGCGTGGGCAAGCAACGTCCCTAATTGCAGGACATGTTGTCCGAGCAAATTAATAGTTGAAGGTTTCCACGTTTCCATCCATTGGAAGCGCCGAGCTTCGCGATTCTGTTGGCCGAAATAGTTGCCAGAATTGCCGATTGGTGAGAGGAGCATATCTCCCGAAGCTTGAGCGGTGACGTTGGTAGCAAACCGCGACCCCGCAAAGGTGGAGCTGACCACTCCGCCGCCAATACCAAAGTGTTCGCTGATGGTTCCCGCGTCTTCCCGATAGTCGGCGTTGGCCGTCACCGGCTGCGGATCAAAATAATTCAAATTAGCGTACTGCACTGTGTGAGGTGCGAAGTGAAAGGTTGCGGTGATGCTGTTGCGCGCGCCCAGGAGTCCATCGATCTGCGTAAACGAATTAACTGCATCTGAGCGAATCACGTTCTCCGGGAAAGGCAACGTACGGACTTCGGTCTTACTCATCAGATATTCAAGGCCTACAAGGTAGTAAAGGTGGTTATCTATTATTGGACCACTTAGATTCAGCCGGGGCGACGCGTCCGCAACTCCTACAATATGTCCACTGCGGATTCGAGTGTCCGGCAGAGGATCATTGAGGCTCTGGTTAAACTTGTTGCCGCCGCGACGCGTCTCCGCGCTCACAATTCCGGCGGTAAAGTCGCCATATTGGGCGAGGTACGGGGACTGCATCACCTTGAGAATATCCACGCTGTCTATGGGGATACTTAAACCGAAGCTCCCTGTGGAGGGGTCATTCACATTGACCGAATTGACGAGCAGCGAGCTGTGTTCTTCGTCCTGGCCAGCGATCTGAACGCGGCCATCTGGAGTTCGAATAACGCCAGGGACCAGAGGGAGCGCGTCGACTAAAGTACTGGGCCGGATAGGACTGGACGTGGCACTTTCCATTGGAAGCTTCGACTCACTGCTTGCGCTCTCTGACAGCGGACTCTGCGAATCAGCTTGGACGGTCGTGGTCTCTTGTACGTGTATCGTCTTTGAGAGTGTAATCTCAATGGCCGCCCGATCTTGCAGTGGAACATCAGTAGTTGCAGGGATGTAACCGGCAAGGCTCGCAGTAAGACGAAGCCCTGGCGCAGATCCGCAACCACTCAGCCTGGCGAGGCCGTGAACATCGGTCACGGCCTCGCAGAGCAATGCCGAACCCGACCCGCCTTCGATCGCTACCCCTGCCAACGGATGCCGATCGCCATCCATCACGGAGATCAGAGTCACACCCGTAGCCGCTGACTGCGCCAATGACCGTTGAACACAAGCAAGCCATCCAACCATAACCGCGCAGACCAGCACCACATATCGAAAGCTCCATCCCAAAGCCCGGACGGATCGCGTCGAACCAGGTACTTTCGAGTTTGCAACCCTGAAACGAGTCATCGTACGTTTCCGTAGTCAGTTCGCTGGAACAAGAAGACGCCGAGCCAATGCAGAGAATGGGCGCAGGAGAACCTTCCTAATTAGACTAGGCCCCGTTCGGTAAGGTGCACCTGATTTTCGCACGATCAACACGGCGAATCACCTGAATGACGGGGTTGCGTGCGCTTAGAGAATCATCCTTTCTTTCGGCACCCTAAAAGTGACCATCGCAGAGGCAAGGACTCTCTTCAGGCTACGCTACACTAAATAGGAGCCTGTCTGGTGCCTATGACGATTCTCCTATTGCGAGATGTGTTCCTCGGAATCGCCGCCATCCCCTTTATCTACTATGCTCTCGCGATCTTTAGTTCCTTACGGTTCTTTCTGGCGACGCGAGCTAAAGTGGATAAGACAGGCGGGTTTCTGCCGCCGGTCAGTAACCTGAAGCCAGTCCGTGGACTTGATCCGGAGGCTTATGAGAACTTCGCAAGCTTTTGCCGACAGGACTATCCCGACTATGAGATTTTGTTCTGCGTCGGCGATACGAGTGACCCTGCCTTCCCGGTCTTGCAGCAACTCGTCCAGGACTTTCCGGAACGCCAGATCCGCATTGTGATTGGGTCGGGTCGTCTTGCGACCAACGACAAGGTGGCCAAGCTTACTCGCCTTGTGGAGGAAGCCTTACATGAACACCTCGTCATCAGCGATAGCGATGTGCGCGTTGGGCCGGATTATTTAAGGAACGTGATAGCGCCATTGGCAAATCCAAAAATAGGGGCAACTACCTGTTTTTATGTACCCCTCGAAGAATCAACTTGGGTGGAGCGTCTTCAGGATGTCGGGATGGTGTCAGACTTCTATCCCGGAATTCTCGTGGCGAAGCAATTGGATGGAGTGAAATTTGCACTCGGCCCGACGATTGCCACAACTCGCACGCGACTCCAAGCCTTTGGCGGCTACGCCTCACTCGAGAATCGTCCGGCGGATGATCTGTGGGTTGGGAGATTGGTTGCTGAGCATGGCTACGAGGTTGATCTTCTTCCCTACACAATCTCCACGGTAGCGGATTATCGGTCTCTCAGCGAGCTGTTTCATAAACGGCTGCGCTGGATCACCGTCATGCGGCACATGCGGCCTTGGGGACATTTCGGCTTAATCTTTACGTTGGGGCTGCCTTGGGCGCTCGTGGCGGTCGCACTTCTTCCGACGCCCGCCATCGTTGTCGGCTATCTTGGTGGGTATCTAATCGTGCGCTCCGTTTTGACCATACTGGTTGGCTCTTGGGGGCTGAAGCAGACCGGTATATGGAAGAAACTGGCCTTTATACCTCTCTGGGACGGAATGGCGAGCCTCATCTGGTTGGCGAGTTTTACGCGCAAGACGATTCGGTGGCGAGGACGGGACTATCTGATGCGCGACGGCAACCTTCTCCCGCTCCTCTGAGTTGTCGGCGCAAAACGTCGAACTAAGGATTGCCTAGACGATACTCTTTGCCAAAAGCGGCTGTTTGGCTTCGCTTCCGATACGCCGCTCGTTTTGCGTGTTCCGCCAATTAACTTGCGGCTCAAACAATGACGGATCAATACGATCTCGATAACGCAGTGCAATATTGATCAACGAATCGACGAGCGAATCGGACAGTACATGCGGCTTGAGTCCGAGATCAACCAGCTTAGAATGCTTTGCATTGTAGTAGTGCGATTCCGCTTCCACGCGAGGATCGGGGAGATGATCGATTTCAATTTTGAAGCCCATCTGCCCAGCTACCGCCTGGACCGTCCTCGCCAAGTCGAGGACAGAGAATTGCTCGGTAAACTGATTGAAGACGCGGAATTCACCTGACTGGGCGGGGTTCAGGCAAGCCAGCTCTACACACCGGACCGTATCCCGAATGTCAAGAAACCCCCGGGTTTGACCGCCTTTTCCATATACCGTGAGTGGGTAGCCAATTGCCGCCTGGGCGCAGAAGCGGTTGAGGACCGTTCCAAACACCTCATCGTAATCAAAACGGTTGATCAAAGCCTCGTCCATCGATACTTCATCAGTGACGGTGCCATACACAACGCCCTGGTTGAGATCGGTCGCGCGTAAGCCCCAGGCTTTGCAGGTAAACATAATGTTGTGACTGTCATGTACTTTTGAGAGGTGATAGAAGGAGCCAGGCTGTTTGGGAAAGGGGAGCGTATCCTTACGGCCGTTGTGCTCGATGGTAATAAACCCTTCCTCGATATCGATATTTGGGGTCCCGTATTCACCCATTGTGCCCAACTTGACGATATGACAGTCCGGTTGCAATTCACGGATGGCGAAGAGCAGGTTAAGTGTTCCGACAACGTTATTTGTCTGGGTGACAACCGCATGCTTCCTATCGATCATTGAGTAAGGCGCCGATCTCTGCTCTGCGAAGTGGATGATCACTTCGGGCTCGAAGGTTTTAATTGTCGAGGAGAGAAACTCGTAGTCAGAAACATCGCCAACGAAGAGTTCGATTCGTATCCCCGTCAACTGGTACCAGACCGTCAAGCGCTCGGAGAGGGGACGGATCGGCGTTAACGTCTGAACTCCGAGTTCGTAATCCCATTGCCGGCGGACAAAGTTGTCTACGATCGCAACCGAGTGCCCCTTGCTTGCGAGATATAAAGCAGTTGCCCAGCCACAATAGCCATCACCGCCAAGAACAGCAATCCGCATGATTCCTCCGATTAGTTAGCGGCCCGCAAAGATATATCGACGCACAAATGAGGCATTTGGACGCAGAATTGTGCATAAAAAAAGACACCTGGCTTTGGCGTCCGAATAAAAACGAAGCTGTCTTATGGGATGTTAGGACGCGCTGAAGGCGATATTGGATGGTTGGTGAGTAAAACTTTACCGCCGCTTTCGTCGAGTGCATTCAATTGCCCCTTACCTACTAACGATTCCAGATGATCGACCGCTGTGTTCTTGGCAAAGAGGTAATATCGTTCGGGTCTTCGCCAGAGTTCCTGGAATTGGCTGTCATCGAGAAAAACATCCGGTACATTGGGAGCATAAGATCCGTAGACCAGATTGTTAAATCTCCCATTTAGAAGCAAGGCAGTCCTATCCGTATAGAAGAACACCGACGAAAACAAATAGTAGTGGTGGTCGACAATTAAATTTCCGGGGGGGGATTGTTCTAGCATTTTTACTAGGGGGCGGGAGGAGAGGTAGGGGTCAAAAGTGATCATCGCCAGACGAGCGGCATGAAAGAAGATGACCATCATAATCGCCACTGTCACGTATACGTACTTGCTTGCCGTTCGGACTGTGCCGATGGCCCCAAGTAGAAACGCGACGGCTGCCAGAGCAAGAGGTACTCGCAAGTAAGCAAATGACTTAATGCGTCAGGTCTTCCATGTGGCCCAACGAAAGCGTGTATGCTTCCGGGTTGGAACTAAGGACCTGGGAAATATCTCCCGGGGTTGGGACGTGACGCACCGCAAAAAGAATGGCGATTGCAGCCACCGCTGCGATAGAGCAGATCACAGTCAGGAATCGCGTACCAAACTGAATGATTCTACCGTTGAACGCCATGCCCGAACCGATGAGTAGGGCGAACGCCGGATAGCACGGCATCGAGTAGTATTCCTGTGTCGTTGAGAAAGTGAAAAACACAAGGACAAAACCTATCCAGCACAGGGTGAGGAGCCTGGTTCTCCCGGCACGATCAATCGATCGGTAGGAGAGTTTCATGGCCGCTGGCAAGTATGCGCTCCACGGGAAGAGCCAAACAAGATTGAGCAGCCAGAAATAAAGCCGCGGCACGGTGTTGTAGTCGCGCGGAGAACGCAGGTTGAGAAATCGAAGGAGTTGCTCGTTAATAAAGAAGAACCAGAAAAACCCGTGGTACTCACCAGGAACGCTCTTCATCGTAAAGCTGAAGTAAGGCGGATTTCGAAGCGTTGCGAGGATATGCCATGGCGCAGCAATCAATAGGATAATGGCGAGGCCACTGAGCGGCCGGAGTCGTTTCCACACCCGCGCGGAGAATATCTGACGAGTGCACAGCAAATAGATCGCGACGGCCCCAACCGGAAAGACAACTGCAATAAGACTTTTCAGAAGCAACCCGACGCCGAGACTTGCAGCGAAGACAGCCGCCCATGCCCGCGGATGCGGCTCATCCTCTTCAAGGACTCGAAGAAACGCCCACAAGGCCAGGGCGATTACTAGAGTGAGTATCACATCCGGCACGAGGATACGCGTGAACAGAAAGAGCCCGACGCAGGTCGACATACAAAGACCGGCATAGAAGCCGGCGCGGCGCCCGAAAGCCCATGCTCCAAAAGCCGCAGTGGTGAAGCAAAGGGCGATAGCGGAGAGTACGACGGGAATGCGCGCAGCCCAATCATGAACGCCGAATACCTTATAGGAGATCGCGATCATCCAATAGATAAGCGGAGGCTTTTCGAGATAGGCTACTCCATCCAGACGCGCCGTAACCCAATCACCGGAACTGAGCATATTTCGAGCGATCTGCGCCTGCACTGCGTCGACGTCATCCATCAGCGACGGCGGAGATAGGATGCAGCCAAGGTAGACTGCCGCTGCGAAAAATATAACGACCCAAAAGTACTGCCTGAGGCTTACAACTCGGCCGCGAGCGCCTGTCTCCTGAAGTTCAGTAACGGTGTTGACTGGATTTTCCATCGTTTCATCCACAGAAATAACATGACGAGCCCCCACAAGTGATAGCCGATGTTTATGCGCCTGTTCAAGTGCAGTTGGGTGTAAGTATAGATCGTTTCGAAGTCAAATAACTCAGAGTGTTCTACTTCCGCTGACGCCAACGTCTCCATCAGCATCGTTCGCAGTGGTCCCCGAAACCAATCGTGTGCCGGGATGTCGAATCCTACCTTCTCGCGCTGGACAATAGGCGTGGGCAGCTTGGATCTCATCACTTCCTTGAGTAGATATTTCTGGCGCGTGCCGCGGATTTTAAAATCTGTTGGCAACCTGGCGGCGAACTCTACAATTCGGTGATCAAGAAACGGGGGCCGAACCTCGACGGCGTGGGCCATGCTGACGCGGTCCGATTTCACCAGGATGTCGTCCGGAAGATAGTATTGCTGATCGAACTCAAGGAAAGGCGCGATCCCGTCTCCCGGAAGGTTTCCTCTCAAGCAACCGAGGACATTGGTAAGAGTCCCTGGCAAGGGGACCCGAAGCAAAGCGGCCTTTTCCGTCTCTGAAAAGGTTCCATTCCAATACACATGCGCCCGTTCCGGTGGCATCAGAGCTCCTTGGAGGAGGCGCTTAAGCTTGTATTCAAGGCTGATTTTTTCGTTGGAAGCTGGCCAAAAGCGTAAGGCACGAAGAGAAAACTCCACCGCTACAGGAGGCAGATTTCTAAGCGGGGCGGCGATGCGGTTGGCGCGATAGGTAAGGTAACCACCGAAGATCTCATCGGCCCCTTCTCCACTGAAGGCCACCGTACATCGCTTCTTGCAGAGTTTGGACAGAAACCAGACCGGCAACGCTCCAGAGTCCGCGCTGGGCTCATCCGAATAATAGGCGATATCTTCGATAGCTCCCTCTAAGTCCTCGTCGGGGCTCAGATTGAGCTGCTCATGATCGGTGCCATAATGTTCGACTACTTGGCGGATGTATGACGACTCATCGAAACTTTGGCCATTGAAACCGATAGAAAACGTCCGAAGCCGTGAGCTGGATGCCTGGGCTGCATAGTGGAGGACGGTCGAAGAATCCACCCCGCCACTGAGCCAAACTCCAAGCGGAACATCGGACATAAGATGCTCGCGAACCGCGTTCCCTAGAAGATAGTCAAGCTCGGTCTTGGCGTCTTCGAACGACTGCGGCATCGGCGTGATATCGGGAATACGCCAGTATGCGTGCTTGTTCGTGCGACCGTCCTGCCATTCGAGCCAGTGGCCGGGCGGCAGTTTTTGAATACCATCTACTAAAGTCCACGGACATGGAACGTAATTCATCGAGAGATAACAATCCAGTCCTTCGAGACTGAGACGGCGTTCAATTTCAGGATGGACGAGAATCCCCTTCAACTCTGAAGCAAAGAAGATATCCTCGCCTCTTTCGGCAATATAAAGAGGCTTAATGCCGATGCGGTCGCGCGCCAGAACTAAACGCTGCTTAGAATTGCTCCAAATGGCAACCGCGAACATGCCTCGGAGGCGCTCGAAACAGTTGGTATCCCACTCAAGAAATGCCTGAAGAACTGTTTCCGTATCACAGTGGGTTTGAAATCGCCGGCCGAGCGATTCGAGCTCGCGGCGGACCTCAAGGTGATTGTAAATTTCACCATTGAAAACGATCACGGAGTCGCGATCTTCGGATAAGATCGGCTGATCACCGGATGCTAGGTCAACGATCTTGAGGCGGGTTGCACCCAGAGAGCAGGTCCTCGACCGAAACACTCCCTGCTGATCCGGGCCGCGATGAATTAGGGTATTCGTCGCACTTCGAATGCGGTCTTGATCCGGGTGCCAATTCTTCGTTGTGAATCCAACAATCCCGCACAAGTTTGTATGCCTCTTCTAGCATGCCGTTGTCGAAGTTCCGGCATGCTGAATGGTTTTGATGATTGCACGCGAAACCGAATATTTGTTTCGAGGACCCTAAACACCATTCATGCTACCACCATCTTCTACTGTGTCAGTTTCACTACGGCCTATGTCCGCTTTTGTGGATTCACACAACGGCACCGAAGCAGATGCGTCGTGGACCAGGTGAGAGAAGCAAAGCTTCTGGCGTAGAGCGGCGAGCCGATCGGAAATAAGCCTATAGAATGACAAGATGCCTGCCGAAGCGGCAGGTCGCGAACCAGCCCAATGACACCACAAAAGACGCTGCACCTCAAAACTTATCTGTTAATTGCAGTGATGGTGATCGCCGGTCCGCTGGGCAACATCCTGCTCGGCAAGGGCATGAAGCATGTCGGGAAACCGGCTATCTGGCCTCCCGCGCAACTGCTCCACAGTGGGTCGAATATCTTCACATCCGTGTCGATTTGGTTAGGAATTGCCTCGCTTATCATATTCTTCGTAGCCTATATGTTGGTGTTGTCGTGGGCAGATTACAGCTTCGTACAGCCCGCATCCTCCCTTGCTTACGGCATCGTTGCGCTATTCGGATATCTGCTATTGGGTGAAAGAGTCTCTCCTTTGCGATGGGCCGGTATAGCTATTATTTGTTTCGGTGTTTTCGTGGTCGGCCGTACGAATCCTCGAACTACGGAGCAGATTTAGATTGCCGCATTTCATTCTGTTCGCCCTCATCGTTGTCGCGGGAACCGGCGGTGAGTTATGCGTCTCCCGCGCGATGAAAGTCGTTGGAGAGGCTCCGAGTTTGCGGCCGATAGAGGTCGCAAAAGTGGTCCTGAGAGCACTACGTGTTCCTTGGATGTGGCTCGGGGTTGGAATGATGGCATTGGCTTTTTTTTCCCTACTCGGAGCCTTGTCGATCTACAACGTGAGTTTCGTCGTTCCTGTAACGGCGCTAAGCTATGTCGCGGGTGCCTTTGGAGGGGTTGTCTTTCTGCGCGAACATGTAAGCTCTGAACGCTGGCTCGGAGTTTTGCTGATTTCCATCGGTGTCGCACTGGTTTTTTTAGGCAAGAACTAACGGCCTGCGAGTGCCCGCTTAAAGTGCCTCCCCTTAGGTATCGAGTCCTCCATTCCAAATCCACGAAGAAGCTGCTGACTTTGAGACGCATTTTTTGATCGACAGCCATGCCACGACCCAAACAGTCACTCCTCTCCCCACGTTGGCGAACATAAATTTGCAAGAGATTTGCAAGACCGTTTGGGCATTCTGGCGCTTTTGGCACTTTCCGCACCATTTAGAATCTCTAAGTTTATGATTCCATTACCGACAACAGAGACAGATCCCGTCTCGGCATGTCTGGGCTGATTGCAACCGGTATTAACCGAATCGTTAATCCTGCAACTGCATCTATGTTGTCACCATGAGTACGTCCACCGTTTTCCTGTCCTATCCCGAAGTCAATTCATCCGAGAACGACCAGCAACATTCGTCTTCGATCAATGATGTTCCGCTGCTCGATGCCTATTCGAGCGCCGTGACGAAGGCGGTCGAGCGCGTGAGTCCTGCAGTGGTGAAGATTGACGTGAAGAAAGCTGGACGGGGCGGCGGAGGTTCCGGATCTGGGTTCGTCTTCACGCCTGACGGCCTGGCAATGACGAACAGCCATGTTGTTCACGACGCCGCAAGTATTCAACTGACCTTCGCTGACGGTCAGAAGGCTTCGGCAACGCTGGTGGGTGAAGATCCAGATACTGACACGGCCGTTCTTCGCACTGATGTGGTGACATTGTCTCCTGCAGTCCTCGGGAAATCACGGAGCCTCAAGGTAGGTCAGCTCGCGATCGCAGTCGGCAATCCATACGGTTTCCAATTCACCGTTACCGCCGGTGTTGTCAGTGCGTTGGGTCGCAGCATGCGAGCGGCGAGTGGACGCATGATGGACGAGATTATCCAGACGGATGCGGCTCTGAATCCAGGAAATTCAGGGGGGCCGCTGGTCAACTCTCAGGGGCAGGTGATCGGCATCAATACTGCCACAATCCTGCCCGGTCAAGGTCTATGCTTCGCCATCGGTATCGATACTGCCAAATTCGTAGCGTCGCAGCTTTTGCAACATGGCCGTCTACGGCGCAGCTGGATCGGCATAGCCGGCCAAAATGTGCCGTTGCCTCGACGGTTGGTGTATGAGTACAAGCTGCCAGTCGATACCGCCGTCATGGTGAATGAAGTCTATAAGGACAGCCCCGGGGAGCTGGCCGGCCTAATCCCAGGAGACATCATTCTCGCGTTCGGAACGAACAGCATCGCCGGCATTGATGAGCTGCATCGGCTGCTAAGCGCTGACGCCGCGAACCGGCCGACCCCTCTTGTTGTTCTGCGTGGAATCGAGCGTCGCTATCTATCAATTGTTCCGGTGTCCAAGGAAAACTAAGGGCAACAGACCCTTCGCGAAGGGAAACTGTCATAAGTTATTGATTTGTTGGTGGGCACAGCAGGATTCGAACCTACGACTTCCACCGTGTGAAGGTGGCACTCTACGCGCAAATTATTGACGGCAAAGCAGTTATAAGTCGGCAAAACCGGTAAAACCGGCCCAATCGGCGGTATTTGCCACAAAAATGCCACAAAGCCATGACACATTGAGTGGGCATGGGCTGATCCGCGGGGGATCAGCCCAGCTTGGCTTTTACTTCCCTTCCCTCAGTTGTATAGGAAGCACCACCGGAGTCAGCGACCCTCTACAGGGCCTTCGTTAGGGTCTCTTGGCGCTTCTTGGGCAGAGTCCTAGTTTGAATTTGGAATCCGCGGGGCGGGGTGCCGGACCTACTTCGGCGTGCGGTTGGGCTCATAGGGTAAATACTCCCTGCCCCATTCCGTCAGAGTGCTAATCAGGTCCACCACAGCGAGACCCATTGAATCAGACAGAGAATACTGCACATGCCGCAACCTGCCGCTTAGATCCTTCCGAACAACGAGGCCGTCTTTTTCCATCTCGCGCAGATGCTGTGCGAGCACCTTCTTTGATGCCTCAGGAAACATCCTGCGCAATTCACTCAAGCGGACTGGTCCGTGCTGAAGCCGGGACAGAATCCGCGTCTTCCACTTCCCATGGATGAGATTGATTGCGAGTTGCGCCGAGCATTTTTCGGCAACTTCGGTGTCCGGGCGAGCCGCGACTTCTTTTTGCCTTCCCTGTTGGGAACTGGCGGGATTCGCTTTGCCTTCGTCCGCCCGTCTCAACGAATGCCAGCTTCGATTCATCGCTCGAATCGCAACGAGCCTGTTCGGGTGAACTTCCCATCATGTTTCACCGCCGGTCAATCTTTAAGGTTCATCCTGAGCGCCGTGGGGACGCTCTGGCAGTTCTGTCCCGCATCTACTAAAGGCACTTTCATACTGTCTTTGGGGCAAGTGTGGGGAAATTTTTATTCGATCGGATGAATCCCGTTGTGGTCTATACTTTTGTTGTTGAAGTGGTTAACCCATTCGAGACGGTCGCTCGCGTATGCAGCCACATGGTCGCATCTGGCAAGAGCTGACGTGGAGTTGGGCCTATTCGACCGGGCACCCTACTTCTGATCAGAGGCTGGAGGCCGCTGCCAAGACAGCGTGGCCTTACGCGCTCCTCTGTGCTTGGACCTACCTGAACGATCACGCCGCAGCTCATGACCTCATGGATCACGCTGTACAGAACGCCTTCGACTACCTTGGTCGCCATCACGGATTGTCCGGACAAAAAGCTCGCGTGGCGCATCAAGAGCGTCATCAAGCGCTCGCGCCCGGCAACAATCCGCAAAGAAGAGTCGAGAAATTCAATACGGGTCTTTGCTTGATCTGGAAAGAGTGTATGTTGGTCAATCAGAGGCCGAGCAAAGAGTCTATGCGAACGAACTGTTCGCGCGGCTTTCGCCGTTTGCCCAATCGATTGTGGAGTGGCGATGGCTGGGATACTCGTGGAGGAAGATCGCTGAACACCTCGACATGGACCATACGGCGGTGAGACGTGCATATTTCCGGGAGGTGGAGTCGCTGCGCCACGCCCTCTCCCAACCTGGAGATATCTCTCGATGCGGTTGAGATTGCGCGGACTTTCACGTCCTGAAGATGACTTTGAAGCCTGGATTGCGCAACGCCATCAGGAGCGTGTTCTCGAAGGGAACGCAACCCCTGTTGGTCCCTGTCCTGAGCGAAGCCTTCCTCAAGGAGCTGGCCAGAAATCCAAGCGGATAGCACTGGGAGACCCAAGAGTCGGCCATGCAGCGAACTGCCCCATTTGCATGAGGCGGTTGCTCGCCCTGCGGCGAGAACATTATTCGCTGCGGCGGAGACTGGTGCTCACAGCCGCGGTTGCCTCTTGTCTGTTGATTGCCGCCTTGTTCGTCAGCACTGACTCGCCGCGGACCGAACTCGAAGCAGCAGACGGCCAACCTGGCAGCCATTCCTGAATCCGTGGACCTCTGGAACGCTGGAACGTTCCGAGGGGATCAGCCTGGCCCGTTGCAAGCTGTATCACTGCCTGCGGCATTGGTGAAGGTGACGATTATTCTTCCCCGGTACAGCGACCCTGGTCATATACACGGTCGCTGTCACGCGCGATCAGGGGGGTACCGACTTACTGGCAAAGGCGAGCGCAACAGCAATCGGCAATCGCGACCGTGAAAAAATCTCTGTTTACCTCGATTTGCGGAAATCTCAACCTGGATCCTATTTCCTTTCAATGACTCATGAACAGGATCAGGCTTCGTACTACTATCCTCTCCAAATCAAGTAGTCAAGTCGTCGGAAGTGGCCCAATTTCCCGATATCCGACAACTCAGGAGTTGACTGTCAAGTGCCCTCCTGCAAATCTCCGAACAGCCGGTTATACAGGAACCATGTGACGGAGCCGAGAAACCTGCCACAAGCCCCAAGGAACATCAACTGTTCCTCGGGCAGGCATGACCTGCAATCCGAGCTGCGCAGCTTGTTTGCGAAGGCGATGCTCGGTGCGCCGAAGGGTTTCCTCTTCAGACTTGTGAAAGATGTTCTTGTTTTAGGCTTCCTTGGTGCTCAGCAGGTGGAAGACGATGCGAGCGAGTTTATGGGCTGTAACCGTGATCGCTTGTGGTTGGCCAAGCTTCCGTGTGATGCGCCGGAAGAATTCACGTAGGTAATCTTTGGCGTGATGCAGCGATTGAGCGGAACTTACGACATAGGAACCCACAGCGAGATAATCTGACGCTCAGAACAGCACAAGCAATGAGACCTAGTCCACGTCATTTACCCACGATGAACCCGACGTTCTCTAAACCTCGAAGAGTTATGGAGAGGCCGAGCGCCACTTGAATGATTCCCAGGACCGTGCCGAACAACATGAGAGGCAAGTGCAGATACTTGAGAATCGGCCGCGCAAACAGCATGGCAACGAGGTTAAGTACCATCAAACCAAGCAACGCGGAATAAATCTTAGTTTCGGTCGTGTAGTCCGGCGTCAATGCCATGCAGACGATGACGATCGCCACACCATAGGGAGTCACTATCGTCGGAAAGGCCAGCGGTGACCGGCATACCGCATGTCGGGTTCATACTGCTTCGGAGTCGCGTCTGGATCAATATCGAACTGCTCTAGTACGCCTCGAAGAGCTACAAGAAAGAGAATAATTCCCGCTGCGATCGCGAGTACCGAAACTGGGATGTTGTATTTGCGAAGGAACTCTTCTCCGATGACCACGGTCAGTACCAGCGCGGCGCAGGAATACAGAAAAGCACGAATTGCCAGGCGGCGAGCAAAGGCGGCGTCTGCGTTACGAGTGATCTGGACAAAAGGCCCGAGGATCTTGAGCGGACCCAGCATCAGGAAAAAGAAGGTAAACATATATCCGAGTGAGAAGGCTCCGCCCTGGTGCGTGGCCATAGGAACACTGTCCTGGCCGAAAGCTAAACCGGTAGCGAGTGCTAACGATACGCTTAGCATAGGCAATCTATTTAAACGCTTTCGAGATTGCCCACAATCTAACGCGTTTGCGAGTGATTTCATGACAGATCCTCATAGAAGACTGCGTCATTGTCCGCTCGACGGCGGAGCAAAAAGAAGGCCCTACCAGATAGCGTCTTTCGTTTGCCCAAAAGTTTCCCACGTTCTTCGATCAAATTGTATTCCTATATTGTTCGAAGCTTGAGTTGAACTGGTTTGGAGTCCTTTTTTGCGAACAACCTCGTATTGCTATTTCGTGCGGTTCGCGTCTGTGCAAGTGGCCGCTCGCGCGGTGAGCTTAGCGCTGCGCACGGCATGCGCAAACAGCTGGCAGTCACTGGAAAAGCGCTTATGTGCTGTTTCATTGAGTAGGGACTGTTACAGTTAGCTTTGCGCAGCGGACGTTGACATGGGTCACATTCATGAACTCGCGAAGAGTTGGGAATCAAGCTTGTTAAGCATCTTGCGCAGCTTTGCGACGGTTGCATTGGTTGTCCTTTCCCCGATAACTGCCATTTCATCGGCCCGAGTGAATTCCGATATATCAAAGGACGTCACGTCGGGCGAGACCACAAAGTCTGCCGGCTGCACCCCAACGGAGTTCATGTTGAAGCCTTGAATCATGGTCTGTCGCATGATCACCTGAATGGTCGAGAAGAAACGGTTGCTGCGCGAATCCCCGTTGGAGCGGATTCCTAGAAAGTCTTTTTCCAGCTTTGCCGTGACGCTCGATGCGATGACAAAGTTGCATCCCTTCGCTACCAGCACGTTGGCAGGGATATTGTTGAGCAACCCGCCATCCACCAGCGCTTGGTCTGATTGAAAGATAGGAAGCGAAAGGGGAGGAAGATTGATGCTTTCCAGGATACTCATCGTCGCGTCGCCAACCTCGCGCACCACTGGTTCTCCTTCGAAGAGATCGACGGCGACTGTAAACATCGGAAGATCCAATTGCTCCATCCTGGCTCGCCCTATGTATTTCCGCAGCATGGACTCGAACTGATTTCGTCTGTACTTGAAGAGCAAATACCAGTAGCCGCCACCGGGCAGCTGTCGAAATAACCACGATGGCTGCAAATCGTTCTTGAAACTTGAGTAGCATACTCAGGATCTAAGCCAGCCGCGTAGATGGCGCCGGTCATCGCCCCAGCGCTCGTACCCGCCAGCATGTCGATGTAGATGCCATGCTGCTCAAGCGCTTTGAGCACTCCAAGATGAGCCATGCCGCGAGCTGCGCCGCCTCCCAGTGCCAAACCGATCTGGATTCCTCGCAAATGATGAACGATGCGTTCGAATCCGTGCTGCAGCAAACTGCCTTGGTTTGCTCCAGGAGCATCAAATGAAAGCTTGAAGTCTCGTTCGGCGAGTTCATACAACTCCGGTACATAGGGAGCGAATGGGGTGTTGTTGTCGAGAATCCACACAATCCGGATCTTGTCTCGCCATCCGGGTACGCTCTTCTCCAGCTCTTGGAGCAGATGTACTGCTGCAGGCGCATCCTGCGGCCGAACACACCAGAGCACTACGTCGACGTAACTCATAAAACCGCTTCATTGCCTCTTCTGAATGATCGGCACGAATATCAAACAGAAGTCGCCTATGCGAGGCCCATTCCTTAATAAGGTCTTGTCGCTCCTCGACATCTCCAACAAGCAACTTAAAGGGGATATCTTCGTCGGGTTTCCATTGCTCGTCGTCGCCGAGAATACAAGGAGACTCGTCCAAGTCTCGAAGGCGACGCGCCAATCGACCAACGAGCGGACGGCTCGCCTCGGTGTGATGCACAATACCGACGACGGATGGCTTCGGAAGGGAGCGATCTACCATCACGTATCGTTTGAATACGCTCGCTGCCAAGCGAAACATAGCGAGTTGAAAATCTGCATGCTTCGCGGTCAATTGAAGCAAGTTCGATAAGTGTCAGTCGTATTGCTGTCGAAGGTTCAGTAGCCTGGACTTGCAAGTGAGAGCGATCCGATAAACCGAGGGAAAATAATCCGATGACGGCCCCTCGCGCAAAAGTATCTTGCTGCATCTCCTTGCCCAGAAAATCGTAGAGCGTTGCCTGCATCCGGCCCGTAATGAGGAAGTACACATGGGTGATCTCTGATTCGACTTCAATGACCATTTCTCCGGCGTGAAACGCGACCCAATCAGCGGCATTCGTGATCGCCGTCAACGTGTCCTCGCTGAGTTCTTTTGCCCATTCGAGCCGACGAAGCTCTATCTGAAGTCGCTCAGTTGTTGGAGAAACTGGTTTTTCGCCGCTGTTATCCATCTCGTTCTCCTTGAGTGGGGTCCAACTTAGCCCGGCGAAAGGCTTGTCGGAATGTGAGTCGCGGGTGATATCCCACCGCCAGGCTTCATTCGACAAATCCCTTCCCTTAACTCGATCAACCATTATCCTCCGAATTCTTAGGCGGGATATCAGGCCCTAGAATCACACATGTAGAACAAATCTGGAGCTCCCGAAGAATGGCAATCACATCGCCCAAAGGGCGTTAGTCCGCGGCTAGCCCAATGGACGAAGTGTTACATCTGCACACCGCTCACCGATAGCCCTTTCCCCAGACGTAGTCATATTTCACGCTGATACCCGTGACCGCGGGGCCATTTCGGTGAACGAGTGCCTTAGCCACTGTCACACGGAACGAGTTCCTCGCATTCAGAGAGACGATCACCTCGCTGCCCAGAATGAAATTCCGCTGCGAATCGTTCTGACCCAGGTTGTCGACAGACGTGTCGCCGCGAAAAGAGTAGCGCGCATCCAGAGAGCCCAAAAGGCTGTCGAGGAACGAGTAGCTGATGTGTCCTTCGAAGGCAGGTAATGGCTGTTGCCTTAGAACTTCCACGCCGCGATACGAAGTGTTGGCTGTGTAGAAATATGAGTTCGCATAGGCATCAAACGCCAACTTCCGCTCCGGCCCAAATGGATAGAAAACACCGACCTCAGGCTTGAACGACCATCGATCCGCGCCGAGATTGAGAACCTTGTCCGGGCTGTAAAGGCCCGTAGGCGCAGTTACGGCAAGGCTTATCCCCACGGTTGTTGTTGGCTTGTATTTTGTAAACTGCGCCACACTCAGGGCCGGCCCACCCTTGAGCAACACGGCCATTTCATAGTTCGAGTCACCCGCGCCAGCAACGGATCCGCTGACATTAGTGCCGGAGATCGAGCCGTTGAGTACGGCTATCGGAATGCTCGGCTCAACCCAGGCCATTCGATGGAACAAACTGAAGTAGCGAGTGTAGCCAATGCTTGTCTGGTTCAGAGTCAATTTAGCGCCCGCGATGACAATCGCGGGATCAATCGACGTGTTGGCTTGCGAATAGGCGTAGGTCATTTCAAGTTGGTTCAATCCCACTGGAGCGTTCTCGTAATTGCGAGGGTCAGTGAACTGGGCGCGTGCCGGCCACGGTACAGCCAAAGCAAGCGCGGAGCAAACCAAGAGCAGACGCCGGCATTTGACAGACGTGGTCGAATGGCTGCAATAATGCGGTCGCAACCTCGAATTGTCGGAATTGAAATGCATATTCGCAACCATCAGGCGTTAGAAGGCGACAAGCTCACCTCGTACCCCACTCGATGAGCAGGAATTGAATCAGATGGAACCCGTCTATGCAATGATGAAGACTCGTTCTGGTTGTTTCCTCCCCAAATAGCCTCGGAGTGTGTCCAAGCTGGAGGTGTCGGGTTGGCAACAATGCAAGGTCCAACGAAGCAAGATTCGCCTGAGTTGACAGGGAAGCAATTCCGCGAACCGCCCCACGATTTCTCCCTGGTACTGGGCGGCCCGCACTTCCAACTCTTGCGGAGGTTGCATCTCAGCGGAGATACCCTAGAATTGCTGCGACGCAGAGTCGTCGCGATCCCCTTGTTCGCATGGTCGCCGCTGCTGCTTCTCGCCCTCCTCGGTGGCGCAACTCGGCTCTCTTTCTTCAACGATATCGAAGTGCAAGTTCGATTTCTCGTTACTCTGCCGATCCTCATCGCAGGGGAGTACCTTGTTCATTCGCGGCTGCGCCCGCTGGTGGATCGCTTCGTCGAACGCCGTATCGTCAGGCCCGATGACCTGCCCGAATATGACAAAGCGATCGAGTCAGCAATCAGGATGCGCAATTCCGCGGCCGCCGAAGTCGTGCTGTTGATTCTTGTCTACACGTTTGGGCTGTGGGTCTGGCACGGTCGAGTCCCGATCCTGCATTCGACGTGGTATGCGCTGCCTGGCGGACGCTGGCATCTGACCCTTGCCGGCTATTGGTACGTCTTTATCAGCCTCCCCATTGCACAGTTCATACTTCTGCGCTGGTATTGGAGGATCTTCATCTGGTATCGCTTTCTCTGGCAGGTCTCCAGAATCGACTTGCATCTCATCTCAACCCATCCCGATCATTGCGCAGGTCTCGCTTTCCTGGGCAAGAGTGCCTGGGCCTTCGGCCAATCCTTTTCGCTCAAGGCGCTATGGTTGCCGCCCTCGTAGCCAGTCGCGTCCTCTATCGGGGCGAAAGCCTCAAGTCCTACGAGTGGCAGATCGCCGGCGTCGTAGCATTCTTCGTCTTCGCCATTTTCGGTCCGCTCCTGATGTTTACCCCTCGGATGTCGCGAGCGAAAAGAAAGGGATTGGCCTACTACGGCCAGCTCTCCCAGGACTACGTTGAAGACTTTGAAGGGAAATGGGTTCTCCGCGGTCCTGCTCCCGCCGATGATCTCCTCGGATCTGCCGACATTCAGTCCCTGGCCGACCTTAATAACAGCTATGAAATCGTGAGCTCGATGCGCCCGGTTCCGTTCGGACTCAATGACATAACGCGCCTGGCAGCAGCCACTGCAGCTCCATTCCTGCCTCTCCTGCTCACGATTTTCTCTCCCGAAGAGCTCTTCAGGCGCCTTGTCGGAATCGTGTTCTAAACCGGGGCAAACCAGTGCGGGATTGGCATCATTGTCAAAGGGACGCGCACGGTCACGCAGGTGCGGGTCGTAGATCGACTGGCGTCTGAAGACATCTCTGAATACGTACTCGTTGTCATTCGCAAGAATCGGGTACGGGAGCCGCGTGTCGGTTCTCGGCTATGGTGTGACCTATGCAGTCGGCAAGGTGTTATTCGCGCTGTGGGGTTCGATCATTGTGATCCTGGTGCACGAGAGCTAGCGATCTGGCCTCAGTCTCAGTCTTTTTCTGGTCGAACTAGGAATTTCACTAGTTGTTCTGATCTGCTCTACCCGGTAGAAGTGTTCTTGCAAAGTCAGGGCCGGATAGTCCAGTGACAATCCCTGCTGGAAGCGAGTAAACCGTCAACAAGAATCGAAAGAGGA
>CAWCPB010000008.1:0-87543 GCA_963797415.1 uncultured Acidobacteriaceae bacterium
GAACGTTTTCTTCTCCGATTCCAAAAGCCGTCATCTCAGAAAGCTGTTACCTCCAAAAAGGACCGTCGTCTCGACCGAAGCAACGGACAGTCTCACCCGTCCGTTGCGCAGTGGAGAGACCCCTGTATTTCGTACTTGCGGTTGTCTGTTCTTTTGTCTATCACGCCGCAACTCTCCAATGTCATCCCACGGATTTTGTACTTGCAGTAGCCGTTTTTCTCCCCGTAAATCGCATGTCAAGCCCTTCGCTCAGTCGGCAGATCGCTACCTTAGCCGCAAACCGAACAAAACAAGCCACCTTCGGTCCAAAACAATCTTCGCAAGCTTGGCGTACTAGTTCTGTACATCCCGTAAAATAGAAGATGAGATAAAGAAGCAGGGAATCGGCTCATGAAAGAATTCCACTGTCTATCGGTCCATTAAGTTATTCAAAATAAATACTTTATAGCTAAAGTATTTGAAATCAATACTTTAGACTTCGAAGTACGAGCCTAACCATTTAGATACAAGACTTTAGCACTTTCCGGGGGGGGTACCCCCTCATAAAGCAAGAAGGAACAAACGTGCAGCAGTACAACAGAACCTGCGGAGCCAGATGAACGGTCTTCTCATCCTCGACAAGCCCAGCGGCCTCACCTCGCACGACGTCGTCTCCATCGTCCGCCGCGCGACCGGCGAAAAGTCCATCGGCCACCTGGGAACCCTCGACCCCATGGCCACCGGGGTCCTGCCGCTGCTGCTCGGCAAGTACACCCGCCTCGCCCAGTTCTTCAGCCAGGCCGAGAAGACCTACACCGGCGCCATCCGCTTCGGCTTCGCCACCGACACCTACGACCGCGAAGGAACGCCGGCAGCCGACCCCCAGCCCCTGACGCATTCACTCGAACAACTCCGCGCCCTCGCCACCCGCTTCCACGGACAGCTGGACCAGCTCCCCCCGATCTACTCCGCCAAAAAGATCAACGGCGTCCCCGCCCACAAGCTGGCGCGCGCCGGAGCCGAAGTCCCCGTCAAGCCCGCCCGAGTCAACATACACCACTTCGAACTCCTCTCGCTCGAATGCGAAGAAGCTGCATTCAGCATGAAGATCTCCTCCGGAGGCTACGTCCGCTCGGTCGCCCACGAGCTAGGCCAGCTAGCCCACTGCGGAGCGCACCTCTCCAGCCTCCGCCGCACCCAGGCCGGCCCCTTCACGCTCGAACAATCAATCACAGTCGAAGAGCTAAAGCAGTTGACGCCCGCAGAGATCGAAGCCCGTCTCCCCCATCCGCGAACCATCCTCCCCGAGATGCCCTCCGTCACCATCGACGATCAACTCGCAGGCCGCCTCCGTAACGGCATGCAGGTCAATCTGCCGAACTTCTCCGCCGCCCCGCTCGTAAAGGTATTCACCGGCCCCACCGACCTGCTCGCCATCACCCGCAGAGTAGCGGGCACCCTGATGCAACCGATTGTCGTGATGGGATGAACCTACTTTTTGAGCAACGGAGTTACCAGCGGCAGGATGTTCTTCGCAACAATTTTGTTACCCGCAGACGTAGCATGCGTTCGATCCCGCTGCATCATGCCGTCCACCCCAAAGACGCCCTGCAGCAAAAAGGGAAGCATCGGCACATGATACTTCGCAGCCAGCAGCGAGTATGTTTCATTGAACTGTCGAATGTAATCCGGCCCATAGTCTGGCGGCAAAGTAATTCCCGCCAGCACCACCTTCGTCCCACTCGCCTTCAGCGCACCAACAATGCGATCGAGATTGCCGCGCGAGTCTTCAATTCGCAGTCCACGCAACCCATCGTTTCCACCAAACTCAACGACGACAACCGCAGGCTTCATCGCAATGACGCTATCAACCCGCTCGACGCCGTCCTTGGTCGTGTTTCCGCTGATGCCTTCATTCACCACGCGATACTTGTAACCAAGAGCGTCGAGGTCGGCCTGCAGATAATCCGGATAACTCTGACCCGCTTCAGTCCCGGCACCAGCAGTCAGACTATCGCCAAAACAGACGATCAACGGCCGGCCGTCCTTCGGCACGGAAGCAGGCGGAACGACAGGTGCCGCAGGCATCTGCTCAGGAATTGCAGCCGGAGGTCTCGCCTGCGAATCTAAACTCGAGGATTCCTTGGATGCCTTGTCGACCTTGCATCCAAGCATTCCCGCACCAACAACCGCTAGAATCAGGTAACACCAACATTCGCCGCATAGTTCAAAGTACCAAAACGTCACTATCCAAAGGGAGATTCACTGGGTGAACAAACCGGCCGCAATTATCACCGTAGAAGGTCTCCGCAAATCGATCCGTAACGGACCTCGCACAGTCGATATCCTCAACGGTCTGGACTTTACCGTTCCGGCGGGGCAGTTCGTAGCGATTATGGGAGCGAGCGGCAGCGGTAAATCCACACTTCTCGGTCTTCTGGCCGGTTTAGATACACCAACTTCCGGCAACGTGCACCTCAACGGGAACGCAATCTCCTATCTGCCAGAGGACAAGCTGGCACAGGTGCGAGGACGCGCCATCGGCTTCGTCTTCCAGTCCTACCAACTGATTCCGACGCTCACGGCGCTCGAGAATGTCCTTCTTCCGTATGAACTCAACTCCGAAGCGAACGATCAGAAAGCCGGGTTGAGCAGAGCGCGTGAACTGCTGACCAGCGTCGGACTCGGCGACCGTCTCGATCACTATCCAGTGCAACTCTCCGGTGGCGAACAGCAGCGTGTCGCTCTCGCGCGAGCCTTCATCCTGCGCCCGCCGATCATCCTGGCCGACGAGCCAACCGGAAACCTGGACACGACCAACGGAGCGCACGTCCTGGAACTGCTACTGAATCTCAACCGCACCGAAGGCACAACTCTAGTTCTTGTGACACACGATCCTGTCCTGGCCGGCTACTCCAATCGCCGCATCGTCCTGCGTGACGGTCTGATCGTATTGGACGAACTCAACCCAAACCCCGCCGCCCACCCAGAGCAGACCATCGCCGCGGTCCAGTAGGGGGACGCCTATGCCAGCATTGTCCTATCGCTCCGCCGTCAAGATCGCTTATCGCGAGATGCGCTCATCTCAGGGGAAGTTCTTTTTTGTCATTCTGTCGGTCGCGATCGGCGTCGCGGCGCTGACCGGCGTTCGCGGCTTCTCATCCTCATTTCGAGCCACGCTGCTCGATCGCGCGCGTTCGATTATGGCAGCGGATCTCTCCGCCCGCATGTTTCAGCAACCAACGCCGGAGCAACAAAAAGGCCTGGATCAGATTGCCGCAGAGGGTATCGAGATCACTCCCGTGACTGAGCTGCTCTCGATGGCCAGCTCTCCAAAGACACTCGATCCGTTGCTGGTTTCGCTGAAGGCGGTCGATCCTGCCAAGTATCCTTTTTACGGTACTGTCGATCTCGATCCCGTCGCGCAGTTCGGCTCCACGCTTGAAGGATGACAATGTGATCGTAGCTGACGATCTGCTGGTACGCCTGCATCTGAGTGTCGGCGATCAACTCAAGATCGGCACAAGGCTCTTTCGAATCGCCTCTGTCGTGACCAATGAACCGGATCGTCTCTCGGGAAACTTTGCCGCAGGCCCGCGCGTGCTGATCTCGCGTGTTGGGCTCGACAGTAGCGGTTTGCTTGCGCCTGGAAGCCATGCGGGACAGCGCTACCTCTTCAAAGTACCGAAGCCTGCTAATGGCACTCCTATCTCCGACAAAGCTGTTGCGGATCTCAAGGTGCGTCTGGAAAAGCTTCTTCCTGAGTCGCAGGTTATCGATTATCGGGAGACAAACCCGGCGATCACTCAAGGCCTTGATCGCGCTACAAGCCTGCTCTCCCTGATGTCGCTCGTTGCACTTGTCCTCGGAGCGGTTGGCGTGGCGATGGCTATGCGTGCCCACCTTCAACAACGCCTCGATACGATTGCCATTATGAAGTCGCTGGGAGCACGATCGGGCCAAATCATCAAGATTTACTTGATTCAGACGCTTCTGCTGGGACTATTGGGCGGCTTACTCGGAGTCGCGCTCGGCGTTGGGGTGCAGCTTGCATTCCCGTACTTTTTGGCCAAGCTCATTCATGTCGATACTGAACTTCACCTTCAGGTCCGCACTGTCTTGACGGGGCTCGGTGCGGGGATTCTTACTACTCTTCTCTTCACTCTTCCACCGCTGCTGGATATTCGGGGTGTGCGCCCCATTCTTATTCTCCGGCGCGCAGTAGAAGATACTGAAGATCCTTTCGTGACGGGGATATTTCGTAAGCTCAGGAAGAATATCGCGCAGCTCGTTGCGGCTTTCCTTATTCTGGCTGGTCTGGCTGCAATCGCGACCACTCTGAGCGACTCCGCTACTGTGGGCAAAATCTTTTCGCTTGGATTGGTCGCGGTCCTTGCCGTTTTGCTTGCTGCTACTGCAGCCGTCCTGTCAGGACTCAAGTTTGTTCTCAATCGAACGCGGCTTCAGCTTCCGTCGGCGGTACGCCAAGGCTTTGCTAATCTTTATCGTCCTGGCAATCCTTCAGCAGCATTGCTTGCAGCCCTGGGCATGGGCGTAATGCAGATCATGACGGTATATCTCGTGCAGCAGGCGGTTGTAAGCGAGCTGCATATTTCGAGTGCGCCTAACCTGCCAAATGTCTTCCTCGTCGACATCACCTCAGACGAGATTGCAGGCGTTCGCAGCCTGCTCAAATCACAATCAAGCGTCACGGCCGAGCCGGAGCTGTTGCCCATTGTGTCGTCACGCATTCTTGAGATTGATGGTGTTGAGGCCAATAAAGCCAAGCTGAAGAACTTTCCCAAGAGGATGCTGCAGTCGATCTCGCTTACCTGGGCCTCTACTCCGGCGCCGGGGACTAGTGTCGTGCTGGGCAAATGGTGGACGCCTGCACAAGAGGCGGTTTCAGCGCAACATCCTTTGGTTGCAATCAACCAAATTCAGGCCGATCGGTTGGGTGTGAAAGTCGGTTCAACGATTACGTTCGCCGCGCAAGACAACCGTTTCACCGCTACGGTGGCTGCTATTACGAAGTCCAACGGTCAGCATGCTTTTTCACGCGCAGAATTTGTTCTCACTCCACCTTCGCTGGCTGGTCTTCCGGTGGTTTGGTATGGCGGCGTCCATGCTGATCCTCAGCGGGTGAGCGAACTGCAAAGAGCGCTTTACAGCCGCTATCCAACTGTGACCGTCATCAATGTTGCCCAGGCTCTCGAAACAGTGCGAGCTGTGGTGATCCAGATCACTTACGTTATCCAGTTCCTGGCCGCCTTCAGCATCTTCGCCGGCATCATCATTCTCGCCAGCAGTATCGCCGGAACCCGCTACCGGCGCATTCGCGAGGTTGTCGTTCTCAAGACGCTTGGAGCTACGCGGGCTCGTATTGCGACGGTGTTTTCCATCGAGTTCGCGGTTCTTGGACTTGTCGCTGGATTGGTAGGCGTCTCCTTTGCCAATATAATTGCCCGCGTCCTGCTCCAGCGTCTCACGGTGGTCTATCGTTTCCAGTGGGTTTTTACATTGGCTGCTTTATTTGCCACCGCTGCTTTGACAGTTGGTACCGGATGGCTGGCGAGTCACCGCATACTTGGACAGAAACCTCTCGAGGTGCTTCGCGAGGAGTGAATGTGATGCGCGGATTCTTCGAAGTTCTGGTTCAGGAAATAGTAAATTTAGTTAGAGATCAAACAACCAACGTGTGTACCGGATGACGTTAGACAAAGACCAAATACATCAGGCTCACCGTGAACGCTTTAGCGTGGATGGAAAGATGTTCGCTGCACCGGGCCGGGTGAATCTTATTGGAGAGCACACCGACTATACCGGTGGCTTCGTTATGCCGATGGCGATTGAATTTCAGACCCAGGCTGTGATCTCTCCTCGTGATGACGGACGAGCTGTTTTCTACTCCGGTAACTTCAAAGAAGAGGTCTCGGTTCTTCTGGATTCAACTGAGCCCAAGGCCCGTCAGCACTGGAGCAACTATCCTGCAGGTGTGCTTTGGAGTTTGAGGGGGGTGGGGATACCTGTGAATGGGTTTAGTCTCAGTCTTTCGGGAGATGTTCCGCTGGGGGCCGGGCTCAGTTCGTCAGCGTCGGTGGAGGTGGCGTCTGCTATGGCGATTATGTGGCTGGCAGGGGTGACGCTTCCTCTGGAGAAGGTTGCTACGCTTTGCCAGCGGGCTGAGAATGAGTATGTTGGGGCGAAGAGCGGCATTATGGATCAGTTTATTGCCGCCGGGGGAGTGGCTGATCGCGCCATGTTGCTGGATTGCCGATCTCTGGAATACGACATGCTTCCGTTGCCGTCCGACGTTCGGGTCGTGATCTGCAACTCGATGGTCAAGCATCAGATTGCCGCGGGGGAATATGGTCATCGCCGGGATGAGGTGGAGGCGGGTCAGGCTGTGCTTCGGCGCGAACGAAGGGGAATCGACCTGTTGCGGGATGCAACGGTTGAGGACCTGGAGGCGTGCTCGGAGTTGATGTCGCCGGCTAGTTTCATGCGCTGCCGGCATATTATTACGGAGAACGGTCGCGTCGTAGCGGCTAAACAGGCGTTGCTTGCGGGAGACATGCGGAGGTTCGGAAAAATTCTCGTCGTTGCGCATGCCAGTATGCGAGATGATTTTGCAGCGAGCTGTGCGGAGGTGGATGCTTTGGTTGAGATCGCGGTGGGGCAGGGGGGGTGCTATGGGGCGCGGATTACCGGGGGTGGGTTTGGGGGATGTACAGTGAATATTGTGGAGGCTGAGCGGGTGGCGGAGTTTGTCGAGGCGGTGCGGCGGGAGTATGAGTTGGTTACGGGGATCAAGGCGGAGTGCTTCGTCAGCCGCCCATCCGATGGGGCTTTGGCTTTGGCGGCGAAGGGCGGTGGGGTATAGATACGCTTACTGAGGAGAGTTCTCACCGGCGGTTCAATCCGCTGACGCGTGAGTGGGTGCTGGTTTCGCCGCACCGGACGCAGCGGCCGTGGCAGGGGCAGACGGAGGAGACGGCGGCTCCGGCGGCTTTGGCCTACGATCCGGATTGCTATCTGTGTCCGGGGAACTTGCGGGCGGGTGGGGCGCAGACTCCGGTTTATGAGCAGACTTTTGTCTTTGAGAACGATTTTGCTGCGTTGAAGCCGGATGCTCCTTTGTTTTCGGAGGATGAGGAGGGGCGGGGGGTGCTGGTTGCGCGAGGGGGAGAGTGGGGTTTGCCGGGTGATCTGCTACTCGCCGCGGCATGATCTTACGCTGGCGACGCTGGGGGTGGCGGAGATTCGGGCGGTGGTGGATGTGTGGGCTGAGCAGTGTGCGGAGCTGGGAGCTCGGGACGATATCCGTTACGTGCAGATCTTTGAGAACCGCGGGGCGATGATGGGGGCGAGCAATCCGCATCCGCATGGGCAGGTATGGGCCACCCGGTCGGTTCCGAATGAGGTGGTGAAGGAGCAGGCGGGGCAGGCCGAGTATCTGAAGAAGCATGGCTGCTGTCTGCTTTGCGCCTACCGGGAGATGGAGGTTGCGCGGCGGGAGCGGGTGGTGGCGGTGAATGTGAGTTTTGTTGCGGTGGTTCCTTTCTGGGCGGTGTGGCCGTTTGAGGTGATGGTGCTGCCGGTGCGGCATGTGGGTGACTTGACCGAGTTGACGAAGGTGGAACGGAATGACTTCGCAGCGATTCTGAAGGAAGTGACTTCGACGTACGACAAGGTGTTCGACACTCCGTTTCCTTATTCGATGGGGCTGCACCCGCAGCCTTGTGATGGGGAGAAGCATCCGGAGTGGCATTTCCATGCGCACTTCTACCCACCACTCCTGCGATCGGCGACGATCCGGAAGTTCATGGTCGGGTTCGAGCTGCTGGGTGGGCCGCAGCGGGACATTAGTCCCGAGTCGGCTGCTGATGCTCTTCGGCATGCTAGTTCGCGATAGTCTGTGGTACTCCCCTCCCCCTCAAAGTACTAAAGTCTTGCATCGAAACGAGATAGCGATATCGTTCTGGCGTAAAGTCTTCATTTCAGATACTTTACTGGCAAAGTATTCTTTATAAATGACTTACGGCCATTGACCGCTGGGTCATTGTCCGAAGCATTGTCTTGGCAAAGGTCCGATCTATCGTGGTGCCGATGAATAGGTCGGGATTTCAGCCCGTTGTATTTCATTCGACTCCGAAACCCAGGGCGTTGCCCTGGGCTGGTATAGAACGGGCCGTTGGCCCGAAGCCGCTTCTGGCAGAGAAGCCCCGGCTTTTGGCTGGGGCTTCTTTTGTTTCTCTCTACTTCTATTTTACGGGAATGAGTGGAACTAGTACGCCACGCGATTCGCCTTGATTGGGGCGGGTTTTGGTGAGGTTGGGGGTTGACAGCGAGGATCAGCGGGCAGGTTCTCGGAGACGAGCTGTGTCTCTTCTCCTCTTGACTATCTAGATGAGAAGGTGGTATCTAGACAATCTAGAGGAGAGAGCGCGATGACGGAAAGATCCAGCGAGTTGGTACAGGGCACTCTGGACATGCTCATTCTGAAGACACTGGCGCTTGAGCCGATGCATGGATACGGCATCGCCTTGCGGATGGAGCAGATCAGTCGCGGGGTATTCCGGGTTAATCCGGGCTCGCTTTTTCCTGCGTTCCGGCGACTGGAGCGGGAGGGTTGGATCAATGCGGAGTGGAAGCCCACCGAGAACAATCGCCGGGCGAAGTATTACGGCCTTACTGAACAGGGGCGCAAGGAACTGGAGACAGTGACCGCCGAATGGGGACGTCAAAGCGCTGCGATCGCCAGGATTCTGGAAGCGATTTAAGCCACTTAGTTGAGGGGGAGTGTTATGTCACTGCTGCGAAAGTTGCGAGTGGGCTTCGGCCCTCTTCCGCAAGAGACGAACGGAGGATGAGATGGACGAGGAGTTGCGCGGATATCTGGAAGAGTCGGCGAAGGACAAGATGCGTGCGGGCTTCAGCTCGGAAGCGGCGGCGCGAGTTGCGCGGGTGGAGATGGGCAGCACGGAGTCGGTGAAGGAGGGGATTCGCTCGACTGGTTGGGAGTATGGGGTTGAAACCGTATGGCAGGATGTTCGGTACGGGGTAAGGCAACTGCGCAAGAACGCCGGCTTCACTACAGCAGCCGTCCTGACGCTGGGACTTGGGATCGGTGCGAATCTTGCGATCTTTCTGATCGCTTATAGCGTCTTCCTGCGACCGCTGCCTTTCCCGCATCCTGACCGGGTGGTGCGGATCGAGCGATCTTATGGCGGGCAGATCATCTTGAACAGGCTTATTCGGGTACGACAGCTCTCTTCCTGCGGCGAACGAATCGAACGCTGGAGGCGACCGCGGCGTACGACTATATTCCGGGCAACGCAAATATCGTGGAGAGCGACGGCACCATCCCGCTCAAGTTCCTGAGCGTTACTCCCGATTTCTTCCACGTCTTCGCAATGGAACCTGTCCTGGGTCGAGGGTTCAATACGCAGGATGCCGTCCCAAACTCTGCCCCGGTAGCGGTGATCAGTTACTCTCTCTGGCACGAACATTTCTCTGCTGATCCTCATATTGTTGGTCGAGCCATCACGATCGGCTCGCAGCTCTATACCGTTATTGGTGTCGCCAGCCCTTTATTTCATCTCGATTCCAAGGTGGATACCTGGGTGCCACTTAAGATCACTGAATCTCCTACAGATCAAAGCAACGAATACAACGTAGTGGCCCGATTGCGTCCTGGTGTGACGCCTGTTCAGGCCGAGAGTGATTTGAAGCGAGTGCTGCTGGAGCTAAAGAATACCTATCCCATACTTTGGGATAAAGATGCGTCCATTCGTGCCATCGATTATCAGGAGTCCCTGGTCGGAGGGCTACGTCCCATGCTTGAGATGCTGATGGGGGCGGTGGGCCTGGTGCTGCTGATCGTTGCCGCGAATATTCTCAGCTTGCTGCTGACCCGTTCTATCGCTCGACGCCATGAGATGAGCCTGCGGGCTGCGCTTGGCGCTTCATCCTGGCGAATTCTGCGTCAGCTTCTCGTAGAAAACAGCATTCTGTGCCTTGGCGGAGGGGTGGCTGGCGTATTGTTCGCTAAGTTTGCTGCTCCCGTTCTGATGCACTTGAGTCCAGTCGTGCTTCCGCAGTTCAGCTCGTTGGATGTAGGAGGACCAGCTCTTGTTTTTGCAGCCGCGCTTACTGCTGTGTGTGCTCTGATCTTCAGCCTGGTACCTGCTATGGAGGCCAGGCGCAGCCGGCTGAATGGATCTTTGCGTATCGATACGCGGCAGATTGCAACGGGAGAACATCTGGTACAAAAGGGGCTCGTGATCGGCGAAGTGGCAATTTCTCTTGTGCTGATGGTTGGCGCTGCGTTGCTGCTGACCAACTTCTGGAAGCTAGTGCATGCACCGTTGGGTTTCGAGACGGCCAATTTAGTTACTTTCAAAAATGCGTTTTCCGATAAGCAGATTGAGAGCAGCGCTTTGCTGGGGCAGCGCTTGACGGAGCTTACCGCGAGGATTGAGGCTCTTCCGGGAGTGGAGTCTGCCGCGGCGGTGAACGATCTTCCTACCCAGTTGGTTCCCAATATGTCCTTCGAGATTATTGGCCGTCCAGCCAGCGAGTCTGCTTCTCTGGGAGGTCCCGATTACATCCCCATTACTCCGCACTACTTCAATGTCTTGCGCGTGCCGATCGTTGCAGGTCGCACGTTTACAGAGTCGGACACGAACGGCTCCGTACCCGTTGTCGTTATCAGTCAGACGCTCGCACGTAGAGCTTTCAAGAATCAAAGTCCCATCGGTCAACACATTCGAATTGGCGATGCCACTGATCCACGCTTCAAAGATGATGTGCGGGAGATCGTTGGAGTGGTCGGTGACGTTCGGCAAGAAGGCCTCGGAGCAGAGGCTCCCAGTATTTTCTACCTGCCCGCAGCGCAGGTTCCTGACAAGATGATGCAGGAGATGAGTCGTCTTCTGGGTATGAGCTGGATTGTGCGTACCAAATCGGCGCAGACGGATGTGATTCCGGCTATCCAGCGTATCTTCTTTGAGAATGCTCATGTGCCTCTGCTGGATGTCGAGCCACTGGACCGGGTCATCGGAGCTTCGGTTGCCCAGCAGCGATTCAGCCTAGTGTTGCTGGGTGGCTTCGGTCTTATTGCGCTGGCGCTTGGCGGCGCGGGTCTTTATGGGGTGATGTCGTATGCCGTTGCGCGAAGAACGAAGGAGATCGGCGTGCGCATTGCGGTTGGAGCGCAACGGAGGGACATTCTATGGATGGTGCTGCGTGAGGCAGGCGTACTGGTAGAGATCGGCGTGGTTGCAGGTGTCGTGGTGTCGCTTGCCAGTACGAGATTGCTGCATAGTCAGATATTTTTTCTAAAGGTTCCCATCACGATTCCGCTGATCGTAATGGGCGGCGTGCTGATGCTGACGGGATTGTTCGCCGCATGGTGGCCGGCGTCGCGTGCAGCATCGACCGAGCCTATGGAAGCGCTGCGAACGGAGTGATTGGAACAATCACTCCGTTCGCAGGGTTGATTATTTGCGGCGGGCCTTGATGCGGGCGCGGGCGGAGACGAAGAAGGCTCCGGCGGAGCCGAATACGGCGAGGATGGCGGTTGGGTTTTCAGGGGAGTCGGCGCAGCCGGTCTGGGCGTGGAGCGGAAGGGCGACGGCGAACAGGAGGGCAAGGCTGATGAACAGGAGAGACGATTTTTTCATGGTGTCCTCGGAGTCGAAGGGTGAGAGTTCCGTTAGAAGGTTGATGGTTGCGATAGGCTCTACGATGTTGCATTAATATGTTTCTATTCGATCAAGGACGGGTGCCGAGGGTGCGTTTGCGACACCTGCGGAGATGGGCGTGACGACGGGTGCGGCGACGCCGACGAATTCGGTGACGGTGACATCGCCGAAGTTCGCGACCCAGGCGTTGCCGGAGCCGTCGATGGCGATGCCGAGAGGGGAGTTCAATCCGCTGCTGGTGTAGCCGGTGGAGGGGGATGTGGCCGCGCCGCTGCTTCCGTTGATAGAGGTGATGGTGTTGTTGCCGTTGTTCGCGGTCCAGACGTTGCCCAGGCCGTCGATGGCGATGGCAAACGGTGTGTTGAGTCCGCCTCCGGTGTAGCCGTTGGAGCCGGAGATGGGGGCACCGGTGCTGCCGTTGAGTTTGGTGACACTGTTGTTGATAGTTGCCGGTCCAGACGTTGCCTGAGCCATCGATGGCGATGGATATAGGGCCGCCCGACAGTCCTCCGCCGGTGTAACCGCTGGAGCCCGAGACGGCAGCGCCGTTGCTGACCTGCAATTTGCTGACGCTGCTGTTGCCTTAGTTTGCGACCCAGACGTATCCGGACGAGTCGATGGCGATGCCGCCTGTGAGGTTCAGTCCTCCGCCGGTGTAACCGCTGGAGCCAGAGATGGCGGCGCCAGTGCTGCCGTTCAGTTCGGAGACAAGGGTGCCATGTACGATCTAAGGGATCGTTGATGCTCCAGACATTGCCGAAGGCGTCAATTGCGGTCTGGTAGGGGCTGTTTACTCCTCCGCCTAAGAAACCGCTGGAGCCAGAGATGGCGTTGCCGGTGAAGCCGTTCAGTTCTGTGAGGCCGCCTCCGATGTCAGGCGCCCAGACGTTGCCGGATTCGTCGATGGCGACGTACTGCGGTCCAGCGATGCCGCCGCCACCGAATCCCGCTGCGGGAGAGATGGCAGCGCCGGTGCTGCTCAGTTCGCTGATGCCTGCGCAGCTCAGGTTGAGGCCGCCGCAGTAGTTTGCTGCCCAGACATTGCCGGAGGCGTCGATGGCAATTGAATCGGGTGTATTCAAGCCACCGCCGGTGAAGGTAAGGGCGATGGTGAAGTCGTTGGGTTGTGCGGAGAGTGCTGGAGCGAAGGGCGGGGTGGTTGCTCCGAGGGCGTAGAGGGCGGCGATGCCGGTGCCTGGGTTTTGGGCGATGTTGAGGGCTGCGGTGACGGTGTCGGTGGGTTGGGTTGAGCCGTTGAGTGCGGTGGAGAAGAGGGTGGAGCAGGTTGTGGAAGCGGCTCCGACGCTGTTGACGCAGGCGGCGAGGATGTTGGCGAGGGTGTTGATCTCGGCCTGGGGGACGGTTCCGTTGCCGGCGGGAGTGGTGGCGAGAGCCGCACCGTTGACGATGTTGACGAGGTTGTTGACGTTGGCGAAGGCGTTGGCCATGCCGGTGTTGGAGAGCGGGGTTCCGCTGGAGGAGACGTGAGCGAGGTCGGTCATGAAGCCGGAGAGGGCGTAGACGGAGGCTACGGTGGTGACCTCGTTAATGGAGATGTTGGGGAGTTGTGTGGCGAGGGTTCCGGAGGCGGGGCACTGGCCGAGCGCGGCCATGAGGGCGAGGTTGGGGTTGGTCTGGTTGCCGGGGAGACCGGGGTTTCCGCCGGTGGCGAGGAGATAGACCTGAGTACCGGAGGTGCAGGTGTAGTCTCCGGTGACGGAGAAGCTGCCGCTGGCGTCTGTGGCGACGTAGTTTCCGAGGGTGTCGCTGCCGGCTGCTGCGCCTGCGGTGATGAGAGAGGTCGCGGCTCCGCCGTAGGCGCTGGTTCCGGCGGCGAAGAGATAGACGTGGGCTCCCACGATGGGTTGTCGCCCGCCGTGGACGTTGCCTTTGAGCAGGGGGCCGACGGAGGAGCCGGGGGTGGCGGTGTTGCTGAGGGCGCAGCCGGCGAGAAGGCTTGATGGCGGCTAAGGCAGAGAAGGAAAGCACGGCAGAGAAGCGCATCTTGTGGAGCTCCCGGGGGTAGACAACAGGCCCTGTGATCTGATGGAGAGCGAGTGTAACCTACTTGGGCGCAGAAGCAAGAGAAAAGATTGGTTCAGTGCGTGCAATGGTTTCGTGAAGCAGAGAGCGGCTTGTCCCGCGGTAATGCCACGCGATCTTGCCGGTTTGGATATTTATCAAGTCCTTCTACGGAGAAGCGAGCGACTTTCCAACAGTGAAAGTTCCTCAGTGCAATTTGCTCCCGAGCAACCTCATAGCTTATCTGCCGCGTGACTCCGAAGGTCATCGTTGCAGGGCAGATGCAGATTGAATACAGTGCCGCGTAAGCCGTGGTCCTTGCGGGAATGGACGACGATGCTTCCGCCGTGCCGGTCGACGATTTCTCTGGTGACCCACAATCCAAGTCCGGTGCCGACGTCTTTTTTCGTGGTGAAGAATGGTTCAAAGATTCGGTCTATATGTTCAGCTGCGATTCCGGGGCCGTCGTCTTCAATAGTGACCTGAATGACTTTGCCGTCTGCGATTTCGACGCAGGATAAGATGACTCGAATTGTTCCATTGTCGCCGACCGCATCTGCTGCGTTGGAGATGAGGTTTGACATCACTTGTTTCAATTCGCCCTCGAGACCCTGAATGGACGGACACTCGCCGAAGTCTCGTTCGACGGTGATGTTCTTGGTCTTGAGCTTGTTGGAATAGAGTCTGAGGACGGATTCGATGAGAGCCGGCAGTTCGACGCGATCCGGTACCTTGGACTCCCGGTAAAATCCAAGCGTCTGGCGCGTGATGTGGGAGACTCGCTCCAACTCCTGTTCTGCAAGTTCGAGCTGTTGCATGGCAATGGCGGGCACGCCCGGTGTCCCTTTTGCCAGGTAAAGCAGGTTGCCGATGGCTTCGAGGGGATTATTGATTTCGTGCGCGACAGTGGCTGACAAGCGGGCAGCCGCAGCGAGCTTTTCGGTCTTGCGCAGAACCTCCTGCGATTTTCGTTCGTATGTTGCGTCACGAAACACCAGGACGACCCCGATCAGGTTTCCATCGACATCTCGAATCGGCGCGGCGCTGTCCTCAATGGGAGTGAGGGTTCCATCGGCGTTTTGCAAGACGGTGTGGTTAGCGAGTCCAACCACGTGTCCCAACTCTAATACCTTCTTCACGGGGTTCTCGACGGGTCGATGGGTGGATTCGTTGAAGATGGGGAAGACTTGCTGGATCGCCTTACCTTTGGCATGAGAGAGATCTACGCCGGTGAGTGTTTCTGCTACGGGATTTATGAAGGTAACTCGTCCATTTTCATCCGTCGCGATGACTCCGTCTCCGAGACTGGTCAGGGTCACACGGAACCACTGTTCGCGTTCTTCAATCTGCTGTGCATGCTGTTCGCGAAGATTCATCTCCCGGAGTATGTAGTACGCGAGCAAGATGAGACCTATGGCCTTAATCACGCTGGAGAGATAAATGCTCGCAATGGTGATCCAGATGCTCCTTTGGTAAGTCGCTGATCGGGTGGCCTCCAGAGAAGTTTCTTCCGCTTCCATCTGGTCGATGAGCCTGCGGATGTCGTCCATCTTGAGTATTCCGGCATCGGACAAAACGAGAGCCTTCGCCTCAGCGGTCTTGCGCGATTGGAAGAGTGAGATTGTCTGGTCGAGTTCGGTCAGCTTGTCCTGGGTAAGGCTGCGCAGCCTGACGATATTGGCTTGTTGACGCGGGTTGTCCACGGTCAATCGTGCCAGGTCCTCTATACGGGGGAGGATTTGACCGACGGCAAGATGATAGGGTGCGAGATATTTGGGATCACCGGTGTAGAGAAAGCCCCGCTGGCCTGATTCAGCATCTTTTAGAAGCGATTCTGTCTGAGCTAACTCGAGCAAGACATGCCGCGTATGCAAGACCAAGGTCTGATCGGCGACCTGTATTCCGAGTTGGCGCCTTGTGATGTAGGTATTTGCTATCAATACAATCAGCAGGATCACGAAACCTGTGACGACACTAAATCGTTTGTAGAACTTGTCCATGAGGGTCCTTGTTTCGTTGGGCAATTCGTTCGCGATTATAGATGTGACTCCACCCGTTGCCGGTTCGACAAGGGACATCTGAATGAAGAGCGCTAACTCATATGGTCGTTCTAGAGACTATCTTGATTTTAGTTGGTGGAGGCGATGGCGGGGGTCTCGTTGGACTTGCGGTAGTTGCCGTAGCCTACGATGACGGTGGACCCGATAAGCAGGAAGAGGCCGGCGGCGACGAGGACGCGGGTGCGTCGGCTGGTTCCGCGCCACTCTCTTAGCGCGAGGCCCCATAGGGTGGCGAAGATGATGATGCTGGCCATGTGGAGGGTCCAACTGGAGAAGTCGTACTTGCCCATCTTGGTCTGGCCCATGGAGTAGAAGAAGAACTGGAAGTACCAGACGATGCCGGCGAGGGCGGCGAAGAAGTAGTTTGAGGTGAGCGTGGCGGGGGAGAGGCGGTCGGGTACGGGGCGGCCGGGGGCGAAGGTGTTGCGGACAGTGGGATCGAGGTCGGTGAGGGTGTGGCCGCTGGGAGCAGTGGCCCGCATGGGGTTCGTGCCGGGTTCGCCGAAGAACTGAGCGACGGAGTGGTTTTGAAAGATGAGGATTGCGGACCAGACGAAGTTGGTGAGGAAGCCTCCCCAGAGGACGATGATGAGGACGGGGAGGTTGGCCCAGAGGTCGAGACGTCCGGAGGCGATGAGTTGAGTTCTGGCGAGCGCGGCGATAGGCTTTCCGGCGTCGAGGCCAAAGGCGAAAAAGGCGCTCATGAAGCCGGCGAGGATGGCGATGGCGATGCCCTTGCCGAAGGAGAAGTCGCGTTCGCCTGCTTCGGCCTTTTCTTCGGGGGTGATCTCGTGTTCTTTGGAGTAGCCGGCGGCGCCGTTGACGGCTACGCCGATGACGCAGACTACGACGCCTAAGAGGATGATCTGGCCCGACGTGGAGTGGGCCATGGACATGAGTTCGCCGTGGTAGATGGGGGGAACGAGGGTTCCGAAGAAGGCGCAGAGGCCGAGGGCGATGGCGTAACCGAGAGCGATGCCGAGGTAGCGAATGGCGAGGCCGAAGGTGAGTCCGCCGATGCCCCAGAGTGTTCCCCAGAGGAGAGGGTAGTAGATGGTGGCGGGATCGTCGCGATAGGCCTGGTGGAGGATGGAGGAGAGATGCGGGACGAAGATGGAGGCGAGCAAAGTGGGGGCGATGAGCCAGGCGGCGACGCCCTGGATGAGCCAGTAGATCTCCCATGACCAGCGCTTGATGCCACGGAAGGGGATGAAGTTGGTTGCGGAGGCGAAGCCGCCGATCCAGTGATAGATGACGCCGATGAATGGATTTGGTCCCACGGAGCTCCTGAGTTGCGATGAGTGATACTGGAGTCTGACTGGCGTACCCATCGTACCCTGATGGGTTTGCGATGCGGAAATATAATCTCTATTGGATTGCTGTTGGGTATTGAGGGGGCTGGTTCTGCGAGTTTCGCTATTTATTACCTGCTATAACGACACGCTGTTTCCGGAGACGGGTAAGGCGGTGGTGCGGGTGCTGGAGCGGCTGGGGCATACGGTGGAATTTCCAGCGGGGCAGACTTGCTGCGGGCAGATGCATTGGAATACGGGGTATCAGGCGGAGGCTATGCCTCTGTTGTCGCGGTTTGTGGAGCAGTTTCGAGGGGCCGAGGCGGTGGTGGCGCCTTCGTCGAGCTGCGTGGCGATGATGCGTGATCATTATCCGAAGATGGCGGCGGAGATTGGCGATGTGAAGTTGAAGGCCGAGGTGGCGGATTTGTTGCCACGGGTGTTTGAGTTTTCGGAGTTTCTGACGAAGCGGCTGGGGCTGGAGGATGTGGGGGCTTATTATCCGCATCGGGTGACGTATCACGCTAGTTGTCATGGGCTGCGGAATCTGGGTTTGGGGGATGGGCCGCAGCGGTTGTTGAAGGCGGTGCGGGGGATTGATCTGGTCGAGCTTGCTGGGCTGGAGCAGTGCTGCGGGTTCGGCGGGACGTTTGCTGTGAAGAATGCGGAGGTGTCTAGTGCGATGCTGGCGGAGAAGACTACGGCGATTTTGAATACGAAGGCGGAGGCTTGTACGGCTTGCGATAATTCATGCCTGATGCATATTCAGGGGGCGCTGCATCGGCAGAGGACGGGTGTGAAGACGGTGCATCTGGCGGAGATATTGGCTGGGGATGAGGGTGGTGCTCTTTGAATAGAAACAGACAACAGCAAGTGCAAAGGCGAAATACGGGGGTTCCTCCACTCCGCAGCGCGATGAGACTGCGCTACTCCGGTCGGAATGACGGTTTTTTTGCGGGGAGCGAAGAGTGGTTGAGCGAAAAGCGGTCGATGGTGGTGCTATGAGTGGGACGGGTTTGGATCCGCGGACGGCGCCGGTGTTTCCTATGGCGGCGAGAGTTGCTATGGGGAATGCGCAGCTGCGGAAGAATGTTCGGCATGCTACGGATGTGATTCAGGCGAAGCGGGCTCGGGTGGTGGGGGAGATGCCGGACTGGCAGGCGCTGCGCGAGGCGGGGAGGCAGATTCGGCAGCATACGATGCGGCATCTGGATTTTTATCTGGAGGAGTTTGAGCGGAACTGCACGCGGGCGGGTGGGGTGGTGCATTGGGCTCGGGATGCGGCGGAGGCGCGGGAGATTGTTGTGAGGTTGGCGAAGGCTGCGGGGGCTCGCGAGGTCATCAAGATCAAGTCGATGACGACGGAGGAGATTCAGTTGAATCCGGCGCTGGAGGCGGCGGGGATTCATCCGTATGAGACGGACCTGGCGGAGCTGATTATTCAGCTGGGGCATGATCAGCCTTCGCATATTGTGGTGCCGGCGCTGCATAAGAATCGGCAGCAGATTCGGGAGATATTTCGGCGGGAGATGAATCTGCCGGAGCTGGGTGAGGCTCCGCAGGACCTGGCGGATGCGGCGAGGCGGTTTTTGCGGGAGAAGTTTCTGCGGGTGAAGACAGGAGTGAGTGGGGCGAACTTTCTGATCGCGGAGACGGGCGGGGTGTGCATCGTCGAGAGCGAAGGGAATGGGCGGATGTGTCTGACGCTGCCTGAGACGCTGATTACGGTGGCGGGGATCGATAAGGTGGTCCCGCGGTTTCAGGACCTGGAGGTGCTGCTGCAGTTGTTGCCGCGGTCGGCGACTGGGGAGCGGATGAATCCGTATAACTCGATCTGGACGGGCGTGACCGAGGGTGATGGGCCGCGTGTGTTTCATGTGGTGCTGATGGACAATGCGCGGACGCGAGATTCTGGGGGATGAGGAGGGACGGCAGACGCTGAACTGCATTCGGTGCGGTGCCTGCCAGAATGCTTGTCCGGTGTACCGGCAGACGGGTGGTCACGCGTATGGGAGCGTGTATGCGGGGCCGATTGGGGCGATTCTTACGCCGCAGTTGATGGAGATGCATCATGCGCAGTCGCTGCCGTATGCATCGAGTCTGTGCGGGGCTTGCTATGAGGTTTGTCCGGTGAAGATCAATATTCCGGAGGTGCTGATTCATCTGCGAAACAAGGTGGTGAAGCAGAATGGAATGTTGAACGCCGAGGCGCTGGCGATGCGGGCGATGGGGATGATCTTTCGGAGCGAGCGGCGGTTCAGGGCTGCTCAGCGGATGGGGCGGATTGCGGAGAGTCCGCTGGTGCGGAAGGATGGTCAGGGCGAGGGGTGGATTGGATGGCTGCCGGGGTTGCTGGGAGGGTGGACGCAGGTGAGGGATCTGCAGGAGATGCCGAAGGAGACGTTTCGGGAGTGGTGGGAGAGGCGGAATTCTGATGGCAAGTGATGCGAGGGCGGTGGTGCTGGGGAGGGTTCGCGCGGCGATTGGTGGAGAGGTTGCGGATGCTTCTGCGGTGCGGGTGGAGTGGGATGGGATCGCGCGAGGTTATGTTCGCCAGGCTGGGCTTGGGCGTGAGGAGATAGTGGCGCGGCTGGTGGGCAGGTTGCATGACTATGATGCGCAGGTTCTGCAGGTGAGGCGTGACGGAGTGAGAGACGGAGCGGCGCGGATGTTGGCTGCGCGCGGGGTGAGGCGGATGGTGGTTCCTGCGGGGTTACGTGCGGAGTGGATGCCGGATGGGTTCGAGTTTGTAGTGGATGAGGGGATGGCTGCGACGGAGCTGGATGCGGTGGATGGTGTGATGACGGCTTCTACGCTGGCGATCGCGGAGACGGGGACGATTGTGCTGCAAGGGGTGGCGGGACAGGGACGTCGGGCGGTGAGCCTGGTGCCGGACTATCATCTGTGCGTGGTGGATGCGGCGAGTGTCGTGGAGACGGTTTCGGAGGCGATGGTGTGGTTGCAGAGTACGGCGGAGCTGACGACTACGTTTATCTCGGGGCCTTCGGCTACGGCGGATATTGAGATGACGCGGATCAAGGGAGTGCATGGGCCGCGGTTTCTGGATGTGTTGCTGGTGGGTGCTTAGAACTTCAGGGTTTCGATAACGGAGAAGACGATGTCTACGAATGAAAAGAAGTTTCGGTCGGCGGCCTGGTTTGGACGCACGGATAAGGATGGTTTTATTCATCGCAGCTGGATGCGTAACCAGGGATTTCCGGGGGACGTGTTTGATGGCCGCCCGGTGATTGGGATTTGCAATACATGGTCGGAGCTGACGCCATGTAATGCACACCTGCGAGCGCTGGCGGAACGGGTGAAGCGTGGTGTGTGGGAGGCGGGTGGTTTTCCGCTGGAGTTTCCTGTGATGTCGATGGGTGAGACGAATATGCGTCCGACTGCGATGCTGTTTCGCAACCTGGTGAGCATGGATGTGGAGGAGACCATCCGCGGCAATCCGATCGATGGCGTGGTGCTGATGTGTGGGTGCGATAAGACGACGCCATCGTTGATCATGGGCGCGGCGAGCTGCGATATTCCGGCGATTGTTGTTTCGGGTGGGCCGATGCTGAATGGGAAGTTCCATGGAAGAGATATTGGCTCGGGCACGGATGTGTGGCGTTTTAGCGAAGCGGTGAAGATTGGCACGATGTGGCTGGCGGAGTTTGGCGAGGCGGAGGCTTGCATGTCGCGCTCTGCGGGCCATTGCATGACGATGGGGACGGCCTCGACGATGGGCGTGCATGGCGGAGTCGCTCGGACTTGCGCTGCCGTTCAACTCGTCCATTCCGGCGGTCGATTCGCGGCGCTCGGTGCTGGCGCACATGTCGGGGAGGCGGATTGTTGAGATGGTGCGGGAGGATCTTAAGCTTTCGAAGATTTTGAAGCGGGAGAATTTTGAAAATGCGATTCGCGTGAATGGTGCTCTGGGTGGGTCGACGAATGCGGTGATTCATCATCTTGCGATCGCTGGACGCATCGGGGTTCCACTTACGCTGGACGATTGGGATCGTATTGGACGGGACACGCCTACGATCGTCGATCTGATGCCCTCCGGGCGATTTTTGATGGAGGATTTTTATTATGCGGGCGGACTGCCGGCTGTCGTTCGGGCGCTTGCGGAGCATGGGTTGCTTCATCCGGATGCGTTGACGGTTACGGGCAAACCGATTGGGGAGAACTGCAAGGATGCGGCGAATTGGAATCCGGAGGTGATTCGGCCGCTGGATAATCCGCTGGTGGAGCATGGCGGCGTTGCGGTGCTGCGGGGGAATCTTGCTCCCGACGGTGCGGTGCTGAAGCCTTCCGCTGCTTCGCCTCATCTTCTACGGCATCGTGGTACTGCGGTTGTGTTTCAGACGATCGAACAGTATCGCGAGAGAATTATGGACCCGGAGCTGGATGTGGATGAGAACTCTATTTTGGTTCTGCAGAACTGTGGGCCGAAGGGTTATCCGGGAATGGCGGAGGTTGGCAATATGGGGTTGCCGCCGAAGCTGCTGGCGCGTGGCATCACGGACATGGTTCGCATTTCGGACGCGCGGATGAGCGGGACAGCGTATGGGACGGTGGTTTTGCATGTGTGTCCTGAGGCGGCGGCGGGTGGTCCGCTGGCGCTGGTTCAGGATGGCGATGTGATCGAGTTGGATGTTGAGGCACGCCGCCTGCACCTTGAGGTTTCAGAGGAAGAGCTGGCTCGTCGACGGGAGGCGTGGACTCCGTTGTTGCCAGTGACAAAGGGCGGGTACCAGCAGATGTACATTCAGCACGTGATGCAGGCTTCAGAGGGAGCCGATCTGGATTTTCTTGTTGGATGCCGCGGCACAGTCGTTGAACGGGAATCTCACTGACCATCGCAACTTGACAGTGCGATTGTTTTGACAAGGGATATAAGGATCATGCATGCTTCTATGGTTTCAATAGAGATTGAGTTTCAAATGAAGTAATGAACTGCGCAGGGAGTGAAGCTATGAGCATGAACGGTGCGGGTGTGGCGGAACGCGAGCAGGCAAGGGTGTGGGCGGCGCTGGATAGCTTTCGGATCGAGGTACCTTCGTGGGGGTTTGCGAATACGGGGACTCGGTTTGGAAAGTTCGTGCAGGCGGGGGCGGCTACGACGATCGAGGAGAAGTTTGCCGATGCGGCGCAGGTGAATGCGTTGACGGGAGCTAGTCCTACGGTGGCGCTGCATGTTCTGTGGGATTTGCCGGGCGGGGTGAAGGACGTGGAAGAGATTCAGCGGCTGGAGACGAAGTATGGGGTGAGGGCTGGGTCGATCAATCCGAATTTATTTCAGGATGCGGAGTACAAGTTTGGTTCGATTGCGAATCCGAGCTTGGAGGTTCGCGGGAGGGCATTGGCGCACCTGCTGGATTCGGTGGAGATTGGGCAGCGGTTGGGGACGCGGGATGTTTCGCTATGGATTGCGGATGGATCGAACTATCCGGGGACGCAGAGTATTCGGCGGCGGATTGAGTGGATGGAAGAGGTGTTGAAGACCACGCATGATGCGCTGGGGCCGGAACAGCGGATGCTGGTGGAGTACAAGCCATTCGAGCCGGCTTTTTATCATACGGATATTGCGGACTGGGGTATGGCGCTGGAGCTGGCGCGGCGGGCGGGGCCGAAGGCGAAGGTGCTGGTGGATACGGGGCATCACTATCAGGGCGTGAATATTGAGCAGATTGTGGCGTGGCTGCTGCATGTGGAGGCTCTGGGAGGGTTTCACTTCAACGACAGGAAGTATGCGGATGACGATCTGACGCTGGGGTCGATCGATCCTTACCAGGTGTTCCGGATATTCAATGAGATATTGAGTGCGAGTGAAGAGGAGCGCGCGGGGGTGGCGTTCATGATCGACCAGAGCCACAACCTGAAGGGCAAAGTGGAGGCGATGGTGCAGACGGTGATGACGGCGCAGGAGATATTTGCGAAGGCGGCGCTGGTGGATCGCGTGCGGCTGAGCGAGTTGCAGCAGGAGTGCCGGCTGGTGGAGGCGGAGGAGTGTTTCCGCGGAGCTTTCTGGACGGATGTGCGGCCGATGGTGAAGGAGTGGCGGGTAGCGCGGGGGTTGCCGGTGGAGCCGCTGCAGGCTTTGGCGGAGAGTGGGTATGTGGAGCGGATTTCGCAGGAGCGGGGTGCGCGGAATGCCGGGAGTGTTGCTAGTTATGCTTGAGTTGTAAAGCAAAACAGGCACGGCAAAGGCGAAATTCGGGGGTCCTTCGACTCCGCATCTCGCGATAAGACCGCGAGATGCTTCGCTCAGGATTACGCTAGTTTTTGGGTTGGGAAAGCTAAAGTTAGTGCAGAAGCAGGCCTCCGCTGCGCGAAGGATGACAAATTTAAAAACTCCTATCGAAGTTAGATGTCATCTACCATTGCTAACTTGCGTAGCTGGTGGTTCTTGATGAGCAGTTCGGCTACCAGGCGCTGCAGGCGGGAGTTTTCTGTCTCCAGTTCGGTGAGGGTTTTGGTGGGGCTGCGGTGGGGGTTGCGCGGGGCGCAGGTCTGATTGGGGACTTCAGCCTGCGAGGTTATTGCGGGGTTGTCGCTAACGTGTTGGTCGAGGCTCATATGCTGGGCTCCTCTGGTTGACTGAATGGGGCTTGACCGACCGGTCTACGGCCGAAGGGACCGCGGCCGAAGGGGCCGCACTTCATTCCGCTACGGAACTTCTCGCGCTCTTCGGGGGTCATGGAGTCCCAGCGCTCTTTCATGCGGGCCTTCCAGTGGTTGCGGCCGCCGCTGCCGCCGTGGAAGCCGCCGAAGATGAGCTTGCTGAGCACGAAGAGTCCGATGGCCTGCCAGAAGGTGATGGTGTGCAGGCCGAAGATAGAGGGCATGAGCCAGTTCCAGAGCTCGCGGGTGATGAAGCCGAAGGCGAGACTGGCGACGATGATGATGGCGATGATTCTTAAAGACTCTTACGAAGCGATACATGGGTTCTCCTTACTTAGTTACTGAGGAAGCTGGTGTAGATAAACTGGAGGCGTTCGCGCAGGTGGAGCACGGCGTAGCGTTTGCGCGAGAGCAAGGTGTTGACACTGACGCCGGTTTCTGCGGCGATCTCTTTGAAGCTGCGGCCTTCGACCTCGTGGGCGAGGAAGACTTCGCGCTGGTTGGCGGGGAGCTCGTCGATGGCCTCTTCGAGGGCGGCTATGAGGAGGCCGTGGAGGTAGGCTGCGTCGGGGCCGTCGTTGGGGGAGGGAAGAAGGTCTTCGAGGGAGAGAGACTCCTCTTCGTCGGTGGAGACGGGGTCGCTGAGCGAGGCGGAGGGTTTCTTTCTGCGGAAGAGGTCGATGATGCGGTTGCGGGCGACGCGGAAGAGCCAGGCGCTGACGTGCTCGATGGGCTGCATGAGACGGTAGGCGGCGATGAGCTCGTAGAGGACGTCCTGGAGGATGTCTTCGGCATCGCCGCTGTCGGTGACGTGGCGGCGGATAAAGCTGCGGAGGCGGGGTTCGTCGTTGCGGAGGGCGGCGGAGATGAGCTGGTCCTGTGCTGACGTATCCTGCGCGAAGAGGTCTGACGCGAAGATATCCGGCGCAGATTGGTTCTGCGTGAGGATTGCCGGCTTCGAGAGTGGAAGATTGCTCATCTACTGGTGTAGACGGATAGGGACCTACGGATATTGTATGGCTGCGTAAGAATGTTTCCGGGAAGTGGTCGATGGCGGCGGATTTTGGTTGGGTTGAGACATTGGTGGTGAAGTTCGGGTATATATTTCAAATCCGAAACTTTATTTATCCACGGTGTTGTATGTCTAACTCCATTATTTGAAAGGCTATTTGAATGAGCAAGACTACGAAACGTCTGTATTTGATACCGGTGCTGTCGAAGGCGCTGGACATTCTTGAGCTGCTGCAGACGGAGAATCAGCCGATGTCGCTGGAAGTGATCCACCGGCAGACGAAGATCTCGAAGACGACGGTGTACCGGGTGCTGAAGACGTTTGTGCACCGGGGGTATTTGTCGCAGTCTCCGGATGGACTGTACCGGCGAGTGACGCGGCCGAAGAAGCTGCGGTTTGGGTTTGGCGGGCAGAGCGAGGACATGCCGTTTTCGGTGGAGGTGATGGAGAGCCTGAAGACGGCGGCTGCTGCGGCGGGGGTGGACCTGATGATTCTGGATAACCACTATGACGCGGCGACGGCGCTGAAGAATGCGGAGGAATTTGTGCGCAGCCGGGTGGACCTGGTGATCGAGTTCCAGGTAGAGCACGAGGTGGCGCCGGTGATTGCGGACCGGATTGCGGAGGCGAAGATTCCGCTGATTGCGATCGATATTCCGCATCCGCATGCGACGTATTTTGGGGTGGATAACTACCGGGTGGGGATGGCTGCGGGCGAAGTGCTGGCGGAGCATGCGGCGGCGTACTGGGGGAATGCGGTGGACTGGGTGATTGGGCTGGATCTGGTTGAGGCTGGGCAGTTGGTGCAGAGTCGGATTACAGGAGCGTTTGAAGGGGTGCGGAGTGCGATTCCGGATCTGCCGGTTGAGACGTTTGTGCGAATGGATGGGCGCGGAATGCGGGACCGGAGCAAGAAGTTGATCGCGGATTTTCTTAGTCGGCATCCGAAGGACAAACATATTTTGATTGCCACGGCGAACGATTCGAGTGCGCTGGGTGCGGTGGATGCGGTTCGAGAGCTCAAGCGGGACCGGCACGTGGCGATTGTGGGGCAGGACTGCATTGCGGAGGCCAAGGCCGAGATGCGGAAGGAGCGCTCTCCGCTGATCGGGTCGATCTCGCATGAGGCGAGCACGTATGGGCCGAGCCTGATCCACCTGGGGCTGATGCTTCTGCGAGGGCAGATGGTGGCTCCGTATAACTACGTGGAGCATCGGGTGGTGAGACAGAGTTCGGTGGAATAACGGGAGATTATTTCGAATTGGGAATAATTGCTGTATTGGTGTTAGGTGTGGAATCATGGGTGGGTTGCGTACGGGGGATTTATGGCATCTGGCACACAGCTTCGGTTTCTAGAGGATCGTTGGGATGATGAGGTAGCGGCACGGCTGGATGGGCCGGAGTTGCTGCGGTACCGGTCGAATCTGCTGGGATCTGATTTAAGGATCACGAACTTTGGCGGGGGGAATACGAGTTCGAAGTTGGAGATGGTGGATCCACTGGATGGGCAGACGAAGGAAGTACTGTGGGTGAAGGGGAGCGGCGGTGACCTGGGAAGTATCAAGCGCGCGGGGTTTGCGACGCTTTATCTGGATAAGTTGCTGGCGTTGGAGAAGGCTTATCGGGGAGTGGATCTCGAGGACGAGATGGTGGAGATGTATCCGCTGTGTACGTTTGGGAACAATCCGGTGGCGGCTTCGATCGATACGTCGCTGCATGGTTTTCTGCCGTTTCCGCATGTGGACCATCTGCATCCGGACTGGGGTATTGCGCTGGCGGCTTCGGCGAATGGGAAGATCAAGATGGGGGAGTTCAACCGGGAGTTCGGGCACACGCTGGCGTGGCTGCCGTGGCAGCGTCCGGGATTTGAGCTGGGGATGATGCTGAAGCGCATCGTTGCGGAGACGCCGGGATGCGATGGCGTGGTGCTGGGTGGGCATGGGTTGTTTACATGGGGCGAGACGCAGCGCGAGAGCTATCTGAATACGATTACGATCATCGACCAGCTGGGACAGTTTATTGAGCGGCATGGTTCGGCTAAAGGTCATGTTGTCTTTGGTGGGGCTGCAGCGAAGAGCAGGGAAGACAGAGCGGCGATTGCGCTGGAGTTGATGCCACGGCTGCGGGGAGCGGTGTCGCGGAAGCAGCGGTGGATTGGGAGCTATTCGGATTCGGCGGCGGTGATGGAGTTTGTGAACTCGGCTCAAGCGGAGAAGCTGGCGCATTTGGGGACGAGTTGCCCCGATCACTTTATACGGACGAAGATTCGGCCGATGTTTTTGAAGTGGGATCCGGCGGGTGATCCGGCTGAGTTGACGGAGTTGATTGAGATGGGGTTGGAGACGTACCGGGCGGCGTATGCGGAGTACTACGGGAAGCATGCGTTGCCGGATTCGCCGGCGGTGAGGGATGCGAGCCCTACGGTGGTGCTGGTGCCGGGTGTGGGGATGTTCAGCTTTGGGAAGAACAAGACGGAGTCGCGGGTTACGGGTGAGTTTTATATCAATGCGATCGGCGTGATGCAGGGTGCGGGTGTTTTGGGTGCCGGTGTGGAGTGTAACGACATTCCGCAGGCAGGGCCGGCTGCAAGCGCGGATCAGTTTACGGTACATGCGAATTATGTGGCGCTGCCCCCGAGCGAGGCTTTCCGGATTGAGTACTGGAAGCTGGAGGAGGCGAAGATTCGCCGGCAGCCGGCAGAGAAGGAGTTGAGCCGGAGGGTTGCGCTGATCGTGGGGGGCGGCAGTGGGATTGGGCGTGAGGTGGCGCTGCTGGCGGCGGAGCGGGGCGCGCATGTGATGATCGCGGACCGTGATGTAAAAGGCGCGGAGGCGGTTGCCGATGAGGCGGCGGCGATTGCGGGCAAGGAGGCAGTGCGGTGGACGAGCATCGACATTCGCGACCGTAAGGCGATCAAGGCTGCGCTGGATGCTACGGTGATGCAGTTTGGCGGCATCGATATTTTGATCAATACGGCGGCGATGTTTCCTTCTTCGCCGGATGGCATTATCACGGATGCACAGTGGTCGATGACGCTGGAGGTGAATGTTACGGCGAACTATCTGCTGACGGATGAGGCGGCGAAGATATTTGCGGCGCAAGGGATCGATGCGAGCGTGGTGCTGACGAGCTCGGCGAATGCGGTAGTAGCGAAGCGGGGCAGCGAGGCGTATGACGTGAGCAAGGCGGCGTTGAGTCACCTGGTGAGGGAACTGGCGGTGGCGCTGTCGTCGAAGGTACGGGTGAACGGGATCTCGCCGGCGACGGTGGTGAAGGGATCTACGATGTTTCCGCGGGACCGAGTGATCGCTTCGCTGAAGAAGTACAAGCTGCCGTTCGTTGAGACGATGACGGACGATGAGCTGAGAGGCGTGCTGGCGCAGTTTTATGCGACGCGGACACTGACGCATCAGCCGATAGATCCGAAGGATTGCGCAGAGGCGATTCTGTATCTGGCGGGGCCGAAGGCCCGGTGCACGACGGGGCATCTGATACCGGTGGATGGAGGGCTGACCGAGGCTTACCTGCGGTGACGCTCTCTGGAGAGTGGACTGATTCCGGCGGATTCGCGCGCCTTGGTCGCGGTGGACCTGGGTGCGGAGAGCTGCCGGGTTTCGCTGTTGCGGTGGGTGGAGGGCAGGCCGGTGATACGGCTGGTGCATCGGTTTGCGAATGCTCCGCGCGAGACTGCGGCGGGGCTGTGCTGGGACCTGGCGATGATTGTTGCGGGGCTGGAGGATGGAGTGCGGCAGTGCGCTGCGCTGGCTGAGGAGGGGATTCGATCGATCGCGGTGGATGGGTGGGCGGTGGATTATGTGCGGCTGGATGCGGATGGCGTGCCGTTGGGTGATCCGTTTTGTTATCGGGATGAGCGGACAGTGGAGGCGGAGCGGCTGGCGCATCCGCGCATGCAGTGCGGAGCGGATGAGAGAGCTGACTGGTGTGCAACTGCTGCGGATCAATACGGCGTATCAGTTGTACGCGGACGGTTGCAGGGGCTGCCGGTGGGACGGCAGTGGATGAATCTGCCGGAGTATGTTTTGTCGCGGTGGGGTGGGAATCGTGTGGCGGAGTATACGAACGCCACTCATACGCAGCTGGTGGATTTGGACAAGCGGGAGTGGTGCGGGGAGATATTTTCTGCGCTGGGGTTGGCGTTGGATCAGGCACCGAAGCTGGTTCTGCCTGGGACGGTGGTGGGGCGATTGGTGGGGCCTCTGGCTGAGCTGCGGGCGTTGCGGGATACGGTGCTGATTGCGCCGGCCTGTCATGACACGGCTTCGGCGATTGCGGGGATTCCGGCGGCGGGGGATGACTGGGCTTATATCAGCTCGGGGACCTGGTCGCTGGTGGGGACGCTGCTTGATGAACCGCGAAATGATGCGGCTACGGCTGCGGAGAACTTTACGAATCTGGGTGCGGTGGGAGGGAAGATTTGCTTCCACAAGAATGTGAATGGGATGTGGCTGATACGGCAGTGTATCGATGCGTGGTCGGAGGCGGGGCGGCTATGGACGGTGCCGGAGCTGGTCGAGGCGGCGGAGAAGAGTTGGAAGGCCTGAGGGGTTGCTGGAGGTAGATGATCCGGAGTTGATGCTGGCGGGACGGATGCTGGAACGGATCAATGCGCAGCGGGTGCGGAAGGGATATGCGGCGCTCGATGAGGGAGTGGAGAGCGCGCCGATATTTGCTAGCCTGATCTTTCACAGTTTGGCGGCTCGGTATGCGGAGGTGCTGGAACGGGTGGTGTTGCACAGTGGGAAGAGATTGAAGCAAGCTGTTTGTGGTGGGTGGGGGGAGTCAGAATAGTTTTTTGAATCGGTTGACGCAGGAGGCCACGGGGCTGGAGGTGGTGCGGGGATCAGCGGAGAGTTCGACGGTGGGGAACTTTGCGGTGCAGATGGCGGTGCTGGAGGGCGACTCGATGCGGTGGCCGGGGTGAGAGCGGACGAGGTTTCGCGTTGGGCGGCCTTGCTGGTGGCAGCGAGTTGAACGGGATGAAGATGCCGAACGAAAACGGTTACAGCCAGCGTCGTTTCGAAAGATAAGAGAGCAGGAATGGCGTTGATTGGGATAGTATGTTGCCCATAATGTCCGCTGACTTCCTGTACGATCTGCGGCGAGGTATCGACAGGGACGAGATCGTTCCCTATTTTCAGCCGCTCGTGGAACTGCGCACGGGACAGCTCTCGGGATTCGAGGTGCTGGCGCGGTGGCGACATCCCGAGCGCGGAATGATTTCTCCGGATCAGTTTATCTGGGTGGCGGAGGAGTCGGGATTGATCAGCAGTTTGACGGAAAGTCTACTGGAGCAGTCCTTCGGGGCGGCTGCAAGTCTGCCGGAGCATCTGACGCTGGCGGTGAATATCTCCGCGATTCAACTGCGAGGGCAGTTGTTACCGATACAGATCGGTGGGGCCGCGAAGCGAGCGGGGCTGGCGCTGGACAGGGTTACGGTGGAGATTACGGAAAGCGCGCTGGTGGCGAATCTCGAACAGGCGCGATCGATTACGGAAGAGCTGAAGGCGATGGGAGTGCGGCTGGCGCTGGATGACTTCGGGACAGGGTACTCGAGTCTGCGGCATCTGCATGCGCTGACGTTCGATCAGATCAAGGTGGACCGGAGCTTCGTGCAGTCGATGCTGACGCGTAGGGACAGCAGGAAGATTGTGGCGGCGATCGTAGGGCTGGGGCAGAGCCTGGGTCTGCTGACGGTGGCGGAGGGGGTGGAGAATAAGGCCGAAGCGGAGATGCTGGTATGGCTGGGCTGCGATGTAGGGCAGGGGTGGCTCTATGGGGAGCCGACCCCGGCGCGAGAGCTGCCGCGGGTGGTTGCGGCGCATCGTGCGCTGGAGCGCAATCGACAGCCCATTGCAATGACCTCCGCAGATATGGCGTTCCATATGGCGTCGCTGCCGACACAGCGGCATTCGCAGCTACAGGCGGTCTATGACGCGGCTCCGGTAGGGCTGGGATTTCTGGATAGCAACCTGCGGTATGTGAGCTTGAACTGTCGTCTGGCGGAGATGAATAACGTTCCGATTGTGGCACATCTCGGGCGCACGGTGAAGGAGGTCTTGCCGGAGATATTTCCCCGTCTCGAGCCGTATCTGCTGCGTGCACTTGCTGGCGAGTCCATATCGGGCGTAGAGATGAACTTTGCTGCGGGTACCAGAGGAGGCCCGATGCTAAGCACGCTGGTGAGCTATCAGCCCGCTCGCGACGAAGCGGGTGAAGTGGTGGGGATTGCCGTGTCGGTCATCGATATTACGGAGCGGGCCAATGCGGAGGAGGCTCTGAAGGAGAGCCGGGAGCATCACCAGAGCTGGATGACGCTGAATCCGCAGGTGTCGTGGACTGCGGACCCTGAGGGCAGGATTCTGGACGCGAGTCCGTTGTGGGAGACGCTGACTGGGCTTATCACTGGAAGAGACGGTGAATGATGGATGGATCAAGGCGCTGCATCCGGATGATGTTGGACCCGTTAGCGAGGTCTGGATGGAGTCGGTGCGGAAGGGAACTCCGGTGGATGTCGAGTTCAGGATCTGGTGCACGGATGGCAGGTATCGGTGGGTGCGATCGCGGGCTTTTCCGCGACGCTGTGAGAAGGGTGAGATTATCCGTTGGTACGGGATGATCGAAGATGTTGACGAGCATAAGAGGACAGTGGAGGAGTTGGAAGAGAGCAGGGAGCAGTTGCGGAAGCTGATGGAGGAGACGAAGTCTGCTGCTGGTAAGCGGCGTTAGTTTCTGACGAACGTGCAAATAAGAGAGCGTCGGATTGTCCAGCGCTCTTGATGTTTGTTTGTGCGTTGTTAGTCGGCGATGCCGGGGTTGGGTGGGTCTATGCCGAGGGCGGTGGCGAGAGCGATGAGATGGTCCTGCTCCTGCATGAGGATCTCGCGAATGGACTCGCTGAGGGCGAACTCGTTGAGCTCGTCGCACTGCTTAACGCGGCGACGATATTGAGCGATGGTTTCTTTCTCGTTTTCGAGATCGAACCGGAGCATGTCTTCGGCCTTCTCGGAGGTTTTGACGGGCTTGGGGGTGACGGTGGGCATGCCGCCGAGGTAGTCGATGTGATTGGAGACGGCGAGGGCGTGGGCCAGCTCTTCGGTGGCGTGCACGGCGAGCTCGTCGGCGATGTTCATATACTGCGCGCCCTTGAGGACCTGGGAGTAATTGACGTAGGAGATGATGGCCTGGAATTCGCGGGCCAGATCTTCGTTGAGCAGCTTGATGAGCTTTTCCCGGGTGATAGCTTGCGGTTCAGCGGACGATTTTTCCTTCGACATGATTCTCTCCGTGCGTGACTGATAGATGCAAATGGTTGTGAGATGCAGGAATGGCCGGGAATGATGTTGCGAAGATGATTAAACTCTCGTTGCACTGAATCAACTCGGAAGGGAGGGGTAGTCGGTGTAGCCGTGGGCTTCGTGGGTGTAGAAGGTGGTGGGGTCGGGGGGGTTGAGTGGAGCACGCCTGGTAAAGCGGAGGGGCAAGTCGGGGTTGGCGATGAAGAGCTTGCCGAAGGCCATGGCGTCTGCTTCTCCCTGGGCCAGGACGGCTTCGGCGGTGGTGAGGTCGAAGCGCTCGTTGGCAATGTAGGTGCCGCCGAATGCCTGCTTGAGCTGCGGGCCGAGGCGGCCGGGGCCGAGGGACTCGCGAGCGCAGATGAAGGCGATGTTGCGCTTACCGAGCTCGCGGGCGACGTAGGTGAAGGTGGCTTCGCGGTTGGAGTCGGAGATGCCGTGCGAGTCTCCGCGTGGGGCGAGGTGCATGCCAACGCGGCTGGGGCCGAAGACGGAGATCGCGGCGTCGGTGCATTCGAGCATGAGGCGGGCGCGGTTCTCGATGGAGCCGCCGTACTGGTCGGTGCGGTGGTTGGAGCCGTCCTGGAGGAACTGGTCGAGGAGGTAGCCGTTGGCGCCGTGGAGCTCGACGCCGTCGAAGCCGGCGTTCCGGGCGTTTTGTGCGCCGTGGCGGAAGGCCTCGACGATGTCGGGGATTTCTTCAGTTTCGAGGGCGCGGGGGACGGGGTAGGGGGTTTTGGGGTCGAAGACGTTGAGGTTTCCGGGGGCGGCGATGGCGCTGGGGGCGACTGGGAGTTGACCGTTGAGCAGGAGCGGATGGGAGATGCGGCCTACGTGCCAGATCTGCGCGAAAATGCGGCCCCCGGCGTTGTGGACGGAGGCGGTGATGGGCTTCCAGGCTTCGACTTGTTGTTGGGACCAGATGCCGGGGACGTTGCTGTAGCCTACGCCGAGGGGGTCGACGGGGGTGCCTTCGGAGATGATGAGTCCGGCGCTGGCGCGCTGGGTGTAGTACTCGATGGCGAGGGGGGTGGGGATGTGGTCGGGGGTTCCGCGGAGGCGGGTGAGGGGGGACATGATGATGCGGTTGGGAAGCTGCAGGTCGCCTATCTTGATGGGATCGAGGAGTGAGAACACCGGGTAACCTTTCTTCTTTTATGCGTGCTTGTGATTGGATGTCGGGACACAGTAGAGGGTGCAGCACCAATAAGGTGGGTGTGACAGCGTGGCGACGATTGACTGTCGATAAGATGTCACACCCGAGTTGAAGCAGTGGTGTTCGTACTACAGGGGAAAACTCTTGAGCCAGGCGCGAAAGTCGGGGCCTAGTTTGTCGTGCTTGAGGGCGAGCTCGACGGTGGCGCGGAGGAAGCCTTGTTTGTCGCCGGCGTCGTGGCGCTTGCCGTCGTAGCTGTAGCCGTAGACCTTCTCGTACTGGAGGAGGGCTTTGATGCCGTCGGTTAGTTGGAGCTCGCCGCCGGCGCCGGGGGTGATGCCTTCGATCATCTCGAAGATGCGCGGGGTGAGGATGTAGCGGCCGATGATGGCGTTCTGCGAGGGCTGGGTGCCGGGTTTGGGTTTTTCGACCATGTCTTTGACGGCGAGGAGGCGCGGGTTCTTGGGGTCGGGGGTGACGTCGAGGCATCCGTAGGCCTGGATGGCGTCGCCGGGGACGACCTCGGAGCCGAGGATGCGAGCGATTGGGTTTCGTTGAAGGCTTCGACCATCTGCTTCATGCAGGGGGTGGAGGCGTCGACGATGTCGTCGGGAAGGAGGACGCAGAAGGGTTCGTTGCCGACGACCTCTTTGGCCATGAGGACGGCGTGGCCGAGGCCGAGGGCTTCTGGCTGGCGGACGTAGATGATCTTGGCGAGCTTGGAGACGGACTGTGCGACTTCGAGGAGGGCGGTTTTGTTTTTGGCGGCGAGGGAGGCTTCGAGCTCGGCGGACTTGTCGAAGTGGTCTTCCATGGTGGACTTGCCGCGGCCGGTGACGATGATGATCTCGGTGCAGCCGGCGGCTACGGCCTCTTCGACCCCGTACTGGATGAGGGGCTTGTCGACAAGGCAGAGCATTTCTTTGGGGGTGGACTTGGTTGCGGGGAGGAAGCGGGTTCCCATGCCTGCGGCTGGGAAGACGGCTTTGCGGATTTTCATGTGCGGCATTTTGGGGAGAATCCTCTGGTGTGTTGTGTGCTTCGGTTAGCGTAGCAAAGGGTTGGAGTTTGAGCGCCATTTTGGGAGTTACTTCGGAGGGATGGGCGGTGGCGCTTTGGTGTTAGCGGGTATCCCCACCCCCGTACTTTGGTCTCAAAGTCTTCATTTATATAGGGTTAAGTCCGGACTTGTCCTGGGTTGATCCTGTAAAGTCTTTCCTTTCAATGGGTTAATTTTTTCCGGTCTCCGTAAAGTCTTGCATTGATGCGGTTTAGGGGTTAAATGCGAATGGCTGCGCGGGGGTTATCCGTGCAGCCGTTATTTCTTCCACTGTTTTAATTATATGGGTTTGAGGGGAACTGGTACGCCAAGTATTTTTGTGGAGATCCAGGAATTTCTCACGATAGTAGCGAAGTCAAAAGCAACCGTAAGGCGAGATCCGACAGCGGGTCAGTTCCCGCAGGTATGGTTTTCGGCAACTTCAACTCTGAACTTTCCGAAAAGCCCGTTTTCAGGGAACTTCGGAACGTCACTTGTACGACAAGGCGACTATTCGGCCAAGTGACGACAACGGCGTTTCTGGGGAGTTTGGGCTCAGCGCAGTTCCATGCAATGCAAACCCTCACCTGACGTCACTGCCGCTGGCACCAACTGCTCCAGCTCACAACTCCTAATTGTGGCGCAGGGGCATCGGGCAGCATTGCGAGAAACTCCAGTAAGTTGCCGTCCGGGTCATAAAAGTAAAGAGACGCGGCAGGCATCCAGGCGAGCACTACAGGCTCCTCAGTGGGTTGCTGCTGGAAGTCGAGCGGAACAATATTGGCAGCTCGAAGGAGCGCTGGCGCCTTCAATATCCGCTCGAGATCGGTCTGGAAAGCGAGATGAAGACTTAATCTTTGCGGGCCGGTCCCAACCTCCCATAGACCTATCATTGACTTGCCACGTCCACCAACCCAATAAAAAGCCACCTTTCGATCCCAGAAGACCTCAGCGAGTTCCAGCCCTAAAGTTTCGCCGAAAAAACTCATCGAACGCTGCAAATCTGCGACCGTGAGGTGAGTTTCGAAGAGATTCTGAATGTCGATCATGCTGGTTGGACCTCAAATGTATTCGAAGCTTTCAGGATAGAAAGCCTATGCCTTTCCCGTGCGAACAGCGGCGGTCTAAGCAATGGTAAGTCGGCTTGTGTTTACCGATCCGCTCTATTTCGTGTGGATGAATAACCGGCTATCCGGAATATTGATCCGAACCTCCCGAAAATTCGGATTTTGGGCAAGTTCGCTCCGTAGCGGGTTGTAGTTGCCGATAACCCCGTTTCACAGTCCTAATACAAAAATCGACGCCTATAAGCGAGCGAGCTGCTCAAAAGCGTTTATCAGTTCCGGCTCAAGTGTTGCGACAAAGGGTCCTTCGCCAGGGTCCCATTCAGCTTCATCCGTAATGCCGTAGATGGCCCAGTTACTTCCAGGTTGGCGACAATTCATCCGGTACCTAGGAATGCCGATGCTAATCCCCTAGAATTGGGCCAATTAGGTTCGCTTCGGAGCCTGCGACAGTGCAAATCTACGGGTTGACGTCAACCAGCGGCGCACCAGGGCATGATTCGGGCGAACCGGGCCAGTTCGACCCGCGGTATTTGCCCAGCATCCGCCCAAGGATGAGGACGACAGGGAAGACGAATCGCTGAATGGCCGGCGGCGGAATGCAGAGCTGCTGTGTGTCGCGATGACGCCAGAGCACATGAGCTAGATAGAAGATTGGTGGTCTGCCGTTAGAACTGGCATTGAGAACAGCAAAGATTGCCTGCAGGAAACGATCCAAGTCCACCGCTGGAACTACGTGGCCGCTAAACTCGAGCAGGTCGTCGCCCGCGTTCCACCATCGGTGACGAACGCCTTTTGGCAGGATTGCGGTTCCCCCGGTACGTACGACGCTCTTCTCCGTCCCGACTTGCGCGCCGAGTGTTCCCGCTTTCACGATGCCTTCCTCGTGTTCACGGTAATGCACGTGCAGAGGTGGTCCGTTTGTTCCTGGCGGCAAGGTGCCATCGAGGGCCAGGATGACTTGTCCCTCAGCGTCGAGCATGCGGCGAATCAGCAAGACCTCTCCATTATGGCGGTTCTCCAGCCTCAGAAAGTTGTCCACGATTTTTCCTTTGCCACAAATCTTACCAACCGATCCGCCAGCTTGCATCCTAATTCGCGATTGCGATCCGGCAGGTTGTTAGTCCTGGGTTCACCGCGCCTGTAAAGTCGGGTTTTCGGAAACTTCAGTCGTTCACCCCAAACTGACCCATTGCCCGATTATGGTGAAGGCCATGCTGCATGTGAATAGGGTGGATGTGCTGGATATGACTAAGATGAATTTGTGGCGGTGATGTGGTGGATCAGCGTTTGAAGAATGCATATCCCAGGGGCTAAAGCCCTCTTTCTGGAACGAACGAATGCCCGGGCTAAAGCCCGGGCCTATCTCAGATGCAAGAACAACGACAACAGCAAGAACAAAGACAACAGCAAGAACAAAGACAACAGCAAGAACAAAGACAACAGCAAGAACAAAGACAACAGCAAGAACAAAGACAACAGCAAGAACAAAGACAACAGCAAGAACAAAGACAACAGCAAGAACAAAGACAACAGCAGATCCTTCGCTTCGCTCTAGGATGACAATGCTTTGGGGTGATGATAATGCTTTGGGGTGATGACAATGCTTTCGCGTGATGACAATGATTCGTGCGGAAGAAGCGTTCGCTAGAGGACAGGGGAGTCGTCGTGGAGCATGGCTTTGCGGATTACTTTGATGGGGGCGAAGCCCTGGTGCATGAAGTTGTCGTGGAAGGTCTGGAGGTTGAAGGCTGCGCCTTGTTTCTTCTTGAGGTCTTCGCGGAGTTTCATGATTTCTAGCTTGCCTAGGGTGTAGTAGAGGTAGGTGGCGTCGGCGGTGCCGCGCTTGGTTTCGACCTGGCCGACGGATTTAGATTGGTAGCCTTGCTCGACGAAGAAATTTATGGCCTGGTCTGTGGTCCATACGCCGGAGGGTTCGCCTAGGCCGGTGTGGAGCTTGATGGAGTTGACGAAGCGGGCATCGCGCAGGAGGGCGTCTTGCAGCTGGCCGAGGCGGATGAGGCGGGCTTCGCGGAGTTGCGCGGGGGTGGCGTTGGGTGGGGCGGCGGCGTAGCCCTCGTCGAGCATCATCTGCTCGGTGTAGTGGGCCCAGCCTTCGATGTTGCTGTTGGCGCCGATGAGTTTGCGGATCTTGCTGGGGAAGGTGTCCTGGTAGAGGAACTGGACGTAGTGGCCGGGGTAGGCCTCGTGCACGCTGGTGCTGATGATGGTGCCGACGTTGAAGCTGGCCATGTGCTCGGCTACGTGTTCAGCGGTCCAGCTTTTTTCGGGCAGGGTGACGTTGAAGTAGGCCTTGGTGGAGTGGGTCTCGAAGGGGCCGGGAGGGTCCATGGAGGCGAAGGTGGTGGCGCGCATGAAGGGCGGCGTCTCTTCGAGGGTGGGCTGGACGTCGGAGGGGATGGTGATGATGTGGTGGGCGCGGATGTAGGTGATGAGGGAGTCGAAGGTCGAGTGGAAGGAGTCGAGGAGCTTGTCGGGTGCGGGGTGGATGGTGGCTAGCTCGGCGAGGACTTCGGTGGGGGTTTTGGTGGGGTCGACTTCTTTGGCTACGCGGGCGAACTCGGCTTGATTTTTGTGGAGGTCGGCGTAGGCGATCTCGAGGAGGTGATCGAGGGGGAGATCGACCATCTCGTCGTAGGCTAGTTTTTTGCGGAAGGTGTCGGTGCCGAAGCGGTAGTCGCCGTTGGAGCGGGGGAGGAGATCGGACTTCATCCATGCGCCGTAGGATTTGAGGGAGTCGATGACGGCGGCGTTGGATTTTGCGAAGTCGGCTTTGGCGGTGGCGTCGGTTGCAGTGGAGAAGGCGGAGGGTACGTCTTTCTGGAAGAAGCTGATGAGGCCGTCGATTTGTTCGAGGGCGATTTCGGTGTAGATCTTGGGAGGATTTTTCAGGTTTTTGCGGGCTTCTGCGAAGACTTGCGGGATGAGCTTTTCGCGTTCGACGGCGGCGCGCAGGCGGGTGTCCACGGGGGCGTAGGGGCGCTCCATGATGACGAAGATGGAGTTGGTGACGCCGGAGGAGTAGGTGTCGGGGTTCTTCTCCCAGGGGCGGATGACTTCGAGGGTGAGGAGGGTGGACTTGATGCTGTTGAGGAGGATCTCGCGGTCGGCTGCGACGGCGGCGTCGAGCGCGTCGGGGGAATGGCCTCGATTTTTTTCTCGTAGGTGTGGAGGGCTTCGACCTGCTTCTGGACGGTGGCGGCGGAGTAGTCTTCGAGCTGGGTGTCGTAGTGGTGGAGGCCGGCGGCGGTGGCGCTGGTGGGGGAGAAGCGGAAGTAGACGTCGTTGAAGTATTGGTCGGAGACGACGGTGAAGGTCTGGGTGGCTCCGTCGGCGGAGAGGCGCTGGGCTGGGGTGCGGGGGTGGCCATGAGGGCTCCGAGGGCGCGGTGAGGAGGGTGATGCGGAGACTTGAGTGCAAAAGCGGACCTCTGTTTGGTGGTCACCGGTCTAGCCAGTGATGGCTGCCAGTTTACATCTTGAAGAGAGACGTTTTGGCGGAGGAGAAGTTGTGTTGGGTGTGGCGCGGTGGACGGCCTTGTTGAGGCGCTGAGAATGATGGCAAGGACAGACAACGGCAACAGCTAAATCTGGCGGGAAGATTTATACATTCCCACCTTAGCGCGATGAGACCGCGCGAAGATGGGGCACCCATTCGTTTTGGGCTGGGCGAGGATGGCAGCATTTTTACTTGGTGAGGCTTTAGGGCTTGGCGCCAAAGTCTGGGCCGAAGTAGCAGCGCTCTACGACCATGCAGAAGATGTGTTCGAGGGCGAGGTGGCACTCCTGGATGTTCATGGTGACGTTGGAGGGGATGATGACGTTGTGGTCGCAGAGGTGCGGCCATTTTTCCGCCGCTGTTGCCGGTGAAGCCGATGGTGTGGATGTCCATCTTTTTTGCCTGGTGGAGGGCTTTGAGGATGTTGGGGGAGTTGCCGGAGGTGGAGATGGCGAGGAAGACGTCGCCGGGTTGGCCGAGGGCTTCGATCTGGCGCTCGAAGACGCGGTCGAAGCCGTAGTCGTTGCCGGTGGCGGTGAGGATGGAGGAGTCGGTGGTGAGGGCGATGGCTCGGAGGGCGGGACGGTCGATGGTGAGGCGGACTGACGAACTCGGCTACGAGGTGCTGGGCGTCGGCGGCGGAGCCTCCGTTGCCGGCGACGAGGAGCTTGCGGCCGTTCTTCATGGCGGTGGCGGTGAGGGCGCCGATGGTGGCGATGGTGGTGGCGATGTCCTTATCGGCGAGGACGGCCTGCATGGTCTGGATGGACTGGGCGAGCTGCTTGTGGACTAGCTGAATCATTGTTGAGGCTCCGGTGATGGCTGCTGGTCTCTGGTGCTTGGACAAGGGTACGGTATGGGCCGGGAGAGATGTCGACGTGGTGCTATATGCGCTGGTGTGCGGTGTGATGACTGCCGTGATTTTCAAGCGCGGAAGGAGAATTTTTTGTGGCCGATGTAGCTGTAGATGGCGGTGAAGCCGGTCATGAGAGCTCCGGCGACATAGGGAGCGGAGCGCTGGAGATGGGGAAGGTGCAGGAGGGCCTTGGTGATGATGGGCAGGGCGATGAGATTGGGGAGCATGGAGGTGCCGTAGACGACGAAGCAGCGGAGCCACTCGCGAATGTAGTTGCCGTGGGTGCGGAAGACGAAGAATTTGTAACAGAGGTAGGACATGGTGATGCTGATGGGGGAGCCGCTGATGGAGGCGAGATCGACCGTGAGCGGGAGGTAGTGGTGGGGCAGGAAGCGGCTATAGAGAGCGACGAAGGCGGCGTAGGTGCCGTAACCGAAGATGGTGTTCCAGACGCCGACGCAGAGGTAGCGGAAGAACTGGCCGGCGGGAAAGAGATGGCGGATTTTCTCCAGCAGCGAGGCGGAGTGGGTGTGTTCGGCGAGATCTGGGGTAGGCGATGACATAGATAGAGTGGTGACCGGTTGGAACATCGAAGATGGCCCATCTTCGATGCTACACTCTGCGGACGATGACGCTGGATGGCGGGGTGGGGTGAAGGAGAACAGACGGGTGGGTGTGGGCGGTTCTGGTTTGAATGGAAAGAGTTAGAAGATAGTGACTAGTTCAAAAGTTGCAGAAGATTCATCGTCGCGTTTATGGATTTCTGTGCGAAACTCTTTTCACTACGAGGCAGGAAGACCGCCTGGAGCCGCAGTTGACCGGCAAGTTTGCGATTTTCTGGGGCCGTCCCTTGAACGGCTAATCGCATAGGTCAACGTGACAGGTTCCGTTAGTCGGACGGTGTTCCCGTTTCGTAACCCCGCCCTCCCCTCCGCAACAAGCCGCCTTAGGGCGGCTTTTTTTTGCGTGAAAATAGTATGGTGGTGAGCGTTGGCGAATGGAGTGTGTGATGCGAATTGGTTTGGTTGGAGTGTTGGCGATGATGATGGCGACGGGAGTTTGGGCACAGCAGCCGGTTGGGGCTGGCGCTGGAAGTGGAGATACGGCGCCGAAGACGATTCTGCTTTGGCCGGGCGGTGCGCCGGGGGCGATGGGGGATGAGGATATCGATAGGCCGACGCTGACGGTGTATCTGCCGACAGGGGTGAATGCTGCTGGCGCAAATCCAACCAGGACCGGGGTGGTGGTGGCGCCGGGGGGCGGGTATCAGCATCTGTCGATGGAGAAGGAGGGGTCGGCGGTTGCGGAGTGGCTGAATGCGCACGGGGTGGCGGCGTTTGTGCTGAAGTACCGGCTGGGACTGAAGTATCACCATCCGGTGGAGCTGGAGGATGCGCAGCGGGCGATTCGGATGGTGCGGGCGAATGCGGCGGAGTATGGGATTGCTGCTGACCATGTGGGGATGTGGGGATTTTCGGCGGGCGGGCATCTGGCGGCTACGGCGGGGACGAAGTTCGACGCGGGGAATCCGGCGGCTGCGGATGCGGTGGAGCGGCAGGGGAGCCGGCCGGACTTTCTGATTCTGGCGTATCCGGTGATTACGTTTGAAGCTGCCGTATGCGCATGCGGGATCGAAGAAGTATCTGCTGGGGGACGATCCTGATCCGGCGCTGGTGCAGTCGCTCTCGGCGGAGTCGCAGGTGACGAAGGATACGCCGCCGACGTTCTTGTTTGCGACGACGGAGGACAAGACGGTGCCGGTGATGAACAGCGTGATGTTTTATGCGGCGCTGGTGAAGGCCGGGGTTCCGGCGGAGCTGCATGTCTTTCAGCATGGGGCGCATGGGGCTGGACTGGCGGCGGCGAATCCGGAGTTGAGCGTGTGGCCGGATTGGTGTCGAAGTGGATGCGGGAGCGCGGGTATATGGCGGCTGATGCGGGCGCGGCGAAGTAGAGGAGAGCGGAGATGACGGTGGATGAGTTCAGAGTTGCGGAGGCGGGGAGTTTGATGGGGCCGTTGCTGGCTCTGTGGTGGGACGGCCGAGGGAATTGGGAGCAAGGCGCATGAGGTGGCGCAGGATGTGGAGAGTGCGGATGGGGCGTGGGTGCATGCTTATCTGCATCGGAAGGAGGGCGACGCGGGGAATGCGGCTTACTGGTACCGGCGGGCGGGGCAGCCGGTGGCGAGCGGGGAGTTGCGCGAGGAGTGGGAGCGGATTGTGAGTGCATTGCTGGAGCGGCGTGGGTGAGGTATCGTTGGGGCGAAGATCGAAGCAGAGTTTGTCACAGCGGAGTGAATTTATCGCTTTGATTTGTTTGATTGCTTGTGTAAAAGTAGATACATCTGGGAGACAAGCTAGCATTTTGCCGGCGCGTCTGTCGGCGAATTGGGAGCGGCCGCGAGTGTTGGCGGTTCTCTTGAAGTAACTTTTACAACTTTTTCGAAGTGTTCTGGCGGCTTCTTTCCGGAGAGTCGTTTCTGAAGCGTTTTGACTGAATTCCTACATTGTTCGCTCTGCATATATTAACTGAATTCTTACTTGGAAATGGGTGATTCGCACATGCGTCTTCCAGTCGGTGAAAGTGTTTTTTGCGCTCCTTTGTTGTTTGTTTCTCGCAGGCCGATGGTGAGCGGCAGCGCTCTGATGGCGCAGACGGCTGCGCCGCGCCGGCGACGGACTCAGCCCGGCTGGCGGCGCTGGAGAAGCAGGCGGCGGACAATGCGACGGCGATTGCGCAGCGCAGACGTCGGGCGACAACGCCTGGATGCTGATGTCGGCGGCGCTGGTGCTGATGATGAGCGGACCGGGGCTGGCGCTGTTCTACGGCGGACTGGTGCGGAAGAAGAACGTTCTGGGCACGATGATGCAGACCTTCGCCATGATGGCGGTGGTTACGGTGCTGTGGGCGCTGGTGACTTACTCGCTGGCGTTCGGCGAAGGGAATGCATTTATCGGCGGGCTGCACAATATGTTTCTGCACGGGGTGGGGCTGGCGCCGAGCGCCGTATGCGCCGACGATTCCGCTGCAGACCTTTATGGTGTATCAGTTGATGTTTGCGATCATCACGCCGGCGCTGATTACGGGCGCGTTTGCGGAGCGGATGAAGTTCTCGGCGATGCTGGTGTTCATGGTGCTGTGGGCGATTGTCGTCTATAGCCCGATGGCGCACATGGTGTGGGGTGAGGGTGGGTTCCTGAATGCGTCGCTGGGCGGGCAGATTCCTTGCCTCGACTTCGCGGGTGGGACGGTGGTGCATGTGACTTCGGGTGTTTCGGCGCTGGTGACGGCGCTGTACCTGGGCAAGCGGATCGGGTATCCGAAGGTGCCGATGCCGCCGCACTCGGTGGTGCTGAGCTTTATTGGGGCCTGCCTGCTGTGGGTGGGCTGGTTCGGGTTCAATGCGGGTTCGGCGCTGGCGGCCGGGTACGCTGGCGACCTCGGCTTTTGTGGCGACGCACTTTGGCGCGGCGGCTGCGGCGATTGGCTGGAGCGCGGCGGAGTGGATTCGGCAGGGCAAGCCTTCGGCGCTGGGAGCGATCTCGGGCGCGGTGGCCGGGCTGGTGGCGATTACGCCGGCTTCGGGATTTGTTACGCCGATGTCGGCGCTGTGGATCGGGCTGATCGCCGGCGGCTTCTGCTACTTCATGGTGGTCAAGGTGAAGGCGATGTTTGGTTATGACGACTCGCTGGATGCGTTTGGCGTGCATGGCGCGGGCGGGACGCTGGGAGCGATTCTGACGGGAATCTTTGCGAACAGCGCGATCAATCCGATCTTTGGCGCGGGCAAGCGCGACGGGTTTGCTTGAGGGGAATGCGCACCAGTTGCTGAACCAGATTGTGGGTGTGGCGATTGCGTGGAGTATTTCGATTGTGGGTACGCTCATCATTTTGTTCATCGTGGATAAGACGATCGGGCTTAGGGTGAGTGATGGACAGATGAGCGCGACGGTCTGGACCTTTCGCAGCATGGCGAAGAAGGTTACGATTGGGCGCACTAGAAATCTGCTATGAGCTTTGGTGCTTTGAGCTATGAGGAAGGAACGTTGACATGCAGAAGATTGAAGCGGTGATTCAGCCGTCGAAGCTGGACGCGGTGAAGGATGCACTGGTGGAGATTGGCGTCGAGGGGATGACGATCCTGAGGCCGGGGCCATGGACGGCAGAAGGGCCAACGGAGTTCTATCGCGGCCGCGAGTATTCGGTCGACCTGCTGCCAAAGGTGAAGCTGGAGATCGTGGTGTCGGACGAGATGGTGGAGAAGGCGATTCAGGCGATCGTCGACGGCGGCGCGGACAGGCAACGATCGGCGATGGCAAGATCTTCGTGTCGAAGATCGATGAGGCGATCCGGATACGGAACGATGAGCGGGCGAGATCGCGCTTGTAAGTCAGCTGCGCGGTATCTGCAGTGCGCTGATCGGACAGGCTGACTTCAGCGGAGAGTGATCGGCAGGCTGTATGCTTGAAGTTCTCGGACGGAAACAGCATGCAGGCAAACGAATCCACAAGAGCGGGATGCGCGGCGAATACCAGCGAAGATGCTGGAGATTCGTGGTGCGTTCGAGGCGGGGCTCGGGGTCGGCGACGATCGCGGCGCGCGTCGGCGGCGATGGATGAACTGGTGATCGGCCTTGTGGCACGGCTGCGGTCGAGACAGGATCCGACGGCTGGCGAACGGGATTGCGGTGCTGGCGATCGGTGGATATGGCGGCAAGGAGCTGTTTCCCTACTCGGATGTGGACCTGCTGTTTCTGCTGGATGGGAAGCTGACGAGAAGGACGTCAAGGAGCGCGATCCGCCGGATGAACCAGGAGCTATGGGACTGCGGGATTCGCGTGTCTCCGCACGACGCGAAAGGTGGCAGAGTGCGAGAGGTTCGTCCGAGACAATCGCGGAGTTCGCGCTGTCGCTGATGGATCACCGGTCTTTGACCGGGGATGCGGATGTCTATGTACAAGCTCGCCGACCAGGTGATGCCGAAGCTGCTGGAGCGGGAGCAAAAGGGATCATGACGCGCTTGATGGAGCTGACGCGGGAGCGTCATGCGAAGTATGGCGACACGCTGTTCCACCTGGAGCCAAATATCAAGGACTGTCCGGGCGGCCTGCGGGATGTGCATGTGTGCTGGATGGTGCAGCTGCTGAGCGCGATGAAGGGTACGGCGGCACGAGCTGGATGATCCGGGACGGTGAGGATTTCCGCGAGGCGGTGGAGTTTCTTCGCCTGGTGCGGTGCTTTCTGCATTACCGGCACGAGCGGGACGACAATACGCTGGACTGGCAGGCGCAGGATGCGGCGGCCGAGGCGGCGAGTTGGACTGGCGGGTGACCGCAGACGGCGGGCGGACGGCGGCGGATGCGGCTTACTGGATGCGTTTTTATTTCCGCCATGCGCGAAGCGTGGAGCGACGGCTGAAGCAGATGCTGGAGGACGCTCCGAAGAGCGGGCGACGACCTGGCTGCTGGGGTTTCGACGCGGAGCGCAAGCTGGAGCTGCAGAGCATGGCTTTCGCATGGAGCGCGGCCGAGTGGTGCTGGATGACGCACCGTGGCGGCGGGCGAGATCCGGCGCATGATCCGGATGTGGTGCTGAAGGTGTTTGCGGCGATCGCGCGGACGGGTTCGACGCTGGGCCGGGATGCAGAGGAGCGGATGTCGCAGGCGCTGCCGTTGCTGTCGGCGCAACCTGGAGGAGGGACCGGCGCTGTGGCAGCACTGCAGGAGATTCTTACGGGCAGCATGCGGGAGATCGCGCTGCGCGCGATGCATGCGCTGGGGATCCTCGAGCTGCTGATTCCGGAGTTTCATGGCATCGATGCGCTGGTGATTCGCGATGCGTATCACCGGTACACGGTGGATGAGCATACGTTTGTGCTGATCGATACGCTGCATGGGCTTGAAGATGCGCAGACGGGAGCGAAGGCGGAGTGGGCTTCGCGGTTTGGCGCGCTGTTGCGGGAGCTTCCACATCCGGGTGCTGCTTGTATCTGGTGGCGCTGCTGCATGACACCGGCAAGGGCGGAGCACGGGCGACCATGCGCACGAGAGTGCGCGGATGGCGCAGAGCGTGCTGGCGCGGCTGGAGCTGGAACGCTATGAGAGCGAACTGGTGATGGGGCTGATCCCGAACCACCTGGAGATGTCGGCGGCGCTGCGTCGGGACATCTTCGATGCGGAGACGGTGCGGGCGTTCGCCGGCAAAGTGCAGACGCCTGAGCTGCTGCGGATGCTGACGCTGTTTACGTATGCGGACATCAACGCCGTGCATCCGGACGCACTGACGCCGTGGAAGGCGGAGAATCTGTGGCGGCTGTACATTGCGACGGCGAACTATCTGGATCGCAGCGTGGACGATGAGCGAGTGGGCGCACAGGAGGCGAGCGAACTGGTGCATCGCGTGGCGGCTTTGTTGCCGGGGCAGAGGACGGCGGTGGCGGAGTATCTGGAGGGCTTTCCGGAGCGCTACGTGCGGACGCGGATCGCCGGAGCAGGTGCGGTCGCACTTCGAGATGGCGTCGCGGCTTGCACGAGGATCCGGTGCAACTCGACTTTCGCTATGACTCCGAGTGTGAGCGAGATTACGCGTGGTGACGCCGGACCGGGCGCTGCTGTTTGCGAATATGACCGGAGCGCTGGCGGCGTGGGGGATGAATATCGTGACCGCGGACGCGTTCTCGAACCGGCAAGGGCATCGTGGTGGACAGCTTCCGGTTTACGGATACGATTTCGCACGCTGGAGATGAATGCGTCGGAGCATGAGCGTTTCGTGAAGAGCGTCCACGAGGTGATGACGGAGGGCGGTCAGCGGTGGAGAAGTTGCTGAGTGGACGTCGAGCGCGGGCGCCGCAAGGCGCCGAAGGTCGTGGTGGAGACGACGAGTGGAGTTCGATGATGAGGCCTCGTCGCACAGCACGTTGCTGGAGGTGATTGCGCAGGACATGCCGGGACTGCTGCGCGCGCTGAGCCTGACGCTGGCCGGACATGGGCTGCAACATCGAGGTGGCGCTGGTCGATACCGAGGGAGAGACGGCGATCGACGTCTTTTACCTGACGCAGCAGGGGCGAAGCTGGATAAGGGGGAGGAGTGGAGCTGCGGGAGGCGCTGCTGGAGGCGATGGAGGAGAATGCGCGTTAGGTGGTGGGGGTGTTAGCGCTGGCGGCGAGGATGGATGATGTTTGGGCGGATATGGCGGCTTCGGCGGACAGGCGCTGCGACGTGCAGGCGGGCGAGTGCTCGAAGGGAGGTCCGCGCGGGCAGAAGTACGTGCGGACCGCTAGGCAATGGGCTCGAGGTAATGCTGGAGCCGCTGGCCGTCGGGCTGGATTCTGCGGGTGCTGCCGATGAGCGGGCCGCGGCCAGCACACGATTATGCGGAACTGGCTACGCCGCCATATCGGTCGGTGAGTCCGCTACTGATAAGTACCGATTACAGCTTTCGGGCGCAGGATGCGGTGGCTGGAATCCGCGCCGTTTCCGGTTTGCAGCCAGCGCGAGCAATTTTGCGGCGATGTCGACGGCATATCAGGAGTACATGAAGGGTCGAGTCCGTCGCGGCGCCGCAGGCGGAATTGGCCGGTCTGGTGAGCCGGTCGCCCGAGGGATCGGTAGACCATACTGGATTCACATTTGTGCCGGGAACCGGCGATCAGGCGCAGACTGCGGCGATGGTGGCGTCGCATCTGAACACGACGCCGCACACGGTGGAACAGTCTGGAGACGGCAAAGACATGCGCTGGGCAAGGTGACCTGGATGCAATTTCGGATCTCATGGATTTGCCGGTTGGGTTTCAGCCTGCTAAGGGCCTGCATAGTAAAGACAGATTCCTGTAAATAATTGTCCAACCTGATGCTAGCTCATCTGCATCCAGAGAGGACTAAAGTCCTTTTTCGCTTACTCATCGGAAATAGTTACTCGTCAGAGCGATCGAGTTTTATATTAGCGATATGAGCACAAATCAGCAGATAGACACCAGCAACGGCCGTCCTACGGCGGTTCCCCAGAAGAGCGACCGATATCTCTTCGGCACCCTGGATAGCTTTGCCAAGAACCAGGAGAAGCTGAAGGAGGTGAACTGGGGATACGACCAGCCGGAGGGCATCGTACTGGCTTCGCTGGACGCGGCGATCAATTGGGTGAGGAAAAACTCGGTGTGGCCGATGACCTTTGGCCTTGCTTGCTGCGCGATTGAGATGATGTCGATGGGTGGGTCCCGCTATGACATTGCGCGCTTTGGCGCAGAGGTATTTCGGCCGTCGCCGCGGCAGAGCGATCTGATGATCATTGCGGGGCGGGTGTCGCAGAAGATGGCGCCGGTCATTCGCAGGCTCTATGAGCAGATGCCTGAGCCCAAATGGGTTATTTCGATGGGCGCATGTGCGACGTCGGGCGGTGTTTTCAATAACTACGCGCTGCTGCAGGGCGTAAACCAGATAATTCCGGTGGATATTTATGTTCCTGGATGTCCGCCACGGCCTGAACAGTTGCTGTATGCCATCACCCTGTTGCAGGAGAAGATTCAGCACGAACGAGGAACGGTGCGAAAGACATTGAATCTGTCGTAGGGAGTGGATTGTAGTCCACCGTTAATTCGAAAGGTTCTTCACTATGTCGAACGTTGCTACGGTTTATCGTGGTAAAGTATTGAAAATATAGTCAACGAAGAGTAATTTTTTACCGGAATATCCACAAGCAACTGCGGTAAGTCTTTACTGACTCGAGCCAAAGATATCGAATAAATCGAGCCGAGTGAAAGTGGTTCTTACTTAATGAAGAATTTTAGCGGAGGAAGTGGAATGATTATAGCCCGTTTCGTAGTTTTGGCCGGTTCGTACTGGCTGCATGTGCAGTCAGCCTTGGAGTAGCGAGTCTGGGTGCGCAGACGCCCAGCCCAGCCGCCCCCGCTGCGGGGATTAACCCTTCTCGCTTGGATATCTTCACTGGGTACTCCTACTTTGGCGCGCATGGTCAGTTGAAGCCGTCGGGCTTCAGTACTCCTCGGTTGATCTTGGAGCGATCGGCAGCGGCGCCTACTACTTCAACAAGTACTTCGGCGGCGAAGTATCATTTGTTGCCCATCCGGATGGCAAGAATGATGGTCTTTATCCGACTTCGGCTGGACCCGATCTTCCGCGCTCCCATGCAGAACTTCACGCTGTTCGCCCATGGCCTGGTTGGTGGCGGAAAGCTGGTTGGTCCGAATCGAACCTTCCTTCCCGTATCACAATCCCTATCGGTGGGGACCGGCACTGACAGCCGGTGGCGGTATGGACTACGACCTTCCGTTCTTGGACAACCGCTTCTCTTTCCGTCTTTTCCAGGCGGACTATCGCTATATCCATGCGAACTTTGGCGCCGGCTCTACGCCTCCGACTGGTGGACCTATGGGCGGCCGTGCCAATCTGAGCGGCGTCGACCTGAGCACCGGTATCGTGACGCACTTCGGCCACATCATTCCGCCGCCTCCTGTTACCTACAGCTGCTCGGCTTCGCCCACGACTGTTTTCCCCGGCGATCCGATCACGGTGACCGGAACGGCGCTGAACCTGAACCCCAAGAAGACCGCCACCTATAACTGGACTTCTGACGGCGGAACGATCTCGGGAACGGCGAACACGGCGAACATCGACACCAAGACTGCAACCCAGGCAGCTACACGGTCAAGGGCCATGTCACCGAGGGCAGCAAGCCTGGCGAGATGGCGGACTGCTCGGCGTCCGTTCACGATTCAAGCGTTCGAGCCTCCGACCATCAGCTGCTCGGCTAGTCCTTCGTACGGTTGATCCTGGTGACTCGTCGACGATCACCGCGAACGGTGTCAGCCCGCAGAATCGTCCTCTGACCTACAGCTACAGCGCGACTGCTGGTTCGGTCACCGGCAACACCTCGTCGGCGACACTGTCGACCACTGGCGCTGCACCGGGAACGATCACGGTGACTGCAACGTGGTTGACGATAAGGGCCAGACTGCCTCCTGCACGACGTCGGTGTCGGTCGCTGCGCCTCCGCCGCCGCCGGCACCTACGACGACCAGCCTCTGCTCGATCACCTTCGAGCGTGACAAGCGTCGTCCGGCCCGTGTGGACAACGAAGCCAAGGCTTGCCTTGACGACATCGCTCTGAACCTGCAGCGCTCTTCGGATGCGAAGCTTGCATTCGTCGGCAACCCGAACGCTACGGAGAAGGAAGCGGCAGCAAAGTCGAAGAAGAAGCCAGCTCCTGACTTGCCGTACGTGCAGTCAACACCAAGGACTACCTGGTAACGGAGAAGGGTATCGATGCCTCCCGCATCATGGTCTACACCAATGCAGACGGATGCCCAGACGGTCAACCTCAACCCTGATCCCGGCCGGTGCAACGATGGACCGGCTGGCGATACACCGGTGGACGAGAGCGCAGTGAAGGCTGTGCCCCGGACACCAGCAAAGAAAACGAAGAAGTAAACTAGCAAAAGTAGCAGCAGCAAAGGCTGACTGGGCGGGTTCCCAGTCAGCCTTTTTGCTGTGTTGCGTGGTGAAATGGTTATCAAGTATGTTTTAAGTAGCTTCGGTTGCGAAAGTGGATGATACGTTGAACGCGACGGTACGAATTTCAAGTTTTAGTTTTTCTTTTATTCGTTGGATTTTGCTGGCAGAGGCTGCAAGCGGCCACATGGCTTCCGTTCGGACCAGATGGAGGGGATGCGCGGACATTTGCTGCCGATCCGCATGACCCTTCCCATCTGTATCTGGGTACGTTGAATGGCTGGATCTATGAGTCGAGGCAGGGTGGAGCTGAAGTGGCATCGACTGGCAGAGATAGACAAGCGCGATGACCTGGTACTGGACAACATTGTCGTCGATGCGTCGGACGTGAAGCATATCATCGTGGGCGCATGGACCCTCGGCAGTCGAGATGGTGGACTCTACGTCAGCCGGGATGGCGGCTCGACGTGGGTGAGCAATCCGGAGATGAAGGGCCAATCGATCCTGGCGCTGACGGCGTCCGGGTCAGATCCGAAGACATTGGTGGCCGGGACATTGAAGGGCGTCTATCGTTCGAACGATGGTGGAGAGCACTGGGAGCTGATCAGTCCGGAGGGAAGCCAGGAGATCCATGAGGTGGAATCGATTGCGATTGATCCGAACGATCCTAGGATCATCTATGCAGGCACGTGGCATCTTGCCGTGGAAGACGACGGATGGCGGCGAGCACTGGCACAGCATCAAGCAGGGGATCATCGACGATTCGGATGTGTTCTCGATCATTCTTGATCCGAAGGATCCTAGTGTCGTGTATGCGAGCGCCTGCTCGGGGATCTACAAGAGCGACGATGCCGGCGACAAGTTCTTAAAGGTGCAGGGCATTCCATCGACGGCGCGGCGCACGCGCGTGCTGATGCAGGATCCGCAGCATCTGGAGACGGTCTTCGCGGGGACGACCGAGGGTTTGTGGCGGAGCGATGACTCGGGCACGACGTGGGTGCGAACGACTGGGCCGGAGGTGATCGTAAACGATGTGTACGTCGATCCCGCGGACCATAACCATGTGCTGATAGCGACGGATCGGGGTGGAGTGATGGCCAGCCACGACCGGGGGAACTCATTTGATCCATCAAACAAGGGGTTTTCCTCGAGGCAGATAACGTCCTGGGTCGCGGAGGCAAGGCGGCCGGCATTTGTGTACGCCGGGGTGGTCAACGACAAATTATGGGGTGGAGTCTTTGCCAGTGAAAATGGCGGTTTGAGCTGGTATCAGCAGAGCTCAGGTCTGAATGGGCCGCGATGTGTTCAGCCTGGCGCAGGCGTCGGATGGGACGATTTTGGCGGGGACCGGGCATGGCATCTTCCGTCTCGCGGACGGAATGTGGAGCCAGGTGGAGAATGTGGATCTGACGGCGAGGGCAAGCGAACGCCCTTCGGTGGAGAAGGAGTTGGAGTTATCCGGCAAGACCGTGCATGTGGCTCCGCGTGCGGTGAGACCCCCGCAGAAGAAGGAGCGGCAGCAAGGGGTGGCGTTCGACGGCAGTGTCCCGGCGATGGCGAGCGCCGGAGACGTTTTGTACGCGGTCACCAGCGAAGGATTGCTGAAGAGCGGTACTGCGGGCGAGAGTTGGAAGCGTGTGCCGGGGATCGAAGATACGGACTTGCAGGCGATTTCGATATCCGGATCCACGGTCCTTGTGTCGGGCTTGAGAGACGCGAAGATTTCAACGGATGCAGGGAGGAGTTGGTCCTCTGTATCCATGCCGGCACAGTTGACGCAGATCGGCGCGGCGGCAGTGGACGAGTTTGGGTCAGTGTGGATGGGCGGGCGCGAAGGTGTGTTCATCTCGATGGACAAGGGCGAGACGTGGCAGACGCTCCGGGACCTTTTTCTTCGCGATGTGAACAGCATTTATTACGACGAGGCTTCGCAGAGAATGCTGCTGACGGCGAATGGGACCGGCACGCTTGCGCTGGCGGTGCATCTGCCGGATCGTTCGGTCAAGGTGTGGGAGACAGGGTGGAACCTGCGCTTCATCCGTCCGGTTGGGGATCATATGATTGGGGCGACCTTGTTTGATGGGATAGTCGTCCAGCCCCGGATGATCGATTCGGCTGATCTGTCGAAGCGCTAGCTGCAATGGGCTGGGTGGAGACGGAATGATCATCTCAGGTGTGCGGGATCGGACAATCCCCAAATAGCATTCTAATTTGTATGCGCCGAGGGCTAAATCGATGAGGAACGTGAAGTTCGGTTGAGTCGTTTTCTGCACATTAGCCGCTATATCAGGCTGCCGAGCTCACTCCCCAAGCTGGGATGGCACGTGGAAATTGAATGCCTCAAAAAGTAGCTTTCAGGGCCAGGTGATTACTATTTCAATTTCGGCGGACGGCGAGTATCGCTACGACGACGGAGTTGTAAGTACCACGTTTCGCTGCGATGGAAAGTTTCGACCGATAGGGAACAATCGCACGCAAGACTGCGTGAAAAGCAGCGCGACGACGTTAGAGAAGACCCGCATGGAAAACGGGGTAAAGACGAATACATATCATTGGGAGCTTTCGGATGGGGGAAAGGTTCTTACGTCGACGGCAACCGTGCTCCGTCCCAGTGGTCCCGTCATTACGGGTCAGCTCGTCGGGTCGCGTATTTCAGGTTCTAATGACTTTGCCGGCCAATGGCAAGACACGAGCTTCCTGCAGCATCATGCAGGGATAATTCTGAGGCTCGACAGTCAGTACCTGCATATCGGCTCTTCGAGCGCGGGTGCGTCTGTCGATGCACCACTCAATGGAGCCGACGCGGCGTCGTATGGGACCAACGCTATAGTGGGGATGACTCATTCGGTACGGAGGGCTGGACAAGGCGAGTTTCTCATTCTGAGGAAGCTTAATGGTAAAGGGGTCAGTCAAGAGTCTCTGGAATTGAGCGACGATGGAACAGTCATTACCGACTCCTTGTGGAATCCAGCTCGGCCAACCGACAAGGCTACGCTTGTATACGAGAAGAGGTAATGGCCGCTCTTCAGAGGGGACGTGGCGTGTCTAGGCCGTGATTTGACTCTCTGGGGGCGGATGTCATGCAGTCTCATCGCATGATTGGGCCTTCGTGTGAAGCGCGAACCGTCATTCCATCCCTGGCGATTAAATCCCATCATCTTCCGAGGCCTCGAACGGCCAGTTCTACTTCATCACCTTCAGTTGCCATCGTCGTTAGTCCACCCAAAACACTGTCAACCCCCACATCACCCTATCTCCTTCCCAATCAGAGACCTATCCCTGGCGTAGGAGTTACCCTCGACCAGCTAAACTGGAAGTAGAGGAAAATTAGTCGAAAGGGACCATCCCCCCTCCAACGTTCCAAACGGTGTTGAGACTCAAGCGCATATGAAGTCCAGACCTAAAGTCTCTGAATCGAAGACTTTGCACACTTTTCTTGGGGAGGGGGATAGAATTGGGAGTATGACGATGCCAGTCTCCGACCTCAATCTGCAGTCCTCGTTTCAGCCGCGATCTGCCTTTCAGACGGATGATGCGAACCTGCGACCTATCGCGGCGAAGGTGCAGGCCGGGGAGCGGCTGAGCTTTGAGGACGGCGTGGCGCTGTACCGGAGTGGAGACATTCTGGCAGTGGGGTGGCTCGCAAACCTGGTGCGGGAGAGGATGCACGGCAACACGGCGTACTTCAACGTGAACCGGCATATCAATCCGACGAACGTGTGCGTGGCCTCGTGCCGGCTCTGTGCCTTCGGTCGCAAGAAGGGCGAGGCCGGAACCTACACGATGGCGCTGGAAGAGGCATGGGAGACGGCTGCGACGGGATATTACGGAGGCGGTCACCGAGTTTCACATCGTGGGCGGACTGCATCCTGATCTGCCATTTGAATACTTCATGGATCTGGTGCGGGGATTGAAGGTTCGCTTTCCGAAGGTCCACATCAAGGCGTTCACGATGGTGGAGGTTGCGTATCTGGCTAAGCGCGGCAAGATGACGATCCGCCAGACGCTGGAGCGGATGAAGGAAGCAGGGGTCGACTCGATGCCGGGAGGCGGCGCGGAGATATTCGCGGACCGGGTGCGGCACATTATCTGCGACCACAAGATCGATGGCAGAGAGTGGCTGGATACGGCGCGGACGGCGCACCAGTTGGGGCTGCGGTCGAATGCGACGATGCTCTATGGGCACGTTGAGAATGAGGAAGACCGGGTCGATCATCTTTTGAAGCTGCGTGCGGTGCAGGACGAGACGGGTGGGTTCCAGACGTTTATTCCGCTGGCATTTCATCCGGACAATACGGTGTTGAGCCATATTCCACGGACGACGGGCATGCTGGATATTCGGCAGATTGCGGTGGGCAGGCTGCTGCTGGACAACTTTCAGCCACATCAAGGCGTACTGGCAGATGATGACTCCGAAGATCTCGCAGATCGCGTTGCGGTTCGGAGCGGATGACGTCGATGGCACAGTGATCGAGGAGAAGATCTATCACGATGCCGGCGCGACGACTCCCCAGGGTATGCGGCGGCGGGACCTGATCCGGCTCATCACAGAGGCGGGGCGAGAGCCTTTTGAGCGGGATACGATGTACCGCGCGGTGACTCGGAGCGAGGACAGCTTTACCGTCGCCGTGTGACGATCTGCTGGATCGTTCAACCATAGGTCCTTTGGAGAGCAGCCATCGCTCTCTGAAGGATTTTTGTTTGGGGCTCTGCTGGAGCGATTCCAGTGGAAGTGCAATTAAATGGCGAATTGCTGGATCGGAAGGGAAAAAAGTTTCCCATGTTTCCCTTTCTTTCCTCTCGCAATGAATATCCCTGCATGTTTTGGCTGAAATGGCGTTCGCTAATAAGCCTGTTTTACGGATCTACCTCGCTCTGACGCATAGCGGGATTGGCCCTCCAGTTGCATTTACCAAGGACAAAGAGAATCAAACTTCCATTAGACCCCCTAAGGAGGGAATGTCATGTATTTCATGTTTGCACCTGCTATCGCTGCCTTGGTAACTATCAGTGCGATCCAGCTTCGTGACCACTTTTCCAGGTTAAGTTAGTACGTTTGCTGATCTGAATATTTCTGACTGAGTTGACCATGCCTGTCTGGCATGATGAAGGAATGCCAGATAGTGCGATGGGCGGCGAAGCAGGAATCGTTATCCGGGATTATCGGACCGCCGATCTGGAGGCGATATTTCGACTCGACCAGATATGCTTCGCAGCAGAGTTTCGCTTCGATCGCGAGTCGATGAAGTACTTCGCTGAAGCACGTCAGGCTATTGCTTTAGTGGCGGAGACTGACGGCGGTAGGATCGTTGGTTTTTTGATTGTTCATGTCGAGCCCGTCTCTGCCTTGCGGGTTGGATACGTGGTGACGCTTGATGTTGCACCGCAGTTCCGAAGGATGGGACTGGCTGGTGCGTTGATGGATGAGGCGTCTCGACGGGTTGCTGCCGCTGGCGTGCATCGCATGGAGTTGCATGTGTATGCGGGGAATGCCGAGGCCATTCGATTTTATGAGTCGCGCGGGTATGTCCGGGTTGGTTTGCAGCGCGGCTTTTATGGAGGGCAGGCTCGATGCGTTTGTTTATCGCATGGAGCTGCCTTCTTTGTAACGGTAGAAGTTACTTTTTGCCGAAGACGTCACCCATGCGGCGGATCTGGGCGCCTACGCCACGTAGCTTTTCTTCGAAGCGCTCGTAGCCGCGGTCGAGGTGGTAGACGCGGTCGAGGATGGTCTCGCCGTCGGCTACCAGGGCGGCCAGGACTAGGGACGCGGAGGCGCGAAGGTCCGAGCACATGACGGCGGCGGATTGGAGCGGGGTCTTGCCGCGAACGGTGGCGGTGCGGCCGGAGATGGTGATGTTCGCGCCCATGCGGATAAGCTCCTGCACGTGCATGAAGCGGTTTTCGAAGATATTTTCCGTGATGGTGCTTGTCCCTTCAGCCTGGGTGGCTAGGGCCATGAACTGGGCCTGCATGTCGGTGGGGAAGCCGGGGTACTCTTCGGTGGTCATGTCGGAGGCTTTGAGGTCGCCTCCGGAACGGACGCGGATGTGATCGGTGCCTACGTCGAATTTGACGCCGCACTGCTCGAGCTTGGAGATGAGGGCGCCCAGATGCTTTGGTTCGCAGCAGTCGACGTTGAGGTCTCCTCCGGTGATGGCTCCGGCGATGAGGAAGGTGCCGGCTTCGATGCGGTCGGGGTTGATCTTGTGGCGGGCGCCGTGGAGTTTGGCTACTCCATGGACGCGGATAGTGCCGCTACCGGCTCCTTCGATCCTGGCGCCCATGGCGCTGAGGAGGGCGGCGAGGTCGGTGACCTCGGGCTCGCGGGCGCAGTTCTCGAAGATGGTCTCGCCGTCGGCTAGGACGGCGGCCATGAGGAGGTCTTCGGTGCCGGTGACGGTAATTTTGTCGAAGACGATGTGAGCGCCTTTCAGGCGGTCGGTACGAGCTTCGAGGTAGCCGTGGTCTTGGGTGATGGTGGCGCCCATGGCTTCGAGGCCTTTGATGTGGAGGTCGATGGGGCGGCCGCCTATGGCGCAGCCTCCGGGCATGGCTACTCGGGCGATGCCGGTACGGGCGATGAGGGGGCCGAGGACGAGCGAGCTGGCACGCATGGTCTTGACGATCTCGTACTTGGCGACGGGATCGGAGAGGATGCCACACTTGATGCGGGTGCGGTGCTGGGCTCGGCCGTAGCCTAGTTCGACCTCGGCGCCCATGCTGACGAGGAGCTTGCGCTCGGTCTCGATGTCGCGGACCTGGGGGATGTTTTCAAGAATGATCTCGTCCTCTGTGAGGATGGCGGCGGCCATGCAGGGGAGGGCGGAGTTTTTTGCTCCGGAGATTCTGATGGTGCCTAGGAGGGGATTACCGCCACGTACTACAAACTTGTCCATTTACTTACTATCTCCGGGATTTGCTCCAGTTTACGGATGTTGTGGGTGGAAATGAGTGGCTTTGCGGGTTCCTAGCGCAAGGGCTGGTACCCCAGGGGATACTTTGCGTGCAAAGTCTTCACCGGAAAGGGGTTAGCTTCTTACATTTGAGCGTAAAGTATTGATTGTAAATACTTTGCATCTAAAGTATTCAGTCAGCTAGAGTTACAGGGTTTTGGGCTGTACCCTTCTCGATCGGCTTTGTTACTTTAATTCTAGCAGGACGTACAGGTGAACTACGCCACGTGTATGTTGTTGTGGCGTATATAGATGCGGGTGGCTGGGGGTTGACAAGGATTGAGAGAGAATCGTCAGTGTGGCATCTATGTTGGAGAATTTTGGATCTTCCCTTGAGTTCTTAGGGGAGACGTGTCATCCTTCCCTAAGGAATCTAAGGGGAGATGCTTTGGAAAAGACGGAACTGGATATTGTTCGGGGGACGCTGGATCTGCTGATTCTCAAGACACTGAGCTGGGGTCCGCTGCATGGCTACGCGATCGTGGGTGCCATTCGCCAGCAGACGGATAAGGCGCTGCTGGTGGAGGAAGGGGCGCTCTATCCATCGCTGTACCGGATGGAGTCGAAGGGGTGGATAGAAGCGCAGTGGGGGCTCTCGGAGAACAAGCGGCGAGCCAAGTATTACCGACTAACAACCGAAGGGCAGAAGCAGCTTCGTGTAGAAGTGAAGACCTGGAAGGCATACACGGATGCCGTGACCAAGGTGCTGGATGCGAGCCAACTGCCTTCGCCGGAGGTTCTGTGATGGGAAAGACTCCTATGTGGCGGCGGTATCTGCGGTTCTTTGGGCCTGATGTCGAGGCTGATGTTGAGGATGAGCTGCGGTTTCATCTTGATGCGAAGGTGGATGAGTTGGTGGCGGAGGGTTGGACTTATGAAGCGGCGCTAGTGGAGGCGCGGCGCGAGTTTGGCGATGTCGTGACAGTGCGTCAGACGTGTGAGCAGTTGCAGCGGGAGAGCGAGGGACGGAAGAAGCGCGGGGAGTACTTTGTTGGATGGCAGCAGGATGTGATTTATGGTTGGCGGCAGTTGCGTCATCGTTGGGGGAGTACGATGCTGGCGGTGATTACGCTGGGTATCGGAGTGGGTGCTGTTGCTGCTGTATTCAGTATTGTCTATGCGGTGGTGTTGCGGCCGCTGCCGTTTCCGAACCCTGACCGGATTGTTACGGTGTGGTCGACGCGGGAGGGCCACGACGATGAGGTTACACCGAGGAACTTTGATAGTTGGCGTCGTGATGGACGATCGTTCCAGCAATTGGCGGCTTTGGAGCGGAGTACTTTTACGCTGGCGGAGAATGACAAGGCTGTGCAGGTTTCGGGCGGGGAGGTATCGTCGGATTTCTTTTCGGTGTTCGGCGTCGATCCGTTGTTTGGACGCACGTTCACGAGCGACGAAGATATTGCGCCACGTCAGCATCTTGTGGTGCTGAGTCATCGGCTGTGGCAGCAGCGCTTTGCTTCGGACCGAGGCGTGATTGGGCGGCAGATGCATTTGAACCGCGAGCCCTACACGGTGATTGGGGTGATGCCGGAACGTTTCGATCTGCGGCCGGAGGGTGAGCAGCTTTGGACTCCGCTTGCGTTGAGCAATCGGGAAATGGGTTGGACTGGCGGCGTGCTGTATGTGTTTGGACGGCTGCGGCCGGATGTGACTCTGCGGCAGGCACAGGCGGAGATGGCGGTGATGTCGCGTGTTCTGCAGGCCCGCTATCCGGAGATGAATCGCGGGCGCGATGTGCGCGTTGGTGAGTTTGTTGGGGATCTGGTGGGTGGATATCGGCGACAGCTTTTGATTTTGCTGGCGGCCGTGGGATCGGTTTTTCTGATTGCGTGCGCGAATGTGGCGAATTTGCTGCTGGCGCGGGGGGCCGGACGTACTCGTGAGCTCACAATTCGAGCTGCTTTGGGAGCGACGCGTTCGCGCATCGTGCGGCAGTTGCTGACGGAGAGTTATCTGTTGGGTATCGCTGGGGCAGCACTTGGTCTTGCAGTTGCCGTCGGTGCGATCCATATTGCAAAGCTGGTTGGGGCTTCGAGTATTCCGCGCATTGGTGAGGCGGGTGTGGATGTAACTGTTCTTCTGGTTCTGCTGGGTCTTGCTGTTACTTGCACGCTGATGTCTGGCATGTTGCCAGCGTTGCGGGCAGCGCGACTGGAGCCTCAGGGTGCGTTGTCTCAAGGTGGCCGCAGCGTTGCTGGGCTTGCGCGGGATCGAGCGAGGAATGCCTATATAGCGGCGGAGGTTGGACTTGCGCTGGTGCTGCTGGTTGCGGCCGGATTGCTGATACGAACAGCTGTTGCAGCACAGAGCGTGCAGCCGGGGTTTGTCGCGGACGGCGTCGTGGCTGGACGGACGGCGTTGCCATCGACTGAGTATAAGACAGCGGAGCAGGTTGTGGGTGCTTACGATCGCATTGTCGAGGCGCTTGCCGCACAGCCTGGCGTGCTGTCTGCTGCACTTACGTCGAAGGTGCCGCTCAGCACGAGTGCTCTGGGGATGATACTCAAAGCGGATGCTGTGTCGCCGCTGCTCAAGGATGAATTTTCTACTGAGATGCAGTATGTAAGTCCGGGATATTTTGCGACGATGCAGATTCCTGTGCGGCGTGGGAGGGAGTTCAGTCCGCATGATCGGGCTGGTGGCGTGCAGGTCGTTGTTGTCAATGAGACTCTTGCTCGCAGGCTTTGGCCGGGCCGGGACGCTGTTGGCCAGCAACTGCGTTTGCCGGAGCTTGATTCGGGCAATCCGCTGTGGGAAGTTGTGGGCGTTGTTGCCGATACGCATGATGATGGTCTGATGGCTGCGGTTCCGGCGGTGCTGTATGTGCCGGTTGCTCAGGTACCGACTAATCCCTGGCATTGGACCGAAGACTCGCTTTATGTCGTCGCGCGTACGCGGACGCTGGCTGGTTCCGAGCTTTTGCAGACGGCACTGAAGAAGGTGGATTCTGAGCTGCCGCTGGGGGACGTGCTCACGATGAATGAGAGACTTGCACGATCCGTTGCGTCGGCTCATTTTTATACGTTGCTACTGACGATACTCGGACTTTGTGGAGCGGTTCTTACAGCTGCGGGGATTTACGGCGTGGTGGAGTATTTTGTCAGCCGGCAGCGGGCCGAGATCGGAATCCGCATGGCGCTTGGAGCCACACGCGCTAATGTTTTGTTGTTTGTGGTGCGTCAGGGAATGCAGCCGGTGGTTAGTGGGGCTGGGCTTGGTATCGTCGTCTCGCTGATTGTGTCGCCGGTGCTCGCTGCACAGCTTTATGGCGTGGGGGCGATGGATCCACTTACGTTTGTGCGCGGTTACGTGTTCGTTGTTGGGGATTGCTGCGTTTGCTTGTTATATACCGGCTCGGCAGGCGACGCGGGTGGATCCGGTGGTTGCTCTTCGTAGTGAGTGATCTTGAATAGTCTAAGTTTTCAAGCCATCCAGCAATCTCCGGAAAGAGCGGCGGACCAGCGTTCGGAATTGGCGTTCGGTCAGGTTGAATCGGCCGGCGCGGTAGAGCGTTACGTAGCCATGCGCGTGTGCCCATAGTTCGAGGGCGATCTCCCAGACGTCGTCTTGCTTGAGTTCGCCGGCCTGCATAGCTTCGGCCAGGATATCGGCGATTGGATTGAGCGTGGGTGACTGCCGATTGCGGAATCCTTCGGGGAACTGGCGTGCTCCTTCGCGGTATTGGGAGAAGACATAGTCGAAGATCCTGGGGCGGGCGAAGGCATAGTCCAGATAGCCGTCCATGATTGTGAGCAGGCGATCTTCGGGAGCGGTTCTCTTCTGCCGGGCCTCAAAAAAGCTGAGCAGCTTTCCGAACTCGGCGTCAGTGATGGACTTCAATAGCGATTGGCGATCGGGGTAGTAGTAGTAGATCGCCATGGGTGTAATCTTCACCTCTTTCGCGATTCGCCGCATGCTGACTTTCTCGGGCCCTTCTTCTTCCAGGATGCGCAGGGCAGTCTCGGCGATTTGTTCCGCTGTTTTGTTGTCCTGTTTCATTTATACAGTGTATAGTATTTTGCTGTACGGTGTATAACAGCTTTTGCGATCCGATGATGTCGATATTGGATCGCGTGGGAGAGAATTATGTTCTTCTTGCGTATATCGTTCTGTATCGTTTTGGCGTCGTATTGCTCTAGCGTTGGCTTAGCCCAGAAGAAGGAGGGGCCGGGGCTATCCGCTGTAGGCATGGCGACTCGCGGGTTTGTGGATGAGACGAGGAAGAATTGGCAGGGAACGGGGCCGCGTCCGCTGAATATTGTGATCTGGTATCCGGCGGCGGAGGGTTCGCCGATGAAGCCGTTTGTCGCCACCGCTGAAGATGGCAAGTTTTACGGGGACCCCGCATTAGGAAAACTCTTTACGGAGATTCCGGTGGCGTTCGGCGCACCTCTGCTGATGAATGGGCAAAAGCATCCGCTGATTCTTCTCTCGCATGGTTCTACCAGCCTGGGTTTGGCGCTTATGTGGTTAGGGTATTACCTTGCGTCGCATGGTTATATTGTGGCCGCGGTCAATCATCACGGGAATACTGCGGCGGAAGGTCAATTTCTTCCGCAAGGCTTTAGCCTGGTGTGGGAACGTCCGAAGACCTCACTGCGACTATTACGAAATTGTTAGCCGATCCGGTCTTTGGCGGACAGATCGACCCAAATCGTATTGGAGCGGCTGGCCATTCGGCAGGTGGCACGACCATGATCCAGATTGCGGGGGGAGTCTTCGATGTGGATGCGCTGGTAGCTTATTGCAACTCTTCGCAAAGCGCGGGTGACGCTACGTGTGAGCCGCGCGACATGATCCGGCAAACAATCGCACAAATGGAGGTGCTGAAGAAGACAGATCCTGTCGTGCAGGAATCCCTTCGTCACGAAAAGGAGCCACACCGCGATCCCCGCATCAAAGGCGTGTTTGCCATGGCACCTGCGATTGGGCCGGCTTTTACAAAACAGGGCTTGAGTGGGATCAAAATTCCGGTGCAGATTGTTGTCGGCAGCGCGGACGATATTGCTCCCCCGGCATCGAATGCCGATCACTATGCGAGGCTTATCAAGGGCGCAAAACTGACCGTGCTACCGCATGTGGGCCACATGACCTTCGGTAGCGCATGTACGCCGCTGGGGAAGCAGAAGCTGGATGGATGTCGGGATGCTGCTGGGGTGGACCGGGTTACGGTGCACAGTCAGGTTGAGCAGCAGGCGCTGGCGTTCTTTGAGGGCGTGTGGGCTAATGAGTGAAGAGAACGAAGCACTTTTAGAAATCGCGCACGTTAATTCAACAAGAAGATTCCAATGAAGAGAACGCCGCCGAGATAATATATTGCGACTACCCGCCAAAACTGAGTCGGTTCTTCGGCGCGGTAGACCCAACTATAGCGTGCGCTCGCTTTTCCCGTGCATGTCCAGATCACACCTAGAGAAAATAAGATGACCCCAATCATCAAGAAATAATACGGCGACTTTATTTGACGTGAGTACCAATCAGGCATGAATAACGTCCCATTCCTTCCTAGTCGCTTGAAAGAATTCCCTGCCGTCGCTGCAGCACTGATTAGATTTCGAGGCGGGAGTCGTCGATGGCGAGGCGGACGTTGCCGTCGGATTTGGTGAGACGTCGGACGGCTTCCATCTTATCTACGTCGGCCTTGAGCATGACTACGGCGATGGGGATGGATTTTCCGGCGGACTTGATGGTGCGGATGGCGGTGTCGCGGTCGATCTCGCAGACCTTCATGAGGACGCGGATGCCACGCTCGACGAGCTTCGCATTCTTCATGTGGACGTTGACCATGAGGTTGTCGTAGACGTAGCCGAGGCGGGTCATGGCGCCGGTGGTGATCATGTTGAGGATCATCTTCTGGGCGGTGGAGGCCTTCATGCGGGTGGAGCCGGAGATGACCTCGGGGCCGACCTCGGCGATGATGGTGGTGTCGGAGACGTCGGCGAGCGGGGTGTTGAGGTTGCAGGTGACGGCAGCGGTCTTGGCTCCGCGGGCGCGGGCGTACTCGACGGCGCCGACGACGTAAGGGGTGCGGCCGCTGGCGGAGACACCGATGACGATGTCTTTACGGGTGGGACGGCGGCGGGCTATGTCGCGCTGGCCGATTTCGGGGGAGTCCTCGTTGACGTCGGAGGCGGAGGCGAGGGCTTTAGGGCCGCCGGCCATAATGTACTGGACTTGCGCGGGAGCGGTGGAGTAGGTTGGGGGGCACTCGGAGGCGTCGAGGGAGGCGATACGGCCGCTGGAGCCAGCACCGACGTAGATGAGACGGCCTCCGTCGCGGAGGGAACGGGCGACGGTATCAATGACGATGGCTATCTCAGGTAAAGCTTTTTTCACGGCGGCGGCGATTTTGGCGTCTTCGTGATTGATGATGCGAGCGATCTCAAGGGCCGACTTGGTGTCAAAGCCTTCAGATGCCGCGTTATCGGTCTCCGTGATGAGGCCCTGGAAATCGTGCGCTCCGTTGCTACCGGATTTCGATGGAGGAACCTGTTCTAGCATGGTGACGGTTGCCATAAATACTTATGCCTCTAGTAATTCTATTCCTATCGAAAGATAGATGCGAACCGAAAGGTACGGATGCCCGAGGTGCGGCCTAACGTGGGTGGTCTGACCGACATAGGACCGGTTCTTGTGGGCAAAAGTGTGTCGTGAGTCATTTGTTCCAATAAGTAGCGTACGGGTTGTTTTTAGCATGACTGCCACGCTTTGTGTACTACCTTTTAGACGTAGGTTTGGCTGTTTGGGTGACTTCGGAGGTAAGGCTCAGGCCGGGGGTAAGGGTCTTGCCGTCAAGGCCGGAGGGGGACCAGGCGGTGACGATGGCACGGGCGATGCCCGCGATGGTTAGTTCACCTTCGTTGTCGGGGGTCCAGCTCTGGTCCTGGTTGTCGTAGGTGAAGATGGAGATGACCATGGGGCCGGTTTTGCCGGCGACTATGGCTACGTCGTTGCGCACGAGGTTGAGACCGCCTGTCTTACTGGCGATTGCGGAGCCGATCTCAGAGGTATCGAGCTTTTCGAGGTAACGGGGGATAGTGTTGCGGTAGAACTGGTTGCGGAGCATGTTGATGGCGACGGAGCAGATGGCCTGGTCGGAAGAGGAGATGGGTTGGGTGGAGTGGGCTGGGGTGGCGAGGTCGCACTGGCCGATGTGCTCGATAATGGTGGCCATCTCGTGGGGGGTGGTCTTGCCGAGGCCGAATTTGGGCTGGTCGGATGGCATGGGGCCGGTCGGCGGCTTCATGACTTTTTTGTAGAGGCGGGTGTCATGGAGGCCGAGCCAGGCGACGCGGGCGTTGATGTTGTCGATGCCGAGATGGTCGATGGCGAGGTTGGTGGCGGTGTTGTCGCTGACGATGATCATGAAGGTCAGGACGTCTTTGAAGGTGAGGGTGAGGGGGGCATCGAAGAAGGTTAGGATGCCGGAGCCGTTGACGGCTTCGCCTTTTGCGAGGGTGATTTTGTCATCCCAGGAGGCTTTGCCTGAGCGGATTTGCTGCATGGCCTCGTAGAGGACGGCGAGTTTGATGACGGAGGCGGTCGGGACGGGTTCGTCGGGATGGTAGGCGACGGTGCGGCCGGTGTTGAGTTGGATGGCGTAGAGCGCTACGTGGCCGTGATGCGAGGCGACGATGGCGTTGACCTGCTGGAGGAGGTCTGCGTCGGTGGGTGTGGATTGGGCTCGGGCAGGGGCTGAGGAGAGGGTGGCTACCAGTACGCAGGCAAGGGGGATTACGGCCAGGGAACGGCAGCTCAAGAATGATGGCATGGAATGGATGGTACAACGGGATATTGCTGGAGTGGTGAGTAATTTTGTAGATTGTGGCAGTGTGAAGGTGATTGGGGTGCCGGCAGGGGTTACGATCTAAAGAGTGGTGAACGATGGCTGCGGCCTGGGGCTTTCCATTGCGCGTGCAGTGCGTCAGACAATATGGAAGCGGAGTGTGCGGTGAAGGACGAGCAAGAGAGTCAGAACGAAATCACTGAAACAGAATCCCAGGCAGGAGTTGAGACGAGCAAGACCGTGATGCGGTCGTGGCTGCGGGACATGGTTGTGTCGGTGCTGGTGTCGGCGTTCATCATCTTCTTTCTGTATCAGCCGGTACGAGTGGAAGGGACCAGCATGTTGCCGAGGCTGGAGGATCAGGACCGGCTGTTCATCAACAAGTTTGCGTACCGGGTGGGAGATATTCAGCGGGGCGATGTGGTGGTGTTTCTGTATCCGCACGACCACTCGAAGAGCTATATCAAGCGGGTGATTGCACTGCCGGGAGATAAGCTAAGGATTGAGCAGGGGCGGGTGTATGTGAACGGACGGCCGATCGCGGAACCTTATGTGCCGGAGCGATTTTCGGACGACCGCTCGGAGGCGCAGATTGTGCTGCCGGATCATGAATACTACGTGATGGGAGACCATCGGTCGATCTCGAGCGACAGCCGGGACTTTGGGCCAGTGGATCGGGATTTGATCTATGGGAAGGCGGCGTTTGTGTATTGGCCTATGGAGCAGGCTGGGGTGGTTCGGTAAGGCTAGGGACTGGGGTGAGATGCTGCGCGGTGGGGCTGCGCGGCATTTTTTCGTGCGTTTGACGCCGAGTTGTGGATGATCTGGGCGAGGCTGGTGGGGTCGAGGCTTGCTCCGCCGACGAGTGCGCCGTCGATGTCTTCGAGGCAGCATAAGGTGGCGGCGTTGTCGGGTTTAACGGAGCCGCCGTAGAGGATGCGGGTGGATGCGGCTAGTGCGGGAGTGAGGGACTTTGCGATTCGAGCGCGAATGATCTTGTGGGCATCCTCGGCGGTCTGGGGGGTGGCGGTGCGGCCGGTGCCGATGGCCCAGACAGGCTCGTAGGCGAAGATGAGGCCGGCGGCGGCGTCGGGGTCAATGCCTTCGAGGGCAACGGAGACCTGGAGCTCGAGGACTTTATCGGTGAGGTTGGCCTCGCGCTCGTTAAGGTGCTCGCCGACGCAGACGATGGGGGTGAGGCCGTGGGCGAGGGCGGCCTTGATCTTGAGGTTGACGGTGGTATCGGTCTCGTTGAAGTACTGGCGGCGCTCGCTGTGGCCGATGAGGACATGGGTGACGCCGATGGCGTTGAGCATGAGGGGCGAGGTCTCGCCGGTGTAGGCGCCCTCTGCGTGCCAGTTCATGTTTTGCGCGCCGACACGGACTGAGGTGTTACAGGCGGCTTCGACGACGGCGGGGAGCGAGGTGGTGGAAGGGCAGAGGAGAATCTCTGAGTGCTGCTCGTCGGCGACCAGGGGGAGGAAGGTCTGGAGGAAGGCGAGAGACTCGGCGGGTGTCTTGTACATCTTCCAGTTTGCTGCGATGAGGGGTTTTCGCATGTGGGGATCAGTATTCCATTTTTTTTGTACGACTGGGAAGCAAAGGTTTGTACCTCAGCACAAGTTCCGTTGATGCTGTGAGGATTGCTATGCTCGTTGAAAGGTAGCGTCAGTTCACTTTTCAATAATCAGCTTTCAGCTACTAGCTTTGAGCTGTCAGCTTTCTGGGGAGAGATGAAGGATTTTCGGGAGTTGGGTGTTTGGCAGAAGGCGCATGACTCTTGTGCTCGAGGTTTACCGCGTGACGGAGAAATTGCCTCAAAGTGAGAGCTTCGGTTTGACGATTCAGCTTCGGCGAAGTGCAAGTGTTGCTATGCGGATTGCTGAAGGTTGTGGACGCAGTGGTGATGTGGAGTTCGGTGCCGGCTTACGGAGAGCGTTAGCTTCTGCGTCAGAGCTGGATATCTGGTGCGGCTCGCTCATGATCTGTCCTATCTCGATGAGGCAGATCATGAACGTCTCTCGAATGCAACGGTAGAAGTGAAAAAGATGATTTCAGGTCTGTTGAGAAAGTTGTGATTGCTATTTGTCGGTGAGTGCGGCGACGCCGGGGAGGGTTTTGCCTTCGAGGAATTCGAGGCTGGCTCCTCCGCCGGTGGAGATGTGGGTGATTTTTTTGGCGTAGCCGGATTTTTGGATCGCGGAGACGGAGTCGCCACCGCCTACGATGGTGATGGCGTCGTGGTTTCCGGCTACGGCGCGGGCGATGGCGTTGGTGCCGCGGGCGAAGGCGGGCATCTCGAAGACGCCCATGGGGCCGTTCCAGATGATGGTGTTGGCGTCGGCGATCTCTTTTGAGAAGAGCTCGATGGATTTGGGGCCGATGTCGAGGGCCATGAGGTCGGCAGGGAAGGCGCCGTGGCCGGAGAAGATCTGGGTGGTGGCGTCGGGGGCGAACTTGTCGGCGAGGACGTGGTCGATGGGCAGGAGGAAGCGGACGCCGTTCTTTTTGGCCTTGGCGAGAGCGGCTTTGGCTACGTCGAGCTTGTCGGTCTCGACGAGGGATTTGCCGGTGGACTGGCCCTGGGCGTTGAGGAAGGTGTAGGCCATGCCGCCGCCGATGATGATGGCGTCGGCCTTGTCGAGCAGGTTGTCGATGACGCCGATCTTGTCGGAGACTTTGGCTCCGCCGATGATGGCGACGAAGGGCTTGAGGGGGTCGGTGACGGCCTTGCCGAGGTACTCGAGCTCCTTGTTCATGAGGAGGCCGGCGGCGGATTGTGCGACGAAGTGGGTGATGCCTTCGGTGGAGGCGTGGGCGCGGTGGGCGCTGCCGAAGGCGTCGTTGACGTAGAGGTCGCAGAGGCTAGCGAGCTGGCGGGCGAAGTCGGGATCGTTGGCCTCCTCTTCGGGATGGAAGCGGAGGTTTTCGAGCAGGAGGGTCTGGCCGATTTCGAGGTTGTTGGCGAGCTCGGAGGCGATGCTGCCGACGCAGTCGGGGGAGAAGGCGACGTTTTCGTCCAGATCGATGACCTTGTCGAGGAGTTCGCGGAGGCGGTCGACGACGGGACGGAGGCTCATGGTGGCGACGGGTTTGCCCTTGGGGCGGCCGAGATGGGAGCAGAGGATGACTTTGGCTTTGTGGCGAAGAGCGTACTCGATGGTGGGGATGGTCTCGCGGATGCGGGTGTCGTCGAGGATTTCGGCGCCGTCCTTGGAGAGGGGGACGTTGAAGTCGACGCGGATGAGGATTCGCTTGCCGTGGAGGGGGAGGTCGCGAATAGATAGTTTGGGCATGTCAGATAGAGGATAACCGACGCGGGGGCGCGAAACGAAGATTCGAGAGCGAGATGGGCAGGCCGACGAGGACCAGACAGGCGAAGATACCGTTTATGAGTACGGCGGGAGCAGGACGAGATGGTGCGACTCGGCTGTGGGGCAGGACGAGGTAGTTCATGACGATGTAGATGATGGCCCCGTAGAACAGGCCTGAACGGATGGGGTGTTTCGTGAGGAAATGCCAGGTTGCGGGCTGCGAGGACAAAGGCGGTGGCCCAGGCGAGTGCGATGAAGAGGTGGAGGGCGAGGCCGAGAAGCGCAGTGCGGAGACCTCCGGTGTAGGCGGCGGGGCCGAGCACTCCGCTGGCGATGGACTGCGGGATGCGAATGGGGTCGATGTGGTTGCGGAGGTAGAAGAAGAGGATGGGGTCGAGGATGTCGAGGACTGCGGCGAGAGTTCCGCCGACGAGGATCGCTTTGAGGAGCGAGGGGGAAGGGGATTTTCGCATGGGATATTTTACTGGCGGGTGATTGGAGGGCGATTAGCCCGCGGAGGATGGGCCGGTTTGGCGTTTTCGCATGCGGTCGAGGGCGCGGGTCTCGATTTGACGGATTCGGTTGCGGAGATCGATCTCTTCGGTGACGATGCCCTCGGGGACCTGGGCGTCAGCTTCGATCTCGACGCGCCAGGAGGGGTTGAGGAGAGCGGCGACGACGACCATGGTGGCGGCGGGACGGATGAGGGAGAAGAACTTGCCGTGGACCTGGGCGGCGGCCTCCCAGTCTTCGATGTGGGTGAGGTAGATGCGGGTGCGGTAGACGTGCTCGATGGAGCTGCCGGCCTGTTTGAGCGCGGAGGCGATGAGGGTGAGGCACTGGTCGGTCTGCTCGGCGATGTCGGCGTTTTCGGCGCCTACGGGGCCGGTGCCGGAGACGTGGATGCGATCGCCGATGCGGACGGCTCGGGAGAAGCCGATGACGGGCTCGTAGGGAGATGTGCCGGGGATGTTCGTGCGGATCGCCATGGAGACATAATATTCGGATTGCGGCTGGGCGTCGTTGGGTGACTAGGTCGGGTATGATCGGCAGAATCATTGAAGGTTGAGCTTGTGGAGGATGGGCGGGCATGTGCTTTTCAGCGACGGCAAACTTTGTGGGAAGTGGAGTGCTGGGGGCGGTTGGGGTCGTCACGTTGACGAAGGTGAAGCACAGGCGCGAGCTGCTGTTTGCTTCGCTGCCTACGCTGTTTGCCGTGCACCAATTTATCGAAGGGTTTGTGTGGCTGGGGCTGGATGGGATTTTGTCGCCGGCGGTGACGCACTATATGGGCGCGGCGTATGTGCTTTATGCGCAGGGGCTGCTGCCGTTTCTGATGCCTCTGAGTATTCTGCTGTTCGAGCCGAATATGAAGAGCCGCAGGCGGATGTTGCCGTTTCTGGCGGTTGGGACAGGGACGACGCTGTATATGTTGTGGGCGTTGATCGCTTATCCGCTGCAGATTTTTGTGCGGGGGAACAGCATCGTCTACATCAATGACGGGACGAATAATACGACGCTGGCGGTGTTGTACGTGATTGCGACTTGCGGCTCGCTGTTCTTCTCGAAGGAGAGACCGATGGTGCTGTTTGGCGTGGCGAATCTGACGATTCTGCTGACGGTGATGGCGGTGAAGCGGTATGCGTTCACTTCACTTTGGTGTGCTTATGCAGCGATCGCGAGTGTGATTATTCTGGCTTACTTCTGGAAGAGCCGGTTGCATCGGCCATTTAAGTATGCGGAGGCGATCTGGGGATGAGGTAAAGTTACTGGACGCTGCGGACGAGTTTGTAGTTGGCGGGTGGGACGAAGAGGTTGGGATTGGGTTCGTTTAGGTTGATGTTTTCAAGGGTGAAGTTCTGGGAGCCACCTCTAGGTTCGAAGCGCTTGGTGATGAGATTGACCTCGAGTTGCGGAGAGTACCAGAACTCTTTGACTGTGGGTTCGGGATGCTGATAGCCGTTGGCGCCAGGGTTGATGGTGGTGATCTCGCGGGAGCCGAGGACTTCGAGGTTGTCGATGGTGCTCTGGCCGAGGGATTCGCGAGTGATGGAGCCATCCCCTTTCGGCAGTGTGACTGTGGCCGGCGTACTCACCCGTGCGGTTGTTGGCTGATCGTAGGGGTAGACGTTGCAGGTATGGGTGTTGGGGAAACAGGCGTAAAGCTCGTGACGGATGGGGTCGGAGTAGTTCAGCGTTGACAGTGTGGTGGTTTCCTTATCGCCATTGGGACTGAAGTTGCGGCGTTCCTGGAAGACGCGGCCGACGCTGTCGCGGGCCACGGTCCGGTGATTTTTGACGGTGGTGGTGGTGCCGTCTTCGAGCAGGCGGGTCCACTCGGTGACTACGATGGCGGTGAACGGAGCACCGGTCTTGGGAGGGATGGACACGCTCTGAATTCTTTCGAAGCTACCGCCATCAGGAGCGTGAACGGGTGTCTGTGCCGATGAAGTCCGAAAGGCGGCGAGCGCGATCGCTGAGAGGATGATGCCGGAGGTTAGAACGGCTTGCATGTTGGACCCTCGACAGAGACAGGATAGTCTGCCATAGCCCGAACGGAGTGGCTAGCGGCTTTACAGCCAAAATCAGCGATTGGCAGCAGGTCCTGATCCGATGCGAATTTTAAATTTCGAAGCGAAGAACCTTGCCGCTTCTATCGAAATGCGGGGGTTCTTCGCTTCGCTCAGAATGACGAGCGTTTTGTGATGGTACGGGAGCGTTAGAGGCCCTTCTTCACGAGGAAGAGGATTAGGTCTCTGACGCGGTTGGAGTAGCCCCACTCGTTGTCGTACCAGCTGATGACCTTGCCGGTGTTGCCGATGACTTTGGTCAGCTTGGAGTCGACGATGGAGGAGAGGGGGTTGCCCTTGAAGTCGGAGCTGACGAGCTCTTCGTCGGTGTAGCCGAGGTAGGGCTTGAGCGGGCCGTCGGCGGCCGCCTTGAGGGCGGCGTTGACGGTCGCTACGGTGATGGGCTTCTCGGCGACGAAGGTGAGGTCAACGACGGAGACGTTGGGGGTGGGGACGCGGATTGCGAAGCCGTCGAGTTTGCCGTCCATCTCGGGGATGACGAGCTTGAGGGCCTTGGCGGCGCCGGTGCTGCTCGGGATCATGGAGAGGGCGGCGGCGCGGGCGCGGCGGAGGTCTTTGTGGGGGGTGTCGAGGATGACCTGGTCGTTGGTGTAGCTGTGGATGGTGGTCATGATGCCGCTGGCGATGCCGAAGGTGTCGTTGAGGACCTTGACGACGGGCGCGAGGCAGTTGGTGGTGCAGGAGGCGTTGGAGACGATGTTGTGCTTCGCCGCGTCGTACTTGGCTTCGTTGACGCCGAGGACGAGGGTGATGTCCTCGTTGGTGGCGGGGGCGGAGATGATGACCTTCTTGACGGTGCTGCCGAGGTGGGCCTTGGCCTTTTCGGCGTCGGTGAAGAGGCCGGTGGACTCGACGACGATCTGCGCGCCTACGGAAGCCCAGTCGAGCTTGGCGGGGTCGCGCTCGGCGAAGACTTTGATCTGCTTGCCGTCGACGGCGATGAAGTCGGCTCCGTGAGTGATCTCCTGCTTGAGATTGCCGAGGATGGAGTCGTACTTGAGCAGGTGGGCGAGGGTAGCGGGGGTGGTGAGGTCGTTTACGGCTACGAATTCGATATCGGGATTACCAAGGGCGGTGCGGAAGACGTTCCGTCCGATGCGGCCGAAGCCGTTGATACCTACCTTTACTGCCATAAGTCGGATTGCTCCTGTCGTTTTGTCGTTTCATCCTTGATTGTAAATGCAGAGCGTGAGACAAAGGGGGAACGGGGAGGGGGTGCTGGAGGTGGTGCACAGATTTGCGAGTGTGTTCGAGGCTGTGTTACAAGCGTCGTATGCGCGAACTGCGCGAATGGATGCGCGAAAAAATGAGACGACGCCCTAGACGTGGACCGAATGAGTCTGAGTCCACCGGGAAAAGCGGGCAAGAGCTGCCAGCCAACCAGCTTGCTCCGCTGAGACCTACCTACCCTGAACGGGAGCCGGTGAAGACGGCAGACCCTGTTGCCGAAGCTGCTCCGCCTGCTGAAGTGAAAGCTGTCGAGGCGCCAACGGCTGAACCGGTTGCTGTGGCGGTTCCAGAAAAAAAGATTGTCGAGGAGACGCAGCCTGAGTTTCTGGGGACGCCGCCGGCCGAGTTGACGGCGACCAAGTCTCCGCGGGGCTATGTGGTGCTGACGATCGGGCTGCCAGGGTCGGGTAAGACGACCTGGTACAAGCGTCGCGGGGTGACTCCGCTGTCGAGCGATCTGCTGCGGACGCTGTTGTTCGACGATATTACGGAGCAACGATATCAGGGATTGGTGTTTTCGACGCTGCGGAGCCTGTTGCGGGCGCGGTTGATTGCGAAGATGCCGTGGAACTATGTCGATGCCACGAACCTGTCTCCGCATGAGCGGAAGCAGTGGATCAAGATGGCGAAGAGCTTCGGGTATGAGGTGCAGGCGGTGTTCTTCGATGTGCCGCTGGCGGTCTGCCTGGAGCGGAACAGCAAGCGCGATCGTCAGGTGACCGACGAAGTGATGCACAAGATGGCTGAGCGACTTAAGCCGCCAACCTTCAAGGAAGGCTTTGAGAAGATCACGGTCGTCCGGGTGAAGGGCCAGCCGGCAGTTGAGCCTGTGGCCGCTGAGACTGCGGACGGCGTGCAGCATGGCGCGGAGGCGGCACCGGAAGCAGCGCTTTAGATATCTCGAATAGAGCAGGGAGCTATGCCCGAGGCTGGCGTGGAGTTCGCGAAGGTGAGCTATGCGCTGGCTTCTGGCCGTTTGCTTTTGCAGAATATTTCGCTGGAACTGGCGGCGGGGACGACTATGGCGTTGCTGGGGCGTAGCGGGTCGGGGAAGACTACGCTGCTGCGGATGGTAAATGGGTTGGGGATGCCTACGAGCGGTAAGGTGTTGGTCTCGGGTAAGCCTAATGATAGCTCGTGACTTAGTGGAGTTACGACGGAGCATTGGGTACGTTATCCAAGAGACGGGGCTTTTTCCACATATGTCTGTGGAAAAGAATGTGGGAATCGCGTTGGAGCTGGCTGGGTGGTCGAAGGGGGATATTGAGGGGCGGGTGGGGGAGGTGTTGGGGCTGGTGGGGTTGGATGTGGCGGAGTTTGGGGGGCGGTATCCTTGGCAGTTGTCGGGTGGGCAGAGGCAGCGGGTGGGGCTGGCACGGGCTTTGGCGGGTGATCCGGCGGTGCTGTTGATGGATGAGCCGTTTGGCGCGCTGGATCCGCTTACGCGCGGGGAGATGCAGTCGATGCTGCGAGGGCTGCTGGAGCGGGTGAAGAAGACGGTTCTGCTGGTGACGCATGATCTGGACGAGGCGCTGTATCTGGCGCAGCGGGTGGTGTTTCTGTCGGAGGGGAGGGTGGGGGCGGATCTAGCTCGTGAGGATGTGGCGGGGTCGGATAATCCTCATGTAAAGGATTATGTTCGGGCGGTACATCGCATGGTGAATGCATGATGGAGTTTCTGCGTGCGCACGGATGGGAGATCGGGCGGCTGACGTTTGAACATCTGTGGCTGACGCTGAGCGCGATGATTCTGGCGGCGGGGATTGGGCTGCCGGTGGGGGTTTTGCTGGCGAGGCGGCCTAAGTGGGCGCGGCCGGTGATTGGGTTTGCGAATGTGGTGCAGACGGTGCCTAGCCTGGCGCTGTTTGGGTTGCTGCTGCCGGTGCCCTGGCTGGGGGAGAATGCGGCTCGGCTGGCGATCCTGGCTTTGACGGGGTATGCGTTGCTGCCGATTCTGCGGAATACGTATGCTGGGATTGCGGGGGTTGATCCTACTTTGATTGATGTGTCGAATGCGCTTGGAATGAATGAGATGCAGAGACTTTTTAAGGTAGAGCTTCCGCTTTCGGCTAGTGTGATTCTGGCGGGGCTGCGGACGGCTACGGTGACTTGCGTGGGGGTGGCTACGATTGCGGCGGCGATTGGGGCGGGTGGGTTGGGGGAGTTGATCTTTCGGGGTGTGGCGTCTGTGGATAACTCGCTGGTGCTGGCGGGGGCGATTCCGGCGGCGTTGCTGGCGTTGGTGGCGGATGCGGCTTTGGGATGGTTGGAGAAGCGGTTGACGGTGCGGCGAGATGGAGGGTAGCAGGGTACCCCGCCTCCCCCCCGGCAAGTCCAAAGTCTTCGAAGGAGAGACTTTAGGTTTGGACTTGGGGCTTTGGAGAGTGTGTGGGACTGCGTGGAGGGGGTGTTTGGGAGGGGGGATTTGTCAAGCATCCCCCGGCGAGATTTGTGGTGGCACGGACGAAGGCAAACCTCAGGGGCTAAAGCCCGGATTCAACCCTGGGCCTGAGAGACCCAAGGCTGAAGCCTTGGGGTACCTAGAAGCAAAGGCGACTACGAAGACAATTTCTTCTGCTGCAACTGCGAAGACGGATGCTTCTACTGCAACTACGAAGCCGGGCTCTTCTGGTGCGACTACGAAGGCGGATGCTTCTGCTGCGACTACGACGTTGGATTCTTCTGCCGCGACTTCAAAGGCGGGTTCTTCGACAACGTTGGATGCTTCGACTACGAAAGTCGGTTTTTGGGGTGGGCTGGTTTTGGCGGGGCTGTTGATGGTGGTGGGGTGTGCGCCGCCTCGGTCTTCGCGGGTGGTGGTGGGGTCGAAGAACTTTACCGAGCAGGTGGTGTTGGGCGAGTTGGTGGCGCAGGAGATTGAGGCGGTCTTTGCGGAGGAGGGGAAGGCTGGTGAGAGGGTAGACCGGCGGTTTTATCTGGCGGGGAGTTATCTGTGTCAGCAGGCGCTGGTGAGTGGACGGATCGATGGGTATGTGGAGTACACGGGGACGGCGTTGGTGGCGATTTTGAAGCAGCCTCTTCCGCCGGTGGGACAGAGAGATTCCGCCACGGTTTTGCGGCGGGTTAGTGAGTTGTATGCGTCGCGGTATGGAGTGCGGGTGGGGGCTCCGTTGGGATTTGAGAATACGTTTGCGATGGTGGTGCGTGGGGAGGATGCAAAGAGGCTGGGGTTGAGAACGATTTCGGATGCGGTGAAGGTGATTGACCCGATGTCGGAGAGGAAGATCGGGTCGAGTGCGTCTGATGGAGAGAAGTCCGCGTGCAACGATCACGTCCAATGTAAAGACCAACCCCACGTCAGACGAGAAGCTGTCTGACCCTTCGACAGGCTCAGGGCAGGCTATGGGGCACCCGGAACCTCGGGACTGGAGGCTGGGGGTGGGGTATGAGTTTGAGGAGCGGCCGGATGGGTTGCGTGGGTTGGAGGCGACTTATGGGTTGAGGTTCAGCGGAGCTCCGCGGACGATGGACCTTGGATTGCTTTATAGAGCACTAGCGGGAGGGCAGGTAGATATGGTGGCGGGGAACTCGACGGATGGGCCTATACGTGCTTTAGGATTTGTGGTGCTGGCGGATGACAAGCACTACTTTCCTCCGTATGAGGCGGTGCCGTTGTTTCGTGAAGATTCTTTGCGCGCAAATCCCGAGATTCAAGTGGCGCTGGATCGATTGGCTGGTAAGGTGGATGCAGCACAGATGCAGGCAATGAACGATGCTGTGGATGGACAGCATCGTGATGTTGGTCAAGTGGTCCGGGAGTTTCGGCGAGTGAGAGGTCTGTGAGCCGGCTTCGGATTGCGTGAACAGAAGTGGGACAAAGCAGGGCAGAGCTATAAAGGTAGTGATCCGGGCCAACTATGCGGGATTGTGCTGATGCAGGTTATAAATGTAGGCGTCCATTAAGTGCTTGGAGGAGGTGCGATGCTGGAACCCTGGTTACGAGGGAATTTGACAGAGATGGACGCAGTACGACGAGGAGTGTTACACGCGCTGGAGCAGGCGGCGGAAGATGTGATGCGGTGGTGCGGGGACTTGAGTGATGCGGAGATGGAGGCGCGACTGTTTGGGATGGCGTCGGTGGGATTTCATCTGCGGCACATCGCGCGGAGCCTGGATAGATTGCTAACGTATGCGGAGGGAGAAAGGCTGGATTCGACGCAACTGGAGAAGCTGCGGACGGAGATGGATGGAGACTGGCACGAGGCGACGCTGGTGGAGTTTATGGATGGGCTAGAGGTAGCGATGGTGCGGGTGCGACAGCTTCGGCCGGATACTTTTGAGGAGACGCGCGGGGTAGGACGGATGTGTCAACCGAGTTCGGTTGGTGGAGTGTTGGTGCATTGCGCGGAGCATACGCAGCGGCATGTGGGGCAGGCGATCACTACGGCGAAGATGGTGATTGGGATGAGATGTTAGGTTTTTTCTTCAGTGGAGCAAGAAAGAACAAGCAACAGCAAAGGCGAAATACAGGGGTCTCTCCACTGCGGCGGCAAAAGCGCCGCCTTCGGTCGAGATGACGGGTTTTTGAAGTCAGCATAAGGAACAAGCAAGGGCAAAAGCGAAATACGGGGGTCTCTCCACTGCGGCGGCAAAAGCGCCGCCTTCGGTCGAGATGACGGTTTTGGGGGCGGTGCGGCGATAGGAAAAGATTTAGAAGTTCACGGGCAAGGTTTTTCCTTGGTCGCTGCTCTCGCGTGCCATTTCCAAGAGACGGATCAGGCGGTAGCCGTCTTCGGGGGTGACCTCGAGGGGGGCTGTGCCGTTGATGGCGTCGCGGACGTTGGCGTAGTAGCCGCGGTAGTCTCCGGGCAGGGTCTGGATGGGTGTGGTGATGAGGTTGCCGGGTTCGGCGAGGATGGGGGCGATGGTGAGGGTGCCCCAGGCGGATCGGGGTTCGTTGAGCCACTCTTCTGGTGAGCCCTGACGGGGGACTTTGGCTCCGGCTTCGAGGGAGGGTTCCTGGGGGTCGAGGCCGTATTTTTTGTAGCTGCCGTGGGTGCCGTGGAGGAGGAAGCGCGGGGAGGCATCGCAGGCGAGCATGCTGGCTCGGCAGAAGGCGAGCATGCGGGGGTAGTGGAGGATGATGTCGAAGGCGTCTTCGATTTCGGTCGTGTCGCGGTCGCGGCGAACGCTGGCGGTGATGCCGGTGGGCGGGCCGAAGAGGCTGAGGACCTGATCGACGAGGTGAGGGCCGAGGTCGAAGAGCATGCCGTTGGCGGGGTCGCCGGCTTCTTTCCAGGTGGCCTCGCGCTGGATGGGACGGAAGCGGTCGAAGTGGGACTCGAAGGTGACGAGGCGGCCGACGGCTTCTTCTTTGAGGAGCTTGCGTACGGTGAGGAAGTCGCCGTCCCAGCGGCGGTTGTGGAAGGGAACGAGGACGAGGTGTTTGCTGGCGGCGAGGTCGGAGAGCTCGCGGGCCTGGGCGCTGGTGGCGGCGAAGGGCTTGTCGATGACGACGTGCTTGCCGGCGTTGAGGGCTTGTTTGGCGAGGGCGAAGTGGGTCTCGTTGGGGGTGGAGACGACGACGAGCTGGATGGCGGGGTCGGCGAGTGCTTCTTCGACGGAGCGGAGGATGCGGGTATTGGGGTAGGCTTTGGCGGCGGCGTCGCCCTTGCGTTGGACGATTGCTTCCAATTTGAGGCCGGGTACTGCGGATACGAAGGGGGCGTGGAAGACGCGTCCGCCGAGGCCGAAGCCGATTACTGCTACTCCGATATCAGTGCTCATCTTTTACTTGGCTCCTGTGGTCTTTAGTGCGGGGTAGATCTTTCTGTATTCGTTATAGCTGCTGTTCATGACATCTGTGTGATGCGGGTGGACGGTGGAGGTGATGCGGATGGTGGCGGCGCAGGCGGCTTCTACGGTGGGCCATGCTCCGACGCCGGTTCCGGCGAGGAGGGCAGCGCCGAAGGCTCCGCCTTCTTCGGCTTCGAGGATGTCGACGGGTTGGCCGTAGACGTCGGCCTGGATCTGGCGCCAGAGGGGGTTGCGGGCTCCGCCTCCGCCGAGACGGATGGAGCGGACGGGGATCTTTAGTTCGGCGAAGAGGGTGAGGGTGTCGCGGAGGCTGAAGGCTACGCCTTCGAGGACGGCGCGGATGAAGTGGGCCTGGGTGTGGGAGGCGGTGATGCCGATGAAGGCGGCGCGGGCGTTGGGGTCGAGGTGCGGGGTGCGCTCGCCGAAGAGGTAGGGGGCCCAGAGGAGGCCGTCGGAGCCTGGAGGTGCTTGCGCGGCGAGGGCGGTGAGTTCGTCGTAGGATTTGCCGGGGGCGAAGGTGTCGCGGAAGTAGCGGAGGCTGAGGCCGGCGCCGTTGGTGACGCCCATGACGTGCCAGCGGTCGGGGGCGGCGTGGCAGAAGGTGTGGAGGCGGCCGAGGGGATCGTGGATGGGGGCGTCGGTGGCGGCGAAGACGACTCCGCTGGTGCCGATGGTGGCGGAGACGGAGCCGGGGGTGAGGATGCCCATGCCGATGGCTCCGGCGCCTTGATCGCCTGCGCCGGCGGCTACGGGGGTTCCGGCGGCGAGGCCGGTGGCGGCGGCTCCTGCGGGGCTGATGCGGGCGCAGATCTCGGGGCCTTCGAAGAGGCGGGGGAGCCAGGACATGGGGATGGCTGCGGCTTCGGCTACTTCGGGGGACCAGCGGCGGTGGGCTACGTCGAGGAGGAGGGTGCCGGAGGCCTCCTGCATGTCCATGGCGAACTCGCCGGTGAGGCGGTAGCGGACGTAGTCCTTGGGGCAGAGGACGTGGGCGATGCGGGCGAAGATTTCGGGCTGGTGGTCGCGGACCCAGAGGAGTTTGGTGAGGGTGAAGTTGGGCAGCGCGGGGTTGGCGGTGAGCTCGATGAGGCGGGTGAAGCCGATTTTTTGGGTGAGCCAGTCGCACTGGGGCTGGGTGCGCTGGTCGGCCCAGATGAGGGCGGGGCGGAGGACTGCGCCGTCGGCGTCGAGCATGACGCAGCCGTGCATCTGGCCGGTGAGGCCGATGGCTTCGATCTCATCGCCAGAGATATAGGCTCCGGCGATGGCTCCGGCGGCGATGACGGCGGTGATGGCATCGGTGGCGGCGCGCCACCAGTCTTCGGGGTCCTGCTCTGCCCAGCCGATGTGCTCGGAGTGGATGGGGGCGTGTTCGCTGGCGTGTGAGGCGATGGTGCGGCCGTTGCGGTCGATCAACAGGGCGCGGGTGCCACCTGTGCCGACATCGATACCCAGAAACATTCCGCCTCCTGCGTGGGATGGATTGCGATCCGTGAGCGATTGATAAGAAACCTGCAAGTCGAGTTTACTCATCTCTGTCGGATGAGGAGATTTTTTGAAGATTCGGCAAGACTTAGCGCATCTGAATGAGTGAACTAGGTGTTGCAGCGCAGAGAGTGGCTGCTTCCGGTCGGATCTAAAGCCAACCTAAAGCAAGGTGCAGGTAACATCATACGTATGAGTGAAAGCAAAACAGCGCATTACGCCGGAAGGCTGCGGGTTACTTTTGCGGCTGTATCGCTGGGTTTGATAGTGGCCGCCGGTCCGACGCAGAGCAGCGCACAGGCTCCCGGCGCGGTGTATTCGACCAATCCATTGGACAGCGAGCGGCCTACTGGCGCGAGTACGGCGTCGCAGAGCTCGGTGACGGCGGGCGCCCAGCAGCAGCTATATAACGCTACCGGCTCGAACGGCGCGCAGGCGACACCGGACTCGTTCAAGGGCAGCGTGGTGGATGGCAAGTCTACGGGTACGACGATCGATCTGTCTCTCGATGAGGCGATTCGGCGTGGACTGCGGCAGAACCTGGGGCTGATTCTGCAGTCTTCGGCGCAGAAGAATGCGAACGGGCAGCGGTTGGAGCAGTTGCAGGATCTGTTGCCGACGGTGACGGGCAGGGTGAGCTACTCGGTGCAGCAGATCAATCTGGCGGCGTTTGGGTTGTCGATTCCGGGATTGAACCCGATTATCGGGCCGTTTCAGGTGGTGGATTTTCGCGCGCTGATGACGCAGAAGCTGCTGGATATTTCTTCGCTTCAGAACTATCTGGCGGCGAAGCATAACTTTCAGAGCGCGAATTTTACGGCTGAGGATGCGACGAATATGGTGGTGCTGACGGTGGGCAATGCCTACTTGTTGTGCATCGCGGACCAGGCACGGATCGAGTCGGTGAACGCGGAGCTGGCGACGTCGAAGGTGACGCTGGACCAGGCGATTGCGGCGCATGATGCGGGAACCAGTCCGAAGCTGGATGTGCTGCGGGCGCAGGTGGACTACCAGAACGTGCAGCAGAGCTTGATCTCTACGAAGAACTCGCTGGCGAAGGACAAGCTGGCGCTGGCGCGGACTATTGGGCTTCCGCTGGATCAGGAGTTTCGGCTGACAGACCAGGTGCCGTACGCTGCGCTCGATCAGGTGAATCCGGAGACGGCATTTGCAGCGGCGTTGAAGTCTCGCAAGGACCTGCAGGCCGCCGAGGAGCAGGTGAAGGTGGCGCAGGCGGAGAAGAAGGCGGCGTTTGCGTCGCAGCTGCCGGTGGCGAAGGCGAACGGAGACTTTGGCGACCTGGGTAATACGCCGGGGCACTCGCACGGGACATACCTGGCGAACGGCGAGATCTCGGCGCCGATATCTGCAGATCGCGAAGACGCGTGGGCAGGAGACCTCGGCCGATGCGCAGTACCAGACGGCGACGGCGAAGCTGTCGGACCAGATCCAGCAGGTGAACGCGGATATTCGCGACAGCATCCTGGATATACAGGCGGCGGCGAAGCTGGTGGAGGCGACGCACTCGAATGTTGAGCTTGCGAATGAGGCACTGAGCGAGGCGCAGCAGCGATTTCACGCCGGAGTTTCGGACAACCTGCCGGTGTCGCAGGCGCAGTCTCAGACAGAGCAGGCCAACGATCAATACATCAGCGCGCTGTATCAGCACAATGTCGCCAAGCTTTCGCTGGCGCGTGCACTCGGCGTGGCGCAGACAAACTACAAAGATTATCTGGGAGGAAAGTAAACGTGGCAGAGCAAGCCGAACAGCAGAGAGAAGCGCAGATCACCGCGAAGGATGACGGAAACGGCAATGGTATGGACACGCCGGCGAAGAGTTCGCGCGGCAAATTTATTGGAATTGCGGTCGTTCTGTTTCTGATTATTGTGGGCGGTCTTTACTATTGGCGATCGACCTTCTCGGTGGAGACGGACGACGCGCAGGTGGATGGCAACCTGTATCAGGTGAGTGCGCGTGTGGCTGGCCAAGTGATTAAGGTTTACGTGGAAGACAACCAGAAGGTAACTCAGGGACAGCTGCTCGCGGAGATCGATCCGCGGGACTATCAGGTTGCGGTGGAGCAGGCGCAGGCCAATCTTGCCAGTGCGCAGGCTGCCTATGTGCAGGCGACGGTGAACGTTCCGATTACGGGCATCAATGTGAAGACGTTGGTGAGTACGAGTAACTCAGACGTTAGGGGCTCCAGTGCTTCGGTATTGCAGGCGCAGAAGCAGGCGGAGGCGGCGCAGGATCGGGTGGACCAGGCCAAGGCGAATGCCGTGAAGGCGCAGCTAGACGTGGATCGTTATACGCCACTGGTGCAGAAGGATGTTATCTCGAAGCAGCAGTTTGATGCTGCGGTAGCGGCGGCGGCGGCGAGCAAGGCTGCGGTGTTGGAGGCAGAGGCGCAGGTGCTTGGGGCACAGGAGCAGATTCGCCAGGCGCAGCAGCGGCTGGATCAGGCGAAGTCGCAGTCGGACCAGGCCGTCAAGAACGGACCTTCGCAGGTGAAGGTGCAGGAGGCGGTGGCGAATGCCGCGCTGGCCAATGTGAAACAGGCACAGTCGAAGGTCGACCAGGCTGTGCTGAACCTGGGGTACACGAAGATAACGGCTCCGGCGACGGGCATCGTGAACAAGAAGAATGTGCAGGTAGGAGCGAACCTTTCGGTTGGGCAGGACCTGCTGACCATCATTCCACTTACGGACCTTTGGGTGACGGCGAACTTCAAGGAGACGCAGTTGTCGGAGATGAAGGCTGAGCAACCGGTCACGATCAAGGTGGACGCGCTGGGCGGACGCAAGTTCTCCGCCAAGGTGACACAGATCGGCGGCGCCACGGGATCGCGGCTTTCGCTGTTTCCGCCGGAGAATGCGACCGGTAACTATGTGAAGGTGGTGCAGCGCATTCCTGTCCGTATCGACTTCACCAATCTGCAGCAGGAGAATCCGGATCTTGTGCTGCGGCCGGGCTTCTCGGTGACGCCTGAGGTGTCGGTGAAGTAGCGATCGCGATGTGTCGATTTTGGGCGGCTCATTTTTCAGAGTAGTAATCTTGATTGCGCGAAGCTTCGATTGAGGCTTCGCGCATTTTTTCGGAGGCGTCCGAAAAATCTACTTCTACTGAGGGGATCGTCGCGCACCAACAGCCCATCTTCTGCTAAACTCAATGTGTTGGTTGGATGTTCAAACCAGCGAAGGTAGAACGAGCGTCTCCTCCGAAGCCGCTTATTCTATGTGACATACTTCCAATTTGCTGAAGAGCAATCTGGGGACGTAGCTCAGTTGGTTAGAGCGCTGCCTTCTAACCGGCTACCTTTGGAATCAGTAAGATAACTCCTTGGTGTCCACGTTGGTGTCCACGCTTTGATAAGCTATGGCCTCAGAGGAGGACTCTTTGGATGCCCACTCTCAAGCCTCTCGGCACTCTTCTCAACGCTCCCGATTACGCGGACCGCGTCAACCTCATCAAGAAGATCAAAACTGCTGAGCGGTTGGCGCTTTGCCCCCGTCGTTCCTGAAGCCAACGGACGGCTCAAGGATCGCGTCCGCATCAACGGCCAGATCGAAGTCCATCCCGAAGGCGCCTACTACATCGAGTGGCGCGTCGGCGGCCGGCGAGGGCGCCGCTATCGCACTGCCGTCGCCAGAGACGAGGCTATCGACCAGGCCCGCCGCAAGGCCATCGAGCTGCGCGCCATCCGCGACGGCCTCATTGCCGGTCCCGAGCCGGAGCCGGAGGTTGCGCCCAAGACGACGATCGGCGATGCCATCGACGCCTATCTCCGGTACGTGAAGATGCAGCGCAAGCCTCGCACCCATCTGACCTACCGCTACACGCTCGACACCCTGCTCCGTGCCGCTTACAAAAAGAAGTACGTCGAGGACGCGACCCGAGACGACGTGCTCGACTTCATGACCCACTGCTATGAGCTGGGGCTGGGCGCTCGCACCGTCTACGACAAGGTCGTGACCGTGCTGCAGCTCTTCAAAAAGCATGGGCGCGCCGGCTTGATGGAAAAAGGCGACTGGCCGAAGTACGTCGATGCCATCCGCCCGATCTATGAGCCCGAAGAGCTGATAGCGATGTTCAAAGCAGCGACCGAAGACGAGGCCGACTTGCTCAAATTCATCCTTGGCTCCGGCTTCCGCGACCAGGAGCTCCGTTATGTCGCGTATCTGGACCTCGACTTCCGGCATCATCTGGCGCGTGTGACGGCGAAAGCGAAGTGGGGCTTCACTCCGAAGAACTGGGAGGAGCGCACCGTGCCCCTGCCCGCGGGGTTGATCGAACGTCTGCGCAAGAGGAAAGAGCGGAAGCAGGCAAGGCCGAACGATCTCGTCTTCGGCAATACCAAGGGCCGCCCGGACAGCGAGATGGATATGGTCGTCAAGCGCGTCGCAGAACGCGCGGGCCTCAACTGCGGACAGTGCGTGACCGAGCACAACAACAAGTGCGCCGAGGGGCCGTACTGCATGAACTTCTTCCTGCACAAATTCCGGCACACCTTCGCCACGAACCATCTGCGCGACGGCGTGGACATCCGCACCGTGCAGAACTGGCTGGCCATCGCGACATCCAATCGACGATGGTGTACCTGAAAGGCGTCCGGTCAAAGGACGCCGCAATGAAGGTCAACAGCGGCGAACTGGCGGCACTGGTCGCGTGAAGCCGGCCCAGAATGGGCCGAAATTGCCGACTTTTCCGGGCGATTCGTCCTGCTCACAGAGGTGAGCATATGCGTTAGAGTAACATCGCTTGTTATTCGCACTTGACACGGATGAATGTGCGATATATAACCGTTGTGTTACCTAATCTCGCCTCACGGAGTTCCGTCATGTCTGAGTCCACATTCGCCAGCAACCAGCCTGGCACGCCGATCAAATTCACTGTTCCGTTCACCTTTGCTGTCGAATGCCGCTCTTCTTCGGGCGGCGGCGGAAGAACGCATGGAGCCGACGGAAATCATCCAGCGGGCAGACCATCAACAGCCTGATCAAAGACGGTTTCATCGAAAAAGGAGAGGCAGATCGTATCAAGCTTTTCTGGGCGTTGGTGGATAGAGCGGTCCAAGCGGCTCAGGACATCTGCCGGACTAACCGTTTCAAAAGTTCGATCACGCTGGACGCGATCCATGACTGTATGAAGGACCCGGCTAAGCTCGTCGGTCAGCCCTACAGTTGGACCGACGGTTATAGGGTTTACGTAAAAGACGACATTTACAAGAACGGCAATCCCGAAAAGGGTCCAATCAACCGCGAGATAGGTTTCCGCATTCGTGCGGGGATTGGCGGGCTGGTGGAAAAGGGCGACGATGGGAAGTCGAAAACAACGAAAGTCCTCGGCGAGATCATTCAGAGTTATACACCCATGGCAGACTTCGATCAGGTAACTTTCAAACCGAAGGCGACCAGTGCATCCAAAGCAGGCTCTCCCGCGCTCCGAGGGGAATCAAGCTAACGTTGGTGCCATTTTCCTCCCCCTGCTTGGCCACGTCAGGCAGGGCGAGGAGACCCCGGACTTCAAACCGACCGACCGTGCCGAACTACGCTGCACTCGATGCCTCCGGCGAATGCGCAGCCTCTCGCTGTGGAGTCTTCTTGGCTGGGAACGATTGGTTTCCATACCTTAGACGCAGCCAGTTTGCGACCTCGTGGGGGTCGAAGCGGACGGCACCACCGACGCGGAAGCTCGGGAGTTGACCCCGCGCGGCCATGCGATAGATGTGTTTATCGTCCACTCCCAGGAGTTCGGTCAGGTCCGAGACCTTCATCGCTCCGCGCCGGGATTCCAGTTCCTCTATCAAGTTGAGACTCACGCCGATTCCTCCAAGCTATTGGGAGTTTCCTGGCTTGCCTCGTGCCTAGCTTGCGCACAGATGTTGCCGTCGTCCAATACCTAAAAGCGATGAATTTGTATTCCTGAAACAGATGACATCAAATGCGGACATAGAAGAAGGCTGCCTGCGCTCTTGCGACCACTATTAAGATCGATATTCAACTTGCTCGTTCCTGACAATCCAGCCACGCGTTCAGATCGGATGCGCGGAAACGCCACATTTTCCCAACATGGGAGCCACGGATTTCCCCGCGTCGAGCCAACCTCTGAAGAGTCTTGCGGTGGATGTCCAAAAGCTGTGCAGCCTGGTGGCTGTTGAGGAGAGGTTCAAAATCATGTATGCCGAATGAATGATTGTCGACTGAGCGAGGAGGAAACTTTGAGAGCGTCTGTGCCATTATCGACCTCCTTTTCCAGAGAGTGCCCCGAAAATTCCACCGGCGTCCAAGACCTTTTTCGTCAAGGCTGATGCTCGGCAGGCATCAGGAAGGCATATTCAGATACCTGCAGGTACTGAAGGGAATAAACCATGATGCACGAGGCGAGTAATCGCTCTCTACAATTTCGAAAACCTACGCCGCCAGCGCTGGAATCGCGATTCAGTCATCGGCCAAAAGGTGAATAATTGGACAGGGCGCACCTGTTGACGCCGTATCACAGGCGCGTACAAGACGAGAGAGTGATTTTTTCATCTTCGAGAGGTCCGCGATTTTCTGCTCGATCAACTCCAGCTTGTGAGCTGCGATTCCTCGTGTCTCCAGACAGGCTTTCCGTTCATCAAGGGCAAGCAGACCAAGAATCTCTTCTAGCGTGAATCCCAGGCTCTGCGCCCTTTTGATGAAGAGGACTCGTTTCACCGATTCCTGCGGATAACGCCGAAAACCTCCACTGGGTTTCAGGGCTCTTCCAGCAGTCCGCGCCGCTGATAATAGCGGATCGTCTCAACATTCACACCACCGCGCTTTGCCAGTATGCCGATTGTCAGGTTTTCGCTCACGTCTCCCTCTTGACTCCGTACTATGGTACGGGGTTTAGAGTGAAATAAGAAAGGCTGGCTCGGAATGCAATCGTCATTGAACACGAAAATGGCTCTTGCTGGCGGCGTGTTGGCTGGAATCGGCGCGTCAGCCTGTTGCGTCGGGCCGCTTCTGCTCTTGAGCCTGGGCATTGGAGGCGCTTGGATCGGTCACTTGACTGCTCTCGAACCGTACCGCCCCGTCTTCATTGTGCTGACGGTACTGTTCCTCGGACTCGCTTTTCGGAAGCTGTATCTCGTACCTCAGAGCTGCGCTGTGGAGGATAACTGTGTTGCCGACCGCACCCGACATGCGCAGCGAATTTTCTTCTGGATATTGGTGCCGATAACGCTCGGCCTTGTCGCCAGCCCATGGATTTTGCCGATTTTCTATCGTTGAAAGGAATCCAACAATGCGTAGAATTCTTGCCTCTCTCCTCATCTGCTTGCCGGTATCCGCGTTTGCTGCAGCCCCGCAGACCGCTGTTCTCGATGTGCAGAACATGACCTGCTCCATGTGCTCGATCACCATTCACAAGGCGCTTGAGAAGGTGCCGGGAGTCATCGAGGCAAAGGTGGACTACGACCACAAGACTGCAACGGTGAGGTACGACGCGGACAAAACAAATCCGTCTGCACTTGTGAAAGCCACTACGAATGCTGGCTTTCCTTCGACCCTGCATAGCGCGGAACAAGAAGTAATGACGCCGGCGATGGATCATCCGGGAATCAACGCTGACCTGCCCGCAATGTGGTCATGCGACATTGGAGGAGATGCCTCTCGACTCCTGCCGCTTCTTCCATGAGTGCGTTCAATGCCACACTCTGATGCGTCCCAAGATCGGAGACTGCTGTGTTTTCTGCTCTTACGGCTCGGTAAAATGTCCGCCGGTACAATTGCAAGGGCTCGTTGTTGCAATAGTTGAACCTCATCTGCGGCCACAGGGCAATGCAGGAGCAATCGAAATGAGTGATGCCGCCACGCCCAATTTGCCCTCACGCGATTTCGAAAAGACTTCTCGTTTCTACGCAGCTCTCGGCTTCTTCTGAAAGTTGGCGTGATAAAGGCTGGATGATTCTGAAGCGCGGCGATCTAACCTTGGAGTTCTTTCCTCATCCTGAACTAGATCCCTTGACCAGTTGGTTCAGTTGCTGCCTGCGGCTGGACGACCTCGACTCCTTCTATGCAATCTGCAAAGAAGCCGGGCTGCCGGAGGGATGCAAGGGACAACCGCGGCTGCACCCTCCCAAAGTTGAGGCATGGGGCGGTCGAATCGGTGCCTTGGTCGACCCGGATGGCACTCTCGTGCGTCTCATTCAGAACTAGCATCTCACAATGAAGATGAGTCGGTTCGGATCACTCTAACGAATCCCAATTGAGATTGTTTGGGAGTCCAATCGGAACTCGGAAACATTGATCTAATCGGTCATTCTTTGGCAGAATT